>JBIICY010000007.1:0-130444 GCA_044238605.1 Patescibacteria group bacterium
ACTACGGCGCGTGTATCGGCAGTCAGGCTATGCAGCACAGTGGCGAAGGCGTCGCAAGAAGATCCGCCGCCAGCAGAGAGTCAATCCCGTGGCAGTGCGGCCACATGATGTCTGGTGCATGGACTTTGCTGAAGACAGGCTCATCAATGGACGGCGATTCATGGCACTGCTCGTCAAGGACGAAGCCACGGCATTTGGCTTAGCCATTCGTGTTGCACCCTCGTTCAAGGCAGTTGACCTAGAGAATGTTCTTGACGAACTGGTTGCCAAGCATGGCAGTCCTGGCTTCATCAGATCAGACAATGGAGGTCAGTTTAGCTCTTTTACCATTCAACGCTGGGCACAGCGCCGAAACATTACGCTTGCCAACATTCAACCTGGCAAACCGTGGCAGAACGGATTTGCAGAGAGCTTCGTCGGCACGTATCGGACGGAAGTTCTCAATGCAGAGGTATTTCATTCGATCAACGAATCCGATGTTGTCTCAAAATCATGGCTACATATGTACAACCACGAGCGTCCGCACAGTAAGCATAACTATTTACCACCAGCGTCTGCTTTCACAACATGTGCAGCATGATCACTATTTTCTAAACATTGAATTGGTCTAAATAATCGACCCTACTCATTCCCACCCATGTGAATACTGATATGTTTGCATCATGATTGAAGCTGATAACAACTACTGTGGGTCTATGGCTACCATTGAAGTTTTCTTTGCTCTTGCGCTACAAGAGTCCCTTTTCAACTTGTGTTTGTATCTGTTCTTTGGAATTGCCGTTTTTGGTATTGTCTGGGTTTTCTTAAAAAAGGTATGGCGTTGGCGGAGAATACAACCTCGAAGCGAGGGTAGAGCGCACTTTTTTAGACACGATATTCTATTCTCACTGGGTTCAATTCTACTCGCTGGACTTCTCACAGCTTGCATTACTTTGCTTGACCAGTGGGGATATATGAGACTTTATTCGGATTTCAATGCGTACGGAGCAATATGGGGTAGCGCTCAAATATTTTTTCTCATATTCTTCTATGACGCCTATTTCTATTGGACACACCGACTCATGCATCATCCGAAGATATACCGCTGGGTTCATAAAACACATCATAAAAGCACAGATCCTTCTCCGCTAACTATTTTTTCTTTTCATCCTTTAGAAAATTTACTTGAATTTCTTCCATTCCTTCTTCTGCCGATGATAATTCCAATTTATTGGCCAATGTTGTTTCTTTGGCAAACCTTAGACTTGATCAACAATGTTGTGGCACATTTAGGATATGAAATCTATACGCGAAAATGGTTAAGAATTCCGCTGCTTAAACTGAAAACAACCTCTACTCACCATAACATGCACCACGAACTTTTCAAGGGTAATTATGGATTGTATTTTACCTACTGGGATCTATGGATGAAAACAGAAATCAAGGATTATGAGGATCGGTTTGATGAGGTTTACCTAAGGCGAGATAAACACTTGGTGTAGGTCGCCTTAGACACTTCATAATGATGCGCGCAGAGCATACTGCTACATCAGCCCGGTGATGAAGGCTAAAGGGATGGTCAGTATGACTCCGATCTGGTAGGGAACTATCTATGTACATGTGCGAATTGACAACCGGCCCATGCCAAAATGTGATTTGGTTAGATGTGTCACCAAGCTTAGCGACAACACGAAAGCCTGAGTGATCAATCACTCGGGCTTTTTTCGTTTTGGGGCTACGCAAATCTGGGTTCGATTTGATTGGGCGACCAGATTGGGTCGCCCCTAAGTTAATTCGTCATTTGTAATTCGTCATTTGTCATCCGTAATCCGTAATCCGTAACCAGTAACCAGTAACCAGTAACCAGTAATTCGTAATTGGTCATTCGTAATTGGTCCTTGTGCAAAACTCCAACTGACGCTATCCTATTGCTGCGACTATCTTTGTCTCGATTTACTGGAGAGTGTTTCTAACGATGAAAGTCTCGCACAAGTGGCTGTGTGAATTTGTTGATCTGCCTGCAGATCGGTGGACGCCTGAGAGGGTTTCTCGGGTGCTTACCGACCTTGGTCTTGAGGTAGAAGATGTGGTAGACACGTCGTCTGCGCTTAAGAATTTTGTGGTAGGCAAGGTCGTTAGCAAAGAGGCACACCCTAAGGCAGATAAGCTCTCCGTCTGTACGGTGGATGTTGGCGCAGGCACGCGCACGATTGTGTGCGGAGCAGCCAATGTTGCTGCCGGACAAACCGTGCCGGTGGCTCTTATTGGCGCCGTTGTTCCTTCTGCCGGATTTGCCATCGAAGAGCGCCCCCTGCGAGGGATTACATCGCAAGGGATGATTTGCTCACAGGCAGAATTGAACCTTGGAGAAGATGCTTCCGGAATCTGGGTGCTGCGTGATGATCTCACGATTGGTCAGCCCCTTGCCGAAGCACTTGGTATTGATGATGTGATCTACGACATCGCAATCACGCCGAATAGGGCAGATTGTTTGTCGCACGTGGGGATTGCTCGCGAGCTGGCTGCCTATGCTGCGGTGTACGACGGCGCCAATGTGCGTGTGCCAATGCCGCGTGAGGCTGCTACGCAATCAAGCGCTGGTGAGCATGCTGTTGCGGTGCGCGTTGATGCGCAGGATCTGTGCCCGCATTACATCGCGCATGTTGTTACTGGTGTAAAGGCAGTCGAGAGCCCGCAGTGGCTTAAAGACCGGCTTGTTGCGCTCGGACTTCGTCCGCGTAATGTGATCGTTGATATCACGAACTACATCAATATGGAGATGGGGCAGCCCCTTCACGCATTTGATGCAGGCAAAATCAACGGTGACAAGATCGTTGTCCGCAAGCCCCATACAGCGGAAACGTCAACAACACTGCTCGACGGCAAAGAGCATAAGCTCGATGCCGACATGCTGCTGATCTGCGACGCCGAGCGTCCGGTGGCAGTGGCAGGAGTTATGGGTGGACAAAACTCGGAGATCGATGAAGCAACAACATCTGTTGTTGTGGAGTCTGCATACTTCAACCCAACATCAATTCGCAGAACCGCAAAGAAACTCGGTCTCAGCACCGATGCATCATACAGGTTTGAGCGCGGCGTAGACCCCTCTGGCGTGCGCGCAGCGGCAGACCTTGCAGTAGCAATGCTATGCGAATTGGCAGGGGGCACAGCAGAAGCACGCACAGAAATTGGCGGTCAGGCCCAGCAGCCAGATCCAATCCACGTGAGCTATGCTCGGGTGCGATCGCTTCTTGGAATTGAGATTGATGATACTCGCATAGACCTGATGCTAACATCGCTTGGGTTTGCTGTGCAGCATGGTCAGGGCAGTGACGGTTTGCGTTCAGTAGAGCCCCCTTCATGGCGGGCTGATGTGCGCATCGAGGCCGACATTGCCGAAGAAGTAATGCGCATGTATGGCATAGACAACATTCCGACGTCACAGCGTGCTATGATGTCCATCGGCGGCACCCAGCTCCCAGACCACCTCAGGGCAGGGGGCAGGCATGGCCACGCACAGCGCGAGCGTATACGCACGTCGTTTGCCGCGCGGGGGTATGTTGACTGTGTAACCAATGTCTTGGGCTCTCCGGACGATGCGATCGATGCATCAACGGCTGTGCGGCTGAAGAACGCACTTGGACAAGAGTTCTCGATGATGAGGTCTTCACTGGTGCCATCGCTACTCAAGGTAGCCTCGCACAACATGCGTCATGGCGCGCAGACCATTCGCATCATGGAGTTTGGATCCACGTTTGAGAAATCTGCCTCGGCAGAGCTTGGCATTGTGCAGCGCGAACTGTTTGGGGTGCTGATCTGCGGTCAGACCGAGCAGCACTGGAGCCAGAAGAACCGTCAGCTGGATCTCTACGACCTCCTGGGCGACCTACGAATGATCTCTTCGGCAATCGCTACTGTGCCATGCACAGAACCGTTGCCACCGTTTAGTGAAAACTGTGTCGAGCTTGTAGTACGGGGCGTCCGTATCGGACATGCTGGAGAGCTGCTTCCGCAGTTTCGTAGTGCACACGGAGTAGACGTGCCAGTAATGGCGGCAGTTGTCGATGTGCGCGCGTTGCCCGATGCGCAGATCCGCTACAAGCCATTTGCGGCGTTTCCGGCAATTGAGCGCGATATCGCTCTTGTGGTACCGGAGGCTGTAACTGCTGGAAGTATTGTGGACCTCGTGCGCGAGTGTGGAACGACGCTTGTAGAAGATGTTGGCGCCTTTGACGTGTTCTCGGGAGGTTCGCTCGAGAATGGACACAAGAGCATTGGAATTCGAATCAGATTTCGCTCGCATGAGCGCACGCTGCAGGATGCGGATGTAGAATCCGTGATCGCTGCCGTACTTGAAACGGCCGTAGGCCGGCTCCACGCCAGAGTGCGTGGGTTGAATGTTGAAACTACTACCACGGGGGAGAAGTAAGTATATGAGTTCACTACCGAATCAAGAATCTCACGAGCAGTCCGCACATGAACATGTGATGGCGCAGACACCTGCACCGTCGGTTTCGGACGTCTCCGCCTCACTGGCAGCGTTTTGGGATACCGTTCGATCAAGCGCAGAGCTTATCGTAACGCTTCGTCAGGAAGTGGTTCAGCTGCGCGCGCAAAATGCAACGCTCGATTCTGCACTTGTTGCAGCAAACGAAGCAGCCCAGCAGGTGTCGGCGTCCAGCCAGCGAATCGAGAGCCTTGAACTTCAGGTATTGGAACTCACCGAGCTCGTAGACCAGAAGCAGCTCCAGTTTGATGCTGAGCTTGCTTCACTGCGCTCAGAGCACGAATCGCAAGAGCAGCAAAACAGTGCACGTCTGCATGAACTCGAGGGGGCTCTCGCCGCGGCGCAGCAGGAAGCCGGTGGAATTGCCGAAGCGCATGCCAAGATCCAAGAGCTCGAATCACAGCTGCAGCAGCAGAGCGAGCAGCTCGAGAGCACGCTGAAGCATTATGAGAATGAACTGGCCGAGCGCGACGACGAAGCGCAGCGTCTGAAGATGTCGGCAGAAGAAGTTGATAAGCTCCTGACAGACCTGTCGCAGGCGCGCATGGAGCTCTGTGAGTACGAACTTCAGGTAAGTGCCCGTGAGGCAGAGTTGCGGACGGTAACAGACGAGCTGGCGGCCCTGAAGCAGCAGTACGAAGACCTCGGTGAACGTCAGGCAAAGGCAACTCTTGCAGATCTGCAGGCCCTGAACGAGGTGCATGAAAAGAAACTCTCTGAAGCCCAACTAGAGGCAGCAGAGATACGTCAAACCATGGAGCGGATGAAGACCGAGAAGTCGCAGCTAAACGACGACTATCTCATGCTGGCCGAGAAGTATCAATCGATCGAAGTCCAGGTAACAAACCTTCAGAACGCACTCTCCAGCGCGCAGGATGCCCTGCAGCAGGCCCATACACAGTTGCCGTCTCTCGAGCAGCAGCCAGAGCTTGCCCAGCATGAACTCGACGCCTTGCAGCACAGACTTTCTGAGCTGGAGTTGATCGCTTCGAAGGCTGCCGAAACTGAACTTCAGATGGTAGCGCTGCAGGATGAGATCGAGAACCTGCAGGAGCAGCTCGATAAGGCACTTGAGATCGTTGAGATCTATCGTGCGGCCGGACTCCGACACATCGAAGATCCAGACCTACGCAACCAAATGAGTCTGTTTGGTATGGCCGCCACGACAGATCAGTCACGTCAGATCGTGCAGGACGAAGCCTCCGGCAAGGGGCTCTCTCCGGAAGAGATGGAAGCTCTCGCAGAACGCCTTGATAATCTTGCAAGCCGAGTCGCACAATTGCTCGGGATTTCCTAATTTGTCGCAACGACAACGAACTTTTTGACAGCAACATCATGTCGAAAGCGATACGAGTACAAATAGGCGGAAAAGACCTTACTCTTCGTGGGGAAAACGAAGAGAAGATCAAACAATCAGTACGTGAAGTCAACATTCAAGTTCAACATTTGCAGCAAACTCTGCGGGAGCAGTCTACACCAACCCTAACGGTCCTGGCGGCGTTAAATATTGCCGAGAAATACCTCGACGAAAAAGAACAGCATGTGCAGGATACACGGGCAGTAGCTGATGAACTACAACGAATGACTCAGTACCTGGAGCGCGCTGCGCACCAGCCCCTTTCGTAACTCCTCCTTTCAACGTGATGCGCTGATAAACTGTGTAGCCGCACTTCGCTACTGTTGTCGCACGCTTGAAAAAGAACCATACAAATTTTTCATTCCAGGGAACTAGGCTCTGATTATCAATGACAGGCCTCACTTGCTGTAATGGTAAGAGCGGTTTGCTCCGCCTCAGTGGAAGTCAGCGATAGTCAGGATGGTACCCACCGTGCGGTCCTTCTGGTTCTTTTACCAATCGAAAAACACAACTGGACTAATTGGTCCAGGGTAGTGGGGTGCGGCTCCTTTTATTTCTCGTCCAGCTGATGCAGCACAGTATGGACGTTCTTACGCACCGTGAGGGTGCAAGGGAGGTATATTTTTATGGATCAACCCATGATCATGGGTCTAAGTGTGGGACTGGCAGTAGCCGTCGTAGGATTCCTTGTGAGTTACTTCGCAGGCAAGAAAGTTGCCGCGGGAGAGCGCACAAAGGCAGAAGCAGAGGCAAAGTCAATTCTTGCTGAGGCAGAGAAAAAAGCCGATGCTGTAAAACGCACAAAGATCGACGAAGCGGATGACAAGTTCCGCGAGATGAAGAGAAAGTTTGAGTCCGAGCGTGACTCAAAAGACGCAAAGCTTCGCAACTTCGAGAAGGAGCTGCGCAAGCGTGAAGAGGGTATCGACCAAAAGCTCGAGGTTATCACAAAGAAGGAAAAGCAGCTTTCGACGCTTGAGGCTGACGTAACCCGCAAGACTTCGCAGGTCGATGCTAAGACAAAGCAGATTGATGTCCTGCTGGAAGAGCAGAACGTTCGTCTGGAGCGCATCACAGGCATGAGCAAAGAGGACGCAAAGAAGTTCCTCATTGATAACATGATCAACGATGCCAAGGCCGACGCAGCGCAGCTGGTGAAGGACGTGCGCGACGAGGCAAAGGTGAATGCACGCAAGGAAGCTCAGCGCATCGTGCTGATGGCCATCCAGCGCACAGCGTCGGATCACTGCGTTGAGTCGACAGTATCGGTGGTAAACCTTCAATCAGAAGAAATGAAGGGGCGTATCATTGGCCGTGAAGGACGCAATATCCGCGCGTTCGAAGCAGCTACTGGTATCGACCTCATCATCGACGATACACCGGAAGCCGTAGTTATCTCTGGTTTCGATCCATTCCGCCGCGAGGTTGCTCGTGTATCACTCGAGCGCTTGATGGGCGATGGCCGGATTCACCCAGCACGTATTGAAGAAGTTGTTGAGAAAGTCCGCAAGGAACTCGAAGAAGAGATCGTTCGCGTGGGCGAAAACGCCCTCATGGAACTCGGCATTCACAACATCCATCCAGAGATGGTGCGCTACATTGGACGCATGAAGTATCGTTCTTCGTACGGACAGAATCTCTTGGCGCACTCTATCGAAGTTGGATTCCTCACGGGCATCATGGCCAACGAGCTTGGTCTTGACGTTAACCTTGCTAAGCGTGCAGGATTGCTGCACGACATCGGTAAGGTTATCGACCGCGAGCTGGAAGGTCCGCACGCATTGCTTGGTATGGACCTTGTAAAGAAGTACAAGGAGCATCCACTTGTTGTGAACGCCGTTGGTGCTCACCACGATGATATCGAGATGGAATCTCCGATTGCTGTTCTTGTGCAGTCTGCCGACTCCATCAGCGGTGCACGTCCGGGTGCACGCCGCGAGTCGCTTGAAAACTACATCAAGCGTCTGCAGCAGCTCGAAGAGATCGCTACGTCATTCGACGGCGTCACAAAGACCTTTGCTATCCAAGCCGGACGCGAAGTTCGCGTAATCATCGAGCCAGATCGCATCGACGACTTGCGTGCTGATCAGCTAGCGAACGACATCGCCGGCCGCATCGAATCTGAGATGGAGTACCCAGGTCAGATCCGCGTCACGGTCGTCCGCGAGCGCCGCTCCACAGCCATCGCCAAATAGCATAAGGGCACGATGTATAGTGCCCGCAGAGATAAAGCAAAAAAGGGCACGATGTATCGTGCCCTTTTTTTAGATAGCCAAAAGAATTTCGGCCCAGTATGCCCCCTCTGTAAGGGCTGCTGGGTCGATTCGTTCTAGGGCTCGCTCAAGCTTGCCGGTTGCTTCGTCGAGGGCGGCTTCGTCGAGTTCTTCCTGGGCGGTTGCTTCAAATGCACGCCATGCTTCGAGGCAGAGCAGAAAGTGCGCAACACTGGAGTTCACGAACTGCTGCGCGTAGTAGCCCCATTCGCGGTCCAAGAGTACGATTGCGCAATCTGCACGTTCATCAATGCACACTGCGTCGCCATCGTCTGTTGTTGCAATTCTCCAGAACGTAGCAAAGAAATCTTCCGATGCTGATGAGTCCTCATCCGGTGTTGCAACTTCGAGGTCGTTCACAAACTTGATCGGCGGATTGTGAAAGCTGAGCTCCGGCTCTGCGCGTCCGGGGAGTCCGGCCTTGGTGAGCATATCTACCGTTGCCTTTGGGGCCAGCATGTCGGCAATAGCATCTGCGCTGCATCCAACAAGTGGCTCTCCAGCCCACGAGCGCGCTACAACCTGTGGTGCAGGCACAGCTGGGGTTGGGATGTCTGTTGCGATGGCACGAAGGAACAATGCCGACGATAGAGTCATGTGAGACAGGTACACGGTGTCGATAAGCTCCGTGTTGTCTTCATCGGTTTCGAGGGCATCGGCTGCCTCGTCGCGGATGGTGATCAACAGATCAATCTGATCATCATCCAGCTGAGCAAGTCGCTCTGGGTCTTCCAGAATGTCTGGCAATCCAAGTGTTAAGAGTCGTGCATCCATAAGGGTACTTTCGAAGTTGAAGGTGGTTAATACATAACGAGGATCAGAACGCCCACAACGCTGATAACTGCTCCGATGACAGCCCGCATGCGAAGGGGCTCGCGGTAGACAAGTCGTGCGATGATCATCACAACAAACGGAACAAGCGAGAAAATGGTCTGTGCGATTGCCGCCGGAAGTTTCTGTGCTGCAAGTAGCGAGAGGGTAACGCCGATAACCGGACCCGACACGACGCCTAGGAACATGGCGTTGCGTGATGATGTCTCGGCAAAGGCCTGGCGAAGAGGAACATGCGGAGCCCGACGGATGATGTCCAGCAGGTACGTTGCCGCAAACCCTACACTCATGCGAACAAACGTTGCATGGAACGGGGCTATCAACGGCTGATTATCAGCCGACATCATGCCCTTTTTTGCCAGTACAAGTCCAACGCCCTGACACACAGCGCCGCCAACTGCCAGAAGCACTCCTGCCGTGAACGTGCCATAGCCCTCGCGTGCAACATCATGCTGCTCTTCCGAAGAATACGTTGCCACGACAACGCCGAGAAGTGTAACTGTTATACCAGTGATATCGATCAGAGAGATGTGCTCATCAAGCAGGAACAGCGCAGCGCCAGCCGCGGCGGCAGGAGCCAGAGTTCCGATCACGCTTTGACGTCGGGCACCCAGGATGCGCAGAGACGTAAATCCGAACAGATCCCCGATCGACAAACCAACAACGCCGCTTAAACCAAGCCAAAGCCAAGATTGAATAGGGGTGGAGATCACAAGCGACCATGGCCATATCCCCGCAGTGATGCTGCCTAATGCCAGGGTGGTCCACACCGCCAGCAACAGCCGCGCACGGTTAAGCAGACCCGGATCAATGATGCGGGATGCCCGAAGAAACGCATACGTGCCCACGCTCCATGAGAGCAGGGTTCCGGTTGCAGCGAGAAAGCCGAGAAGCATAGGGTTAGGGACTAGGGACTTGGGACACAGGGACTAGGGACTAGGGAGTAGGGACACACGGCAAAAAGAAATGGGCGCCGAAGCGCCCACAACCCTATTTGTTCTTCTTTTTGTGACGGTTCTTGCGAAGCCGCTTCTTGCGCTTGTGCGTTGCCATTTTATGACGCTTGCGCTTTTTTCCGCATGGCATAGTGTTCCTCGAGGATTACGTGTTACAAAGTTCTTTTAGTTTTTTACGTCGTTGTTTCCAGTTGTTGAATTGCCAAAGCTGCACGCTGTCCGATCATTGATGTTGAGTCTGCCTTCTTGCAGGTTGTAAACCAGCGAAGAGCTTCTCCAACATTATCCATCTGGGCATACATCACAGCAAGGTTGAAAAGTGCCGACTGATTCTTGGGCTCTCGAGAGATGATGCCCTTGAGTTCAGCCATGCCGTCTTCCTTGCGTCCCATTTGAAACAGCGCATACGCATAGTCGATGCGCACTGCTGTGTTCGATGGATCGATCTTTCTGAGAAAGATCTCGTAGTACCGAGCCGCTTTGTCAAATTTTCCAAGATCGTAGCTGATATTCGCTGCTGAAACCACCATCATACTGTCGAGTGGGTGGCTGGCAAGTGAATCTTCCAGCGTTGACAGCAGCCCCGTTAAACGCTTCGTGCGTTCAGCGGATTCTGCCGCCTGTTTATCCATATCCTTCTGTGCCGACCGTTCAATCGCTCGTTGTTGTGCGAGCCCCTTGCCTTCTTCCTGTGCCTGTGCGATTACGTACCGCGAAACCGCAAACGACCCACCCCCAGCAACTACTGCGATCGCAATGGCAAGAGCCACGGCGCGCGCTGAAGCACTACTTCCGATCATTGCGCATCTGTTGTGTTCTGAGCTGAACCAGCAGCGCGCAGCTTGTCGTGCACTTTCTCCTGGAATTCAGAACTCACCTTAAATGCTGGAATGAACCGCTCCTCGAGTGGCACTGGATCTCCCGTGCGGGGATTGCGTGCCATGCGAGGCTTCCTGCTCTTAACGCTAAACACGCCGAACCCACGTAGTTCGATTCGGTGTCCTTCAGCGAGAGCATCGATGATGCTGAGGAGGAATCCATCCACAACCGCCTTTGTCTCGAGCTTGGTTAGCCCGGTCTCACCGGCGATTTTATCGACGATATCGGCTTTCGTGACGTTCAACCTGGCCTCTTTGAACAGGATACAATAGTATGAGCTTGTTTGCGTACCCTACTTAGCATTAGCCACCTAGGATCTGCGGATGGCAAACATACGAAAGCCCCTTATTCTGCACAACCTTAGCCCCGGCCAATAGCGCCAAATTCCTATCTTTGCCACGTGATACGTACGGGAGGAAGAGTGACCTGGTCCGAGGAGCTGGTCTCAGTCCAAGAACAACAACTGCGCGATTCGCTCATGAACACTGGACGCATGCCAAAGCATGTGGCCGTGATCATGGACGGTAATGGGCGTTGGGCCGAGGAGCGCGGCAAACCGCGTTTTGAAGGACATCGCGAGGGTATGGAGCGCGTGCGTTCTTCCGTAAAGACATGTTCGAAACTTGGCGTGTCGTATCTAACTCTCTATGCGTTCTCGATCGAGAACTGGAAACGTCCAGTTCCTGAGGTGCGCTTTTTGATGTCGCTTCTGGAATCCTACCTCGTTCGCGAGGTAGATGAGCTCCATGCCAACAACGTGCGTATCAATGCTATCGGCAAGATCAACGCTCTTCCAAAGACCGTGCAGAAAGTACTGCAGTCGGCAATAGATAGAACCAAGCAGAACGATGGTCTTACTTTGACGCTTGCTTTGAGTTATGGTTCCAGGTGGGACATTCAGCGTGCCGTGCAGGTTATTGCCATGGACGTGCGGCGCGGGAAACTCTCGCCGGAAGATCTTACCGAAGAGACCATCACCGCATATCTGCAGACGTCCGGCATGCCTGATCCAGACCTTATCATCCGCACGAGCGGGGAGATGCGTCTCAGCAACTTCCTCCTCTGGGAAGCGGCATATGCAGAGCTGTATGTAACAGACACGCTGTGGCCGGAATTCACGGAGCAGGAACTCTACAAGGGGCTTGCCAGCTACGTGCTGCGGGAGCGACGATTTGGAAAAACATCTGCACAGATCACCACGCAAGACGAGGCCGTGCAGCCACGATCAACACTGGAACGGATCCTGAATGCGCTCAAATAGCATTGCGCTTTGTATCGCCGTTCTACTGGTTGGTTGTGTGCAGTTTGCCCTAGCGCAAATGCCGCAGCAACGCAGTCCGATTATTGCCGGGATTACGGTCGAGGGCCTTACGCAAGGCGCAGACATGCAGACGGTGATTGCTTATTCAGGATTGCGGGTTGGACAGGAAGCCAAACCAGACGATCTGATGAATGCGGTAAAGAACCTCTGGAACAGACGCACCTTTAACGATGTAAAGATTGAAAAGGAGCGCGAAACTGCTCTTGGTGTGTTCCTTGTGATCAAGGTTACACCGATGCCACGTCTGAGAAACGTTACCATTATTGGCAACGACGAGGTCTCGCTCGAAGACATCATGAAGGTTATGGACAAACGTAATGGGGACATCCTCTCGCCCTATGACGAATACCTCGTTCGTGAGTCCATCAGAAAGCTCTACGCAAAAGAGGGTCTACTCTTTGCGCGGGTCAAGACCAAGACCACGTCTGCTGACTCTGCGAATTTCTTTGACTTAGATATTGAGATCGATGAAGGGGTAGAGTTCAAGGTTGTCCATATCGAGGTTGAAGGCAATGATGCCTACACCGACGAGCAGATAGCAAAGGCCTTCGAAGAAACTCAGACCAAGAAGTGGTGGGAGATCTGGAAGTCTGCAAAGTTCGACGCCACCAAGTATGAAGAAGACAAGAAGAAACTCGCAACGTGGTTTCTGGATAACGGTCTACTCGATGCAGAAATCCTTGGCGATACCGTAATCTTTAATGATGAGAATGAGACGGTAAAGATCGTTCTGCGTATCAAAGAAGGCCGCAAGTATTACGTCCGCAACGTGCAGTTTACCGGACAGACCATTTACCCAGAGGCACTGCTTCTGCGTCAGCTCGGCTTTGAACGCGGTGAAGTATATAACGACACCAAGTTCCGTGCTCAGATCGAAATCAACGAAGATCAGTCCGATGTAAAGTCACTCTACGCAGACAATGGCTACCTAGGCGTACGGATTGAGCCGGAGTTCAACCGTGTTAGTAATGACAGCATCGACATCATGGTGCGCATTGTTGAAGGCGACCAGTACACCGTGCGGCGCGTTGAGATCGTTGGCAATACGAAGACGCGAGATAGGGTTATTCGTCGTGAATTGTTCATCCGTCCGGGCGACTACTTTAACCGTGCTGCATTGATTCGAAGCGTCAGGGGGCTTGGGGTTCTCAACTTCTTTAACCCTGAAGCGCTGAAGCCTCAGGTGCTGCCGGTTGACAAAACAAAGGTCGATGTTGTTCTCAAGGTAGAAGAACGTTCCACGGATACCTTCAATGCCTCTGTTGGTTTTGCCGGCTCGTTTGGCCTTACAGCTTCTGTTGGTATAACGCTGAACAACTTTGATATCAGCGAACCCTTTAGTGGCGGGGCTGGACAGGTCCTTGCGCTGCAATTCGA
This sequence comes from Patescibacteria group bacterium, assembly GCA_044238605.1. GTDB lineage: Bacteria > Bacteroidota > Ignavibacteria > Kapaibacteriales > Kapaibacteriaceae > UBA10438. The sequence continues at coordinate 13,481 of JBIICY010000007.1, forward strand.
GCAAGGACAGCAGACGCGCTTGCAGACACTTCAGCTCTCATTTACCGAGCCATGGCTGTTTGGCAAGCCTACGTCGATCGGATTTAACATCTACGACACCAAGCAGAACTTTGTCTTCAACACACGCCGTACCGGCGCACAGGTAAACTTCGGTAGAAGGCTCCGTTGGCCGGATGATTACTTCCGCGCCGACTGGAGCATGTCGTTTGAGCGTATCGAATCAGACATCGATAATATCTGGTCTCGTGCTGGTGTAAACACGGGTCTGATCTTTTCTCAGACCATTTCGCGGACGAGCTTCGACAATGTGATCTTCCCAACATCTGGCTCAAGGTTCTTGCTCTCGCTACGCGGTACTGCCGCAGCTCTCGGCGTTGGCACAACGGACTTCGGAAAGATTGGGATGAACTTTGACATGGTTAACCCATTGCTGCAAATCGGTGGCAACAATCGACTGGTATTGTTCATGGGATCGGAGCTCGGCTACGTAAGTGGCATTCGCGTAGATACCACAATGCCGCCGAGTGAGCTCTACTACATGGGTGGTAACGGCCTTGGCGGATTTAACGTAACGCCATTGCGCGGCTACGAAGACAACTCGATTGGTCCATTGCGCTTTGGCGCAGGAGCGGGCCGGCCAACTCCACAGGGCGGACGTGTACTGGCGCGTTTTGTGACCGAGCTGCGCTTTGCGTTAACGCTCAGCCCCTTCCCAATCTATTTACTTAGTTTTGCCGAGGCGGGGAACGTCTGGGCAAGCCTTCGAGAAGCTGATCCATTTAATCTGAAGCGGTCGGTTGGTGTTGGTATGAGGCTTCTGCTTCAGCCCATCGGACTGCTTGGGTTTGACGTAGGATATGGCTTCGACGACAACCCGCTCATTCCCGGTCAGCAGCGGTCTGGATGGCAGTTTCACTTCCAGTTCGGACGCTGATCACAGTACCTACGAATTCAAAACATGTCTAACGTATTCTCACGGAAAACTATCATGATGGTTCGCATTGCTTGTGTTGCTCTTGCAACAATCGTTGCATCTACAGTTGCAGGTGCACAGAATTTTAAGATCGGTGTTGTTAGCACTGACGTTATCATCAAGGAACTGCCAGAGGCAATCAAGGCCAGCAAGACCATGGAAGAGCTTGGTCTGAAGTATCGTGATACGCTCCAGATGATGCAGAAGGAATTCGAAACTCGGGTAGAGAATTACCGCAAGCAGGAAGCAATGATGACTGCTGAAGGGAAGCGCAAGGAAGAAGAATCACTTGCCGGACTGCGCCAGCGCTTCATGATGTACAACGAAGAAAAGAACGCCGAGATCAAGAAGATGAGCGAAGAGTTCATGCAGCCGATTCGTCAGAAGGTTTCCGATGCAATCGCTGCAGTAGCAAAGGAAGAAAAGCTCAACATGGTTCTGGAAAAGAGCCTCGGTGTTGTGCTGTACAGCGAAGACAAGGCTGATGTGACGTACAAGGTGCTAGACCGCATGAAGCGCGGCGGTAACTGATACCTCGGCACACCAATACGAGGTGTCGTTCGTTGCTCCTTGCTGAATACTGGAGTGTCAAGATGAAATACTGTAGTGCGTTGATTGCCTTGTTACTATGTGCAGAACTTGTCTCTGCGCAGAAGATCGGGTATGTCTCCACTGATGCAATTCGCGGACAGTACGAATCGTCCAAGCAGGCTCAGGAACGTCTAGACGCCTACGTGGACGAGTGGAAGCAGGAGCTGGCTCAGCGTCAGCGCGACATCGACGAGCTCGATCTAGAGATCAAGAAGAACCGCCTGATCTGGAGTGATCAGGAACGCACAACAAAAGAGAAAGAGATCGAGGAAAAACGTCGCGACCGCGATCAGTTTGCCCGGCTCAAATTCGAGCCAGGGGGCGAGCACGATCAGCAGGCCGAACAGCTCTTCAAACCCGTCTGGAACAAGATCTATACTGCTGTGCAGAAGGTAAGTGCCCAGGAAGGGTACGATATGGTGTGGGATAAGAGCACGCAGCCGTTGGTCTATGTTAATGCCAAGTATGATATCACTGTCAAGGTGATGAAAGAACTCGGTATTGATGCTGGAGACCTCGAGGCAAAGCAGAAAGAAGCAATCGATGGCGATCCGCGCAACAAGCGTCAGGAGGAACCACGCCGTCGTAAGTCGCGCAGGACGTCTACCGATCAGCAATCTACTCCGGCTGCTGAGCCTATTACCACGCCGCTTTCAGCGCCAGCCGTGATGGATAATGGCCTGATGCCGAATGGACTTCCGCCGGATGGACAAACCCCTGGTATTGGTCCAATGCGCGTGCAGTCCAGCGGTCAGCCCGATACAACAGGAAAAGGTCCTAAATGAGTCGAATTGCTCCAGTAACAGCAGGTGAGGTGGCCCGCTCTATTGGCGCGTCGGTTGTTGGTGATTCCGCGTTAATCATTACGTCGTTGGCCTCCCTCCAGGATGCTGCCGAAGGCTCGTTGTCGTTCTACGGCTCTACGTCATTCAAAGAGCAGTTCCTCGCAACCCGAGCATCATGTCTGCTTGTGCGCGAGTCGGATACGGCATTATCTCCATGTTCAACGATGATCGTTGTTGAAGATCCGTATACGTCGTTTGTGGCAGTTGTTGGTGCGTTTGCGCAAACTGCACATATGCCCGAGGGAGTACGTGCAGCAAGTGCCGTGATATCGGCCACAGCGCAGGTCCACGACACTGCGTCAATAGGCCCGGGGTGTGTGATTGGTGATGACTGCATCATTGGTGAACGTGTGCAGTTGGTTGCCAACGTTGTGGTGTATCCTCGGACGGTTATCGGAGATGGTACGATTGTGAACGCCAATGTAACGATGTATACAGACACCCAACTAGGGCGTGAGTGCATAGTCCATGCAGGTGTTGTGCTCGGAGCCGATGGCTTTGGATACGTCCAGCAGCCCGATGGGTCATATCTCAAGATTCCGCAGATCGGAAATGTTGTGATCGGCGATAATGTCGAGATTGGAGCAAATGTTACAATCGACAGGGCAGCGCTGGGATCCACGCACATCGGTAACGGAGTAAAGATCGATAACCTTGTGCAGATAGCGCACGGTGTAGTCGTTGGCGAGCATACAGCAATTGCTGCTCAGGCTGGCATCAGCGGTGGAGCGGTTCTTGGAAAGCGAAATCGTGTTGCAGGTCAGGTAGGAATTGCAGGCCACATTTCCGTTGCTGATGACGTTGTTGTGATGGGGCAATCTGGAGTGACAAAGTCTATCACGTCAGCCGGTGTGTATTCTGGGACGCCTGCTCAGCCCCATGCTCGGCAGCTGCGTAACGATGCGGCCCTGCGGGATATCTTGCAGATGCAGCAGAAGATAGATCGATTCACATCGGTCGCTGAGAGATTTGAATCGAAGGAAGAATCATGAGTGTTAAGCAACGCACGCTGAGTGCAGAAGTAACAATGGATGGTGTTGGGCTCCACACTGGTAGCCTTACATCAATGACGTTTAAACCAGCTCCGGAGAATAGCGGCTACCGTTTTGTCCGTACGGATCTGCCAGGTAGCCCCGTAATCCCGGCAATCGTAGACAACGTTATCGAAATTGCCCGCGGCACTACGCTTGCAGTTGGCGATGCACGCGTGCATACCGTGGAGCACGTGCTGGCTGCGCTAGTGGGTATGGGAGTAGATAATTGTACGATCGAGCTCTCGAATAACGAGCCGCCCGTTGGAGACGGCTCTTCAATGCCGTACGTTGAGATGATTCAAAAGGTTGGCGTAGTGGAGCAGAATGCCATGCGCAACGAAATCATCATCGACGAGCCAATCCGCTATGTCGATGAACAACGTGGTACAGAGATCGTTGCACTGCCGAATGACGCCTATCGTGTAACGGTGATGGTGGACTACAAGAATCCGGCACTGGGTTCGCAGCATACAGGGTTATTCGATATGGGCAAGGAGTTCGTCACGGAATTCGCACCTGCCCGCACATTCTGTTTCCTCCACGAAGTAGTTGCGCTCTATAAACAGGGGCTGATTCAAGGGGGCAATCTTGATAATGCCATCGTGATCGTTGACCAGGAAATGTCTGACGAGGATCTGCGCTCAACGCTTGCATCAATGGGAGTTTCGGGCAATGCTGTGCTTGGAACAACTGGCCTGCTCAACAACAACGCTCTTCGGTTTCCGAACGAGCCTGCACGACATAAACTACTCGACATGGTTGGAGACCTTGCACTTATCGGGTACCCAATTCGCGGACAAGTTCTGGCCGCTCTTCCCGGGCATGCAGCCAACATTGAGTTTGCACGTAAGGTGCGCAAGAAATACGAGGGCAAACCAACCCCACGTAGGTTTTCAACGAACTCGGCTTCGACGGTCTTTGATGCCAATGCAATCTTGAAAATGCTGCCGCACCGATATCCGTTTTTGATGGTTGATCGCATCGTGGAATATTCACCCGACGCAAACCGCATTGTTGGTGTGAAGAATATCACAGCAAATGAGCCACAGTTCATGGGACACTTCCCTCAGAGGCCGATCTTTCCAGGGGTTCTGATCATGGAGGCTATGGCCCAGACAGGGTGTCTCCTGCTGATCTCGAAGGGGATTGATCCAGAAAAGAAACTGGTTGTCTTTACTGGTATGAACAATGTGAAGTTTAGAAGAGAAGTAGTTCCTGGCGATCAGCTGGTGATGGAACTGGAGATGACCAGATTCAGGTTTAATATCTGTCAGCTCGTAGGAAAGGCTTACGTAGACGGACAGCTCGCAGCAGAGGCAGAACTTCAGGCAGCTGTAGTAGATAGAGAGGCGGCACAGTCATGATTCACGCAACAGCAATAGTCTCGCCAAAGGCGCACATAGGCAGCGATGTCTCCATAGGTCCGTATAGTGTGATCGAGGACGACGTTGTCGTTGGTGACCGCACGGTACTTATGAGTCATGTAGTGCTTGGCAATGGGGCTCGCATCGGCTCAGATGTTGTGATCCATCCCAATGCTGTTATCAGCACCGCGCCCCAAGACCTTAAGTATGCCAACGAGCCAACACGCGCGATCATCGGAGATCGCACAGTGATCCGTGAATGCGTTACGGTAAACAGAGGTACAACTGCGAGTGGTCAGGCCTCGGTGGGCAGTGATTGCCTGCTAATGGCGTACGTGCACGTTGCGCACGACTGTGTTGTGGGGAATCACGTGATCATGGCAAATAGCGTGCAGCTTGGCGGACACGTTGAAGTGGGTGATTGGGCCATCATTGGTGGTTTAACCGGTGTGCACCAGTTCTGCCGCATTGGCGCACATAGTATGGTCGGTGCCTGCTCACGAGTTGTGAAGGATGTTCCGCCGTTTACGCTCTGCGGCAAAGAGCCGCTGAGTGTTGAAGGAATCAATGCCGTTGGCCTTCGAAGAAGAGGCTTTACGCCGGAAGCCGTGAGTGCGATTGACGAGTTCTATAACGTGCTTCTGCGAAGCGGACACAACACGTCTGATGGACTGCGCGCGTACGAAGCGGCTTGGAGTGATTCAATCTCCGTTGACGTGCAATACTGCATCGACTTTGTGCGCTCTTCAAAGCGTGGTATCTACCGGTAATGATCGTGCGACTGATTGGGTGCCTCTTTGCTGCTCAGGTTGCGCTGCATGCAGGTGCTGTTGCTGGTGATGTAGAGCGTCTGTACGCAAACCCCTTTGAAGCACGAATTCAATTGATTGGGCAGCTTGCACCCAAGACACTGCGGCTAGACATTGGTGCAGCGCCAGTGTTGTTTCGATTCGATTCTACCTACACCGTCTCAACAGAGTTTTTTACGCTTACGCGGCTCAGGTCGGAGGGTAATCTGAAGTTTCCAGTAGAGACAGCAGACTACTGGTTCGGATTTACTGGGTCTTATGCACCTGCTGGGTCCAACGTGAATGTGCGCATGCGCGTGGCACACATATCATCGCACCTCGTAGACGGATATGCGAACGCGCAGGGAGTGTTCGATCGTCAACTGCCCTTTGTCTACAGCAGGGAGTTTGTAGAAACGATTGCCACCTATACCGTCGATGGATTCCGTCCGTATGCCGGTCTTACATGGGTGTGGTCGATTCAGCCACGGTACTTTGACCGCATCATCCCGCATATCGGGTTTGACTACCGACACGATCTCGGCAACGGATTCATCGCTCGATGCGGACATGATGCTCGCTGGATTGGCATCAATGGAACCTACGTACCTCAGCATGCTACGCAGATCGGCATCGAACAACGACATACGTCTGGCACATCCACAGGAATTCACCTTTACAGATTCGACGGACGCAGCATTCATGGAATGTTTGCCAATCAAGGTGAGTCCTATCTTGGCATCGGGTTATCCTACACCTACTGAAGACCACGAGCCAACTTGCGCCGTATTTTCGTGTTTTCTCACGAACACTTAGCCCCCTAACAAACGCACTATGGGAATTGCCTGCGGAATCGTGGGTTTGCCGAACGTTGGTAAATCCACCCTGTTCAACGCGCTTACTTCAAACGAAGCAGAAGCTGCCAACTATCCTTTTTGCACGATCGATCCCAACGTTGGGATTGTAAACGTCCCCGACCCACGACTGAAAAAGTTGGTAGATGTGTATCAGACCGACAAGGAAGTGCCAACAACGGTAGAGTTTGTAGACATTGCAGGCCTTGTGAAAGGGGCTTCCAAGGGCGAAGGACTCGGCAATCAGTTTCTGGGGAACATCCGTGCATGCGACGCCGTGGCACACGTAGTGCGCTGCTTTACAGACGACAACGTTGTGCATGTGCATGGTGGAGTGAACCCGCTGCACGATATCGACATCATCGAAACAGAGCTCATCCTGAAAGACGTTGAGTCGGTTGAAAAGCGCATGGAAACTGTCAACAAAAAGGTCCGCGCCAACGACAAGGATGCCAAGGAAGAGTACGAGATTCTCGGTGTTCTGCGTTCTCATCTCGACGGCGGTAAGCCTGCGCGCAGCTTTGCTCGCGAAGACAAGGCCGCAGCCATCATAAAGCAGCTTCAGCTGCTCACAGACAAGCCTGTGATGTACGTTGCAAACACGGATGAAGCTGGTGTAAAGAATGGCAACGAATACCTTACAGCCGTTCGTGAACGTGCAGCTTCAGAAGGCGCTGTTGTTGTGCCGATCTGCGCAAAGATCGAAGCTGAGATTGCGCTTTTGGAGGACGATGACAGGGCAATGTTCCTTGCTGATCTTGGCATGGAAGAGCCGGGGCTAGACCGTGTTATTCGCGAAGCCTATCGTCTGCTTGGATTGATAACCTACTTTACTGCCGGCAAGAAAGAGTGTAGGGCCTGGACTGTGCGTCAGGGCGCTACAGCACCTCAGGCAGCCGGAGTGATCCATACCGATTTTGAGCGCGGGTTTATTCGTGCAGAGGTTATGTCGTACACAGACTGGGACCGCCTTGGCACCGAGCAGTCGGTAAAGGATGCTGGTTTGTATCGTGTAGAAGGAAAAGAGTACATCGTCAAGGACGGCGATATCATGTACTTCCGTTTTAACGTATAAGGATCATCATGGCATTTCTTGGTCATTCCGCACGCTTACGTGTGCACCACGAAGCCCCCTCACAGGCGGCACTTGCATGGGTTGCGTTGGGTTTTGAGCAAGAAACGGCTACGGAAACCGAAGTTCACCTTACTGATGGGCAGATCTTTGTGTGCCTTGTACAGGGTGCACCTTCACTAGGTCAACTCGAGTACGTTGCCGCGTCGCTGCAGAGCGTAAAGGATAAACTTCTCGCAGCAGGTCAGGTGCTTGATGTTGTATCGCAGACTGAGATACGTTTTGCAGGCCCCGGCAAGCTGGACTATCTGATCACACCTGCAACCGCGCACAATGTTGTGCACAGAACAGGCGACAGCAACGCTGTGCTTGGATATCTGGACTCGCTCGTTGTGTCTGTAGAGGATGCCGACGCAAGCGCGGTGTGGGCACAGAAATGCGGCTACTTTATTGCTGAGGCTACCGGACGTGACATTCCGTGTGTGGATGTAACCGATGGAATCTGGATGCTTTCCTTCCGGGAGCAGGGTATTGTAGCCCCGTTCCTGCATTACACAGCAGACATTGATGACGAATGGATAGACGAGATTGCGTCTGTATTTCCATCTGCACAGATCCACAGGGACTCTCAAGGGGATGCTGTGCTGATTGTCTGCAACATGCCGGGCGAAGTCCGGATCATGATCACCAACGACGAAATAGAGTAACAGACTATGAAGCCTGCACTCGTTCTATTCGACCTCGACGGCACGCTGATCGATTCGCGAAGAGGAATCGTTCATTCATTGCGCTTGGCACTTGAAGACTCAAAGGTAAGCGTTCCTGAAGATCATGATTTTACTTGGTGTCTAGGTGCCTCGTTGTGGAAGATCTTCGAGCACTACATGCAGACAACAGATAGAGTCCGCTTAGAGCATGCCGTTGCCACCTACAGGCACATCTATCGCGACGGGCCAATGTTTGAGTACGACATCTACGAAGGCGTAGCAGAAACACTGTTGCACTTGACTGCTTCCGGCGTGCGTGTAGCCGTGGCCACTGCAAAGGCCCACGAATACGCTCGAGAAGTAATCGATGCGTCGGTACTTCGTAATTCGATACACCACGTCTATGGTTCGGAGTTAGACGGCACGAACGTGGAAAAGCGCGACTTGCTGCGGCACATCCTTGCCGTTGAAGGAACGCCAGCGCATGACGTGATCATGATCGGTGACCGCCATCACGATATCGATGGTGCCCGTGCAAATGGAGTGGCAAACATTGGAGTGCTCTATGGCTATGGTACAGCCGAAGAGCTGGCCCATGCCGACACCACAGTGGACAGTGCAGCTGCGATAACTTCAGCTATAGCGGAGCTTGAGGCTCCGTCCCGATAGGCCTGTTGATGGATGCACGCGAACTGACACGCCGCATAAAGATTGCAGCAGCAGAACTTGGGTTCGATGCTGTTGGCATTGCTGCTGCAGAGCCGCTGGAAGATGAACACGCGCGATACATGCGATGGATCGAGCAGGGAATGCATGGCCAAATGCAGTACATGGAGCGCAACGCTGAGGTGCGTCATGATGTGCGGCACATCGTCCCCAACGCCAAGAGCGTTATCGTTGTAGCAAAGAACTACTTCACTCCATTTGAGCATGGTGAGGTTGGCAAGATTGCCAGGTATGCATGGGGCGATGACTACCACGACGTGCTGCCTCCGATGCTTGATGCATTGATCGAGTCGATAGATCAGATCAATCCAGGCAGCAGTTCTCGTCGGTACACAGATACCGGACCCGTGTTAGAAAAAGCCTGGGCTGTAAGAGCAGGGATTGGCTGGCAAGGCAAGAACGGAAACATTATCCGCAGGGATATCGGCAGCTGGTTCTTTATTGGAGTGGTGATTACTTCGGCAGACCTTGAACCGGATGAGCCTATGCAGGACTACTGTGGTTCGTGCACGGCATGCATCGACTCTTGTCCAACGAAGGCAATTGTGCAACCGGCGGTAGTCGACGCACGGTCGTGTATCTCCTATTGGACCATCGAGACCAAGGCCGATGTCGAGATCCCGCTGCCAATTGCTGAGCATCTCGACGGGTGGCTGTTTGGATGCGATGTGTGTCAGGACGTCTGCCCGTGGAACCGATTTGAGAAGCCAACAAATGAAGAGCGGTTCCTGCCACGAAATGGTGAGTCCACACTTGATCCCCAACAGATCGTAACTTTGCAGCCCGAAACATTTGCCGAGCGTTTTCGTCGAAGTCCGCTGAAACGTCCAAAGCTGGCTGGACTGCAGCGAAACGCACAGGCACTGATCAACAATCAAGAACACGACAAGGCATCGAGCTGACCATGGCACATACAGATATTGCAATCATCGGATCTGGACCCGCAGGATTTACAGCGGCACTTTATGCAAGCAGAGCTAATCTGGGCGTGGTGATCTTTGAGGGGTCGCAGCCTGGCGGACAGCTCACGATCACAACCGAAGTTGAGAATTACCCTGGCTTCGAGCATGGCATCATGGGCCCCGAACTCATGGATGTGCTTCGCAAGCAGGCCCACCGGTTTGGTGCCGTTTCCAAGTACGAACTTGTTACGAAGGTTGATGCTTCGTCACGTCCATTCGTGCTCACGAATGAGAAGGGCGAAACAACCACTGCCGATGCAGTGATCATTGCAACTGGTGCAACGGCAAAGCTTCTTGGCGCTCCTGGTGAACAGGAGTACATGGGCTTTGGTGTAAGTGCATGTGCCACATGTGACGGGTTCTTCTTCCGCGGACTGCACGTTTTCGTGGTTGGAGGGGGCGATACAGCAATGGAGGAGGCGAACTACTTAACTCGCTTTGCCGAAACCGTAACGATCGTTCATCGTAGGGAAGACTTCCGCGCCTCGAAGATCATGGTCGATCGCGCTAAGGCAAACCCAAAGGTCAAGTTCCTGCTGAATGCCATCGTTGATGAGTACGTTGGCACGTCTGTTAATGGCATGAAAAAGCTAACACATCTTCGCATCCGCAATACGGTAACAAACGAGGTGTCGGATGTTCCGGCAGATGGCGCATTTGTTGCAATCGGACATCAGCCCAACACATCGTTGTTCGCAGGTATGCTGGACATGGACGACGTAGGGTACATCAAGACTGTTGGTAAGTCATCGTATACCAACGTTCCCGGCATCTTTGCCTGTGGTGATGCACAAGACAGTGTGTACCGTCAGGCCATTACTGCAGCCGGATCGGGATGTATGGCAGCTATTGATGCAGAACGCTGGCTCGAAGAAACACGTCACGCGTAATGCGTGACTAGCGTCTTACTCAACGATCGTATACCGTGGCTTATACTGCTTTTTGATCTTGGCCGCGGCGGCATCGGCAAGTGCTTTCGACTGGTAGCCCCATAAAACAATTCTATAGGCTACGTCGCCTTTGTCAATAACAGGCTCGTAGTATACCTGATAGTCGCGTGCAACCCATACCGAGCGTTGCTTTGTGGCTTCGTCTTCGTTGCTAACCTGATCAACAATGATCGTAGATGGTCGTTGTTCTGATGTGATCAGAACGGCCTCTACGCGATTGTTCATGAGTCTGCGGGAACCGTCGTCCTGAAAGTAATACCGAGGTTTACGACTGCCCTCACTTCGGGTAATCACTTGCTTATCGAGTGCGCCGTTGATCAGGAGGAAGTTCTTTACGTTCTCGGCCCGCTCCAATGCCCGTTGATCTGCAGCCTCTGCAACATCCGATCCAACGTGACCGGAGAGCTCGATCTTCATGTTTATGTCCTCAGATAACCGCTCGGCGATCGAGAGTAAGAGGGGATAGTACTGCTGAAGTCCGTTGTCGGTTTGATCTTCGAACAACGCAACAACGGCAGGCGACGTGCTAATCTGCAGCTCTCGAGGAGTAAGGATGATCGAATCTGCAATTGTAGGTTGAATGCTGTCGCCCTGGAGTTCTACACGCAGCCACGGCGAATCACAGTCTGCAACCTCCTCCACGCCCGCCTGTGCAGTGAGCGCAGAGTTCCAGCGCTGTGCATAAAGAATCTCACGGATGATATCGCCGATCGTTGAGGCATCGTCTTCTTCAACTGTGTAGACACATCCGCCAGTGTAGGAGGCAATGTAGCGCAAAGGGTATGATGCCATGTCGTAGCCCACGCGAATAACGTAGGCGGCAATGCCAGCATCCTTGAGATAGCGCGCAACATCTCGCGAATTCCATATCGCCGATGCGTTGTCTCCTGATGTTGTAACGATGATGAGTGACTTTACTCCCGCTGCCTGTTCCAGCTCGCGCGTAGCAGAAATCGCCGAAGCATACAACGCCGAAACACCCGAAGCAGGACGTAGTTCATCTGGAGAGAGATTCTCAAGCACTCTCTGAGCAGGGCCCAGCCTCTGAAGGATCGTCAGCGACTGATTAAACGATCCAACTCCGATGCTATCTGATAAGGGGGCTCCACCGACAAGTGCAGACTTTATGCTCAGAACCACATCACGTGTAAGTGTGCCAGACATGATCGAGTTATCAACGGCGATGAACGCCGCAGAGCTTGCATGTTTTACAGAGGTGGAAGAAGCTTCAAGGTCCGACGTAAATGAAATCGGAGACTGACTGCGGCAGACAACTCTGGTGGATATGCGCGATGCTGCAGATTGCAGTGGCGCGAAGTTTCCATCGGAATCAAGCGTAAGAAGTCGAACAGTCAATGAGCCATCGGGCTGCTTGCTGATGCCGCTGATTTTGAGTCGTGAGATCAAAGGGAGAGAATCTTTTGTGAGCCCCCTGAAATACTGACTGCGTGTTGTGGATCGATCCAGCTCTGGTCCGGTTGATATTCCCTGTGCCAGCAATCCCGGTTGCACGGCAATGAACGTGCAACTGAGCGCAAATGCTGTATACCATCTATTGCATAGTCGGCCGATAGTGATCATACGGTATGAAGATGTGTGTCGGAATCACGAGCTGAGACGGTAAACGTGATGCGAGCTGTGTCGTCGCAATCAACGGTAACACGTTCTCCTGCACGAACTTCCGAAGCTAGCACCTTTATTGCAAGGGGGTCGGCCAGGTATCGCTGGATTATCCGCTTGAGAGGCCGGGCTCCGAGCTGCACATCGTAACCACGTTTACCGAGCCATTCGGCACAATCTGGCGTTACAGCGAGCTCTATGCCCAGTTTTGCAAGCCGTTCTGCCACATTCTTGATCTGGATCGCGGCAATCTTGTGTACTTCCGAAGACAGAAGGGGCTTAAAAAGAATGACCTCGTCAATGCGGTTCAGGAATTCGGGTCGCAGCTTACGCTTGAGCATGTCAAGGATGCGCAGCCGCAGTTCTACAACGATCTGCTCGCGGTTTTCATCGGTGAGCTCCATGATCTGATCCTGGATGATATCAGATCCAAGGTTGGACGTCATAATGACGATCGTGTTGCGGAAATCCACAACACGCCCCTGACCGTCGGTCAACCGACCGTCATCCAATACCTGCAGCAGCACATTGAACACATCGGGATGCGCCTTTTCGATTTCATCGAGCAGCACCACGGCATAGGGCCGTCTTCGCACGGCTTCCGTGAGCTGTCCGCCTTCTTCATACCCAACATATCCTGGTGGTGCACCTAAGAGTCGAGATACCGAGTGCTTCTCCATGTATTCGCTCATGTCAATGCGAACAAGTGCCTGCTCATCATCGAACAAGAACTCTGCGAGTGCCCTGGCCATCTCCGTCTTTCCGACCCCAGTTGATCCAAGGAAAATGAACGACCCAATAGGACGGTGTTCATCCTGAAGACCGGCGCGGGATCTGCGTATCGCATTTGAAACAGCCGTAACAGCCTCGTGCTGACCGATGATACGCTCGTGAAGTCTGTCTTCCATCGCAAGCAGCTTTGTACGCTCTGTTTCGAGCATCCGGCTTACTGGAATCCCAGTCCACTTGGCTACAACGTCGGCTATGTCCTCGTCGTCGATTTCCTCTTTGAGCAGGGGGGTGCCGGCCTGTATCGCCGAAAGTTCTGCTTTTACTGACTCGATGTTCTTCTCTAACTCTAGAAGTCTGCCGTACCGAAGTTCGGCAACGCGGGCGTAGTCGCCGGCACGTTCTGATTCCTGAGCCTGAATCTTGCAGTGTTCAGTATCGGACTTCAACATCCGGAGTTCGTGGATCTTTGACTTTTCGATTTCCCAGCGTGCTTTGATACCTGCATGCTGGGTGCGTAGCTCGGAGAGCTCACGATCGATTTCTTCGAGCCGTTTTCGCGTAGATGTGCGCAGTTCGTTGGCCATATCTGCTCCCTGAGGGGTCGTTTGTACCGGATACAAGACGAAGCAGATTCGGGTTTAACGTAATGCCGAGAGATCCGTAGATTAGCGGTCACGTCACAACTACACCAGAGTCATGGACCCTCTCTTACGACTTCTCATCATTGTTGCTCAGTCATACCTGATCGGTGCGATTCCATTCGCACTCATCATTGGTAAACAGTGGTATGGTGTGGATGTCCGCACTATGGGAAGCGGTAACCTAGGCAGCACGAACGTGTTCCGAAATCTTGGCTGGAAGGCCGGCTTAGCTGTGCAGATCCTCGATATTGCAAAGGGGCTTGTTCCAGTACTCCTGGTAGCATCGTTTTTTGACGCACAGATGCCGTTTCAGAACAGGACGCCGTTCGAAGACCAGACCATCGTCCAGCTCATAGCTGGTGTGTCTGCGGTGCTTGGACACATGTTCAGCGTCTTTGTGGGAATGCGAGGGGGCAAGGGGATCAACACCTCACTTGGAATGCTCATTGCCATTGCTCCGGTGGAGCTTGCCGTGGCTGCAGGCGTTTTTGCCCTAACTGTAGGATTCTTCGGCTATATCTCGCTTGGTTCGATGATTGCCGCCGTAGTAATTCCGATCACCATGGCCGTGCGTTACAATGTGTTCAATGTAGACATACTTGGATACAAGACCGTCGTGGTCTTTATGATCGCCTTAGCGCTGCTGGTGATCTTTGCCCACAGAAGTAACCTCAAGCGTCTGCGTTCCGGTACGGAAAGCAGATTCGCCAAACTTCAAATCTTTCGCCGCAAGCATCAGGCGCAATGAAAGTTGGCATAGTAGGAGCTGGCGCGTGGGGAACGGCCATAGCAACTGTTGCCTCAGAGAACGGTCACAGTATTGTGCTCTGGGCTCGAGAACACGACGTGGTCCGTGAGATCAACGAGAAACGCACGAACGATCGCTTCCTTCCGGGGACGCATTTTGCAGAAGGTGTTTTGGCAACAGACAGGTTAGCAGATCTGCATGCGTGCGACATCCTCATCAACGCTACCCCTACGCAGTACACTCGGGCTGTTCTTGCAGAACTACAACCACGTGATGTAGTACTGGTAAACCTGGCAAAAGGAATCGAAATTGGAACCCATTTCCGGGTTTCGGAGATTGTTGCCGAGGTAGCCCCTTCCGTATCCAGGTACGCAGTGCTCTCCGGACCGAGTCATGCAGAAGAGGTTGTGCAGCGCATGCCCACAACCGTTGTCTGCGCCAGTCGTGATACAGAATCGTCTGCAGTGGTTCAGGAACTGTTATCTACGCCGTCGTTTAGAGTATACTCCAGCACCGACGTGGTCGGTGTGGAGATCGGTGGCGCTTTGAAGAACGTGATCGCTATTGCCGCAGGAATTGTAGATGGCGTTGGACTTGGAGACAATACCAAGGCAGCGCTGATTACCCGTGGCTTGGCAGAGATTGCCAGGCTCTCTGTGGCACTTGGTGCAGACCCACAGACACTGTACGGCTTGGCTGGGCTAGGCGACTTGTACGTTACATGTGCGTCGCGCCACAGCCGCAACAGACGCGTTGGCGAGCGCATCGGACAGGGAGAGACGCTCGATGCTGTAACAGCGTCAATGAGCGCTGTTGCAGAAGGCGTAACAACAACCCGTGCTGCTCTCGAACTTGCAGCAAGCGTGGGCATAGAACTGCCGATCACAGAACAGGTTGCGAAGATCCTGTTTGAGGGTATCGACCCACAATATGCTATTCATGCGCTTATGACGCGTCAGCCGCGCTCCGAGAACTAAGACCCGGTAGCGCTCAGCTTTTCCACTGTTACCTGCGCCTTGTCGAGATATTCACGGCATGCCTTGGCCAGTAGCATCCCTTCTTCATAGATCTTGAGCTGCTCATCAAGGGGTAGCTCGCCGCGATCAAGAAGTGAAGAGATCTCTTCTAGTCGTTTAAGCTGCTGCTCAAGAGACAGTGTCGTAGGTGCTGTTGCTTTACTCATTGGTTGCTCTGAAGAGTTGATGGCTGTGTTGTTTGAACAAGTACAGTGCTTGTCTCTGTCTGTCTGCGTACCTGCACAATATCTCCGGGCTCTAAGAGATGATCCATCCCAAGGGGCTTGCCGTTTCGCTCAACTACCGCGTATCCTCGTGATAAGGGTGCAAGGGGATGAAGGGTTGCCAGTAATGCCGCGCTGCTGTCGATCTCCCGTCTTCGCTGCTGAATACTGCGGAGCAGTGCGCTGGAGATTCTCGACGAAAGGTCCTGGATTCGCTGAGCGCGAAGCTGCAGGCGCTCAGTGATACGCCGCAGAGCGCGGCCATCTGCAAATGACCCCGCAATCTCCGAGAGATGGGAAATGTGGTCTGCTATCGAAGCAGACATAGCATCGGTAACGAGATCTATGCTGTACATGATATCGTTCAGTGTAGTTGCCGTAACGAGCTCTGCAGCTGCTGTAGGAGTTGCTGCACGCATGTCTGCCACGAAGTCTGCGATCGTTACATCTGTCTCGTGTCCAACGGCTGAGATGATCGGCACAGCGCTGGCGAAGATCGCATCGGCCACCTCGAGCGTATTGAACGACCATAAGTCCTCAATGGAACCGCCCCCTCGCCCGATGATCATTACATCAACACGAGCGGCCTCGAGGTCGCGGATAGCTTGTGCAATATCTGAAGAAGCCCCCTCGCCCTGGACAAGCGTTGGACGAAGCACAATGGTTACAGCAGGAAACCTGCGCTCGATGGTGGTGATCATATCACGCACAGCGGCCCCGGTTTCTGATGTAGCAATACCGATTCGCTGTGGCATAACGGGGATTCTGCGTTTACGCGATGGATCGAAATAGCCCCGTTCAGCTAAGTCGCGCTTGAGTTTCTCGAATGCTACGTAGAGGTCTCCTATACCCTCTGGCTGCATCGAGATACAGTCAAGCTGGTACTTGCCCTGGGCAGCATAGACCGTTACCTTGCCCGTTACAACCACGCGCATGCCGTCTTCCGGACGGAACGACGGATTGCGGCTTCGCCACATTACGCAGGGTATCTGACTCGTAGCATCCTTGAGTGTAAAGTACCGATGACCCGATGTATGATGCTTAAAGTTGGAAAGCTCGCCCACGACCACGACGCTGCCAATCCCTTCTTCGAGAAGGCCCTTGATCGCATGGGTGAGTTCTGAGACACTAACTGCTTCTTCTTGCATGAAACAAAGATCGACAATCCGTCATAACCGTAGATTTGTGCTATGGTAGGATTTGGATTTGATGTCCACCGTCTGGCCGAAGGCCATTCGCTGGTCCTTGCAGGCGTGGAGATTCCCTCGCCAATCGGAACCGTTGCCCACAGCGATGGTGACGTGGTGTTTCACGCGCTAGTCGATGCGCTCTTAGGCGCGTTGGCGCTGGGAGATATCGGCGAGCATTTCCCAGACACGGATCCTGCGTGGAAGGGGGCTGCCAGCTCTCAATTTGTTGAGCATGCCGTTGGGCTGATCAAACAGCATCAATGCAGGATCATCAATGTGGACTGTACGCTTGTGCTGGAATCACCCAAGATATTGCCCTTTAAGCAGGCGATGCGCGAGAACATTGCGCGTTTGTGTGGTTTGCCCCTTGAACGGGTTGCTGTAAAGGCCACTACCAGCGAACGCATGGGATATGTTGGCCGAAAGGAAGGCGTCCACGCATTTGTTGCATGCGAGGTGCAGCCCGAATGATGCGCACACTCGCAGCGGTATGTGTCGTTATGCTCAGCACGATTTTGTGCAGAGCTGATGGCGGCGATCCATACGCATATACCCTTGCGAGAAGCTTGTATGGTCAGTTCATACCAAGCCCCCTAGATTCAACAAGCGGCATTGTACTCTCTCCACCAGCGGTTTGGACAAATAATAGCCCTAGCGTATCGATACTTCGAGATGGAAAAAGTCTTCCTCGAAGTCTGCCCGTGGGCGAGTTTGCTGGAATCGGGTATTGGGGCAACAACATACTGGTGCTTAGTAATCGACAGGACAGAGTGTATCTCTGTCTGTATGACCACCTGCTCGAACGTCAGATTTCAACAGAAATTGAACTCGCAGAAAACACTCCGTTAGACGGTGCGCTGTATATGGTTGCTGTATACCCAGCTCCTGATGGCAGTGCATACGTCCGTGCAGGGCTCCGCTTGTATCGAATCCGATTTGAGCGCGGAGTGGTCAGTGCTGTTCTAATTGATGACCGCGTGCACGACGTAGCCGTCTACTCAGAGTCTGATGCATGGGAGTTGGCATACCTGCATAAGGCCGGGTATTCGATGTTTGTCTCGATCATTGACTCTACGTCGGTGATTGCAGCAACCACATTGGTGCCGAACGCAGTCAACAACAGTCTGCAGCGTGTCCGGGATGTAATCGCTGTGATATCCGAGCTGGATAAGTCCAGCGGAAGCGTTGTGACCGTGATCGATCGATCTACACTGTCGATTAGGTCCCGCACAATTGCCGTGCCACGTCAGCGGATAGCCCTTGCCGAGCGTCAGGGACAGGTTGTTGTTGCAGCCGTCACAACACGTTCAGGGCTACCTGAGCTTGTAGTGCTTTCTGCCAGCCAGCCGTTCGATCAACTCCCGCCGGGTGAGATCGTCAGTGGCGACTACGGCTCTCCGCAGCAGATCACTGTTCGGCATGATACTGCATACATCGCATTCACTGGCGGTATGGCCGTTATGACGCTCGACGGCTCTGTGCTCTCGCGTGATAGCTATGTGTTGGGGGCAGATGTTTGGGATATCACTCCACTCAACAATGGAAACACGGTGCTTGTCTCATCAGGACGGCAGACAAGCGTGTTTCGAAAGAAGTACCAGTCGCTCTGGTTCTTCGTTTGGGGCTATGATTGGCTGCTGAGGTACGTTGTTCCGATGCTGTTTATCGGCAGTCTTGCCTTTGTTTGGATCCTTAACCGCCGACAGCGAAGACTGCTCGATGCCCTCGTAGATTCTCCAGCAACGGGGCTCGTGTTTACAATTGACAGTAGCGGAAAACTGCTACGTGTAAATGAACGTGCCGCGGCCTTGCTTCGCATCATGCCGAATGTTCCTATGGGACGGCATCTACGGGCGTACATGCAGCAGAGTGGACTCGAGCCCCTTGTACAGTATCTAACAGGAATCAATCAGTCCCGTGTTGAGGCGCAAACCAAGATCGCCATTCAGTCAGGCGATGATAACCGCGAATACATCTTCACAACAACTCCGCTGATTGGACTGTTCGGCCGATGGCGCGGAGCGATCGTAACAGGAATAGACATTACCGAGACGCTCGAGCAGCGAAGGCTTGTTAACTGGGCGCAGTTGGCTCACGACATGCAGACAAATCTTTCAACGATTAGACTAAATGCAGAGCAGCTGCCGAACGAGCAGCAGGATGTGATAAGTGAGCGTAGAAGGCGAATACTGTTTCAGGTAGGTGTGCTCATCGACAGAGTGCGAGATCTGCTCTCGATCGGCAGAACAGATGACATCCAGAGAACTCCGGTTCATAGTGCAGAGCTTTGCACTGAGATCCGCCATGAGTTCGATGCAGAGATGTTTCCGCATGTGACATTTTCGATGAGACTGCGCGGCACGATGATGAACATTGATCGAATGAAGATCTCACGGGCAGTGCGCAATGCCGTAGAAAATGCGATCAAAGCCCTGCGTGGCAGCGAAGGCACGATCGAAATAGCAACTTGGCACGATCGTCTCCACGTATTCATTTCTGTAAGCGATACAGGCGTAGGTATGGACCCCGAAACAATGTCCAACATGATGAAGCCCTATTTCTCTACTGCACAGGACGGTTCTGGTCATGGCATCGGTACGATGATCATGCATCACGTTATGAAGCTGCATGGGGGTACTATTCGTGTTACGAGTGAGCCAGGGAAGGGAACACAGGTGATCTTTCGGATTCCTCACGAAATGGACCCTAAAGATGTTGTCAGAATGTCGTCTGTGGAGGACCAATCGTCATGAGCCTCAGTCCCAATGCTATAGCCGGTAAGCGCATCATGGCGCTTGACTACGGCGAGCGAAGAACTGGTGTTGCAGTCTGTGATGAAATGCACATTGTCGTTTCAAGTAGGCCAATCCTCAAAACCAATGAGCTGCTCATCCATAATGTACTCCAACAGGCAGGGAACGACAGAGTTGACGTGATTGTGGTGGGTGTGCCGGTGCATCATGATGAACGAATCACGCCGATCATTCAGTCGATAACGGAGTTTATTACTTCGCTTGCCGCGAGCACGTCCATACCAGTCTTTGCTGTTGATGAGGCATTCTCAACTCGCGACGCTCGAGCTATCATGGTTGCATCTGGGATGAAAAGGAAAAAGCGTCAAACCAAAGGTGTCAAAGACCAGGTTGCAGCTGCAGTCATACTGCAGCGGGTACTTGACGAATACTCCGTAAGGCCAATCCGATGAAGACAGCACTATACGTTGTTGGTGCAGTGTTTATGCTCACGCTAGAGCTCGCAGCCCAGCGTGCCGCGCCGAAGTCTCGTCAGGTGCAGCAGGTCTACGGAGATGCATGCTATGCCGATGCAATGATTCTGCCTAAGCCCAATACAGACAGCTGCGACGTAAGCGTCTTGTTGCGATTCAACAAAGGGGCTCTTGTGTTCTCGAAGGTCAATTCATTCCAAGAGAACAGGGGGAGCTACTATTCGGTAATCACCATGAGTATCGAGGCACGTGATGCAGTTGGTGTGGTTCGCCAGCGCCTCCGGTATACAGATACGGTGTTTGTGAATTCCTATGAGAATCTTGCTGCTGAGTCATCATATCACCATGGTCTGGTGACGTTATCATTAGCTGCTGGAGACTACACCGTTTCGATAGAGCCCACGACGAATAGAGACAATGGCTTTCGCAGGATTACCCTTCCCAAGGTTGTTCTGCCAAAAGCCGGTGGCAAGCAACGGGGCGCACTATCATGTCTGTTTGCCGAAGCTCTATCGCAGGAGTACGATACACTTCGGCCGATCATCTTTAACGGGAACATGACATTCCCGGCTGGACGCATGGCAATTGTAGCTACTGTACCTCAAAGCACTGCCCGCACCTATGACGTCTGGATTCGGCAGCAGCCATATCAGGATGGAGACATACGTTGGTGGTCTGGTGTAGACATCCATACTACGGCGCGTTCTACCGGTGTTGCGCTAGCCGTTGCGTCTGCATCCCTGGTAACGGCAACACCATTGGAAAAGAGTGGCTCTACGCTCGTGATCCCGATCAATGCAGCCGATGTGGTACCCGGCAGATACATGGTAACACTTGTTGCAGAAGACACACGAGATACCTTGAGGTATGGATTCAACGTTGAGTGGGAGTCTATGCCCCTTTCTCTGCGTTCGCTAACGTACGCTCTCGATGTGCTTGGATACATCTGTCCAGAGGAAACCCTCGACAGTCTTCGTGATGGCGATGAGGCTGCGCAGCGTGAGCATCTCATGGAGTGGTGGCGCCGGCAGGACAACTCCTTTGGAACTGCTCACAACGAGCGCATGGCCGAGTATTATAAACGCGTTGACAAAGCATCGTATGAGTATGCCACGTTAAGCGAACCGGACGGAGCGTTTACCGACAGAGGAAAGGTCTTTGTTCTGTATGGTCCGGCGAGTAAGATCGATCGTAAGAACAACAAATCGGGTGAAGTAACGGAAACATGGATTTACACCAACAGTGTCCGCACCATATTTCTGTTCACGATTGAAGAGGCCGGACGCTACAGACTAACTACTGTGCAGCCCCTTCGCAAGTAACTATCGAGGTTCCCAGCCCTCTCCCTCACACGGGGGAGCATCTGGACGCACGACGTGCTCGTCCATCACCGAACACAGCTGATTTGTTGGATTGAAGTGTCTGCATGCCCCACAGAGCGAGCCATCCTCGATCTGTTCTACAGCATCATTAAACCGCTGATACTGCATCCATGCTGGATAGATGCCGAGCCCCCAGATGCTGATCATGGCAAACCACCACGTGATCGTTGCAGTGGTGTAGTTGCTGAGCATCATCGAGATCAGTCCAAGTATGGCAACACGGATCATTGCTGCCGATAGAATTGAACCAGTGGTGTAATACGGACGATCTTTACTGTCGCTTGGCGGGTTCATGCGCAGAAGAAGGAGATCTACAAATCTGTCGTCTCGATCACGATGCTTCATGCCGACCCTTCCTTTCGAGAATATGCACGGCCTTTCCATGCCGAACCAGAACGAGAATATGCCCACCGAACAGAATTGAGACAGATCGTCACACACCAGAGTGCGGTAAGGGGCTGAACCAGCGCATGCCAGGCAGGCATTGAGAACCGAAGGCTTACAACCAGCCGGATGAGCATGCCGGCAGCAACGGCATAGACGAACAACGCTGCAGAAAGATGTTCGGACCTCATGAGCGCAACGACTGTTAGCACGATCGGAGCGATATAGAGCGCACACTGCTGCACAATAAAGGCCAGCATTTGTGCAAGGTTGTAGCGCATTGCCGGGAACAAGTTCTTTGAGAATCCGCGTGTGACCTCTGCAGCAGAGGTATACATGTGGCAGTCAACAGCATCTGTTCCGTCGATGAGTGCAAACGGCAGTTTCTGCGATGCAGCAGCCTTTGACAGAAACACATCCTCAACCAACGAATACTTCACGCAATGATGACCTCCGATTGCTTTGTAGCCCTCTCGTGTGAAGGCAATAAACTGACCAATTGCAGCGGTCGGAGTGGTCTTTGTTCCTACACGTCGGATGTTTAACCACGTTGCAAAAAAGATTAAATGCACCATTGGAATCACCGCATGCTCCGCAAATGACGTAAGCGTCTGACGTGGCACGAGTGAAAGCATCGATAGGTTGTGCTGCTTCATGAATGCAACACTGCGTGCTAGAGCGCCGCGATGGTGCACAGTATCGGCGTCGGTAAAGATTAGAACATCGCCAGTAGCATGCAGTGAGAGATTGTGACACGCCCAAGATTTACCAACCCAGCCTTGCGGAAGGGACGTACCTTGAAGTACTCTCAGGTTGGGGTATTCACGAGAGAGTTCATTGAGGATGCTTCCTGTGGAATCATCTGACTGGTCATCAAGCACGATGACTTCAAGGTCTGCAATCTCCTGTTCGCATAACGATCGGACGCAGGACTCAATGCAGCGCTCCTCATTTCGGGCAGGAATCAACACCGAAACTCTGCACCCTGGATCTTCTGCAGCACGCGGCAGGCTGGCTGCACGGCGCGTGTTGATCACAGCAAATCCAAGGAACACAGTGGCCATCCCGGCGATCGTGAAGGCGGCAAACGTAAGCGGTTGTAAAAGTTGTTCAAGTGGCATCGCCTCGAAGCTACGAACCAGTCAGTTTCGGTACTTTTGACGTCACGGCAAATGTTGTACACATGCAAGTAGTATCAGGAATACCAAACAATGGATGTCATGCCATCTCGGGCCCAGGAGCCTATGAATGGTGGTATGCAGATGTGCTTTCCGACAACGGAGAGTGGGGCATCGTTGTAATTCTGTTTCGCGGTATGCCCATGTCTCCGACGTATCTCAAGAATCCTGAATCCATGATGGCTGGATGTGCCGTGAGCATTTATCATCGTGGAACACGAATTGCCTTCTCCTTCAGCGAACAACCGCTTTCGCAGGCCACGTATGAAGAGCATCGCGTAGACGTTGCTATGAAGGGGGCTCGGCTCCACATTGCTGAAGATGGAGCATTACACGTCCATGCTAGTGTGCCGTGTGATGCAGACGGACGCTCCGTCTGTGTAGATCTTCAGACAGCGCCGTTAGATCTGGTTACGGCGAAGCCGGCCGAGATCGACGATGTTCACGCATGGGTGCTTGCAGCACCGCGTGTACAAGCTCGTGCTGCATTCACGATACTGGAGCGGGACGAGGCAGTCTGTGATGTTGCATTTGATGCTGTGCTCTATCACGACCACAATCTTGGGAAGCGCGCAATGCACCATGATTATCGGGACTGGTATTGGGGCAGAGTACACACAGACGCGACAACGTATGTGTTTCTCGCGACGCCCCGGTCTGCAGATTCTTGCGCTCATGTCTATGAGATCAGTCCAGCAGGCGCGGTAACACCCTGGAGTCAGGTGGAGATTATCTACAGCGAACCAACGGTGACAATGATGGGGCTCGTCTGCAAGAAGAAGATCACTCTGCGTGGACGCAGTGGTGAGGGTGCTACGCAGCAGCTGGAGTGCCGAAATACCACAGCATGCGAGGATGGCCCATTTTACCAGCGATACATCAGTGAGTGGTTACTCAACGGAACCCCATGCGGACAGGGTATGTCCGAGTACATGGATGTTGCACGTATGGAGTCTGCCTGGATACGGCCATTCCTGCGTCTGCCACTTCTTTCATTATCCGGCCATCAGAAGTAATGCACGACCCTGTTATTAGAATTCTACCCGAGCACCTTGCCAATCAGATCGCCGCGGGAGAAGTTGTTCAGCGTCCAGAATCGGTGGTCAAGGAGCTTGTCGAAAATGCCATTGACGCTGGAGCAACCAGTGTAACCGTCGTTGTCCAGGAAGGGGGCTTGCGCTCCATTCACGTTGTCGATAACGGTGTGGGAATGGCCAAGGCAGACCTTGAGTTGTCGGTTGTGCGGCATGCAACGAGTAAGATCGCGAGTGAGGCAGACCTACATGCGATAAGCACACTGGGCTTTCGAGGTGAAGCTCTGGCCTCGATCGCTGCGGTGGCAGAAGTAGAGATCGCCACTGCCAAAGAGCACGAACCACATGGGTGGACACTCTACAGTAAGCCAGGGCAGGTACCTACATGTAAACCGTCGGCTTCACGAGCAGGCACGTCTATCCACGTGCTAAACTTGTTTGCAAATGTGCCGGCACGACGCAAGTTTCTCAAATCGCCCCTTACGGAGTTTCGGCATATCACGGAGACACTCCAGAAGCTTGCCGTTGCACGTCCAGACATCCGGTTCGTATTGTATGATGGCCAATCTGTTGTTCTGGACCTCCATGCAGAAGAGCCACTTGAGAGGATGGTCCATGTGTTGAGGAATGCACATGCATCTGATCTTATTCCAGTTGAACATGCAGAGCAGGGCATATGGGTAAAGGGATATGTTGGTGGACCACAGGCCGCTCGCAAAAACCGCAATGGACAGTTCCTGTTTTTGAATGGCCGTACGATCCAGAGTAAGTCTCTTTCCTTTGCCATACAGCAGTGTTATGAGCATGTACTTTCAGCGGGCCATTTCCCATCATTTGCGATGTGGATCGACATCGATCCAGAGCGCATTGACGTTAACATTCATCCCCAGAAACACGAAGTGAAGTTCGACGATGAGCGGGCCGTGTTCCTTCTCGTGCAGCATGCGGTTACCACAGCTCTTGCCTCAGCAATGCTTATCCCGGATGTTGGGTCGTTTATTCCTCTAGCCCAGACTCCGCTGCAGTCGTTAGCAGGTTCTGCACCAAGCACTGTGGCAGTAAACAGGTTTACGGGCGAGATACTGGAACGTTCTCCGACTGGGGCGAGCTCTCAGAGAACAGTACCGTACATGCCTGCTACTCCTGCAGAACGCCCTGTTTCGGGGGCAATGCATGCAGCGTATGCTCAGCTCTTTGTTGATGAGTCTGAGGAAGTCGGACCGCGAGTGTTGTTTCTTGACCGTGGGATAGCGTTCTGCCGTCATGAAGACGGGATCATGGCACTACGGGTGTTTGCAGCCATGGAACGCGTGTTCTACGAACAGATGATAGACAGACGAGCACAGGGGAGTGTTGTGTCGGAACAATTGCTGTTTCCTGTTCAGGTTGAGCTTGGTGCCGCCGAGCTCGCGTTGATCCAGGAGCATGCAGATTTTCTTGTCTCATTTGGCTACGATGTTTTTGTGCAGGGCACAACGGTTACGGTACAAGGCGTGCCGTGGTTTGTGCAGGCAGGTCAGGAGGAAGTGGCAATGGCAGATGCTCTTGAATGCCTTAGCATGATTGCCACATCAGGTGTTGGCGCCCAGGAAGAACAGATGATCATTCAACTTGCTAGGAAGAGAGCCTATGCCGCACGAAGCAACGTTGCAGTTCAGCATGTCCAGCAGCTCGTGCAGGACCTACGCAAATGCACTATCTCACATGTTTCTCCGTCAGGCATGGCCACATACACGATTGTTACAACCGAAGAAATAGAGAAGCGGTTACAATGAGGCATATAGCGATTGTGATAGCAGCTCTGCTGATTAGCTGCAGCAGCTCCGTAGCTTTTGCGACGGCCTCTGGTCCAGATAACGTTGATCTCCAGGAAGTATCAACATGGATCGAAGGAAGCTACTCGTCTGAGAAGCAGGCCGCCGGTGATTCTACGTATGCGAATGAACGCCTTGAAATCCGCCGAATCTGGCTGGATCGTACAGACGGTACCTGGTTTATTGTAGAGCGTTTTGCACCGGATCAGCAAGATGCCCCTGTTGTCCAGCATGTGTATCACATCTCGTCGGTGGAGGATAACATCACCGAGATCCGCGTGTTTCAATGGAAAAAGCCTAAGGATGTGGTTGGATTATGGCAACAGACAGAGCGGGCTCGGGATTTTACACCCTCAGATCTCCGGGTGATGCGTGGATGTGAAATGTACTTTCAACGTAATGCAACCTCATTTTTTGGCGGCACACACGGCACTGCCTGCCCAGGGGGCATTCCTGGGGCCTCATACAGGTCCGTTTCCATGAGCATTGCAGCTCCTTCCATGGCCATTTGGGAGCGAGGATTTGCATCTGATAACAAACAAGTTTTCGGTTCATTGAAAGGACCGCATTACTTCCTCAAACAAAAGCCCTAATTTTGCAGGCGCATTTTTTATCAACTGGCAAAACCATGGCAGCATCGAACTATTATGCATTGATTCTTGGAGCCTCGAGTGGTTTCGGCAAAGCAGCCGCAATCGCATTGGCAAAGGACGGCGTTAACATCATTGGGGTGCATTTAGATCGTGCAGCCGGTTTGCAGCAGGTAGAAGAACTGAAGTCGCAGTTGGATGGCATGGGCGTGCGCCATCTGTTCTTCAACGTGAATGCAGCAGATCCAGAGCGCCGCGAAGAGGTGATGAACGGCATTAAGGCAGAGTTGGACGCTCATCCCGGATCAACGATCCGCATGATGCTCCACTCGTTGGCGTTTGGTACGCTGCGACCGTTTATCGCTGAGAACCCAGGTGATGCTATTAACCAGCGTGCACTGGAAATGACGCTCGACGTAATGGCAAACTCTTTGATCTATTACACGCAGGACATCGTGCGTTTGGGCTTTATGGCACCTGGGGGCCGTATCATCGGTCTTACAAGTGCTGGCTCTAGCCGCGCCCTTCCTGTGTACGGTGCTGTGTCTGCAGCCAAGGCAGCTCTCGAATCATACTGCCGTCAGCTGGCACTTGAACTAGCCCCTTACGGCATTACCGCCAACACAATCCGTGCCGGTGTTACCTACACACCTGCGTTGGCAAAGATCCCAAGTGCCGAAGCCATCATGAACAATGCCATGATGCGCAACCCGGCGCACCGTCTTACCACTCCTGAAGATGTTGCAGACGTTCTGCGTCTGCTCATGAAGGACGAAGCAAGTTGGATCAACGGCGAAGTCCTCGGCGTCGACGGTGGCGAGAACTCGGTTGATATGACGTTGTGGACGGTGTAGGGAAGAGGGGACTGGGTACTAGGTACTGGGTACTAGGTACTGGGTACTGGGTACTAGGTACTGGGTACTAGGTACTGGGTACGGACTACGTAAACTCGCTGCTCGCTGTTCGCTGCTCACTGTTCGCTGTTCGCTGCTCGCTGCTCGCTGTTCGCTGCTCACTGTGCGCTGCTCACTGTTCGCTGTTCGCTGTTCGCTGTTCGCTGCTCGCTGTTCGCTGCTCGCTGCTCGCTGCTCGCTGTTCGCTGTTCGCTACTCGCTGTTCGCTGCTCACAAATAGTCCAACACGTCGTGGCGTGTTAGTACGCCGGAGAGGCGACCAAATTCAGAGACAACGATGATGGGGGATGTCTTGAGCTGCGTGATGGCTGCTTGGATATCTACGTGACTGTCGATTGTTGGGCAGGCGCTGTCCATAAACTCGGTTATTGGACGAGCGATTACCTCGCGGTTATTGAGAACAGCGGCCATGAGTTTGGCTTCGCGTACAACGCCTGCTACTGATTCGTTGCTAACGACTGGTACTTCGCCTACCTCGTAGGAGCTCATGAGTGAGAGGGCCTCTTGCACAGTGGCATGCCCTGGAAGGCTTACGATAGATGGAAGCGTTCCGCGGGTCTTCTTATGTGCAACTACGTCCCGCACGGTTAGGCGATCGGCAGACAGAAGATCTTTTTCCTGCAGCCATTCGTCTGAGTGGTGCTTGGTGAGATAGCGCTCCCCAGTGTCGCACACGATTGCTACTACTACGGCATCCTTGGGGAGCCCCTTAGCAAGCTTTAGTGCGGCTGCAACGTTCATGCCTGAAGAACCACCACAGAAGATCCCCTCCTTGCGTGCAAGTGCTCTTGCCGTCATGAAGGATTCTTTGTCTGTAACGTTCATGATCTCATCGATCAGGTTGATGTCGAGGTTTAGGGGAATTCGCTCCTGACCAACACCCTCTACAAGGTACGGAAGTGCTTCAACGAGCCGTCCAGTTTCTTTATAGGTTTTGATACACGATCCAACGGGATCAGCTGCAATTACTGTGATGTTTGGATTCTGCTGCTTTAGGTAGCGCGCAGTGCCCGTGATTGTTCCACCCGTACCGACACCGGCTATGAAGTGCGTTACCGCACCATCGGTGTCATTCCAGATCTCAGGTCCGGTTGTCTGCTCATGAATAGCAGGGTTAGCCGGATTATCGTACTGATTGAGCATTACTGCGTTCGGGAGCTCGTCGCTGAGACGCTTTGCAGTGTTCCAGTAATACTCTGGAGAATTCTGCTGCGCTGCACTTGATACGATCAATACATCAGCACCGAGTGCTTTTAGATATCGTACTCGTTCAGAAGATGCTTTGTCCGTCATCACGAACAAACAGTTGTACCCCTTCAGCTTTGCCGCCAGGGCAAGACCGATACCCGTGTTGCCTGAGGTAGGCTCTACGATCAATGCGCCGGGCTTAAGAGTTCCGTCACGCTCAGCGGCTTCGATCATTGCGATGCCGATACGGTCCTTAACAGACCCGCCCGGATTGGAAGATTCAAGCTTAACGTAGACCGATGCTTCGATGCCTTCAGTGATCGTATGCAGTTTTACCAGCGGCGTTTTGCCAACGAGTTCGAGTACGGAGGAATAGACGTTCATGATAGTTCTTGTTCGAGTTGTTGACGTTCGTGCATGTCGGCGTAGATGCCGCCATGTTTTATGAGCTGTTCGTGAGTTCCTTGTTCAACAATACGCCCTTCCTGCAGAACAACAATGTTTGAGCAGCGCTGTATCGTTGAAATTCTATGGGAAATGATAAGTGTTGTTCGATTCTCCATTACGGTCTCTAGTCCGTGCAGGATTTGTTCTTCCGTAGTTGCGTCCACCGCAGAGAGTGAGTCGTCGAGGATCAGAATTGCCGGATCGCTGATAATCGCTCGAGCTAACGAGGTGCGCTGTTTTTGTCCGCCGGACAGAGTAACCCCACGCTCACCTACAACGGTCTCGTATCCTTCAGCTAGTTGCGCAATGTCGGCATCGAGGCATGCCAGCCTTGCTGCTCGCAGGACGTCTTCGTCGGAGGCCGCTGGGTTGCCGAGTCGAATGTTTTCTCGGATCGTATCGGAGAACAGGAACGACTCCTGCGGCACAACGGCAATTGCAGAGCGAAGATTCGTCAATGCATACTCTCGTATGTCATGACCATCGATCCTCACACTGCCGGAGCTAACATCATACAGGCGCGGAAGCAAGCCTGCCAGCGATGATTTCCCACTACCTACAGAACCTACGATTCCAAGGCTTGTGCCTGCCGGAATGGTTAGGCTGATGTTTTCAAGAACTGGTGAACCCGCTCCATATGCCAGTGATACGCTGCGAAACTCGATGTTTCCTGCAAGAGCATCTGGGCGCAGGGGGCCGTCGGTAATGGTCGACTGCAGATCAATGATCGCGCCGAGACGTCCGATTGAAGCGGCACCACGCTGAATCATGCTCGTAACCCATCCAATTGCAGCGATAGGCCAGAGAAGCTGGTTAAGATAAATGAAGAACTGCGTGAGCTCGCCCACAGAAAGTGCTTTTGTTGTGACCAGGTAGCCACCAACGCCGATCACGATCACATAACTGATGTTAAACAGCACCGTCATTCCCGGCATCATGAGCGACTGTACTCTGGCCAGCCCCATGTTCTTATGGTAATACTCCTTGCTGAGATCATTGAATCTTGCTGATTCGTGTTCTCCCCGCACATAGGCTCGCGCAACGCGTATACCCGAAGCAAGTTCCTGAGCCTGTGTGGTGATGTGCTCGTACTGCTCCTGCACGATCTTGTAGTTCTGATGGATCTTCCGCCCAAGACGGTAGGTAAGTGTTGCCACTAACGGAACCGGGATCAGGATTGCGAGCGTAAGTGGCAGATTCAGGGTGATCATCCACGAGAGGGCAAAGAGGAACGTGGTAACCGTGTTTGCTGAATACATGATGGCAGGACCGATGAACTCTCGTATCGAGCCGATATCATTCGAAAAGTGGGCAATCAGCGATCCTGTTGAACGATCATGATAGAACTGCTGCGGCTGCCGTTCTATAGCAACGATAAAGTCGTTGCGCAGATCTTCTTCGATGAATCGCGACATCACAATGATCGTTCTGCGCGTGGCAAACATGAAGAATCCGCTGCCGATCGTTAGCAGCAGAATCTTTGCAATGAGCCATTCAATAGGCTCGCCCGTGGCTTTCCCCGAGCTGAGAGTATCAATGGTTTGGCCCACCACTCTCGGCACGGTTGTAGAACACACATTGGAAATCGTTACAAAGACCAGACCCAGCAGAAGCCGCTTCTTGTACCGCTTCAGGTAAGGGGCTAGCCGACGTAACTCACGAATCGAGGATTGCTTCTTCGCTGTATCTGACATTACGCGACGGTAACCTCTGAGCAGAGGTAGACATCCTGGATGGCGTTCAAAAGCTCTACTCCTTCGCGGAGTGGACGTTGGAATGCTTTGCGTCCCGAGATCAGTCCCATCCCGCCAGCACGCTTATTGATCACCGCTGTTGTAATGGCTTCTACCATGTCATTGCTACCTGAAGGTCCACCAGAGTTGATCAATCCGATTCGCCCCATGTAACAGTTGGCAACTTGATATCGACATAGATCGATCGGGTGATCCGATGACAATTCTGTGTACATACGTTTATCAAGTTTGCCGTAACTGGAGCCGCCCATGTTCAGTGCTTCGAATCCACCGTTGTTCTCGGGCAGTTTCTGCTTGATGATGTCGGCGTTGATCGTAACCCCAAGGTGATTGGCTTGTCCGGTAAGGTCTGCCGAAACATGGTAGTCTTTGTCCGACTTAAACGCAGGATTGCGCACATAACACCACAGGATGGTTGCCATTCCGAGCTCATGCGCATGTGCAAAGGCATCAGCGACATCAACGATTTGTCGGGTGCTTTCCGGAGAGCCGAAGTAGATGGTTGCTCCGACTGCGGCTGCGCCCATGTCTGCTGCCTGCTGCACGCGTCCGAACATCACTTGGTCAAACTTATTCGGGTAGGTAAGTAACTCGTTGTGATTAATCTTTACCACAAACGGAATGCGATGCGCGTACGTGCGGGCAACATTGCTCAGGACACCGAATGTTGATGCTACCGCGTTACAGCCCCCTTCAAGAGCGAGCTCGACGATATTCTTGGGGTCGAAGTATGCAGGGTTCTTTGCAAAGGAAGCACCGGCACTATGCTCGATTCCCTGATCAACGGGCAGAATAGACACATAGCCCGTTCCGGCAAGGCGCCCCGTATCGTGGATCCACTGAAGATTCCGAAGAACGCGATTATTGCGGTCTGTGCCGATGAACATACGGTCTACAACACCTGGTGCCGGAGCGTAGATCGATTCCTTGGGGATCGTCGAACTTGTGTGGTTGAGATAGTAGTCAGACTGAGCCCCGAGGGCAGAGGTAATGCGATCGATCATCGTGGTGCCGGTTATACGTGAAGAAGTGTCTGCAAAAATAGGCAACGGGCGACTGCTTCGTGTGAAACAGCCGCCCGTTGAACAAACTTCGTGGTACGGTTATCGTACGATGTTAAATGTCGTGGTCGCTACAACGCTTGCGTTGACAAGGCGAACAAAGTATGCTCCGTTAGCAAGGCCAGACACATCTGCCGTAAACTCATACGCACCTGATGGAGCGATAGGGGAAACGGCTTCCATGACGATGTTACCCATGGAGTTGATGATCTGAATTGTTGTTGGGGCCGCAATGCCAGTTGTGTAGTCGATGGATAGATGATCCTGAACTGGATTGTTCTTTGGTCGGACGATACCTGTGGTCTTTGCGCCGAAGTCAATGAGACGTCCGGTTGTAAAGCAGACAAACTTCATTTCAACGTTCGCAACGTCACCAGATGTAACAAGGCACGCAAGCGGTGTCGTTGCCTTCATGTCGATCGGGAGTGTTGTGTTTGCATTCAGATAAACATCGAAGGTTGGCGTTACGAAATCGCCCTGCAGTAATGGGGCTCCAACAGACGTCGCAGTAATGTCCAGCCTGCCAGGCGTTACTACCGAGGTAGGCGTCCAGCCTGCCATCTGAGGAGTGCCAAAAGAGTTAAAGCGGATAGCCTCTGGATCGTGAGTTAAGCTCAGCGTTATGCTTGTTGGCTGAGCGCCGGCGAACTCAGATGCGTTGTACGATACTCCGATAGGCAACACGAGTCGCTGACCAATACTTGCTGATGGCGTCTGAGTGTATCGGAACTGAAGAGGTGTCGTGATTCCCTCACCAGAGATCGATACGTTTAGCTTCAGGTTCTGATCATTGGCGATTGTAACAGCTGCAGTGAACGTCCCAACGGTTTGCGGCTGGAAAGTAACAATGATAACCTTCTTCTCGCCTGGCTTCAATGTGAATCCCGTCTGCTGGCTAATCGAGATCGCCGCTACATCACCGGCAACAACAGGTGTTTGGCAATTCAGGTCGTAGATCAAGCTTGCGTTCTCGATCAGGAATGAGTCTACACGAGAGGCGCATGTTAGTGTTTTGGCAAATACAATCGGGTTAATGGTGGATTGATCCTTACCGATACCCTGCACAACCACGATGGTGTCGGCGTATGGAGGCACTGGTCCAGGACCCGGCTTTGCATCATGCGTGATCTTCACATTCACGGTGTTATTGCCGATTGCGGCAGGCGTGAACGTGATCGGAAGTTCAAGAGGTGCAGAACCAGGCTGCAGCACGATTGGGAATGTAGGCAAAGCGCCAGTCCATGCAAACGATGGATCATTAGCAACAAAGGCTACATCCGTAATTGTGAGTGCGTTGTCTGAGTCTGTGTTGCGAATAACTACCTTGCCATTTGCATCTGGTGACTGGGTGTTGACCGTCCATGGCGCAAACGTGTACCCAGTTGCTGCGATCGCAGGAAGGAATCCAACACCCTTAGCCTGACCAACAAGCGGTGAGCTTTCCTTGCCCTTAATCACAGCGCTAACAGTTGCACTGAGTGCACCTCTTGTCTGAGGAGTAAAGACTACTGGAATCTTCACCGTTGCGCCAGGTGCCAGCTTCTGCGGCGTTGCAGGAGTGGTGAACGTAAAATGCGGATTAGCAGGATCTACCACTGTAAGTGAGAGAAGCTCTGCCTCTTCTGTGTTCATGTTCGAAATGGTAATTGTACCGTTCGTTGGTGTAAGCAAGCGCACACGTCCGAAGTCTACGCTGTCGATGATCACACGGGGCTCAACGATTTCAACCGTGATGGTTGAGGCCGCATCGCCGCACTCGGCAGGCAGGCCAAAGTTGATGACTGCCGTTTTCACGCCGGAGGTGGCTGCTGTAACGTCTAGCTGAACATCAAAGCACTGACCTGGTGTCAAAACAAACGGTCCGGTATTCTTGACAACGATCTCAGGTGCTGAAGAAACAACTCTCATGTTGCCAGCAAGGTTCAGTGGACCCGTGTTCTTGAGCACGCAGGTTATGTTGAATGGGCGGGGTTGGCTAAGAGGTACTTTGCCAAGATCTATTGTCGGCTGACGTTCCCACACGCATGGTGCGGCAGCATCACCTTCAAGTGGCAGCTGTGCCTGAGCATTGCAATCTCCCACAACTTCAAGCAGGGCCGTGCGCATGCCGGTTCCCGTTGGTATGAAGAGCATTTCAACGCTGAGAGATTTGCCTGCAGCAAGACGCTGGCCTACGAGTGTGCTGATAAGCTTGAAATCGTTAGCATGTGCGCCAACGATCTTGGCAGACCTGATTGTTACATCAAAATCTCCGGAGTTCCTCAGTACGCCTGCAAACACATTCTGACTTGTGTCGCCCTGTGGTGTCTGCGGGAAGGTGCCCTTGGCCAATGTAACTGAAAGCGTTGGTGCCTTTACAGAGAAGACAGTCTTACTTTCATCACTCGAGGCAGGAGAAGCCCCATTCTTGAACACGTAGACGTCTGTGCCACCCAAGTTTGGAAGTGTAACAGGGGGTGGAGTAAAGCTCTTTGGACCCCTGTAGTGGTCTGTTTCATAGGTAAAGTTGAGAGCGTCGGTGGCTCTCTTTGACTTCATCGTGAAACCTGCCGGCGGAACGCCAAGGCTGAAGCGAGGATAGCCGGAGTTGTCGAAGATCACATAGTAATCGCGGTCAGTAGCATTGTTATAGACATTTGATTTCTCAACAATGCCTGAGCGGTTTACACCGAGCTCGATATATCGCTGGAACTTACCGGTAACAACTACCTCAGGATTATCGAGGGCATCATAGCGAATACCGAGATCGATTGCACTGGCGTGGCTGCTTTGTGTGGCCGTTCCCTTCGATACCGTGTTCCATGCAAGCGCGCCGGTAGAGTCGAACTTGTAGATGAACATGTTGCGTGTGTCGCGCGAACCACGGGTGAGTGGGAATGGACCAAATGTTGCGGCAGGACTGGAGAAAAATCCAGCAACGTAGTAGTTGCCGCGCTTATCCGAAACACAGCCGATGATCTTCTCTTCGTTCGAGGCCGTGCCTGTAAGGAGCATCACCTTCGTCGGAGCAGTGATGTTGCCGTCAGAGTCAAACTCAACGAAGTACCCTTCAATGTTGCCTGCCGGACTCGGCTGAGTGACCGGACCGAACTTTGTTGCTCCGTCGTAATAGCCCGTGGCCAATACCTTGAGTCCAGACGGTGTTACCGCAACTGACGTTGCTGAATCCTGTCCGGCACCGCCGAGCTGCTTTGCCCACACATACTGAGCGATAGGTGAAACGCTGACGCGGACCTTATAGTTAACCCCGGCAGCAGGCGGAAGCCACTTGAACTGGAGTCCGGTTGCTGCGGCATTGATAACGTTCCAGTTGGTGCCGCCGTTGTTCGAATACTCGATCTTTACTGGCTGTGTAGGCAATACCCCTGCCCACTTGATGTTTACTGTGTCGCAGGTAGACGTGAGTTCGCCGCCGACTGGAGACTGCAGAAGGATGATTCCTGTTCCACCTACAAGGGTAACGTTCGGCGTGCACGGCCCGCCGGTAAAGGACAGCTGTGCCTGACGGAATGCCTGTGAAGCCCCTTGGGTGAACTGGATGCGAATAACGCGCTTTGCACCTGGGTTGAGGTTGAAGGGGGCAAACGTTGGCTGATTAAGTGGGAAGTTCCAGTCTACAACCTTAAAGAACGTTGATGGTGTTATCTGGAAGTTCGTTGCAGTGAAGGTTGTTCCCTGTGCTGTGAGTGTCACATTTGCAAAGAACGACTGATTCGGAGCGGGGTCGCCGCAGAAGAGAACTGGGTCGCTAACGTCGACCTTTGCTACACTTGAAGGGGGAGTCAGATACGCTATGTTGGCCGAAGGATTCGCACCTCGTATCATCGCGATCGTTGCAGTTCGGCTTTGGCCTTGCTGATTGCATGAGTACGGCGATATCCAGCTGATCTGGCAAACCTTCTTTACCTGTGTTTCAAGTGCGAGAAATCCGTAGATCTCGACAAGTTTTTCTTCAGTTGTAACGATGGATTTACCCCCTGTGCCTCTGGCGAGACTTTCGAGCGTCCAGTGTGTTGTAGGTTCGAGGATGGTGATGCTGAAGAAACGGATACCCATGCCGTTCATCTTTGCCACGTTGTCGTTGACAAACTTTGTTTCGCTCTTTGTTGACGAAGCCACATTGATATCTGGAGATGGGTGACCGTCTGTAAGGAAGAACGTATAGCGTGGGATGTTGGCTGGACGCTTCTGGAACAAATCATAGATGCTAAAGCCCTGGTTGCTTTCAAACGGGAGCACATAGTTCGTCGCACCAACGGGATTCTTGATCTTGTTCAAAGAGTCGATGATCGGCTGAGGATTGTCTGTCCAGTCCACCAAGAGCTTGTAGGCGCCGGCAAACGACACCAGAGCCACGCGCGTGTTTCCTGTGAACTTCACCTTGCTTACAAACGCCTTGAGAGCGTCTTTGGCATACTCGATACGCTTTTTCGAGCCCCCTGGGACAACTTGGTCCATTGACGTCGAAACATCCAGGACCAACAAGATGCTGGCTTCAGGATCCGTCGGCAGCTCCTTGCAGTCATGTGTCACCGAAGCCGTTAGATCCATCGGCGCACCACCCTGCATGGTTTCCTGCACACGGAAGTCGGCTGCGCGCAGATCAGTATATGGTGTTCCGGCTGGGTCGAAGGCCACGTAGTCTACCGTGATCTTAGGGAATGCGGAAGTGTTAATTCCGTAGATGTTGATCGACTGCGCCCATGTGCCGAGGGTAGAAACCGCAACGGCAACAAGCAGGGTAAGGGTCATGCGTAATTGCTGCATGATCGTTCCTTTAACAGGTATGACAGAGGAGTTTTTCATTTGCTTCGTTGAATTAGCTGATCGCTGGTTCCAATATCCTGATGGTCTTGGATGTTGCGTCGAGTTCCGCCTGCACGCCTATCGGCATGGTGAGCTTGCTTCGAACGTGTCCGAACGGCAGACCGTAGACCACCGGAATGCCGAGCGATGCAAGTCGCTGCTCGAACACCTGCTCAAGACTGAACGAAACGGGGGATATAGACGTTCCCCGTGCTTCGCAGTCGCGGAAGTTGCCGAGCGCAATACCTTTGCACGACTGTAGCTTTCCTGCGAGCCAGAGCTGTGTGAGCATACGGTCTACACGAAATGGTTCTTCGTTCACTTCTTCCAGAAAGAGAATCGCGTCGGTCGTATCGATTTCGTACTTCGTCCCGAGTGTACTTACAACAAGTGCAAGGTTTCCGCCAGTAAGCTTGCCTCGGGCAGATCCAGATGCGATCGTCGTAAGACGGCTGTTTGTAAACTCCGAAGGGGCTTGCTGGTGCTCCGCTACGACAGTTTCGCGAAGGCTCTTGACCGTGAAGTCGTCGAACGATGAGGATGCCACAGGACCGTGGAACGTGACTACGCCACTGAGTTGGTTGGCCGCGATCAGCAGCGCTGTGATGTCGCTAAAGCCCATGATGATCTTGCCAGCCTGGCGAATCGATGAGAAGTCGAGCATTGGCAGGATTCTCATCACGCCGTAACCGCCCCGTGCACAGACAACGGCATCAACTGCTGGGTCTTCGATGAACTGCATGAATTCGGTCGCGCGTTCGTTGTCTGGAGCAGAGAGATAGCCGTTGCGTTTCGAGATATTCTTGCCAAGCTTGACGTTTACACCCCAGTATTTACAGAGGTCTGCAAAGTCTTTGATCTCTTGAGCGTTCGCTGCACTTGCCGGACACACAATACCAACCGTTGAGCCCGGACGCAACCCCCGAGGGAGCACGCGCACAAGGGGCACAGGAGCCGTTGTCTCAGTTCCGGCACGTGCTATGCCTGTGCCTAAACTGCCAAGAGCAGCAGCCGTGGTTAGTGTTGTGATGAACGATCGTCGTTGCATGAATGATTTGTTCTATTTGGTTGTTGCCAAAGCCACTTAGGGCAAGGAGCAAAAGTACGATTTTTCCACTCAAACGATAAAGCACTAATTCCGAAGATGGTTACCTAAATCAGCGTATATTTGCCGCTTCGGAAAGGTGCAAGAGTGGTTGAATTGGCACGCCTGGAAAGCGTGTGTACCGGTAACGGTACCGCGGGTTCGAATCCCGCCCTTTCCGCATGAAGATCTTTACGGCCGAGAACTGGCAGAGAGCTCGGAAGCTGTCTGGTTGGGCAGCCGTGGCGATCGTTGCGCTAATCGTAGTAGGGATGCTCGGGTCTTTGGCATGGAGGTTGGCGAATCCGCCCATCTCGCCATTGGCCAACGAGGAGGATCCCCGCAGCACGATCCAGATTGAGATCGTGAACGCCAGTGGACGGAAGGGGGCAGGCAAGCGTGCTCTGGATTACTTCCGAAAGCGCGGATTCGACGTAGTAGAGATATCCTCGTCCACGGATCGGCCACGCCGCAGCACGGTGATTGATCGGATGGGAGACAAGCAATCTGCGCTTAAAGTAGCATCCGCCCTTGGTATTCCGGATTCACTGGTAGTTTCGGGCATCGATTCTCTGCGATTTCTTCGAGCATCGGTGGTTCTGGGCAGCGACCTCGACAAGCTAACGGCATTTTCAGAATAGGTACAGTGCATCATGGCACGTTTCACTTTCACTATCAGGTAATTCAGTGGCGATCACAAAACCACGCAGCACAAAGGGGAGAGCAGTTCTTTGCGCACGGCTAGCACAGGAAAAACTTGCTCGCGACATCCTCATCTTAGACCTTGGTGCAATCGAAACGAGTCCGGCCGACTACTTTGTTATCGCCACCGTTGACTCCGACGCACAGCTGCGTGCGCTAGCAGGCAGCATCGAGGTAACCCTAAAGCACATGGGTTTTGGATTCCCTCGACTTGATGGCAAAGGTGAAAGCGCATGGCTGATCCTGGATTACTTTGATCTGGTTGTTCACATCATGCTGCCCGATGCCCGCGAGTTCTATAAGCTTGAACGTCTCTGGGGTGATGCCCCGGCGATGACGCTCACAGATGCTGGTGCAACCAAAGCGGTACCACGAGTTTCGAAAAAGGCCATTGACGTATGATGCAGCAGTACATCGAGCCGCAGGTTCGTGCGGCTCTTTCAGCACTTCAAGTTGATTTCTCTGGCTCGATCCAATTCAGTGTGCCCAGACAGGAAGGTCATGGACATCTGGCAACAAACATTGCTATGATGCTCGCCAAGGGTCTAGGCAAGCAGCCTCGCGCATTTGCAGAGGAGATCATTGCTGCTATGCCGCAGTCTGATCTGGTAGCAGCGGTTGAGATTGCAGGACCGGGATTTATCAATATCACGTTCTCCGATGCGGTCTACCATGCCATGCTGCAGGACCTGTTCCTGTTGGGAGATTCGATCGGCCGGTCTGACGTTGGCGCTGGAAAGTCTGTGAACATTGAGTATGTAAGCGCCAACCCCACGGGCCCCCTTCACGCCGGACACGGCAGAAACTGTGCCGTGGGTGATACTGTGGCAAACCTTTTCGCTTGGAACGGCTACACGGTAACGCGCGAGTACTACTTCAACAACGCCGGTAACCAGATGAACAAGCTGGGCGAGAGCATTTATGCTCGTGTCCAGCACCGCCTCGGGAACGAGGATGTTGTGTTCCCAGAAGATGGATATCATGGCGAATACATCCACACCATTGCCGACAATGCTGTTGCTCAATACGGTGAGCAATTGAAGGGGATGTCGGCCGATGATGCCAAGACGTTGTGCCGCAAGCAGGGCGAGCAGTGGTGCTTTGCAGCAATACAGAAAACGCTTGCAACGCTGAATATCCATCATGATGTGTACTTCAATGAAGACTCACTCTATGGTGATGGTAAGGTTACCTCAACGATCGAGGAGCTGCGTGCAAAGGGGCTGGTGTACGAAAAAGACGGAGCAACATGGTTTGCTCTTACCGAGCTTGGCAATCAGCAGGACAAGGTTATCGTGAAGTCCACCGGTGAGGCAACATATCGCCTGCCCGACATTGCCTATCACAGAGACAAGCTGCAGCGTGGTTACGATGTTGTTGTAGACATCTTCGGTGCAGACCACATCGCAACAGTGCCAGACGTCCTAGCAGGAGTGCGCGCCCTCGGATTTGACACCGATCGCGTTCGGGTGGTGATTCACCAGATGGTAACGTTTGTAGAAAACGGCGAAGTGGTGAAGTTCTCAAAGCGTAGCGGTAAGTCGTTTACACTTGATGAACTTATCGATGAAGTAGGTGCCGACGTTGTTCGCTTCTTCTTCATCATGCGTGCCGTTGGTACGCACTTAGAATTCGATCTTGGCCTGGCAAAGGAAGAGGGTGATAAAAATCCTGTGTTCTATCTCCAGTATGCCCATGCACGGATTTGTTCCATTCTGCGCAAAGCGCACGAAAAGGGCGTAGAAGTGCAGGCCAGTGCAGATCTCTCATGTCTGGTGCACCCTCGCGAGATCGAGCTCATCAGTCTGCTCTCCCGTATGAAGGCCAGCGTTGAGCGTTCATGCGAGAACCTCGAGCCCCATACTATTGCCGAGTATCTGCGTGATCTTGCTGGAGCATATCACAACTTCTACCACGACTGCCGAATTCTTGGTGCAGAAGAACCGCTGGAGAGCGCTCGGCTCTTCCTTGCAGATGTGACGAGGCGGGCAATGCGCAACGGCTTGCTATTGTTAGGAGTGGGAACGCCAGAACGTATGTGATGAGGGACTACTACTACGATCTGGATGAACGCGGTACACTGTCTCTCGACGGTGTTGTTCAGGATGATCCGTGGTTCCTTGACTTTTTCTTTCGCCGACTTGCCACCAATGCAAATCCGGACTATCCGGAGTTTCCGTTTGTCTGCAGGTGCGGCGATGAAATGAATTATCTGCGCGTGCAGGATACCCCAATCGTGTTTACAGGACTGCAGGGCCAGCGTCTGTTATTCGGACACTCCCTGTCTGTGCATTTTGAGCCCGAGAAACTCGCATTCTCCGAACACGGCGTTCTGTATCATGCTGCACCAGTGGGGGAGTTTGGCAGACTCGTGCCGCATGTGGCCGTGGAGATTGCCCAGCGTATCGAACCATGGGGACCTTATTACGCCTACCGTCCGGATCAGGCAGAACATGTGGTGCCGCTTATGCCCCTTCACGAGAGCAATGACCTTCAAATCCTGCGGCCGAAACCGGAGAACGGGTGCGTCGGCTGCGGACAGGCAAATCCGTGGTCGCTACGACAAACCTTTGTGCGATCCCGCACAGACGGTATTGTACGAACATGGCTGCGCCCGGGCCAGCGTATGCAGGGCGCCATGGGCACTACCCACGGAGGGTTTGTTTCACTTTTGCTCGACGAAGTGATGGGAAAATCACTAAGTGCCAAAGGTATCAAAGCCCCTACGGCACAGCTGGTCGTGAATTTCCGGAAGCCGATGCTGCTCGGACAGGAGTATGAGCTGCGAGGCTGGATCGAATCGCAACAAGGCCGTAAGAAGTGCGTCATGGGTGAAGTCCGGCTTGCACACGACACCAGCGTGCTGATTGCCGAGGCCAGAGCACTATTTCTTGAGATCAAGCAACCCCAGTAGGGATGAGCCACCAACCGAATATCTTTCTCTTCAGCACGATTCTTGGGCTGACGTTTGTCCTTCTTGATGTGTACGTTCTGCGTCGGTGGACGCAGCACGCCCAGAAGCGCAACCTCCATGCGGCATGGTACCAGGCGCTGTGGGCCATAGCGGCAGTGATGCTTGTTGTCTACTGTTACGTAATGTTCCGACGTCACTTTTTCCGGATGGACGGCCTTGATGTTACGTTGTTTGGGTTTGTAACGCTGTGGTACCTCCCAAAGATGGGCATCGCTCTGGTGCTGCTTCCTCGTGATGCATGGCGTGGTGCCTTGCGGCTTTCTCGGAGGTTCAAAACGTCATCCACTGAACCCGCGCCACCACCTGAGCAAGCTCCCGCAACAGGCCGACGCGAGTTCCTCGGAACAGCCGCCTGGAGCATCTCTGCCGTACCGTATCTCATGGTGGGAAGGGGCATGTGGAGCACGCTCTACGACTTTCAGGTGATGAACGTTGATCTCGTGATGGAGCGCCTTCCGCGTGCCTTTGATGGTATGCGCATTGCCCAGCTATCAGACATCCATGCGGGGTCATTTCCAGATCATACACCGTTTCAAGAAGTCCGCTACATCCTAGAAAGCATCAAGCCAGATGCAATCCTCATCACCGGAGACTTTGTAAACCAGAAGCCCGAAGAGATGGCGGTGATTGCCCGCGAGTTCGCAAAACTGCGGGCCCCGTATGGCGTGTATGCATCACTTGGAAACCATGACCATTACAACTCACCCGAAGATCATGCGCGGCTGGTTGCAACGATTCGCGACCTTGGGACAGAGCTTCTAATCAATCAGCACAAACGCATAGGTGAATCTGGTCAATCGCTCATCATTGCCGGTACCGACAACACAGGCTTCAGGCAGTCGTTTGCCCGACTCGATCTTGCAATGCAGGGTGTGCGGGAAGACGAGCCGGTAATCCTTTTGGCACACGATCCAACATTCTGGGACAAGGAAGTTGTCCCAGACAAGCGTGTTGATGTGATGGTCTCCGGACACACCCACGGCGGGCAGTTCGGTGTTCAGGCTCTAGGGTTTGAATGGTCTCCGGCTCAGATGATCTATAAACAGTGGGCCGGACTCTATACCAATGGCGATCAGCAGCTATACGTTAACAGGGGCATCGGCACAGTAGGGCCACCACTTCGCATTGGCATACCTCCAGAGATAACCTTGTTTACGTTGCGCGCGCCACGGGTTGGCGACAACATGGTCTGATCTTAGCCTCTTGCTAAATACGCTACTGCTGTTTCCACCAAGAGTGCGGCGCCGGTGATCATTGCCTGCTCGTCGGGAGCAAACTTGGCATTGTGCAGTCCGGGCATCGACGTAGCATCGTGCGGACGTCCACCCAGCATCCAAAAACATGCGGGCATAGCCTGTGAGTAGTATGAAAAATCCTCTGCCCACATTTTCGGTTCAAAGTCGGTAACACCATCAGGCCCTATTACTGCTTCGGCAACGCTTCGCGCAAATGCAACTGCGCCAGCATCGTTGATCAGAGGCGGATAGCCCTTAACAATCGTGATCTCTCCTGTGCAACCGTGCAAAGCGCA
Organism: Patescibacteria group bacterium; assembly: GCA_044238605.1. GTDB lineage: Bacteria > Bacteroidota > Ignavibacteria > Kapaibacteriales > Kapaibacteriaceae > UBA10438. The sequence continues at coordinate 56,587 of JBIICY010000007.1, forward strand.
ATAGGCTGCGGTCTGCTCCTCCAGATACTGCCAGGCAAACTCACGCCATTCGTTGTCGAATGAGCGCAGTGTCCCCTTCATTTCTACGATCTCAGGAACAATGTTCGTGGCTGTGCCACCATGTATGCTCGTGACGTTGAGAAGTCCAGCCACGAGCGGGTTTCGATGCTTTGTAACCAGTGCCTGCAGATGCTGCACTAATCCAGCAGCTGCCAGGATGGGGTCTTTTCCCTTATGGGGCTGGGCAGCATGCGCCCCATACCCCTTGATGGTCCAGAATAGTTCATCACAGGATGCCATAGTGGGGCCAGCAACAAACTGTACTTCGCCGCAGGGGGCGTCGGGGTATATGTGCTGGCCAAAGATGATCTCGGGGATGGGGTCCAGCAAAGCCCCTTCGGCGATCATGATGCTGGCACCGCCGGGCGACTTTTCTTCGCCGGGTTGGAAGATCAGCTTGACGATTCCTGGTAGCTCATGCTCTCGTTCCTTGAGAACTCGAGCCGCAGCAAGGAGCATTGTCGTATGTGTGTCATGTCCGCATGCGTGCATTACGCCGTTGCGCGTGGATGCATAGTCTAGTCCGGTTTCCTCTAGGATCGGCAGCGCATCAATATCTGCGCGGAGGGCAACACATCTGCTGCCCGAGCCAATGTGCGCAACAATGCCGGTTGTGGCGATCACGCGATGTTGGATGCCGAGGTCAGACAGCTGACGGCAGATGTATGCACACGTTTCGTATTCCTGAAATGAGAGTTCAGGGTTACGATGCAGATGTCTCCGCGTTTCAACCATCCATGGATACATACTCGTAACATGCTCAGTTGCTGTCATACACTGCATCTCCTGTTAACATCATACTTGTGATCTGATTGTTGTCCACCGTCAACGTGATATCCAATTGCCGTCCGCTAGGGGGAATCATTCTGTAGGAGGTTACATGTGGGTGCTTCATCCACTCAACGACTGCACTGCTAAGGGCGCCTGTTCCACATGCACCTGTAACGGCCTCGACTCCACGTTCGAAGGTGGCAATGTGAAGCATGCCGTTGGAATCAACCATGTTCACGTTTACGCCCCTTGGGAAGGATGGATGGTGTCGAAGAATCTGTACTTCTGGACGATGCGCATCAAGAGGACCACCGATCACAACGTGATCGCTTCCAACATTCACATACCATGTGTCAATGGTAACACCCGGCAGTGTGCCGATAGGGAAGTGAGTGATTTCTTGTGGCGGTGGGAATTCAACAGTAACGGTGTTGTTATTCGCAACTCTGCATCGGAACATCATCGAATTGAGATACAACGTGATGTTCTCTCGCTCATCTAGTCCGTGATCACATGCAAAGCGGACAATGCAGCGAGCGCCATTGCCGCACATCATCCCGTGCGATCCGTCAGGATTAAAAAAGTCTGCCTTAATGGTGTCTCGACTGCAGCTCTTGAGCAACAATACTCCTTCAATAGCACGTTGATCACTTCGCTGGTGGTCATTGACTGCCTGTAGGACGTCTTCTGCTGAGAGTTGAACCTGATGCAATCTGGCATCGGCCACGAGAAAACAGTTGCCGGCACCGCTCATATGTGCAAAGGTCATGAGCGTAGCTCCAGCAGTTCTGACAACTCTCCGTGAATAAGTCCGTTTGAGGCAATAATACTTCCAGTAGTCAGTTCGAACGGGGCATTGAGATACCGCGAAACATGTCCACCAGCTTCCTGTACGAGCAACACACCTGCGGCCATATCCCACGGCTGAAGGATCGACTCCCAGTACGCATCGAACCGTCCAGCAGCTGTATACGCAAGGTCTAGAGCAGCACTGCCCAAGCGGCGAACTGGAAGCCCCTTACCAACAACGGCAGCGAATTGGTCGATACATCGAAGGGGGTTGTCTGCAACATTGTATGGAAATCCTGTTACCAGGATTGCGTCGCTCAGGGCCGGGGTAGCAGATACATGCAACCGTTGGCCATTGAGCCATGCGCCGCCGCTACGCACTGCGGTGAACAACTCCTGTGTAAGCGGATTGTAGATCACGCCACATTGGATGCTGCCATGCAGAACAGCCGCGATTGATACGCAGAAGATTGGAATTCCATGAGCGAAGTTTACCGTGCCGTCGAGCGGATCGATTACCCATTGCAGGTCGTCGGAGCCGGTGGTTATCCCAGACTCTTCTGCCATGATCGCAGCATCAGGTGTATGCTTGTGCAGAGCAGTTACAATGCACTCTTCTGCTCGAAGATCAAACTGTGTTACGAGATTATGCATGCCCTCTTTTGATCTCGTCTCAAGGGGCTTACCAAATCCTTCGCGCAGAATACTGCCTGCCTCGAGAGCGGCATGCTCTGCGGCTCTGAGGAGCATGGTATGATCGTAGTTGTTCATCCTAGCAGGGTGTTTGCTTCCGTACGAATCATTGATGCGAGTAGGTGCAGACGCGGATTGTTCGATGATTCAGCAATTGGGAGATATCGGTCAAGCGTATTGGCGAGGTAGACGATTGGATTTCGTTTCAAGTTGAACGAGATACACCTGACGTTATCAAGCCGTGCTGCAAGTTTGATAAGGATGCAGTCGTGACTCGACTTGCGCAGTCGTGCTACATACTGCAGGTCGATATTGTCGGGGTCGATCTTTGCCTTGGCCAAATCCTTGGTCAACGTCTCAACGACGTATGCTACGTACGAACCGAAATTATACTCGAGAACCTCTCGTGTGATCTTCTCTGAATCCTCAAGAACATCATGAAGGAATACTGCGGTAACTAAATCCGTATCGTAGATACGCAGCTCGTCCATGATGATGCGCGCCGTGCGAGCGATGTGGTCGAAAAAAGGCGTACCGTCATTTCGGAGCTGTCCTGCATGCACCGATCGTGCCATCTCATACGCATCGATCACGCGGTTCACGTGAATTGGATCGCCGTAGGTAACGATGCGCTCTTCCAGCTCTGAAGGGGTAAGTGAGCGCTGATTATATGGTGTGGATGTAGGGTCGATCATACAAGCCTGCTACTTTGACGCCGTTCGTTTTTTTGGTGTCATAAGTTCGCGAGCACCGGATAATGAAACATCCGATACATCATCGCCGCTGAGCAGCTTGGCAACTTCTACCAATGCTTCATCACCGGAGATTGCCTGCGCAGCCACCACGGTGGAGGTTGCATCAGCGGTTTTGGTAACACGAATAAACTGGTCTGCCAACGAAGCAATCTGCGGCAAGTGTGTAATGCAGATGATCTGCTGTGAACCGGAGATGGTCTTCATGATGTCGCCCACAATGCGCGCGATTCTTCCGCTGATGCCTGTGTCGATCTCATCAAAGACCATTGTGCCGTAGGAGGCAGATGTGCTGAGTGCGCGTTTCAGCGACAGCATTAGGCGTGAGAGCTCTCCACCAGAGGCAACTTTCGAGAGCTGACGAGGGGGCTCGCCCGGATTACTGCTGAACAAAAACTCGATCGAGTCCGACCCAGCGGGTCCGAGCTGACATGTCTCGATGGAGATCTCAAAGTTGGTTGCCTGCATTCCCATTTCCTGCAGGCTTGATTCTACACTGCCGGCAAGTTTCCTGGCATGTGTTGATCGAAGGTCATGGAGTTCCTTCGACAGTTTGCTAGCCACAGAGCGTGTGTGTGCAACCTCGTTCTCAGCAAGCATGATACTATCGTCGAGATTCTCCAACAGTTCCAGCTCCGATGTAACTGCATTGAGCTGTTCAAGTGCATTGTCGAGAGAACCGTACTTTCTCGTTAGGCGCTGCAGAAGCACAAAACGCTGACGCAGCTCTTCGATGCGTTCAGGGCTTGCAGCCTCGGGGTCTGCTAACGGGGCTACGATGCCGGCTACTTCCTTGCAGACGATGAGTGCAGACTCGATGTCGGACACGGTCGTTAACAACGTTGAATCAAACTTCAGCAGCTGCTGGAGGAGGTCTTTGGATGCCCTCAGTTGATCGTAGGCAGAATTCTCTGCAGCATACAGTGCATCACGCACGCGCATGGCTGCGGCAACAACATGTTCTTGCGACTCTGCACGACGAAGTTCTTCTTCTACCTGCGTGTCTTCTCCTGGAACTGGATGAATAGCCGCGATTTCATCTCGCAGAAAACACAATCTGGCCCTGTCTGCATCGGCATCATTGGCTCGACGTTTGATCGCATCAAGTTTGCTGGCAGCAGTTGTAACGTTATCCCAGGCCTGCTTCATTCGTGGACGCAGCTCTGGGAGTGCTCCGGCATATCTATCGAGCATCTCGCGGTGCGACGCAGCTGCGAGCAGGCCGTGTGTATCGTGCTGACCGTGAAAATCGATCAAGTACGATGCAATCTCTCTCACGACCGGCAGTTGTGTGGGGGTGTCGTTCACGAACACGCGGGAGGTTCCAGACGAGCTTATCTCTCTCCTGATAACAACCTCTGGGTTTTCCCATAAGAGGTCCCGAGCAGCCAGGAATTCCTGCAGTTGTTGCGACGCGTCTGTGAACATAGCTTCGATGACGGCCTTTTTGCGGCCGTTTCTGACAACATCAGACGATGCCCGTTCTCCCAAAGCAACAGATAGGGCGTCGATAATAATCGACTTGCCCGCGCCGGTCTCGCCGAGAAGTACGGTAAGCCCCTTGCCGAACTCAAGCTCGACGTGATCTACAAGGGCAAACGACGTGATGGTAAGTCTTCGAAGCACGTGCTGTTCTTAGAGACGTGTTAGGCGGGTTTGAAACAGCTTGTATGCGCCATAGAGCGAAGCTGCAAACAGCGCGATACCGGCGATGAGGTGCACCTGCTGTCCAACAACAACAATTGAAATTGTGAGCAGGTACGTAACAAGCACCAAAACGAGTATCCAAAGGGCGGCCATTGCTATTCCTGTGTCTGGTCCAGTAATGATATTGAGCTGGCAATATACTGCGCGTACCGGGCAGTGAACGAGTCGAGTTTATCACCAGGTATGCGAACGCTTAGCTCGATACCAGTATCGAGATCGTTCCGGTGAAGGATCTCAACATCGGTGTACAGCTTGGCAAGTACCTGCATGCTTTCATAGGGGATGTGCATTGTTCGAACGATCGATGACTCCTCGTATGCCGTCTGCATTGTTTCGAGCAGTTTCAGAAGGTTAAGCCCCCGGTGTGCACTTACGAACACGCAGCCTGGAGATTCGGCCTCGGCGTCGTGGAGAACATGAGGGTCTTGCACGGCATCGATCTTGTTGAAGACCACGATAGTGGGTGTAGATGATGCTCCAAGCTTATCCAGGGTTTCCTCGACCACGGCGATGTGATCCCTGAAGTGAGGATTGGAAATGTCTACCACATGAAGGATCACATCTGCTTCCAGCGTTTCAGATAGGGTAGACCGAAACGAGGCAACAAGCTGTGTTGGAAGTTTGCGGATAAAGCCAACGGTGTCGGAGATCAACGCGCGCTGTCCACTCGGGAGTGCAAACGAACGTACGGTGGTATCGAGCGTTGCAAAGAGCTGGTCCTGTATGTAGACATCTGCGCTTGTGAGCACCTTGAGCAATGAAGACTTTCCAGCATTGGTGTAGCCAACGAGGGCAAATCGCGGAAGGCCTTCGCGCCCCTTACGCTGCACTATACGCTGTTTGTCGATGTCGACAAGCTTTTCGCGAAGTCTCTGCATACGTCCACGATACATTCGGCGGTCGGTTTCGATCTGTGTCTCGCCAGGCCCCTTTGTACCCACACCTCCGAACTGTTTTGAAAGGTGCGTCCACATTCGGGTAAGCCGCGGAAGAAGGTATTCCAGCTGTGCCAGTTCTACCTGCGTTCTGGCCTCCACGGTTCTGGCATGAGCAGCAAAGATGTCCAGGATAACGCCACTGCGGTCCAGGACCTTGATCTTCAGCTCTTCTTCGAGGTTCCTGACCTGAGCTGGAGAAAGCTCATCATCGAAAACCACCATGGCTGGGTTCTGCAATTCGACAAGTTCTTTCAGTTCCTGAACCTTACCCTTGCCGAGGGCAGTAGAAAGATCGGGGCGCTCACGCTCCTGCGTGATGCGGTCGCACACATCCGCACCAGCTGTGTCGAGCAAGAGCGTGAGCTCTTCAAGGTGCTCTTCGACCACGTCAGGATCGGCACCTTTTTTTAACACAGCCGCAATGATTGCCTTCTCGCGAGGCTTCAGTCCAACATCATGCACAGATTGACTTCCGAAAATGTGGATGCAAATTTACGTTCAACGGCACGGATGCCCCCTTCAGAGTTAGATTTGGGGAAATGTTCGCACTCCTGACAGTCGCACTTCTTCTTCTGCCGCACCTGCTGCTTGGACAGTCGGGCGCCGGACCCGACATTCCGATCGTTCTCGACCATGCCGATTCGATCGTTGGGTCGGGGCAGTTCGAATCGTCGGTACGCACGTTCTATGGTAATGTGCGTTTTCAGCAGGGAAACGTGACAGGCAGGTGCGACAGAGCTATACATAATGTGCTATCGAACACCGTTGAACTCTTCGGCAACGTGGTCGTGCAGCAGGGCGCAATGACGATGAAGGCGCCAGAAATACGATACAGCGGAGCACGGTACATTGCCGTTGCTCCCAAAGGCATTCGGGTTGAGCAGAACGGACAGCTGATCACAGCCAAGAAGGGTGTGTACGCAACGAACACACACGTGGCCGACTTTTTCGGTGATGTCTTCATGCATAATGACACAACATCCGTGTGGTCCGATACCCTTACCTACGATCGCGATGCCGACACGATGCGCGCCATCGGATCAGTCATCGGTTATGATTCGACAGATAACGTGTGGTTTGAAGCAGACATCGCGCGAAGGAATGCGATAACAGCAGATTACAGGCTTAGTGGGCGCGCCTCGGTCTGGACGTGGGAGCCCGGGAAGGATACCATGCTCGTTAGCGCGGATTCTATCCACTCTGAGCGCCAGAGCCAGACGAGCACCCGCGCGCTGCACGCCATTGGTTCTGCAAGCCTCGTCAAGGGGCTAACCGCTGCCCGCGCCGGTGCGATTACGTACAGTGAGTCTAATGCGCAGATAGACCTTATCGATGACCCCTACGTTTGGACAGACTCGATTGCGTTTACTGCTGGAAGCATCCAGGCCTTGATTCCTAAACGGAAGCTTGAATCCATGGTTGGCAGAGAGAATGCACTTCTTATGTCTGCCGTCGCAAACACGCAGCCTCAACGGTTCGATCAGATCTACGGAAAAACCATCGATCTGGCGTTTGCTCAGGATACCCTGCGCACGATACGTGCATCCGGGGATGCACAGAGCATTACGTATAAGGGCGACGGACCCCAACAAGAGGGCCTTGCCAAGGTTGCCTCCGATTCACTTCGTGCAGTCTTTAGCGAAGGAAAACTTTCTGATGTGTTTTGGCTAGGGGGCATAGCTGGCGAACACCACCCAGAACGGCTTGTTAGCGGCAAGGAACCGGAATTCGTGCTCCCAACGTTTCTCTGGAGAACAGATAAGCCGGTATTCAGAGAGCCAAGACAAAATCGAATCCGCTGACTTTGCTATAATGCACCAGGTTTCACGTACGGAACCATGAAAGGACGTGTCGATGATCGCTTGTAGGCGCATCGCGGCATTAGTGCTGCTGATTCTTGGGTCGGCCTTGTGGGCCCAAGTGGAGCGCGTCCTCCCTGTGCGCGGCAACTCATCGCTAGAAGGCACAAGCTTTGTCGTTGGCTTTATGCAGAACGAGGTTCTTGATATCGACCAAGAACCTCGATTGCAGGTATTCATTTCTGCACAGTTCGACGCAACGGTCACGTTTACATCACCCATTGCTGGGACCTATACTGTTGTTGTTCCTGCAAATACTGTGCATGTAGAAACGCTACACAGCGATCATGTGAACACATCATCCGAAGCAATTCAGCGCAAGTCGGTGTTCATCACCTCGGACGTTCCGATCGTAGTCTACGCGCTGAACACTCTTGCGCAGTCTACCGATTCCTACACAGCGATCCCGATTCGCCACCTCGGAACATCCTACCGGACGGTGAATCGTCCTACCGATCGGTATAACGGCACCCAATACTTCAATCAACTCCCGCGTGTTGGCGAATTCATGGTGATGGCCGTGGAGGATAACACGGTTGTAACGATCGAGACGCCTGTTCCAACTGCCCGGCGCCGGCGCACTATTTCTGTAACGCTGCGAAAAGGCGACTGTTATCTGGTGCAGGCTCTGGCCACCGCAACTGGGGCTGATGATCTTACCGGATCGATCGTACAATCATCGAAACCCGTGGCTCTGATCTCAGGACATGTGCGATCCAGCATGCCAACGGACCAAAAGAGTTCCAAGGATCACCTTGTTGAACAGCTGCCCCCTGTTGATAAATGGGGCAAGATGCATGCCACAGCACCAATGGTGCTGATGTCCAGTCAGAAGCCGCCTGACGTCTTTCGCGTCGTGGCTTCAAAGGAGAACCAGCTGATAACCTGCGATGTGATGGGCAGGTCGTTTTCGTGGGTGTCGAACCGATCCTTTATGTGGTTTGACACAACGCTGCGTGAGCCAGCCTATTGGCACAGTGAGGATCCTTTCCTACTGGTGCAGTGTATGCCGAGCGGCGGCACTATTCCCCAGAATTATGATCCTGCTATGGTAGTTGTTCCGCCTGTAGAGCAGTTTGTGAATTCTGCTCTTTTCCATTTCCCAAAGCTAGAGATCAACGATATCATCGTTAACCAGCAGTTCTTTTACTTCTTGAATGTTATCGCTACTCCAGATGCGATCTCGACGCTGCGAGTAGATAAGACATTGCTGGCTCAGGGGTATCCGGAGCTTCGAAGCCAAACCATCCCAGGAACGGATCTGCACTGGGTCCAGGTGATGATGGCCGAAGGTTCCCATGTGCTGGCGTGCGACACTGGTTCGTTTACAGCAATCATGTATGGAACAACAACCGCTGATTCATATGCAAACCTTGTAGGCGTATCCTATGAGCCCCTTCGCAAGAAAGACGTCTCTCCACCGGAGTATGCGCTCACCGTTGACTGTGGCTCTGTTATCGGAGAGGTGCGTGATGTTTCCCGTGATACGGCGCGGCTGCAGGATGTGTACGTCGTCAATGCACAAACAAAGAATTACCGCTGGACGATTACTGCCGCCGATGATACGTCTAGTGCAATGATCATTGAAGCAACAGTTCAGGATCCGCTGCGCGATGCGCAGCTTGTGATCCATGCCTATGATGACAAGGGCAACGGCAAAGAATGGAAATATGTTTATGATGCTCCGGCACTGTCTGTTCAGAAGACAGTTACACTCGAGCGCAAGGCACTGGCTGAATCATGCACAACTGTGGTGATCCGCAATACTGATACATCTGCCGTGCGGATTTCGTCGGCCTACATCGTTGGCGACAGCCGAATCACGGTGTCGCCGTCAGTTATCGACACTCTGCTAAAGGCCAAAGACTCACTTGTACTCAAGATATGCGTGCAGCCATCCAGTGAATCCAAGACGATCAGTGCTGTGCTGCGCATTCAGTTGCCGTGTCTGTACAGAACAATCACCGTGACAGCCCTGTCCAGCGGGATGCTGCAGGGGAGTGACGTTGATTTTGGTGATGTACGTCAGGGAGATACTGCCTGTGCACCGCTGTCGATTATCAATTCCGGCTCAACATCCCTTACGCTTACAAATGCCATTCTAGAAGAGCAGACACGCGGAATGAGGATCGACACTACCGGACTCATGCTGCCGAGGGTTATCAAGCCAGGTGATCAGGTATGGGTACGGGTGTGTTTTACGCCAATAGATACAGGATTGGTTACCCGAACAGATACGGTAACAGCCAGTGGCGGTGTTGCGGCACTGCTGGTTGCACGCGGACGAGGTGTTCGCCCGAACATACCATCGGTGGTGATTGATTGGGGCCGGCGCAGGGTAGGAACGACACATGACACAGTGGTTGTGCTTCGTAATTCTGGAACATGTTCAGCACGGCTACGTACAACGTTCGCTGCACTTTCCGACCCATTCTCGCTGCGCGGGAGCGAGCTTGAAAACACACAGGTGCTGCCTGCAGATTCGGTGCAGGTGGCAATCCGATTTGCCCCCTCCAAGAGAGGGGCATATGCAGATTCTGAGACTGTTGCAGTGGACTGGAGATATCATGAACCAGTCAGTGTTTCGATGCGAGGCGTTGGAGTTCTCCCCGAGATCGAGCTCGCAGATATCGACATGGGAACTGTTGATGTAGGGGCGGGTAGAGATTCGCTTGTGCAGCTTCTGAACATTGGTGCGCAGAGCAATGCGCCGCTCGTGATTGACTCGATACTCGTGCTTGGGCCCGATGCCAAGGACTTCCGCATTCCTGCGAGTGTTACGTCGCTTCGCGGCGTTAACATCTCGACTGCAATCTGGGACAGTATACGTTTTACCCCCACACGAATCGGGTCGCATGTGTGTGCTGTCGAGGTTGTGCACAATGCAGCAGTAGCCCTGCCCGTGCGTGATACGTTTTTCATTACCGGACAAGGTGTTCAGCCTGCTGTGCCGGAGGTTTCTTTGGATCTGTCCGGCAGCATGAATGCACGTGCCTGTGCAGATTCACAGGTGAACATCAGCATCTCAAATTCAGGGAATGCCGATGCAGTACTTGAGCGCGTAGCAGTGATCGTTGGTGTAGATACAACGGTTGTTAGCTCGCTGCCTAATCGTATCGTGATACAGCCGAAGTCGGCCTGGACCTACACGCACACATACACGCCTTCAGCACCAGGGATGCTAAAGCTCCAATGCGACGTTGTTGATTCTTCTGGAATAGCATACTCAGAGCAGAAAACAGTCGTGGTGGAATCCGGTAGGGGGCAGATAGAACTTGGCTGGGATTCTCTACCAACGGGCGGTCCTGTAGAACTTCTCACCGGTTTCCACACGTTGCGGGGTCGTGCCTGGGTAGACGACACCGTGCGTGTCTCAACGGCGCCACAGTTCGTGGTATCGATTCCGAAAGAACGATTCTCGATCGAACCATCGGCGGCTCGGGTAGTGTGGACCAAGGAATTTGGAATTGACACCCTGATCGCCACGACGATCTCGGTGATTCAGACCGACTCACAGATAATAGTTACCTGTGGAGAAGTTTTCCGTTCACCCTGGCAGTGCACCATTCAGGTTGGAGGAAATGTCCTCTGGAAAAACGATAGTATGATGTCTGTTTCAGCGGTAATGCTGGCAGCCCCATGCCTTGAAGATGCTCGTGCGCAACCCATTGAATTCACAACAGTTCCGTGTGGTTCACGGCTGCGTGAGGTGCTCCTAGGACAGGTGCCGCGAATACGTGTGCGGCCTGTGCAGCAGCCTTATGAAGATGTTGTCTCGCTGGAGGTAGAATCCAGCGTTGAGGCGTCCATTTTTATAGCCGTCACGACGCTCTCTGGGGAAGAATTTCATGCTCATGAAAGATTCACGTTGCAAAAGGGCATCCAGCATTGTAATTTTTCGTGTTCCGACTGGACGCCGGGTCTTTACGGACTCGTCATCTACCAGGGGGCGGACATCGTGGATAGGAAGATCATCATCGTCAACTAGGGCACAGACTATGAGGAGAATTGGTTACGCTTTTTGTGCGGCACTCTTGCTTGCATCATCTACACTGTATGCACAGCAGGAAATTGGCGCACGCGCTACACCTCTGCAGCCAGCGAAGAAAGCTCCGCGTATCTACGTCGGGCCGGTCGCAGGTTACAACCGTTCACTGCACTCATCGAGTTTCCGCTCTATTGCAGACGACGCGTTGTGTCCGACCTTCGAATCAGGCACAGACAATGGATATTTCTTTGGCGGTTCGTTCGAGTATTTGTTGGGCAACCCTCGCGACTCGAAGTCGTCGATCATCGCACGGGTGCTGTACAACTCGATACCTGGTACGTACACGCAGCCAGGGGATAAGCTCCCGTCACTCGATCCGAATGGTGATGTGATCTTCTCAGAAGTTCAGCACACAGCTCAGATCACGTACAAGACATTGGACTTTGAGGTTATCTACAAGCTCAACCTGTTCAACTCAAACTTTGGTATCGTGGTTGGCCCTACGTTTGGTCTCGTTATGGATGCGAGCCGCACGCAGCGTCTGCGCATCATTGAGCCATCGAACGCGATTTTCTCTGATGCCGCTGGTAACCTCGACGCTATGTTTGACGCAAACACCAAGTTGTTTGAAAGCTTTGGTCAAGTCCGTGTTGTAGCTCACCAAGAATGGAATCCACCTGCTCCGGTTGCCGGAGTTAAGGCTGTTGAGTCTCTTCGCGATGCAAATTGGTCTGGTACGCGTCTTGGCGTAAAGGCCGGAGCTCAGTACGAAATCGTGGTGGGCAAGGTGCTCGTTGTTCCGTGCATGTATTACAACTTCGCTATCACTGAAGTAAGCACGAACGACAACCTCCGTATCAATGCTTTGCAGCTTGGAGTGGACATCCGTTTCGCCCTGTAAGCGAGCGCGAAAGCATCATTAATGCAAATGAAGTTTACAATGCCCGCCACGTGCGGGCATTGTTGTTTCTTGGAAGAATGAAGGTCTGGAGAGGAGCTACGTTGCAATGAACAACAAGCAGTTATGGGCGCCCTGGAGAGCAAGGTATGTGCAGCGAGATTCCGATCAGCATGCTGCCCAAGAGTGCTTTTTGTGTGATGCCGGCCAACGTGATCAACAAGATGAGGCAGTGCTTGTGGTTGCAGTAAGCGAACATTCAGTTGTTTTGTTAAACCGCTATCCGTATTCAGGTGGACATCTTCTGGTGGCTCCCCGCCGGCATGCGGCTCATATCAGCGAGCTTACGCATCAGGAGTACACGGATGTGATGGACAGCGTTCGCAAGGCTGTATCTGCAATCGAGACATTACTGCATCCGCACGGATGTAACATCGGCATCAATCTCGGGGCTGCTTCTGGTGCAGGCGTTCCGGGGCATCTGCATGTTCATGTTGTCCCGCGATGGGAAGGCGACACCAACTTCATGACCGTCACAGCCGATACGCGCGTCATCTCCGGAGATCTGTCAGAAACCTGGAGGCGCGTTACCGATCACTACGCAACGAGAATTGACACATGACAGGTTTTGCACCCAAGAAGCAATTCAGTCAGAACTTTTTAACTGATGTTGGCATTGCCAGAAACATTGTTGGACAGCTCAGCATAGAGTCATCAGACTGTGTACTTGAGGTAGGACCCGGTAAGGGGGCCTTAACAAAGCTCCTGTTAGAAACTCCGGCTGCGGCAGTTCATGCGGTTGATCTTGATGTTCGGGCGATAGAGTATCTCAAGACGCAGCAGTGGGCCAGAGATAACAGACTGCAGTCGAGTCTTCAGGACGCCCTAAAGGTTGATGTTTCTGCAGTGTTTCCCGAAGCCAGCAGAGATCACCGCAAGATCATTGGCAACATTCCCTATGCGATAACCAGTGACTTGATGTTTTGGGCATTCAGTCAGCATGCTGCAGCATCCCGAGTGGTGTTCATGATGCAGCGCGAAGTTGCAAAACGATGTGTTGGGAGTCCGGGCAGCAAGGATTACGGGATACTTTCCGTAGCTACGTGGCTCCATAGCCACGCCAAGATCGCGTTCCATGTGCAGCCGGGATCATTTTTCCCACGTCCAGAAGTAACATCATCGGTGATTTCATTCGCACTGCGCCAGACCCTGCCGATCGGGCTGGATGGAGACCGTTTCATGGATTTTGTCCGTAGCGCGTTTTCTCAGCGGCGTAAAGTTCTCTCGAATGCCCTAGCTTCTTGGGGAGCACGGTGTAACATTCCTGTGAGAGTTGTTGCCGGCAGTGTAGACCTGACCAAAACTCGGGCAGAGGAACTTTCGCCCGAGAAATTAGCTATGCTATATCTTGAATTGAACAATTCCTGAACACGCGCCAGACAATGCCAATACTATCTGCACCAGACCAGCCCCTTGACTGGAAGTCGATCTTTCGGAATGCGTTCTTCTCGGCTGATTTCTACACTCTATTCATGATCGTTCTCTACTCGATCTTGGCTGTGGTGTACTACCAGCATATTCCAATGGCGGCCACACTGCTGCTTGTTAATAGTCTCATCGCTACGGTGATAGCAAGTTCAATCGTACTAACCCACCTGACTGACAGCACAATCTTTCGAATGATTAGGTATTTCTACATAGTACCTGTGGTCTACATAATGTACGAGCAGACACATTACTTTGTCCGGCTTGTCCATCCTGTAGACTACGACAGCTGGCTTATTCAGGCTGATCGTTGGATTTTTGGTGTCGACCCCACGCAGTGGTTTACCCAGCATGCGTTCCCTGCATTGACAGAGTATCTCCAGATCTGCTACTTTCTCTTCTACGTACTGCCTGTTACCCACGCCATAGAGCTCTGGGCAAGGGGCGATGTGGAGAATCTGAAGAAGTTTGCTCGTAAGATGACGTTTGTCTACTACCTGTCGTATCTGGCCTACTTTGTGCTGCCTGCAGTAGGCCCTCGCTTTACACTGCACGACTTCGCTTCAACCTCTCTAGAACTGCCTGGGATATGGTTAACAGAGCCACTTCGGGCTATCGTGAACGCCGGGGGAGGGATTACCGCAGGTGCGATGCATCCAGTTGATGTTGTTAATAGGGACTGCATGCCAAGCGGCCATACCATGCTTACGCTTGTAAACATCATCTTGGCATTCAATTTCCGAAGCCGGTTTCGATGGGTCTTTGTTGTTATTGGAGGCAGTCTCATTGTTTCAACGGTGTATCTCAGGTACCACTATGTGGTAGACGTCCTAGTGGGCATAGTACTCGTTGCCGCACTTATGCCATTGGAGATACCTGTGGATAAGTACTGTCGTAACTACCTTAAAAAATGAGCAATTAGCATCTCTAACGCTGTAACTTTTTTCAAGGATTGGTGTTGTTACATGCAGGTGGAAAACTATACACCCCGCTCTACGCATTTGACAGTATTGTCAAGTGCAAATAGTTTGTGTATCTTTTCCGGTCAGAAAACGCCTTAAAACGCTATTTATAACTGTTTTTACAATTCACCCACTCAGGAGTAAGTCCATGAGACTTGGTTCCACCCTAAAACTTGTTGTAGCGGCAGCCCTGCTGGTGCTCACAAGTGTTGGCGAGATGTTGGCGCAAAAGTCAACAGAATCGCGTGGTACGATGGTCTTGACTGAAGGTCGCCGATATTTAGTCGGTTTCCCTCAGGTTCAAGCCAGCGCGACAGAGAAGCCGATGCCACAGCCTATGCAGCTGTTCATCTCTTCGAAGTCAAAGGCAAAGGTTCGCGTACAGACACCAGCTGCAATCAATGATGCAGCTCGCATCGACAAGGAATACACTGTCGAAGCGAACAAGGTGCTTCGCATACCAATTCCGATCGGCTACATGAACCAAGAATCGGAATCTCGTAAGGGATACGGAATCTTGGTTACGTCAACGAAGCCAATTTCGGTTTCGACGTATCAGGCCTGGATGGGTAATGGAGAACTTGCACGTCACCTTCCAGTTGAAGGATGGGGCAAGAACTACTATTCGATGAACATGTATCAGGACCGTTACGGTACTGAAGGTGCAGGCTACAAGTATCGTCCGTCACAGATCCTCGTGATCGCAGACAAGGACAACACTGTCCTGTCGTACACACCGACATTTGATACAGAAGGTGGTTTTGAAACACCGTCTGTACGTAAGGGTGCAACACAAACGATCACACTTGAAAAGGGCGAGACATTCCTGATCAAGGCCAAGATCGACGACACGAAGAACAAGGAATGGGAAACAGACCTTTCTGGTTCATGGATCCGCGCTAACAAGCCGGTCGCCGTGATCTCAGGTCACGTAAAGTGTGCCATCCTGCGTTACCCAGACGTTCTTCCTCCAACGGGTATGTTCGCTGCCGAAGCTCACTTCGTGCGTAGCAACGTTCACGATGCCATGCTTCCGATTGAAATGGCTGGAACAAAGTTTGTTACTGTTCCTTGTATGTACACCCCGTTGCGCAATCAAGGGGCTGGTCAGGCTGGAGCACAGATTGGTATCGAAGACGACCGTGGAGACGTTATCCGTGTTGTAGCGCTTGAAGATGGTACAACGGTTAAGTCGATGCGCCAAGGCGGTGACGGTCTTAAGAACGAATGGATGCTTCGCAAGGGCGAAACACGCATCGTATCACGTGACTTTGCTGTGTATTGGGAGTCGGACAAGCCGGTTCTGATGGGACAGTATGGAAAGTCATATGCTAAGGTTCTTCCTCCGGGCGCTCGTGGCTCAAAGGATGGCGAAGGAACAGATGGTCACCCAACTGTTGAGTCGGGAATGCCGATGCTCCAGTACGTACCATCAGTAGACCGCTGGGTAGAGTACGGTGTATTCCATTCACCAGAAGGAATGGACAACTTCTTCAACATCGTGTTCAAGGCTTCAGAGATTGGTAAGATTAAGATCGATGGACGTGCTCTTACATCTGCGTTCGGTGGTGCTATGCGCCTTCTTGCAGGTACTGAGTTCGCCTTCATCCGCACGCCGATCGGTACAGGTGACCACTATGTTGAATCAACAGACAAGAATGTTCGTTGGGCAGCTTGGAACTACGGTTCACTTGACGGTCTCCAGCAGGGTCGTGCGTACGGCACTCCTATCAGTGTAGACATGACCATTCCTTGCGATGATTCACTCATCGTAGCAGAAGAAATGATCTGCGGTGATATAAAGGCAAAGGGAACAATCCTCCCTGAAAAGATCAGCTGCGGTTCGATCTTCGCTGTGTACCCAGAAGAACTCAACAACTATACTCTTGAACTTGATGAGAACTTCAGCAGCGGTGATCAGGAAGTAAACTTCACGCTCAAGGTTGAAGACAAGACAAAGGACGCTACAGCAACAGTTCGCGTTGTGACACGTTCTGGTAAGTATGTCGAAAAGACATATACGTACATCGCTGACAAGATCAGCTGGTCGCCTTCACGTGTTGACTTTGGCACACTTGCCTACAACACACCGAATAGCAAGACCATCACGATCAAGAACGAAAAGACAGACCGTCCAGTAACGATCAAGAAGATTCGTGTTATGGCCAACAAGCAGGTTTTCCAGGTTAGCCCTGAAGGTCCTGTTACTCTTGGTCCTAGCGAATCACGCGACTTCACAGTTACAGCAACAATCCAAACAGCTCCGCTGGTTGTAGACACAGTTGTTTGCGAACTTGAGTGCTACGATCAAAAGACCGTTGAACTTCGCGTACGTGGTGAAGAACCACAGATCTTCGTTTCAGACGTAGACTGGGGAACAGTTCCAGCAAGCTCACCAGGCGTTGAGCGTCGCGTAAAGATTCTGAACGGTAGCAATGTTGAACTTGTTGTCACAGGTTATCAGCAGAATCTGCTTGATGGCACAGGCAACTTCTTCAACCCTACAACTATTGATGGCAAGCCCCTAACATCGGCATTCCCACTGACGATTCCTGGCAATGGCAAGTATGAATTCAATGTAACGTACAGCCCTAAGGGTGATGCTGGCAAGCCACATCGCGTAGACGTTCCATTCTATTCAAACGCAAAGGAAGTTGATTCTATCGCAGTTCTCACAGGTTCAGGTGTAACGATCGACCTTGATGCTGTTGCAGCACCATGGGTTGAGCGCGTAATCGACAACGTGCAGACTACTCAGAACATCAAGGAATACACGCAGACTGTCAAGTTCTACAACTACGGTAAGCAAACTGTAACGTTCAATGCGCCAACCATCCGTGGTAAGGATGCAGCGAACTTCCGTATCGTAGATAATGGCACTGTTGGTACGTTCCCTGTACAGCTTGTTGGTGGTGGTGCTGACGAGATGCGTTCGATCACAGTTGCATTCATCCCAACGGAACTTGCAAGCCGTGGTGCAGAGCGTAACGACTACGAAGCTGAACTTGTGTTCCCAACAAACTCAACAGAAAATCCTGAGTTGGTTGAAAAGCTCAACGGTACAGCATGGCAGCCACACGTAAAGGGAGCAGATCTTGACTTCCCAGGCACATTCAACCTTGGTGACGCCGCACAGGTTCTCTCGATCCCAGTTGCGAACATCTCAAAGGATGATCAGTCAAACCCTACTTCGGGTAATGCAAACGGTACATATGATGTTGTAATCACGAACATCCGAATCGTTGATGCAAACACGAAGTTCGAACTCCTGAACGCTCCAACTCCGCAGAACCCATGGCGCATTAAGCCAGGTGAGCAGCCAACTGAACTACAAGTTCGTTTTGACCCACAGACATCAGGCACATTCCAGTCTGATTATGTGATCGAAACAAACGTAGGTACGAATGGCCAAGCGCCATATGTTCCTCAGTACAAGATCACTGCTCGCGTTCTTGGTGGTGAGTTTACAGCGGTTGGTTCTGATGGCGATCAATATGTGTTCAATGACAAGAATCTGGTCGTTAAGGTTCGTCATACTGAAAATGTAACACGTCGTTTCAGCTTCAGCGACATCGTAGAAGGTGCAGATCAGTCGGTCTTCACAGTTCTTCCAGATGCAACAACTGGTGCATACTTCATTGATGTAGCTCCAGGTCAGGAAGGCGTTATCAACGTACGCTTTACGCCACAGCAAGTAACAAAGGTTGGTGCTAACCAAACTGGTTTGGGTACAGCCAAGGCTACAGCAAACAGCTTGACACGTCGCAACAACGTGTACGAAGGCATCGTTCGTGTAACTGATGAGATCACAAAGAAGGAACAGACAGCTACTGTTTCTGGTAACGGTCTGTATCTCGAAACAACGAACAAGATTGCTGAGACATATGTTGTTAACCCAGGCAAGTTCATCGATGTTGCAGTAGAACTCGAAGCAACTCCAGAGTCACTTGACAATGTTGGTATGTCTGAACTCCGTGTTCGTATGAACTACGATCCACGTATCGTTAAGCCACGCATCAACCCAGGTGATATCATCACAGCTGGTACACAGATGGAAGGCTGGACGGTTGTGAATGTATCACGTAACGGCGCACAGGCAGACGCTCTCAACAATCTTGAGATTGACTTTGCAGACATGCGTACAGTGAAGACAACACTTAGCAACAGCAGCAACCTTCCTGCGTTCAAGGTTCGCTTCGATGCGTTCCTTCCAACAAAGGCCGGTACATACACAACACAGGTTGGCCTCTACACATACTGGGTAGATCACAACCGTTCAGGTGAGCGTCTGGATTACACACTGTTCCGCGACATCCCTGGCAAGATCACTGTAACGCTGCCATGTGCTAACGTTCGCCGTCTTGCTGAATTCGGAACTGCGATCTCCGGTGTAAAGCCAATGCGTCCAAACCCAGTTGTAAACAGTGGCACGATCAACTACTCAGTTGGTGTTGCTGGTGATGCACGCATCGCACTCTACAACGCAATGGGTGAAGAAGTAGCAGTACTTCTTAACGAGTGGCTTGAGACTGGTAGCTACGAACTGACAGCAGATCTGTCTTCGCTTCCAACGGGTACGTACTACTATCAAGTAGTAGCTGGACCATTTACAAGCGAGCCACAGGCTGTAACAGTTGTAAAGTAATCTCGTCAATCGAGTATATTGTTCCCTCGTCTGCTCTGCAGGCGAGGGAATTTTTTTTGTACGTCAATTGTAGTGAGCAACATGGGATATCAGTTTCTATTACTCGCTATCTCCATCCTATGTACGGTTGGAATGCACGGACAATCCAATGTTATTCCATGGACTCCAAAGGATCGAACAGAGCTTACTGCCGTTACGATCAAGGTGCCATCTAAGTTTTCGGCTATTGGGTTGAATCCAACGCAGCATGGTATACGGTTGCCCAAAGGGTGGTCGGCTTCTGTGTTCGCTGCTGGGCAAACGTTCAATAAACCCCGTTTTATGGCATGGGGTCCAAATTCTACGTTGTTTGTTGCCAACATGAATGGCAACAACATCCTTGCAATGCCCGATAGAGATCAGGATGGTGTTGCAGATACGATCATAATAGCTGCCAAAGGATTTTCACTGGGACATGACGTTCGATTTTGGCGTGACACAATGTTCGTGTGTCAGGAAGCGGGTGTTGTGAAGCTGTGGAGATCAGACACGAATACTCTTGTATACGATAAGCGTGTGACGGTAGTAGACAAAGCATCGCAGCCGAATCAAACAGGTGGTGGGCATCGAACGAGAACCCTTGTCATTGACACACTTGACATGAAACTCTATGTAAGTGTTGGTAGTAAGGGAAACGCTGATCGTGAATCCGACAGAGCCTGCATAGAGCAGTATAACTATGACGGTTCAGGACGGCGCATCTATGCAGATGGGGTCCGTAATGCAGTTGGGATGACGCTTCATCCTCGTACAGGGCGTTTATGGGCCAACAACAACGGCAGCGACAATCAAGGCAACAACATTCCCCCAGAGTGGGTAGATATCGTGCGTGATAACGGTTTCTACGGTTACCCAGTTGGGTACCATGTTGGCAACTGGTTCCCATTCACTGGGGATTACCAAGATCTACGTCCTTACACAGCAAAGGACAGCGCCAACATGAACAGAATGGCCGCTCCAGCTGCTCTAGTAGATGCTCACTCTGCGCCAATGGCACTGGTGTTTACTGATCTTGGTGTAACGCCAGGCTATGACTATGGTGCCTTTATGGCCATGAGGGGTTCATGGAACCGCACACCACCAAGCGGAGCAAAGATCGTGTTCCTGCGCTTTGACAGCGATAAGGACACAATTGCCAATGCTGTCGAGGATTTCTGTACAGGGTTCATTACTGATACCAACAATGCTGCCACCCGCTGGGCTAGGCCTGTTGGTCTAGCATTGGGTGCAGATGGAAGCGTATTTGTATCAATTGATGACGGCAAACAGTGCATTCTAAAATTCACGCCTCCTGCAGTATCGGGAATTGGAAACGCTGCCGAGCAAGGGGCTGTTCTACGTCCAAACCCAGCCTCTGATGCGGTGTCACTTGCTTTAGCAGAAGGCGTGTACAAGATCAGTGTGACGAACGCTCAAGGAAGCACGCAATACCTGCATCACGTTGAACCAGGCGAACGCACACACCGTATCGATCTTTACACGTGGCCAAGTGGCGTCTATAGTGTGTCCCTTCACACTTCGTCTGGAGTGCGGACGGCTCAGCTTGTAGTTAGCCGTTAAGGAACGATTTGACGATTTCTGCATAAGCGGCCGAAGACCCGGCTCGCCGTTGAATGTATTCATCGGCTGCTTCACGCCTGAGCAAACGCTGTTGGCTGTCGAGTACTGTTTGCATGATCCACTGGATGGCCTCATCTGTCTGCGAAACAACGCGCAGCAGACCTGCTTCCCGGAGCTCTTGCGCGTCTCGAGAACGCTCAATGTGCGGTCCGCATGCAACAGGAATACCATATGCGGCTGGCTCGGTTGTAGAGTGTACCCCAGCACCGAATCCGCCCCCTACAAAGGCAGCATCAGCAATTCTGTAAAGCGACAGCAGCTTGCCAACAGAATCAACGAGAATATGCTCGTCATTGTTAGGAATGCCCTTAGATAGACGTACGCAGGCAATTCGATCTTCAATGCGTCGAAGAGCAGGCTCGTTGGGTTCGTGCGGAACAATCACCAACCGCAGTTGTTTGTCTCCGATCTTGTCAATCGATGAGAGTATCACATCCTCATCATCCTGCCACGAACTGCCAACCACAAGTGTAATGCAGGATGTCCTGCGAAGGGGCTCAATAGAGGAGTCGCTAATGTTCATCTTCTCCAGCACACGGTCAATTCGTGTATCTGGCAAATGCACTACTTCCTTGCCTGTCAGGTTGCGAAGCCTCTCAGCATCGCGAGCAGTAACGGCGGTAATCGATGTGAGCATCGAATAGAATTCTCGGACCCATGAGTGGAGCAGGGGGCTGTCTGCCACGGAAGGATAGGTTGCATTCACGAGCACGATTGGGCATGTGGTGCTGGCATGCTTCACAAAATTCGGCCACACATCATACCGGTTGATCACCACGATGTCCGGCTGTGTGCGGCCAAGAAACCTCAGCACATTTCGCCGTGTATCTACGGGAGCGTAAAATGTTTCGTCGACAACTGGCTGACGCACGGCATGCTGATAGCCAGAAGGGGAGCTGCATGAGACCATGATGCAGGACGAGGGCAGATCGCGCTTTAGCATCGATATCAGCGGTAAGATCTGTTCGAGCTCACCCATGGATGAGGCATGCAGAAGAATGCGTGGCGAGCCATCGTTTATGGCCTTCGAGGAGTTTGATAGACGTTCGCCCCTGCGACGCACCCGCAGCTTTGCCGATACAGCCTGCCCCATAAATAACCCCACCTGGAGCATTGGTAGGACGAGTGTGTTATACAGGAGGCTGACCACTTGGGACGGACTTATCTGCCTGTAAACGAGGCTGGACGCTTTTCGAGGAATGCGCGTGTGCCTTCTGCAAAATCAGAGGTGCCACATGTACGACCAAACACCGAAGCCTCTGCGTGTAGTCCCTCGAGCAGCGACGTATCGCCGGCAATCTGGGTTGCTTCAAGGCATGCTCGGAGAGCCAATGGGGCTTTTCCAGCAAGTGCGGTTGCAAACTGCATCGTGGCTTCAAGAAGCTCTGCCTGTGGATATACGCGATTTACAAGCCCGAGTCTGTGCGCCTCTGCGGCATCGATCATTTCTCCAGAGAGGATAAGCTCGGTTGCCTTTGCCATACCTACGAGCCGCGGCAGACGCTGGGTGCCACCGTAGCCCGGAATGATGCCTAGATTGATTTCCGGCTGACCAAACCGTGCGTTGTCGGATGCAAAGCGCATGTGGCATGCCATTGCCAGTTCACAGCCGCCTCCGAGTGCAAAACCGTTAACGGCCGCAACAACAGGGATGCCCAAGCGCTCGATAAGCGAAAACACTCGCTGACCACGCTCGGCAAAAATCTTGCCAGAGTGCGCACCCTGCGATGAAAGCTCTGCAATATCGGCACCTGCTGCGAAGGCCTTGGGTCCGCTGCCTGTTATCACAACAGCACGGACGTCTTCGTTGGCCTGGAGCATGCGAAATGTTGCTTCTAAGGCCTCGAGAAGTTCTGCGTTGAGAGCATTGAGCTTGTCAGGCCTGTTCAAGGTTACCACTGCAACACCAGCAGTGATCTCGGTGTGGAGGACGTTGTTTTGCATGACGCGAAACTACAACGATGACAGGTGCAACAAAACCATTTGAGCGCCGTGGAAAGGTTCGTGTGAATAACTCCGGTTTCCCACGTGGCGACTTGGTACTAACTTCTGCGCTGTATGACGACGTGCCTCCATAAGTCCTGCCCGATGCTCCGTCCCTTCATGTGTGCACTGCTCATAAGCTGCATGCTACTGGGCGTACAGAATGCATCAGCAGCGGTTCGGCAGCGAAAGAAACCAGCTTCCAAGCAGACGTCAGCCCCATCAAAGAGCTCTAGAACACGTAAAACTTCTAAAAAGACCGCTAAGAGACAGCCGAAACCTTCAGTCGCGCGTGGAAGGGGGCTAGTTGTAACGGATATCACAGAGCTACGTAACATCCGCCTCGACTCCGGCATTGTCTATCATCAGTACCGAACCAACGGTGCAAAACCGATCATCGCCCACGTAATCGAATGCGACCGGACTGTTGCAGGCAATGCAGTCCGGGTGGTGAAAGGTGAAGACCATGCTATCGGTCTGGAGCGCATTAAGGAAATGTCACAGAGGTTTGATTCCAGGTCCAACCACGTGCTCTATGGCATGATCAACGGAAACTTCTGGAAGGCGGTTTCTAATCTGATGATCGGCCCGTGCGTGATTGATGGTGAGGTCATTCAGATGTCGCGATACAAGAGGTGGTCCAGCGCAATGTTCGACATACGGAACAATATGTATATCGACACCTTTGAGCTATCAGGTATGGTTTCGATCGGTCAGAAGCGATTTCCAATCGAAAGTGTTAATGACCGCCGTGGCACTGGCGTTGTTGTCTACAATATGTTCGGTGGAAACGTTGTGCCGTTTCTTAGTCAGAAACAGATTGAAAAGGCATTTACCGAGGCTGTGCGAGATTCGTCGGCAGACGTGGACGATTCTACCGAAGTTGAGCTTACCGATGACATGCTCAAAGCAGAGATTGCCGCACAGCAGCGCGAACGGGACATCGAATACCCGATGTTGAAGGTTCGTGTACGTTACCTCAGAACCCCATCGGTAAACACAACCATCGCATGCGAGGTGCTCAGCGTTGATACAGGGTCAGTGAGCATGCCACTACGAGGTGCCATCATCTCATTGCCCAAGTCTCTTCTCGGTACCAGCTGGCCACGAGTCCGCGATACGATCCGACTCCGGTATGAATCCAACATCATGCAACAGGTCAAGTTCATGAATGCTGTGAGTGGCACGCCAAGGCTGGTTCGTAATGGCATTGCCCAGAACGAGTCTCAGATGGAGGGTAGCACCGCCCGACGGTTTGTACAGCACACACTTGCCAGGACAGCAATTGGCATTAGTGCCGATAATAAAAAAGTTTACCTAGTGGCTGTGCCCCCGGACAGGCCTGAAAACGGCACACAGGGGGCTACTCTGCAGCAGATGTCGGAGCTCATGTCTCTGGTTGGGTGCCACAACGCACTCAATCTCGACGGTGGTGGATCAGCAGGGATGACAGTGCAGAATGACCACGTGTTCTACGAGGGGCTAGACCCTTCTACCAGACGTATCGGCCTTGGTATTGGGATCGTGAAGCTGGCGAAGATTTTGAGGACGACGGGGTATTAGGGACGAGGGACTAGGGACTGGGTACTAGGGACTGGGGACTAGGGACTGGGTACTGGGTACAGGTACTCAAGGGTACAAGAGGTACTTTTTGCGTAGCTCTATAAATCCGGCTAGGCCTTCTGTAGAGTACTCCATGAGTTGGGCCTTGTTCGTGTGCGCCTTCAGCTCGGATAGTATCAACGATAAACCTGTAGCCTTGACGAACATTTTGCCGTGCGACGTTGATGCTAACGTATCTGGGAACGCACCTGGGTTGATGCCTCGTGCGTACCATAATGCGTGCATTGCTGCCGTGTATGGCCTCCACGTGCGTGTTGGCTGCAGATAGTACCCATTGCATGATTCACCGGCATATTTGCCCTGTTGCGGTGCGAACATGCAAACGGCCATGGAGACGCCTGCTGATTGCATATCGCGAATAAACGCAGAGTCTGGAGTAAGATCAGGCATGCCGATGTACTGAAAGGGGCTTGTTGTTCCCATGCCAATGCTGCATGCGCCGAGCTCGCCGATCAGGCCTGTAAGTGCATAGCCCCGTATCGCAGCAATACTTGGAATGTTTGGACTTGTTGGAAACCAGGGCCGCGCTAGGTCTTCCCAGGTCATGGTGCGCGTTAATCGTTTGCAGCGCACAACCGTTAACTCGCACCGTCGTGGTGATACGTTGTTCTTGAGTGAGAGCCAGCCAAGATCATTTGCCATCGTGGCAAGTTCGCCAAGCGTCATGCCGTGGATGTAAGGCACAGGTAAACGCCCAATAAAGGACATCACATCTCTGCTTGGAAGATTGCCATCAACAACAACGCCACCGAGTGGATTCGCACGGTCGAGAATCATACACGGCACGTTGAACTCGGCGCACGCATCCATCACCTCGATCATCGTGGACATGTATGTGTACGACCGTACCCCGATGTCCTGCATGTCCACCACTACAACATCGGCATCCGCGAGCAGATCTCTCGTTGGCCTTCTCAGAGCCCCGTACAAGCTCTTGGCCGGAATGCTGTGGACTGTATCATCAAGCACGTGCTTGCCTGCAATAACAACACCGTGAAATCCATGCTCTGGGGTGAGTAGTCGCAGCAGTTCTACATCTCTGGCGTTGACAAACTCTTCAAGTGTGGTTTTTCCGCGGTAGCTTCTAGCTGCTGCATGACTCACAAGCACAACGCGCTTTCCCTGAAGCAGCGCAAACTTGGTATCGATCAGATTATCGATACCAAACTTTACTTGTGCAGATGTGACCACAACGGCGCAGAAAGCAAGTACCACCGTGGTTGCGTAGTTCATCATGACTGCTGTGCCCGGGGATGAAACAACGTGTGGACTTCCTTGACGTATTCGCGATCGATGTGCGTGTAGATTTGGGTTGTTGCGATATCGGCGTGACCTAGCATTTCTTGGACAGCACGCAGATCAGCGCCGCCCTCGAGTAAATGCGTTGCAAAGGAATGACGGAACATGTGCGGATGAACGTGTTTGTCTATGCCAACGCGTTGGCACCCATCCTGAATAAACTTCCAAACAGACATTCTGGAGAGCCCCTTTCCTCGCACATTGAGAAAGAGGATGTCGTCGGTTTCTGAACTTCTGATGAACGATCCGCGAGCGTTGTTCTGATAACGTGCTATCCATTCCAATGCTGAAGCACCGATAGGTACCAGGCGTTCTTTTGAACCCTTGCCGAAGACGCGAATGATTTCCATGTCGGCTAGGATGTCGCGTTGACGGAGAGTAATCACCTCGCTAACACGCAGACCACAGGCATACATCGTTTCGAAGAGCGCACGGTTGCGCATCATGCCGGCTGAGGAGTCATCAAACGCTCGTAAAAACTGATCCATTTCGACTGCCGTAAGACAGTCGGGTAGGTGCCGAGCAGCGCGTGGGAGCTCGATTGCTTCCGTTACATCACGGTCTACTCTACCGTTGCCAACAAGGAACCGGTGGAGGTGTCGGATGGATGCCAGGTAGCGTGCTCTGCTGCTTGGCGCAAGCCCTGCGAGCGTGAGCGACTCGAAATACTGCCGGACGTCTGGCAGGGTGGCTTCGGCAAATGACGCACGACCGCTATGCTGCAAAAACTGTGCGTATTGTGAGGTGTCGCGCTCATATGCGCTAATCGTGGCCTGAGACAGGCCGCGTTCCAGGCGCACATACTGCAGAAACTGCGAAAGATCTCGCTTGAGCGTGAGCGGCAAATCCATTACGTAGAACTTGAAGCTGCGTCTTCTTTAACATCCATGTAGCGAACACGCTGATGTGATGAGCCGAGTAGCGTTTTAACGAACGACTCTTTGATCACATCAATGTCGTGCATAGTAAGGGGCGCCTCGCTAAGCTGACCATCTTTGAGCCGGTCGATAACGATTTGGTCTACAGCATCTTCGATCTCACTCCGCTCGCGCGTATTCACTAAGCGCGAGAGTGCCTCTACAGCATCGGCTAGCATTACAATAGCCG
Organism: Patescibacteria group bacterium; assembly: GCA_044238605.1. Taxonomy (GTDB): domain Bacteria; phylum Bacteroidota; class Ignavibacteria; order Kapaibacteriales; family Kapaibacteriaceae; genus UBA10438. The sequence continues at coordinate 83,805 of JBIICY010000007.1, forward strand.
TTTCCTTTGAGTCTGGCTTTGGGCCAGGATATCGAAAGTCCTGCTGGTCTATCGCGATGCCTTCTACGCTGGCCTCTTCGAGCGCCTTTGCATAGAAATGCTTGATCATCATTGTTCCGTGATGCATTGGAATAAACTTCCAAATGCGGTCGGGCAGCCTGTTGTCCTTTGCAAGAGTAATGCCCCCTTGCACATGCTGACGTATAATGTTGGCGCTCTTCTTTGGCGTTAGGCGATCGTGTTTGTTATCGATGTCGATCTGATTCTCAATGAAGTACTCAGACTTCTCGATCTTGCCAATGTCGTGATACAGCGCCCCAACACGAGCAAGCAGGGGATTTGCACCAATAGCTGCGGCTGCTGTTTCGCTCAGGTGCACAACAGACATTGTGTGCTGATATGTACCAGGTGCACGTTCGTTGAGTTGATGGATAAGTGGATGATTAATGTCATCGAAATCCTCAAGCCGAAGGTCTGTCGCAAGATTCATTGTGCGTTCCATCACAACGATAACGGCCAGGGCAAAGAGTGGCGATAAGATTGCATTAACGCCAGCAGCACCAAGTTTCAACAGCAATGGCAGCAGCGCAGTTGCACGCTCAAGTTCGAGAGAAACGGTAACGATCACAAGTCCTGCTGCGATAGCAAGGATCGAGGTAAACACCTGTGTACGACTGCGAAGATTGGTTGCAGAATATGCCGCCATCGCACCACCTGCAATCAAGACAACGGCGATGATGTGGTCGTTGCCACGAGCAGCAGCAACAGAGAGGGAGCAGGCCAGGGTAACAACGATAGCTGTACGCACATCGTAGAGGATCGATACAAGCATGGCCATTCCAGGCACGATGATCGTGTATTCAAGGGGCAGATCAGACGGCAGAATAATGGAGAGCCATCCTAAGCCGGCAGAGACTACCGGCATTGCAAGAAGCGTTGCGAGCTGACCGTTCCTCATGTAGGATGTGCGCCGCACGAAGTACAGGTAGAGCACGAGCATCGAGATCAACACAATGCCGTGTCCAAGAGAACCAAGTGCTGAGAGCACGGAGAAGCGCTCGGTTGATCGTGCCAGTTCGGAAAATCGATAGGCCGACAAACGCACGAGGATCTTGTCGTCGATGCGGTCGCCTTTCCGCACGATTACATCGCCTTGATGAATAATCTCTGACGTAGTGGCAACACCTTGTTCGGCTCGAGCGCGCTCTGCTTCCCACGATGCGCGGTCCAGCGCTACGGTTGGAATTACACTGCGAGTAATCGACCCTATAATGATCTTCTTGACTGGCGCAGAAATGTCGCTGAGGCGTTCTTCCACCTGACGCATTGCATTCAATGAATCTGGAGCAGAAATAACCGACGTGGTGATCTCTTCGCCGGAATTCATGCGCTCGATGTAGAGTGTGCTCTTGAGACTATCAAAGACGTTGGATCGAAATCCACCAGTATAGAGGCTCTGCAGCTCCTGCATTCCGCGTGATCGCACCGTTGTCTGCAAAGAATCAGGAAGGGCTTTGACCGATGCAAGGAACTGAGCCGCGCTGCGCTGATAAGCGTCTGCGTTTCGTTTGAAGTACGGTGGTACTTCTGCTCTAGCACGAACCTGCTCAGCTCTGAGGGAATCGGTGCTCTTGAGAACTGGAAAAGGATACTCCGCAATGATCGGTTCTTCCGTCCATGTTGTTCCCAGACGCGATCTGTCGAAGGCATCATGCTGGGCTTCGCCCAATCCCCCAGGGAGGAAGAACACAAGCATCAGCGTTGATGCTATGATCAGCGCGATCCGCAGAGTTCTCGATGTGGTTAGCCCCTTGCCATGCTCCTGCTGCCGGTCTTCATCCTGGAGCTGCTCAAAGAGCGTTGGACGGTTGCGTGCCATTAGTTGCGAATCACTTTCCGGTGAATGTTGGTCTGCGCTTCTCGATAAAGGCTGTTACACCTTCCCGATAATCTGCTGAGTCGCCAGCTCGTTGCTGAAAATCTGCTTCAAGCTCGAGCATGTGATCGAGTGTTGAAACGCTACCTTGCTGAAGCAGGTGCTTTACAAAACCATACGTCTGCGTTGGGCCCTGTGCATACTGCAAGGCAAGCTTGCGGAGTGCAGAGGCAAAGGCCTTCGGATGCACAACGGAGTTTACAAGTCCGAGTTCAAGAGCTTGCTCTGCGGAAATCGGGTTGTTCATCGTGGCAAACTCAAATGCCTTGCTATACCCCATCATTCGAGGGTAGAAAAATGTAGCACCCGAATCCGGAATGAGAGCAATGCCGATAAATGCTTCAACAAGTTTTGCTGCAGAGCTCATGATACGGATATCTGCACCCAGCGCTAGGGAAAGTCCAGCACCTGCCGCAACGCCGTTAATGCCGCAAATGATTGGTTTCGGCATGTCGCGCATTGCGCGTACAATTGGGTTGTATCTGCGGTTGAGCGAATCACGCAGGTCGCGCTTATCGCCCGACTTCGGAGCGTCCTTGAGGTCCTGTCCGGAACAGAATGCTTTGCCAGCACCGGTGAGCACAACACAGCGAATCTCTTCGTTGGACGCCGCATGAGCAAGTGCTGCCTGCAGGTCTGTCGTGAGCTGTTCGTTTGCTGCGTTGTATGAATCCGGACGGTTGAGGGTGATGGTACAAACGCCTTCAGAAATGTCGAAGAGCAGTGTTTCAAAGGTCATGATCATTTACCCTTCCATTCTGGTTTACGTTTCTCAACAAAGGCAGCCATACCTTCTTTCTGATCTTCTGTTGCAAACAGCATATAGAAGTTCTTTCGCTCAAACTCAAGTCCGCCTTCTAGGGTAGTACTATGTGCCTTGAGCACAGCTTCCTTTGCAAGTCGAGTTGCTACCGGGGCCTTTGATGCAACGTCGCCAGCAAGTGCAAAGGCCTCTTCGAGGTAGTAGGCAACGGGCACAACGCGGTTTACGAGCCCAGCTGCCTGTGCTTGGGTTGCAGAGATCATGCGTCCAGTAAGCACGATCTCCATAGCTAGTGCCTTGCCCACGGCACGCGTTAGGCGCTGTGTGCCGCCTGCGCCTGGCATAACGCCGATGTTGATCTCTGGCTGACCAAACTGTGCCGTATCGCTGGCTACGATCATATCTGCATGCATAGCAAGCTCGCAGCCCCCTCCAAGAGCAAAGCCGCTAACAGCAGCGATGATCGGAGTCTTGACGTTGCGGATACGTTCCCAACGGGCAAACTGATCGCGCTCAAGCATGGTGGTAAGCGATGCATCAGACATCTCAGTGATATCTGCACCAGCTGCGAATGCTTTCTCGTTGCCGTGTAGAACGATGCAGCGAATAGAAGGGTCAGCATCGTATGCTTCAAACGCCTGAACGAGCTCTATCATGGTCTGCAGACTAAGCGCATTGAGGACTTGTGGACGGTTCAATTGGATCGCACCTACGCCCGGTTGCGGGATGTACGTAGCGATACACGTAAATTCAGGTGACATCGACGTTCTCAATTGTGAAATGTCACCAAAAATACGCCATGGACAACCTCTATTCGCCCATAATTACTGCTGCCGACGAGATAGTGCCGCACGATGCAGAACTGCTGCGTCATGTAGCAGCTCTTCGGCTTCGTGATGGGGAACACGTACGCGTACTCAACGGCAAGGGGCTTGTGGCAAGGTGCACTGTTCGTCGTCTAGCTCAGCAAACTGAGTTGCTCATTTCAGAGTACGTTCAGCATGAACGCCCCCACGAGCGTACCCTTGCTCTTGGCGTACTTGACAACCGCGACCGCTTCGAGTTCGCAGTTGAGAAGGTTACAGAGCTTGGCATTACTCGCATCGTGCCGTTACTGTGCGACCACTCACAACACGTACGCACGAGCACAGAACGACTGCGGTCCAAAGCGATAGCAGCACTTACGCAATCGGGAAACCCATGGCTACCGTCGATTGACGAACCAACGCCGCTACACAACCTCGTGTGCAGCGGATCTGTGATCCTTGGTGATGCCGAAGGACAGCCTCCCGGTCCTCTGACTGCGGGTCCGCTGACGTTTCTCGTCGGTCCTGAAGGGGGCTTCTCTCAACGCGAGCTGGATTACATCCACCGCGAGCTAAAGCCCATCACCTGGCGCATTGGAAGCAACAGACTTCGTGCTGAAACAGCAGCAATTGCGTTGGTAGCGAACAGCGAGTAGCGAACAGCGAGCAGCGAACAGCGAACAGCGAGTAGCGAACAGCGAGTAGCGAACAGCGAGTAGCGAGCAGCGAGCAGCGAACAGCGAGTAGCGAACAGCACGATTTAAACAAGTACCCCGTACCCTAGTCCCTAGTCCCTAGTCCCTAGTCCCTAGTCTTACCTAATCACCACAACATTCTTCGTTGTCGTAACGCCGTTCAGAGTTGTGCGGACCAGGTATGTGCCGGATGCCAACTCGTTCACCGGGATTGTTACCAACTGAATCGACGGTGCGATGTTCTGATCAAACAGCGTCTGCGTGTTGCCAGTGGCATCAGAAAGGTCAACGCGGAGTAAGCCCCCTTGCTGAGCAACGATTTCCATCATGCCACTTGTAGACATTGGGTTTGGAGCGATGCGTACGTTCTGAGTGCTGGTGGTTTCTTCATCCACAGACGTAACAGCGTTGAGGAAGAAACGCCCAGTAACTGGACGGTGGTCTGAAACCGTTGTTGAGTATGACGTTAGGTAACGCTCTGGCGACTCAACAAATGAGCGGTAGTGGAGCGGCTTTACTTCATTAGAAATCAGCATATGATCGAGCATGCCACGGTTAAAACCGATGTACGATGACAGTCCTTGACGCTCTAACTCTGCGGTGGTTGCAAACCAGTTGTCTTGGTCGTTCAGAAACGCCGAATAGCATGAAGGGAGTGTTGAGTCTGTTGTTGTTGTGAGCAGGCGGTCGTTGAAGTCGCCAAGTACCATTACGTTGGCGTCTCCGTAGAAGTCCTTCAGGTACTGATGGAACGTCTCAGCATCTGTCTTGCGACGCTGGTAATCATCTGCAGCAGTTGAATCGCTCGTTGCTTTGGCATGGATGTTAAATGCGCTAAACCGCTTGGTTACGTCACCGACTTTAGCATCGAACGTATATCGGAAAGGGAACCGTCCATTACCCCATGCACGAGCACCGCCGTTCACTGCGAGTCCGTTGTCAACAGGTGTTACCACGTTTTTGTTGTAGATATAGGCAAGCTTTTGATCCGATGTTACCTCTGTAGCAAACAGACGCCCGTACGATCCCTTGATAGAGTCGCTCAGTGCTGCAAGCGCTGCATCGCTGATAACTTCCTGGAGCGCATAGATGTCTGCCTGGATAGTATCCATGATGATGCGAATACGCTGACGCTGGAGATCCTTGTTGCGCTGGCCTAGCGTGGTGTCTGCTGTGCCGTACCATTCAAGATTCCAAGTAGTAACATCGAGTGTACGATTCTTATTCACAGTATCAACGGCGATAGGGGGCAGACCAACGTCTTGAGCAAGACGTGGTAGAACCTGATACGCACCACGGAACTGGCTCACAACACCCGTGATATCGACATCTCCTGACGGAATCTCGAGGTTGTTAACGCCGATCTCACACGCACGGTCGATACGGATCACGATGTCGTTGCCAAATGCATCGATAGCATTATAGCTGCGGTTTCCTTCGAAGCGGCCCGTCTCTACAAAACGCACTTTGCGCAGCTTGACAAGTACTGCCTCATTGCCTTCTCCAACGTTCGGGATGGTTGTGCTCTTTGCTGCTGGTTCTTCACGTTGGACAGGAACTACAGTAAAGCGCAGTCCCGAGCCGCCAAGCTGTGTAAGCCCTGTCCCTGGGGCGCCAGTGGTCTGCCCAAACTCGGTGAGGGTTGCATTTTCTACCACCACTGAATCACCGATTTTAACGCCGTTGCGCATCTGCTCGTTAAACACGGCCACGCCGGCCGATCGGTCTTGCAGATACACAACATTCGAGAGCTGTGCCGCTGATGTAACACGTCCGGCCACTTTCGTTACTGTACTGTTGAATTCCTGCTTCTTTGCATCAGCAATTGAGATGGGGTCTTGGGCAAGGGCAGCCGACGTCCACCCTGATGCGAGTGCGAAAGCTAGAGTAATCTGTTTGATCATGGCGTTCTCTGTCGATGTAGGGGGTTAGAAAATGTCCAAGGAAATGTTGTCCGTCGCAGACGGACTTCCGTCGTAGGAGTAGAGCATGTATGAACTGCCTGCAAACATTAGCACATTTGAAACTTTGGCAAGCACATTCGTAGTGCCTGCTTCACGGAGTTCGAATGTGTACGTACCGGGACTTAGCGAGGTGTAGCTTGGTGAACAGATTCCCGGCTCAAAATCCTGGCTCATCAGACGCTGTCCGTTAGCCCATACCTCTACAAAATACGCTTTATCAACGTTCTCGGCCATGTGCGTAAACCGGATCACCGACTGCTGAGAGGTACTTGGCAGCACAGTATCCTGGATTTCACGTCGAAACTCGACCAAGCCGTTGGTGTCTCCTCGGGCGAACAAGATCACTCGAGCGTTACCACCTAGCGTATAGCGAAGGTTCGAGCGGAATGTCTTTGTGGGAGTACCGAGTGAAAACGTAACTGGACGTCCGGCGGCGATCTCGACAAAATCAGAAGCTTGTCCACGTGCAGCATCTGCGATGATCGTACTGTCAAACACGACACGTGTTACCGGTACGTTCTGTGTAACATTCACGATCCTAACCAATGCAGGGTCGGGAACAGGAAACGTAATGACGCCATCGCTGCAGGATGCAAGGAGCAGAGCAGCCGCAATTAGTGCGATTGAATGGATGCGATTGATCATGCGTTAGAACGAGTACCGCATGCCGATCTGCATGCGCCAGCGTGAGAAGAAGTTGTCGGTAGTATAGATGCCTGCCTGCCCGTTTGTAACGGGTTCTGTGTACGACATCATTAGGCGTCCTTGACTGTCAAATGGTTTGTTCTGTGAATTCAGCACTAGACCCATCAGGTTGGAGCTCTGGAAGTCTACAAATCTCTGCAAGCCCCATGACGAATTCAGGAGATTGAGGAAATTCTGCACATCAAGGGTGAACTGAATCTTGTGGTCAGAAAACCCTGGGATATCCTGTGTAAGCCGAAGATCCAACTGGTTGATCCATGGTTCGCGCAGAGCATTGCGGGGTAGGATTTGGCCTTGGTACGATTTGAGGATAGGGTTGGAGTTGATCAGTTCCATCAGCTGAGCCCAGATCTGGTCTGGGGAACGCAAATCGGATGCATCTGTTGGCTTCGGGATCACAACGCGGGTATTGTAATCATCAGCACGGGGGATGTAGACAAGGTCATTCCCACCCGAAGCATTGTCGCCGTTGTAGTCTTGAGCATAGCTGATGGAATACGGACGTCCGGATGAGCCCGAATAGAATACGCCGATCGATGTCGTGTAGCCACGCGTCCAAGTGTGCGCATACTGTGCATTGGCAGCAATGCGGTGAAGCTGGTCATAGTTGGAAATACCAACCGTTACGTTATTGGGATCAATGGCATCAGTACTTGTCCATTGAGATCCTGCAGTGGCGGCAGTAGAAGAATTCAAATCCTGTGTGCGCCCGTAGGTGTAGGAGGCCATACCGCTCAGGCCTGGAATCAACTCGTTATTAGCGTCGAACTTCAGCTGTGTCGAGATCGAGTATTGCTGTCCGCCGTCTCGACTGCGCAGGAGGATTACCTGCGTAAAGCGTCTGTCTACGAGCGAATCGGCTGCACCACCGGCATACATTCGGCGCCCATCCAACGGGGACACCCCTAACGATGTGTCTCCGCCGTTTATGTAGCGCATTCCTGATTGCCTCAGATTGAGGTTCGCATAATCAACCTGGTTCAGAAACTTGCCGTACATACCCTCAAAGGTGATCGAGACATCCTTTGCGATCTTGATATCTGTTGCCAGCGTAGAACGCCAAACCTGAGGTAGTCTAAAGTTCTCGTCGGTGATGTTGATCGCAGTGGTGTTAATGGGGCTTCCCGGATAGGCAGAATCTCCGGGTCGTAGTGCTGGTTTGGCCAGATCCCATTTCATCGGTGTTCCGTCTGCCGAGTTAATGGAGTTTGGCGAGTTATTCGCACCTAGTTCAGCCCGATACAAGTCCATACCAGTATTGGAATACTGGTTTGAGAGCCATACTGCGGCCACACGGCCAGTGAACAGACCAGAGCCTCCTCGGACCTGTAGGGTCTTGTCGCCACTGACGTCGTAGTTAAACCCAACGCGCGGTGAGAACAGTAAAACGCCAGTTGGTACCTGCGAGGTGCTGCGTCCGGGGAATGCCTGAGCAAACGCCGGGTTTGTGTGTGGAGTGTCCCAGAACACTGGCATATCAAGGCGCAGACCGCCAGTTACGCGAAGCTGCTCGTCTACCTGCCATTCATCCTGCACATAGCCGCCAAACTGGGCCATGCTCCATGCTGCACGGGGCATTTGATTGCCGTTGGTGACGTCTGTATTGGCATAGCTGACGCGATAATAGTTGGCCGTGCTGTCTGCATATGCATCAACAGAGGAGTACTGGATGGATCCAAAATAATCCTGAATGAACAGGTTGTTGAAGAGCGAAATCTCGTTGTGTGTTCCCATCGTGATCGTGTGATCTCCGAGAAACCACGTAAGATCGTCCGTTAAGGCGATCAATGTCTGATCCAGAGCATTTGCCTGTGAGCTGCGCTCCGGACCCAGGATAACGTTCATGCCGGCACCAACCTGAATGCGCACTTCAGGGAATGGAATCACCTGACCAGACTGATTGCTCGGCAGGATGCGGGCGTCGTTGGTCTGGGTGTACGAAATACGAAACTCATTGCTCACCGATTCACTGACACGGCTGTTCCACTGCAATACCGTCTGATTATTAATACTCTCAAACGTATTCATTCTGCTGGTAAGGCTATAGTTTAGATTGTTGCGCAGCAGATTGCGGTCTTGAATGCCGTACGTAAAGTTGTGTCGCAGCTGGAGCTTGTTAGACTCGTCAATATTGAAATCGAGGCGGCCAATCAAGCTGGTAGAATTATTGCGAATGTTCGTAATGCCGTATTGACCAGGATCGTAGCCGTACTGGTTCTTTGTAACATCGATAATTCTGTCCAGCACCGTGCTCGACATCGCAAAGTTGTTCAGTGCTGTTGGATCGTTCAGCGATACCTCGAGTGGGGTAGATCGCTGACGTCCCTCGGCTGTAATGTGGAAGAAGATTTTGTCCTTGACGATCGGACCACCAACACGCCCGCCGAACTGGACATCGTGGAATGCATCGAACGGACGCGCCGCGGCATCGGGACTATTGCCAACAAGGTCTTGGTTGCGTCCGAAAATGAACACCGATCCGGAAAATGTATTCGTCCCTCCACGGGTGATGGCATTTACCAAGCCCCCTGTAAAACCGCTTTGGCGAATATCATAGGGCGAGACATTTACACGAATGCGTTCAATGGCGTCAAGTGAGACGAAATTCGAGTTGGCCTGTGAGCCGGCCGTCCCAGCCGAACCCAGTGCGAAGACATCATTGGCTACTGCACCGTCGATCTGGAAATTGTTAAAGCGTGAGTTCACGCCCATAATGCTCACACCCTGGAGTCCGTCGCTGCCTGCTGTGCTAACCTGATTCGTATACGGATTCATACGGGCAAGGTCGCTTATGCTGCGGTTGATCGTTGGCGAAGCCGCGATCACTGCCTCACTGATAACAGAGCCCGAACCATTCTTGCTTGCATCAAAGAGCCCGTCGCGCTCTACCGACACAGTGATTTCGCTGCTCGTAGAGGCAGACTCCGAAAGAAGGGCATTGACGGTTGTGGCCTCACCTACGTCAACAGCAACACCACGAATCGTATCGCTACGGTAGCCGATACATGAAACAGCGAGGTTGTAAGAACCCGGACGCAAACCACGGATCAGGTATTGCCCCTTGTTCTTTGAAACCGCCCCATATGAGGCACCGGTCGATATGCTTACTGCGCGAATCATCGCACCCGGCAGAACAGCGGATGCGGCACCTGTTTTGCCTTTAATAACGCCGGTGATCGATCCAGTTGTTACGCCCTGTGCTGCCAGAACCGAGGGCATCAGCACAAGCGCTAGTATGATGTAGACAGCGGAGCGAAGTTGCATAGGGCGAGATTTGAAATGAAGACTGCAAAACTACGGTATTTCCACACTGGCAGCGGCAAGGGGCGTATCTTTGCCATGTGATTACTCTTGACACAAGATTTCGCGATGCAGCCCGCTCGGCACGCATCGAATTGGGTGGGGCAGTAGAGCCCTTTGCTCATCTTCCGTATTCTAAGGAAACATCTGTAAAACGTGCCGGACTCAAGGCCTTCCTCGAGGCTGTGCGCCTTGATGGGGCGCGGGTAGATCCTATCGTACAGGCAACATCCCCACGGTCGTACCGTACAACATCCCGCAGGCGTGTGTACATCAACAGAGGGAAGCTGCAGCTGAACCACGGAGATGGAAACAATCCCGGCCAGGCAAGCTTGCTCGAGCCCCCTCATCATGCGGCGATTTACACGCTTCTGGAATCTCTACTGCAGGAGATCCACCCGCAGGTTCAGGAAATCATCAATCACGTAATCGTACGTGGCACCTACGATGAATTTGTGCTGATCGTGAATGTGAAGGGGATGGACGCATACATCGTCCGTACGATTCGACGCGTCTGTGAACAGGTGCAGGCCTCCATTCCAGAGGTGCAGCATGCATGGATGTATCACGATCCTAAGGGAAGCCGGTTCTATCTCGAGCTGGAACGTCCTGCAACCGGTGTTAATGCCAAAAAGCTCTTTGGACATGCCGCATGGCGTCAGGTGGTCAATGACATCACCTATCAAGTAGGCGTCTTCTCATTTTCACAGATCAACCTGGAAATGATGCCTGCATTGATCTCCGCTGTTGCAGATCATGCCGGTGTAACACAGAACGATATTCTCTTCGACCTTTATTCAGGATACGGCCTGTTCGGCGCTGCCCTTGCAAAGAGCGCAAAGCAGGTGGTAGCCGTTGATGCCGACGAAACAACGGTAGACAACGCCAGGTACAACATCAAACGGGCCGGCGGAAATGTCACGGCTATTCGCCAGGTGTTTCGCGATGCCGATGATGTTACATCGCTTTGGAAGACGTGCAGCAAGATCCTGCGTGCCAATACCCTCGAATCGCCGGCAGTTGTGGTTCTTGATCCGCCTCGCAGCGGAACGCCAGCGGGGATGATCCGTGAGATTTCTCGCACGATTCAGCCGCACACAGTTGTAGAAGTTTTCTGCGGTCCGGACGAACTTGCCCGCAGCATCAGGGAATGGAAGTCTGCCGGATATCAGCTTGAGCGCATAACGCCGCTGGATCTGTTCCCGGGAACATTCGGCATGGAAATCGTTGCCAGCTGGAGCATGGCTGATGAGTCTACCGAACCTTCTCCAGAGCCCAGGAGAACACCTCGAGGTAACGCTCGGCCGTATGGACGATCGAATTATCGACGCTCATAGCGTTACGACGAACATGCGTCCAGTGCGGTTCCTGCTTGTAGAGCCTGAGTGCCCTCCACAGGGCATTTGATAGCTCGTCTGCAGTGTAGTCGTAAAAACGCACACCCGTGCCCCTAAAGGTAATCGGATCGTACTCTTCGATGGTATCTGCCAGCCCGCCGATTCCCCGCACAATAGGCACAGCTCCGTAGCGAAGTGCGAACATCTGGGTTAAGCCGCACGGTTCGAACAGCGACGGCATGAGATAGTAATCACTGCCTGCCTGAATTCGGTGTGAAAGGGGCTCGTTGTACCCTTTGATAAATCGCACGTGATGGGGAAACTGGTGCTCGAGGTCGCGCATCAGGTTCTCGGCATCATGATCGCCACTTCCGAGCACAACAAGCCGAAAAGCCCCTTCTCGAAGGTGCTGAGGCAGAGCGTGCTGCAGGATAGAAAGACCTTTTTGCTCTGTGAGCCGCGTTACCATGCCAACAAGAGGAACGGAGTCCGTCTGGTGCTCGTCTGAGAATCCAAGCTCTCGAAGAAGGGCGATCTTATCAGAGAGTTTTCGTTCGAGAGAATCTTGTGTGTAGGTAAGTGCAATGTTTGGGTCGGTTGACGGATCCCACTCGCTGGTCTCGATTCCATTAAGTACGCCTACCACATCAGCTGAACGTGTTTGGAGCGCCCCCTGCAGACCTTTTCCCTCGGGTGTCCAGCGCACTTCCTGGGCATACGTCGGACTTACCGTGGTAACCTTGTCGGCAAACATGATGCCCGACTTTACGGCATTAAAACAGCCGTCGTGCTCGTACCAGCTTCCGGAATAGAAGTCAGACGGTGGGAAACCGCAGAACTCCATGGCACGCAAGGGATCAAAGTGGCCCTGAAATGCCATGTTGTGGATAGTGAACACACCAGCCGTCCCAGAAAAGAACGCATCATGTCTGTAGTGCACCTTGAGAAGGGGCATACAGACTGCTGTGTGGTAATCGTGTGCGTGCACGATGTCTGGCCGAAACTCTAGGGCCTTGGCTACCTCAAATGCGGCCTTGCTGAGAAAGATGAACCGACGGTCGTTGTCCTCAAAGCCCTCGTGGTATCCATAAATACCAGGCCTGTCAAAGTAGTCCGACGACCTCACAAAATAGACGTCTACGCTGGTGCCTGGTAGCTTGCCGTGCCACACTTCGGCATATTCGATCCACGTGCCAAAGGGGACACTAACGAGGAGGTCAAGCTTTGAGATTCCGAAATGTTCCTTGTCGATCGTGCCGTACAATGGCAGAACGAGCCGCACATCATGTCCGGCGCTTGCCCATGCTCGCGGCAGCGCCGCTGCCATGTCGGCAAGGCCGCCAACTTTTGCATACGGACTGATTTCTGCAGCTGCGAGGATGATGTTCATACTGTTCTGAAGTCTTCTGTTACTGGTCCGCAAATATAGGTTTGCAGTCCTTGGAAGGCCTGCTGAGCCTCCACGGCCTTTTCCACGTCTGTGAATAACCCATACATCGTAGAACCACTTCCACTCATTGAGGCATAGGTAGCCCCGTTTTCATAGAGAGAATGTTTAATCGTTGCAAGTATTGGATGTTCGATAAACACCGATCGTTCGAAGTCGTTTTTAAAGTGATGAGGCGTAACTGCTTTATTTGCAACGGCATGCGCCCATGAGCTTTCTAGGTCTTCGTGGGGTTGTTCACCGGTTATCCACAGTGTGGAATACGCTGCTGCAGTGTTAACGTGGATGCCTGGACAAACCAAGAGGACAGTCCAGGGGAACACGTCATCAAGAGGTTGAATCACTTCTCCGCGTCCGCTTACATGTGCTACACCGTACCGTAGAAAGAACGGCACATCAGAACCCAATGATTGAGCAAGGGGCTCAAGTTCGCGTGTGAGGTCGTTGTTGACATCCCGTCCGTTGAGCATAGCTAACCCAAGGAGCGTAGTTGCCGCGTCTGATGATCCACCTCCGAGACCGCCGCCCGTTGGTATGGCTTTGTTCACGGTTATCTTTGCGCTCACGGTATCGTGAGGGAACGCTGCGGCATATGCTCTAGCGGCCCTGGCAACGATGTTGTTCTCTGGGGTATCGGTAACCTCTGGTATGCAGTATACCTCCAGATGCTGTTGTGGATCAAAAACTAGCGTGTCGTGGAGGTCAACGGCCACGAAAATCGATTGAATGTCGTGAAACCCGTCAGGGCGTTTTCTCACAACGTCGAGTCCAACGTTGATCTTAGCGCACGCGCGAAGCGTAAGGGGATGTTGTTTCATGTCTGAGCAAATATCGTACACAAGCGAACTCGCGCGGAAGAGTATTCATCTTTCTTCGCTGTTGATCCCTATCGTGTACCTGCAGCTTGACCATTGGACCGGCATTACCATCCTCACGGCTATGACTGTGACGTCGCTGCTGATAGACCTGTTGATGCACTATCATGCTCCCACGCGGCGTGTTATGCATTCCCTTGTTGGACCCATGCTGCGTCCGCATGAGATTGCATCAGAAGTATTCAGGCTCACCGGCGCATCGTGGGTGCTGATTGCGGCAACGCTCACGTTCCTTCTGTTTCCGAAGGTGATCAGCACCACATCATTTACCGTTCTGATCGTTAGCGATACGGCCGCAGCGCTGATCGGACGTAGGTATGGCAAGCGTAGGTTCTTCGACAAAACACTCGTTGGCACGGTGTTCTTTGTGATCACGGCTGTTGCTGTTACCATAGTGTATGAGCAGGTCTTTCTGGTGGGACCCTGGTTCCTTGTATCCGGGTTTATCGCGAGCCTTGTTTGCGGTGTTGTTGAAGCAGCGTCAACCCGACTTAAACTTGATGATAATATCAGTATCCCAAGTAGTTTTGCACTCACAATGCTTGCGATGAACTGGCTGGGACAGTTCCTTCACATGCCAACGTTCCTCCACTGATCTTCGTTAGGTTTCATGGCGAACAAACTCAATCGTAGTTCCAAGGTCGTGATTGGTACTCTGCTCCTGATTGGAATCGGGATTGCAGTTGCCTACGTGGGTCTGCGGTACTTCCGTAGCGACACGTACGCCGAGCAGGTAGATCGTATCATCCGTACCCGGGACAGTGTTGTAACGTCAGTGTACTTCATCCGGGTTGCAGATTATGATTCGATGAATGTGCGGGACGTAACGGCTGATATTGTTCGGAAGTCTCTCGACTCCAACGAACTTGATGTGAGCAAGACACGGCAGTACATGTTCCACATGTTCACGACTGCCGACACGATGGACCTATCGCAGGATATGCTGGATGAGCTGGCATATACCAATCCGGCCATCGAAGAGCCGACAAAAATCCTTCGGTGCGTGAAAAACGGCTGGATAATCTCGTACAAGTTTGCCCCATACCGCACACAACCACGTGGATTTGATATGGTGCGGACGTACTTCTATATGCCGCGCAACGGGATCAAGCTTAAGGACATTGAGCTCTGATTATCGTCCGCGGAACTGCGTGTCTTTCCACTCGGCAAACAGGTGTTTAACCTTATTGCGCTGGTACTTCCCGGTGGAGGTTACCGGAAGCGTGTCCGTAAAGAGAACCACTTTGGGAGCCTTTGAATAGGGCAACTGTGATTGACAGAATGCAAGAATCTGGTGCTCGTCGACGGACTCATCAGTGCGAATAACCAGTGCACCAACTTCCTCTCCGTACATGTTGTTCTCAAAGCCAACGCATATGCCTGCCTGAACGCCAGGTGCTCGGTTGATGACTTCATCAATCTCCAAGGGGGCTAGGTTAACGCCACCCCGAATGATCAGCTCTTTTAGGCGTCCGGTGATAAAGTAGAAGGAGCCCCATTTCTCATCGAATACCCGAAATCCTTCATCGCCGGAACGGAACCATCCATAGGCAAATGCCTCCTCATTGGCCTTCAGATTTGCATCGTATCCACGCATGATATTGGTGCCGCGAATCACAATCTCTCCGCGTTCGCCATCCGGAACGGGATTTCCTGAAGGATCGTGGATCGACATTTCATTGGCCGGTATTGCAACGCCAATTGACGGGAACCCATGGTCCTGCATCCAGTGACGGTGTTCTTCGTCCGCTAATCCTATTGGCAGGAAACACGTATAGCAAGTTGTTTCAGAAAGCCCATATCCATGCGTGATACGCAGATCATAGGCCCGTTCGAATCTCTCTGCAAGTTCGCACGTTAAGGGGCCGGCACCACAGATGATGTTCCGGAATCCTGATTCCTTTACACCCGCTGCATCTGCCTGACTATCAAGCAGGAAGGCAAGCAGCGTTGGGACAACACTCACAACGTGCACCCCATGCTCGATGATTGCCGGAAAAAAGGTCCGCGGCGAAAACTTGCGATGAAGCACAATTGAAGCACCTGCCAGAAACGGGGTGGCATGTGTTACGAGAGATCCGTTGACGTGATGCACAGGGAGTACGCACATCATGCGCGAATCGGGCGTGATTCCGAACCACTCTACGATGTCGCGGCAGTCGCTGAACAGGCATTGTTGAATGAGCACAACGCCCTTTGGGTTTCCTGTTGTGCCAGACGTATACACCACCATGCAGTCGTCCCAGCGCATATCGGTAGAGGCATCCGGATAGGCATGCGGCTCGCTGGCTCGAATGCGGTTGTGCCATGCAGACTCTGGGGAGTCGGAGTCCATTTCAACGATTTCTACCTGATGAGCAACGCAGGGATCGGTAACTCTTAGTGCATATTCCGACTTGCTCAAAACTAGCTTACATCCCGAGTGCTCAATAATGTACGCTAGGCGCTGGTCGTCCTCCGTCATGTTCAGTGGCACTGCACATGCGCCCATAAGCCAGCAGGCAAAGTAGGCTAAGATCGTGTCAGGGTGGTTGTGACTTGCAATAGCTATGCGGTCTCCGCGCCGGATACCATGCTGCGATAGTATTGTCGCGATTCGGCGCGAAACATCGATGAAGACACTATACGACCACGTGGACTTCCTGCCCTGATCATCGATGTAGATCATCCACGGCTTTTCTAAGTAGCTGTCGTTGTTGTGCTGCATAAGCGCGCCCCAATTCAAATAGGGTTGCTCAACTGCATGTGGAGCAGTTCCATGGGCTGTGCGCGCAGGGTGATGTTGCGGATCGTAGAGCATGCGGACTGTTGACTTGCTGGAATTCAAGTAATTTGGATTCGAATATACTCGATTAGAAAGCGATGGAATGATGATCGATCTGCGAAGTGATACGCTCACAACACCCGATGAAGGAATGCGCCATGCAATTGCAAACGCGCCTGTTGGGGATGATGTCTACAGCGAGGACCCTACCGTTGAGCGGTTGCAGCAGCGCGTTGCCGAGATGTTTGGAAAGGAGGCTGCACTCTTTGTACCAAGCGGCACGCAGGGAAATCAGATCTGCCTGGCCCTGCATGCATCCACAGGCGATGAGATCATTTGCGAGAAGGATGCGCACATCTTTCACTACGAAAATGCTGCAACCAGCGTTATCGCCCGCGCACAGCTTCACGGCATTCCGTCGGAATATGGTGCGATGCCCCTTGAGCTGATCGAGCAAGCCATTCGACCAACGGCCTACTATTATCCCAAAACTGCTGCCATTGCGGTTGAAAACACGCACAATCGTCATGGGGGTACCGTTGTACCGCTGGAGCACCTCAAGTCAATTCGATCAATTGCACAGCATAACGGACTGGCCTTGCATTGCGATGGAGCCCGAATCTGGAATGCGATCACTGCTTCTGGCGTTTCAGCCAAGGAGTACGGCGAGATCTTTGATACTCTAAGTGTATGCATGAGCAAGGGGCTTGGAGCACCCATAGGGTCTCTTATCGTTGGATCGCGGCAGCATATTGAGCGCGCCCGGCGCTGGAGAAAAATGCTGGGCGGAGGTATGCGTCAGGTAGGTGTGCTGGCGGCAGCGGCGATGTATGCATTGGACGTTACACTGGCCAAACTTGCTCGTGACCACGAACATGCACGGATGCTGGCAGAGTCTCTTGCGAAGCATCCAAAGGTATTGATCGACATGAACAGAGTACAGACAAACATCGTGGTGTTTACGGTGGAGGGGGTAAACGACGCGCAGTTTGTAGCAGATTGTGCCGAGCGCGGCTTACGGATAGCCCCGATCTATCCGGGAACGATGAGGGCGGTGATGTACCACCAGGTTACGAGTGAGATGGTTTATCGCGCAGCTGCAATTCTCCATGATGTGCTCGGCGACTAATCCATATTTTTGCAGCACACAATGTATCAAGAGTCAATCGTATGCCGTCAGCTGAAAAGTCCGAAGCCGTTGTAGATCACAGTACTGCCATCATTGAAGGTCATGGCACGTATCATCATCGTCTGCACAGCAGGGTGCGCTCGTATGATGTTGATCGCCAGAGTATTGTTCATAACGCAGTGTATCTGTACTGGCTTGAAGCAGCCCGTATTGAATACTTCCGCGATATCGGCGTTCCGATCGACAGAGATTCATTTGTTACAAAGCACTTCTTTGTTGTGCTGAAAACATCGATCGAGTACAAGGAAGCAGCGCGGTTCGACGACCCCTACACCGTCTACACACGTGTGCCGTTTGTGAAGAATTCGTCGTTCGGTTTTGAACACGTTATTCGTCACGAAAACGGAACGATTCTCGCCGTTGCTAGCAGCGTTCTTGTTCATCTGAACCCTGCCACGCATCGTCCGGAGCGGATACCAGACTCATACCGGTCATTGATCCGTGAGTTCGAAGGCGACAACGTCGTTTTTGCAGAGTAAACGACGAGTTCATGAACAGCGCCCGCTCGATGGCCGCCCGGCAGATCATGATCCGGGTGGACGCAAAACACTGGACATCATCGCAGTACCGTGATACCGCGTATGCTCTTGTTGAGCAGGGAATTGGCGGTATTGGTGTGTTCATTGGAGAACTCGAACAAACAGCCTCGATGATCTCTGATCTTCAAAGAAGAGCTGGTGGCAAGCTTCTGGTTGCAGCGGATTATGAATACGGCCTACCGATGAGACTTGAAGGGGGCATTTCGTTTCCACGTGCCATGGCCTTGGGAAGATGCGAGCCCCGTAGCACAGAGTCCGTGGCGCGGCTGATAGCTGAAGAAGCAGCGGCCATTGGTGTGCACTGGAACTGGGCCCCGGTGGCCGACATAAACTCGAATCCCGAAAACCCCATTATTAACACGCGTAGTTTCGGCGAACAACCAGAAGTGGTTGCACGGCACGTGCAGGCGTTCATTCGCGGAACACAGTCTGCGGGAGTTCTTGCCTGTGCAAAGCACTTTCCCGGCCACGGTGATACATCAGTTGATTCGCACCTTGCTCTGCCAACGATCGATGTGCCCGAACATGTTGCTACGCAGCGTGAACTTGTGCCATTTAGGGCAGCTGTTGATGCCAGCGTGGGATCTGTTATGGTCGGACACATCGTCGTGCCGTTTCTTGATACCGAGCTGCCAGCATCACTTTCACCAAAGATCGTTACCGATCTGCTCAGACATCAGATGGGCTTTGACGGACTTGTCTGCACTGATGCGCTCGATATGCATGCCATTGCCGACAGGTGGCCAAGCGGCAAGGCGGCTGTTATGGCCCTGCAGGCCGGCGTTGATATTGCCCTGATGCCTGATAATGTTTATGAGGCCCTTGAGGCAGTAACTGATGCGATCGAACGGGGAGAACTCTCTGAAGAACTTCTCGATGCATCGGCTCGTCGGATCGAAACCGCCAAAGAGTTCTTGGGCACGAGTCAAACCCGTAAGCCCCTTGTCATTGACCAGTCAACCCACGCCATGGCAGCTCTTTCGGCAGGATTTGAAGCTGTCAATGTGGTCGGTGATACTTCACTGCTGCCGCTCATGCAGCACAGGCATGTAGCTGCCCTGGCGGTTGTTTCCGACGCCGACATGACCTCTGCCACAACCTGGTTCCAGGCGCTGACGCAAGCAGTAGAAATGAATATGGACTGTGGCTACATCGATGGTTCGATTTCTGACACAGAGCTGGCAGATCTCGCCCATGGACTCACAGAAGCAGATGTCCTTGTTGTAGCCTTGTTCGGCAAGGCAGTTGCCTACCGTGGAAACCTTCCGGGAGCAGATAGGCTGCCCGAGCTGGTTTCTAGATTGGCTAACGGACGTCCGGTTATTGTCGTAGCATGCGGCAGTCCGTATGGTATCGAGACCATCAAGGCATCGTGTGCGCTATATACCTACTCAGAAACCTTGCCGTCGATAGCTGCCTCCGTTATGCGTTTAATTGGTAGGAATGTGCGATAGAATTACCGTAATTTGTCCGGAAACAGGGTTGCAGGTAATGTCAATCGCGCTGTAAGCCCCGTCAGTATTGATAAAACAGGACAATGGTAATTATGACCAACCTCTGGAAAATTCAATGAAGACGCTTCTGATTACTGGCGGTGCCGGATTTATCGGAAGCAATCTCGTTCGAATGCTTGCCCAAGAGGGCAGATACCGCCTCGTCGTTCTTGATGCCTTAACCTATGCTGGCAACATTGAGAACATTGCAGATGTGATCGATAACAGCAACGTGCGGTTCGTCCATGGCAGCATTACGGATGCAGAACTTGTGCAGGCAACAATCGCCTCTGAAAACATTGACGCCGTTCTGCACCTGGCGGCGGAATCTCATGTTGACAGATCCATTCAATCTGCTGCTCCGTTCATCGAGACAAATGTTGTAGGAACGCTCGTATTGCTCGAGGCTGCCAGAGCCGCAGGAGTGCGGCGGTTTGTGCATATCTCCACAGACGAAGTGTACGGCACGTTAGGCCCGGATGATCCGGCCTTTACCGAAGAGACGCCCCTTCAGCCAAATTCGCCGTATTCGGCATCAAAGGCAGCTTCTGATTTGCTCGTGCGCTCGTTTGTGCATACGCATGGCATGGACGCAGTTATCACACGGTGTTCAAACAACTACGGTCCCTATCAGTTTCCAGAGAAGTTCATCCCTCTCATGACGCTTAATGCTCTTGAGGATAGGGGGCTTCCGGTCTATGGAGACGGACTTCAAGTGCGCGACTGGCTGCATGTAGAGGATCATTGCCGTGGGATCATGATGGCCTATGAGCGCGGGGCTTCCGGACAGGTATACAACTTTGGAGGCTATGGCGAGGAAAAGAACATCGTTGTTGCCAAGTCAATACTTGCTCATGTAGGGAAAGGCGAAGATCTGCTTACCTACGTTGCCGACAGGCCTGGCCATGACAGACGTTATGCGATCAACCCCCATAAGGTTCGCGAAGAGCTTGGATGGCAGCCACTATGGACGTTTGAAGAAGGTCTGCAGAACACAGTAGCATGGTATGCAACAAACACCGCATGGTGCACCAATGTGCGCTCTGGTGAGTACCGCACGTATTATCAACGACAGTACGAACAACGAGGATAACACTATAATGGCACTTCGACGTGTTGGACGTCCGCGCGCAAACGGCACGCGCTATGAGCAGCAGCTCATGAAAACAATTCTTGACGGATCCCTTACAGTTGGTGTGGTAGGATTGGGATACGTTGGCCTGCCCCTTGCCCTTGAGTTTGCGAAGAGCGGTATTAAGGTCATTGGTATCGATGTAAGCCATGAGAAGGTCAAGAGTCTGCAAGCCGGCAAGAACTACATTCAGGATCTCGATAACAGCGAGATCAGTCATGTTGTGAAGAAGTCCAAGATGCTGTCTGCCACCACAGACTTTGCCGCATGTGCCGACTGTGATGTGATCTATATCTGCGTACCTACGCCGTTTACGCCAAACAAAGACCCCGATATCTCGCACATCGTGCATGCTACAGAGGGCGTTGCCAAGTACATGAAGAAGGGGCAGTTGGTAATTCTCAAAAGCACAACATTTCCGGGAACAACAGAAAAGTACGTCAAGCCTATTCTAGATTCGACCGGGTTTGTATGCGGTAAGGAGTACTTCCTTGCATTTAGCCCAGAACGTATTGATCCGGGCAATCAGACGTGGACAACCAAAAACACTCCAGTGGTGGTTGGCGGCATGACGCCTGCCTGTACAGATGTAGCCATTGCGGTAAATCGCAGGGTCATTAACGAAGTTGTGCCAGTAGGTTCACCCGCGGTAGCCGAGATGGAGAAGCTGCTCGAAAACATTTTCAGAAGTGTGAACATTGCCCTTGTGAATGAACTTGCACAGCTCTGCGACCGTATTGGTGTAAACATCTGGGAAGTGGTGGATGCTGCAAAGACAAAGCCGTTTGGCTTTATGCCGTTTTATCCTGGTCCTGGGATTGGTGGACATTGCATCCTCATCGATCCGTATTACTTGTCATGGGCTGCCCGGGAAGTAGACTTTGTTACCAACTTTATCACGCTCGCAGCAGAGGTGAATGAGTCGATGCCGTTCTACGTTCGATCAATGATCGAACGCGAAATCGCAAAGCAACCGATTACGTTAAAGAAGGCGAGAGTTCTTCTGCTAGGGATGGCCTTTAAGAAAGATGTTGACGATCTGCGGCATTCGCCGGCTCTCAAGGTAGCAGAGCTGCTTGTAGAGGATGGCATTGAGAACATCTCGTACTTTGATCCCTACATTCCAAAGGTTGAACTTCACGGCAAGGTGCTTACGTCAAAGAAGAACCTAACTGCTGCGTATCTCAAGAAGCACGATGTTGTGGTGATCACTACAGACCATTCCTCGTTCGACATCGACATGATCGTTCAGAACAGCAAGGTTGTGATCGATACACGTAACTCGACAAAGAACGTTACGGGACCTCGCAAGAACATTGTTCTGTTGGGTGACGGTAAATGAAGAAGATCATCAGTGTCGTTGGGGCGCGTCCAAACTTTATGAAGGTAGCCCCGATCCATCGAGCCTTTGGTGCTTACGAGGGGCAGTGGCAGCATAGTATCGTCCACACCGGGCAGCACTACGACGCTGCGATGTCGGACTCGTTCTTTGCAGATCTTGATATGCCCCATCCAACATGGTTTATGGGCGTAGGTTCTGGATCGCATGCCGAACAGACCGCCAAGGTCATGGTTGGTTTCGAAAACGTATGCCTTGAAGCTAGGCCAGACTGTGTGATCGTTGTAGGCGACGTAAACAGCACAGTTGCCTGCGCACTCGTTAGCGTAAAGCTTGGCATCCCAACTGTTCACGTTGAATCGGGTCTTAGGTCTTTCGATCGCGCCATGCCGGAAGAGATCAACCGACTGGCAACGGATGCCATTGTTGATCGGCATTTTGTGACGGAACAAAGCGGACTCGACAATCTGCTCCGCGAGGGTGTAAGCCCA
The DNA here is from genome assembly GCA_044238605.1 of Patescibacteria group bacterium. GTDB lineage: Bacteria > Bacteroidota > Ignavibacteria > Kapaibacteriales > Kapaibacteriaceae > UBA10438. The sequence continues at coordinate 106,580 of JBIICY010000007.1, forward strand.
GAACGCTTGCATATGGTGGGCAACACGATGATCGATTCGCTGCATTATTCCATGGCGAAGGCTGATCGCAGCGACGTACATCAGCGCATTGGTGTGGAGCCCGGGAGCTACTGCCTGGTAACGATGCATCGCCCAAGTAACGTAGACCATCCGGAGCAGCTCAGGATGCTTCTGGGCGTTATCGCATCCGTCTCCAGTGAACGTCCTGTTGTGTTTCCAGTTCATCCGCGAACCAGAAACAAGATGGCCGAGATAGGTGTACAGCTGCCGGAATCGGTGCATCTGATTGATCCGGTGCGTTATGTAGACTTTCTGGCCCTTATGAAGTCTGCCGCAGTGGTGCTGACCGATTCAGGTGGCATACAAGAAGAAACCACTGCTCTTGGCGTACCCTGCATCACAGCGCGTACAACAACTGAGCGTCCTGTTACGACCGATCTGGGAACAAATGTACTCGTAGAGCCCCGGGAAGAGGCAATTCTTCACGCAATGGGCGAGTTTACGGCCGGGCGTCATAAAAAGGGTGTCGTGCCTCCATTGTGGGATGGGCATGCGGCCGAGCGTATTGCGGCCGTAATCACAGCACACTATTCGTAACTTTGCCGCGTCGGAACTCCCTTTCGTTATTAGAGATAGACCGAATGCGTCAATGTTCAGCATGGGTGCGGTACATCGTGCCTGCCGTAGTCCTCGCAATACTCTGTCAGCCCGCCTTTTCTCAAGGCGGTGCATCTGCTCTTGACATAGAGAAACTTAGCTCGTCATCAAAAGCGCTTAGCTCCAGCTCGGCGCTGTTAACGGCCGAACAGATTCCGACGGATGATATCGTTGACCCCTCGATTTATCGGCTTGGACCCGGTGATGTGCTTGCATATCAGACCAACGGGATCGACTTTACAGAAAAGATGACCGTGGTGAGTCCTGAGAACACGGTGATGATCGATCGAATTGGTCTTGTGCCAGTGGGCCAGCTAACCCTTGCTCAGTTCCGTGATACCCTGAAGTCCGTCTTTAAACAGCGATCGCAAACAGTAGAAGTTTATGTTACGCTGCGCCGAGCTCGCACCGTCTACGTTACATTGAGCGGCAACATGACATTCCCGGGTACGTATGCCGTCCCGGCTTCTATGCGCGTTTCAACCTTCGTAAACATCATGCGTCAGCCGTGGCTCCTCAGCCGCGATGGAGGACTGAGCGAACTTGCGCGTTCTACCAACGCCGCCACATCTGTACCGTCACGAACTCCTGAGTTTGCGCGTACGAATAGCCCCTTCCTAGGGCCCTATGCAATGCGCAATATCCTTGTTCGGCACCGCAAGGGCGTTTCCTATGTTGATATTCCAAAGTCTCGTGTTGACGGATTCTCGCATCTGGATCCTCACCTAAGAGAAGGTGATGAGGTTATTGTTCCTGTTGAAGTTCCTTCAGCACAAACGATTACGATTGCTGGAGCTGTTGTAAACCCTGTTACATTGGCATACAAGGCCGGCGATAAGCTTTCAGTTCTGTTAGCCGCGGCAGGGGGCTTTACCGACAGAGCAGATCGCGGCAGTGTTACGCTCGTGAACTCTGCAAACGGTCCATCAACCCCTGTGCGGGTCAATGACGACTTTTCCCTTGCTAGCGAAGATGTAGAGCTGGCACCGGGAGCAACGATGATCGTTGAAACAACAAGGCTCGATGGTAATCGAGACTTTGGAGTGGTGCAGGTCTACGGTGAAGTGGCTAACCCTGGAGCGTTCCCAATTGCATCAGGCATTACCAAAGTAGCCAGCGTTATCCAGCAGGCAGGTGGAACTACTGCAAAGGCTGCCCTTGGCCTGTCGTATGTCGTCCGTCCAGAGGTAGCTCCAGGAACCCAGCTGCAACTGCGTGATGAAGCCAACAAGACGTTCCAGTATTCTGATCTGAAGCTGGAAGACACAACACGGTATCACTTTGACCAGAAGTACCGCATGCCGTATGTCTCGAGTGATCTTGCCAAGGCGCTCGCCGATACGATGTCGCTCGATAACATTGTGCTCAGAGGTGGCGACGTTATCGTCATTGCATCAACCCCAGACCGTGTCTATGTCTATGGACAGGTGCTGCGTCCGGGATACGTCCCGTACAGCTCCGGTAAGCGCCTGGAATGGTATGTAGAACGAGCAGGGGGCTATGCAACTGGAGCTGAAAAGGACAGGGCGCGCATCATTCGTGGACGCTCGAAAGTATGGGTTGAGGAAGACGACAACGTGGTTGTCGAACCTGGAGACGAGGTATACGTGCCGCGTCCAGCAGACGTACCAATCAACACAGAGATCCAAACCTACAGTGTAATCGCAAGCATTGCTGCCAGCGTAGGCTTGCTGGCCGCCACAGTGATCTCATTGTTCCGCTGATCTCAGCCGGCGTAGTACCTGCGTGAGCATATCAGCATCATCTCAGCCGTCAGCGGCGTTCAAAATCTTTTCCAGCAGCTTGTGGGTCATGGGCTCGCAGGCTGCTGCACTTTTGCTGGTGTTCTTTGCACAGCGCATTATCCTTACTGCACTGTCTCCAGCAGAGAATGGAACGCTCTTTCTTGAGCGCAGGCTTACAGAGCTGTTTGTTGGTCTGCTTGCTGATTTCGGCATGAATGGAGTTGTACTGCGAAGAGCAGCTCAGCATCCGGACAAGCGCATCGAAATCGTTTCTTCGGCAGCGTGGCTGCGAATCGGGCTGTGGGCGCTTACAACCTTGGGGGTTGGGGCATATGTTGTTGTTAGCAATGGTCCGCTGAGCGACGTACTCATGTGGTCGGCATTTTTGTTGATAGCATCCCGTACAACACTCCTTCGCTACACACTCGAGATTCAGCACCGAGCTGCATCGAAGTTTATCATGCCGAGCCTTGTTGCATTTGCCGATGCCGTGCTATTCTTCGGGCTTATATGGCTGTTCCGCGATCAGTGCTCGCCGTCTGCCGTGATCGCGATCTTCCTTGTAAGTGCGGTGCCGGGATTTCTGGCCATTGCCCTGGTGAATGGGGCAGCTGCGCTTCATCCTGGCCGGGCTTCTTTACAGGAGATAAAGACGATTATTACTGAGTCGCTGCCTATGCTCGCATACATACTGATATGGGGCTTTCAGGATAAGATTGATGCCGCCATTCTTGAGCACTATGCAAGCCGCGCTGACGTTGGAGTTCTCGGGGCGGCATATACATCTCTTGGGCCAGTGATCTCACTCTTACCGCAGACTCTTGCGTTGGTGGCCTTGCCCGAGATCTCCAGACTTATGTCTACTGATCCTTCGAAGGCCGTGGGCCTTGCTTCCGGACTGCTTCGATTTACGCTGTTGTGCACGATACTGCTCACAGTAATCGCCATTGCTTTGATACCAGAGTTTATCCAATACGTTACTGGTGGGCGCTACAGCAACAGCATAGAGGTGTTTACGCTGTTTGTCTGGACGGCCCCCTGCATTGGTGTCCTTGTGTTGATACAGGAATCGCTGGTTGCCATGGGACGTCAGCGCGACACGTTGTGGATCGCATGCACGATGCTCGTGGGCACTGTGCTCGGCGGTGTTCTGCTCGTGCCGGGCTATCATGCCCTGGGGTCGGTTGCCGCTAAAGTTGCCGCTTCAGTGGCCGGTGCGATTGCGGCCCTGATCGTTTTGCGTAGAGCCTCTGAAAACATGCTTGAAGGTGGACTCATTCTCCGTAGTGTTGTATTCACCGTTGGGACAGTACTCGTGAGCTACGGCATGCGTGTGCTGTCCGTTCCGTCTGCCGCTTACCTCGTAGTTATGGCCGCTGCAGTTGCGGGCATGGCCATCGTGCTTCGCATTGTGCAGGTGCATGAGCTTCGAAGTCTCTGGTATCAGCTGCGGGGCAGCCGGTAATCCGATCCGATACAATGAACACAACGTCTACCATATCAACAGCGCCATCCGTCGGTCCATCACCATTTCTGCGACCGCAGCAGCTGCAGTTTACTGCAGACTTTGTCGCGTTGATGGTGAGCTTTAGCGTCTATCAATCAGTTCGTGTTGTTACGGATCCGCCTTTCCCGTTCGAATGGTATATCACGGTTGCGCTTATCACATGGGGCTATTGGGCACTTGTATTCTGGATGGGCGGACTCTACCGTGATTTCTATGTACGGTCGCCATTTGATGAGATCTCGCTCGTGTTCCGACAGACATTGCTGGGGTCGGCAATCATGTTCTTCAGCATTTCGATGAGCGGTTCCCGTTCAGTACGCACCATGTTCGTGATCTACTGGATAGCCACGTTCGTGCTTGCGGTTATTGGACGCTTTGTAGCGCGACGGCTCCAGGTATGGATGCGCACACGCCGCATCGTGCAAATCCCAACGCTCGTTGTCGGTACTGCTTCCCGGGTATCCCAAATGCTCAAGGACATCTCCAATGCACCGGCATGGGGATATTCGGCTGCGGGAGTACTTGTGATAGATCATCACACTCCAGAGCATGGTGTTGAGAATCTGGCCACACTGCGGGATGTGCATGAAGTTCCGGCATTTCTAGAAACAGCGCGTGTGCGCGAAGTCATCGTTACGGTAGACCATTCAGATCACGAACTTCTGATGAACATCGTTGCCATGGCAACAGACAGGGGAGCATCAGTAAAGATCGAGCCCGATCTCTACGATATCTTCTCGGGTCAGGCCAGAACCATGCAGATCTACGGCTCGCCCCTTATCGAAGTGCGCACCCAGCTCATGCAACCATGGGAAGAGGTGGCTAAGCGGCTTACGGACATCCTGATTTCTATTGTAGGACTAGGTATTGGACTGCCGATCTGGCTCTTGGTTGCCGCAGCTGTAAAGGTAAGCTCTGCGGGCCCGATGTTCTTTGTTCAAGATCGGGTAGGGAAGAATGGCAGAGTGTTCCGCATGGCAAAGTTTCGTTCGATGTTCGTCGATGATCGTCGGGGACCTACCTGGACAGATTCTAACGATCCACGTGTGACGCCCGTAGGTAGGTTCATACGAAAGACGCACCTGGACGAGATACCCCAGCTTTGGAACGTCCTCAAGGGCGAAATGTCCTTAGTAGGCCCACGGCCCGAGCAGCCGTTTTATGTAGAAAAGTTTACCGCCATGGTGCCATATTACAAGCACCGCCATATCGTGCGTCCGGGTGTTACGGGCTGGTGGCAGGTCAAGGCGAAATCGAATCCGGAATCACTTGAAGAGATCCAGCAACGTCTGCGGTACGACTTTTTCTACATCGAAAACATGTCGTTCAAGTTGGATCTGGAGATCATGGTCAGAACCGTTATTGTGATGCTGAAAGGACATGGCCGAGCGTGAAAACAATCGTCTGCATACCCACGTATAACGAACGCGAGAACATCACGCGCATGATTGACGCTGTGCATGAAGTGCTGTCACACGCCCATCTGTTGATCATCGACGATGGTTCGCCCGATGGGACAGCAGCCCTGGTCCGCGAACGAATGAACTCGGACGACAGAGTACATCTGATAGAGCGATCTGGGAAGCTGGGATTAGGCACTGCATACTGCGCTGGGTTTCAGTATGCTATAGCCCATGGATATGAGATCGTAATGCAGATGGATTGTGATTTCTCGCATGACCCGAAAGACCTAGCGCGGCTCTGGGAGTCTATTCAAGAGCATGATGTCGTAATCGGATCACGCTACATACAAGGCGTAAATGTGATCAACTGGCCGATGAGCAGGCTGCTCTTGAGCTGGTTTGCCAATCTCTATACGCGTGTCATTACCAGTATGCCTATCGCCGATGCGACTGGTGGTTTTAAGTGTTTCCGCGTCCACGTGCTTAAAGGTATCGATCTGAAGAAGATCAAATCAAACGGCTATGCATTCCAGATAGAGATGAATTACAAGGCCTGGCGAAATGGGGCTCGCATGGTAGAGATTCCAATCATCTTTATGGACCGCGTCAGTGGCGTATCGAAGATGAGTAAGAACATTGTCTACGAAGCCGCGTTTCTTGTTTGGAAGTTAAAACTCGGTACGATCTTCTCATTCGGTAAGCGATGATCGATGTAAGCATCATCATCGTCAACTACAATGTGAAGGACTATCTCCTTCAGTGTCTGCGCTCACTTGAACAGCTGGATGCATCTATCAGCAGGGAAGTGATCGTTGTAGACAACCACTCGTCAGATGGCTCGGTGCACGACCTCCAGCAGCAGTTTCCGTGGGTTGTGTGGATAGCACTCGATGAGAATATCGGATATGGCAGAGCCAATAACATTGGACTTGAGCGTGCCAGTGGACGCTACACGTTGTTTCTTAATCCTGATACAATTGTTGGCAGAGATGTGCTGCAGACAATGACGTCGTATCTCGATGCGCATCAAGAGGTTGGTCTTGCTGGATGTAAGGTGCTTAATCCAGATGGATCGTTTCAGCTGGCCTGCAGACGTGGACTGCCAACACCCTGGGCGTCGTTTTGTAAGCTATTCGGGCTGCAGTCGATCTTTCCGAATTCACGTTTGTTTGCCGGCTATAATCTGACGTACCTGCCGATAGATCAGACCTATCCTGTTGATGCCCTGATCGGTGCCTTTATGATGGGCCCAACCAGTCTGATGCAGTCTTTAGGGGGATTTGATCCCGCGTTCTTTATGTACGGCGAAGACATCGATCTGTGTTATCGAGTTAAGCTAGCAGGTCGAAGTGTGATGTACGTGCATTCTACGAGCATCATCCACTACAAGGGTGAGAGTACAAAGCGAAGCTCTATCAATGAGGTCCGTGTCTTCTACGAGGCCATGGAAATCTTTGCACGAAAGCACTTCGGCGGATCACGCATATTCCTCTCGTTCCTGCGTCTCGGCATTGCCGCCCGCAGTGTAATGGCGCGCATGTTGCGCAAGAAGCGCGAACTGGCGATATGGTGCGCAGACATGATAGCCATCAATGCGGTGTTGCTGTTTGCTACATCTGTGCGGTTTCAGAGCCCGTTCGGTTTTCCAGATTATGCCTATCCGATCGTCCCGATAGCGCTTACACTGATCTCAACACTGGCACTGATTTCCGTTGGAGAGTACGTCGAATACCGTCCAACTGTGCGACGCAGCGCTGTTGGACTGCTTGTGACGTTCTTCATGTTGTCGTCACTGACGTATTTCTTCAAAGATTTTGGATTTAGCCGTGGTGTGCTGCTAATGACCATTGGCTTCAGCGTGGTCTTGTTTGCAGTTATCCGAGGCATTGCGTCGATAACAGACAGGGCATCGACGGCGCGGCGGCGCACGGTACTGCTTGTAGGTATCAACGAGAATACATCAAGAATCATCGAGGAATTGGAAAAGGCAGAGCGTCGCAATACTGAGATCGCAGGTGTTGTTGCCGCATCTTCGTTTTCCGACCGGGCATTTGCAGGATACCCAATTCTCGGCGACGCCAGCTACCTCGCGAGAATTCTCGACGTCACGGGCGCGCAGGAAGTAATCCTTACCGATCAAAGCATGCCCCATGAAAAGGCGATGGAGCTCATGATTGCATGTTCATCGCAGCGGGCTAGGTTTCATCTTGCTACGGACTACGACGACATTGTTACGGCGCGAATCATTAATGATGTGGCAGGTGAAGAACCATCAGTATCAGTTCCGCCCCTTCTGAGATTTCGAAATCGCATGGCCAAACGGCTTGTGGACGTTGTCGTATCGATCCTTGTTTTGACGCTGGGCATGCCGGTTCTAATTTTGCACCGGAAATCTCGGCTCCATGCGCAATGGTGGAAGGTGCTTGTTGGCACAGCCAGCGTGGTGGGACTTTTTCCAGACGGTGTTGAGAGAACTTCGGGCAAGCCCGGGATTACGGGGCTTGTTCAGGTGTCGAAGAACACCAGTCTCTCAGCGCCGGCTATCGAACAACTCAACGATTACTACGTGCGGGACTATTCACTGGCACTGGACGTAGAGATCATCCTTAAGCAACTAATCAGACGCAATCGTGGCTAGTACTACCGTTCTCGAATTCGAAAAACCGATCGCTGAGCTCGAAAAGAAGATCGAAGAGATGAAGGCGCTCACAGATACGCTGGATATTCAACCGCAGATTGATGAGCTCGAACAGCAGGTCGAAGGTCTTCGTGCAGAAATCTACAGAGACCTTACCCGCTGGCAGCGTGTACAGATTGCCAGACATCCAGACCGTCCGTATACGTTGGACTATATCCAGCACTGCTTTGAGGACTTTGTAGAGCTGCACGGAGACCGGACCTATCGTGATGATCCAGCAATTGTCGGTGGCATTGCGAAGTTGGGATCTACCCACGTTATGGTGATTGGTCATCAGAAGGGGCGTGATACAAAGTCTAATGTTCACCGCAACTTTGGCATGCCCAATCCAGAGGGATACCGAAAGGCATTCCGATTGTTCCAGATGGCAGAGAAGTTTGCCATGCCGGTTGTGTGCTTCTTGGATACACCTGGTGCCTTCCCAGGTCTTGAAGCTGAAGAACGCGGTCAGGCAGAGGCCATTGCAAAGAACCTTCTCTTGATGTCCCAGCTTAAGACGCCAATTGTGATCGTGATCATTGGTGAAGGGGCTTCTGGCGGCGCACTCGGAATTGGTATCGGAGATCGCATCCTGATGCTCGAGAATGCATGGTACTCAGTTATCGCTCCCGAATCCTGCTCTTCGATTCTGTGGAGAAGCTGGGACTACAAAGAACAGGCGGCAGAAGCTCTGCGGCTTGGTGCAAAAGACCTAGTCCAGGTTGGTATTGTAGACCGCATTCTTGATGAGCCTACAGGCGGGGCACACCGTAATCCAGAAGTGATGTTCTCTACGATGACATCGGTGCTTATCGAGGAGTTTTCACAGCTGGCAACCATCCCAGCAAAGAATCTCGTTCAGCAGCGGCGCGAAAAGTTCTACGCCATGGGCGTCTGGACAGACAAGTAACTCGTCCTTCCGGTTACCCGTTTGCGAACTGCAGCGCATGCAGCTTTGCGTACAGGCCTTGTGCTGACAGTAGCTCGGCATGGGTGCCTGATTCGGCTACTTCGCCTTTATGCAGCACAAGGATTCTGTCGGCTCGTTGAATCGTTGACAATCGGTGGGCGATAACAATCGAGGTACGTCCCTGTAGCATCGTTGAGATCGACGCTTCAATAAGCTGTTCAGATTCTGTGTCAATGCTCGATGTTGCTTCGTCTAGGATCAGGATGTCTGGATCTTGCGCTAGCGCCCTGCAGAACGAAATCAGCTGTTTTTGACCAACACTAAGTACGGCGCCTCGTTCACGAACGTTGGTGTCGTATCCATGAGGCAGCTTCGAGATAAATGCGTCTGCGCCAAGCTGTCGCGCGATCTTTTGCACATCTTCGCGTCGTATATCTGGGCGTCCTAATGAGATGTTCTCTTCCACTGATCGCGAAAAGAGAAACACGTCCTGAAGAACCACTGCGATGCGCCTACGAAGATCCTCTTGCTTTACAGACCGGATTGACGTGCCGTCAACGAGTATGTCTCCTGCCTGATACTCATAAAACCTGCACAGTAGGTTGATGATCGAGCTCTTGCCGGCGCCCGTTGCGCCAACGATTGCAAGAGTCTCACCCTTTCGCACACTGAATGACACATCCTTCAGGATCTGCGTAGTGCCATCGTATGAGAAATCAACGTGAGAAAACTCGATGCCAGACTGCAGGCTGTCGAAGCGCTTAGCGTCGGGGGCATCATCGATGGTGAGCTTGGTGTCCAGCATAGAAAAAATGCGCTCTGAGGCCACCACGCTGGACTGAAGCGTATTGTATTTCTCGGTGAGGTCGCGCACGGGACGGAAGAACATTTCGGTGAACTGTGCAAAGGCAATCAACATACCAACGGTCATTTCACCAGTGCCAATATGCCTTGCTGCATACCAGACGATGATGGCAAGTGCAACGGAAGACAAAAACTCAACCACAGGGAAGAAGGTTGCGTAATACATGATCGACGTATCCTGCAACTCTCTGTGGGTCTTGTTGATCTCCCGGAATTGCGCTTCCATTCGGGACTCTTGCCGAAACAGCTGCACCACGGCCATACCTGTGATAAACTCATTGATGAACGAGTTCATCCGAGCAACCTGCTGTCGGATCTTGCTATAGACAACCCGCACCTTTGCTCGAAAGATAAACGACGCTGTAAGCAGAAATGGAAGTATGATGATCGTAAGGAGGGTGAGATCAGATGACGTATTCCACATGAACGTCAGAATCCAAAGGATCACCATGATGTCGGAGATCATCAGCACTACGCCAGCGGAAAAAAGCTCGTTGAGAACCTCTACGTCGCTCGTTACACGCGTTACGATGCGTCCTACCGGAGTGGTGTCGTAGAACCGCAGTGCCAGTGCCTGCACATGTTTGAACAGGGTGTTGCGTATATCGAGCAGCACGCGCTGGCCTATCCAGGTCATCAGCAGGGAGAGTGCGTATTGTGTAGCCCCCTGCACGATAACCAGACCGAAAATGATCGCAATGAAGATGAACAGGCCGTTGAGATCGCCCTTTGCAATGTGATCGTCAACTGCAATGCGCGTGATGAAGGGGCGCAGCGGCCCCAGGGCCGATGAGGCAAGCGTCAGAAGAACGCCGCCGATCAGGTGCAGTTTGTATGGTTTGAGAAACTGCAGTAATCGTCGAAGGAGCCGGTAGTCGACTCGTTTAGCATTCGTCTCTTGTTCTTGGGCCATGGACAAAATTACACATCGTACTTTTGCAAGATGATCACAATCACGCCATACGGTGCAGCAGGTGAAGTAACCGGGTCTGCATACCTAGTTGAAACTGAATCAGCGAAGGTGCTGGTGGACTTCGGAATGTTTCAGGGCGACAAAGACGACGATGCTCGAAATGTGATCCCCGGTAGAATCCATCGTATGGACGTTGATGCTGTGGTACTAACCCACGGACACCTAGACCACTGTGGACGTCTGCCACTTCTTGTGCGCGAAGGCTACCGAGGCCCGATCTATGCCACCCCTGCAACGCGAGACATGGCTGAAGTGATTCTCCTGGATTCTGCTCATATCCAGGAGTCGGATTTCGAGCGCCGTAGAAAGCGCTTTGCCAAACGTGGCATCAAGATGAACCGAAACGATCAGCCGCTGTATGAAAAAGACGATGTAACGCAGACCATCGAGCTCTTTGAAGAAATCGACTATAATGCTCCGGTAGCAATTGCATCTGGAGTAACAGCAACATTCTTCGAGGCAGGGCATATGCTGGGGTCAGCATCAGTGGAACTTGTCGTTCAGAATGGTGATGATCGTAAGATCATCGTCTTTAGCGGAGATCTTGGTCCGCCGCATCTGCCATATCTGCGAGACCCGCAGCCCCCTGTCAAGGCCGACATCCTGATCATGGAATCAACCTATGGAGACCGCGATCACAAGTCGCTGGCCGAAACTCTAGTAGAGTTTGAGAAGATCATCGTTGAAGCCGTCGAGACCAACGGCAAGATCTTTATCCCATCGTTCGCGATTGGCCGTACGCAGCAGATGCTGTATCATATCGCTGAACTCATTCGCAAGAAGCGAATTCCCTCGTTGCCGATCTACCTTGATAGCCCCATGGCAATCAAGGCAACCAATATATATCGTCAGCACGAAGAGCTGATGGATGAAGAGAGTACTGAACTCCTCAAGGATGGTCAGCTCTATCACGATCTCAGGTCACTGCGTGTCTGTACAACGGCGGCCGAATCGCAGGCTATCAACGAAGCGCAGGGGCCGTTTATCGTGATCGCTGGCAGTGGAATGTGCACGGCTGGACGAATCATGCACCACATTCGACATAACATCGACGATCGTAACTGTCACTTCATCATCGCTGGGTATCAGTCAAGGGGCTCGCTAGGCCGCAGACTTGTTGATGGGGCAGCGGAGATCTCCATCATGGGAGATCGCAAGCTGGTGCGGGCTAAGATCCACACGCTTGGCGGCTTTAGTGCCCATGCCGGCCAGCGCGATCTTGTGCAATGGTATGAGCATGTTGCCGCTTCTGGAACGCCGATGACGTTCCTTACGCACGGCGAAGATTCTGCACGTACAGCATTGAAAGATCTGCTTCTCGAGCGATACGGCGTGAACTGTTACATGCCAACGTATTCCGAACATCTTGTTTTGTAATTGGATTTATCATGCGCACCGAACACGACTTCCTTGGTGAACGTCAGCTTCCTGATAACGTCTATTATGGCGTTCAAACATTGCGGGGCAAGGAGAACTTCCACATAACCGGTATTCCGATATCGCATGCAGCCTCGTTCATTGTTGCCTTTGCGCACGTGAAGAAAGCTGCTGCTCTGGCCAACAAGGACCTTGGCGTGCTAGAGCCCGATGTTGCCGATGCGATATGCCGGGCATGCGATGCAATTGCGGCAGGGGAGCTGCATGATCAATTCGTTGTAGATGTGATTCAAGGCGGCGCTGGCACATCAACGAATATGAATGCCAATGAAGTGATTGCCAACAAAGCTTTGGAGCTCATGGGGCATCCAAAGGGGAGCTATGACGTTGTCCATCCGAACAACCATGTCAACTGCTCCCAGAGTACAAACGATGCCTACCCAACGGCGTTTCGTCTTAGTCTCTACGAGGAGATCGGAAAGCTGATCACATCACTTGGACTGCTGCAGGAGTCGTTCGCACGCAAGGGCAAGGAGTTTGCCGATGTGATCAAGATGGGGCGCACGCAGCTGCAGGATGCCGTGCCGATGACGCTTGGACAGGAGTTTGACTCGTTTGCGGTGAACATTGGTGAAGATCTGCGCAGACTCGAAGAAGCACGCATGCTGGTTACTGAGGTAAATCTTGGTGCAACGGCCATTGGCACGAGTATCAATGCGCCGGAAGGGTATCCTGAACTCTCGGTGAAGTATCTCAAGTCCGTTAGTGGTGTGCCTGTAACGCTTTCGCAGAACCTGATTGAGGCTACCTGGGATAACGGGGCGTACGTGCAGGTTAGCGGCGTACTGAAACGCGTAGCAGTGAAGCTTTCCAAGATCTGTAACGATCTTCGTCTGTTATCAAGCGGACCCCGTTGCGGATTTAATGAGATCAACCTGCCGCGCATGCAGCCGGGATCGAGCATCATGCCGGGGAAGGTGAATCCTGTTATCCCGGAAGTGGTAAACCAAGTCTGCTATCTGGTTATCGGTAACGACGTAACTGTAACATTTGCAGCAGAGGCTGGACAGCTTCAGCTCAATGTTATGGAGCCTGTGCTTGCGTACTGCTTGTTTCAGTCTATCGAGACACTCGGTAGGGCATGCACAACGCTCCGCGAGCTTTGTATCGATGGCATCACCGCTAACGCAGAACGCACGCGAGAAATGGTTCTCAACAGCGTTGGTATCGTCACGGCGCTCAACCCGATCCTTGGCTACGAACAAAGTGCCGCAATCGCGAAGGAAGCATTTGAAACAGGTGGCTCAGTGATAGATATCGTTCGTGCCAAGGGGCTTTTGTCCGACGAAAAACTGGATGAGATCTTCAGCATCGAAAACTTGATGTATCCGAAGTTTATTAGGTAAGCAGCGAGCAGCGAACAGCGAGCAGCGAACAGCGAGCAGCGAACAGCGAGTTCATACGCTAGTTTATAATCACGGCTGTACTTGACGCATTACCCACTGCTTCTACGACAACGACGTATACACCGTGTGCGCGAGATGCTGTTTCAAACACATGCTCAAACTGCCAGGTGCTGCTGGATACTTGTCGTGCATCCCTTGCCACGCCTACGTGGACGAGTTCTCCCAGTGCGGAGTAAAGGGAGACCTTGTGCGGCATATTATGGGGCGACATGATTGTTGTCGACATCAGGCCTTGGCTCGTGGACGCTGTAACGTTCAACCGAGATGAACCTGTTATCGGCCGTATTCGCAACGCACATGCATCAACGGTGATTTCACGGGCAAGTGAGGACCACGTGCACTCGGCGTATGGCGACAGCGAAGGGAGCCATCTACTGTGTGTAACGGTGGTGGTGGAGTCGCCACTGAGCACAGCGAGAATTGGTAAACTCCATGACCGTTTGCTGGGAATGGTTACTGTAACTACGCTTGTGTCGGGCTCGATGCGTCGAACATCCACTTGCAGCGCGTCAAACCACGTGAGGTTGTTTGTAAGGGGCGCATGTGCCGAACCAATAAGCTGAACTTGATGGGTAACAAATAACTCGCATTGTTCAAGCGTGTCTGTTGCAACGAGCTGCATCTGGAGCGTATCCCCAACTTGTGCACTGCGCGCTACAACGAGTGCATGCGGAGATGCACGCTTACAGAGAGCCCGCACAATTCCAGGTGCACCGGGTTCGGCACCATTCGAATTGTTAGGTGCAACAGTTCCCGCCGAGCCCCCTGTGAGCAGGAATGTAAACTTCTGTGTAAAGTTCTGTAGCAGCGTGGGGTGAAGCATGATACGTCCGCCACCACCACCACCACCAGGACCGTGTCCGCCGTCGCACATGCTACCAGTACCTCCCTGTACATCGGCGACGATGTCCGTCTCTGCATAGCAGGCCTCGACCGATATACTTCCGCCCGCGCCACCACCGCCACCACCATCGTTGCCTGCCCGAGGTGCTGCATTGCCACCTTGTGAGACAATGCGTAATGTATCGCCAGTAATCGTGTGGGAACGGAGTATAACAATGCCGCCTCCAGCAGCACCATCTGTAGAAACGTTGTTGTTTTGATGTCCGCCACCGCCTCCACCCCCAAACACGAGACGTTCAAGTGATGGATCTACGAGCGCCATGCCGGACATGCCATACATACCGGGAACAGCGCTGCATACGTACTGATTTCCGCCACGTCCGCCGGCACCGCCATTCCCACCGCCACCACCACCAGCATTATGTGCGTCTCCACCGCCCCCTCCATTAGCCCACGGAGTGTGACCGTTAGTACACATCGGCTCGGGAATTCGAATCGATTCTCCCTTGCCCGCCGTGCGGTCGCTTGTAGCCGGATCGCATGCCTGGATAACTCCGCAGCTACCGCCATTGTTTGAGCGGCGTCCGCCCCGAAAACCGGTTCCACGAACATCAATGCATCCACTATCGCTCATGAGTACATTTGACTCTATTGCGATGACTCCGCCATTACGCCCATTCCACGGGAGAGTAGTTACAACAGAGTCGACAACCACTGTATCAGCTCTTATGGGAACAACCAATTGGTATAGATCACGCGGGGCCAGGTAGGGAAGTTCTACGGGACGGACCTGTATGCGTTGTCCAACTTGCTCTGTTACTGATGTTCGATAAAATGTACCTGCCACATTAGTCACAACTCCAAGGACGGGGCTAGCGGCAGACACATCTGATGCGGCAGCTATGCAGATCAAGTAGACTGCAGTATCCGGAAGTACAATCCCAGAGTCCAGCAATAGCGAATCTACCGGCAGCTGGAGGTCCACAACCGACACAGCGTAGCACCTCTGCTGGAGCCCCTTGAGCACCAAACTGCTCCGCTGAGCATAGGCGCATGTGACAGTAAGTACGAGCGCCAGAAATAAACATGTATATCGAAGAACCACGTAGCAAATGTACGGGGAAAGAATATGGGCTAGCTAGCCAAACTGCAAACGAAGTGGCTATATAGCCAAGTGTGTAGCAATGCTCTCAGCGGCTGCCTCTCCTGTGCGGATTGCCCCATCAAAGAAACCAGGCCAACGGTCGGCCATTTCTGTTCCGGCCCAATAAATTGGTCCGACAGGGGCAGTGAGTGCTTCGCCGAAACTTGTCCAGACCCCTGGAGGCATAAAGGCGGCATAAGCGCCACCGGTCCATGAATCGGCGGGCCAATCTACTTCTGTGTAACTGGCAGGTGACAGTGACTCCTGACCAAAGAACGTGGCTAGGTCTGTTAGGACGGCGTCACGCCGCTCCGAGCTGCTCATCGCTCGCCACACGTGATAGCGATCGCCCGCAACAAATGTAGCCAGCACCCCTACGTCGGATTCGGGATCAGAACTATCGGCACAGAGCTCCAGCCACTGGCAATTTCCTATGGCAAGGCCGGCTAGCCCCTTCGCTCGCCAGAAAGGGCGCTCGTAGGAGATCAATACTTTGGCGCAGCTTCCCATTGGAACCCGTTGGGTAAGCTGATCTCGCATTGCTGGCATTGGTGGATCATAAACTATTCTACCAGCAAGATGGGGCGGCATGGCAACGACGGCATACTTGGCAGTATAGGCATGTTGATTGGTCTCAACCGTTACGCCATTGTCGCTGTATGAAATCCGGATAACTGGTTCACCCAGATGAATTCGCTCACCGAGCTCCGCAGCGATCATGTGTGGAACCTGACCGGCTCCGCCATGGATCAAATCAGCTTCCGGATGTTCTGCCTGACCAGCGCACTTTTGTCCCCAAAGAACGTGCAGCAATGAAACCTGGCCCGGTTCGGCAGGACCAAGAAAACCGACAGCGCGCGACATGTATTCGAAATACCATCGACCAAAATCAGTGGTGGTGTTTTCGTCTATCCACTGTGCAAACGTTGCATTGTCAAGCTTTTTGGTGTGTTCGTTGGTTTGAGGATGTCCCGAAGGAAGGCTCTTGGATAGTTCGTCAAAACGTGCCCATGCCGTCATCGCATCTTGCCATTCTGTCGCATCAATACCAGGTGCCTCACCCTCGGGGAATCCTTGAAAGAAGCCCTTGAATTCATAGCGCTTGTTATCGTACACCAAAACGGTCTTTCCATCTGCAGGAGTGGGGAATCGACGTACCTGATACTCATCTAGAAGTGCCATGAAACGGTCTTGTGTAGGCCCTACCCACTGACCGCCTCGATCGATCCACTGTCCAGACGTGAGGTGTTCGCCGAACATTCTACCACCGTATCGATTGCGCGCTTCGATTACGAGAACTTGATGGCCTTGCCGCTGCAGATTACGCGCGGCTATCAAGCCCGCAATTCCGGCTCCGATGACAATGCAATCGTAGGTTGTTTCAGAAGGTTTGGTCATGATGCACACCAGCAGAATGTCTTCTAGATTATTAAACGTCTCGATGGTTTGTGGATGACGAGACTCTGCGAAAAATACTACTGTAACGATTACAGTAAGTGTTCTCGAGAATATTATACAGATCGGTGCAATTGATCGATCCTTCGCTTAGTGCTCGCTGCGTAATTTGTGTGATGCGCATTGTATCCTTTAATGTCTTTCCACCGGCCTATGAAGTTGTCAATACCTGGGCAGCGGAGTGTGGACACGACCTTGTGCTCGTTGTCACGACTCCAGGCCCAACATCACGGCGAAACACTTCCTACCAACGGGTGATCAGCAGTGTTCCGCCTGGAACGGATATTCTGGTTACAACCCGCTTGCGCAAGGTTGCTTTGCCCCTTATTCGGGCGCTCGAACCTGATTTGATTGTATCCTTTACGTTCCCATACCGCATACCTCCAGAGGTCATTGCACTTTCGCGCTTTGGCGCTGTTAACCTGCACCCAACTGCGCTGCCCGCGTATCGTGGCCCCAATCCTCTAAGGGGTATCTATGAAGGCTTCCCTCTGCTCGGTGCAACTCTGCATTGGACAGCTGCAGAATACGATACTGGAAATGTCCTTTCGCAGCATACTGGTCCCATGCCCGAGGTGGTAACACCTGAGTCAATTCTTGAAAACTGGCTACCATTGATACGTAACGCATTCGCCGAGGGTACTGCGCGCGCTGTGGCTGGAGCAACAGGCACGCCACAAGATAACGAGCAATCAAGCTACGGTGCCAAGTTTACAGATGAAGAACATTGGCTTACACCCCTCGAAACTAGAATGTCCTTCCAATCCAAATGCGCAGCACTCAATTTCTTTGGTCCCGCCGCAATGATTAGCCTCCACGGTCGAGATTACACCATTGATAGCATTGATCAACTTGATGACATTACAGCAGATCCTCCCGGCACGATAACACAGCAAACCAGCGAAGCCTTTGTGCTTCAAGTTTTGGATGGCAGGGTGTTGGTACGGTGCCACAGTTTTCAACCATAACCACTGGAAAACCTATGAATAAACGTCATTCGCGCCCTGCATTGACATATGTTCTCATAGCTTGGGCGCTCATTTGTGTAACGGCATGTAGCTCTAGCAGCCCAGTCATACCAACAGATGATGGCCCATTGATAACCTTCGATTCTGTTGGGTATTACAGCAAGGGGCGCATACAGGCAGTTGTCGACAGCGTGCTAGACGTATTCATGACTGGCCGCAATCTCCCGCCTTCGACATTTAGATCGCGTCTTGTGTCTGCGCGCCATGGTGTTCGGCTGTACAAGGTTTCATATAAATCTCTGATACCCGAGATGAACAATCAGGAAGCCACAGCATATGGGCTGATAGCCATTCCCGATAGCATCCTACCGGGCGCACCAATTGTGAGTTATCAGCATGGTGCTGTTTTCGACCGATCATGGGTTCCGTCGAATCCTGATGGATCAATAGAGATACAGTTTCAGTTGTCGCAATTCGCATCACAGGGCTACATTGTGATCGCAGCCGATTACTTCGGAACCACGGCTGGAACCAAGGTGCCAAACAGCTTTGGTGCATTGGTTAATGCTGCTCAGGCATGTTTGGATCACCTGCGTGCCTCGAAGCAAGTGCTGGCGAAAAAGAATATCAACGCGGGCAAGCTCTTCCTATCTGGATGGTCGCAAGGTGGAGCGGTTACCAATGCGTTTCTGCAGCGACTCGAGCGCGAGCAGATACCTGTGGCGGCAGCCGTCACAGCGTCGGGTCCGGTAGACCTCGTTGGATTTATGGCAAAGCCAATCAACGACCCTCCGCCATTTCTCGCCCCTTCATTCCCAGTGGCTATCATGAACACGATAATCACATTTGAGACGTACTACGGTTTGAATGGTCTGGCAGCTGAGTCGATCCAACCACAGTTTCTAGATGCAGCAAGGCAGTTCCACGAATTCCAGATTCCGTTTAGTGCATTCTACGAGGCCGTGCTTTTTGACAAGCAGCAGCAACGGATACGCACCATGAAGGAGCTCTTTACGCAGAAGTTTTTGGATGACAGCAAGACTGCAACAACTGCGTTTTGGAAGAAGCTTGACGACCTCAACGGATACCGTCAACTACTACGCACACCATATCGATGCTTCTACAGTTATCGGGACGAAGGCGTACTTGCGGAAACGGTAACGCCCATGATCGGCTACCAAAAGAGTCTTGGCAACACCTCAATTGAAGGGTTTGATGCCGGTGCAAATGCAGATCATGCATCAGTATATCTCGAGTCAATCATCAGCGCCCAGCCATGGTTTGAATCCTTGAGATAACTAAGAACATCAATTGCTGGTGCCATGTCGGTGCAGTAACTTAGAGCAGATTATTTGATCATTCTTGTTGTACGGAGATCTACATGAGCAGCAATGGCGACGCTAGCAAGTGTCCATTCCACGCTGGTGGTGGCGCACGATCAAGCCAAGGCATACAGTCAAATGCCAATTGGTGGCCAAATCAACTGAACCTTTCGATCCTGCACCAGCATCAGCCGGTGTCGAACCCAATGGACAAGGATTTCAACTATGCCGAAGCCTTCAAGAAGCTCGACTACGCTGCAATGAAGCGCGACCTTGCGGCACTGATGACGGATTCGCAAGATTGGTGGCCTGCAGACTGGGGTCACTACGGGGGTCTGTTCATCCGCATGGCGTGGCATGCGGCCGGTACGTATCGTGTAGCAGACGGACGGGGTGGTGCGAACACCGGTAACCAGCGTTTTGCGCCGCTTAACAGCTGGCCTGACAACGGGAACCTTGACAAGGCACGTCGTCTACTCTGGCCGATTAAGAAAAAGTACGGCAATGCAATCTCATGGGCCGACTTGTTTGTCCTTGCCGGTAACGTAGCAATGGAGACAATGGGCTTCAAGACGTTCGGCTTTGGTGGCGGACGTGCAGATATCTGGGCTCCGGAAGAGGACGTGTATTGGGGCGCTGAGACGGAATGGCTTGCCACAAGTGATAAGCCAAATAGTCGCTACAGTGGCGATCGTCAGCTTGAGAATCCACTCGCAGCAGTGCAGATGGGGCTGATCTACGTCAACCCTCAGGGTCCAGACGGCAAGCCAGATCCAGTCGCATCAGGACGCGACGTACGTGAGACGTTCGCACGCATGGCGATGAATGACTACGAGACGGTTGCCCTTGTAGCTGGTGGACACACATTTGGAAAGATGCACGGCGCTGGCGATCCTGCGTTGGTGGGTCCAGAGCCCGAAGGCGCACCAATAGAAGAAATGGGCTTCGGCTGGAAGAATGCTCATGGTACAGGAAAGGGCGGCGACACAACTACGAGCGGATTCGAAGGTGCATGGAAGCCGAACCCAACAACATGGGACATGGGCTACCTGAAGGTGCTCTTCAAGTATGAGTGGGAGCAGGTAACAAGTCCTGCTGGCGCAATTCAATGGCGTGCAATGAACGTCGATCCCGAGGACATGATCCCTGATGCGCACAACCCAAGCGTGATGCATCCCCCACACATGACTACGGCTGACATGTCACTTCGGATGGATCCTGCATACGAAAAGATCGCGCGTCACCTCCTGGAGAACCCAGACGAGTTTGCTGACGCTTATGCGCGCGCATGGTTCAAGCTCACGCACCGCGATATGGGTCCGAAGAGTCTCTACCTCGGACCAGAAGTACCTGCCGAAGATCTCATCTGGCAGGACCCGATTCCAGCGGTAGATCATCCTTTGGTTTCAGCATCGGATATCGCGGCTCTCAAGACACAGATCCTCAACTGCGGTGTTTCCAACACAGAGCTTGTTTACACCGCATGGTCAGCAGCATCAACGTTCCGTGGTTCGGACCGTCGTGGTGGTGCTAACGGTGGGCGCCTACGCCTTGCTCCACAGAAGGACTGGGAGGTCAACCATCCATCACAGCTGGCCAAGGTGCTTACAGCACTTGAGAACATTCAGGCAGCATTCAACGCAAGTGCATCAAACGGCACCAAGATCTCACTTGCAGATCTTATTGTTCTTGCCGGTTGCGCTGCTATCGAGTCTGCAGCAAACGCAGCTGGTCTTGCAGTTACAGTACCATTTACGCCAGGTCGCATGGATGCATCGCACGAGCAAACAGACGTTGAATCGTTTGCTGTGCTCGAGCCTCAAGCAGACGGTTTCCGCAACTATCGTAGGTCTGCCTCTGGCGTATCGCCCGAAGAGATGCTTATCGATAAAGCACAGCTGCTTACGCTGAGCGCACCTGAGATGACGGTTCTGGTAGGGGGCTTGCGTGTGCTGGGTGCCAACTATAACGGCAGTAAACATGGCGTGTTTACAGACCGTGTTGGTCAGCTCACGAATGACTTCTTTGTCAACCTTGTTGACATGAGCACATCATGGAAGCCATCGGGCGATAACGCATACGAAGGCCGTGACCGTTCAACCGGTGAACTCAAGTGGACAGCAACGCGCGTAGATCTGGCATTCGGTTCGAACTCACAGCTGCGTGCAATTGCCGAAGCGTACGCGCAGGACGATAACAAGGAAAAATTTGTCCGCGACTTCGTAGCCGCATGGACAAAGGTGATGAACCTGGATCGCTTCGATCTCGCGTAATCCACCTTCTCACGGTGTCAAAACAACAACGCTCCCGGCAGCACTACTGTTGGGAGCGTTTTCATTTCTAGCACCTAGATACATTGAATAATCTATTATTGTTTACAGAACGGAGTAGCCCCATGCTGGAGTCAGTCCAGCATCGAAACAAGATGAAGTTCACTGCGATTCTCCTGCCGATTCCTGCGAGCGCTTAGAGCCGTGAAGTTAAAGGGAGGGCTACTAACTCAGGAAACTCAAACACTGAGCGATAGGGAATTAGCATTGTAGAACTTGAGGAGCTAGATATCTTGCGCTACTCATCTCACTAACCTGCATGAAAGAGCCGCTATGGTAACGAGCACAATACGATCACTCATGGTTGCTGCCGCAGCTTCTGTCACACTGCTGTTCACAGCCTGTTCTGACCCTGTTACGCCCGAGCCAGTCGACTATACATTAGAGGTCAACGACACAACGGGGGTCACGTTCGTTGATACAAACGAGATCAGTGACGATTGGCAGGAAAATCCGGCTCCTTACGATTGGGGTCTGGTTCCTCAGATAGTAAGACCCTATGAGGCAGAGCAACTCGCCTCTGAAGCAATGGCGCAGTTCTTTGATGGCGCCATAAAAGAGAGTGCGTTCCTCGCTCAGATTTCTGCTGCGGAACGGTCTCAACTCAAAGCGTTTTATCGCATGCTGGACTTTCACGGTCTGGATGATGAGATAGATTCCGTTACCAGCACCAGCGGCTTGGGTGTTGGTGTTTTTCACGATGACTCAACGCAGAACGTCTGGAATTGGCTAGCATCAAACCGTCCGAACAATGTGCAAGAGGCTATTGTTACCTACGCATACATCGCAGAGTATCAGCTGCACGCAACATTAGTTGCTACCAGAGAACACATCTTCTCCACTCAGCAGTCGCAAGATTTATGGGCAATAGTTCGCGGTATGAATCTTAATCATTTTCTTGCAGCCCAGAACGCAGTGGAAGCACTAGGGATTGCCTACACACCATCGTTCCTAACCGCTGAAGATTACAAAGACATTCAAGACGACCCGTTTGTGAAGTTCTGATTCGAGAAGCTCCGAGCAGGTACATCTGGGAAAGAGCATTGCTCGCCATAATGGTTCAGTGCTCCGGTTTTATCTCATTTTGAAGTAGATCCAACATGCCCAATCAATCATGAATTCATGATTGCGGATGCACAAGAGAGAACGACCTCGCAGCTGCCACAACGATCGACCACCGGTGACTGCATTCCATAAGATTGTAGCACAACGATCTACCACCAGTGTCTGCTTTCACAACATGTGCAGCATGATCACTATCTTCTAAAAATTGAACTGGTCTAAATAATCGACCATACTCAATCGGTTGTTGTGTAAGTATTCCAGACTACTGAGTGCAAGATGCTCGATGCAGCTGAGAAGTTACTACAACCGGATTCCACCTGAGCACGCACACGATCATTGAACATTGTGAAACCTTGGTCGGGTGGCACATGTCAGATGCGGCAACGGACAATTCTATCCACAACCAGACTGTTATGCGCCTTCTCATCGCACTTTGTGCAATCCTCCTGAGCATCCCACTTCAATCAAATGCCCAGCCAGATTCGGTTGTACGGTTCTTGGAGTTACTCGAGAGCAAGGTGAGCATCTTCGATGATGCCTATACGAGGCGTGATGCTGAGTCGTACCAGAAGCCCCTTGCCGAAGTTCTCGTGCAGTACAAGGCCCTTTCCGACAAAGACCAGAGGATCTCATCATCAGCCGTAGCCAACATATACTACAATCTCTGCTGCATCTACTCGCTCGTCAATCAGAAGGATCTGGCTTTGAGCACCCTGAAGATGTCCATTGACCATGGCTATACCGGCTATGCCCATATCCAGCAGGATACCGACCTCGACAACATCCGCAACGAAGCGGAGTTTGCCGTGATCATGGAGCGTATCAGGAAGGTTGGCGACGTCATGACCATCCTGAAGGGGGCTAGTTCCTATAACAATGCCGACGATCGTTCGATACCACGGTTCACATACCAATCGATGAACGATCCGAATCTGGTTGCACTACGAAAGGGGTTGAATCTCGACAGCATCGCCGGCAATGGGCCTGACGTCGTGAAGATCATCAATCTGCTTCGGTGGATTCACAACCTGATTCCACACAACGGCTTAGGCGGGATTCCAGAGGTGCGAAACGCGATGAGCATGATCAACACGTGTAAGTCGGAAGGAAGGGGGCTCAACTGCCGCGGCCTGTCGATCGTGTTAAACGAGTGTTACCT
>JBIICY010000002.1:0-409793 GCA_044238605.1 Patescibacteria group bacterium
TACGCGCTTTGAAGCATGTACTCGAGCTGGAATCAACGTTGCTCTGAGTCCTTCAAGCGTTGGTTGTTCCGCTTCTGCGGTTCTGGAGGAAGAGAAGAAAAATATTATTGCTTGTAAATAGCGATCTATCTCTGCGTTTATCTCCTCTGCACGCGGTGTGCCTGGGACCATCCGTTGCCGTTGGTAATCCCAATGCCATTCCGGTACTCGATGTTGCCCCAACGCATAACGAAATCTTTTACCCCTGCTCGTTACCGATACGAGTATTGATCCAACCGAAGCACCTGCTTTGACGCGCAAGCTGAAGATCACCGAAAACTTCAGGCAAGGAACCCAATTCTGGGGGACGTAATAAATATTCTTGCGCTTCATGCCGATTCATCCAGCGGATTGGATCCGGCAAAAGGTGAGACAGAAAAGGTGCGCCATATTTTCTTTTACATCGTTGTAAGTCCTTGTTTTTCAGCAGTAGGAATAAAAAAAGCCCCACTGCAGCGTGTACAGTGAGGCCTGTGTGATCCCGTTGGGACTCGAACCCAAGGCCCTTTGATTAAAAGTCAAATGCTCTACCAGCTGAGCTACGGGATCGGGAGGCGCAAATTTAGGAAATGCAGAGCAAATACAGATTACTGGTTACTGATTACTGGTTACTAGTTACCAGTAACAGGTCGTTAATCCGTGGTGAGTACGTTGCGGATGATGACAGAGCCGAGGAAGTCCTTGGCAACGTCTGCGATACCGTTGGCGTCAAGTTTGAGTTCTCCGTAGAGCTCATCCTGTGTTCCGTGGTCTACATAGATGTCCGGGATGCCATGCATGAGCAGATCAACAGAATTGCTGTGATGCTGCGCAATGTGCTCAGCTACGGCGCTGCCGAAGCCGCCCTGGATCTGACCGTCCTCGATGGTGATGATGCGGCCAATACGTTTTGCAACGTCATCGACCATCGATGTGTCAAGGGGCTTGACAAATCGTGCGTTTACAACTTCTGCTGAGATGCCTTCTGCTGCTAAGATCTCTGCTGCTCTCTCTGCCTTTGCCACCATGTTGCCGATGGCAATCAGTGCTACGTCCGAGCCTGTGCGCAACGTTTCGCTCTTACCGATTTCGATGGACTGCATTGGCTTAACAGGCACACCTACCGAGTTGCCACGAGGGTAGCGGATAGCAATTGGACCTGCCTTGTATGAGTGAACGCTGGTGTAGAGCATCTCGCGCAGTTCTTGCTCGTCTTTCGGGGCCATAACAACCATGCCCTGAATGATGCGCAGATAGGCAAGGTCTAGAACGCCATGGTGCGTCGGACCATCGGCACCTACAAGACCGGAGCGGTCGAGGGCGAATACTACGTGCAGGTGCTGCAGCGCTACGTCATGTGCGATGTGGTCGAAGGCACGTTGTAGAAACGAGCTGTAGATGGCTACAACCGGAACAACTCCCTGCGTTGCCAAGCCGGCTGCAAACGTAACGCCATGACCCTCTGCAATCCCCACGTCATAGACTCGGGTAGGGAAGCTCTTCTGAACGATATCTAGCCCCGTACCATCTGGCATGGCAGCGGTGATGCCAACGACTTTTGGGTTGGTGGACATAATCTCCACCATTGCATCGCCAAACACCTTCTGATACGTTGGTGGGGGAGCAACAGCAGGCTTGGCCGTCTGTACGGCTTTACCGGTGATCTTGTCGACTTTGCCAATTGCATGGAGGAACTGTTTGTCCCGTTCGGCCGGACCATACCCCTTGCCCTTTTGCGTTATCGTATGCAGCAGGATTGGACCCTTCATGTCGCGTATACCCTGAAGCATCGTAACAAGTTGGTTTACGTTATGTCCGTTTACTGGACCAAAGTACCGAAAGCCCAATGCCTCAAACAACATGCCGGGCGTGATAACGGCCTTCATGCCGCCTTCGATACGGTGAGCGAGCGACTTGATACGATCGCCAAAGCCATCCATCTTGTCGGTCATTGTTCCGATGGTCTCGCGAAGGCGCTTGCCACGCTCGGAAGCGAAGAGCTCGGAGAAGTAATTCGAAAGTGCCCACACGTTTGGTGCAATCGACATGTTGTTGTCGTTGAGCACAACAAGGATATCGCTCTTGATCACACCACAATTGTTCATTGCTTCGTAGGCGAGGCCACCCGTCATGGCACCATCACCAATAACCGCCACCACACGATAGTCTTCCTTGAGCTGATCGCGTGCTGCTGCCATACCAAGTGCAGCAGAGATCGATGTTGTTGCATGGCCTGCGCCGAAGTCATCATACATGCTCTCAGAACGCTTGAGGAAGCCAGAAAGGCCCCCTTTCTGACGAATCGTGTGAAGCTGGTCTTTGCGTCCCGTAAGGATCTTGTGAGGATATGCCTGGTGCCCAGTATCGATCACGATCTTGTCATGGGGCGTGTTGAAGACGTAGTGCAGAGCAACCGTAAGCTCAACAGTGCCGAGTCCAGCGCCGAAGTGGCCTCCAACCCTCGTGATCGTGTCCACCAGATACTCGCGAACTTCGTCGCTGACGCACCGAAGTTCTGTTTCCGGTAGCTTACGTAGGTCTTCCGGAGAGTCAATGTCCATCAGATACTTATAATCCACAACGAGCCTTATTTAGTGCAGATGAAAAAGAGGTTATCGCCGTGGTGTTTCCACGATGACCTGTACCGTGCGCGAGAGTTGGCGGCCTACAGGGACATTGTTGGAGAATACTTCCGTGGATTCACCAACACCCATTGTGTAGAACCTAGCATCGCGCGCGCGCCCTTGGAGAAACGCTCGAACAGACTCCGCGCGTTCCCGAGAGAGCTTCATGTTATAGTCGTCATTACCAATTCGGTCAGAATATCCAACGATACTCACCTTGGAAATCGCAGAGATACTCGGCAGGACCATTTGCTCAAGTATCCTCTGATTCTCTTCGCCGAGAGTGGCCTTGTCAAAATCGAATAGGATAAGTGAGTACTTATCGATGCTTTTGTCTGGCAGGTTCTCGGTTTTCTTACGAACGCTCGAGATATAGTCTACCGGAATAGATCCTGCAACCACGACAGAATCATCCTCGCCACGACGAAGCGTTAAATCGTAATCCACTGGCACCTGAGCTGCAGAGAGCTCGTTGGCGCGCATGGCCCATCGGATAGGCTGTGGCCTGCCGCTGCCATTGAGCGTGCGTAGGCTGCGTCCGGCCTGTGTTACGTTCATCGTCCATGACTGTATACTCGAATCACTAACGGAAGGGTAGAACACGATTACGTCGTAGTTGGCTACGCGCTGATTATCTGCCGTAAGCAGGACAGGGGCAAGCACATCAGGAACGTTCGATGAAAGTTCTACACGACGGTTCTCAATGATGCCGTCGGGGTCGTTCATGGCCGATGGTCGAGCTGGAACATTCGTAGCTTTCACAAGGACGCGCGCCTGTTCAACTCCACACTGCTCTGTCAGGTACGTCTTTGCCCACTCGGCGCGGCCGATGGCAAGGCTCTTGTCGGCTGACTCTTTCTTCCCATCTGTGGTTCCAGTAATCGTAAGCGCGGCTTGAGGGTATTTCTTCATGCGAAGCGCCACGATGTTGAGAAGGTTCTTGTTCACCTCGAAAGCATCAAGGGGAAGTGACTCAACGGTAAAGTTGCCGCTTAGGGCATTGTAGTTGGCAGACTGCTGGGTTTCATCCGGCAGGCCCCCTTCGTTGCAGAAGATGTAAGGCACGAGCGGGAACATCTCGTTATAGCGCACGTCTTCCACGTTGATCGAAGATACTAGCACTTCGCGATTCTCGTTATCGATGCCAGTGATCTTGTCCATCGATCCGGTAAGGGGCTGTTTCGAGTCCAGCACAGGCTGAGTAGAGGTAAACCCAAGGTATACGGCAACACCGATGCGCAGCTGTGATATGGAGGTCGGACTGAAGATTGCGCTGCTGGAGATATTCGTCAACGGATGCGAATACGTGATGTGTGGCTGGATGAAGATGTTTGAGTCAACCTTAAAGGTGTACCCAATGCCCAGCAGAAGTGCCGTGCGCGTCGAAGCGTTTTCGATCGGTGCATCCTGCGAGATGAATTGCTCTGAATAGGTGTTCTGTTCATTGATTGTGGTATTGCGAGACTCGCTTGTAGAAAGCGGAATGCCGATGTCGAGACCGAGAATGGGATGCAGAGACAGCCCACCAAACAACCCGTAAACTTCAAGCGCTGGTGCAATCTGTAGCATCGAGGAAAAGAGCGAAAGAGAGTGAGTTGCTGTTGCCGTTGGAATCTGTCGTTCGGACGTGATCGATGTTGGAAGAGAATGGTATCCAATCGCTCCTGAAAGATGCAGAGTTGATGTAAGCGGAATTGATCCCGTTACTGCAAATGCGCCACCAATTCCTGACCCTGAGTTTGAATACCGAGCATTGGGGTCGAGCGCTCGGAACTGGGCAAGTGCACTACTCAGAGAATCGGTAGATCTCCATACCGCAATGCTAGGAGAGATGGAGTTGATCGTAAGACCTGCTGCAACTCCAAGACGAGCAGGGGGGATAACCTGTGCCGAAACAGTGGCCGATGCCACAAGCATCCAGCAGAGAGTGAGCAGAGTGCGAGTTTTCATAGGTGCAAAACTACCAAGTGTTAACTTTACTGGTAACGACATATCCATGATTACTGGGGGAGACGATGAAATTGACGCAAACGATCGGGCGCGCGTGTATTGCGTTCGTTGCTGTTGGAGCACTGGCATCGCTGCCAAGTGCCGCACAAGATGACCCCGAGGGCTTCAAAATTGGTTTCTTTGGAGGAGCAAGTGTGCCGCAGGCTGGGGTGGACAACGTCTTTCAGAAGTTGAAGTCAGACGGGGTTATCCAGTCATACGATGCAGCAAAATCATCGGGACTGCATTTTGGCGCTAAAGTTCGATTGGGAATTGGGGACAACTTTAGTCTACAGGGCACGGCTTCAATAAACCAGTTTGCCAATCAGCAGCAGTCATTATCTATTGGCGGTGTTCAGATTCCTTCAGTTCTCACCTCCTCGAGTCATGTCCCGGTGACCGCAGGAATCACATGGCTGCCAGTACGTTCATTTGTCATGCTGGGCGTATCAGCTGAGCTGGTGTTTTCATATCGGTCTGTAGGACTTGCAGCAGATCAGCGCGACTTGCTTGATGACTTTGATATCGATATGAACAATTTCGAATACTCTCGCTCAGGTCTTGGTGCTGCACTAGGTGTGATGGCTGCAATTGACATTGCAGGCCTTCAGCCATACTTCGAAGTCAAGAACATCTGGTCGAATCAGTTCATCCAACAGCAGGGTGATCCCCAGACGTCGTTTATGCAGATCTCACTTGGATTGATGCTGTAAGCGCCGGAAGTACCAATAGAACGGTACACCTGTCAGCATCAGTATTGTGCCCCAGAGCGAGTTGATGATCAACGGCTCTGATGCTGGGCTGCTTGCCCCCTGCTCACGAGCGATCTCGAGCGCGAGCATGCCTTCCTGATATCGCGTGATATCTGCGGCAACTGTGTAGACCAGGAATGCAACCGCGAATAGGATAAACAGAATCGGAACAATAGGATAGCCCCATGTGCGGTATGGACGCGGCGCATGGGGCATTTTCTTCCGGAGGACAAAAACTCCGTACGCACCAAGTGCGTAGAATCCCCAGCTGATAAATATGAGCATGTCTGTTAGGATGTCAAACGTGCCGGACATCACAAGCACAGACGTCCACAGAAACTGATACGTCAGAGACCGGGCAGGCGTGTTGAAGCGCTCGTGAATACGTCCGGCAGAAGAAAAGAACATCTTCTCCTGAGCCATGCTGTAGTATACACGCGAGCTCGCTAGTATGGTCCCGTTTGATGTACCGATCGTTGCAATGATTACTGCCCAGCTCACGAACGTTGCGCCAACAGTGCCTAGCATCAGATTTGCCGCATCGCGGGCCACCAGTGTTGAGGCGGCGAGTTGATCGATAGGTAGGATTACCAGATACGCGAGGTTTATCATTACATAGACGCTGATGCAGATCACCGTGCCAAGAATGAGGGAGCGGGGAACTGTTCTCTGTGGGTCTACGACTTCGCCGCTTACATACGTAAGATTGTTCCACCCGTCGTAAGACCACAGCGCTTTGTTCATGGCCATCACGAGAGCAAGCATGAGTGCCGAGCCAACGGGCACCGCCGTAGCAGAAGGGGCCGTGATATTATGCACGGATCCAGCAGGGCTAATGAAGGCAAAAGCAACAAGAAACAGCATTGCAGCAACTTTCGCCGACGTAAGCAACGATTGTACAAAGCCCCCTTCACGAACACCACGAATGTTGATAATGGTGAGCAAGCCTACAGCACTGATCGTTAACAGTTTGATTCCAATGTTCTGAAGCGGAAAAATCGTAGCAAACGGCAGCTCGATAGCCCAAGCTTGCCATACATGCTCGGGCAGGTGCCACAGTGGCATGAGCGTGTCGACATATTCGGCAAAGACGAAGGTGATCGACGCAATAGACCCGCATTGAATTACAACAAAGAGCGCCCAGCCATAGAGGAAGGCAACGAACTCCCCGTACATTGCTCGGAAGTATTGGTACTGTCCGCCAGTGATAGGGATTAACCCCGCTACTTCGGCATTTGTCAGAGCGCCAAAGAGCGTAACGATACCCGCAACAACCCAGACTGCGATCAATAAATGCGGCGAATGCACAAACTCGGCCATTGCTGAGGGATTACGAAAGATCCCAGAGCCGATCATGCCCCCTACCACCAATGACGTGGTTGCAAAAATTCCCAGCTTTGGCAGCAATGCCGTAGGGTTGTCTTGTTGTGAGATATTCATATCCTCTGTACCATGTATGACTCGGAATTTAGCTGTAATCTTGAATCATGATTGCATTGGTTGTTGGACTGGTTGTTGGATATGTGCTGGCAATACCGCCCGGACCCATTGGACTAGCCGCCGTGAGAACTGGGCTGAAGCATGGGGCTGCTGCTTCTCGATGGTTGGCATTTGGTGCTGGCTTGTTTGATCTTGCGTATTGCTTTTTTGCCATGTCTGCCTCTGTTGGAATTGCTCACGTGCTTCAGCTGGATTCAGCAACGAGTCCGGTGTTTACCTATGCAGCTGTAGCCGTTGCAGCTGCGATTGCTGTGCTGGGTGTATACCAGTTTCGCAATCCAATATCATTGAATGTTGCCGATGGGGGTGGGACATCCGTTAAAACAGGCAAGCCATTTATTACCGGAGCCGCCTATGCTCTGGCAAATCTTGCCAATCCAACCTTTATACCCTCGTTGCTTGTTATGTCTGCCTACATTCTGGCATCTGGCGTCGTGGAACGCAACATGGCAGACCGTGTGCTGTTTTCCCTGGGATTCGGAGTAGGTAACTACGCCTGGCTGGTAACGCTGGTGCACATCTTCCTTCGCTATAAACACCGGATGCCTGAGAGGGTATTCTCGCTGGCACAGCGCATTATGGCAGCAGCTGTGGTGATCTTCGGACTTCTTACCGGAATCCGCCTAGTCATGTTGTAAATCTTTCTTCTATCTCGCGTGCGATTCAGTTGGTTCATTACGGCATTTGCAGTAGTTTCACCGATGTCAAAGCGCTGGTCGACATTGATACGACTAACGCCTGCGAATTGCACGAGGGACTAACATGAGAGTAACAGCCACAGCGTTCGTGGTGTTTTGTTTTGCAGCCGTGCTACTGCGTGCTCAGCCTGCCTCTATCGGTGTGCGCGGCGGCTATCTTCATGTTGCCAATCAATCAACAATTCCCGTCATTTTCAGCTCGAACGATCCCGATTGCGGAGCATTCTCAGACGGGGTTTCGCCAGGCATCTACGCTGGTATAACGGGTGATTATGCCGTCATTGGAGACGCGCTCGAACTCGGCGTGGGTCTTACCTTTCAGCAGCGTCCAGCGCGCCTTGTTGTTACTACTCAGGCAGGCTTTGAAGTACTTGATCCTGCATCGCTCCAGTACGTCCCGTTAGTTCGTGAAAACGTTTTTGAGAGCACGCTCGGCTACGTCGCTTTCGAAGCACATATACGGTCGCGTCCAATCGAAGGGCTACCGATATTCATTCGAGCCTCTTTCGATGCTGGAAATCCGCTTATCGCCAGTACGTATTCCCAAACAGAGCAGATTGTAAGTCCGGATGCCGTGCTCTTTCCTGACGGACGTCAGATCCGAACAACTGGTGAGGGTCCGTTCCCAGGCCTGGGTACGTCTTTAGGGGTAGGGGGCGGAATCGGCATTGTGTTGGAACTGACGAAGGACGTTGAGATTGCACCCGAGGTATCCTACCGATACGGAATAAACTCCGTCACCAGTTCCACTACATGGAATCAGTCATGGATTGGCGCAGGCATTGCATTGCGGTACAGGATTCGCGAGGATCAGGCAGCACCACCGCCACCACCACCGGATCCAGAACCCGCACCGATCGTAGAAGCTGCTCCGCCAGAACCAGAGCCCGCTCCAGCCGTGATTGCCTCGATTTCGACAACGCCACTGGAGATTCGAGAAACGGTGGTTACACAGACATTCCCGCTACTGCCATATTTGTTCTTTGATTCGGCATCATCAGTGCTGCCTGCCAAGTATATCCATGTTGACAACACAGCGCAGTTCAACGAGCGGGACCTGGCCAAGGAAACACTGCCCATCTATTATCGAATTCTTGATGTGCTTGGCGCCCGCATGAAGGCCACACCCAATGCAAAGCTTGTTGTTACGGGTACAACGGATATCAGCGAAGGAACATCGAACGATGAGCGGGCTGCCATCGCCGTTGCGCGTGCTCGTTCCACGGCCGAGTACCTGAGCAAGCGGTGGGGAATTACTGCAGACAGGATTACCGTTCGCGGATCAGCAAAGCCGTCGAATCCATCGCGGGAGAGCTACACAGAAGGCGCCGCAGAAAACAGACGCGTCGAGCTTTCAAGTGCCGATGAAACACTTCTCGGCCCTATCGTGCATACTCGGTTCAATGAATATGTACCTGTTCAGGCGCAGCATGATTTCAGCACTTCGATACGCAACCCTGAGCGTGCCGAACAGTGGAACCTTCGGGTTGAACACGACGGCAAACAGATCGGACTTCGTACCGGGAAGCTGTTGCCACCTGAAACACTCACATTCAACCTGAACCAAGAGATGACAAATCAGCTTGGTCCAGTTGCCGGAAGCCTCGACACGCTCGTTGCTACACTTGAGGTAGAGCAGATTGATCGAGAGCCTGCTCGAGCTGTTGCTGAATTCCCGCTACGCAAGACTGTGAGCAATTATGAGGTCAGCCGTTTGAGTCTGATCGTATTCGACTATGATAAGTCGGACATTTCAGACCAGAACAGGGAGATGATGCAGCGTGTGGTTGCATCAGCAGCAGGACCAGGAAGTACAGCACGGATTGTTGGTACAACTGATAAACTTGGTGAGCGTGATCATAACATGACGCTTTCACAAGACAGAGCTGAATCTGTTGAACGGTTTGTACGTTCGATAGCCCCTTCTCTTGCGATCCAGGAAGTGAAGGGGATTGGACCGGATCAGCTTCCATATGACAACTCAATTCCAGAAGGCAGGTTTTACTGCCGAACTGTTTCGTTGCAAATCACTACTCCACTGAGGGTACGATGAATAGACGAGAACTTTTTACCAACCTGGCACGCACCTCTGTGCGGGGTCCGGGGCCGTTCGACGGGGCTCCGTTGGACATTCAAGGCGGCTTGGAAGAGTACACCAAGCCACTAACCTTGGAGGATATCTACCACCTGTACCGACGACTCAGTTTCGGTATTTCCGTGCCTGAAGCCCAGGCGCTGGTGGGTAAGACCGCCAGCCAAGTGGTAGATGCCCTGCTGGGGCCGGATACCCCGGCCGATCTCGCAAAGCCGATGGAGTTTACAAAGTGGCGCGACCCGGTATCGAATCAAATGGTAGATCACACGGAGAATCCTCTTGGTGCTGATCTCCAGACACGGTTTGCGATCGAGGCATGGTGGCGTGGTAACCACTCCAAACTCTCGAACTGGTGGCTCCAGACGATGGTTCGCGATTCAACGGCTGTTGAAAAACTGACGTTGTTCTGGATGAGTCACTGGACGTCTGAATTCAGCTTTGACGAACAGTATTTGGTGCCGCATACCATCTACAACCAGTACATGCTTCTTCGTAAGGACCGCCTTGGAGATTTTCGAGAAATGGCGCTGGACCTTACCCTGGATAACGCAATGCTGCATTATCTCGGGGGAACGTATAACGAGGTTGGAAAGCCGAATGAGAACTATGCACGCGAGCTGATGGAGCTCTATACCACCGGTATTGGCTGGTACACAGAAGGTGATGTTCAGCAAGCGGCGCGGGTACTGACTGGATGGAAAGCATCGCGTTATAATGATCAACCCGCTCCAAATGGTATGTATGTGTCGTGGTTTGATGCAAATAAGCACGATACAGGCGCAAAAGAGTTCATGGGCGTTACGATCCCAGCCCGCACGGCTGATAATAACACTGCGTTTCAGGTAAAGAACGAAGAGATTCGTGAACTCATCAATATTCTCTTCCGTGTCCGTCCTGATGCAATAGCCCGGTTTATTGCCCGTAAGGCCTACCTATTCTTTGTCTACAGCTCTGGCGGCGAGGTAGACCCTAAAGTTGTGAACGACCTTGCAGCAGAGTTTAAGGCTGGAGACTTCAGACTGCGTCCGCTGTTCCGAAAGCTTCTCACAAGTGCACATTTCTTCGATCCAGCTCTTCGCGGCGCGCAAATCAAAACACCGGTGGAGTACGTAGCTTCCTTGCTAAAACAACTGCGACTCGACGATGGGCAAATCGTTGCGCTTGATCCGCAGGCATGGGTTCGTACGATGGACCAGACAATGTTTGATCCGCCGAATGTTGCTGGATGGCCGGGATATCGGACATGGATCAGCACCAACACCTATCCGCGCAGGCGCGATTTTGCCAAGAAGGCTATTGATAGTTTGCCAGATGTCAAGGCGATGGACTTCATCAAGGAGTTTCCGAACTATGATGATCCAGCCGCATTCGTTGCTGAAGTTGCAAAGTATATGCTTCCAGTAACGATCAGTGCCGAGCGTCTGGCGTACTATAAGTCAACGCTTCTTGAAGGACAGCCCGATTACACATGGGCAGAGAAACTGCAGCAGCCAGCAAGCGCTTCGCGCTCGTTTAAGCTGCTCTTAAAGACAATGGCCGTTGCACCAGATTTCCAGCTGTGCTAAGCCCCCTATCACTGAACTTGAACGTAAAGGTAACCCGATGAAACGTCGCTCCTTTCTCGCTACGACCGCTGCTGCCGCAGTAGGTACCCAAGTGCTCGGGGGTGTGCCACTGCGCGCATTCTCTCCATTCCAACTTCAGCAACAGCTTCAGGCTGATGATGACCGCATCTTGATCGTGATTCAGATGTTCGGTGGAAACGACGGGCTGAATACCATTCTTCCGGTAGACGACCCCGCATATTACCAGATCCGCCCGACCATCGCAGTTCCGAAGGACAAGGCCGTTAACGTGCTGTCACGAGTGTATATGCACCCAGCACTTGCACCGAAGGACAGGTATGGTTTCCCGCAGATGTTCGAGGACGGACGTCTTGCGGTCGTGCAGGGGATCGGCTATGAGAATCCCAACCTCTCGCACTTCCGGTCCACGGATATCTGGCTCAGCGGATTTAACTCCTCTGATCCAGAAAAGCGTCTGCTCGATGGCTGGCTCGGAAGATACTGGTCAAACAAGATCAACGGCTTCCCTGAGGTTCTGCCCGATGATCCAATCGCTGTGCAGATTGGGGGCTCTCTCTCGATGTTGCTACAAAGCCCGAAGGGCGACGTCGGTATTGCACTTACCGATCCGGCTAAGTTCTTTGAGCTCGGACAAGGTCTCTCGCCCGACATGGCGGTGATGTCCGACGAAACACGCTACGGAAGAGAGTTTAACTTCGTCCGCACTGTTGCCGAACAATGCGACCGTTACTCAACGGTTGTCAAGAGTTCCTTTGATAAGGGTAAGAACGTAGCCTCCTACACTGATACCGGATTCGTGCAGCAGATGAAGCTTGTAGCGCGTCTTATCAGCGGCGGTCTGCGCTCAAAGATCTATATGGTTGCAATGGGCGGTTTTGACACGCACGTGCAGCAGCAGGATGAAAACTTAGGGGGCTTGCATCCATACCTTATGAATCAGCTTGCAACAGGTGTTGGAGCATTCATGCAGGATGCACTGGCGCAGGGATTTGCCGACCGCGTTGTTGGTATGACGGTGTCGGAGTTTGGACGTCGTCCGTACGAGAACGGCAGCCGCGGTACAGACCACGGAACGTCCTCCGTGCAGTTCGTTTTCGGTAATGGCGTGCGTGCTGGTGTATACGGACAAAACCCAGACCTGCAGAACTTTGACAGCAATGGTGATTTGCGCTATCAGTGGGATTTCCGTCGCGTCTATGCCGACGTGCTCGAAAACTGGTTCGGCGGAACACCTCAAGACACCGAAAACGTTCTCGAAGATCGCGTTCTTCCACTCGGCGTTCTGCAGCGTCCAACGAGCGTTAATGATTTCTATGAAGGCCGCACGCCAGTTCAGGTAACTGTAGCGCCCAACCCGTCGACAACGCACACAACTCTCGAATGGCAGCAGTCGGTGCCAGCAGTAGTGTCTGTGGAGCTCTATGGCACTGAAGGACGATTCGTGCAGTCTGTATTCACAGATCGTGTGATGCCAGGCAAGGTTCGCATACCAGTAGAAAATGTCCCGTCCGGATCGTATCTGTGCGCTGTGATCGTCAACGGCGCTCGCACGGTAGTTCCGCTCACAGTTGTGCGATAAACGGCTTTAAAGTTTTGCCATATCTAGCCGGTTCACTATCTTCGCAATCCCTCTGCGGAAGTGGCGAAATTGGCAGACGCACCATCTTGAGGGGGTGGCGCTCGCAAGGGCGTACGGGTTCAAGTCCCGTCTTCCGCACACGACAGTAAAAAGGGGCTAACGCAAAACGTTAGCCCCTTTTTCGTTTTACCGAGTTACGGCAATCTTGAGAACCGAGCTCGAGCTTGTGCTCGCGCTGGAGACGCTTGCAACATAGATACCTGGTGGGACCATATTCCCATAGACGTCTCGTCCGTCCCATAGGGCTTGGCGTCCGCGCGCTGCAATGGCCGAGACAAGAATCCCGCCTGAAGTCATGATGCGAACTTCAGAGTCAGGTGCAAGGCCATCGATAACAAGCTGTGTTTGCGAGCCCGCTCTAAACGGCTGTGGATAGCAGGAAACATCGAATGATGGAAGCGGGCGCATAGAAGACGTCTTAGCAACACTGCAGCCCTTAAGAGTTCCGAAATAGGCAAGTCCTGTTGCGTCGTCTATAGCAATCGAGCGGACGTTGTTGTCCAGCAGGGGGCTGGTAGCTGTGGTGATCGTGGCAAGAACTTCTATGCCGCTTTCGTCAAGCACAAACACACCATTGTTTGTTGCAATCCACTTGTAGTTCAGAGCGTCAACAAACACATCGTTGATGTACGTAGAAGACATCACCGAGACTCTGCGCACGAACGGGATTGTAGTATTTGTAAGGTTCCACGGACTCGACACCACGGAAAGCCCCTTGGCTGTGCCTATCCAGAGCGCGCCATTCTGGTCAGTTGCAAGCGAGGTAACAACGTTGTCCTGGAGCTGCGAATTGCTGCTCATGATCTTGTTGCAGATGTCATCATCCTGGCTCGGGGTATTCTTGTCATTGTAGCCGATAAGTCCGCGACTATCAGGACTTCCGCACCAAACCGTCCCGTTGCCGTCTACGGCAAGTGAGCGGTACACATTCTCCCGAGGATTGGCGCAATTCTGTCTGAAGGCCCACCCGCCAGATCCGTCGGCTACTGCGAAGAGTCTGTCGGTGCTTTGCTCATTCAGGAGAATCGTTCTGCCGAATTTGTCGAGCGCGGCTTCTGACACCAGCACATAGCTTGAGTCTGCAGGAATGCCTGCAAGTGAGGAGTTACGTGCATTTAGCGAAGTAAGTGTAAGACCAGACTCTGTGTGCTCGCACTTTACGGCGCCGCGGCCCCATGTGCCAATCCACGTTGTTCCGTCTGCCAGGGACGAAACCCTGTAGCAGCCATTTGATTGCAATGCAGGCTCAGATGCAGTTGTGATCGAGCGCCAGGAGGTTCCGTCAAAGTAGCTCACTCCCTGACCGCCGTAACCGCCGTCGGTGTGTGTAGCAGCCCAGATCCATCCCTTGGTATCAATGCTGATATCGGTAAACTGATTGGAAAGGGGCGAGTTAAAACCGTACAACTTCAGTGAGCCGTCCTGGATAACACCGAGACCGTCGCTTTGGAGAAATGCAACGACCGCCTGACCACGAGAGGTTTGTATGACTGTGTGACCTGTAATCGGGGAAGGGAAGTTTCTGTCAAGTTTCAGGTCTTGTTCACCAACAAAGACCGCATTAGCTGTGCTAACGATCAGCGACCCGGCGGTGCCGATGCTGATACCATTGATGTCTCGGTCTACCGTTTGAGCGAGCTTGAACTGTCCGTCAGATGTCCGTTCAAAAACTCTTCGAGCAGTCGCAACACAGAGCCGAGAGCCTTTCGAAGCCATGAACAACACCGGTTCGGTAGAGTCTGGTAGTCCTTGTGATGCTGTGATAACTGTCCAAACAGATGGAAGTCGCAACGTGGTAACATTCAACGGAGCCGTAGCAACGTTACCATTGATCACGACCCAGACGCTGTTCTCAATAAAGCGTATGCTGCGCACTGCTGACTTTTCGGGGAACTGCCCTACACGATCTACGGTCTCAATAAACAACTGCGTCGCAGAGTTCAGCAGCACAAATCCAAACTCTGTTGCGATCGCCAGTGTGTCTCCTCGTTGAGAAAAACCACTTATTGCACGCTTCGGATATTGTGTTGACCGCTGGATATCGCTGATAGACGACCATGAGTTACTGCGCTTGCTGTAGATATCGAGAGAGCCGTCTCGCTGACCTACATACGTTAATCCCGACTTTGTGTCGCAGAAGATCGACGTGCAGTCGAGCGTCTTGAGTCCGTTAATGTTATCGTACTTCGTAAATGTTGGTTCAGGGCCTGTTGTCCATCGTGGAACGCCCCCTGACGTAGCTGTCCAGATCGTGCCGTCGGCATCGGCATCGACTGCCTGAATTTGATACAGCGACGAGATCGTCTGCCAATCGCTCAGGTAAACCTGCTGCGCACTTGCATGGTGCCACAATAGTGCGATTGCTGCAGCTAACGCGAGTTTTCTCATTCTGCCCAACCTTGTGACTTACG
This sequence comes from Patescibacteria group bacterium, assembly GCA_044238605.1. Classification (GTDB taxonomy): domain Bacteria; phylum Bacteroidota; class Ignavibacteria; order Kapaibacteriales; family Kapaibacteriaceae; genus UBA10438. The sequence goes on from JBIICY010000002.1 coordinate 15,313, forward strand.
GTGTACGAAGAGTTCGTAGGAGGTCTGCCGTGTAAAGCGCTGCTAATGCAGATTCGCGCCCTTTATGTCCATCTTTGCCCCCAGCGCGGGACCATGCCTGGTCAAGGTTCTCCGTTGTGAGAATCCCAGCGATGCAGGGGATGCCGGTACGGACTGCAAGATCCTGCAGGCCGTGCATAACAGGTGAAGCAACGTATTCAAAGTGCGCCGTTTCGCCACGAACAACAACGCCAAGGCAGATCACAGCATCAACACGCTGGTGCTCGATCAACGTGGCAGCAACAACGGGTATTTCATAGCTACCGGGGCAGCGCACGAGAATGATATCATCATCTGGCAATCCATGTTCACGAAGGATGGTCAGCGAGCCACTGATGAGTTCCTGAACAATATCATCGTGCCACGCTGCGGCAACGATGCCGATGCGCAGGCCTTCTGCTGAGAAAGCACTGAGGTCGGCAAACTGAATGTCTGTTGAGTTCATGCGGGTTGTGATTGACGTACAACGTCTCGACGATCTTCGAGCAGCTTGAGTGCAGACTCGGAAACACCAAACACGCCGAAGTTTTGCTCATCGTATTCCCGCGTTCCGTGGAAGTCCGAACCACCCGTGATCAACAGGTTGTGCTGGGAGCACAACACGCGGTAAAACTCGCGTGTAACGTACCAATGCGATGGATGGTACACTTCGATGGCATCAACGCCCGTCTCGATCAGCTGCAGGCACGACGTCGGGTTTGTAAAGTACCGTCCCGGATGAGCAACCGATAGAATCCCGCCCGCTCGGTGAACCATCTCTACGGCCTTGGCGATTGGAAACGGAGTCTTGGGTGCATAGCCAGGCTTGCCCACATCAAGGTAGATGTCGAAGGCTTGTTGTATTGTGCTCACAACATGCTTCCGCAGGAGAATCGCCGCAACGTGTGGTCGTCCGACCGTTGCACCATTTGCTTCGTCTAACACTTCCTGAATTGAGATGTTGACCCTGCAGGCCCTGAGGTTTTCCACCATTTCGTGGGCTCTACGGATACGGTCCTCGCGATAGAACGTTTCATATTCACGAACCTCTGTGCTGGTATGATCCAGGAAATAGGCCAGTATATGTACTTCACGTCCGAAGTCGTAACACGAGATCTCAACACCTGGCACAACGCGTACTTTGCCGTTGTAGCCCCCTTCGAGAAGGGTCCGATAGGCATTCATATTGTCGTGATCGGTAATCGCGAGTGTAGTGAAACCCTTTGCCTCAGCCTTTTCGACGAGCTGCATGGGGCTAAGAGCTCCGTCTGAACAGGTCGTGTGGGTGTGCATATCAGCAACAAGCTGCGTCGGGGAGTGGTTCTCCTGCATGATCATGCCGAACCCTCCTCACGGATGAACCATGCACGGACGATCTTACCGTCTCTGCATTCATATGTTGCAACGGCGTGCACTAGGCCTGCTGAACTCAAACCAGAGACTTCCTCTTCGTCGATAACAAAGGGGGCGCATACGATTCGGGAGACAAGTTTGCAGTGCAGATGGGGATGAAGTGTGAACTGTTTGCCGTATCGATCCCGCAGTTCATCAATCCCATTACAAAAAACTTCGCCGGCCGGTAGCGCAATCAGTTGTATGTCATCGGCGTACACGCGCGCAAACGCCTCGATATCTCGTGCATTGTAGGCATCGAGTTGATCTTGGGCGCATTGGGCAGGGGTTCTATCGTGTGCATTGTGAAGCACGTGCAAAGATAGCCCATTGGGGGCCCTATTTACTATCGAGAATGCGACTGAGCAGCGTCTGAATTACCAACAATGCTGGTGTAGATGTTGATTTTATCGTGCGTTCGCTCTCCCGAAGCAGGTGCAAGGCACGTTCGATACGGGCAGGCCCGAGGCGGTCAACGTAGTCAAAGTGTTCGTTGAGCGTCCAAGTCGGTATCCCTGTTTGCTGGGAAATTGCTGCTGAATCACTCAGTGAGCGGGCATCAATCAGGCGGTAGAGCTGAAGAAAAAACCGTGATAGCATCGCGATGATCGGAAGTTCCTGACTGTCTGATGCCATCATCGACGTTGCGATTTTCATCGCCGCTGAGACATCTGCACGTCCGATCGCTTTCTGAAGCTCAAAGACGTTGAACTCTCTCGAACTGCCGACAACTGCATGAACATCATCTTCTGTGGCGTGTGTGCGGTCTCCGAGAAACAGTTTGAGCTTCTCGAGTTCCATGGACAGATCCCTGAGCGAGCAACCGCAACGCGCGATGAAGTACTCTGGCGCGGCATTGGGCAGAACGATGTTGTCTTCCGAGGCACGCCGCTGCAGCCATTGCATCGCCTGTGGTTCCTTTAACTGCGGATACTCAGACCATGATGCCTTTTGTATGAGAAGCGGAAATGGATACTTGAGGCTGTTGATCTTTTTGTTTGCCGCGGCTGCATTTCGCGTAATGCGGGAACCGATACCATCTGCACTGGGTAAAGTTGCCGTAAACAACAGGAACGTTGTAGCGTTGGGGGAGTTGAGATACTGTGCAAGATTATCAGACGACTTTTTCCCTTTCGAGGCCGACATCTTCTCTGCGCGCCGAACCCAGATAACACGCTGCTCGGACATCATCGGATATGACCGAGCTATCGAGAGCACCGCATCAAGACTGGTCTGCTCACCGTCAAGAACGTCACAATTCATTCCTGTTGCGTCCAGCGCGGCTGCGGCGTCGTAGAGCCGCCGCGCGTCGTGCTCAACAAGAAAATCCTCTGCACCAAACAGCAGCAGTACAGGAGGAAACTTCTTCGTAGAAATGATCTCGTGTATCATCGCTGACTCGTCTTTGGATCGAATGCATCCCGAAGGCCGTCTCCAAACACATTCAGCACAAGCACGCCAACTGCCATAGCAATGCTCGGAAAGATCGTCATGCCCCAGTTTGTGCCAAGCGCGATGTACCCGTAGCCGTCTTTGATCATCTGGCCCCATGATGGGGTAGGGGGCTGCACGCCAAGTCCGATAAAACTCAACGAGGCCTCGGCAATGATAGCCGTTGCAAAACCTGCAGACGAAAGCACGATGATCGGTCCAATGGCGTTAAGAAGCATGTGCCGAAAAATCGTTCGAAATGTCCCGAATCCAAGTGCCCGTGTTGCCTCGATGTATTCCTGCTCCCGGATCGTAAAGAACTGGCCACGAACAATACGTGCGATGTCTACCCAGGATGAGATACCAATCGCTACAAATGTCTGCCAGTATCCTTTGCCCAGCAAAACACTGAAAGCCACAACGAGCAGGATCGTTGGGAATGACCACACAACATTAACGAGCCACATGATTCCATCGTCAACCCGTCCCCGGTAGTATCCAGCAATTGCGCCGAGGAATACACCGATAAGCAGAGCTATCGACTCCGAAATCAATCCAACGCTCAGGGAAACCCGCATTCCGTAGATAAGTCTCGTAAAAATGTCGCGTCCAAATCTGTCGGTGCCAAGCCAAAAGGTTGGCCGTGCCACAAAGTCCTCGGCTCCGCTGCCTAGCAGTGCAGATCGTGCAATCACGTAGGCTTCGCCTGCAGGATCGTGGTAGTACACACTGTCGCCTCGAACCTGATAATCGCGCACCGCAACGATCGAAGGAGACTCGGAGTCTGAAGGATTGATCTTATAGAAAATCAGTCCAGTAAACCCTGCTGGCTTAACGCTGTATTCGAGCACCTGCGTTGTTGGGTCGAACGGCGTGATCCATGGAGCGCAGAGTGCGGCAAAAATCATGATAAGGAGCACGGCCATGGCCACAACGGCTCCCTTATTCTTCTTCAGGCGCTTCCATGCCACGCGGGAAGGGCTTTCGGCGCGAAATGTTGTCATGATATACGCACCTTCGGATCTATGTACCCATAAAGGATGTCTGCTACCGTGTTAACAGCAACAAAAATCACTGCCGTAAACAACACGGTGCCCTGTATCATGGGATAATCCAGTTTTTCAATGGCATTAAACGCGGCAAGGCCGATTCCAGGCCAGTTGAAGATAAACTCTATGAAGTATGTGCCTGCTAGAAGTCCAGCAAACCACGCACTCACCGTCGTAACAACTGGATTAAGCGCATTACGGAGTGCATGCTTGACGAAGACAGCGGAAGTCGAAAGCCCCTTGGCACGGGCTGTTCTTACATAGTCCTGCCCCAGAACTTCGAGCATGCTCGACCGAGTTACGCGCGCAATGATGGCCAAGGGGCGAATTGCGAGCGTAACCATGGGGAGAACCAGATACTCAATGCCTCGATCTACATAGCCACTGATCGGGAACCACTCGAGAACAACCCCAAAGAGTAGCACGAGCAGAAGTCCAACAACGAAGGCTGGCAACGAGATGCCGAGGAGCGAAACCGACATCATCGTGCTGTCAACCCATGAGTTTGGCTTCCAAGCGGCCACGACGCCTATAAGGATGCCAAGAACTGTTGCAATGAGAATGGAGGTTGTTGCCAGCAGTGCTGTTGCTGGGAGTCTCTCCATGATGGTTTCGGACACAGGACGCTGCGAAGCAATAGATCTGCCAAGGTCACCTTTGGTTAGATGAACCATGTAGGTGCCAACCTGATGATAAAGAGGCTTATCTAATCCCAGCTGCTCGCGAAGAGCCGCAACCGATGCAGAGTCGGCTCGCTGTCCGAGCAGAACTCTTGCAGGGTCGCCGGGCGGCCGAATAAAGAACGTTACAACCACAACTCCGAGAAGCACAAGCAGGGTGTAGACGATCTTGCGTACGATGAACGGTATCATGGTTGACCCTTGTCGTCGAGCACGTGGTCGATAGAAACTCGCTCCGGCTGACCAACACTGAATCCAAGAAATCGCTCTGCGAGATCCGTAAATGCCGGAGTCTGATCGGTTACAAACATCGAAATGTTGATTTGTGTGTGTGTCCCTTCAGCCGGCTTTACTAGGGCACGTGCATCATTGGCAGCGCATTCACCGCAGTCAATAAGTGTGCAATTCGGCATTAACTCAGCCAGTACCTTAGCGAGCATTGGATAATGCGTGCAGCCAAGTACCATAGTATCTATGTTGCTCTCCCGAAGCGGTCGCGTGTATTCCTCTGCGATTAATCTGGTAGCTGGCGTATCAAGCCAGCCTTCTTCGACAAGCGGCACGAACAAGGGGCATGCAACGCTGTAAATCGATGGGGTGGTAGGAGCAGCATATGCTGTAATGGAATGCTCGTATGCCTTTGATGCAATGGTGGCACGAGTTCCGATTACCCCTATGCATGCGTTGGTTGTTGCTTCCACAGCTTTTCGTGCCGCCGGCTCGATAACGCCGATCACTGGAACGGGGAGCTCCTGCTGCAGCACCTGAAGTGCTAGTGCAGATGCAGTGTTGCAGGCAACAACGATGAGCTTTACATCGTGCTGTCGCAGGAATGCGGCGCATTGCCGAGCATACAACTGCACCGTATCTGGAGATTTGTTTCCGTAGGGAACACGGGCAGTATCTCCTAGATAGATGAACCGTTCTCCGGGCATAAGACGAACGAGATGCTTCAGGACAGTAAGGCCGCCGATGCCCGAGTCGAAGACGCCAATTGGTCTGTTATCGTAAATCATTCTTGGCAAAGATAGAATCTCATTTCATCGTAGGCACAGACTATGTATGTTCGAACCCGTGAAGTTTACCCTGCGAGCCAAGTTGGCGCTTATGTACGGCACCCTCGTTGCCCTGACGATGGTCTCCTTTGCCGTCATAGCATATATCACCGTCAGCAACGAGCTGATGGCAAACCTTGATGCATCGCTTACCAGAGCCAGCAGCTCGCTGCTTGCTGTGTTGAAGAAGGAACAGTCTACTGCCAAGAAACCCCTGATTCCCCGGCGTGTTCGTGAGGGCAATCGCTCGGCGCAGCGCAGGGACCGACTTAAGCTTCCAATCTTAGACGGTAGCGGTTCGGCAGAATTCGTTGGGCCGGTTCTGCCGGCAGACAGTGCCATGATCGAAGATCCTGTATGGTCTGCGGTCTATGAACACATGCTGCTGAATTCATCGAATTACATTCTTCAGGTAGCCGACAACAGCGGGCTGATCGTTTGGAGGTCTGAAAATCTTACGCGCGACAGTCTACCGACCATTGCTAAGTACGAGGCCGAGGGAGCCCGTGTTGACGAGGGGAAGTTGCTCTCGCATTATTGGTTACGGGGCGAACGCCACCGCATCGTGATGATGCGCAGTGATCTTGCCAACGTTACAGCTGCATACCCGCTTTCTGAGATTGATGCCACCCTGCGACGGCTGTTTTCGATGATGTTGTATGCACTTCCGCTGGTGCTTATTGCATCGGTTTGGACTGGATGGTTTATCGCCGGACGGTCGCTTCGACCTGTTGATGATATCGTTCGGCTGGCGCGTCAGATAACGGCCAGTAATCTAGAGCAGCGTCTTACGCCGCCGAGCAACAATGATGAGATCGGCCGACTCGTCGACACGCTCAATGAGATGATCGCGCGTCTCGAGACATCTTTTACACAGGTAAAGCAGTTTACGTCAGATGCATCACATGAGCTAAAGACTCCACTGGCAATCCTCATGGGTGAGCTTGAAGTAGCTCTGCGCCGTCCGATGAGCGAAGGGGAATACAAAGCAACACTGGCCAGCTGCCTTGAGGAAGTAGAACGTCTCACACATGTAGTGCAGGGTCTGTTGGAGCTAAGCCGAGCTGAAACCGGGCAATCAATCATTGAGCGAAAACCCGTGCGGTTAAGCATGCTGGTTGCTGACGTCTGCGATGATGTTCTGCTTATTGCAGAAACGAAACATGTTGAGTTGTCTACCGACCTACAGCCAGACATCCAGATCATTGGTGACAAGGTCCGATTGCACCAAGCGGTGCTCAACGTGGTTGAAAATGCCGTGAAGTACACCCCGTCCGGTGGATCGGTGCGAGTAGAGCTCAGGCGCGTAGAAGATGAGATCCGATTGTTTGTCAGTGATACAGGAATCGGAATTGCCCAGGAACACATTCCGTTTCTGTTCGACAGATTCTATCGAGTCGATAAAGCACGGTCAAAGAATATTCACGGCACAGGACTCGGACTTGCAATCGTAAAGTGGATCGTGGATGTTCACTATGGAACGATCAAGGTGGTCTCAACAGAAGGTGTAGGCACTTCAATGCAAATCACATTCCCTTCTGCTCCGTAAGTTTGCCGATCGTTTCATACCAGAACTACACTCCATGTTTGAACCATTGCCGGACGTTCTTTCCTACCCAAAGCTCGAAGAATCAGTTCTTGACTATTGGGAGCGCAACAATGTTTTCGAGCGCTCGCAACAAGCTCGAGAGGGCGCCAGCACGTTTTCGTTTTTTGAAGGCCCACCTACAGTTAATGGTAAGCCGGGTATTCACCATGTTCTTGCGCGCACCATCAAGGACTCGATTTGCAGGTACAAGCACCTGAGAGGCTACCTCGTGCGCCGTCAGGCAGGATGGGACACACATGGGCTCCCGGTCGAGTTAAGTGCCGAAAAGGAACTTGGCATCACCGACAAGTCACAGATCGAAGTACTTGGTGTTGAGAAGTTCAATGCCGCATGTAAGGATATTGTCTACCGTAACATCTCGATGGACAATGGCTGGCGCACGCTAACGCGACGAATGGGGCATTGGCTGGATCTTGATCATGCATACATCACCTGTACCAATGAGTACATCGAGTCAGTATGGTGGGCACTGAAACAGTACTTCGACAAGGGGCTTATCTACAAGGGCTATAAGGTTGTACCGCAGTCTCCGACGCTTGGCACGCCCCTTTCCTCACATGAGCTATCGCAGAATTACAAAGAGGTAAAAGACGCAAATGTCTACCTCAAGCTGCGCCTAGTATCCTCGCCGGTTGCTGCACTGGAAGGTGCGTCGATCATCGTCTGGACGACTACTCCGTGGACGTTGTTTGCGAACGTGGCTCTTGCTGTGGGGCCAGAGATCACCTATGCACTTGTGCGCAATACGCGCATTGTGTCTGAACAGCCTGTAGACGAAACACTTCTGCTCGCTGAAAGCAGACTCGGGATTCTCGATGGGGAGTATGAAGTGCTTGGCCACTACAAAGGATCAGAGATAGTTGGTTCGGAGTATGAGCAGATCTTTACCGACATTTCTCTAGATGCTCAGCAACACCCCAATGTGCTGCATGTGCTCCCGGGCGCGTTTGTTACGACAAGCGACGGTTCGGGAGTGGTGCACATTGCTCCTGCATTTGGTCAGGATGACTTTGAGTTATCAAAGCAGCACAATCTGCCGGTTCCGCAGCCGGTAACGGCAGATGGCCACTTCACAAGTGACATCACGGAGTTTGCTGGCCGTGCGGTAAAGACGTTTACATATGCTGATCACAAGGAAGATGGTGCAGATAGAGATATTGTAAAGACACTCAAGATTGGGAACAAAGTCTACAAGGCCTCGTTCGACTATCTACACAGTTATCCGCACTGCTGGCGAACTGACAATCCAGTAATCTATTATGCCCGTGACTCATGGTTCATCAAGTCGCCGCAGTATCGCGATCAACTCGTTGAGCTGAATAAACTCATCAACTGGTATCCACCTGAGATCGGTGAGGGCAGATTTGGGAATTGGCTTGAGGAAGTCAAGGAATGGTCGATATCCCGAGACCGTTATTGGGGCTCGCCGCTTCCAATATGGATCAGCGAGGACGGAACAGACATGTTTGCTGTTGGCTCTATACAAGAGCTTTCAACTGGCCTTTACGAAGCAGAGAACGGAGAGCTGATCCCTGTGGCATCATGCGGCAAAGACATTGATCTTCACAGGCCGTTCGTTGACAAAGTTGTGTTTGTAAAAGATGGTAGGAAGTATCGGCGAACGCGCGAAGTAGTAGACGTATGGTTCGATTCTGGCAGCATGCCATTTGCTCAGTTCCATTACCCGTTTGAAAACAAGGAGCTCTTTGAGCAATCCTTCCCGGCTGATTTTATCGCGGAAGGAATTGATCAAACTCGAGGCTGGTTCTACACGCTTCACAACATTTCTACGGCATTGTTCGGCAAACCAGCCTATCGTAATGTGGTTGTGAACGACCTTGTGCTAGACAAGCGCGGGCAAAAAATGTCGAAGTCAAAGGGGAATACCGTAGACCCGTTCGACGTTATGGATCGCTTTGGAAGCGACGCTGTACGTTGGTTTCTGATGTCGTCATCACCAGTCCATAAGCCAAAACTGTGGAACGAAGATGACATCGCTAAGACCGTGATTGCAGACTTCTTCCGCTCGTTTACGAATACATTTGAGTTCTTTGTTCTTTACGCGAACGTTGACGGTTTTTCTCTTGACGACGAACGCATTAGCGTACAGGACAGACCCGAAATTGATCGGTGGATTGTGTCGCGACTGCACACAACGATCAAGCAGTACATGGAAGCAATGGACTCCTATGATCTAACGAAGGGATGTCGGATAGTACAAGAGTTTGTAATCGAAGATGTATCGAACTGGTATGTACGAAGGAACCGCCGACGCTTCTGGAAGGGCGAGTATGACGCTGATAAGCGCGCTGCGTTTCAAACGTTGCATGAAGTATTGCTGCGTGTTGCAGAGATGATAGCGCCGGTTGCACCATTTTTGTCGGAATCGATTTTCCTTCGCTTACAGCCAACACTTAACCAATTGAGTGTTCATTGTATTATATTGCAATCGTGCGATGATTCAGTAATCGATAACGATCTTGAGAATCGCATGAAGCAAGCACAAGGAATTGTTTCGCTTGCACGTTCTTTGAGAGAGAAGGCGAAGATCAAAACACGACAGCCGCTGCGTCGAATTCTTCTTCCTGTTGACAGCCCAGCGATGAGGCGACAACTGCAAACAGTTGAAGACATCATCAAAGAGGAAATCAACGTTAAAGAAATCGAGTATGTTTCAGACGATACGAACATTGTTCGACGTAGTGCAAAGCCAAACTTTAAGATTATTGGAAAGAAGTACGGTGATGGCACTCAGTTGGTAGCGCAAGCAATCAAGACATTGACACATGACATGGTGCGGAAGCTTGAGCAGACGTCAGTTCTCGCACTGACGATTGACGACAAAACCGTTCAGATCGATTTTGAAGATGTCGAGATAATCAGCGAAGACATAGAAGGCTGGTTGGTTGCAAGCGATAGTGGTTTGACAGTTGCGCTCGATACCGAGTTAGATGAACACCTCATACGAGAGGGACTAGCTCGTGAGTTCGTAAGTCGCCTTCAGAAAATCCGCAAAGAGTCAGGCTATGAAGTCACAGATCGAGTTGCTGTTCTATATCATGCAGACGACGAGACCAGTGCAGCGCTTGAATCAATGCGGTCATATATAGGAATGGAAACGCTGGCGGAGTCGCTCGAGCGGGGGGAACAGCCTCTAGGGGTTGATCTCGAGATAAACGGGCGTCACGTCAACGTACGCGTTCAGCGTGTTTGATGATGGTGCGTCAAGGTGGCGCACGCGTTTTCATGTTTCACTTTTTTTGAGGTACTCTCATGGCAGCAGCAAAGAAAGCCGCCAAGAAGCCAGCAGCCAAGAAGGCTGCAAAGCCAGCAGCCAAGAAGGCCGCGAAGCCAGCAGCTAAGAAGGCAGCAGCAAAGCCAGCAGCGAAGCCAGCAGCCAAGAAGGCAGCGAAGCCAGCAGCTAAGAAGGCAGCGAAGCCAGTAGCTAAGAAGGCAGCGAAGCCAGCAGCTAAGAAGGCAGCAAAGCCAGCAGCGAAGCCAGCAGCCAAGAAGGCCGCGAAGCCAGCAGCAAAGCCTGCTAAGAAGGCTGTGGCAAAAAAAAAAGCCAAGTAAGGGTTAAACCTAACTCGGCCAAGAGCCCTCGTGTAACCAAGACAACCCAAGCTTCGTCCAAGACCAGTAAGACAACGACTGGTAAAGCGTCAGGAAAGAGTTCGGCAAACGCCAAGAACGCTCAAACTAAAGCAGCAGCAAGTAGGAAGGCGACGATTACGAAGCAGACGTCGAAAAATGCACAAGGGACGACCATGTCAGCACCGGCGGTCGCTAAACCCGTCGGTGCTGTCTTTGTTAAAGACACATCTGCAGCGGCTCGTGCTAACAAGCCATTGCTGCCGATTGCTCCGAAGAAGGGCCTGAAGTACCCTGAGGCAGATCTCAAGTTTTTCCGAGCCAATATTGAGCGAGCACGGGAAGAGGCTCTCGAAGAGCTTCGGATGCTACGCGAACGTCTCGAGGATCTCACCAACAGCGAGAACAACGAAGACAGCTCGATTTACTCCATGCACATGGCAGAGCAGGGGTCTGAGGCTGTCGAAAAAGAAAAGACGTATGCTCAGATTCAGCGCATTCAAGATTACATCCGCAAGCTTGAAGAAGCTCTAGGTCGTATCGATGATAAGTCGTACGGTATCTGTCGCATGTGCGGCATCCTGATCGCAAAGGAACGTCTGGCCGCAGTTCCTATCACAACTCTATCGGCTTCCTACAAGATCCGTCAGCGTTGCCCTGATGATGGTGTTGATAGAATTGTTGCTAAAAATCCAGATGCACTTCGATAATACGCGTCATGTAAGGGGCTGATAGTACATGAATCATTCACGATGGTACTTCACCATTGCATCAGGGCTGATCATTATTGATCAGCTCTTGAAGTTTTTGGTCAAGGGCGGAACCGTCTTCGGGATTCACCGCGAGGGTATGTACCTTGGACAGTCAATCCCATTGATAGGAGAAGCTGTTCGAATAACGTATGTAGAGAACCCAGGCATGGCCTTTGGCATAAGCTGGGGTAGTGCCAAGATCGTTCTCACTTTGTTAACGGTCTGCATTGCAGCAGCTCTTGCATATGTTGTTCATACTAGGAACGATGCACAACGCATGGAGCGTCTGTCCTACATGCTGATCTTTTCCGGTGCCGTCGGGAATCTGATTGATCGCATGTTCTATGGCGTACTCTACGGAGAGAGCCCCCTGTTCGAAGGTAAGGTTGTTGACTTCCTACAGGTAGATATCCCGGACATTGTATGGTTCGGCGTGGAGTACACGCACTTTCCAGTGTTTAACCTTGCAGATTCGTGTGTTTCGATTGGTGTTGTACTTATGCTGATTGCCACATTTACGGCGCCAAAACAGGCTCAGATATGATCACGTTATGAGTGCTGTTGAGCGCGCAGAACATACGTACGAGATTATTGTAACTCCAGGCAAAAAGCCTGAGAGGCTCGATGCATATATCACTCGCAGTATCGCAATGGCAACACGTACCCGTGTCCAAAAGGCCATCGATGCTGGTTCGGTACTTGTTAACGGCACGCATCAAAAGGCCAACTACAAGGTGAAGCCCAATGATGTGATTACTGTTACCGTGATGCGGCCTCCGCCGCTGCAGCTTGTACCGCAGGATATTCCGCTCGACATCCTGTACGAGGATGAATATCTCATGGTTATTGATAAAGCTCCCGGGATCCTCGTGCACCCAGGACTCGGCAACCGTGATGGTACACTCGTAAATGCCGTTCTGTGGCATCTCGGACAGCGCGACCCAATCGATGTGCTCAAGGCACGGGAAGACTGGGGAGATGATGAGGGCGAATCCGATGGAGCAGATGAATCAGAAATCAGCGACGAATCTGAGCTTTGGACCACTGAACGCGGGCTGGAGCAGGAAACAACAGCCATCAGGCCCGGCATTGTGCATCGATTAGATCGTGATACTTCCGGCGTGATGGTCATCGGCAAAACCTATCTCGCTACCATGCAGCTTGCGACACAGTTTGCCGAGCGCACTGTGTCGAGACAATACGTTGCGCTGTGCTGGGGAGTCCTTGGGGACGACCAGCTACTGATCGAGGGGGATGTTGGCCGCTCGCCCCGTGACAGAACTCTCCGGGCAATAGTTCGCACGGGAGGCAAGTATGCCGCCACGGAAGTTACCGTACATGAACGGTTCCTCTTTGCATCCCTTGTTACATGTAAGCTCAGGACAGGACGTACGCACCAGATTCGTGTGCACTTGAGTTCACGAAAGCACCCGCTGATCGGTGATCCCGACTACGGTGGACGAGATAGTGCTCTACTAGCTCTGCACCACGCATATCGGCAGCAGGGTGGCGAACTCGTAAAACGTATCAATCGTCAGGCTCTGCACGCCCGCAGTCTGGAATTCACTCATCCGATCACAAAAGAACGGTTGGTGTTTGAAAGCCCCCTTCCTGAAGACATGCAACAGTGCCTTGACTTACTTCGGGGATGATACTCCGCGCATTCTGCCTCGTATCCATGCGGCTTTGCGGCGCGTGTAGGGGCTAGGCGCTGACGCACTAAATCTTCGAGGGTTAGGCACGATCGCGGCCATGAGTGAGGCCTGTTCTGCAGTTAGCTGGCTAGGTTCTGTTCCAAACCATGTCTTTGCACCCTGGTGAACACCGTAGAGGCCGTCGCCCCATTCAATCATGTTCATGTAGACCTCAAGAATCCGCTTCTTACCCCAAAGAGCCTCAGTTAGGTACACAAAGTACACCTCTGCACCTTTGCGGATCATAGACCTCCAGGGTCCGAGAAACACATTCTTACACGTCTGCATGGAGATCGTACTCGCGCCAAGAGGGGGCCTGCCTTTACGAACCCGAGCGATGTTGGCGCGCTCGGCATTCTTTACGGCCTTCCAATCAATGCCCGAATGCCGCATAAAGCCCGCATCCTCTCCAGAGATCACAGCCCTGCCCATCTGCGGCGTTATGTTCTGCATAGAGACCCAGTGGTGTTTCACAAGTAGACTTTTACCTGTAAAAGGGGCCTGCAGAAGCCGCAGCACCATCAGCGGAGTCACAGCCGGAGGCACAACACGAAAGACGCCCACGACCAGTATGCTGAAAATCGCAAATGCGGTTATCGATCGCAGAAGCCAGATAAGGATGGATTTGATCATGTTGTTGCAAACGTACGGCTCGAATAATACTTAACAATTGTTAAGTTTGAACCGCAGAAACTTAACAGATGTAAGAAAATGCCTGTCAAAGACCTCGACAAACAAATATGTGCTCTGCTGCAGGAAAATGCACGTATGAGCATGAATGAGATAGCCGAAGCGGTGGGATCTTCGGTGCCGACGGTTAGCGAGCACATCAAGAAGTTGGAGGCAGACGGCATCATTCGCGAGTATACAACAGTTCTGGATTCAGCGGAATTCGGATTTGATGTAACGGCATTTATCTATGTGGATCTCGACACCAGTTCTGCCTACGATGGATTCCGACGACAGTGCCGTGTGCGTCGGGAAGTGCTGGAATGCCATGCGATAACAGGAACGGCATCTCATGTACTTAAGGTGCGCTGCACGAATACGTCGGCACTTGAGCAGCTCTTATCGGCAATTCAGCAATGGAAGGGTGTATCAAAGACACTCACCAATGTGGTGCTCAGTACCCACAAAGAACAAACTCAGATACCAATACTTTAAATGATCAGGAGGTAGTATGTCGGCAAGCGTGGACATCTCATCAGTTGCAAAGAACTGGCGTCTGGACGGACTGCAGTACCCGTCGCCGTCGGATGTTGTAAACGAAGTATTCGCCAGTGATGTACTCACGATGGAGGAGCTTCGTCAGCGACTAAGCAAGCCCGTCTGGAAGTCTCTTGTTGCAACCATCGACAGAGGAGCAACACTTGACGGGGCAATTGCAGATACGGTGGCTATGGCCATGAAGACATGGGCAATGGAGCGTGGCGCAACGCACTATACGCACTGGTTTCAGCCTCTGACGGGCCTAACAGCCGAGAAGCATGAGTCCTTCGTAACACCTACGAGCGACGGTACAGCGATATCGCAATTCTCCGGCAAGGAATTGATCCAGGGTGAGCCTGATGCATCATCATTTCCAAGTGGAGGGCTTCGTGCTACGTTTGAAGCGCGCGGATATACAGCCTGGGACCCAACGTCTCCGGCATTCATCATGCGTCATTCGAACGGTGCAACGCTGTCGATACCAACGGCCTTTGCCTCTTGGACAGGTGAGGCGCTCGACAATAAGACTCCGCTTCTACGAAGCATGGAAGGGTTGAATACAGCAGCGAAGAATGCTCTAGGGCTGTTTGGCGATACCGAAACTCAGCGCGTTATTTCAACGGTTGGGGCAGAGCAGGAATACTTCCTCATTGATGAGGAGTTCTACTATCGCCGCCCGGATTTGGTGATGTGCGGACGCACGCTCTTTGGCGCGCAGCCGCCGAAAGGCCAGGAGCTTGAAGACCACTACTTCGGATCGATTCCTGACCGCATCTTGACGTATATGACCGATGCTGAGCATCAACTCTATGCATTGGGTATCCCAATCAAAACGCGTCACAACGAGGTTGCCCCTGGACAGTTTGAGGTAGCCCCCATATTTGAACAATCAAACATTGCGGCAGACCATCAACAGCTTGTGATGCAGGTACTGCGAAACACAGCACGCAAGTACGGACTTGTTTGCCTTATGCATGAGAAACCGTTCGCAGGGGTCAACGGGTCTGGAAAACACGTGAATTGGTCCATGTCGACCGATGGCGGCCAGAACCTGCTCGAACCTGGTGATACGCCACAGGATAACATGCAGTTCCTGTTCTTCTGTGCTGCGGTTATTCGGGCCCTCGACCTGCATCAGGACCTTGTGCGCACAACAGTTGCCTCGGCGTCAAATGACCACCGCTTGGGTGCCAATGAAGCGCCCCCTGCGATTATGTCGATGTTCTTAGGCGACCAGCTTACAGAGATCTTCGATAGAATCGTAAGCGGCAAGGGTGGTTCATCGAAGAAGGCAGGTCTGTTAGGTCTTGGAACAGAGGTTCTACCAAAGCTTCCACAGCATGCTGGAGATCGCAACAGAACGTCTCCGTTTGCATTTACCGGTAACAAGTTTGAATTCCGTGCTGTTGGTTCGTCCCAGTCGGTTTCATTTGCCATTACGGTACTCAATCTCATTGCCACGGAGTCTATCAATGCCATGACGGCAATGATCTCCGCGAAAATGAAGAAGAAACAGTCGTTCGAATCAGCATTGTCAGATGTTATCAAAGACGTCTACAAGAAGCACGCTCGAATCATCTTTAATGGCGACGGCTATTCAGATGATTGGCACAAAGAGGCAGCTAAGCGCGGATTGTTGAATCTCGCAACGTCCGTTAGTGCCATCGACTCTCTTGTAAGTGCAAAGAACACGGAGCTCTTTTCTGCCCACGGCGTGCTGACTGCTCGGGAACTTGAGGCCCGCCAGGAAGTGATGTTCGACCAGTACTTTAAGTCTGTGAACATCGAGGGTGAAACAACCGAGTGGATCGCCCAAACGCAAATCCTGCCAGCCGTGCTTCGCTATCTGAGAGAAGTGTCTTCGATCACCATCGGCAGTAATGCCATCATGGAAACATGCAAAGAACTTACGGATTGCACCGACCAGCTGATCACGTCATTGCAGAAACTTCGCACGCAGAATGCTGAACTTGGAGGAAACACCGTGCATGAAAAGTCGTACCACATGCTTAACAATGTGATCCCTGCGATGAACAACGTGCGGTCTGCCGCCGACGTATTGGAACGTCTAACGGCACATGATCATTGGCCTTTGCCGTCGTACCGCGAACTGCTCTTTGTTAAGTAGTTCGTTACTTCGTTGTTGACTTCTTGACGGCCGTCTTCTTGACGGCCGTTTTTTTTGCGGCTGTCTTTTTGGCTGCCGGCTTTTTCACTGCTGTCTTTGTAGCCGTTGTCTTCTTTGCCGCTGCTTTAGTTGTCTTCTTTGCCGCTGCTTTAGTTGGCTTCTGTGGCGCCTGTTGCAGGGCTAACTGAAGACATTCGTCAAGGGAAAGCGAAGCTGCGTCTGTGTCTTTGGGGATGCGCACGTTTTGTTTGCCAACCTTGATAAACGGACCCCAGCGCCCCTTGAGAATCTTCACGTTCTCATCTTCAGGGAAGGTCTTTATCGTGTTTTCTTCGATTTTCTGTCTGCGTGCTACGATCACCTCCACACCACGCGGGCCATCGATGGTGTAGGGGTCGTCTTCCTTGGGTAGGGAATAGAAGGCTTTGTTATGCTCGATGTAGGGGCCAAAGCGACCAAGTTTTACGTCCATCGGATGCTCTTCGAACAGCCCGATCGTGCGTGGGAACTTGAACAGCTCGAGTGCTTCATCGAGGGTGATGGTTTCGATCTTAAGAGTGCCGGAAAGACCCTTCTGACGCTTGTTTTCATCGTCTGCCTCGCCGATCTGAGCAATTGGGCCGTACCGCGCAAGGCGCACGTAGACATTCTTGCCCGAGACGGGATCTACACCAAGCTGTCGTTCTCCACTTTGACGTTCGGCTGTTTCACTTGTCTTACGCAGTTCTTCTTCAAAAGGGCCGTAGAAACCACGAATCATATCGGTCCAGCGCACCATGCCTTGCGCGATCTCATCAAACTGTTTCTCCACGCTCGCCGTGAAGTTATAGTCCATGATATCGTCGAAGTGCTTCAGAAGGAAATCGGTAACGATCATCCCGATATCCGTTGGCGCTAGCTTGTTCTTTTCTGCGCCTGTTGTTTCCTGGTGAACCGTGCGTGTGATCGCATCATGCTGGAGCACTAGCTCCCGGATATCGCGCTTGCGTCCTTCACGTTCGGGTTTGTCCACGTAGTTCCGCGCCTGGATGTTCTGGATGGTTGGCGCGTAGGTAGACGGACGCCCAATACCGAGCTCTTCGAGTGCCTTCACAAGCGATGCTTCGGTGTATCTGGCAGGTGGACGTTCGTAACGCTCCTTTGCGGCGAGTGTTTCAAGGGGAAGGGGCTGACCTATCCGCAATGGCGGAAGCATCTTTGATGTTTCGTCGTCTTCTGCTTCGTCGTCTCCCCGAGACTCGCTGTAGACCTTGAGAAAACCATCAAACAAGACAACCTCGCCCGTTGCAATGAGTGTGTCGGGCAGAGTGGAAATCGAGATCGTTGCGACTGTCTTTTCAAGCTTTGCATCCGACATCTGCGACGCCATCGTGCGCTTGTAGATCAGGTCGTAGAGCTTTGCATGGGCATCGCTTTCTCCTGCTTTTCGGCGTGAGAAATCGGTTGGTCGTATTGCCTCGTGCGCTTCTTGTGCCGAAGCTACCTTGGTGGTATAGTTTCGTGGACTGCTGTATTGTGCGCCAAATGACTGTACAATTTCCTGCTTGGCGGCGTCAATGGCCAACTCGGACAGATTCTGAGAATCCGTACGCATGTAGCTGATCAACCCCTGCTCGTAGAGATCCTGCGCCAGGCGCATCGTACGTACAAGAGTATAGCCCAACTTTCTGCTGGCTTCCTGCTGCAGGGTAGACGTTGTAAAGGGCGGGGAAGCCCGCTTTGTGCCTGGTTTTGTTTCAAGATTCGCGATGCTATACGAGGCACCAATGCACGAGGATAAAAAGGCATGTGCCTCTTCCTCTGTTTTAAACTTCTTGGGATGCTCGGCTGTAACGGTCTTGCCGTCAACAATGAACGTGGCGACGATCTTAAACTGGCTTGATGCCATAAACGACTGGATCTCGCGCTCGCGCTCAACGACCAGACGCACCGCAACAGATTGCACGCGGCCAGCTGACAGATTTCGTTGGATCTTTCTCCACAACACCGGTGAAAGACCGTATCCTACCAGGCGGTCTAGAACGCGGCGTGCCTGCTGTGCATCAACGAGATTTTTATCGATACCCCGGGGGTTCTGGACAGCCTTTACGATCGCTGGCTTTGTGATTTCGTGAAAGACGATGCGCTTTGTTTTTGACTCAGAAAGTTCTAAAGCTTCCACAAGGTGCCAGGCGATAGCTTCGCCCTCGCGGTCTTCGTCAGACGCGAGCCAGACTACGTCTGCTTGTTTTGCGCGTTTCTTGAGCTCGCTAACCAGTTTCTTTTTTTCTTCACTTACCTCATAGTTGGGCTGAAAGTTATTCGCTACGTCGATGGCCTTGTCGTTACCGGCAAGGTCGCGAATGTGGCCCATACAGGACGTCACCTCAAAATCACCTCCCAGATATTTCTGAATGGTTTTTGCTTTTGAAGGGGACTCTACGATGACAAGATTCTTCATGCGTTCCTACAGGGGTTAGTCTTGTTTATTGTGCTCGCAGGTGATCGGATCGTGACAAACTGCAAAAATTTGAAGAGAATGAGTCACTGGACGAAATCCGAGGCGTTCGCACACACGGTCTCGAATCTCATCGATTCCTTCTTCTCGAAACTCCTCAATCCTGCCACATTCCATGCAAATCAGGTGATCGTGGTCAGGCATTCGGCTGGAGAGCTCAAAATGTGCACTGTCCCCCTGGAACCTGTGCTTCATGAGAATTCCGCACTGTGTCAGAAGGTCCAGTGTTGAATAGATCGTGGCGCGAGAGATCCGGTCGCCCCTTCCATTCATGTACAAATACAGCTCGTCAGCGTTAAAATGACGATCCAATTCACCGATCCTGTCCAGAACGTTATAGCGTTCCTGGGTGTTACGGTACTTCTTGCGCTTCAGGTATTCTGCGAACTGAAGCTTGAGCTTTTCGATATTGAGTTCGGTAGACATCTGCACAAATATATATGTGCGTAGTTTTGCGATCCGATTTCTCATTGCTAACTCACAGGTCACCATGCGCAAATGGCGAGTTGAAGACAGTTCCGAATTGTACAATGTTCCAGGATGGGGCATAGGGTACTTTGGAATAAACAGTAAAGGTCACATGACGGCCCACCCACGAAAGGGCAAGGCAGCAAGTGTAGACCTCAAGGAACTCGTAGACGAGCTGCAGCTTCGCGATGTAAGTGTTCCTGTGCTGCTTCGATTCCCGGACATCCTAGATGATCGTATCGAGAAGATCTCCGGCTGTTTTGCCAAGGCCGCTTCGGAGTACGGGTATAGTGGCACCTACTATTCGGTCTATCCGATCAAGGTAAATCAGCAGCGTCCTGTAGTGGAGGAGCTGGTGCGCCACGGCAAGAAGTTTAACATCGGCCTCGAAGCTGGGTCGAAACCCGAGCTGCATGCTGTGCTTGCGATCATGGATAACGAAGAGGCCCTGATCGTATGCAACGGATATAAGGACGAGGAGTTTATCGAGCTTGGTCTTCTTGCCCAGAAGATGGGGAAGAGGATTTTCCTTGTTGTAGAAAAACTCAATGAACTGCGCCTTATCAAAGAGGTTGCTTCAAGAGTGAAAGTGCGTCCAAACATCGGGATCCGCATTAAGCTGGCTTCAAGCGGCAGTGGCAAGTGGGAAGAATCTGGTGGAGACCAATCTAAGTTTGGCCTTAATGCATCCGAGCTTCTTGAGGCTGTAGAGTATGCCCGCGAGAATGATATGCTGGACTGCGTAAAGCTGATCCACTTCCATCTTGGCTCGCAGATCACGAATATTCGTAAAATCAAGCAGGGACTTGGAGAGGTTTCGCAGTTCTACGTGCAGCTCATGCGAATGGGGTGCTCGATAGACTTTGTTGATGTAGGGGGCGGCCTCGGTGTAGACTACGACGGAACCCGCAGCAGCGTTGCTTCGAGTATCAATTACTCCATTCAGGAATATGCAAACGATGCGATATCAACTCTTGCTGAATCCTGCAACAAGAACGATCTCCCGCATCCGCACATCATCACTGAATCAGGTAGGGCATTAACTGCGCATCACTCCGTCCTGGTCTTTAACGTCCTCGAAACAACGTCGGCACCGGTGTGGTCAAGCAAGGATCGTGTTTCCAAGAAAGATCATGAACTCGTTCAGGAATTGTACCGGATTCTCCAGTCCTTAAACAGTCGCACAATGCTTGAAGCATGGCACGATTGTCAGCAGCTTCGAGAAGAAACGCTGGACAGGTTCTCTCTTGGTCTGATTGATCTGCGCACGCGTGCGCAAGTTGAGCGCCTGTACTGGACGCTTGCACATAGAATCAATGCGATGTGCACAGATCTAAAGAATGTGCCGGAAGAACTGCGGTCTCTTCCAAAAATGCTCGCAGATAAGTACTTCTGTAATTTCTCGTTGTTCCAGTCACTGCCGGATTCATGGGCTATTGACCAGTTGTTTCCGATCATGCCTATCCATCGGCTTGACGAACGTCCTTCGCGCATGGCCACATTGCAGGATATCACGTGCGACTCTGATGGAAAAGTTGATCATTTCATTGGACAGCGAGATTATACCTCACTGCTCCCAGTGCACCAGCTTGTGCAGGGCGAGCCATATTATCTGGCCGTGTTTCTCGTTGGGGCCTACCAGGAAATTCTTGGCGATCTTCATAACCTCTTTGGCGATACGAACGCTGTACACGTTACCGTTGGCGACAAGGGGTATGAGATAGCGCAGGTTATCGACGGTGAGACAGTAGCCGACGTGCTAGACTATGTACAGTTCAATGCAAAGAAGCTTGTACGAACAATGGAGGCATGGGTTAGCTCGTCTGTAAAGGACAAAAAGATCTCGGTACACGAAGGGAAAGAGTTTCTCGCGATCTACCGTTCAGGCCTCTACGGATATACGTATCTCGAAGAATGATCTCGTTCTACATTCTCATCGCCATCCTCTGTGGTGCCAATGCCGCGGCGTCCGACCTTGGCATTGCGTGCAGTGAAGACTTTACATCTCCGAACGGCGCATGGAAAACCGGCGGCGGCCTGGGGCGCAGTGCCACGATCGTCAATGGTGTGTATCGCGTTGATCAGCGGGCCGCATTTGGAGATCTTCAAGCTGAATCGCCGTGCTTTATTAACTATGATCAGGACTTTGATATCGATATCAAGGTTCGGCAGATAACAGGTTCGGCCTCGACAGGATTTGGCCTGATGTGGAGCGGGAAGAACTCGGTAAATACGAATGTCTTTCTTGTTACCACCAGTGGTAATTATCGTGTTTACTCGATACAGAATGGCGACCTCATCGACATTCAGCCATGGACGCCGGTTGTGGGTATCCCGCCCATGCAGTCGTGGTTTACGATAACGCTGCGCAAGCGCGGGTCCGGTATGAGTGTGCTGCTCAACGATCAGACACTCTTCGGATTTGAGCAGCCAGCAATATTTGGTGCCATGGCTGGAGTGGTTGTTGGGCCGCAGGCAGTTGTTGAGTTTGACGACTTCATCGTAAAGCAGGACACAACACCTATCCCTCTTGCAGACCAGTTTGCGGCTCCCGTTAAGCGCGAGAATCTTGGTCCCCAGGTAAACTGCAGCGGCGGTGACATCTCGCCAGTAATCACAGCTGACGGTAAACGACTCTATTTCGGACGGTACCCATTTGTTGGCAATGTTGGAGATCCAACAACTGAGGACATCTGGTACACGGACGTTAAACCCGACGGCACGTGGGGTCCGGCTGTGAATGCTGGGCAGCCCCTTAACAACTACTCGTCAAATTTTCTCATCAGTATCACCCCTGACCGAAATCAAGTTGTTGTTGGCAATACCTACTACAGTAATGGTGCTCCTAAAGGGGCGGGCATTTCAACGGCGATCATGACGGAGAATGGATGGAGCGTGCCCCGTGATATCCGTATCGATCAGTATTATAACAACAGCACCTATTCGGAGCTTAGTCTTGATCCAAGCGGTATGGTGCTGCTGATGACTGTTGAGCGCGAAGACACACGTGGGCAGCGCGACATCTACGTGTCGAAGCGCAAGCGTGATGGCTCATTCTCCGTACCGGTCAACTGCGGAAAGACCATCAACACGTGGGGTAACGAAGTGTCCCCGTTTATTGCAGCAGATGGTGTAACGGTATTCTTTGCTACCGACGGCCGGCGTGGTTACGGAGACTTTGATATCTGGATGACACGCAGACTTGACGATACGTGGACATCGTGGAGTGAGCCGGTAAATGTAGGGCCATCGATTAATACCGATGGTTGGGATGCCTACTTTACAATTCCTGCCAAGGCCGATTACGCCTATCTCAGCGCCTCGAATCCCGATAACAATAGTCTCGACCTGTACAGAGTTCCGCTATCGCAGGGTCTGAAGCCATTGCCCGTTGTGCTGGTGAGCGGACGTGTCTTAAATGCGGCAACTAAGCAGCCTATTGCAACAACGGTAGCTTATGAGAGTTTAACAAAAGGCACTACAGTAGGGCTTGCACGATCAGAGCCAAGGAACGGACAGTACTCGATTGTACTACCTGCTGGAGACCTGTATGGTTTTCGTGCTGAGTTTGAGGGATTCTATCCAGTGAGTGATCAATTGGATACGAGGTCGTTGAATTCGTACGGTGAAATCACGAGAGATCTCTACCTAGCGCCGATCCAGAAGAATCAGACCATTATCCTGAACAACGTGTTCTTTGATTTTCGTCTGTCAGAGCTGCGCCCTGAATCATACGCAGAGCTCAACCGCTTGGCCGAATTCTTGATTGCCAAACCGATGATTACGATCGAACTGGCAGGCCACTCGGACAAAGTCGGCACGAATGCCGCCAACATGGAAATCTCAAAAAGTCGAGTCCAAGCAGTGCGGTCGTACCTTGAGTCAAAGGGAATAGCAGTCAACCGTTTAAAAGTGGTTGCCTACGGATCCACCAAGCCCCTTGACAACAATGACACTGAGGAGGGCCGCCGGCGCAATCGGCGGGTTGAGTTTAAGATCCTTTCGATGTAGAAATGCGCGTTCCTATCGTTCTAACACTTCTGTTTGTGCTCACCGCTTCTGTTGGTGCGCAGCAGTACGGACGGTTTGTGTCGGATCCACGCCACGCGATAAGTTCGTGGTTTAGCGCATATTCTCTGCCCAACGCAAACTACTATGACGTGTATAGGGCTCTAAAGGCTGATACAACCGTCGATATGCTCAAGCCCAGTAAGGAGGTTCGTAAGGTCCTTCGATGGCTTGCAGAGCAGCGTGCGTATGCAGATGCCAGCGGAGTCATTGGACCAAAGTGGAGCTCTTCCGATGACATTAACAATTTTCTCGCGAAGAGCTTTCCAAGTAAACAGGTAGATCAGTCACAACGCGTCGACGGACAATGGATTCCTATCGGGCCATTCGGTTGGGACACTACAGCGCGCATGGCAACAGGATCCCAAGGCATCGGGGTGTTGCGCACGCACATTACAGATCCAACAAACTCCTCTGTGATCTTGGCTGGGGGGATTTCCTCAGGGATTTGGCGCAGTGTCGATGCGGGCAAGACGTGGACAAATGTTGCTCTGGCAACACCGATTCAAACCGTATGGCGCTTTGCATTCTCCGGTAGCACCGTGTATGCCGCTACAAGCGATGGCCTGTATACTTCGAATGACAGGGGGCTTACCTGGACCAAAATCACACTGCTGGGTGATGCACTTCTCTCAACAGCTAGAGCGGTAGATCTTGTCGCTGTTGCACCCCTAGATCCGAAACGTATCGTTATTGCAGCACTGAATAGACTGTACACCTCAACCGATGCGGGGAGCACGTGGCGTCAGTCCTGCAACTTCGAAGGCACGTGGTGGGATCTTCTCTGGCATCCTACCAAGAACGAGGTCTGTTACGGACTTGTTCAGCAGGGGGCTCACATTTCGTTCATCCGGTCCACGAGTACTGGAGTAAAATTCGATGCCGTAGGGATTGGGTATCCAGCATCCAAGCCTGATAGAAAAATGGCACGGGCTCTTCTGGCAGTTACACCAGCATCTCCAGACATGGTTGGTGTGGCCATCGGCGGATCTGTCGGGGACAGTTTGTCTGGTACATACGGACTCTACATTTCAACGGATCAAGGCTCAACATTTGAACATCGCTGCTGCGGATCTGTTGATGGTCCGGAGCGTGCAGACAAGAACACAAATCCGAACCTCTTTGACTACAACATCGAGGGAAACTCCCTCGGACAAATTACATGGGACATGGGATTTGCCATCTCAAGCACAGATCCGAGTTTCATGGTAATAGCTGGGATCTTCCCATACAAGTCTTCCGATGGCGGCCGTTCATGGAGCAGTCTTCCGCCGATGCACTATGATGTTCAGTCGGTCTCCATCCGAGGAGACTCTCTCTGGATTACTACAGACGGTGGGATTCAGCTAAGTCCAGACAGGGGAAAATCCCTGCTCGAGCGAAGCTTTGGCATCTCCGCATCCGAGATCTGGGGTTTTGATCAATCCCACGACGGCACAGTTATGGCCATTGGCGCGTATCATCTGCCGATTACAATTCGTGATACGTCCGTTTACATGAAGTCGCAGCCCGTTGATGGCTGGTATGCATGGTCTGGCGCCGATGCAATGGGTGCCAACGTAAATCCTATCGCGTCTGAATGGCTCTATGCAAAACCATGGTCGAGCGTGCGAGGACTGCGTACGGCGAGCCGAGCAGTTCCTCCGTCTTCCACCGCTCTTGGAATTGACCTCGGATACATCACCATGGATAACATTCAGGTTGATGCTTATCGATACTACAAGCTCTATGCAATTGACTATGAACAAGACAGAGTTGTGGTTTCAAACGACAATGCTTCAACCTGGCAGACAGTCAAGAAGTATACGAATTGGGCCTTCCGGCTCCGCGTCCATCCGCGGTTAAGTGAACATCAGCTTGTATTTGGGGATGATGCTCTCTGGCGGACAACCGATGCTGGTGCAACATGGAAGAACATTACCCCTCCCCAAAGTCTTACTCGTGGCAGGGGCATGTCGGATATGGCTTTCTCTGATCGGGATCCTGATGTGATCTACCTCACATTCAGCGGCACGCAGAAACAGATCAAGGCCGCAGTAAGCAACGACGGCGGCATAACCTGGAGTAACCTATCACAGGGTCTCCCAGAAGCGGCTGTGCGAACGATTGTCCACCGGCGCGGAACAAAAGCTGAATTGTATGCTGGCACCAATGCAGGTGTGTATCGGTACACCCCAGAGACTGGCTGGCAGATCTATGGAACCGGACTTCCATTGTGTGAAGCGCACACGCTGCATATCAATGAGCGAAACGGACTTATGCGAGTCGCTACAAGTAGGGGGCTCTGGCAGATTGATCTTCCATCGTCTGCAGTTCCGAGAGCTCAGATATCACTCGACATTGACACCGTAAGATGTTCGCGCATCCCCGTGAGGTTTGGATGCCGCTCAGCAGCGCTTGAGTCTGTTGGTTTTGCACGCTCATGGCGTTTTGAAGGCGGACAGCCGTCTGTGTCATCAGATCCTACGGTGCAAGTCTTTTATGCTAAACCAGGACGCTACGCAGTAGAACTTGTTGTTGCCAACGAACATGGCGCAGATACCATGCGTATGGAACAGGCCGTGACTGTTCTTCCTAGCGAGTGTGATGGCAGCGATCCCGTGCCGGGCTTTGCTGCAGATCTTACAGATCCAGATGATCACGTAACGCTCGGTAGGTATGATGGTGCAGCACGCGAGTTTACCTTTACGGCATGGGTTAAGCCTAATGGATATCAACCGAATTTCTCGGCAATCCTTTGCACAGATGCAGACCCAGGGGCAAGTCAGGAGATAGGTTTGCAGTTTGTGAACGATCGAAACGAATTGGGGTATCTCTGGACTGGAGGACAGTGGTGGTGGAATTCCGGACTGCGCCTTGAGCCAGATGTCTGGTCGCACGTTGCACTTACGGTTGATTCCAATGGAGCCACAGTTTTTGTGAACGGATACCCAAGTACCAATGCTGTAAAACTGTCGCCCCTGCAACTTGGGTCTCTGACATTTACACTGGGTACATATCACTACTGGAGTTCCCGAAACTTCTCTGGTTTGATCGATGAAGTTTCGATCTATGCACGGAAACTCTCCGACAGCGAAATACGCCGTTTGATGCACTTGGTCCGGTTGTCGGATGAATCAAACTTGTTGGCATACTACCAGTTCAATGAATCTCACGGACCAACGCTCTACGAGAAAAAGTCTGGAAGAGATGGCAGACTCGAAGGTGGTGCGCGCCGTGCTGCTTCAGGCGCGCTCGTCGGTCCTGGCGTGGGACAGGTGGTTACTGTCAACGATTCAATGTCGGCTCTTCAATTCACACGGCATGAGGCGCAGATCACATTCGCAAATCCTGTACCTCCCAATACTGTGCTATCTCTCACGAGGCTGTATGTGTTGCCAGACGAACAATTGCGAAAAAGTCAGTCGCTGTTAGGAAGCTGGTTTGTCCTCGACGCCTTTACACTCGACAAACGTCCACTCGAAGTATCATCAATCATCATTGGCTGTGATTCGCTCTTTACGCGCGAGCAAGCTACGGGGCGAAGCTTTGCGATGCAGTCGCGGTTTCAATGGGAAGTAGATTCGCCGTTTTCTTTTGGCTTGGTCCCAAGTAGTCTTGTCTACAATGCAGCCAACCACAGCCTGTCTACAACCGAGATAAGCCGCGGAATGATCACTTCACACCAGTTGTGTATCGGCTATGACGGTGCTGTTGTGACCGCGGAAGATAACTCTAGCAAGGGCGGTAAGCTGTCCGCGCATGCCGAGGCCGATGTTCTCCGCATAACAGGTTCTGAGTCCTTACGAAGCATTGAACTCTATGATACAGCAGGACGGATTGTGCTTTCTCAGAACGACATTGTGCAGACTTCCTGTGTTGTGTCGATAAGCCATCTGCCAACAGGAGTTTACATCCTTGTGTCTAACCAATGTTCGATACCTGTTGTTGTGATTCGGTAGTCTGCGTTAGTCTGAAGCAGATGTGCCTGCAGGTAGTGAAGGTTTGACCATCACGGTCTGTTCCTTGTCTATAACGACGGCGCCAACATTTGCCCCCTTCGGTTTGCGAACGTATTTCCGCTGCGTATAGACGACGGGCACGTAGCTGGCATTTCTTGCATGAGAGTAATACGCTGTGATTGCAGCTGCGGCTTCTAAGACCTGCTTCGGGATCTTGGGTCCGGCAACGCCACGGAGAACCGCATGTGAGCCGCTCGCCCCGCGCACGTGCAGCCACCAATCTTGTTGTTTTGCAAACTTCATCGTTAGCTCATCGTTGTTCGCAGCAGATTTCCCAACGTAGAGTGTATGCTGGTCGTCGAGAGCAAAGACTCGGAATTTCTCCTCAGGTGATTTTTCGGGTTGTGGAGTGTTCATTCGTGCCAGAGAGAGAGGTATGTGTGGGAGATCCTGAATGCATGCAGCCGTTGATGCCTGCTCCATATATGACTGAAGTTCTGTGAGCTCGCGTTCAAGAGCAGGAATCCTTAATGTTCGGTGCTGCGCTGCAAGTTGCGAGGCGCGGGATTTGCCATACAGGCGCTGGGCATTTTCGAGTATGGTAAGCGCGGGTTGCAATGGAATGCGCACGGACTGATCAGTATTCCAGTCAAGGGCATCAATAGCATCCAAATCGCGCCTGTGGGGATCAGGTAGTGCCATCAACAGATCAGCCGAATGCCTGTAGTCATGCTCGCGTGTATCTCTGAGTTCATCAGTTCTGAGGTTCCGTAAGGTGCCCTCCACCCGGGACATTCTTCGTGCGATTACCTTGAGCATCGTCGTGCGCTGTGCCTCAAAATGCCTGCGCTGCTCACGCAGTGCAATCGTCTTTGCCACTGCTTGCAAGACGCTGCTATAGGTATGAAGGATGCTGCTGTTTGACAAAGGCACAGGCGTCAGGACAACGTCGTTGCTGTGCGATACTACAAACCAGCTACTCGATTGTGCGGCCTGGTCCAGGATGTCGCGGGCTATCTGATCTAATGTGCGTTGCTGATTTTGGTCAAGCGTATTGTACGCAGTTCTTGCATGAATGTCTGCCCTCATACAGCATTCATGTGCCAGCCCCTTTCCAAGATGCGGATGCAGACCTGCAAGAACCAGGGCGGCATCTTTTGCCAAATCTGGAGGATGGGGCTGGTGGGACGAGACGATGAAGGAACGCCCAATGCGATTCTGTTTATCATGCAGCGTATCAACAACAACTCCATCCTGAACAAGAACGATGTTCCCTTTGCCGGCAGAGAACAGCTCAATGTGAAGTTGACAATCCCCGAACCATACTGTGATGATCCGATCCAGGGGATGTTTTGTCACAAGGGCTACACGCTGGTGCCATGCGTGCTTGAACACGTCAATCGTGTTTCGAATCGCCCGGCGTGTGTTGTCCTTTAGGAGGATTGTTCCGGCAGTTGATCGAACATCACACTCCAGCAGATGCGTCTCTACTGAGTTGGATAGCTCCAGTATTGCTATCTCCTTTGACTGCGACCAAGCGCGCGTCAACGAGTATCCTTCAAAACGAGACATCAGCTCGTCTGCAACGTTCTGAAGTGTTACGTGGTGACGAATCACGGTGTGGCTCGTTTAGGTTTCTTAACCTTTTGCTTCGGTGGTACCAATGCAGGCTGTAGTGGTGCCGGAAGGATGCGCTGAATTCGGCGCAGTGCCTGCAAGCGGTTTGGAGAGAGCCCCTTTACCCAGGACTTCCAAAGTTTAACATCAGACTTGGTTGTGTCGGCATTGAGCAGAAGGCGCGCATTAGAACAGAAATACCGGTCGTCGCCTACCGAAGCCAGATACCCTGTAACCTCGCTCACGGTTCGCTTTCTGCCCCGATTTATGCCTTCTACAGCACTGTATCGAACCACCTGAAATGAATCCGATAGGGGAGATGCAAGAGCAGCAAACGGAAGACTATCTGTTGCTCCTACGGCGAATGCAGCACGGGCACGGACATATGCCAGCGAATCGTTGAGCAGGCCCTTCGCGCGAGCAATCGAGGTGGTATCTCGGAGCTCGCCAAGAGTGAATGCTGCTAATCGCCGTTTACGCCAGTCCTGATCATCTGCAAGCTCGAGCAGTACTGGCGATACTGCGCGTGCCTTAACTGTTGACGCGATTGTAGCTGCTGTGCCCACAGCGGTGTTGTTCACCGAGCGCAATCCTCGTTGTAGCATGGCAATTGTGGAGTCTGGATGATCGGCGTAGACAAGTTTTGCTGCAGTTTCAACGGTGATGCGCTGACGGGGCATTTGTGTGCCAAGATTCTTTTCAAGAAGCGGCAGCACTGCGGTACCCAAGCTGCCCAGTCTCTTGCGAGCCGGTTCAACCGAATGTTGAAAGCGCAGATGAGATGCTGATGCCAAGATGAACAGACTATCAATTGCCGTTGGAAGCTCTACCTGAGATGTGTAGGGGGCTGGCTTGTTTTGTTGGGCCGCCTGCAGTGTGGTATCAGTGTAGTCGATAAATGCACCGTACGTTGACTTTACTCGTGAGGTAGAGTTATCATGCTGTGCAGTGTACCCGTCGTTTCCCTGTGCATCTATAAACAGGCTAATCATCCCGTATCCGCGGCGATAATCCGAGAACCCAATAGTGTTCGTTGTGTCCTTTGCAAGGTAACCATCATCTCCACGCAGATCTACGAATATTGACACAGCATTTGCGTTACCACTTCCAAGAGATAGACTCTCACATGTATAGTCATCATTGCCGCCTTCATCGATGAAAAACCCATAAGCGATATCGTGTCCGCAGCCCTGCGAAACGCCATGAGACACGTATGTGTCATCACCGTTGACATCATGCAGATAGCCCGTGGCGAAATGAACACCAGAGCCCTGGGCATACTGGTGGGCGATGTACTTGTCATCACCACCGCGGTCTATCAGAGATCCAAGACCAAACCAGTATCCTGTTCCTTGTCCGTAAATGTCGCAGATATACGTATCGCTTCCGGCTCCGTCTGCAAGCACAGCGATTCCGCCGGAAGCATGCGGACGGCTTCCGAGAGCGGCACCTTGAGCAAATGTGATCTGGTGATTATCGTATCGGAGCACATCCATGTATGGACTTGAGGCGATATAGATGTCATTGCCGTTTCGATCACCAAGCACGCCGATACCGCCAACGCCGGCAAATGCCTGAGATTGAGCCTGGCATCGGTACTGGTCGTTCCCTGCATCATCCAGAAGAAGTCCGATACCGAGAATGCCTGCCCCTTGAGAATTGGTGCCACCCGTATACGAATCATCTCCCTGTAGGTCGTGCAGAATGCCAATACCCATAAGACCGGATCCCAAGGAGTACGATCCTGCAGTGTAGACATCATTACCTGCACGATCAATCAGGATTCCGACGCCGTGTATACCCGCGGCCAGGGAGTAGTCATCACCGTAATAGGCGTCGTTACCATCGAGATCAACGATAAAGCGCACAGGGCTGGAAAGATGCGATGCAAGGGGCTCGGAAGAGAGCTTGTAGACATCATCACCTCCTACGTCGATGATCATTGCAAACCGGCCCTGGTACACATCGTTACCTGGTCCTCCGATAGCGATTCGTCCGTAGGGAGTTTCAAAGATGATCGTTTTGATGCTGTCGATGAGCACATCACGGGCATTAAGCAGCTCGTTTGAGATTCTTAGCAGGTCATCGTGCAGGGATGGGCCAAGTGCCAGAATGTTCTTTACAGATGAAACGTGTATGGAATTGTACAGCGATTGCGCCTTGTTGAACGATGCTGTTTCGTCCTTGTATGCGTCCCATACACTGTTTGTTTCAGACTCTCTCGATATGCGCCATAGCGAGTCGAGAGCACTCACCACGAGTAGGTTTTCTGCTGACTGACTCTTTGAACCCGGCTTGACTGCATCGGTAGCCTGTATCAATATGCCTGCATGGCGTAACAGAAGAATTGATGAAGCTATGTTGAGTTTGCTGATGCTGCCCTTGGATATGCTCAGCTTCGAAAGAACCGTCTCAGACTCGGGCATGTTATCGAGAAACACGCGCTGAAACGTACCAAGCTGCAGGGCGCTATGCAGGACTTCTTGGAGCGGGAGGAGCGTCGAAGATCCGGATAGACATTTGTCAGCAATTCGTTCACTTAGGTCGACTGCAGAATAGGGGGTACGAAACAGATCGTCTATCGTCGATGTGCGATGCTTGTCTCTATCTAGCAGGTCGTGCGGCATAGCAAGATCCCGCTGATGCATACCAAGGATGTACAGCGCTGAGTCGATCTGCCGGGATACATCGGCTGAGATACGTGATTGCGCAGTGAGCTGTGCAGACGCAAGGATGCTGCAGAACAATAACGCACTGGCACAGAGGATTGGTCCGCTCATTAAAGTCTCATCAATGTTTTCAATTGTTCTGCAAGCTTTGGATCGAGCTTTTCGAGCCGTGCAATCAACATTGACGCTTGATCGGCGCGACCAATTCGCAGCAGGCATCGAGCGCATGTGTACAGCATCTGTGGATTGTTTGGAAAGCGCTGCAGTGCTTCGCTGATGAATGCCTCTGCCAATTCGCACTTTTCTGCTTCAAAACAGCTGTTGATGCGGGAAACATGCAGAATGCTGGAGGTGTCGCGCAATGAAATTGCCTGCTGATGTGCTGTTAACGCCTCTGCGAGATTGCCGTTCCGACGATGCATGATGGCAAGGGAGTTGTAGGCATCAGGAGCCAGATTCGAGGAAACAAGTGCGCAGCGTATAAACGTCTTTGCTGCATCCTCAACGAACCCTTTTTGTTCCAGCACGATTGCAAGATTAAAGTAGGCCTCTCCGTAGTTCGGCTTTAGCGCAACTGCTCTCTTGAATGCTTTGCTCGCTGAGTCGTACTGTTGCTGCTTCATGCGAAGCAAGCCAAGATTGTACCATGCCATGGGGTCTTGCTGATTGCGCCGAACAGCATCTGCAGCAACTTGCAGTGCACGCGCCGAATCACCGGATTCCTGCAATGCTCCTGTGAGCACCAGGTAAGCTTCTGTGCGTGTTGAATCGAGCTTGATCGCCCGGTCCAGATAGGAGACAGCCTCTGTGGTCTTATTGCGAGCAAGCATAGACTCACCTGCAGCGAGTTGGTACATGGCTACGTCGGGGTAACGCTCCGTGAGCAGCAAATGCAGCTCGGAGGCCGACGTATACTGCTCGGTCTTGAAATAGCATCGTGCCAGCTCGTACATAACAGCTGGATCCGATCGACGGAACATGACCTCTTCAAACGGTGTGATTGCATCCTGATATCTACCGTTCTGCACATAGGCCATGCCCAGTGCCCATTGTACCTGAACAGAATCAGAGAACTTTACGGAAGCCGTGGTAAGTGTCTGCAGCGCACCGGCACGTTGGTCATTGCGAGTATAACACTCTGCCAAAACCAGCCATGACTGCATGCGCGATGAGTCTAGCTCAAGGGATCTGCGCGCACTTGCTAATGCTTGGGTGTTTTTGTTCTGCTGCAGTAATGACAGCGTGTAGAGACTGACGAGTTGCGCGTTGGTAGAGGTCCCAATGCCGCTTTTTGACAAAAGACGTTCGATTTCAGGCCAGTTCTTGGACTGCACTGCTGTCTGCAGGACTCGTTGGTCAGGCTGCTGTGCAAGTGCAAGAAACTGACCACAGATCAACGCAAGAATCGCGAGCATTGAGCGCCTTAGGGCTTGATTCTGCGATAAAGTTGGTGCGTGTCGCATCCTACTGTTGAAGTGTCGTAGAGTTGCCATGTTGTTGGGTCGGCCTCGAAGTCCCATGTCTGAGGTGTTTCAGCTATGAACGGGGCTCTGTGAATATGCATCTCTTCAATGAGTTTGGCATGCAGGAAGTTATCCAACGTAACTGGGCCGCCCTCGAGAAGAATAGATTGGACGCCCATAGTATGCAGTTTGGATGCAATCGCATGGGCCGACATTCTTCCGTCCGCAGAGTCGAGAACGATCAGTTCAACACCATGATGCTCAAGCTCAGAGCACCGAGAACCCAGGGATCCAGATTCGGTGGTAACAACCATTGTACGCTGCTCGCGAGCAGATTGGACCACGACAGACGCAACTGGTATTCTGCACATGGGATCGATAACAACGCGCACAGGATTTCTACCTGCAACAAGGCGCACATTGAGCGCTGGGTTGTCGGCAAGAACAGTTCCTACCCCAACCATCACTGCATCGACCTCTGCTCGTATGGCATGGACACGCTGCCGCGATTCTTCGCAGGTAATCCAGCGATCTTGAGATGCTGAGCTGTTAAAGCCGCCATTCCGTGTGAGCGCCATCTTGCCGATGAGATAGGGCATCCCAGAGCGCACTGCATGAAGGAAGTATCGAGCTGTCCACTCGCAGGCCAGTTGTTCAACACCAACTACAACGTCTTTTCCTGCACGGCGAAGGACTTCAAGCCCCTTGCCGGCAACCAATGGATTGGGATCTATACATCCAACAACGACACGGTCAATTGCGGTTGTGGCTATCGACTCAGCGCACGGGGGCTGTTTCCCATGATGTGCACATGGCTCAAGGGTTACATACATCGTTGCGCCCGCAAGGTCTGCATCTGCAGCATTCCTCAAGGCATGAACTTCTGCATGTACGCCACCATAACGCTCGTGCCAGCCCTCGGCAAGTATCTTTCCATCGCGCACTATAACGCATCCAACCAGGGGATTGGGGCTCACATGCCCCGTGCCAAGCTTTGCGAGCTCTATGGCACGCAGCATGTAGCCAGAGTCTATTTCTTGCTGAGTGGCCATGTGAATGTCATCTGAGTTTGGTAGGGGGCTGGACGTGACGGAATCATGAGTACGGCAGTGTACTCCCCTTGAGGAAGGGGATTGCCGTCGGTATCGGTGCCGCTCCATTCAACGGAATACACCGACTGTTCACCGATGTTTTCTGGGCGCACCGGCAAGACAACGGTCAGAAAGGCCAGTCCCGTTTGAGATTGCCATACTACATCGAGTCCGCGGCGCACAGTTATGCGCAGGTCCTCAGAGGATGGTAGGTACTCACCCTCGACGACGCGGTTTCGACGAGCACTAACTCCAAGCGTGTAGGAGGAATCATCTGCGCGTTGAATGAACGGTACAAGCGTCAACGCTGATGTGTCTACAGAAAAGAACGCAGCTGGATACACGGTAAAGATCGACCCCAGCTCAAGACCAATCTGCAGCGTTGCATGATCGAGGTCTGCTGGAAGCTTGCACCGAACGATGGTGGATGAAGAACTGTGAGGCGCGCCGGAAGAGTTTATATCCATGGCAATGCTGTCGCGGCTCCCGGAAGGTGTTGCAAAGAACAACAGGGCACGTGAGTACGTCATGCCCGAGCCGGCATGAGGAACGTGAGCCGTTACCATGAGCGAGTCTTTGACATCACGCAGCAAGGTTAGAGTTTCTGATGTGTAGATCTCTGTGGTTGCCATTCGTGATGTCCGCACGGCTGGGGTTGAACAGCCGTTCAGCATGGTAATCAGACATGCACACCACAATAACGGGCAGGTTTTCATGAAGTTGTAACGTGTATGGTGGCATCAATGATGCTGCCCAGGCGAGCACCTGCAGCAGAGGCAACATCGAGAACTTCGCTGTGGGTAACAGAACGACGCTGTGAGTCTGTAAGTGTGTTGGTTACCATAGAAAATCCGATGGCGTTGATTCCGAGTCGCCTGGCCAGTCGCATCTCCCGCGCCGTAGACATGCCCACGAGATCTGCACCGAGCTTACGCAGCATACGTATCTCTGCTCGCGTCTCGTAATTAGGGCCGAGAACCTGACAGTATGTCCCGGTCTCAAGTGCAAGGTGTTTGGAGCTGCAGTGCTCAACGAGCGACTCGACATCGAGCGTGTTTCCAGGGAACAACGGCGTATCCGAATACACGCCACTCGAGGGCATTGCAAGGAAGGTGAGATCGATTGTGTCCGTGATGAGCGCAATATCTCCGGCCGAGTATCGCCAATTGAGGCCGCCTGCGGCATTCGTGATGATCAGCGTTGTAACACCAATTGCGTGCATCAATGTTACCAGCTGCATGCACTGTGTTTCGGTGTGCCCTTCATATGGGTGGAGTCTGCCTGAGCAGAGAACAACCCCCTTGCCATCAACATCAAGTAGCTGAACCTGAGAATGGTGTCCGGCAACAGAACTGCATTGCAGGCCAGGCAGATCTGCATAGCTGATGTGATCCACCACCGAACCATGGCCGGGTTGATATCGAAACCCGGATCCGGTGATTATGCCGACCGTTGGAAGGTTGTTCCACCTGCGCCGCAGGACATCGGCAGCAGGATCTGTTGCGTGATGCGTTAAGGGATTCATACTGCAAGAGCGGGCAAGTTAGCCCCTTGCCGACATATTTCACGACGTATCTTTGCGAATGATTAGAAGTATGACCGGTTATGGAAAGGCCGATGTTGATGTTGTCGGCACTGCATGTACCATCGAAGCTCGCTGCGTCAACGGACGCTACCTAGAGTTGTCGACGAAGCTCCCGAGAGAGTGGTCGGACAAGGAAGGGCAGATTCGCGAAACCGTCCGCGAACACGTTACACGTGGCTCGCTTACGATGTTCGTACGTCGTGCAGAGTCGGCTCAGGCCGGATCGGTGGGTCTTAACATTGAGGCTGCCAGAGAGTATATCGCCTCACTTCAGCGCATTCAGCAGGAAACGGGGCTACCCGGAGAAGTGCGGATAGAGCATTTGGTGCATTTCCCTGGCATCTTTCAACCCGCAGATGCGGCTTCGGAAGATGTTGATGTATGGCCTGTGCTGCAGTCTGGGATTATAGACGCCCTGCATGCGCTGAATGCAATGCGGGATAAAGAAGGGGCCGAACTTGCCCGCGATCTGGAGCAGCGCCTCGAGATGATGATGCAGAGCATCACCACAGTGGAACAGATGAGCATAGCTCGTATCGAGACAGAGCGAGTGCGTCTGCGTGAACGTGTGCGTCAGCTGGTTGAGGATGCCATTGTAGACGAGCAGCGTCTTCAGCTTGAGATCGTCCTGCTCTCTGAAAAACTCGATGTAACAGAGGAGTGTGTTCGGCTACGAAGTCATGTAAAGCACTTTCGTCAGTACATGAGTTCAGATGAAAAGGCCGGACGCAAGCTGAACTTCCTGCTGCAGGAAATGAACCGTGAAATCAATACGATAGGCTCAAAGTGTAACCATGCCGATATCGCCGTTATCGTTGTTGGAGTAAAAGAGGAACTCGAGCGCATGAGGGAGCAAGTGCAGAATGTCGAATAGAAAGCATTTGATCGTCCTGAGTGCCCCGAGCGGTGCAGGCAAGACAACTGTTGCGCGGCATCTTCTCAAAACGTTTCCAGAGATGAAGTTCTCGGTGAGCGCCACCACACGCAACATGCGCAATGGTGAAACGCACGGAAAAGATTATTTCTTCCTAACACGCGATGATTTCCGGCGGCGGATCGAAGAGGGAGACCTTGTTGAATACGAAGAGATCTTCGGTAATTACTACGGAACGTTAAAGAGCTTCGTAGCTGATTCGATCTCCAGAGGGGAGTTCGTTGTGTTTGACGTAGATGTCAAGGGGGCACTCTCTCTCAGAGCGGCCTTTCCAGACGATACGCTTCTGATGTTCGTAGCTCCACCATCGATAGAGGTTCTTGAGCAGCGGCTTCGAAGCAGGCACACGGAAACCGACGAGCAGGTGCAGACCCGTCTAGCGCGAGCTGAGATGGAGATGGCGCATCAGGAGATGTTTGATGCAGTGCTGGTGAACAGCGATCTCAACCACACGCTCTCAACCGCTGAATCGATCGTCCGAACGCACGTTGAAGGGGCTCCGCAGCAGCCATCGCTCTTTGGAGAGTGAACGAGTGTTGTAACTTTGCAGTCTATGAGCAAACGAACAACTACGGTAAAAAACAAGCAGCAGAACCCATCACCCGTGCAGGGGCTTACGCACGCAGAAATCCTCGAGGACTACCGCATAGCGGTGGTAAGTAGGCAAGCCTCATTACTCGGACGGAAAGAGGTTCTTACAGGTAAGGCTAAGTTCGGCATCTTTGGCGACGGCAAAGAAGTGGCCCAGTTGGCGATGGCCCGGTCTTTTGAACCAGGTGATTGGAGAAGCGGGTATTACCGTGACCAGACGTTTATGTTCGCCAGTGGCGAGAGCGACGTTCAGAAGTTCTTTGCGCAGCTGTATGCGCATACTGATGTAGCTGCCGAGCCTGCTAGTGCGGGCAGGTCAATGAATGGCCATTTTGGTACTCGTTTATTGCGCGATGACGGCTCATGGCTGCCGCAGACGGCACGGAAAAATGTCTCTGCGGACATCTCGCCAACCGGATCGCAAATGCCGAGGTTGGTAGGTCTTGCATATGCATCAAGGCTCTACAGAGAAGTGGAGGTATTGCAAGGACTTACGGAGTTCTCTTCAGGCGGGAATGAGGTAGCCTTTGGAACAATTGGCAATGCCTCGAGTGCAGAAGGGATGTTCTGGGAAAGCGTCAATGCCATTGGTGTCTTGAAGTCTCCTGCCATTATCTCAATTTGGGACGACGGCTACGGGATTAGTGTTCCAAATGAGTTTCAGGTAACGAAATCCAACGTTGGTGAGCTGCTTCAAGGTTTTGCACGTACACCAAATTCATCAAATGGTTACGACATCCAGGTTGTTAAGGCATGGGATTATCCTGCTCTCGTGCAGGCATATGCAACTGCCGCAGCTACGGCACGCAAGGAACATGTGCCCCAGATTATCCACGTGATTGAGGTTACGCAGCCCCAGGGTCATTCTACATCAGGCTCCCATGAGCGCTACAAGACAGCAGAACGTCTGGCATGGGAAGTTGAAATGGATGGCATCACGCGCATGAGGGCATGGATGCTTCACGAGGGTATTGCCTCTGAAGAAGAGCTTGCGACAATCGAGGCCAATGCTACTGAACATGTAAAGCAGTCCAAGCAAGCAGCTTGGGATGCTTACAGCATGCCGATTAAAAACGAAATCGCAGAATCCAGCACATTCCTCCATGCTGTGTCGAGGAAGCTTTCTGCCGCCGGACATGCAACTGAATCGCAAGAGGTGGGGCAGCTCGCGAGTGAACTGGAGAAGATCCGCGAGCCGTTTCGACGTGATATCATGTCTGCACTGCACAAAGCAATTCTCGCCGCTGCGCGCGCAGACCAATCCGTAACAACAGAGCTTCAGGCATGGAAGAGAGCATACGATGCGCAGATTCGGCCGTTGTACAGCTCGCATCTCTTCTGTGAAACCGATCGCAGCCCCCTTACAGCCGAAGCTGTTTCTGCGGTGTATTCTGCTGATGCTGCAGCTGTTAATGGGTCTGAAGTTATTCGAGCATGGTTTGATTATGCTCTCGCAACAGACGCACGAGTGAGCATTTTTGGTGAGGATACAGGGTTCCTCGGTGATGTCAATCAGGGTACGTCCGGTCTTCAGGCAGAGTACGGGGCATTGAGGGTTAGTGATGTCGGGATTCGGGAGTGCACAATTCTCGGTCAGGCAATCGGCATGGCAATGCGCGGTTTACGTCCTATCGCTGAAATCCAGTATTTGGATTATCTCCTGTACGCACTTCAGTTGATGAGCGATGATCTTGCCACGGTGCATTGGCGCACCAGGGGCGGCCAAAAGGCACCGGTTATCGTACGCACGCGGGGTCACCGTTTGGAAGGTATCTGGCACTCCGGCTCACCAATGGCAGGAATCATCAACCTGGTGCGTGGAATGCATGTTTGCGTCCCTCGCAACTTTGTTCAGGCAGCCGGTATGTACAACACGCTGCTCAAGGGCGATGATCCGGCAATCGTTGTCGAGGTACTTAATGGATACCGTCTCAAGGAACAGCTGCCAACAAACATGGGACTGTATTCTGTGCCACTCGGTGTGCCAGAAGTTGTCAGAACAGGAACCGACATTACACTGGTTACCTACGGTGCTACCGTGCGGGTGGCACTTGATGCCGCGGCATCGTTGGAGCGACTTGGAATCTCGGTTGAAGTAGTAGATGTTCAGACACTTCTTCCGTTCGATACCACAGGAATCATCTGTGAGTCGCTGAAGAAAACAAACAGGGTGATTTTCGTAGATGAAGATGTCCCTGGAGGTACCACGGCCTTTATGATGCGTGAAGTACTTGAGGTGCAAGGGGGCTATGCATATCTCGACTCAGCCCCAGCCACGTTGACGGCAGCGCAGCATCGTCCAGCCTACGGCACAGACGGTAATTTCTGGTCTAAACCAGAAGCGGAGCATATCACCGAGCGTGTCTATGCAATCATGCGCGAGAGCAATCCTACCAGATTCCCAGAGATATTCTAACCAAGACTCGTTTAGGTATTGACCTAAATGAGTTTTTTACTAATTTCGGACAAAGGAGTAGTAAATCTTAATAAAGGCCGTGGAGAAGCAATGATCCTGTCAAAATCCTGTATCTATGGAATTCAAGCCGCGATATATGTAGCTGCACACGATGCAGATGGGTACGTTTCGATCAATCAAATTTCTTCTGAACTGCAGATATCCTTTCACTTTCTCACGAAGGTTCTTCAGCAGCTTACTCAAGACGGTGTGATGAATTCCTATCGTGGTCCGAAAGGGGGCGTTGCACTTGCACGGCAGAGTTCCGATATTACGTTATATGACCTTATTTCTTCGATCGATGGTACATCAATATTCACAGAATGTATGCTTGGATTGCCCGGGTGTGGTCACGCAGAACCTTGTCCGGCGCACGACCACTGGACAAAGCTGCGTGTCGAGCTCACGGCAATCGCCAAACGGCTAACCCTGAAGGATTTGGGCGATAAAGCATCCGAGCTGAACGTTCGCCTTTCAAAAGAGTTCAGCTATGCTTCGTCACAAACCAACAGTACGAAGTGATTCATGAGTTCGGAGCAGCATGATAGTCACTGTCATCACTGTGGTGAGCGTTGTTCAGAACATTCACCATCCAAGGATAATCTGCGATTCTGCTGTAACGGATGTCGAAGCGTATATGAAATCCTATCGCAACACGATTCGTGTGAGTACTATGCCGTTGCCCCGGGTGCGGGAGTTCGACCGCAAGAAACAGACCTCAAAAAATATGAGACATTAGACTCCGCACCTGAACGGACGCATGTTATAGAGTACGAGGATGCGACAGTCGTTCGCGCGCGATTTGTGCTTCCCACCATGCACTGTGCAAGCTGCGTTTGGCTATTAGAACGGCTGCATCGCTTTGACGCGGGAATTCTGACGTCGCGGGTAGACCTTTTGAGACAGACCGTCTCAGTGGAGTGTGATAAAACTCGGACGTCACTGGCAAACGTTGCGCTTCTGCTGGCATCCTTGGGGTATGAGCCAGAGATTGATAGGACTGATTCGAGCAAGCGAGATCAACACTCCAAAGCACTGCGATCATTGTACATGCGCATCGGAGTAGCTGGATTTGCTGCTGGAAACGTAATGATGATTGGACTAGCTAACTACGTGGCAGGTGCAGATGGTTTAGATCCAGTTGTAAAACTGATCTTCGACATACTCAGTGTAGGCATCAGTCTTCCTGTGCTTGTCTTCAGCGCTAGGCCTTGGTTGTCTTCGGCGTTTTCTTCGCTGCGTAAAGGCATCGTGAATCTTGATGTTCCAGTGGCGTTAGGAATAACGACAATGTTCATACGCAGCTGCATAGAGATCATTACAGGACGCACCGAAGGATTCCTTGACTCATTCACTGGTTTGGTCTTTTTCCTCCTGATTGGCAAGCTGTTTCAGCAGAAAGCTTTTTCCTCAATCGACTTCAATAGAACAGGAAATTCATTTTTCCCACTTTCAGTATCGCGAGTTGTTGACGGACACGAAGAACTCGTGCACATCAACGACGTGCAAATCAATGATGTAGTTGTTGTTCGCAATGGCGAGGTTGTTCCTGCCGATGCCATTCTGTTGCATGAACCAGGAGTAGTTGATTACTCGTATGTAACGGGCGAGAGCACCCCAATTGAATGCATTCCCGGACATATGTTGTTTGCTGGAGGCCGCGCACTTGGACGGTCAATGACGATTAGCGTTGTAAAGCCCTCAAGTTCCAGTTACATGGCATCTCTATGGACACGATCCGACGTATACACAGAGCGCAGAGAGTATGGCGCTGCGAGTGATCGTTTCGGGCTAGTGTTTACGATTGCCACTATCTCGCTGGCCATGCTTGGCGGCCTTTACTGGCTACCGAACGTTGAAATGGCGATAACCGTCATGACATCTGTCCTCATTATTGCATGTCCATGCGCTCTTACTCTTTCGGCACCGATTGCATACGGATCAGCCATGGCAAAGCTAGGTTCGGTGGGAGTCTATCTAAGGTCATCAGCATTATTCGCAGATCTTCAGGGAATACATGCAGTGGTCTTTGATAAGACTGGAACATTAACAGAACCGCGAGATGTTCGATTCTATGGTGACAGCGTTTCATCGGATGTTGTAAGCGGTGTGCGCGCCATGGCTGCGCAGAGTACACATCCAGTAAGCCGAGCAATAGCGGAGTCGATCAAAGCAGATCCGGGCAATGTTGTAGATGTATGTGAGAAGCCAGGTAGAGGAATCACAGGCACGAGCTATGGTAAACGCATAGCTCTAACTTCAACACCCACGCAGGTAGAGTATCAAAAAGTTGCAGGACGTACCTATCTGACAGTTGACGATACGGTTATAGGGTACTATTGCATGGAGCAGGCTGCGCGTGCAGGGGTAACGTCAATGATCGACGGCCTTCGCAGCACCTATGATGTAGCCCTGCTTACAGGCGATACGGCACCAGTACTTCCAGACTTAAGAAGAGTGTTTTCAGCGCACGAAATTCGGAAAGGGGCAGACCCGTCCGAAAAGGTCGCTTTTGTTCAAGCGCTGCAGCAGCGTGGAAAGCGCGTACTGATGATCGGGGATGGTCTTAATGATGTTGCGGCATTATCTGCTTCCAATGTTTCTGTTGCTGTGAGTAACAACTCTGCTCGCATCGTTCCGTCGTGTGATGTTGTTATTGATGCGGGCCGTGTTACTTCGATACCGGCTTTGCTGAACTATACGCGATCCATGAAGTCGGTTGTTGCGTTTGCCTTCTGGTTCACGATGGTCTACAACGCCGTTGGACTAACGCTGAGTGTATCCGGGCAACTATCACCAGTTATCACTGCGGTAATGATGCCAGTAAGCTCATTACTGGTTATTGGGATAAGCGTGCTGGGGAGCGCAGTCATGTTTAGGAGAAACACATGGGCGTAATGCCGTTGATCATTCTGTGCAGCATGCTCGTTGCTGGAACGTTTCTCATTCTGTTCATTCGGATTATCAAGCAGGGTCAGTATGACGACATCACAACACCTGCTATTCGGATGACATTCGATGATGAACCTCGAAAAGTCCACGATAAACATCAAGACATCTCATAATTACATCACTTGCTAAAAGGGGTAGCACGTATGGAAACAACTCTTCATGAACAGGATTTCGAGAAGGGGTCTCGAGAGCTTGTTCGGTACGACAACGCCATCGTAAAAATGTTTGCGGTAGCAGCATTAGGATGGGGAATCATTGGGTTCCTTGTCGGACTTATCGTTGCCATCAAGCTCTATGTTCCAGAGTTTCTTGGCGGCATCGACGTTCTCAGCTACGGCCGCCTGCGTCCGCTGCATACCAATGCTGTGATCTTTGCTTTCGCTGGTAATGCAATCTTTGTCGGAGTGTATTACTCGCTCCAGCGACTATGCAAGGCCAGGATGTTCAGCGATCTACTGAGCAAGATTCATTTCTGGGGATGGCAGACGATCATCGTAAGTGCTGCGCTTACACTACCGCTTGGCATCACAACTAGTAAAGAGTACGCCGAACTGGAATGGCCGATAGACCTTGCCATTACATTGGTATGGGTTGTTTTCGGCTGGAACATGATCGGTACCATCATGCGTCGTAAAGAACGGCACATGTACGTTGCAATCTGGTTTTACCTGGCAACCTTTCTCACTGTAGCACTGCTGCACGTTGTGAACTCTCTCGCATTGCCGGTGCACCTTCTAAAGAGCTACTCCATGTATGCTGGTGTGCAGGACGCGCTCGTACAATGGTGGTATGGGCACAATGCCGTGGCGTTCTTTCTGACAACCCCGTTCCTGGGAATCATGTATTACTTCATCCCAAAGGCCTCGGGACGCCCCGTGTTTTCGTACCGTCTATCGATCGTGCACTTTTGGGCCCTCATCTTTCTATACATATGGGCTGGACCGCACCACCTTCTTTATACCGCCCTTCCAGACTGGGCTCAGTCGCTTGGTGCCGTCTTTAGTGTTATGCTTATAGCTCCGTCATGGGGCGGCATGGTAAACGGACTTCTTACGCTGCGCGGTGCCTGGGATAAGGTACGCGTTGATCCTGTTCTAAAGTTCTTTGTTGTTGGCATCACAGCATATGGGATGTCAACATTCGAGGGCCCCATGATGTCACTCAAGAACATCAACGCTCTAACGCATTACACCGACTACATCATTGCTCACGTGCATCTGGGCGCACTCCTCTGGAACGGCGGCTTGACGTTTGCAATGCTCTACTATATCATTCCGCGGATCTACCGCACAAAACTGTACTCTGTTTCGCTTGCAAACTGGCATTTCTGGC
This sequence comes from Patescibacteria group bacterium, assembly GCA_044238605.1. Lineage (GTDB taxonomy): Bacteria > Bacteroidota > Ignavibacteria > Kapaibacteriales > Kapaibacteriaceae > UBA10438. The sequence continues at coordinate 59,584 of JBIICY010000002.1, forward strand.
TGATGACACTAGGTGTTGTTATCTATGTGATCCCAATGTACTGGGGAGGCATCACACAGGCGCTGATGTGGAAGCAGTTTCTACCAGATAACACCCTTCAGTACAACAACTTCCTTGAGACCGTTACGCAGCTCATTCCAATGTACGTGATGAGGTCTATCGGCGGAACGCTCTATCTGATCGGTGCATGTGTTGGGGTATGGAACCTCTACAAAACAGCAAAGAGCGGCAATCTGCTCGCAGATGAAGAAGTATACGTTGTTAACCAAATGCGTGTACAGACTGCCCCATCTACTGCACACAAGGAATACTGGCACCGCGTGCTCGAGGGCAAGCCGCTACGCTTTTCACTGTATACCATTGCGGCTGTGCTGATCGGGGGAGTTGTGGAGTTTATACCTACGGCTCTCGTAGAATCAAACATTCCAACCATTGCCACAGTTACGCCATATACGCCCCTTGAACTAGAAGGCCGAGATATCTATATCAGAGAGGGTTGCTATACGTGTCATTCACAGATGATACGTCCGTTTCGCAGTGAAACTGCCCGCTACGGCGACTATTCGAAGCCAGGTGAGTTTGTCTATGACAGGCCTTTCCAGTGGGGATCTAAGCGCACAGGACCAGACCTTCATCGCGAGGGCGGTAAGCGCCCGAACGCATGGCACTGGAAGCATATGGAGAACCCGCGGTCAACCTCACCAAACTCAATCATGCCAGCCTATCCATGGCTCTACACAACAATGCTTGACACAAAGCATACCGAAGGGAAAATTCTTACGCTGCAGAAGCTTGGGGTTCCATATCCAGAAGGGTTCGCCGGTAGGGCCGTGGCTGATCTACGTGAGCAGGCAAAGCAGGTAGCTGCAGGCGTTGAAGAAGGGGGCATTCGAGGTGTGCAGCCGGAGCAGGAGATTGTGGCATTGATTGCCTATCTCCAACGACTAGGGACTGATATCAAGAAGACTGCACCATCAACATCAATGAAGTGAGGTAGAACATGTACAAGAATATTCTTTCAAGTATTCCTGGTATTGAGCTGTATCCAATTCTAGCGCTCGTGCTCTTCTTTGGTTTCTTTAGCGCATTGATCTACTGGTTCTTTGTTGTGGACAAGCAGCGGATGACCACGTTATCTGCGGGAATTCTCGAGGAAGATATGCCGGCCACTTCATCGCATCTTCACCATCCAATTGAAGGGGAATGACCATGAGTGACGAATCAAAAGATAAGCTCCTTGATCACGAAGCAGATGGTATTCGTGAGTTTGACAACAACCTCCCCAAATGGTGGCTGTACGGATTTTACATTACGATAGTGCTTGCCTGTATCTACATGTACTACTATCATGTTCATACGGGTTCTGATTGGAATGTTCTCTGGTACGGTGCACGAGGATCGGCCCAGGAGTATTCAGCTGAAATGGATGCGGCCGCGGCGAAGTTGGCAAGCGCGCCCAAGGGCCCAGAAGTGAAGATGGTGTTCCTTTCGGACAAAGAATCTCTGGAAGAGGGTAAGGAGATATTCAATGGTGATGCCAACCTATGCTATACGTGTCATCGCGCTGACCTAGGCGGAGAGGTAGGTCCTAACCTTACGGATGAATTCTGGCTGCATGGATGCAGTCTGGAGGACGTGATCAAGAGCATTCGATCTGGCTATCCAGAAAAGGGTATGATGGAGTACGGAAGCGGTGCCAAGCTTGATGACAAGAAACTGCTTCAGGTGGCGTCGTACATCATTTCAATGCGGGGAACTAATCCTTCCAATCCGAAGCCTATCGAAGAAGGACGCGACGTTCAATGTCAGTGATTGACGTATCAGAGGTGGAGGATCATGAGCGCTTTCGGGCCGAGCTCGCTAGCATACAGCCCGATGGCCGCAGGCGGTGGATCTATGCCCGAAAGCCTCGAGGAACGTTTACGCGCTGGCGTGAAGTGGTAAGCGCGCTCTTGGTGACGTTCATGTTTGCGGCACCATTTGTGAAAGTTAACGGACACCAGTTCCTTCTTCTTAACATCATTGAACGCCAGTTTGTGCTATTCGGCATGCCATTCTGGCCGAATGATTTCTATCTGGTAGCCGTATTGTTCCTCACGGGAATCGTTTCCTTTGTTGTAATAACAGCCAGTATCGGGAGAATATGGTGCGGTTGGCTATGCCCGCAGACGGTCTTTATGGAAATGATCTTTCGCAGAATAGAATGGGCAATCAATGGCGGACCAGTAGAGCAGGCGAAACGAGCGAGCGGTCCATGGAATGCAGTCCGAGTATGGCGCACATTATTGACAGTATCTGTATTCTTTGTGATCAGTTTTGCCATCGCAAACGTGTTTCTATCCTATGTGCTCTCAAGCGACACATTACTGCGGTATGTAAAGGATGGGCCCATGGCGCATATCGAGCTCTTTGGTGGACTCGTGTTCTTTACGATCGTGTTCTTTCTTGTCTTCTACAGATTCCGCGAACAGGCCTGCCTGATTGCATGTCCGTATGGACGCTACATGTCTGCCCTGGTCGATGAAAACACAGTCGCTGTTACTTATGACTACAAAAGGGGCGAACAACGTGCCAAGTGGACCAAGGACGACGCGGCTGCGCAGAAGTTTGCTCTGGTCAATGGCGAGACAATAGTGCGGTCTGGTGAAAAGGGAGACTGCGTTGATTGTCACCAATGCGTAACGGTATGCCCAACTGGTATCGACATTCGCAACGGTATACAACTCGAATGCGTTAACTGCACGGCATGCATCGACGCCTGTGATAATGTGATGCAGAAGGTTGGTTTGGATAAAGGCCTGATACGGTACACAAGTTTGAGTTCGGTCGAATCTGGAACCAAACAATCATTCTTTACGCGTCGCATTGTTGCCTATTTGATCGTATGGCTTGTTCTCATGTCGGTAGTGGTTACGCTTTTTGCATTTCGTAAAGATCTGGATGTGGTCGTACTCCGTCAGGAAGGCACTACCTGGGTATCCACGGCCGGCGGAGTTATAAACTTTTACCAGCTCCAGCTCATCAACAAGGGACAGAGAGATGTTTCATATTCGGTTCGTGTTGCTGCACCCGCGGGATATGCAATCAAACAGCTTGGCATGCCGGGCAAAGTTGAGTCGATGCAAATCTTAAAGGGGCGCTTTATCCTGCGACGAAGTGCGAAGTCTGCCCAGACATCGCAGGAGACTATTACACTCCGGATAGACTACGGAGACGGACAGCATCAACATGTAACAACATCCTTTTTAGCCCCGTAACCGAGGAGTCGAGATGAAGATTTCATGGGGAACATCAATAACCATTGTCTACACAGCATTTGCGCTAGCAACGCTGGGCTTTGTTGGCTTTGCAATGACGCAACGAGTTGATTTGGTCAGTGCAGAGTATTACGAAGAAGCCCTGCGGTACGATATCATGCAGCAGGCACGTGCTGGTGCATATATGCGCAACATTGCTGTGTCTGCTATCGATGGAAGTCTCCGGCTTACCAACGTAGGCGTGGCAGATACTTCTGTTGTGGTTGACATCAGTTTGAAGAGAGCGCAGAATCCAGCGATGGATCGGGCATATCGTGTTCGGCTTGCAAGCGTTGCTATCGATGGGGTGTCGACAAGGCAGTTGGAACGTGGACTCTGGGACGTGCGTGTGTCGTGGACGCAGGGTCAAAAGCTGTTTCAAATTGATACCGTTATTGTTCTCTCAGAGTTATGATTGAATTGTTTGCTGGCTTACTTATGGGAATCGCTGGATCGCTCCATTGCATCGGGATGTGCGGTCCGTTGGTTGCCTTGTCAACACCGCAGGGATCTCGTGCACGGATGGCACAGACAGCAGCACGGTACCATCTGGGCCGAGTTGGTATGTACGTTATCATTGGGTTGTTCTTATCTGTTTCGCGCAATGCAGCGCAGATAGGTCACTATGCTTCGATCATTTCAATCACAGCCGGAGTAGGCATGATTGCAGTTGCATTGATCCAGCTGTTGTATCATCGAAGTATCCTTCCTGATGTTCTTACACGACCGTTAACAAAAGTGGTTTTGCGCGGTGCGCGCACGCTAGCGTCATCGAGGCTTGGTGGGAGTCCTATCCTACGCGGAATGCTGAATGGACTGCTTCCCTGTGGATTGTCGGTTTCAGCATTTATCGCATCACTTACACTTCCAGCGCCATGGCAGGCTGTGCTGTTCCTTGCAGGTTTTGGAGTAGGTACGTCACCAGGGCTGTGGGGCGCAACAGCTCTTGGAAGACTTGGAATGATGAAGATACTCGGCTCGCGCAGCGTAGCACCTCCGCTACTCGTGGTGGTATCAGGACTCCTCGTCATGATACGTGGCCTTTCATTGGGTATTCCGTTGTTGTCTCCTGATATCAATCATGCACTCTTTCATAGTGTTCGTGGATGCTGCACTGGGCATTAGATTTTGAATTAAGACAAGGATGTCCGATATTGCGTCCATCAATTCAATCATTATCACCAAAGGTTAGAGATGAAGTCGTTTGCATTTGCTGTCGTAGCGTTGATTTGCAGCTACGCAGTGGGCATAGCAGCCGCAGATAAGGCTGCGCTGATGGCAAAAGGGCAGAAAATTTATAACGAGTACTGCAAGACATGTCATCAACCAAACGGCCAAGGGTTGGGCACTGTCTATCCGCCCCTTGCCAAGAGTGATTATTTGAAAAACACTCCGATGCCTACCATTATCAAAGAGGTTGTTAATGGGAAGAGCGGCAAGCTGAAGGTCAACGGTAAAGAGTACAATGGCGTTATGGCACCGCTGCCAAAGAAGTACACAGATGATGATATCGCAGGTGTGATAACCTACGTCTATAACAGCTTTGGTAACTCAGGTCCAGTTGTTACCCCGGCAGACGTAAAGAAGCACAAGAAGAAGTAACAGACCCAAACTGTCAAGAATGCATGCCCCTTGTGACTATCGACACAAGGGGCATGTGTATTTTTGCAGTCTACAACCGATTCTGAGGAAGGAACATGGCCAAAACTCCGGCATCAGCCTACAGTGCTCAGCAGCAGCAGGAGCTGCTCAAGTACATGCTTATGGCTCGTGAATTCGACAATGCGATGCTTCGCTTATACAGGCAGGGTAAGGCCTTTGGCGGTGTGTATTCTCAGCTTGGAAACGAAGCAGTGAGTGTTGGAAGTGCGTATGCGCTGGACCGGTTTAAGGACGTGCTCTTTCCAATGCACCGCAACATTGGTGGTCATTTCGTCTTCGGGCAGTCATTAGATCAGTTGATGCTCAACCACCTTGCCCGAAAGGGAAGTCAAATGCGTGGTACTGATGGAACAGGGCATTATGCCGACCCTTCACTGCGCATTTATGGAAATGTTTCACACCTTGGTGCAATGATTCCAGTGGCAGCAGGGTTTTCGCTAGCCGACAAGCTACGGGGTATAACAACAGTTTCGTTGACATACATTGGCGACGGTGGAGCCCAGGTTGGTGAAGTGCACGAGGCCCTGAATTTTGCCGCTGTGCACAAGCTGCCGCTGATTCTGATTATTGAGAATAACCAGTACGCATATTCCACACCTAACTCTCTTGAGTTTGCATGTGAGAATCTTAGCGACAGAGCTATCGGATACGGTATGCACGGTGTAACGATAGATGGAACAGATGTGGAGCTTGTGTATGCCACATGCGTCGAAGCAGTTGAGCGAGCCCGACGTGGCGAGGGTCCAACACTTATCGAGACGCGTACCATGCGCATGCGAGGTCATGCAGAGCATGATGACTTCTCCTACGTTCCGAAAGAACTTCTTGCCGAATGGTCGGAGAAAGATCCTGTTGAAACGTATATCAGCCTGCTTGACAAGCGTGGGGTTATGAGCCGTGAAGAGGCAACTGTGCTGCGTAAACAGATTCTTGCTGATATGATCGCGGCAATCGACCGTGCTCTAGAACAACCATGGCCTGATGCCGAGGAAGGAATGAAATCAGTTTTTATGTCAGAACAGGTGGAGGGCTAACACAATGATTATGACCTACCTGGAGGCAATTGCTGATGCAATGCGTGTTGAGATGCGCAGAGACGAATCAGTAATCATGATCGGTGAGGACATCGGTACATATGGCGGAGCTTTTAAGCTCACGAAGGGATTCCTTGATGAGTTTGGTTCCAATCGGATTATCGATGCGCCGATTTCAGAGACAGCTATTATCGGTGCTGCCATTGGAGCATCACTGAACGGAATGAGACCAATTGCTGAAATGCAGTTCATGGATTTTGTTACCAATGGGTTTAACCAGTTGGTAACAGTTGCCGGGACAACCGCATATCGATGGTCTCTTCCTGTGCCAATGGTTGTCCGTGGTCCGTCTGGTGGAGGCGTCGGAGCAAATCCGTTTCACAGCCGCAACTCTGAAGCCTGGTTTGTCCATGCAACCGGTCTTAAAGTTGTTTGCCCTGCATTTCCAGATGATGCCAAGGGGCTGATGATGGCCTCTATTCGAGATAACGATCCTGTGGTGTTCTTTGAGCACAAGGGTCTCTATCGCAAGATCAAGGGAGAAGTGCCGGAGGGCGAGTATATCGTGCCACTTGGCAAGGCGCGTACGGTGCGCCCGGGTGCACATTGTTCGGTGATCGCATATGGATCTGCAGTGCACATGGCACTGGAGGCTGCTGACATCCTTGCAGCTGAAGGCATCGACGTTGAGATTGTTGACATACGAACGCTCGTACCGTTTGATGAAGAGTCGGTGCTGGAATCGGTTAAGAAAACGGGTAGAGCTGTTGTTGCTCATGAGGCCGTTCTTACCGCAGGTTTTGGTGGAGAGATCGCAGCGAGAATTGCCGACAAAGCTTTTCAGTGGTTGGATGCACCCGTCAAACGTGTTGCGGCATTTGATAGTCCCACGCCATTTGCACCAACGCTGGAGAAGGCCGTACTTCCAAATGCCGAGAAAATCGCACACACGATTCGCCAGGTTTGTTCGTTCTAGGTTGTTGAAAAGTTTGCGCTTACTCGCGCGGCACGAATCGTATTTTTGCGCTCATCATTCTCACTAGGGTCTGCACATGGCAAGAGTCCATTTCAGCGTCACTTACTCGATTGCCGATGGCAAGCGCGGGGACTTTCTAAATGCAATCGCGAACGTTCGTGCATTTTATGCGAACACAGACGTTGAGTTTTCTCTCTTCGAAGTAAAAGGAAAGCACAACCACTTTCAAGAAGTGTATGTTTTCCCATCTGCAGAATCGTATGAGGCATCCGACGATCCTGAGGCAACAGCACCAATCTCTGCTTCTCTCGAGAAGATCTACTCTCTTGCCAAGGACGTTCGCTACGATGTAGCGAATGAGGTTGCCTAACAACTGCGTAGGGCAGAGATGAAGATCGCCTATGATGCCATCCTGCTCCTAGGCCGCAGCGGTATCGAGCGATATGCTAGAGAGCTTATCAAGCATGTTGCTGCCAGCGGTGATTCCCATCAATTGCGGTTGATCTCCGGCACGGAGTATGGTGGTGCAACGAGGGAGTATTTTAGACATCTTCCAAACGTTGACACAAAGTCCGTCATACCACATGAGCGGCTGCTTGGCGCGCCTCTGCGTCTGTTGATGCGGTCAATCCAGCGTCGCCGTTTTTCAACGGCAATTCGTGACGTCGATGTTGTGCACATCCTTGGGCCAACCAAGTTTGTTCCGTCGGGTGCGCCGTTAGTTGTAACGATTCACGATCTGTTTCCGATGGATGCGTCGTTCGGCCTCAGTGCTGAGATGCAGCGGCGATTCCCCGGTCGCATCGATCGACAGCTAAAGGCTGCGTCAGCTGTTGTCTGTCCGTCGTCGTATGTAGCCGGAACAATTCGTGATTCGTTCCCATGGTACACAGGTCCGATTGCCGTAACGCCCCTGGCGGCAAGTGATGCCTTTACCCCGACAGAGTTATCTGATCATGTGCGCAGAAAGCACGCCATACATGATCGATTTGTACTTTTCGTGGGCAGGGTAGACCCTCGCAAGAACATTCCTCGAATGCTGAAGGCGTGGGCAACGCTGTCTCGTGAACTGAGGTCCCAGACGCAGTTTGTCCTGCTTCTTGCAGGAGATCCAGTATCACTCGAGAAGCTCAAGAAAGAACACCACGACGTGCTCTCTGATCCGTCTATTCGACTGATCTATGAAGTACCGTCGAGTGAAATGATTCAGCTATTGTCAGCCTCTCGTGCACTGGTGTTTGCAACACTTGGAGAAGGGTTTGGGCTTCCCGTCATCGAAGCCATGAAGTGCGGATGCCCGGTCATAGCCTCGAACAACACATCGCTGCCCGAAGTAGGGGGCGATGCGGCATTGTATGTAGACCCCATTGATGTTGATTCTATTGCTAATGCTATGCAGAAGTGCCTCACTGATGACGAAGCAGTAGCTGAGATGAGACAACGGGGGCTCGTTCATGCGCAGCAGTTTACCTGGCATGAGACGGCACGGAAAACGCTCGACGTTTATTCATCGGTCATGTAATGTCCGAATCGCGTCTGTCAACCGGCTATGATATCAGCTCCATATTCGGACGCAATGGTATCGCACGGTATTCACGAGAGCTGTTATTGCAGATGTCGCGTCGCACAGATGTGTCCCTGCATCTTGTTGGAACGCGCAATCAGCGCAGTGAATTGTCTTCGTTGTTTGATGGAACACTGCCTGCGGGCACGGATCTTTCTATGACCCACGAGCGGGCTTTAGGAGCGCCGTTGCGAAGATTGGTTCGACTCTGGAAGGCTCGCGAGATTCGCAGGATGTTTTCAAGCGATGATGTACTGCATTATCTCGGACCTCAGAAGATCTTCGCGAATCACAATAGAACTGTTTCAACCATTCATGATCTGATACCACTCTATGATACGTTTTCAGTGGATGCAGGATTACGCTATCGCTTTCCCCGCATGATCGAGCGACAGCTGCGCCACTCAGATGCAGTTGTGTGTCCGTCGCAGTGGGTTGCTGATACGATTCATGAACGGTTCCCATGGTATCAGGGACCAGTGACCGTGACGCCCCTTGCCGCCGGCAGCCGGTTTAGGCCTAATGAGCTCAGTTCAACGGTGCGTCTGCGGTACAAGCTTCCTGAATGCTACATGGTGTTTGTCGGACGAATCGATGTCGCTCGTAAGAATCTCGACGTGATACTCTCGGCATGGCTATCACTTGATCCCCAAACGCGGAGAGCATCACAATTCCTTGTTATCACAGATCGTACAGATGCGGATGTTCAGAAGTTTCTCCATGATCATATGTTGAATGTTGATTCATCGGTTCGATTTCTCACATCAGTTACAACTGAGGAGATGGTTGAAATCCTCAGTAATGCGCGCGCAATGGTGTTTGCCTCTCAGGCAGAGGGTTTTGGGTTGCCTATCCTTGAGGCAATGCAGTGCGGATGTCCCGTTATAACATCAAATGCTACATCGATGCCAGAGGTAGGGGGCGATGCGGCACTCTACGTAAGTCCAACCAACCTTGATGACGTGCGAAGCTCGATGCAGCTGGTGCTCGATAATGATTCAGTGTATGAACGATTGAAGTTTCAGGGATTGGAGCGAAGCAGACAGTTCTCGTGGAGCACAACAGCTGCATTAACCGTTGAGGCATACAAGGCATGTCCGCACCGATAGCCCTTCCTGATAATCCCAGGATCTTATTCCTTCGGCAAGATCGCATCGGCGATGTCTTTGTATCCACGCCAGTAGTGCGGGCGGTGCGTGATCTCTATCCCAACGCCGAAATACACTTTCTTTTATCAAAGAACAACATTGCTGCGGGGTTTGCATTGCGGCAGTTTGTGAACAAGATTGTTGTGCTGAAGAAGTCACTTCCATCGATGGCTGCAATGCTTATAACCCTGCGCCGTATGCGATACGACCTTGTTATCGACCTTAACCATACGGCCTCAACAACATCTGTGATGTTGCGTCGTGCTGCGAAGGCTAGTGCCTGTATTGCATTGCAAACGGGACGAGATCAGGCAACAACTCATGCTGTGCCGCAGGGGGACAGATCTGTGCGCCACATTGTCGATGTGTTGTGCGATCTAACCCTGCCCCTAGGGTTTTCCATACCAGAACATGACCGCAGACCGATCGTTAAACTAGAAGAACGCGTTATCGAAACGGTTTCGCCTAAGGTGCGCCAGGGCAAGTCAGGTAAGGTTCTTGGGGTTCAGATATCTGGCTCGTCTGTGGATAGAATGTATCCGGCTGAAGCAATGATTGAGGTCATTCGATTGATCACAGCGCATCACACAGATGTTGCGGTGGTTGTTCTGTCTGCCCCTTCTGAGGAGTCTATAGCTCAATCTGTTGCACAGCAGACCGGAGCACTGCACATTACGCCGGGTTCCACGTATGAACATTTTGCGGCCGCCATTGCGTCTTGTGACTGGCTCGTAAGCCCAGATACCGCGGCTATACATGTTGCAGCGGCGCATAACATACCGTGTGTAGTGTTGTTCTCCCGCGACCACAGAGGGTATCTCAACTGGCTCCCGTATCAGACATATTGTGATCCTGTGATCACGGATAGCCCCTCGTTAGCTACAATCTCTCCGGTTACAATAGCCGATAAAGTCATAGCCATGATATCTGGCTAGTATGGCTTTGGTAAATTGCCGCCGGTAACACCTTTTTGCTTCTCGTATGAACTTCGAACAACGAACGACAACCTGTGGGGCACTGCGTCCTGCTCATGATGGACAGACCGTTATTCTCAACGGGTGGGTCAATGCACGACGTGACTATGGCGGTGTGATCTTCATTGATCTTCGCGACAGGGAAGGCGTAACGCAGGTGGTTGTTGATTCGGCCCACACTCCTGCAATCGCCGAGCAGATCCATGAGGTTCGCGCTGAGTATGTTCTATGGGTCCGTGGCACTGTGCGGATGCGGGAGAATCCCAACCCGCGCATTCCAACCGGTCTGGTCGAAATTCTTGTGTCGGAAGTGGGCATCATCAACCCTGCAGAAGTGCCGCCATTCGAGATCGTTGATGATCTTGGTACAAATGAAGAGCTACGTCTGAAGCACCGCTACCTCGATTTGCGCAGACCTGTAATCCAGAAGAATTTTCTCGTTCGTAACAAGCTGTATCAAATCACACACAGGTTTTTTGAGGAAGAGAATTTCCTCGAAGTAGAGACGCCTGTGCTGACGAAGTCTACACCAGAAGGTGCGCGAGACTTTTTGGTCCCAAGTCGTATCAACAAGGGTAGGTTTTACGCGCTGCCACAATCTCCGCAGCTGTTTAAACAGCTTCTGATGGTTTCGGGTTTTGATAAGTACATGCAGATCGTCAAGTGCTTCCGTGACGAAGACCTACGTGCCGACCGTCAGCCGGAGTTCACACAGATCGACGTTGAAATGTCGTTTGTTCAGCAGGAAGACATCCTCGGCTTAACGGAGCGGTTTGTGCAACGAGCCTGGAAGGAGATCCTCAGTTATCAGGTTCCTGACTCGTTCCCGAGAATGAGCTTCCAGTATGCGATGGAAACATATGGCTCCGACAAGCCTGATATTCGCTATGAGCTCAAGCTTGTAAATGCAACTGCCATCGCTGGCTCGACAGATTTTACGGTCTTTCGTGATGCCGTTTCCGCTGGTGGTAGCGTCATGGCGCTCAACGCAAATGGCTGCGCTACGTTCTCAAGAAAACAGATCGATGAACTTACCGACCATGCGAAAAAGTATGGCGCTAAGGGGCTGCCGTGGCTTAAGAAGCTCAATGGAGAGGTAACGGGTTCCTTCCTCAAGGCCATTGGAAAAGAGCAGGCAGACGCGCTTCTTGCTCACACGCAGGCAGCCGATGGAGATCTTGTTCTCTTCGTTCCAGGAGAGTGGGAACGCTCCTGCACCATTGCTGGCGCACTGCGCACAGAGATAGCCCGCAGGACTGGAATTCTTGAATCGCTCAAGGGCACGTATTCATTCCATTGGGTTACAGAGTTTCCGTTGCTGGAGTACAGCGAGGAAGAGGCGCGCTGGATTGCTCGACACCATCCATTTACCTCGCCGATGAACGACGACGTCGAGCTACTATCTACAGACCCATCGCGCGCTCGGGCATTGGCACACGATCTGATCATCAACGGTTATGAGGTTGCTGGTGGATCTGTTCGTATTCATACCAATGCAGTACAGCAGAGAATGTTCGATCTGCTCGGGTTTTCTCGAGAGGATGCCAGTGCAAAGTTCGGATTCCTTCTGGACGCCCTTACGTATGGTGCACCTCCGCATGGAGGCATTGCATTTGGTTTTGATCGACTTGTTATGTTGTTGTGCGGCACCGATAACATTCGCGATGTGATTGCATTTCCGAAGACAACATCCGGATTGTCACTCATGGACGGCTGCCCATCAGGGATCGACGCAAAACAGTTGCAGGATCTGGGCATTTCTACGGTGAGCGAAGGATAACAAACGATGCAGAAGCTGGTGTTGTATCTGGTTAGTATTCTGTTCCTGTGCAGCTCTGCAGGCGCTACCGATGAGGCTACCCAACAAAAGTTCACAGCCGTGCGTCAGAAGATCCAAGATTCTAACTGGAGAGCACTGCCTCTAGGGAAGCTTATCGCCAAGGTTGGACTTGAGCTCGTTGATGCGCCGTATGTAGGGGGCACACTCGACGGGTCCGGCCGAGAACGTTGCACAGTTGACATGCTGCGTTTAGACTGCGTTACACTGTTTGAAGTATCCCTGAACATGGGTCGCATCATGAAGCAGGGAAAGGATTCTCTTCAAGATCTTATCGATGCTGTGACCTTTACGCGATATAGAGACGGAGTTCTCTCGGATTATACGAGTCGGCTTCACTACACATCCGACTGGATTGAAAACAACATCCAAAAAGGGACGGTTGTTGACGTTACATCACAATTGGGTGGCAAGCCGTTTCCGCTAGCGCTCGGATTTATGTCACAGAACCCGAAGTATTACCCAGCTCTTGTTGAAAACCCGCAGTATGTGCCCGTCATGCAGACTATCGAACAGCGTGTGAATATGACGTCAAGAACCATCATTCGCAAAGAAGATATTGCATCGATCGAGGATAAGCTCCAGGATGGCGACATTATCGCTATTGCGACGTCGAAGAAAGGGTTAGACTATTCACACACGGGGCTTATCGTGCGCGAAGGCAATAAAGCACGGTTCCTTCATGCCTCGTCTGTTAAGAAGAAGGTAATGCTTGACGGTCCAATATCGGAATACGTTAACAGGGCAGAAAGCAATCTCGGTATTACCGTGCTTCGCCCTCTGATGCCTGGGAACAAATGATCTGCAGTCGTTCATGAATGAACGTTTTGTGCAATTCGATCACTGATAAGACTTCTTCCTTGGTTACTTCGCGTGCAGCAGCCTGCGATAGGGTAGCACTGCTTCGCTCCAGGATGGATGCAGCACGATCAGCATCCTGTGTTGAATGCGTTATGACATGTGCGAGCTGCTCATGACCCTTCCCACAGAGAATCGACCCATGCTGGAGGAGAACACCGTCGAATACTCGTTGTGCAGAGCCAACCACCTTCTTCGTACCATGAAGAATTTCGCTCTTTGCGTGACTCGAGAAGCAGGCCTGACCAATCGGCTGTTGCGAAGAGTAATGTTCCCGAAAGTCTGTCGATACCGATGCATGAGATAAGGCAGGTGCAATCTTCTGCAGCACCAAATACAGCATATCATGCACAAATGCGTACACCTGTTGAGCGCGTGTTGTATCGGGCAGTCCGACGCAGATACAGTAGGTTACTTCCTCTGCATGTAGCACTGCTCTGCCGCCCGTAGGGCGGTGCACGAGATCAAGGCCGTGCTGTTCGAGCGCTGCTGCATTGAGGTTGTTCGCGCTTTGGTGCTTCCCGAGAGATACGCACCAGGGACTCCATGTGTAGAAACGGATTGCTGCAGATAGACGGCCACTACGAATGAGAGAATGCAGTTCAAGATCGGCATGCATGTTTGCAGACCCGGCAGCAGGAGCATCGATACGAACGCTGCAGCTCATTGACCTATGATTCGAAGGAAGCGCAGTTTACCGACACGAAGAATACGCTGCTCAGTAATGTCAACCGATGCATAGGGGTCTGTTATCTTAACCGCATCTATTGATACTCCGCCCTGTGTGACAAGCCGCCGTGCTTCACTTTTTGATGCAGCCATTGCTGTATCCACCAATAGCGTGACAATATCTGTTTGCTGATACTGCATGGTGCGTTCTTCGATCACATCTGGGATGTCCTTCTTTACAAACACACGTTCAAACTCAGCAAGTGCTTCATCGCCCGCTGCAGCTCCATGATAGAGCGCTACAACGCGCTTTGCAATATCTACCTTGGCTGTGCGGGGATGCAGGGATCCGTCTGCGAGCCCCTTGCTAACAGACTCCACCTCTGATGCTGATGCAAAGCATGCGTACTCTAGGTAGCGAGCAATCATGGTGTCAGGGATCGACATTGTTTTTCCGAACATGTCTTTTGCACTGTCTGTTAGACCAATGTAGTTATCTAACGACTTACTCATCTTCTCAACGCCGTCTGTACCTTCAAGAATTGGCATTGTGAGAATGCACTGAGGCTCGAAACTCGAGCCGCGCATGATCTCACGTCCAACAAGCAGATTGAACTTCTGATCTGTTCCGCCGATTTCGATATCCGCCTTTACGGCAACTGAATCGTAGGCCTGTGTTAGGGGATACAGAAATTCATGCAGGGATATAGGCTCGCCACCTTTGTAGCGTTTCGTAAAGTCATCGCGCTCGAGAAGCTGGGCAACGGTATACTTTGAGGTAAGACGAATGACGTCACGAAAGCTCAGTTCATCGAGCCAGCTGGAGTTGTAGACAACTTCGGTCTTCTCAAGATCAAGGATCTTTGATGCTTGATCAACATACGTCTTACCGTTGTGGCGCGTTTCTTCGATGGTAAGTGCTGGACGTGTCTTGGACTTGCCGGTCGGATCGCCGATCGTTGCGGTAAAGTCTCCAATGATCAGCACCACGACATGTCCGAGATCTTGGAACTGCCGTAGCTTTCTGAGAACAACTGCATGCCCGATATGAATGTCGGGTCGGCTTGGGTCTAGTCCAAGCTTTATTCTCAGAGGCGTATTGGTAGAGATACTGCGTTCGAGCTTTGCGATTACGTCGGCCTCCGGCAGAAGATCCACCGTATGCTCCTTGATTATCGCAAGTTGTTCCTGGAGAGTTTTCATAGTTCGTATGTAGGTTGCACTAGTCTTCTGAAGACCTGCGTTGAAGTTCACGTTTGATATCACGCTCTTTTGAGCTAGCTCGTTTGTCGTAGAGTTTTTTGCCGCGGACCAAACCGAGCTCGACCTTCACGTAGGGTCCCGAAAAATAGATAGAGAGCGGCACAACCGTAAGCCCCTTTTCTTCGATGCCTTCACGCATCTTGCGCAGCTCATGCGCCTTTAGCAGAAGCTTACGTTTGCGAAGGGGCTCGTGATTCTCGCGATTACCAAAATCGTAGGGCGAGATATGAAGTCCCAGCAGGTAGAATTCATCGTTCTGTCTGCTCGGAAACATCGCATACGAATCTCCGAGATTAACCTTACCTGCCCGAAGCGATTTTACCTCGGTGCCGAGCAGTGCAATACCAGCCTCGAACCGCTGCAGAACTTCGTATTCGTGCAGGGCCTTTCGGTTGGTAATGATCGTGCGTATGGTGCGTTCACTGCTTTGCATAACAAAAAAAGCCCCACGCAATATCGTAGGGCTCTTCAGCGGAGAGGGAGGGATTCGAACCCTCGGTAGCGGTTATTACCACTACGACGGTTTAGCAAACCGTTGCCTTCAGCCACTCGGCCACCTCTCCTTACGGTTGGCAAAGATACGACGCGAAATGAATTCGGCAATTGTCCAATCGTACATGTTTATTTTTGCTGCGTGAAAGCAAGCACCGAAACACCGCTGATGCGGCAATATAACCAGATCAAGGGACGTCATCCGGACACCATCCTGCTGTTTCGGTTGGGGGATTTTTACGAAACATTCGGTGATGATGCCGTTACCACGTCAAAGGCGTGTGGTATTACCCTCACGAAGCGCAATAACGGCGCGGCAGGGGAGATGCCCCTTGCAGGATTCCCGCATCACCAGCTGGACAACTACCTGCCAAAGCTTGTTGCAGCCGGACATCGTGTAGCCGTCTGTGAGCAGTTAGAAGACCCGAAATCCGCCAAGGGCATTGTGAAGCGCGATGTGGTAGAGGTAGTTACCCCAGGCGTTGTTCTGTATGATAAACTGCTGGACAGTCGCCGTAATACTCACGTGGCTGCGCTTGTCGCTCCTATGCAGGAAGGGGGCAGCTGGGGCCTTTCAGTTGCTGATGTTTCTACTGGATCGTTTACCGCTGGAGAGGTGTCGTCTAGTTCCATTGAGTCCGTCCTTGACGCGTTTTCTCCGGCAGAGGTTGTTGTTGATAAAAATCAACGTGTGCAAACTGAACTGCTGCTGCAACGGTGTTCATCGAAGCCGGCACAGTCGCGGTTAGAGTCATGGCACTTCGATCGTGCAACATGTTACGAACAGCTTGTTAGGCACTTTGGAACTGCTTCGTTAAAGGGGTTCGGTCTACAGGATCATGAACTTGGAGTTGTGGCCTCAGGAGTGCTGCTGCACTACATCGCTGAATCGCAGAAAAGTGCGCTTACTCAGCTGCAGTCCATTAGACTTCTGCGTCACGATGACGTAATGATCCTCGATGCCGCTACTCGCAGGAATCTCGAGATTCAAGCGCCGATGAATGCTCATGCAACATCTGGTGCATTGGTCGAGCTGCTTGATGAAACCTCTACCCCAATGGGAGCTCGACTGCTGCGATGGTGGATGCAGACGCCGCTCCGTAATCAGGAGCGTGTGGAGCAGCGTCTTGGAGTCGTAAGAGCGTTGTTTACAAACACAGACAGCAACAGCACCCTGAGGGGGGCACTCTCTGAAGTTGGAGATCTTGAACGGCTCCTGACGAAGATCGTAGCAAACAAGGCTACAGCACGAGAAGTCGGGGCCTTGCGTAGTGGTTTGCGCGCACTTCCGTCAGCAGTACAGGCGTGCCAGGGTATATCTTCTGCTGAGCTTGCCAAACTCTGTGCAGGGATTGGCGAGCATCGAGACATTGTTGAGTACATCGATAGTGCGCTTGTTGATGAGCCCCCTACAGCTATTGGGTCGGGTGGTATGTTCCGGACTGGCTATGATCATCAGCTTGATGATGCGAGCTCTGCGCTACTCCATGGAAAAGAGTGGATCACGTCGTATCAGCAGCGGCTACGTGATGAGACTGGTATACCCAATCTCAAAATCGGCTATACCTCGGTCTTTGGCTACTACATCGAAATCAGCAATGCACAGAAATCAAAGGTGCCAGAGGCGTTTGATCGCAGACAGACGCTTGCTAACGCTGAGAGGTACACCACAGCCGAGCTTAAAGAGCTTGAGCAGAAGATCCTGTCAGCACAGGAGCTTGTTGTGCAGCGAGAGACGTACCTGCTCCAATCACTTCGAGAGCGCATCTCGAGCGCATGTCAATCTCTTCAGACAACGCTTCAGCGCCTGGCAGTGCTTGATGTGCTTAGCTCCTATGCCTATGTCGCTAAACAGTACTCGTTTGTAGAGCCCGTGCTGCATGAAGGCACCGGTCTTGAAGTCGATGGCGCCCGGCATCCGGTGATTGAGCGTCTCTTGCCGCCAGGTGTGCGGTATGTTCCCAATTCAGTCAGAATTGATACCGAATCATCGCAGGTCCATATCATCACTGGACCCAACATGTCGGGTAAATCAAGCTATCTACGTCAGATTGGGATCTGCGTCTACCTTGCGCACATTGGTGCGTTTGTACCAGCTGACCGCGCATTTGTGCCGTTAACAGATCGGATCTTTACACGAGTTGGCGCTCAGGATAACATTTTGGCGGGCGAGAGTACGTTTCTTGTGGAGATGCAGGAATCAGCAAACATTCTCAACAATGCAACCGAGCGGAGTCTTATTCTGCTTGATGAAGTTGGTCGTGGTACAGCAACGTACGATGGAATATCGATAGCATGGGCAATCGCTGAGTACATCCACGATACGATCGGTGCTAAAACAATGTTTGCGACGCATTATCACGAGCTCACGCAGCTTACGGAGCGTTGCAGCCGCGTTGAAAACTTTCAGGTAGAAGTGCAGGAATTCGATAACGATATCGTTTTTACCCATCGCGTGATTCCGGGCCACAGTGATCATTCGTTCGGCATACACGTTGCAAAGATGGCAGGTATGCCTCCGGCAGTGCTGGAAACAGCCAGGGCGGTACTTCGGAATATGGAGAATGATCACGATCAACAAACACATGCCAGACTCGGTGCAACCAGCTCTGGGCAGGTATCGTTGTTCGAAGTACGCGACGATCTATTGCGGTCTCGCTTAGCAGAACTTGACATCAACAATATGACGCCGATGCAGGCTTTGCAGACGCTCATGGATATACGAAAGACACTCGATGAATGAAGACATCAAGAAGCTCTGGTCTCAACGTGACCGTGTTACGAGAGCGATTACGAAGGATGGTACGTTTCGTGCTGCTCTGATTCACAATCCTACCACAGTTCGTACAGCACAGCAGAAGCATGGACTTGATCCAGTAACCTCTCTTGTGCTTGCACGTATGATCACTGGAGCAAGCCTGTTGGCATCATACCTCAAAGGTGAGGAGCGGGTAGTTCTTACTGCAGAAGGGGATGGGCTTATCAGAACGGTATGTGCCGAGGCAATGCAGATCGGCGAAGTACGCGGATACATTACACGCAATGCGGAGCCTGTTGAGGAGCGTGAAACACCCCTTGGCAAGGGGCTTCTACGGGTCCAGCGGGTTGTGTACGGCGAGTACGAACCCGTAACTGGCATCGTCGAGTTGCGCCGCGGAGACGTTACCTCCGACCTGAGTTACTACCTTACGCAGTCAGAGCAGATCCCCTCTGCCTTTGTTATCGACGTGGCGTATGATGATAACAACATCATCCGAGAATCCGTTGGGCTGCTTGTTCAGGCTATGCCGGGAGCCAGAGACGTAGATATCTTCAAGGTGTATGATGCGGTGGACTATCTTGGTCGAATGACGGAGTACACTGATAACGGTTACACGCCAGAGCAGATCCTACGTCAGATCATGCCGTCGGACATTGACATCGTGGCAAGTGCACCTGTTGACTTTTTCTGTCGATGCTCAAAGGATAGGTATAAAGCGGCATTGTTAACGCTTGGGCTCGACGAACTGCACGGCATGCAGCAGGACGGACATCGTGAAATGGTATGTCAGTTTTGCTCGGCAGCGTATCACTTAACTGATGCAGACTTCGACGAAATGACCACTAGGTTAAAGGCCCTGTCGAACTAGGGTTTCAGAGACATTAGCACCGACACACGCGCAGCGTCAACAATGTCGCTAGCTGAACAGCCACGAGACAGGTCGCAGTATGGTTTTGCTAGTCCTTGAAGGATAGGGCCTATGGCCTTCGCACCCGCGAGACGTTCCGTGAGTTTATAGGCGCTGTTGCCAGCGTCAAGGTTGGGAAATACAAGAATGTTTGCATCTCCACGTAACGGTGACGAAGGTGCCTTGCGATCTGCAACGCCCGGAACGATTGCAGCATCAATCTGCAGCTCACCGTCAGAGACGATGTAGGTGTGCTGTGCTCTAAATCCTTGAGCCGCCTTGCGTACTTTCTCGACTAATGGGTGCTCGGCGCTGCCATGCGTGGAAAAACTAATGAATGCTACTTTCGGTTCGGTGGTCGATAGCGCGCTGTATGAGTTGGACGTTGCAAGCGCAATGTCTACTAGCTGCTCGGCAGTGGGGTCTGGCAGCACACCACAGTCGGCAAACAGGTAGAACTTGCTCGGGAAGTCCATGATGAAGTAACTCGATAGGGTGGAAATCCCCGGTGCAAGTCCAACAGTCCAGAGTGCTGCACGAATAACGTCTCCAGTGGTCGAGACAGAGCCGGCTACTGCTGCGTCAGCCAGACCCGCGTGCACCATCCATCCTGCAACAAACAGTGGCTGCTCGGCAAGAATATATGCTTGTTGATCTGTGAGCCCCTTGGCAGACCGACGTTCTGCGAGGAATGATGCCACTTCTTGGCAGTGTACTGCGGGGTCCACGAATTGTACTTCAGAAGGGAAATCATCTCCGTGGATAACGCATGCTTGTTCTCGTGAAATGAGTGCGATTGGAACGCATGAGTGCTCTGATGCCAACGTTGCTATTGCAGATAGGACACGGATGTCATGAGCGTCGGCAAACACGACTTTTCGGCCTGATCCACTCGTTCGTTGTGGGAACGTTTCACAAATCATTTCGGGACGCCGAGCATTGCCGCGGCACGTCTATTTTGCGGAATTGTAAACTTCCTTTCTGAAGCATCTTCGTTGAAGACAACAACATCAGGTGTTTGCCCACCTGCAGCGCGTTGGCAAATGATTTCTGCTCGAGCATCATTGTATGAGACGATGTCAAACGAGTCTGCAATCGCCGACGATACTCTTGACCGTGTGCGGGTGCTAACCCGCAACAGACCGGACTGCACAGGAACATAGGCCTGTTGTGATGATGAGATTGCAAGTCCACGCGGAAACTGCTTTGGACCATCTGTGACATTGATGGTAAGATCAAGTGTTTTCAGCACATCACGTGTTGCAGGGCTGATGAATGAGATGGTTGGCGTAGTGGGGGCCTCACGATTGACCTTGCCGTTACCAAGACTCACGACGCAAAACACATTTGCTGCAGCATCGTCGCGGATATACCATGGTGACTGCGTAATCTCAATCTTATCCACGATCGTATTTGTCCTCGTATCAAGGATGATTACCGCGTTGGAATCAGGAATAGTTGCAGCCAGCTGATTGCCAAGGCAGGCAATCTGCCGCGCCGCACCTGGCGTTGGTATTGTGCTTGCCACAGCAGATGCTGTAAGATCGACGACACCAATGCACTTGTTGACTGGGGAGACAGCGTAGGCCGTAGTCGCATTTGCGAAACAAAGGTCCGTGATGCCGTCAAGCTCTCCAAAGGTGAAGATCGTATCACTATAGATCAACTTCTCTGCATCGTAAACAACAATCCACGGTCTGTTGTTGCTGAAGATGTAGATATTGTTACGAAATCTCACCATTGATGGCGAAGTTCCAAAGTCTACGTTATTAGGGTTCGCACTCGTAGCTACACCAGCTGGAACAGGTGTCGATTGAAGATCGGTACTGCCGCTTGTGGAGACGAGTCGCCATTCATCAACAAATGAGTTTACCAGGGGCTCTTCCGGGCTGCAGCTCCAAAGCAATATCACTGCGAGAAGAAGCACATATCGTTGTAGCATGATTATCATGTGATCTTTGGTAAAAGCGTTGTGATGAGTGCTGTCATTTTTGGTTCGGCAATGGCCGCCGCCTCTAAGACGTGTTCCAAACTAACTGCTTGCAGCGAATCTGGGAAGCACTCGTCGGTGATAATGCTCACTCCGAACACTTCCATGCCCATGTGCCGGGCAACGATGCATTCCGGCACCGTGCTCATCCCGACAACATCTGCACCGATAGACCGTAAAAAGCGGTATTCAGCCCTTGTCTCAAGGTTTGGACCTGTTACCGCAACATACACTCCACGGTGGACCCTAATCCCGAGCTCTAGGGCTGTATCTTCTGCAAGCGCAAGCAGTCGCTGAGAGTATGGCTCGCTCATATCGGGGAAACGAGGGCCCAGCTCGTCCATGTTTGGTCCAACGAGAGGATTATCCCCCAGGAGGTTGATGTGATCATCGATAAGCATGATATCACTACGCTTATACAATGGATTCATCCCCCCGCATGCATTCGATACGATAAGTGTTTTTACCCCCAATAGCTTAAAGATCCGCACGGGTAGTGTGATCTGCTGGAGGGTGTATCCTTCGTACTGATGAAAGCGCCCCTGCATAACTACGACGGAGACTCCGTCAATATCACCAAAGATCAGCCGCCCCTTATGAGATTCCACTGTGCTGGTGGGAAAGCCTGGAATTTCCTGATAAGGTATTGAAAGTACAATATTTACCTTGTCTACCAAGGCACCCAAGCCCGTACCGAGAATGATGCCTATTGTTGGTGTCCCGTCGTATCTGGACCGGACGTTGGCATATGCCTGTTGTACTTCTGTATATGTCATACTGCTGTAGCGCGAGTTGGAGAAATCGTTTTAGGGGCCCTGGAAAATCGGACGTATGGGCAAGTTTTGTGCAAAAGTCTGGACTTGCCTGCTCTCGGAAAATATCTAATTTTCCTCCGCAGGCATGGAACGTTTTATCTCCAGCGTTGTTTTTCGTACTGTTCGGTGTAGAGCATACGCCGAGTGCCTTGAAGACGAGGATATGTGCGACATGCCTAAGCCAAGCTCAATAATGTGTTAATGTCAAACTTCTTTACAGGGACGTTTATGAAGCGTTCGATTACAACTTTGATCACGTCGATCGCGATGGTGATAGTGGCGTTGGCTACAATCAGCATCAGCGAGACACGGGCTCAGATTTTCGTCACGGTGGGTGGCGGACCAGGTGCCGCAGGGCCATTCTGGGGTCAGACCATTTACCCTAACCCATTCATGGACTATTGGTGGACCATTCGTAGCCAATACTTCCTTCGCGCATCTGAGCTAACGTTTCACGGGATGAACCCTGGGCAAATCGTTTCCATGGCGCTCAGGATGAGAAACGCTGCTCCATACACGGCGCGTAACGTAACAATTAAGATTCGTCAGACTACGAATGCGGGGCTTACGAATCCACAGTCCGACGCCGGTATGACCACCGTGTTCTCCTCGGGTGCATATCAGCTTCCGACGATTGTAAACACGCCTACGTGGTTAACATTCCCGTTCAGCCAGCCGTTTCAATGGGACGGCGTGAGTAACCTCCACATCGAGATCTGCACATACCGCACTGGGTTTGCGTTTATCTTCCCAGAGTACGAGTACGTGCAACCGGTCCCGATTTACGCAACACAGTCGTTCTTTTACTCTGACGGGCAGAATTTCTGCGTTACAAACCCTAACGCAACCGGATACGCAATTCGTCCAACACTCCAGTTTGGTGTATTGGCTGGTATCGAGCAGTCGTTCCCAGACGATGTAGATCCACGCCGCATCTTGCGCACGGGAGTAGTATACGACGGTGTAGATCCTGCGTTTCCGAAGCCATCGCTGTCGTTCCGCCAGAGCCTCAATCAGAACATCACACTTCAGTACCGCATTGTAGGTCCGCTGCCAAGTGAAAACGTTATCTATCAGGCTCGCAAAAATGGCAACCCTCTTATCAGCCATGTTGCAGCTGCAGCAGGTTTGTTTACCTACACGTTTGATGAAGCAACTGGTCCTGCTGCAGGCCCAGTGGGCGCCCTAAATCTGACAAACATTGCCGGAGGCTCCTATCGCGTAGAAGCATTGTACTCTATACCTGGATACACTCAGCAGTACCTGAAAGAGTTTATCATCGCCTACCCGAACGACCTTTCTGTTCGCTCGATACGTTCACCGTTGGCAATTCCTAGAAAGTATCCGAAGGGTGTATCAATTCCTGTATCGGCTACGATCCAAAACGTTGGTGTGAATGATGTGACTAGCGCTGAGATCATTGCGCGGGTGTTCCGTCAGCCAGATAACGTTCAGATTTGGGCAGATACTGTGCAGTTCCAAGGTGCATTGGCAACAGGTCAGGTTGGAACCATTGACTTCGATAATTTCCAAACAAACGAAGTCAGCAAGTTCTCGATCACGATCTGCGCAAACCTTCTCAACGCAATTGATAATCAGGCAGCGAATGATTGTGCTCCATTGACAGGCCAGCGCCAGTTCCAAACGCTCTACAACGAAGAGGTTGGTGCTAATGCGATTATTGCCCCAATCAATTCGGGCACATACTATTCGCGACGCCCATTCCTACCACGTGCACAGATCATCAATGGTGGTATTCAGGATCTTTCTAACATCCCCACGCGTCTGCAGATCTACAGACTTCCTGCCCGTACGCTCGTTTACAATCAGCTTGTAAACGTTCCGGATGTTGGAGCAGAGGTTCCGCTCAATGTTTCTAGCGTTGAGTTTCCAGCGTTCACTCCTTCAGAAGCCGGTGATTATGAGGCATGCCTAACAACGGAATATCCAGGCGATCCAGTGCCTACGAATAATCAGATCTGTCAGCTGTTCTCCGTTCAACCGGCACTTGCTGGAACCTATACGATCGGTACACTAAAGGCGGGCAATCCTAGAAACTATCTCAATGTTCAGCTAGCCGTTGACGATCTGTATCGGAAGGGAGTTGCTGGTCCGGTTGAATTTGAGTTGACCGATGCTTCGTACACGGTTGGTAACGGCCTGCTCGGGCAGCCTGCACTCGACCTCAGCGGTAAGATCATTGGTGTTTCCGCAACCAATACCATCACATTCAAACCTTCGGTTGAGCGTTCGGTATCAAAGGGAAGCATCACCATTACCCTTAACAGCGGTAATGGCGTAGGGGTATTGCTCGGACAGACCATTCTGGCGTCAAACCCGAACGCGGTGCAGTTCGAGTTCCAGAAGGATCCTACACTTGCAAACTCAGATGGTAACATTCGTTTCGATGGTGGCTCGCAACGGTCGATGAACATCGAGCTCCAGACCACATCGAGCTTCCGCGCGCCGTTCTATCTTGGCGACGGTTCCCGTGACATTCACGTGAAGAACCTCGTTATTCGGAACTCACCGGGTTCTCCTGCAAGCTATTCTACAACGCTGCCGTCGATCAATTATGCATTCAACCAATTCAAGTTTGATGCAGACTTGCGTACAGGTAACGTAACGTACTCTGCTGGTATCGTAAGTCGTCAGAAAGTGCCGCTTGGACGTGATGGCAACAATGCCGACAGGCTTGATACAATCCCAGGATCGAACAACGTTTACCAGAACAACGAAATCTCAGGTTTTGGTTATGGTGTGGTCTCGATTGGTATCGGAGCGCTGATCAAGGGTGGTGTGAATGAATTCCGTCCGTACTATTCAACAGGCACTCAAATCAGCGGTAATACGATCTTCAACGTTCGTGCAGCTGGTATCTTCCTTGGATATGAGGATAACGCGCAGGTATCAGGAAATCGTATCTACAACGTAGGTACGCAGGCAACGGGCGGAACGAACGTAGAAGCAGCCGGTATCGTAGCAGGGGGCGTAAGCCGTTACCATAACATCAATAGCCGTATTGATCGCAACGAGATCTCAGCGGTATCCGGTGATGTATGGGCACGCGGTATTGTTGTTGAACAGGTGCGTAATGCTTATCCTGCACTTGGTGTTGGTGGAACAGAGTATTTCCCGAAGCTTAATGAAGCTACCATGGTAGCCAACAACGTTATCTGGGGAGTCAAGCGTTCGGTTGCCGGTGCCAACATGGCAGGTATCCATCTCTACACCCAGCGCAGCACAACTGCAACAGGGGTTCAGAGGCTGATTTCTCCTTCAGAGAACAACAACAACTACTTCACACGCAAGGATATGATCGTTAACAACACGATCATGATGCAGAACGACAACATTGTTGGTTCTGGTGCAGTTGTGGGTCTCGGGGTGCAACATGCCAATGGTGCGGTTGTGAAGAACAACGCGATCATCATGCAGGGGGCAGCAAACTCGGGCGCTATCATGCACGCGGCAATGTTGTACCAAGGCATCCAGATGACTGACGGTAATGATCCGATGGCGCTCGTTAGTGATCGCAATGCATTTGACGTAGGTACTGCATCAGTGGTACGTTTCATTGAGATCAATAACAACTCGGATCTCATCAGTGCCGGTTCTGATGATGAATTCCGGACGATTTCACAATGGCGTTCATGGACCAAGCGCGACAACAATTCGGTAACTGGTTCTTTCGCGAATGACTTTGTGTTTAACGGTGTAGCACCAAACCAACAGCTTCGTATTAAGACAAACCCAACTCCAATTGGCTCGCTTCTAAGCAACCGTGGCGAGCGCATCGCAGCTATCACCAACGACATTGATGGTAATGCTCGTGGTGCTGCGGGGCAGCCATACGATCTTGGTGCAGACGAGTTTGATGGTCGTCAGTACGTAAAGGATCTTGAGGCAGTTACTGTGCTCAAGCCTACAGTATACCGTGCAACAACTGGTGGTAATTCCGATGCCGAGTATATCATGACTCAGGCACCGGTAGCGGTTACTGGACTTATTCGCAACAACGGCGGACTTCCACAGACCAACTCACCGATTCGTTGCCGAATCTTCATCGAAACACCAGCATCGAATAATGCCATGCTTGCTACGCCAGTTTGGAGTAGTGCGCCGGTTCTCGATCGCGTTGTGAGTGCAAACGTGAACAATGGCCAGGAAGCCAGCGTAGCCTTTAATATCAACTGGGAGCCGCAGTCATACCAGCAGCTCGCAGGTTTGGGATACACTGTGCCAGCTTCAAAGTCGGCTATGGTTAACAACCTAACACCGCGCTACGTGATCGAAGTGTCGGTTTCTTCTGATGAAAATGCAAGCAATAACGTGACGTCAAAGGTTGTTCGCTTCTTCATGCTGCGCTCGAACAAGCGCATGATCGTTTCGTTGCGTGGCGGATCAGTAAACGTTACAGATCCAGCTTCAACTTCGAATCAGATCGCGTCACGTTTGAATGGCGACAGTCTCCGAACAACCATTGAACGTGTAGGCTACATCGTTGATCCTATCGGTGACAATATCAGCTTTGATGTTCTTGATCGTGATGGATTTGAAGAGCGCGCCATCGATTACACGATGTACAAGACGGTATGGTGGTCTTCGAGTGATGATGCCTTGTCACGTTTCGAACGTCGTGATCTGCGGTTCTTTGTCGGTGCTGGTAAAGCAAACGATAAGAAAAACCTCGCTCTTGCAGGGCAGAACTATCCGCGTCAGCACGTTGGATTGAACGTTATTAACGATCAAAGCTTCATTCAAAGCATGCTCCGCGTAACGTCAGCAACACCAAACACACCAACGCAAACTCCGTACAGCGGAAGACGCGTGCGTGGTGAAGCTCTTGCGCGTGGATCCGTTGAGAGTGTAGTGCGTACAGGCGTTGCCAACGACCCAGAGCCGCAGCCTGCTCTCGTGCGCACATACAGCGATCTAACAACGTCGGGCGTTGTACAGCGTGCGTACGTGTATCCTCTTGGTGATCGTACAGTTGCAGCAGACTCAGTGATGGGTACTGCCACGGCTTCGTTGAACTTCAATTCCGTATACCTCGGTGTTGATTGGCGTCACTGGCAGTCTACAGGTATCCGTACGGGTACCGAGCGGATTGTTCGCGGAATCGTTGACTTCTTTGAAACAAACGGCGGCATCGCCGTACCGGTTCAGTTGTCGTCGTTCGATGCAAAGGCCCGCGGACGCAATGTAGACGTAAGCTGGACAACAGCCACTGAAAAGGCAACAGATCGCTTTGAAATTGAACGCAGCGATGTTCTCGCAGGCTCCGACGGTGCATTTGCAACTGTTGGATCATTGGCAGCAGCTGGAACAACGCAGACAAGCCGTGACTATATCTTCCGCGATGGAAACGTGCCTGCAGGACGCTACCTCTATCGTCTTACGACGATCGATCGTGATGGTTCCCGTGGTTCAACATCTGCCGTAGAAGTAGAAGTTGGTGGTGAGGGTATGTCGGGTGTTGCTAGCATTTTGCCGCAGCCTGCATCAACAGAAGCTATGCTCAGCATCGATATGCCTGAAGCCGCTACAGCAACAGTGGAAATTGTGAACGGCCTCGGTCAAACAGTGGAGGTATTGAACAGCGTTGTGTTCTCAGCTGGCACTCAAACGGTGTCGCTTCCGGTCTCTGCGTTGGCGAATGGTACATACACTGTGGTGATCAGTAGCGGAGATCTTCGCATCTCTGCTCCGATGGTGATCCGCAAGTAACACATGCACGAACAACAAAGCCCGATACTTGAAAAAGTATCGGGCTTTTCTTTTATAGGGCTTAAAGAGAGAGTTTGTCTCAGGCGTAGACGGGTCTCTCGGGAGCAACCATGCATTCCATGCTGCACGCACTGTTAAAAAGCGTTTCGCATGGCTCGCATGAAAGATGCTGCGAATGGCAGCAGTAGTTCCTGCAGTTTACATAGCGTTCCGTTGGCTGGCCGCAGTGGTGACATGTACCGATGATGCGCCTGTCGTCAGTGTGATTGATAGGTACAGTGACACGCTCATCAAAAACATAGCACAATCCATCCCAGAGGGCCCCCTGAGTTTCCTTGTCCTTGCCATAGGAGACGATTCCACCGTCGAGCTGATAAACATTGGTAAATCCATCATGGATCATAAATGCCGTCAGCTTCTCACAGCGAATACCCCCTGTACAGTAAGTAAGGACTGTCTTGTCTTTTTTGTCGCCAAAGTTTGCACGTATCCATTCGGGGAATTCACGGAATGACTCGCAATCCGGACGAATTGCACCGCGAAAGTGCCCGATGTCAAACTCATAGTCCGTTCGTCCATCAATGATAATGACGTCGCCTGATTCAATCTTTTCTTTCCATTCAACAGGATTAAGCCGATGACCTGAGACATCAAGGGGATTTGAAGGTAGGTCTGCACGGAACGTTACCAGTTCCTTCTTTACCCGGACAAACATCTTCTGAAACGCATGCCCCGTAACCTCGTCGACCTTAAAGACCATCGTTGCAAATCGAGGATCTTTGGTAACGGCTTCTCTGTAGGCGCTGCATGCTTCAACGGTACCCGATACGGTTCCATTGAGACCCTCCGGTGCTACGAGAATCCGCCCCTTCAAACCAAGGTCGTTGCAGAGTTGGCGATGTTGATCAGCGAATGTTTCCGGATCGTCGATCGCTACAAACTGGTAGTACAAGAGCACATGATACACGGAGATCTGCCCCTTTCCGTCGTTGAACATTGATTCGCAAATCTACGGACCTCTATCCATACCGGGGGTGACAGTTCGTAGATTTGCCTTGCAGTCAGGAGGATGATATACCGTTGGATCGAATACTTCTCGCAATAGCAGTTCATTGCGTTCTCGGCGCTATGGTTTCAGTGCTCGGGCAGCCGTTGCCCGATCCGCCGCTTCTGCGCCTGTCGGCATCTCATGATGTCATCTGCAAGGGCGATCTCCTGCGCTCTCGAGCAGTATTGCGTGCAATGCAGCCTACATATCTTCAGTCAGTCGCTTTTGAGCAGTCTGTTCTTGATAGGGGGCGGATCTTCGGAGACCGCGGTATGTCGGATAGAGCTGTTGGACAGTACTCGCGGGTGTTTACAGAGCATAGCAATTCCCCCTACGCTGTCTCAAGTGCATTGGAGGCAGGATTCCAGAGTATCGAATCCTCCAACCTGACGGCTGCAGTGGGACACTTGCGAACGGCCGTGCGAATTGTATCCAGGGATCTTGCTTCGCGAACAGATACGAACTACCGTACGCTGGCACTGCAGTCGCACTACTGGTTAGGCGCATGCTATGCGAAACTGGGACAGTATGAAGATGCACAGCGCGAGTGGACGCAGTGCGCTTCATTGTCGACACGTGATCAGTTGGCGGCACAAGCACTTTTTGCAATTGCGCAGATGCATGAGATCAATGGCAATGACAGCCTTGCATTCCCAGCATACAAAGAGGTGTTGTCCGTTTTTCCAAGAACGGAGTTTGCCGCTGAATCTCAGATTCGGCGCGCAGTGATTTTCACGCGCAAACGAAGTCCGGTGAGAGCACTAGATGAGTTACAGGGGATTGACCTCGATCTTCTCCATTTCATGCAGACTCGCGACAGTGCACGGTGTGCATTGCTGGCGGAGTACGTCACAGTGATCCGACTACAGGCTCTTGCTCAGCAGCAGTTGTATAGGCAGGCTGTTGACAGTGCTTCTCGCGCGTTAAGCCGGAAACAGACACTTTCTAACGAGGGACTCGTTCGACTATCGGCAGGGTACAGTTATGTGAACCTGCAACAGCCCGATTCTGCGCTGATACAGTATGACAAGATCATTTCATCGCAAGAAGCCGAAAACACTGAGATCCGTAATCAGGCACTACTGTACCGGGCAGTGTGCCTGCAGAGACTTGGACGATCCGCAGAATCTGAACAGCTCTTTACTTCGCTGTCTATTGAGTCTGGGTATCCCTACAAGCCCCATGCACTGATCGAAGTGGGACAAGCACAATATGAACGTCAAGAGTTCGAGCGTGCAGCAAAAAGCTTTGAGAAGGCCGAACGAGAAGCCTCAGATGCAACGGTGATTATACGTGCACAGGTGATGCTCGGAAATTGCCTACTGCAGAGACAACAATGGGCAAAGGCCTCATCAGTGTTCCAAAGAGCCGTTGCGCTTGCTGAGCAGTCAGACCAGGATGCTGTGCCGCAGAAGCTCGAGTTGCTTGCATCAGCTAGGCTGCAGAAGGGCATTGGACTTGCTCAGACAAATCAGATTGCGCTGGCAATAGCCGCTTTGACTGATTTTCTCGGTAATCATCCTAAGGATCATCGTCGCGACGAAGCAACATTCTGGCTCGCAGAATGTATGTATCGAGAAAACCTGCTGAAGAATGCACAGGAGTTTTACGAAGAAATCGTCCGCAGGTACACAGCAAGTCCTCGCAGAGAAGAGGCAATGTACGGGCTTGCATGGACGTATTTCCGTCGGCGCGACTTCACAAAATCCTCGAAGGCATTTGAGGAGTTGATATCAACATTCCCGCAGTCAAGATACACGATAGAGGCAATGGTGCGCCGAGCAGATGGATTGTACATCGGACACCAGTTCAAGGCGGCAGCGACGCAGTATGAACAGGCCTTCCAGCGTGGTGGTTCTAGCGAAGAAGCCCAATACGCTGGGTTCCAGGCCGGGAATGCGGCGTATCGCGACGGTGATCTTGATCGGTCGGTTCGGCTAATGCGTGCATTTGTCCAAAAGTATCCAAGCTCTCGGCTTGCAGACGATGCGCTGTATCTGGTTGGTTGGATCGCTTTCCAGCAACAACAGGATGCTGAGGCAATCCGTGAGTTCGAACGACTTCTGCAGGCCTATCCCGATGGGGATCACGCAGTGAAAGCCCTATATACGATCGGTGATGCGCATTTCAACATGGGTAGGTATGATGCATCGATCGCCACATACAGGCGCGTTATGGTGCAGTATCCCAGCCATCCGCTTGCAATGGAATCTGCCAAGAGTCTGCAGGAAGTGCTGGTAGGGCAAGGTCGCACAGACGAAGCGCTTGCCGTGCTGGACACACTCATAGGACTCAATCCGGAGTCAGTAGCCGCAGAAGACTTTTCATGGAGTAAGGCGCAGATCTTTTATTCTGGGAAGAACTACTCAACGGCTGCCTCAGAACTTACGTCGTACCTCAAAAAGTATCCGGCAGCTCAGCGAAAAGATGAAGCACTCTATCAGCTTGGGAAAACGTATCTCGGCATGAATGATAACGCGCAGGCTCTGCAGACATTCAAAGAACTTGAGCGGCAGCATCCTACAAGTCTATTCATTCAAACGTACAGACTCGACCTGGCCTATTACTATTCCACAAATGCCAATCTTTCTGCCGCAGACAGTATCTATCGCATCCTCTGGGAAAACCCGGCAAGTGATACGGCTACTGCATCAACTGCTGGTTATGAGATCGCTGAGCATGCTCGCATGCGGGGCGATAGCTCGGCAGCTATTGACATGTATCGCATAACTGCAGACAGATATTCAACCTCTGTTAATGGGGCTCAGGCACGGTACAAACTTGCGCAGCTCTACAGAAAGGTTGGCCGAATCGACAGTGCACGCTTTCATCTGCAACTGCTAGCGCAGCGAGTCGATCAACCGAGCGTTGTTGCTAATGTGTTGTATGATCTCGGGACAACATATTTCAGAGAACGCGACTACGGTCGTGCCTCGGAGTGGTTTGCCCGGGTGCGTGAAGAGTTCGCCGGTGTCGAGGACTGGTACACACTAAGCATGCTTGCCCTAGGTGAATGCTACGAACAGCTTCAGCAGAAAAAGGAGGCAATCGATGCCTACACAACTGTAGCAGAGCTGCGTCCAGACGATGACTATGGTAAAACAGCATTGGCACGTGTGAAGCGGCTAAAGGGAGGACGGCGATGATATACAGACTGCTGGCACCTCTCGCATTCATTGTTGCCTTCATCGTTACAGGTGCTAACGCTCAGGTTCAGCAACCACAGACGGGTGCTCCAAATGCACCGCTTGAGCTCCCTGATTTTCTTGTTACCGGCAAGGCCGTGGTTGATATTGCTGGAGGTTCAAAGCAGACTCCGCAAAAGCCCTTTAAGCTTACGACGCGTGATCTGGATTCGCTCAATCCTAATGAGAAGTTTCCATCACCAATGGTGCCTAACCGCCCCTTGCCTGAGTTCAAACGTGTGCGTTCAAATAGCGCAGGCTACCTTGATGTAATGTATGGGTCATACGTTAGTCCCGAACTCGCGGCTGGGTCAGAGTTTGTTGTCGGTGATTACCGCATCGATGCTGCCCTTGATGCAGGATATTCGCAGGACTGGGTGCCTAATGCATCACTGCTTAACGCGGGCCTTGCGCTATCGAGCAGTTATGTAGCGCCGGAGAAGTTTTACCTCTTCGGTAAGGGGCTTACCGAGACCGATCTTCTTATGCGGCACAACGAGTATACGTTGTTCGCTGATCCACAGGCGCCGTTGAGGCGCACAACGCGCTTCAATGCCGCTCTTGCAACAGAGGCCTCAGTTGGTGATGTCCCGCTGACTGCTGATGTGCATTGGAATATGCACAGCATCACGGACACGGGTGACTCAACAACAGCAGATCAGCGTATACACGGTGGTCTTTCTGGAGTGTTCGGACGCGGGTACCGAGGGACGGTGCACCTTGATCTTCAATCACGAAATGATGATTCGTATCCATTTGTCGAAGCGGCCGTTGCAAAGACGTTAGGGGACAGTGCAGTGAAGGTTCATCTTTCATTGGGCGCACAGTATGCCACAAATACCAATGGTGAATCTCGCGCTGGACTGCTCGCCAGTGCATCGCTCGATATCGAAAACAGCTCGCTGTTCTCGTACGGGTTACAGATACGCAGCGGGTTATCACCAGCACGATTCTCGGAAATTGTTCTTCAGAATCCATACGTCTCAAGGGATGTTCTCATAGATCTTCCCTATGACGTGGTACAGATTATGGCGATGATCAAGTATCATCCTTCACAATCGTTGCAGCTCCTCGGAAAGATTAACGCGCGAAGAACTGCGCGCCTGCCGATGTGGACGGACGCGGCACGTAACCAGTTTGTGATTAGCTACCTCGATGCAACCATTCTGCAAGGGAGTTTCGAGATGCATGTAATGCCGAGTGCTGCCGACAGAGTGTTAGCTGTTGCAACAGTGCAGTCTGCTATCACGGAATCAGAAGCTACGGTGCCGTACTATGAGCCCCTACGTATAGATGTGTCGTACAACCGTCAGATTACACAGGACATTCAAGCGAATGTTGCGATGCAGTACGTTGGTAAGCGCTTCGTGGACCTTGAGAACACAAGTCAGCTGGATGCATTTCTCAATATTCGAGTTCAGGCGTCATACGCTGCAAGCAGCACACTCGATGTGGTGTGCAGTGCAGATAATTTGATCAACAGCACGATTATCTTATGGAACGGGTACCGTCAGCGCGGTATTTTTGTGTCTGGTGGTGTTTCCTGGAGGTTTTAAGGTATGTCTACAACCGATCCTAACTGGTCTGACGATTCATTCGACACGATGGATGATGGATTTTTGCCGCGTCAGGCAAAAGTTGCAGAGCCTGTGTCGAGTTATCAGCCCCCAGTGCCTCCTCCGCCAATGCCGAGGCCGAGTAACTCCAGCTCTCCAAAACGGGCGGTTGCTCTTCTTCTGCTGTTCTTTTTCACGGCAGTAGGATTGATCATTACATGGGTGGTTCGCGAGCCTCAACCAGATAAGCCCCCCGCACCTATCAGCAGTGCTCCAAAGCCCACAGAAGTATCTGCGCCTACCGGTGCAGCTGTTGAGAACGTGGCACCGGAAGAGCAAACGCCGGTTGAACCACGACAGACCGTAGCCAGCAAACAACCTGCCGAGCGTGAATCCGCACCTGAACCCGCAGTGGCCGCTCCGGTTGCAAAGACTGAGAAGGCTGAGAAGGCCGAGCCCCCTGCACCACAGCCAACCACACGATCATCATCAGCCACTGCACAGGAATGGTGTGTTCAAGTGTATGCATCGACGAATCCTGATGATGCCGATGAGTGGAACGATCGTCTCCGGAGAAAGAATGTGGAAGACTCTCGCATCGAGATGATCGAGCGTCAGGGTCAGCTTTGGTATCGAGTTCGCTTTGGACGTTTTGCATCTCGGCAGGAGGCAGAGCAAATTGCCCAGTCTATGGGCTTTCGTAACGCGTGGGTCAATCGGGCACGATGACGCGATATCAAGACCAGCCAACCTTTAACATTCAATTTGTTTGGAATCCGAATACCCTGCGCGGGTTTATCGGCGCGCTCCTTATTGTATCGGTGATACTCGCCCTGAGCACATGTACCGATTTGCGCTCAAGTAGGGAGATCATTGTGCGGCGTCCACCTCCGATCGTGCTCCTCCGGCTTGGCTCGGGAGATGGTACTGGAGCAAGGAAAGGCAACTTGACGGCCGAAGGTGCCGCTCAAAAGGGAACTGACGCAACGAATCCGCTAGCTGATGCCCAGAAATCGTCGGGACGGTCAACCACACCGTCAAAAGACATCACGCAGGCAGGTCGAGTTGTGCCTGTTGCACAAGCGGGTACAGGCGGATCAACATCTGCAGATGCGTCCGCAGACAACTCAATTGGTTCAAGTTTCGGAAGCAATGATGGTTCTGGCTTAGGATCGCTTGGTATGGGAAGGGGCAAGGGAGATGGATTTGGTGACATCGATTGGGGCGGCGGTGGAAATCGAACCGTTGAGAACAAGGTGATTCCGAACTTTCCGCCTGGGCATCTTAACACAAAGATCACGTTGCTGTTCCGCGTTGCACCAGATGGAACAGTAGTTTATGCAGAAGTAAAGACAAAGTCAGGCAACAAAGCTGTTGAACAGGCTGCGATTGCGGCACTGCGCCGCTGGCGGTTTAATAAACTTGCGACGAGTACCGTTATGGAAGGCGTGATCACCTTTCGGGTTACATATCAATGATCGATTCAATGGTTGACATGATTACCAGCCTTCCAACGGCTGGAAAGTACATTCTTGTATTACTGCTACTTTCGATCGTCTATTCGCTCGTGAAAAAGCTTGTAAAAGTTGCTCTCATGATCACGATATTGCTGATCCTTGTGATAGCAATACGCGTCTTATGGATCAAGGTTGGTATCTAGGGTAGTCTCTTAACGAACGGCGAGTTAACCGCGATGGCACAGAGAATAGCAGTAATCGGCACTGGGTATGTAGGACTAGTCACAGGTGCCTGCCTTGCTGATGTGGGCAATGAGGTACTATGTATCGATGTAGATCCCAAGAAGATCGACCG
This sequence comes from Patescibacteria group bacterium, assembly GCA_044238605.1. Lineage (GTDB taxonomy): Bacteria > Bacteroidota > Ignavibacteria > Kapaibacteriales > Kapaibacteriaceae > UBA10438. Next base: position 95,161 of record JBIICY010000002.1, read on the forward strand.
CCTTCGTCAAGGTGAGGTGCCGATTTATGAACCTGGTCTCGATATTGTTCTAGCAAGAGCCATTCGTGAGCAGCGCATCGAGTTCTCATTAGATCTTGCCGAGGCTGTTCGCTCATGCGACATCCTGATGTTCTGCCTACCTACACCTCCGGGCAAGGATGGTCAGGCGGATCTGGCGATGGTTATGAGTGCTGCTGAACGTGTTGCAGAGCTATTGGTAGAGCTTAACATCACAGAACCACGCACTGTTGTCAACAAGAGTACAGTTCCCGTTGGAACAGCAGCAAAAGTTGCTGCAATCTTTGCTGCAAAGGCACCAGAGCATCACGTCGATGTTGTGAGCAACCCTGAGTTCCTTCGTGAAGGGTTTGCCGTGCAGGATTTCATGAATCCAGACCGCATCATTGTGGGTACGCGCAGTGCGCATGCAGTCTCGGTGATGAAGTCCATTTATTCTGCATTTATTGGACGCGGAGCACAGCTGCTGGTGTTTGATGAGAAGAGTTCTGAGATCGCGAAGTATGCCGCCAATGCCTATCTGGCCATGAAGATCTCGTTCATGAATGACTTGTCGGAATACTGTGAGATCGTTGGTGCAGATATTGAAAACGTGCGCGTTGGAATAGGTAGTGACCCACGCATCGGCAGCAGATTTCTGTATGCCGGAATCGGTTACGGCGGCAGTTGTTTTCCTAAGGACGTAAAGGCCATTATTCATGCAGCGAATGAAGTAGGCGCTCCACTTGAGATCATACAGGCAACTAAGGCCGTCAACGATCATCAGGTGCGACGATTCGTCAACAGGGTTATCGACCGGTTTGACGGGCAGCTCAACGGACGGCACTTTGCGGTATGGGGCTTAGCATTTAAGCCGAATACCGATGACGTGCGAGAAGCCCCTTCCTTTGTGATCATTAAAGCTCTACTCGAAGCAGGAGCCACAGTTACGGCATTTGATCCGGAAGCACAGGAGACGGCAGCAGCGGTATTAGGCAACACTGTTACGTATGCCGTGTCATCATACGCGGCCTTAGATCAGGCAGACGCGCTGATCATTGCAACGGAATGGAATGAGTTTAAGGAGCCAGACTTCGCACGGATTTCTTCGCTGCTGAAGCAGCCTCTGATCTATGACGGAAGAAACATCTACGACGTAGATGCTATGGCCGAACTCGGCTTCGAGTATCACTCGATTGGCCGTCGTTCCTCCTTCTAACGGTATTTACGAAGCTTGATCTTGCGCCCCCGCAGCATGGTAAATGCACGGAGCTGTCGGCGGGTTCTCCACCATTGAACTACCTTTAGCCAGGCTAGGCGCACCATCATTGCAATCGAGACGGAAGACTTTATAGAACCAGAGTCGAGCTTATTGCGAAGCTGCGCTCGCTCGAGTTCACTGATTGGTACCTCGTCCGAAGATGTGCTGGGCTTGTTCAAGATATGGTCGAGCATCCGTTCAAGTTCGTTGGCCGCTTGTTCAAAGCGGGGTGCATCGATCTTGTTGTACTTCATTAGCAGCTTGAGATGGTCGTACAGAACTGCAGCACGTTGAATATCGTCAACCTGACGCTCTGTCTGCAGTGCCTTGAGCAGCGAGGCAGCCAGCTCCTCGAACTCAATCACTTTTGATTCCGGTAGAGAAAACAGCTCAAACGGCGAGATGTCGTCAACTTGCACGTACACAGTACTGAGCTTCTCAATTTCAAGGCCATACTTTTCTTCAAGCTGACCGGAAAACTTCTCTGTTTGAATCCTGATCAGGCCTGTCACAGACTCGAGATTGGCCTTCAACGCTGCCGCACGGTGTTGTCCTGACACGCCTCGAAGTTGAGCCTCGATGTCTTTCTTTTTTTGAAGAAGTTCTCGAATGTGCAGAGCAGCAGGACTTTGCGACGACGAAAGTATTCCCTCAATAATCACGTTGTCGAGTTGTATTCGTGAAGAGCCGATCTTGACCGTGTTGACAGTGATCTGATTGCCGAGCTGCTCCTGAAGAGAATCTAAATCAATGTGTGCAACGCCGTCCGTGATCACAAGAATCTGCGCATGGCTTAGCTGGCTCTCATGCGATATATCATCGATAGCTGTCTGAAGTGCCTTTTGAAGAGACGTGCCATTGCCCGCAGCATTTAAATGCATCATCTCGCTGATTAGGCGTTCAAAACTCGGCAAGTCTCTTGCGGTCTGCAGCTCGCCGACCTGCAGATCAAAAGTTCGAAAGAACACGGTTCCGAGTTCGCGTTGATTCCTTCGCAGAAACAGATACGCAATTGCCTTTGCAAGATGAATTCGAAAATGATGCTGCATCGAATTCGATGTGTCGAACAGAATGTAAACTTTCTGTTTCCGATCATCGGGCGCAAACCGGTCGCTATCGGACTGGTAACGATAGTTCCTTGGGGTCTTTGCACGTGGCATCCAGAGCGATCTCTCTGCCAGCTTTCGTAAGAACACCTGCTCGGGAAGCAGATGCTGATACGGATAGATGTACCGAACCTCTGTAACGCTAGTTATGAGATCTGCTTCATACTCTTTTGCATCGGGAACATGTGGTACAACGATCGTGTCTACGCTGTCGCGATCTGCAAGCGGATCATGGAGCTCAAGAATTGGCGCAAGAGACGACGAGATAAGATGCGACTTGTCCTCAAGGATTCTGGCGATCTCATATATAAGCGTAAATGCTTCGGGTAAATGATGCTCTACGGTATCAAAAAAACCAAACTCCTCGATCTGCGAGAGGAAAGAAGATGTTTCGATGTCCGTTCGCAAACTCATCTACTGTCCCATTCGATTGAGTTCACGTTCAACGCTAATGAGTGTTGATTGCAGTGTCTTTTCAACGCTGTGTTTTAGCTCGCGCACTTCGTCACAGACCGGTATGAAGTCTGTAAGAAACTGCTCCAGGATCTTTTTGTTCTGGTCTTGAGGCTGCTCGCTGCCAAACTTTTCCATTACCCATTCGTAGAATGTTCTGCGCACGGCAGTATCAGCAAACTGTGACAATGGGCGCAGCATCAAGGATGGATCTTCCTTTAGATCGCGAAGCAGATTTGTGAAGTCCAGCAGCATCGTGATCTGATCAAAGCCCCTTGCTGCTGTGAGGGAATTCAGCACGGTCGAGTACGACTTTTTAAACGTTGCTATTTCTTCTGGCAGTCCAACAGTTGCGAAGACAAAGTAGAGCCTGCTCACATCATCATGAACAACATGGCTGCGTCCCTTTAGCAGTGCTAGTGCTCTGAGTAGATCAAGGGACTTTGCCTGTGTCCGTGGCGAGATGTAGAAATCCGAGCTGTCGTGAGATTTTACGTGCTCATGCAGCTGGCGGTTTCGGAGAAACTCAAAGTGACGGATGACGATGTTTGTGAAATAGAGAACTTCGTTAGAGATTTCGATTGAGTATTCCTCGCTTCGTCCAGAGATCATTCGATGCATATGCTGCAGTCGTTCAAACGATATCTTCTTTGGCGGCGTAATGGGCTTGCCGCCATGCTGCAGGTAGCGCTGTGAAATCTGGTACTGAACGAATGGGTCTTTGTCAGGAAGAATGACTGCCTTGAACAAAAAGCGGTCTAACAATGCTTCGGTAACCTCGCTCACACGGAGATAGTTGGTTGCTGCAATAACCGTGTGAAGGGGCGAATGAACATCCTGCACACCTCTCATGAGCCTGCGTTCGTTCAGCAACGACAGCAGCGCTCTAAGAGTAAAATCGTTTGCATCAAAGATCTCGTCGATGAATCCGAACTCGCTCTCAACGAGCGAGCCGCTTGTATTGTGAATGATCCGTCCGGTCTTTAACTGCTCCAGATCCAGACCGCCGAAATACGTGTCGGGCTGCTGTTCTTTGGATGCCTGCACCCGAAAGAGCCGTGCGCCCTCGAACATGTTAAAGATCTGCTCGGCCAGGAGAGACTTGCCAACACCCGTCCGACTCTGCAGCAGCAGGTGTTCGGCAGTTAACAAAGCGCAGATCGCCTGCTCAATTACCTCTTCGCGGTTAATCACGCGCTGGCCGATAAACCAAGCCGCGTCCTTGAGTTCCTTGGCGATTTCTTCGATAGATCCAAGAGCGTGTTGCTGCTTCGCCATTGGTGTTCTCCTGCAGATGAATAGACCCGTACAATATAGCACGGGGGTGTTTGCTCCGGGCAAAGACCGTAGATTTGTTTCGTGAAGAATACTTCAGCAACTCTCTCTGAATCTCTGCAGCAGAAACTTGATCATCTGCCTGCGCGGCCGGGTGTATACCTTCACAAGGATGGGAAAGGTACCATCATTTACGTTGGAAAGGCCAAGAATCTCCGGAACAGGGTTAGATCCTACTTTCAGGAAGGACGGCCAGTTGATGCCAAAACGGCTGTGCTCGTGCGGCAGATCACAGATCTCGATATCATCGTCACTGATACCGAGGTAGAGGCCTTTATCCTAGAGAATACGCTCATCAAGCAGCATCGTCCGAAGTACAACATCCTTCTGAAAGATGATAAGTCGTATCCGTTCATACGGATCACGAAGGAAGCGTATCCTCGGGTATTTAAAACACGAACGATCATAAAGGACGGTAGTAAGTACTATGGTCCGTACACGGATGGCACGTATCTCTTCTATCTCTTGAAGTCTATCCGCAGCATTTTTCCTCTTCGGTCGTGTGACCTGCCCCTTTCTGAGCAGGGCGTGCGTGACGGCAAGTGGAAGGTCTGCCTTGATTATCATATCAAGAAGTGCGACGGGCCATGTCAGGGGTATTCTACTGGAGAAGAATACAATCAACACATCAGACAAGTTCAGCAGGTACTGCAGGGAAAGACTAAGGACCTAGAACGTCAGCTCGAGGAACGAATGTTTCAGCTGTCCGATGAGATGAGGTTCGAGGATGCCGTGGTTGTTCGGCAGCGGCTCGAAAAGCTTCGAGAATACACAGCCAAGCAGAAGGTGCTGGCAAGTAGCGAAGCTGATCAGGATGTGTTTGCATTTGTGCGCTCTGAGAGTATCGGATGCAGCATCGTACTGATGATTCGGGATGGTAAACTCATTGGTAAACGACATTTTATCATTCCTAATATTGCGGATGAGAATGATGCGGATGTTCTCGTTCGTACCATTGAGCAGTGGTATGTAGAGGCCGAGACGTTTCCGGACGAAGTGTTGCTTTATGCCGACGTAGAGGATGATGGCAGTCTAGCGCAGTTTCTGCGTGAGCGTGCAGGGAAGAACGTTGCACTCATCGTGCCGAGGATCGGTGATAAGCGCAAGCTCGTTGCACTGGCCGAACAAAATGCAGACGTGCAACTGCGTGAGTATCTTTCACAGCAGGCCGAGAAGGATCAAAGTGTTTCCCGTGCAGTGCTGACGCTACAGAAAGACCTCCGCATGGAAGCTCTGCCTCGGCGAATTGAGTGTGTTGACAACTCTCACATGCAGGGGACGGATTACGTCTCGTCGATCGTCACGTTTATAGATGGAAAGCCCCGTAAGTCTGAGTACCGACACTACAAGCTCAAGACCCTTGCTGGTAATGATGACTTCGAGGCGATGAAAGAGGTTCTTACCAGACGCTTTACACCAAAAGACGAACAAACTGAGTGCATCTATCCTGATCTTCTCATCATCGACGGTGGCAAGGGGCAGCTGTCGCACGCAATGGAGGTCCTCGATGCTCTTGGTCTGCGAGGAAAGTTCGTTGTGATCGGCATGGCAAAACGCCTCGAGGAGATCTTTACCACCGGGTCTTCGCTTCCGTTGTTCATCGCAAAGACAAGTTCTAGCTTGCGGTTGCTTCAGCAGGCTCGTGATGAAGCTCACCGGTTTGCGGTTCGTTATCATCGCAAGCTTCGTGATAAACGCACCCTGCAAACTGAACTGGAAGACATTGCAGGCGTTGGTAAAGTATCAGCTGAAAAACTGCTGCGCACATTTGGTTCTGTCGAGGCAGTGCGTCAAGCCTCTACCGAGGCCATACGTGATGTTGTGGGCAGTGCGGTAGCCGAACGTGTGCGGCAGTACTTTGACACCCAGGCCAACGATGCATACACCTCATCTTGACGAGCTTCGGCGGCAGCTGTCTGTTGTATCACATGCAGACCATGACACCTTTTGGGTGCCAGGTGCATGGGTTGATGCCGACGGGGAGGTAGCATTCCCTTCAGGTGCTACGTATTTCGTTGATAGGATCGACAGCATAGAGCATAGCAGGCCACGCCCTTCGCGTGAGTTGATCTTTAACGCCATGATCCGTCACGTTACTGCATTCCAGCATTACAAAGCCAGTGCATCGTCGTCAGAGAACAACGCATGGAAGTCCACGGGGACGTTTCTCAAGTTCATTTCGATAGTTCCATATCTGCAGTCGATGGGAGTTACCCAGGTTGTTCTGCTGCCGATGTTTGCTCGAGGTGTCGTAGGACGAAAAGGTGCATTGGGATCTCCCTATGCAGTAAAAAATCCATTCCTACTCGACGACGACCTTGCAGAACCCGGACTATCCATGTCTACTCAGGAACAGGCCATAGCCATGGTGGAGGCCCTACATCTGGCGGGAATTCGCGTAGTTCTCGAAGTTGTTTTGCGAACAGCGAGCCGAGACTCCGACTTAGCGGTGCGAAACCCAGAGTGGTTCTACTGGATCAATGATCGGCAGGAGCGTCAATTCACATTTGCCGCGCCAGCATTTTCTGCGGAGGTTCTGCAGGAGATCCATAAGAACGTGAGCGGTGGTGGAAGGTCTAACCTGCCCGAGCCGGATCTTGAGTATCAGCAGCTCTTTCATGCACCTCCGAGCAGCGTTGCGATAGACCAAGGTGGAATCAGAGGTGAATCGCCAGACGGAAACGTCTTGAGAATTCCGGGAGCGTTTGCAGACTGGCCGCCTGATGACCCGCAGCCGGCATGGTCTGATGTTACGTATCTGCGCCTGCATAATCACCCAGATCTAAACTACCTCGCGTATAACACGATCCGAATGTTCGATCAGCGACTTGAGCATGAGGAGTGCATCCAGACTGACCTATGGAATGAACTAGCGTTCGTGATTCCGCATTATCAGCGTGCGCTCGGAATCGACGGAGCTATGATTGATATGGGGCATGCCTTGCCCCTTGCCTTGAAGTCAAAGATTCTACGTCAGGCCCGTGAGCAAGATCCTGCCGTTGTGATCTATGAGGAGTGCTTCGAGCTCAGTTCGGTACTGGCCGAGCAGGGCATTAACGCAGTGATGGGATATCTTCCACATGCCAGTCGCGATATCTCTGCTCTGCGCAGCTTTACAAAGCGCGTAGCTGATAATGATGTACCTATCGCATTTTTTGCTGCGGTTGATTCACATAACACACCAAGAATAACGTCTACCTACACCGAAGCTGAATCATTTGCCATTTGGCGGTACGCTAGTTTATTGCCGCGAGCACTGCCGTATATGGTATCCGGTTTCGAGTTAGGTGACACCTATCCCATAAACACGGGGCTTGATTTTACTCCCGAGCAGATCGAGTTCTATGTTCAGCAGGGGCTTCCGCTGTTTGACGACGTGCACTTACCGTGGGATTCCAACGGTGTAACACGACGATTACTTCGGCAGCGCATGCAGGAAGAGTTGCACAACAAGATCTTTACTTTACTTAAAGATGATGACACAGTGACGGTTGCATCTAGCGATGACTCTCATGTGCTCGCATATATCAGGCAATGCCGAAGTGATCGTCGAGGAATCTTTGTTGGTCTCAACCTCCATAAGCAGGAGCGGGTAGTGCTGTTGCAACGCTCACATGTTGTTGATACCGCAGTTAGCACTCATGTTCGGCGAACTGATCACGCCATATTGATAAAACTGCCGCCTAGAGAGTGTATCGTGTTACCGATACTTGTAAGATCTGCAGAGGTTTGAGATTACTTCCTCGTGGCAAAAATCGATCGAATTTCCATCAGAAGTGTTGTCAGCGTTACGTTGATCGAAACATGGTGAGTGATGTCATAGGCAGCCCGATCAATAGCCGATAACGCCTTCCCAAAATCTGCATAACCGAAAGCGCCGGCAAACTTTACCAGGGTATCCTGCATGTCCAGATTCGTAAGCGCATGAGTGCTGCCTGTCTTCACAATCACATGGGTGTCCCGCAGCCAGACAGACATAAAGCGCAGATAGGTTAGTGCGCGTGTCTTGCTGCGATGTTCCGCGACGGACTCAGCAGCTTCAGATATTCCAATGCGGTGATCACGTCCGCGGAGTGCAGCACGAAACATCGCTACAACGTCATTGCGAATATCCTGTACGTCCTCATGGATGAATTCTAAGGCAGATGTAAGATCCCCGTCGCTGCAGGCTGCGATAATGCGTGCCTCCTGCTCGGAGCACTCACCACGGCGCAGGAGTTCTTCTACGATTGACTCATCATCGACAGGCGGCACGATAAGCTCCTGGCAACGAGAAACAATGGTCTGCAGAAGCCGTTCTGGCTGCGACGAAGTTAGTACGATGCTAACATCGTTATGAGGCTCTTCGAGTGTTTTTAGAAATCCGTTTGCAGCCTCCGCATTCATATTCTCAGCGTCGATGATCACGACAACACGTCTGCCGGCCTGAAGCGTGGACAATGCCATCGTTCTGTTGAGCTCGCGTATTTGCCATATTCGGATCATGTTGGCATTGCTTACGCGAAACGTTGTGTACGGGTCTTTAGCAATCTCAGCAATCTGCTCACGCATTTCCTCAAGCACGTCGTCTTTGAAGTCAGACTCCGTTTCCACTTTCCCACTCGGAAGCGCAGTTACGATCGTGATGTTTGGATGCTGTAGTGTTTTCGCCTGCGTGCAAGATTGACATGTACCGCATGCGTCGATGGTCGTAGCCGTACGAATGGGGGAGCTGCAGTTCACTACCTTCGCAAACTCCATTGCCAGAGCCACGGAGCCCCTTCCTCGCGAACCGCTTAAGAGCAGGGCTTGTGGAATGCGTCCACTGCAAACGCTTTGCTGAAGCATACGCTGCAAATGGTGTTGTCCGATGATCCTGTCCCATGCCATAACCGCGAAGATACGTCCCATCGTATTTTGCATGGTATGAGAATACTTGTCATAGAAGATGAGCGCAAAGTTGCCAGCTTTATCAAGCGTGGTCTTGAAGAAGAGCGTTACATCGTAGAGACAGCGTTTGATGGGGAAGAAGGGCTTACGTTGGCGCGTAACAATGTCTTCGACGCCATTGTCCTTGATGTTATGCTTCCCAAATTAGACGGGTACACGGTGCTGCGTCGGCTACGTGATGACGGCAATGCTGTACCGGTGCTGATGCTTACTGCTCGAAGCTCAACAGAGGATCGGGTTCAGGGGCTGGACATGGGGGCAGATGATTACCTAGCAAAGCCGTTTCATTTCGAAGAGTTGGCTGCAAGACTTCGCTCTATACTCCGCAGGTCAACAACAGAGAAGACAACGAAGGTTCAGTGCGGAGATCTCACGCTTGACCTAGTTACCCATTTCGCATATCGCAACGAGCGCGAAATCGAGTTAACAACAAAAGAGTATGCTCTGCTTGAATACCTGATGCGGAACAAGGACCGGATTCTGTCCAGATCGATGATCATGCAGCACGTCTGGAAACACAATTTTGATCCCGAATCGAATATCATCGACGTCTACATCAAACGAATACGGCAGAAGATCGAGAAGGCCGGCCAGGGCCAGATGATTCACTCCATACGAGGTGTCGGGTATCGTATTCGCGAAGGGGGCGGCCCAGAACAAGAGTTAGAAGAGGAAATGACATGACATCAGTTTCAGGACAGCAACTTGTTGATCGCATTCAGGACGGCCTGGGAGATATCCAGAAGGCCTTTGATGTCTATCAGCAGGAATTCTTTATTGCACGTCCGCCAGAGTTCTTTGCCCTTGAGCTGTGCGGTGAGGCTGGAGAGCTGGCAAACCTCGAGAAGAAACGATGGAGGGGCCAGAGTATATCTGATGATGCCACAGCGGATGAGGCGGCCGACGTACTAATCTCACTCATGAACTTTGCAAATGCTCGAGGCATTGATCTAACCAGTGCCGTTGTGAGCAAATTGAGCAGAATCCCGCACTCAAAGTAACCTTTGCATGATCCCTCCCGCGGCAGAGTAAATGAAAAAAGCCCCTTTGAAGAGGGGCTTTTTGCTTTCGTATGCAGAAGCGAACGTTTACCGTACTTCGCGGTGAACAGTATGACGCTTCAAGAACGGATTGTACTTCTTGATCTCAAGACGTTCAGTCGTGTTCTGCTTGTTCTTCATTGTTGTATAGCGCGAAGCTGGCTTTCCTTCCTTCTTCGCTTCAGTGCACTCGAGCGTAATGATTACGCGTGCGCCCTTCTTTGCCATCGCTTATCTCCTTCGGTTATAGCCCGCAAATATAAGGGCTTCTGTACTATTTCCAAATAGTTAGCGTTTTCTCGCCGTCTTTCTGACAGACTTCTTTGCCGCTGCTGGTGCGCGAAAGGCTACCTTGACAGCCTCCGAGACATGACCAACGTAGACGATCGTAAGGCCCTGGGTAACGGCTGGCTGGAGTTCTGCGATGTCCCGCTTGTTATCCTTCGGAACAAGCACGGTTGTCATGCCAGCACGCTTGGCAGCCAGGAGTTTCTCGTTTAAACCGCCGATTGCAAGAACATTGCCACGAAGCGTTACTTCGCCCGTCATCGCAACATCTCCGCGTAACGGGCGCCCCGATGCAGCCGATAGAATCGCCAGAGAAATCGTTATGCCTGCCGACGGGCCGTCTTTCGGAATGGCTCCCTCTGGAACGTGCACGTGAATCTGTTTGTCTTTGGCAAAATTCTGCTCTAGGCCGAAGGTGTCGTACGAACTGCGCAGGAATGACAGTGAAGCCATAGCAGACTCCTTCATCACCTCGCCCAGCTTGCCGGTAAGTGTTAAGCGCTCCGGCCCCGGCATGAAGGTAACCTCAACGGGCAGAGTATCGCCGCCAAGTGACGTCCATGCAAGTCCTACGGCAACACCAACCTTATCAGAAAGCTCTTCCTGCTTGACCTTGAACTTTGGGGCACGCAGATACTTCTCGATCGTCTTTTCATCGATCGTCCAGGACTTCTTTGTTGAAAGGGTCTTGTACGCCGTGGTAGACTTAACATCCGAAAGGGGCTTGCTGCCAGATTTTTTACCAACGTCTGCAACAACTTCCATGGCAACCTTTCGCAGGATGCTGGCGATCTCACGTTCAAGGTTGCGCACACCAGCTTCCCGTGTGTATTCGCGAACGAGCTTCAGCAGTGACACATCAGGGAAGGTGATTGAAAAGTCCTGCAGTCCGTGCTTTTCTGTAAGCTTTGGAACGATGTACTTCTTTGCAATCTGAACCTTATCTGGCTCAAGATAGCTTGAGAGCTCGATCACCTCAAGACGGTCAAGCAGGGGGCCAGGAATGTTGTACTTCACGTTCGCAGTTGCAATGAACAGCACATTGGATAGGTCGTAATCAACCTCAAGGTAGTGGTCGTTGAACGTGCTGTTCTGTTCCGGATCCAGCACCTCGAGCAGTGCCGCGCTCGGGTCGCCGCGGAAATCCATGGACATCTTATCGATCTCGTCGAGTAGAATCACCGGATTGGTGCTGCCGGCACGCTTCATGGCCTGGATGATCTTTCCTGGCATTGCGCCGATGTACGTTCTACGATGTCCGCGAATCTCTGCCTCGTCTCGGACGCCCCCTAGGGAAAGACGCACGAAGTTGCGTCCAAGAGCCCTAGCAATCGACTTTGCAAGCGAGGTCTTCCCAACACCTGGAGGTCCTGTTAGACAGAGGATCTGCCCCCGCATCGAGCCTACAAGATTCAACACGGAGATGTACTCCAATATCCGCTGCTTCGGTTTCTCGAGATCGTAATGATCCTCGTCGAGGATCTTCTTCACGTGTTTGATGTGCAGATTATCGGTAGTTCTTGCAGACCACGGAACATTTGCTATCCATTCGAGCCAGGTGCGGTTTACCCCAAACTCCGGCGACATCGATGGCGTGCGCTTGAGTCTGTCGAACTCTTCATGAACCTTTGTTTGAACCTGCTCCGGCAAACTTGCTTTGTCAAGCAGCTCTTTCAACGAGGACAGTTCCGGGCCGCCGTCGTCTTCTTCGCCGAGTTCGGACTGCAGAGCACGAATCTGCTCTTGGATAAAGTACTTCCGCTGAGACTTCTGGATCTGGTCGTGAACCTTCGAATCGATTTCTACTTCAAGTTTGAGCAGCTCTATCTCACTTGAGAGCAACTGGACCAGTTCGTAGTACTGATCCTTCAGCGTTGTAGCATCCAGAATCCGCTGCTTGGCATCAACCTTCTGTGAAATATTAGCCGCGGCATAGTATAGCTTGCGGTGAGGGTCTTCGAGATTCTGGAATGCACCTAGCACTTCCGGGGGAAGGTTGCGATTATCCTTAACGTATTCTTCGAAGAGCTCGGTGGCATGGCGTATGAGAGCCATCAAACTGCGGTCGCGCTCATCGTACGTATGCGATACAGGTTCAATACGTGCTTCTAGGAATGGCTGCGTTTGCACATGACCCACGATCCGTGCCGGTACAGCCCCCTCAACGAGAACCTTCAGCAGGTTGTTGGGCAGACGCATTACCTGCAGGATCTTTGCAACCGTGCCTACCTCGTGAACATCCGAGAATCCGGCGTCGTCGGTTGTAGCCTGCTTTTGGGAGACTACCAAGATGTACTTTTCCCGTTCCAATGCCTCTGCAACGGCCTTCAATGATGAGGCCCTGCCGATCAGAACCGGGAAGATCATGTGGGGGTATATGACGATATCACGCAGCGGGAGAACAGGAATCTGTTCAGGGGTAGCAGGTGTGCGTTTATCTGCTTGTTCAATCGAATCGAGTACTTCGGAGTGGTCGTTCATGTGCCGTGCTGACGTATAACAAGACCGAAAATTACAACATCCTTGCGGTTCATTCTTCTAGGGGTTTGCACGTAACCACCAGAAACAGCTATATTTGCGCTCTTTGCGAACATCTACATTCACAATAACCGAAGGTCTTTTTGAGGCGTCCGTACATCCCACCGCAAGGTCCGCGACAAGAGACTCAGCGCAAACACAAGATCAATGATGAGATCGGGGCACCCGAACTCCGTGTTGTCGATTCAACAGGCGCACCGCTAGGCATCCTTCCTCGTAAGGAAGCATTGCGAATTGCCCTGGAACGTGAACTTGATCTTGTTGAAATCGCGCCACAGGCAAACCCGCCTGTCTGCAAGATTATAGACTACGGAAAGTTCGTCTATGAACAGCAGAAGCGGGAAAAGCTTCAGAAGAAAGCTCAGACGCAGACAACGCTTAAGGAAGTGCGCTTCAAGGCTGGAACAGATACGCACGACTTTGACTTTAAGACACGCCATGCTCGAGAGTTTCTCGAAGACGGGCATAAGGTCAAGGCTACGGTAATGTTCAAGGGGCGTGAGATTCTCCACAAGGAACTTGGAGAGGTCTTGCTCCAGCGGTTTATTGATGCGTTGGCAGATGTATCCAAGGTTGATCAGCCGATGCGTATGGAAGGCCGATTCCTGGGTGTGATGTTAGCGCCGGAGTCAAAGAAAATTGCAAAGAAGAAAGACTCTGCTAAGCCAGATGCAGGGCAATCGGAACAAACAGAAGAAGCAACTCAAGACAACGTACAGGCAGAGTAAGGAGTAAGTCATGCCAAAGATGAAGACAAATAGTGGCGCCAAGAAGCGGTTCAAGGTAACCGGTAGCGGAGCCATTAAGCGCCAAAAGGCAAACCGCAGTCATATCCTGACTAGCAAGAGCCGCAAGCGCAAGCGCAATTTGCGTCAGGACACGTTGGTTGATCCAACCAACATGCCTAACGTGCTGCATTGCCTAGCAATGCGTTAATTTTTTTTCCATCGTCTGGCAGGGACATGCCGTTCTCCTGCCGACACAACATGAAGGAGCGTTGACATGCCACGCAGTGTCAATAAAGTAGCGGCACACCAGAGAAAGCGCAAGTACTATAAGCTTGCCAAAGGCTACTGGGGTGCCAGGTCAAAAGTTTGGACCATCGTTAAGCACCACGTAGAAAAGGGTCTGCAGTACGCCTACCGCGATCGTCGCAATAAGAAGCGTACATTCCGTTCACTTTGGATTGTTCGCATCAATGCAGCGGCCCGCCTTAACGGAACAACATACTCACGCATGATGCATGGTATGAAGCTGAAGAACATTGCAATCAACCGCAAGGTCCTTGCGAATATTGCTATGAATCATCCTGATGTTTTTACAGCAATTGTAAAGTCGCTCTAACATCAGAAACAGAACTTTGGAACGAAGCGGCGACAGCACCATCAATGATGCTGTCGCCGTTGCTGTATATGCATAGATTTGCACCATGAGTATGCGCGAACACATTCAGACGTTGCGGTTAGAGATCGAATCGGAATTACAGGCAATCTCTTCTGCCGAGCACATGGAGGAGTTTCGACTCCGACACCTTGTAAAGAAAGGTACATTGCAGGCGCTGGTAGAGCAGTTACGCAATGTTCCAAAGGAAGAAAAACCTGAGATTGGTAAACTTCTCAATGCGCTGCGCTCGGACGTGCAGCGGTTGTTTGACGAGGTCCAGGAACGGTATTCTTCAGCAGATTCCGTTACAGCGATTGATGTGACGCTACCGGCTCGAAACGCATCGGTCGGATCGCTGCATCCGATAACGCAGACAATGGATAGATTGATCGCGATCTTCTCATCGATGGGTTTTGACGTAGCCGAAGGACCCGATGCCGAAGACGATGCGCATAATTTCGAGCGATTGAACTTTGCATCAGATCATCCTGCGCGAGATATGCAGGATACCTTTTTTGTAGAACATGACCATCGCCACGATGTCTTGCTGCGAACACACACATCTAGTGTACAGGTTCGGGTGATGGAAAACATGAAGCCCCCTATACGCTGTATCATGCCAGGGCGGGTCTATCGTAATGAAGCCGTCAGTGCACGGTCTCTTGCAGAGTTTCATCAGATCGAGGGTCTATACATCGACAAAGGTGTAAGCATGGCCGATTTGAAGGGTACGATTATGGCCTTTGCACGCAAGTTCTATGATGAGCAAGCAGAGTTCCGTTTTCGCACTTCGTATTTCCCATTCACAGAACCAAGCTGTGAAATCGACATGTCGTGTTTTCTCTGCAAGGGTGATGGCTGCCGCATCTGTAAGCATTCGGGATGGCTTGAGATCTGCGGCGCCGGAATGGTACATCCTAACGTTCTGCGTGCAAACGGTATAGACCCTGAAGAATACAGTGGATTTGCATTTGGCTTTGGAGTAGAACGCGTTGTGCTGATGCTCACCGGAATCGATGATATACGGCATCTGTACGAAAATGATTTCCGTGTACTGTCGCAGTTCACAACAGAATGATCCTGCAAGCTCAAGACGTTTGGAAATCCTATAAGAGCACTGACGCCGTATCTACGGGTGTTCTTCGCGGCATATCGCTTACAGTTCACGAGCATGAATTCGTGGCGATCATTGGGCCAAGTGGTGCTGGTAAAAGCACACTACTGCATGTACTTGCATCCATTGAATCGTTTGATGCTGGATCTGTGACGTTAAGTGTCGCGGGAAATGAGTACAACTATAGCGCCATGACGAGTGAACAGCTTGCTCGGTTTCGACTGGAGCATATTGGATTTGTCTACCAATTCCACCATTTGTTGCCCGAGTTCACAGCTCTTGAAAACGTCATGATGCCAGCCTTGATTCGCGGTTTATCGCACAAGGATGCTACCAAGCGTGCAGAGATGCTACTCGAGCGTGTTGGACTTTCCTCAAGATCCTCTCACATGCCTGCAGAGATGTCTGGCGGGGAACAACAACGCATCGCCATTGCACGGGCCGTCATGAACGCACCAACATTGGTATTGGCAGATGAACCAACAGGGAACTTGGACTCGGCCAACGCACAGCAGGTTCGGACACTACTGCGAGAACTGCAGCAAGAACAATCGCTAACCTGCATTATTGCAACGCACAGCATGGAGCTAGCGCAGTCAGCAAGTCGTATCGTACATATCCAAGACGGCATATGCGCTTGATGTCCACGCCTGCTCGTCGGGCTCTCGTAATGATGATCTACGGCCTGTTCCTTGTTGGAACCGGACTGTACGGCTACGTCGTTACAAAAAATCACAGCACATCATCGTTGTTCAATGGCGGCGTGTTTGGCGCCTTGTTCATTGTACTTGGAATACTGCATGCATACGGGCGTGCTTGGACCCATACCGCTGCGTTATCGGCAACGGTGATTTTCTTTCTGACGTTTCTTTGGCGGGCTGCACTGCAATGGGCTTCGTTTGACGTACCGGGGCCTACGCCGCGCTTCCAGGCTGAAGTTGCCATCTTGTTAACCGTAATGGCCGTTGTTAGTGCGATCGTGGCACTGATGCTCTTGAAGAGCCTTCGTCGTTAAACTGCCGACCCAAACAAGTCAAATTCGATGGCATCATCGACAAGGACGTTTACAAACGTTCCCGGTGTAAGGGGTGTGTCTGACCGCACGTAGATTTCATTATCAACTTCCGGTGCGTCGGCTTCTGTTCTTCCACGGTACTCACCATTGACTTCCTCTTCGATGAGGACTCGTTGTGTGGTGCCAATCTTGCGTTGATTCTTGCTGAAGGAGATATCACGCTGGATGTCCATGATGCGCTGTCGGCGAGCCTCTTTCACGTCTGCAGAGATCGGGTCTCCGAGAATGTATGCGTAGGTGTCGTCTTCCTGTGAGTAAGTGAACACTCCGAGTCTATCGAAACGCTGGTCCGTGATGAACTCTGCCAACTCATCAACATCTGCTTCTGACTCTGAAGGGTACCCAACAATAAAGGTGCTGCGCAGTACGATGTCTGGCACTTGTTGGCGAATTGTATCAAGAAGCTCTTCAGTGGTCCGACGGGTGATCCCTCTACGCATATTCTTTAGAACTTCCGACGATGCGTGCTGCAGCGGCATGTCCAAGTATGTGCAGACATTGCTGTTGTTGCGAATCACACTGAGCACATCTGTAGGGAACTTCGAGGGATAGGCATACATAAGCCGAATCCAGTCTGCACCAGATTCATCGGCCATTCTCTGCACAAGATGTGCAAGCGCACGATCTCCTGTTGTGTCCTTACCATAGTATGTAAGATCCTGTGCCACTAACACAAGCTCTTTAACACCCTGCGAAACAAGATTTTGCGCCGATGCAATCAATGTTTCTTCAGGAATGCTCCTGTGTTTGCCGCGCATAAGCGGAATAGCACAAAATGAACACGGGTGATCGCACCCTTCACTGATCTTGAGGTAGGCGTAGTGATTTGGCGTGGAGAGCAGTCGCTCTCCAAGAAGAGCATACTTTAGATCGGGTGATATTGCTTTGATGATCTGTTCGTAGGCTTCGGTACCGAAGAAATGATCAACCTCTGGAATCTCGGCCTGTAAGTCTGCTCCGTAGCGTTCTGAAAGACATCCAGCAACGACAAGCTTTTGAAGAGCCCCTTGACGCTTAAGTTCAGCGGCTTCGAGGATGGTGTTGACGCTCTCTTCCTTAGCCTGGTCGATAAAGCCGCAGGTATTGATAACCAGTGTGTCGGCTTCTTCAATACTCAAGGCCAGCTCGAGGTTGTTTGCTGAGAGATGTCCGGCAAGCGTCTCGCTGTCTACAGTGTTCTTACTGCAACCGAGTGTTACGATGTGTACTTTCATTGAATCTTCTGTTGTAAACGTTGTGCCACGCATTCCGGCACAAACTCTGTCAGATTCTGATTGTATCGGGCAAGCTCGCGGATGATGCTCGAGTTGAGATACGTGTATTTTTCATGAGGCATCAGAAATATCGTCGACACATCAGGCTGGAGCTTTCTGTTCATCAGTGCAATCTGGAATTCATATTCAAAATCACTCACAGCACGAATTCCCCTGACTATCACATTCGCTCCGTGGTGGTTTGCGTAATCAACCACGAGACCAGAGTGAACTGCAACGCTCACACTTGGCAAATGCTTGAGAGCTTCGACTGCCATGCTGCGACGCTCCTCCTCATTAAAAAGAGGAGTCTTTTTGCTGTTAATCGCAATAACCACGGTCACAGTATCGAACATCTGTGCTGCGCGTTCAATTACGTCAACATGTCCGTTGGTTATCGGATCAAACGATCCTGGGTAGATGGCGTGCCGCTGCATAGTGCAAACTTACGCTAAGGGGCTCACACGGCGGAACATGCTGAAGTTGGTTTGGCCAAGTTCGATGCTTTTTATGCGATGAAGCTCAGGGAGTTCAAGAATGTGCTCCTGATCGCCGTGTTCAAATGCTGCAATGCCATCAGCAGCCAGCGCACCAGAGGAGATGACCAAGGCAGCGATAGCATTGCATGCCTTCTGCGCATATGGCGGATCAGCAAAGATGATTTGATGCTCAGATACCGTTCCGTACCGAAGGTATTCGCGGGCATCAGCGCGTATGATCTGCACAAGAGCAGATACCTCCAGCGACTCTGCAACAGCGCGCAGCTGTCGGCATACGTCTGCCGATGTGTCAATGAGTGTTGCAGAGTGTGCGCCCCGCGAGAGTGCCTCGAAGGCTAGAGCACCGGAACCTGCATAGAGGTCTAGAATAGATGCCCCCTGAATGTGCACGTGATGTTCGAGAACATGGAACAATGATTCACGTCCACGGTCTGAAGTAGGCCTTGTCGAATCGCCGGGTGGCGAGGGAATCGTCCGATGCTTCAATCTGCCGGCAATGATTCTCATACGTTGCTAAACTGATGCATCGGCATGCAATGAAAGCATGCTGCCAGCAAGCGGCGCAAGTGCATGTGCACGCCTGATAACTTTCTGTTCAACGAGGGTTTCTACCGCAGATCTCATGTGTTTAAACGGCTGAAGCCGTGCAATGAGGAAGCCAGACTGCTCACCTGTGACCTTCAGGTCTACGATTTCCTCTGCTGAGACATGATCGCCGAAGATCATCACGGCAGAAATTTCTACACTGTACCTAGCTGCTACCGAGCCGCGTATCAGTGATAGCATGTCTGAGTACGAATACTCATCGTCGTGCAGGAACGAGGCATATGCGCTTGGAC
The DNA here is from genome assembly GCA_044238605.1 of Patescibacteria group bacterium. GTDB lineage: Bacteria > Bacteroidota > Ignavibacteria > Kapaibacteriales > Kapaibacteriaceae > UBA10438. The sequence goes on from JBIICY010000002.1 coordinate 114,272, forward strand.
GATGGTGTTCATTGATGATGACTGCATGCCAGATGTTGCCACGACGTCCGAGAAGCAACCAAGGGGCCAAGCGGGGGCTAGTGCTGCTTAGGGCAGCTTGAATGTCGAGATCAAGGTCCACAGATATCCTTGCCGAGGAACCTGCGATGCGTTCAATGCGCTCAGCCGCTACTGTGTGCACGGCTATGCTTGCATGCATTGTTGAGTCATGGTTGGTAAGGACGCTGGTGAATGACTCAGAAGGCAAAGGCACGAAACTCTCGTCTACGAACCAGGCAGATTGCTCAAAGGAGGACGTATCACTCAATTGCGCGTGATCACCAAGAGGAAACCAGTGCAGCCGTATGCTCGTCGAATGAAGAATGATGCTTACAGAATCGGGACGGGCTGATCGAAGGTCAAGATCGTAATCCGGTGCAAGCTCCTTGTACCCGTAGAGGACTGGTATATGGTCCTCGACTTGCCAGGTTGCAACAAGTAGCCGCATCGGGTGTATGTAAACCGTAACATTCATGAGCTGCTCAAATTACGGCACGGTGATAAATGGACGCATACGCTCGAGCTTCTTTTTGCCGATACCCTTAACATCGAGAAGATCTTCGGCAGACGTTAGTCGTCTGCGCTGGCGATACTCGATGATGCTCTTAGCTGTTGCAGGACCAATGCCTGGAATAGTCTCGAGCTGCGCTGCCGATGCCGTGTTTACGTGTACGGCCACTGGTAACGATGGGGTAGTTTTCGACTGAAATGGCGGGCTTGCCATAGCTGCGCTATCAGGGGGCTTTGGTTTTTCATCAGCCGAATCCAGCAATGCCAAAAGCTGTTGCGGTGGCATATGGGCATGTAATGATGTCTCGGGCAGTACATGACCCCCAATGGTGCCAAGGAGTACGAGACCTGTGAGCCACAGCAGCACGGTAGCCTCTTGCCGCGTGAGAGCAACCGCAGATTGGAGAAAGAGGATGAGACGCCTCATAACATGTCCCTTCTGTACGAGGCGTCACGATGCTATGTGATCGCCTCTTTCATACGTTGAAAGAATCCGCTGGAACTCTTGTGGTCTGTTGGAGAAAAGTGCTTGCTGCCAGCCAACTTTTTTAGAGCAGAACGTTCTTCGGAGCTCAGTTTTGTTGGGACGTAGATATCGATATGTACGAGCTGATCTCCCGACCCGCGCTGATTAACGTGGGGGATACCATTGCCTTTCATTCGAAGCACGCTACCTGGCTGCGTACCTGGTTCAATCGTTAGCACGGCCTGTCCGCTGAGTGTTGGCACCGTAACTTCTCCACCCAATGCCGCAGTAGGGAAGTCTACTGTGTGCCGCATGTGCACGTCATCTTCCTCGCGCTCAAACAGCTCATGTTCCTGCTCTTCGATTACCACCATGGCATCACCTGCCTGGCCGCCTCTGCGTCCAGCATGCCCCTTACCAGTAAGGGGTATGTAATTCCCTGTGCGTACACCGGCAGGAATTGTGACTTTTACCGTGGTCTCGCCTTCTACGCGGCCTTCGCCAGAGCATGTTCCGCACTTGTCCTGCAGAACCTCTCCTGTGCCGCTGCATGAGGTACAAGGGGCTATGTTGATAAACTGACCGAAGACACTTCGGGAAACCTGGCGAACCTCGCCAGAGCCTCCGCATGAAGAGCATGTTGAGTACCCGGCACTACCTTGTGCACCTGATCCCGAACATGTGCCACAAGCCTTCCAGTGCCGAAGCTTGATTGTTTTCTCGATACCAGTAGCTATCTCTTCAAGCGTCATTGGCATTCGAACACGAAGGTCTGCGCCTTGTTCTTTTCGAGAGCGCTGGCGTGATCCACGCTGTTGTCCGCCAAACATATCGCCGAAGATTGTCTGACCAAATATGTCGCCAAATGCGCTGAAAATGTCGTTCACGTTTGAATACTCGTGAAACCCTTGCTGTCCGCCCATGCCAGCATGGCCAAACTGGTCGTATCGAGCCCGCTTGTCTGCATCACCGAGAACGTCGTACGCTGCGGCTGCTTCCTTGAACTTGGCCTCCGCGTCCGCATTGTCCGGATTACGATCCGGGTGATACTGCATCGCCAATTTTCTGTAGGCACTCTTTACTTCGTCAGGCGACGCCGTGCGAGAAACCCCGAGAACTTCATAAAAATCACGCTGAGACATTATCAATTGCCCTTATCAGAAGGATTCCCGGCAGACGTAATAACTTTTGCATGTCGAAGTACCTTGTCGTGGAGGAGATAGCCACGCTGCACGCTCTGGATAACAGAACCTTCGGGGAGCTGAGAAGGAGTATGCATAAGTGCTTCGTGCTTTTCTACGTCGAACGGTTCGCCAGCAGCTACTTCTATGATATTGACACCCGACTCTTCGAAGATCCTGATCGCCTTGGTATAGATCATTTCAATACCCTGGATCAACGATTCGGCATCCCGAGTAGCCTTAGAGGCCTCGACAGCAGCATGAAGATCATCCAGAATTGGAAGCATCTTGGTGATTGTATGCTGACCAGCATGGATCAGCAGTTCTTGCTTTTCCTGATTCGTGCGGCGACGAATGTTTTCAACTTCTGCCAATCGGCGGATAGCTAACTCTTTCCATTCTGCAATCTCTGCATGAATATCTGAGCTTTCAGACGAAGACTGTTCGACTTCTGAATGTTCTTCTTCGGTATGTAGTGGTGTTTCCATGTGGTTATCGTGTGTTTTTCGGCGGGAATAGACGACCATCGGGTCCGTCTGGTGTAGTACTGCTAAATGTTGAGGTTAGTACGCCCGACATCATCTGGACGATCGATATCATGCGACCATAGTCCATACGCCGTGGGCCGATGATCCCTAATGAACCTTGAGCGTTCCCAGCTCGATAGGTAGTTGCAACCAGGGAGTAGTCTGCAAGATTTGCATCTGTTATCTCATTTCCTATGCGGACCGAGACACCGTCGGCACCTGAAGCGCTGCCAAGCAAGTGTACAATCACATCTTCATTTTCAATGAGCTCAATCACGCTTCGCAACCTCTCTGGAGAGGGATGTTCTTGATTGTCAAGCAAGTTTGTTGTACCGCTGACATGTACGCTACCATTAGGGTGTTCACGCGCAATACTGCCCAATTGATCAACGAACAGCCGCAGCAACGATGAATCAGCCAGTGATGGATCACCACTGGATTCTGCAAAGATCGAATGAACCTGATCCAACGGACGTCCGACGAGTTTATCGTTGACGAATCTCGACAGGACGTCAACCGTCGAAAACTCAACGGGTGTGGTTGTTTCCAAACTGATTGTTCGAATCATGTCACTGTCAAGGTCGATCAGAACAACGAGTCGCTCAGATGATAGCTGGATAACTTCTACACGCCGCACAAGCGAACGAGTAAGTTGTGGTATCTGGACCAGCGCAAGGTGTCTGCTGAGCGAACTCAGAACTCGGGATGCGTCTTTTATGATCGTATCACGCGAGGCGCTGGCGAGCTCAGGCACTGCGATCTGCGGAGATGACAATACTGCAGGGGGAACAGACAAAGAATCAACATAGAAACGATATCCCTTATCGGTGGGAATCCTGCCAGCTGACGTGTGGAGATGTGTAATGTAGCCAAGCTCTTCGAGATCCATCATGCAGTTGCGCACAGTGGCAGGGCTCAACGGCATGGAGCGTTGTAGATACTTCGAAACATTTCGAGAGCCAACAGGAACTCCGTGCAGTATGAACAGGTGCACAACTGCCTGGAGAATAGAAATCTCACGCTGAGTAAGTTCTCGAAGATCGTAGTGGAGATGGGACCGAATCGGCTGCATGAGTTATGAAACAACGGAAAGGTAGTGTCCAAGAAATGCAAAACCGTCGTACGATACATCCCATGAAACAATTGCCGCTGCGAACATCAAGGCGATAACGCCAAGGCCTATTGTGTAGACGATGGAAGAACGTACATCGAAGACCACAGATGTAGCGCGCAATACACGAATCAGACTCCACAGTGCCAAGCCGAACATCAATACTGGAACAACCTGTGATAGTTGGTTTGTAGACAACGCTTGATACAGGCCGATACCGATTGGTAGTAGAGCCAGCAGCGGCAGCGAAGACCACACGACAATCGTAAAGGTGTCTCGCATGTAAATCCTTCCGCGCACGAACATTGCTCCTACTCGAAGCAATCCAGCAAGGAGCACAAATGCAAGCAACACAGCCACGGTCCAGGCGAGAATGCCAAACTCCGGGTGCCATGACACGTACCTTAGGACTTCGTAGGAAGAATCACTAGGAATCACGATGTGCAAGAGATATTCAACAGAAGGGTCGATGCGGATAAAGAAGAAGAACGACGACATCACCAAACCCACACTAGATGACAAAACGGTTGCCAGCAACGTTGTTTGTGAAATAGATAGAATACGCTGGTCGCGGATGTCGGAATAGAAATTGTACGGACGCAGCACTGCCCGAACGACATATTCACGGAATCGTCGCGACTGATTAGCCGTAAATGCAATAGCTAAGGCCAATAGCAGACCAGCAATGATGAAAACAAATGGCGTAGAAAACGACGCATCACGTGCTTGAAGCAACGGAAGCTTCTCGTCATTAATGAGCGCTTTGTACACATCATATGCAACTCGTCGTTGCCGGTACACATCCACCAGGCCGCTGGTGCAGGTATATGAGTCGAAGTGATCCACCAGCATCGTTGGTCGCTCAAGTGTGTAATCGTTAAACGACCACACTACAACACCGGCAAGACCTGCAGAAAATGACCAATTGTAAAACTTGCTGATGTTCAACGCCTGAGCCTCATTTGAGAGCGGGTCACTAAAGCCGTTGAGATTTAATGGGGAGACAACGGTGCCAAACTCAGCAAGCACTGCAGCCGAACGGAACATCCTGGAGACATCTTGGCGCAGTGTCGAGAAAAGCGTGCTGTCGGACGCAGAGTAGAACTTAATGATGAAGAAGTCGAAGCCCCCTTCGCTGACGGAATTGAGCAGGGACGCAGGAACAACCTTGTAGATCTGTTTGCTCGTTTGCTTGCGAAAAACTTGCAGAGCTTGCCGGTGATATTCTGGCACCTGCTCTGATGCCTCGTTGAGTCCGTCACTAATTCCAATAGCCATGACCGAGGGATGTGACTCTACAAACAGACTGATACGCTCAGCAGCATTTCTATACCTAGTTACGATCTCATCCTTCTTGAGCATACTCGTGGGAATGTCAGACAGCGGCGCTTCGACCATCACCATAATGCCGTATTCATCGCATAAATCGAGGAGCACAGGGTGCGGAATGTTATGACGTATTCTGATGGCATTTACGCCAAGCGTCTTTAACATTGATACGTCACGTCTAAACTGCCCATACGACATTGACGCACCCTGATCTGGATAGTCTTCTACGTAGTCAAGGGAATGTATGCGGATAACAGAGTCATTCAACGAGAACTTGCGCACGCCATCGATGGTTGAGATCGACAGGGTTCGGAACCCAATGTTGCGTCTGTACGAATCGAGAAGTGTGCCGTTGTGCTCAACTCTAATGATCAGCTCGTAGAGATGAGGATTCGAAAGATTCCATTCCGTAGGGTTGTATACATTCAAAACGAACGGCAGACTGACTTCACGAGACCTGGCAATGTTTAGGTTGCTTGCACCAGAACGTGCTATGATTTGCTTCGTCGAACGATCAACTAACTGAGCTTCGACCTGGACGCTTGCGCTGCCGACAGAGAGACCATCCGAGATCTGCTGGCGTACGAGGTTCTCTACGAGTCCGCTCTTTATACGCGCCTTAACGTTCAGTGTCCCAACGCCACTGCGCACGGATGAGCGAATCTGAACGTCTTCCGTCCAAACATGCGGCGTGCCGATGAGGAACACTTCACGCAGGAGCCCCATCCTCTGAGCTGCGGATGCCCGAGCAAACTGTTGAATGCGATAGGTAAGGCCGGAAACGCGAGTAATACCCAGCTCGATTGAATTTTGTCCAGCATGCAGCAATCCGTCTGGTATTCGAATCGTGAACGGCGCCATCCCGCCAGGATATCTCATGATATAGCGGCCGTTTACGAATAGTTCAATCTCTTCGACTGCTCCCAACATGTTCAGGTGCCATGAATTGGTGAGCAATGGAGCCTGGTCCATCTTGATGGTTTTGCGCAGACGAATGTAGTCCCGTTGTGCTACGTGAGAGGGAACTCGAATCTGGTCTACGGCTTTGCCATCCTCGATCACTTCCCACGAGCCGCTTAGATCGTATACTTTGCGGGTATCGGTAGAAATAAAGCCGGCATACTGACTAGGTGTCAAGCCAACATAACCACCACCACCCTCCGCCGTGTACCTCGTGGAGGCTGCAATTGAGAGAATGATGAGGAGTCGTGCAATTTGTCGCATATCGCTCTGCAATAGGAAAGAAGCTAAATCGTGCATTTCAGCAACGTACAAAACTAACCAGCCGTTATCTTTGCGCATTAAGGAGTTTCATGGAGTGGTGCATTCTCGCCATTTGATACGTCGTTTTGCTACCTGCTTATTGGGGGTAGCTCTTTCGGTAAACTTTAGAAATTAGGTGAGTTGCCCAAGGTGTTTCTCAACACACTACGGACATTGCTAGCCCTTGCTGGGCTGTTCGTTGTATTCCTACCATCTCTTGAAGGTGCCGCACCGTCGGCCCCCTCATATATGTGGGGGGCAGAGAAACGCGCAGACTCGACGCAAACAGATACGACAAAAAAGCTGCTCGGGCCACCAGGAATTGGTGATCCAACAAATACCGATCTGCCGTTTTACTACCCTAGCACGTTCCTGAATCGCAAGGGGCTGTCTCGGCCACAGCAAGCGGACAAGTATTCGCTAACACCTAAGGGGTACTCCAATCTTGGTTCGATCGACTCTACGTTGACGTCGATAACGTTGTTTGAGCTCATGGAGGGAGTAGATGTTGGGACTGTGACGCCTATGTCGCTGGACGAATATTTTCGTCTTCGGCGCGAACAGATTCTGCAGAAGCTTCGAGACAGTTCGCTGGCAAGGTATGAGTTAAAGAAGCCCTTGTCGGAGGCTGAACTCACAAAACTTCTCGATCAAGCCACCAACATCACTATTCCGCTTCCTCAGAATGCGCTATTCAGCAGCATCTTCGGAAAGCCTGAGATCTCGATCACCGTAAACGGCGAGGTGAACGTTACAGCAGGGTGGAGATGGGATTCTCAAGCACTAGGTACGGCATCGATTACTGGACAGTCGCAGTCTGCTCCGGTGTTTAACCAGAACATTCAAGTGAACGTAAGCGGCCGCATCGGCGACAAGTTTAAAATGAACGTGGACTGGAATACGCTTAACCAGTTCGAGTTCAATAACCGCTTTAAAGTTGGTTTTGATGGATACGATGATGACATCATCAAAAAAGTTGAGTTCGGGAATGTTAATCTCGAAACACAGAGCTCCCTGATAGGGGGCGGGCAGACGCTCTTTGGTGTTCGTGCAGATTTTCAGTTCGGTCCGCTGTTTTTAAAGACAATCGCCTCGCAGCGTCGCGCTGAGCGACGGTTTATCAACGCCCGCGGTGGTGCTTCCCGTCAGCAGTTTTCAATTCGAGCCTACGACTACGCCAAGAATCACTTTTTCCTTGATACGGCATATTTCGCCGTCTGGCGTGCTTACCATAAGTCTGTAACTCCCGTGCTTCCGATTGAAGGGGCCTCGCTGGTTGTCAAAGGAGACATCGAAGTATGGGAGTCCACTACCGACCTCAAGGAGGTACAGGCAAGTGAGGCTGTGGCCATTGCAGATCTTCAACCGATCAAGTATGCTCAGGGAGATCGATACAATCCCGCGCTACGAAATCAAGAGATTAAAGCTGGTATCGTTGAGAGGGGGCGTTTTGTGCGGCTTGATCCAAAACGCTACGAAGTGGACCTAAACCTTGGTACGGTAACAGTTCTTAACATTCGTAACGACAGGTACTATGCTGTTGGCTATCGCACCGAGGGCGCTACATCCGATAATGCCGATGACGAATACTACGGCACACTCACGACCAATGCGAATGAACGAGATACACTGATACTCAAGCTTATCGCACGTCCACAAATGCAGCCAGGCTTTAAAACGCTTTGGAAACGCATGATGCGCAACAGGTACAATGTTGGTGTGCCGAATATCAATCCTCAGGAAGCCAAGTTTGGAATGTGGTACTATCGCAGAACAAACGACTCAACGGATGTTCTTGAGGGGGCTCCTGATAAGATCATGACGATCTTCCGCATTGACCAGGTAAACAATGGAACTGGCGTGCCCCCTGCAGACGGACAATTTGATGCCCGTCAGCCGGTGTTTAACGCACAGCGAGGGGAGATCACCTTTCCAAGCTTGGAGCCATTTAGAGAGGGTCTGCGAGAGTACTTTGCCTCGAAAGGCAATGCGCAGCTGGCCGAACAGTACGTCTTCAACGAAGTGTACGATACGACGGAAATCGCGGCACGGCTTGTTAGCGCACGCGACCGCTTCCTAATCGTTGGTGAAGCCATGGGAACAACCACTGGCAGCCGAATTCCGCTTGCATATCAGCTATCACCCGGAAGCGTGCGTGTAACACTCGACGGCATGCAGCTGCGCGAAGGTGTTGATTACACTGTGGACTATTATACTGGAACACTATCGCTGCTCAATCAGCGCGCTCTGCTGCCGAATGCAAATCTGAATATCGAGTATGAGCAGAACGATATTTTCAACCTGACCACGAGAACACTTCTTGGCATGCGGGCCGACATGCTCCTCCTGAATAAACGCAGGGTCTCGAGCTCGATCGGTATGACGATCATGAACTATGACCAGGCCGCAATTGTGGACCGCGTGTTGCCTGGGCAGGAACCCAATGCTAACCTGATGTTGGGATTCGATGCCAAGCTCAACGCTGAGCTACCTTGGCTTACGCGAGCATTGAACGCGCTGCCGTTCATCGACACTAAGGAGAAATCAACCTTTGCGATCAACGGCGAATGGGCAATGGTTTCGCCGACGCCCAATAAGCGAGTTTCTACCGTTGCAAGCGATAATCTTCGCTCGGTTGCCTACGTAGACGATTTCGAAAGTGCTCGCAGGTATTTATCCTTCGGACTTACTCCTACGCTATGGCAGCATGCTTCAGCATCAAAGGACTCAACACTATGGTTCGATGACACAACTGCCGCCAGATACCGTGGCAAGATGTTTTGGTATCAGAAGTTCGTGCCGGATGTTCCGCAGCTCGACGTCTATCCAAATCGAGCCAACGTGCAAGGCCGTAATAATATCAACCCAGTTCGCATAACCTTCATTCCAGACGAACGTGGCATCTATAATGCAAATGCCGAGTTTGTTGATAACCAGACGCCTGCATGGAATGGGGAAGACAGCAATACCGTGCGCGAACAGGCGCAGAGATTCCAACGTGATAATCGGCAGAAGGTGTGGGGCGGGATGATGCGATTGCTATCGCCATTCAATACCAACTTTGACAACGAGAACATTGATTACATCGAAGTGATGATGCGTATCGATTCTTATGAGCCAGGATCGAAGATGTACATCGATCTTGGACAAATCAGCGAGGACGTCATACCGAACCAACGACTAAACACCGAAGACCAGCCGCCCCCTAACAATCTTATCGATATCGGTGAAGACTTAGGTATTGACAATCTCGACAATGCAGGTGAGAAACTTGTGTACCCTGCGCCCCTCGACCAAGAGGCAGACCCAGCACGAGACGATTACCAGTTCAATTTTTCTGCTGATCGGCAGAATCAACTGGAAGATCAGTTCCGCAGGTACAACAACTTCGAGGGCAATGCCACTCAATCTGAGATGGGGCAATTCCCGGATACAGAAATCTTGAACAAAAACAACGGTCAAACGATTTCCCTCGATAACAGCTATTTCAGATACGAAGTAAATCTTAACCCAAACCCGGCAACGAATCCACAAATCGTTGGAGGTAATCCGGCAACAGGATGGTATCAGTTCCGTATTCCCGTGCGCCGTCCGGATACTGTTGTTGGAAACCCACTGTTTACAAATGTGCAGTATGCCCGGATCCATTTTCAGGGTGGAGTTGTCCGTCTTGCGATTGCCGACTGGGGCCTCGTCGGTTCATTCTGGCTTCGCAACCATCAATTCCAATCAAACGTAGAACAGAGCGATACAGTCCTTCAGGTAGCCTACGTTAACCGTGAAGAGAACCAGGATGCCCCGGATTATTACACAATGCCGCCGGGCGTAACGCCACCGCAACAGCTTCAGAATCCTGATCCGTACCAGCAGCTCTACCTGAATGAACAGTCGCTTGTTGTGCGTTCGCGAAACCTCAGGGCTGGCGAAGAGCGTTTTGCTGCCCGAATCTTCCGTCCGTGGGACCTCTTCTACTACAAAGAGTTGGCCTACTTTATTCATGGTGATAACACCATGCCGAGCGTAGTAACCGCTGGCTCCGTTCCTCCTGCATATTGTTTTGTTCGCTTTGGTGTTGACTCAGCGAACTACTACGAGTACCGAAGACCGTTGCTACGGGGCTGGCAGGATCTGCGCATCAAGGTAGCGGATATCACAGCGCTTAAAGAAACGCGAGATCGAAACAGAACAGAGGAACGACAGGAGTTTCCAGTGCCAGGTGATCCCGATGGGGTGTTTGCCATCAAGGGAAATCCGATTATGACTCGTGTCTCCTTCTTTGGATTTGGATTGGCAAATCCCAAGGAGCGATTCCCCAATGAGCTCTCCACAACAATGTGGATCGATGAGCTCCGCGTTGTAGACCCCGTGGCAGATAACGATTGGGCAGCTATAGGTAATGCAACACTGAAACTGGCGGATATTGGCGAGATAACCTCGGCAGTGAACCATGCAATGCCAAACTTCCACAAACTTGAAGACCGCTACGGCAATCGTGTGCAGAGTACAACGTGGACAACGACCATGCAGGTTGGTGCTGAAAAACTGTTGCCAAAGAGCATGAAGGAAACACGGATCCCTATAAGCTATACCCATGCAGAGATCTCTGAAACTCCACAGTTTCAGGCACAAAATGATGTAGAACTCGATGCTGCCGCAAATGCAGCTGCCAGTGATACCCTTCGAAAGGGGGCTACACAGGAAGCTGCGCAGCAGGCTGCAACCAACGTACGGCAGCGCTCCCAGCGCGTGCGTGTTCAGGATCAATGGGCATTGAACGGTGTAAAACTGGGTATTCCAGTCAAAGACTGGTACATCGATGACATTTTCAATAAGCTCACATTCAACTTCTCGTATGCACAGGAATTCGAGCGGTCACAGGTAGTTCAGCAGCGATTCGATTGGAGATGGAGGTTTAAAGTAGACTATGCCCTCACGTTACCTGGTAAGTTGTCCTTTCAGCCATGGACATGGCTGGGAAATACCTTTGGTTTGAAAGCGTATAAGGACACGAAGATCAATTTCCTACCGCAGACGATAAACGCCAGTTTGAACATGACCAGGGCCCGAGTTACCGAACAGTCGCGGTTTCTACTTCAGCCAAGCCCCATCATTCGAGAATTCATGGCAGACAAGACATTCGGGTTTAACTGGCGATTGGTCGAGAACAGCTTCCTTAGCCCCGTTCTTGATTACAAGGTGGCCTCGATGTCTACGCTTGTACCATTTGAACTCGATGAAAACGGCAGGCAGCGCACGGCCCAACAGTTGTCTAGCCAGATCTTCAATCCGGGAGGAGGCCTGCTGAATCTCGGAGCCGTAAGCAACTACAACCAGACCATCACCTTGTCGTTCAGACCCCGGTTGCCTGATGTGTTTGGATTGAATCGACTGCTCGAGACAACTGGCTCGTATAATGTTGTCTTCAATCTTATTGATCCTCTGCAGACCGACCCAGCGCAGCGTGATGTTGTTCGTGAAGGGAAGTACACTTCCAATTTTAGGCTAAGTCCAGTGTGGAAATGGCGTCAGTTCGGTAATGAGATTTTTGGCGCACCCGCCAAAGGCGACTCTTCCTTTGGACGGATCATTCAGGATGTTTTCTTTGGCTTTGAGAATTTCACGTTCACATTCAACCAGAGTGCGAATGCTCTCAATAAGGGTGTGCTAGGCGAATCTGGATTTTCAAATCTCTGGGGAAGAACGCTAACGTTCCGGGACAACCTCACTGCCAATGGACCCAACACGGCCTACCAACTTGGACTTATCACAGATCCTCATGGCGATCTCAACATGGTGTCGTCTCCATCATTTCCGTTCTTCAGGTTTGAAACTACACCTGGCATTAGACCTGCGAACGCCGTGATGCAAGATGATTTCGCACAGAAATCAAACATCCAGTTTCAGACCAATAGAACTCTCTGGCCAGGCGCCACCTTAGACCTAACGATGAAGTCAGACCTTGGCTTCAGTCGTAATCAGCGCCTACAGACCGATGCGCTTGGCGCTCCGACATTCTCAAATGTAAATAAGCGCCAAACGCTTGATCGCACCTTCGTGAGTTTCTCCAGCCTGCCGTTTGGCCTCTCAGATGATAACGTCGAGACAGTTGTTAGACTCTATAACGAGCGAAAGGCTGTTATCAACGCACAGGCAGATACTGCTAACAGAAGTGCACAACTTCTTGAGGCGCTTTCAACCTCGTTTCGCGAGGGCTTTGAATCATGGCAATGGTTCTCAGGTGATCTAGCACGCGCACTGCCAGGGGTGAATTGGACGTTCCGATGGGACGGAATTGAGAAGTTCCCGCTCTTCAAGGGGCTTGCTCAGCGTGTGTTCCTCGAGCATGCGTATCAGTCTACCTACACAGAGAACGCACGTATCAACGACAATGGGCGGTTTATTGAGGTTCAGCAGGTAAAGTCTGGCTTTTCACCGCTTGTGGGCTTGAACCTGTCGTTCGATGAGCGCAAGCTGGACGGGGTTCTAACAGCTACGGGACGGTACAGTGTTACAAACACACACGGATTCAATGCATCTGCGCGAAGTGTGATATCGATGGAAACCTCGCACGAGTTTCAGCTTCAGGCATCCTACCTGCGTAGGGCGGTGCCGCTGAAGCTGTTCGGTATGGACTTAAAGAACGATCTGGAAATGACACTTAACACACAGATACGACGAAACCGCAGGGCTCAGCACGACATTCTCAACTTCAAGGGTCCAGACGGCGCCGTGGTTGACGGCACAACTCAAATCGTGATTGAGCCACGAGCTAAGTACACTATCAGCAACCGTGTAACTGCATCAGCCTTCTTTAAATACGAAGGTAACTTCAGTGAAGGGGCGGCAAATCCAGGGTTCAGCACCACACAAGTTGGTCTTGATATCAGATTGTCTATTTCCGGCGGACGATAGTGTGAAACATGTGTGAAACATGCACTTCCCGAAGTTGCGATGGGTTCGTAGCTTTGTTGCCGGTACATCATTCAGAATAACCACGCCGTTACGGCATTTTGGAGCGTTACGTTTATGGGCAAGATCATCGCAGTTGCAAATCAGAAGGGTGGAGTTGGGAAAACAACCACCTCTGTGAACCTTGCAGCCTCGCTTGCGGCCACTGAACAAAAGACATTGCTTGTCGATATCGACCCGCAGGCCAATGCCACGCATGGATTCGGTGTGGAAACTGCCCAGCTTGATAAGACTATTTACGAGGTCCTTGTCAACCATCTTCCGGTGAAGGACGTTGTCGTCCCATCGTCAATGCCGTTCCTCGATATCGTGCCTTCGCACATCAATCTCGTTGGCGCAGAGATCGAGCTCGTCGATCTTCCGATGCGAGAGCAGTTGCTGAAAAACACGCTTACAAGTTTGAAGGACAGTTACGACTATATCATCATTGACTGTCCGCCATCGCTTGGCCTGCTAACACTAAACTCTCTTACCACAGCAGACAGCGTGCTTATCCCTGTTCAGTGTGAGTTCTATGCTCTTGAGGGACTTGGTCAGCTTCTGAATACGATATCTATTGTACGCAGAACCACAAACCCAGATCTCGAGATTGAGGGCGTTCTCCTGACAATGTATGATTCACGCCTTCGATTAAGCAATCAAGTAGTAGACGAAGTGCGACGTCACTTCGAAGACAAGGCTTGTAGGACGGTCATCTCGCGCAACGTGCGACTCTCAGAAGCACCAAGCCATGGGAAACCAGTGCTACTCTATGATGCATCAAGCATGGGCGCACAGAACTATTTGGCGCTGGCAACTGAGATTCTGGCTAAGAACGGCGCGGCAGTTGCAGTAGCTTAACATCGAAAAGGATTCTTCTCGTGAAACAAGGAATGGGACTAGGCAAGGGTATTGGAGCACTTATACCCAAGGAGCTTATTCGTCCTGAAGGAACGTCTCAGCAGCCCCTTGCCGATGTGCAAGGGGACACCACGGGTATATCCTTCATTGAGATTAGCAAGATATCGACAAACCCAGTTCAGCCGCGCTTACATTTTGATCAGCAGGCTTTGGAAGAACTTGCACAGTCTATCGCTGTTCATGGTGTGATCACACCTATCACAGTTCGACCACACTTTGATGGTTACGAGCTGATATCTGGCGAACGTAGACTTCGGGCATCGCAGATCGCGGGTAAAACAACGATCCCAGCCTTCGTGATCAATGTAGGATCTGATGCTCAGATGCTCGAAATCGCCCTCGTTGAAAATGTTCAGCGGGAAGATCTCAACCCGCTTGAGATCGCGATAGGTTATCAGCGACTTATCGAGGAGTGCGGGCTAAAGCAGGAAGATGTAGCTGTTAAGGTTGGTAAAGACCGCAGTACTGTAGCGAACTTTTTACGGTTACTCAAGCTGCCAGATGATGCACAGGCGTCTCTACGCAATAAAAGAATTTCAATGGGCCATGCACGCGCGCTATTGGCGCTCTCGACAGAGCGTGCTCAGTTGGCGGTGCTCAGGGAAATCGTGCGTAAAGAACTTTCCGTGCGGAAGACAGAGGCCCTCGTTAAGGACATGGAACTCGGGCACAAGGAAATCGCCCGAAACGGGGAGATTGTGCCGGTCGCAGCGCCAAGCGCTCCCTCCTCTGCACCTAAGTCGCCGCGATCCAGTTCATCGTCGGCTACACTCTCAACGATTGAAGATTCGCTTCGTCATCTTTTTGGTACGCAAGTGAAAGTAAAGATGAAGTCCAACGACAGCGGGTCGTTTGAAATTGATTTCTATTCTCTCGAAGAACTTGAGAGACTGCTGGAGCTAATGATGTCTCTGCATCAACAAGGCGAGTAATCATGGGCAACGTGATCCAGCACGCAACGGACTACCGTATTCGGTATAGCGACACCGACAAAATGGGTGTTGTCTATCATGGCAGTTATCTTCGATTCTTTGAGATAGCCCGAACGGAACTGTTGCGATCGATGGGCCTGCCATATGCAGAACTTGAGCAATCCGGGTATATGCTCCCGGTGTTAGAGTCTTATGCAGCATACCTTATGCCGGCAAAGTATGATGACATGCTTCAGTTGCGTGCATCGATCGATGCGGAAATCAATGCCAAGATGACCATTGAGTATACCATTTCTCGTGATGGTGACACACTGGCAACTGGATGGACGCGTCATGTTTTCGTAACTGCGCACAATTTTCGACCTGTGCGTCCGCCAAAGCACTATGTAGATCTTGTTAAGGGCACACAGTCATGATCGGAATTCAACGTTTGAATGTTGTGATGGCTTCTGTCGTGCTTCTGCTTGTGCATGCCTCTGTGTTTGCTCAGCAGGCCTCGATTTTCCCCTTTATGCGGAGTCTCACCACGAGCCGTACCGCGGCCTTGGGAGGATCCACTGTTGCTCTGGTTGGGGATGCGGGAAATGTTGTTGTCAATCCAGCTGGACTCGCAACTACTGACTCATCAAGTGTCCAGGCTACGTTTATCAAGCATGTACTCGATATCAACGCTGGATTGCTGACCTATACCACTGATGTAGCAGACGGTATGGGCGCAATTACACTTGGATACATGAACTATGGCGACTTTAAGCGCTCAACTGTTGACGGAACGATCAACGGATCGTTTAGTGCGTCGGATCTTTCACTTGCGGTATCATTCGCAAAAGAGCTGGACACGCTGATTGCCTACGGAGTTACCGGCAAGATTCTGCATTCATCGCTGACTGATATGCGCTCGACAGCGCTGGCGCTTGACGCGGGGTTACTCTTTCGATTCCCAGCTAAGCGCACCAACATCGGACTCAGTATCACGAATCTTGGTACGCAAATTTCAACATATGATGGAACGCAAGACAGACTTCCACTTGACATGCGCGTAGGTATAAACCACAGACTCCGTGGTTTGCCGTTGATGATCAATGTCTCCTTTAATCACCTTACCGATGACGTTGATGACCTTGCATCGCGGTTTTCGAACTTCTCAATAGGTGGTGAATTTTACATTGGCAAGTATGTACAGGCACGCTTTGCCTACGACAATGCAGTCAGAAACACTTCAGCTGTAAGTGTCTCGACACAGCTTAGCGGCTTTAATGCGGGCCTTGGTGTGCGCACGTCACAAGTAACCTTCGACTATGCACTTAACGTGTTAGGTGCATCGGCCGTGCTTCACCGGGTTACACTCTCTACGGCCTTGTAACGCATGACGTACAGAGGATTCCACTATCGGGTTACCCTTCCACTGCTTGCCGGATGTATTGCGCTCTGGGGTGGTCTGCGTCCCTCTACCGATATCCTGCTCCCACTGCTGGCTTTGTGTGTTGTTGTGGTGATCTTCACCTTCCCATGGGACAACTGGGCTGTGCGTAGGGGGCTTTGGGAGTTCCCAGACGAGCGGCTTCTTGGCCGTGTTGATCGCTTGCCGGTTGAAGAGATTGCATTTTTCATTTTGCAAACACTTCATGTCTCGTTTCTCACCCTTGCTCTCTGCTCCCTTATACCATCTAATCAATCAGGCCAGGCAGATTTTTCCAAAGAAGTGGGCTATCAGATAGTTGCACTCGTCGTTCTATGGCTGCTCATCGGACGTCTTACAAAGACCTGGCGCGATAAGCATCTGCAGTATCGATACGCGTGGCACCTGATGTACTGGTTCCTTCCAGTGATTGTCGTTCAATGGTTGTTTGGATTTGACATTCTGGCTCCGCGCTTACCGGTGATTCTGATTGCGACATTCGTTATCGGAACGCTGCTTTCCGTTGCTGATGTTTGGGCGGTTCGCAAAGGTATCTGGTATTTTGATGAGGCACAGATCACACGAGTATATGTAGCTGGAATTCTTCCGTGGGAAGAGGTTGCGTTCTTCTATACAACAAGTCTTCTGGTGTCTCAAAGCATCCTCATGCTTGCACCATCATCGTTACGCTAGAGGCAGACAGTGGAAACGCTTCGACTTGACATCGGCGCCGGAACGTGGTGGATTTATGTTTTGCTTGCAATGGCTGCCGTGGCAGCTGCGTGGTATAGTTACCGCTCTACGGTACCGCCTTTAGGATCTCGTGATAAGACAGTGCTTGCAGGTCTGCGTGCAGTAGGCCTTATGCTGCTGTTGTTTACATTGTTCGAGCCGCTTCTGCGCATTCGTCAATCGGAAACAATAGAGCCCCGTGTCGCCATCGCCATCGATGTTTCTCGATCAATGAGACTCAGAGACAGATCAATTGATCGGGCGGTACAGACAAGAGAGGCGTATCAGAAGCTCGTAGAAGATCTCGAAGACAAGGCGGATGTCTTTGCCTTTGATCAGCAAGTGCGTCCGTATACATTGAGCACGGGTGATTCTTTGCTGTTCAACGGGTTCCGATCCGACATCGGCAAAGCGATTCGGTTCATTGGAAACTCTTTTCAACCGCGCGAGTATGGCGCCGTTATTCTTGTAACCGACGGAAATCATAACTCTGGAGACAATCCGGTCTATCCTGCAGAGCAGAGCGGGTTGGGTGTCTATACACTAGGCATTGGTGATTCAGTTGCTCCGAGTGATGCCCGCGTTGCGAGCATCTTCTCAAGTGGTCTGGCGGTTGTGCAACAGCCCATCTCTATAAGTGTAGATGTCGAGTACGGCGGCATGGCTGATGGGGATGGAGAAGTTGTGCTCAAGGACAACAACCAGGTTGTAAGCAGGCAACCGATCAGGCTTTCTGCAATGGCGGGCACGAGACGAGTGTCGTTTATGTGGACACCAACGACAGATGGCATACACAAAATCACGGCCGAATGTACTTCGCGTCAGAAAGAGTTTACCCTTTCCAATAACTCAGCACATTCTTTTGTCAAAGTACAAAAGAACAAGCGCAAGGTTCTGCTCGTAGCAGGCGCTCCAAGTCCGGATGTTACGTTCATCAAGGCCGCTGTTGAATATGATCCAACAGTAGAAGTTGTTACGCGCATACAGCGTGATGGTACAACTTTTTATGAAGGGGCTATAGATGCCTCAACACTGCAGGATCTGCAGGCAATAATCCTTGTTGGGTATCCTACCGTCTCCTCCGCTACAGAACCCCTCGAACGATTAGCCGAGAAGGCCAAGCGAACTTCGCTACTGTTTGTGCCGTCGCTGGTAACCGATTACGGCAAGCTCTCTAAGTTTCAGGAAGCCATACCGTTCGTTGTTAAGAGCAACCGTCCTCAGGAAGTCCTTGTTACGCCTGATGTTGGTGCGTCAGGTGCGACCGATCCAATCATGAAGATTCGTGGCGACGAATCAGACGTTGATTCCTGGAATCAACTGCCCCCTGTCTATAGGACAGAAATGTTTGTTGAGCAGGCCTCGAATGCCACTGTTCTTGCAAGTATCAAGATCGGATCAGCAGCAATTGACGAGCCGTTACTGATCAAGAGTGAGAGGAACGGTGTTCGTTCTCTTGCAGTGCTTGGCTATGGTTTGTATCGATGGAAGCTGCTTGGTCAGGGCGCAGCTGCTTCTCGTGGAAGCGCCGCAGTGGATGTCCTTCAGTTGTTCGTGGGTAACGCTGTAAAATGGCTTAGCATCCGTGATGACGAGCAGCGTATACGCATTCGTAGCACACACGAAACATATGCCGCAGGAGAGCGCATAGGGTTTAACGCAGTTGTTCAGGACCAGACCACGTCAATTGTTGACGATGCGGAAGTCGCGGTAGAAGTCCTCGGCTCATCTGGTTCGCAGAAGATCATTCTCTCTACAATAGGTAATGGGCAGTATGCAGCATCACTTGGCTCGCTGCCTCCGGGAGACTATTCCTACAAGGGAAGTGCCATGCGTCGAGGCATAGTGCTCGGTACAGATAACGGACGTTTTACGGTAAGTCCTACCAGTATCGAAGACGCAGCTGTAACAATGAACAGCAGTCTGCTGCAGTTGATTGCACAGCGCTCTGGCGCAGTGTTTCATTCAGCCGACAAAGTTGATTCATTATTGCAGGCGATCAAGAACGACGCTCGTCTGCAGCCTATCGTGCGTACATCAGATAGGGAGCATGCCCTATACCACTTGCCGTGGTTTGTTGCTGCCGCGTTGACGGCATTCTCGCTAGAGTGGTTTCTTCGTAAGCGTAAGGGATTGGTGTGATCATACGACGCTTACCTGACGAGCTGCAGCAGCTCTACAGCGAGCAGCAGGGAGCGATACGTCGAAGACTAGAAGAGTTTGCGAACGTACCCCGTTCGTCGTGGTTCTACGAACTATGCTTTTGCCTGTGCACGCCGCAATCAAGTGCAGTGCATGCAATGCAAGTGCAGCGGGTACTTGAGCAGGAACAATTCTTTACGCACGGCCATGATGTTCTGCACGTGTTGCGAGACCCAGACACATATATCCGCTTTCATAACACGAAGCATATGCGGCTTCATCGTGCACGAGAACAGTGGCATGAAATCGAGAATCTCATCCAACGTAAAGACATGCCTATCCGGGATCTACGAGATGCTCTTGCCGACTGCGTCAATGGCATTGGCCTCAAGGAAGCGAGTCATTACCTTCGAAACATCGGGCGGAGAAACCTTGCCATCATCGACAGGCATTTACTCACGAACCTCGTGCGATGTAACGTGTACAGCGATGTACCGGCAATATCTTCAAGAAAGAACTATCATGCGGTAGAGCTGGCCTTTGAGCAGTACAGCAATGATGTTGGAATTGATATGGATGAGCTGGATCTACTTCTTTGGTGCGCGCAGACAGGGCATATCCTCAAATAAATCAGGAAACACATCACACCTGCAGAGTAACATCACCTCTGAGCTGCCTCTACAAGTTGTTGAAGTCGAGTAGTTGCCAAAACAACCTGTTCTTGTGTTCCTGTGGCAAGAAGAACGTGTGTGTCGCGCATCCGCACCTCAACATCGCACGTTATCCTGTTGCCTTCGATTGTGACAACGCGGGCCGTTACAACAAGTCTTGCACCGATAGCCGCCATTGCTACATGGCGAATTGCAAGTGCACTTCCAACAGCATCTTCTCCAGTTTCAAAATATGGCTCAATGGCCCTGCGTGCGGCAACCTCACAATGATATCCAGCCCAAAATGTGCTGTACACGGGATGTATCTCTCGACCATCCAACTGGGCAGACATTTGCGATGTGACCTTTAGAGTAACAATACCCACCGCAGATTCAATACCAGGCTTCATATTTGCACCATGCGTGTTGCGTTTCACACTTTAGGCTGCAAGTTAAACTCTACTGAGACTGCTGCAATTCAGCGTCAGTTCCTTGCAGACGGACATGACGTTGTAGAATATGGAGCAGATGCCGATCTGCTCGTGGTGAATACCTGTACCGTTACTGAACAGGCCGACGTAGAGTGCCGTAAGGTTGTTCGCAAGGGGCTACGTGGGGCACCCAATGCACGTGTTATCGTTACAGGGTGCTATGCACAGTTGCAGCCTGAAGAGGTAGCGAGTATCGATGGAGTAACGGCGGTAGTAGGCACAGCTGATAAGCTTCGTATTGTTGAGCGTCTACCAGAACTTATCGAGAATAACAGAGTTACATTTCTTGTAGAAGAACTATCAGGCTCTACGACATTTATTGGAGCACGTTCCGGAAGCGGGAACACACGCACGCGCGCATTTCTCAAGATCCAGGACGGATGCGATTATAGCTGTTCATTCTGCACAATCCCGCTAGCTCGGGGTCCAGCTCGTGCAATGCCAATGGAAAGTATCAAACGAGAATTGCAGGCCATAGCTATCGATGGCTACGAAGAATGCATTCTTACAGGGATTAATCTTGGTGAATACTCCTCTGCTGAAGGAAAGAGATTCGTAGATGTGCTTTCGATGATCGCAGACATGGGGCTTTCCTACAGAGTTCGAATTGGATCTATCGAACCAAACACGCTCAACGATGACGTGCTTTGCGTATGGAGAGACAGCACGGTCTTTGTTCCACATCTTCATATGCCACTTCAAAGTGGTTCCGATGATATCCTACGTTCAATGAAACGTAGGTATAACACTCGAATGTACCGTGATAGAATTGAGAAGTTTCATGCATGTTTCCCAGATGCGAGTGTTGGAATCGATGTGATCGCTGGGTACCCGGGCGAGAGCGATGCACACTTTACAGAAACGGTGGAATTCCTCAGTTCTTTGCCATGGACGTATCTCCACGTGTTCACATATTCGGAGCGCGAGCACACCCCAGCTGCAACGCTCATGGGGTCTGTGCCTATGCACGTACGAAGAGAGCGCACGCGAGCCTTACGAGAAATCAGTGAACAACGGACTCAGGAGTTTCACAGGTCTCAAATTGGCACGGTGCGCACATTTCTTCCAGAGTCTTTCGATCCCGAATCAGGTTATTGGTGCGGATGGACCGAGAATCACGTGGCCGGGGTGATGCATGCTCCATTTACCAATCCAAAGACTCGGTACAAGGTACGGCTAGTTGATGTTCGCTTCGACAAAGTACTTGTTCAACACATTGATGGCAACGAAGAGTGAGAGTCTTCATCGCAGTCGACATGGAGGGGGCTACTGGAGTGGTCCATCCCGATCAGTTAACACCAGACGGTCGTAACTATGCTCAGGCGCAGCGACTACTCACGGCTGATATCAATGCAGTTATACAGGGAATCCTGGATGTACATCCGAATGCAGAGATACTCATTGGAGATGGTCATGCCACGATGCGAAATGTGCTTCTTGAAGAACTTCACCCATCTGCATCGTTGGTTGTGGGAGCCGCAACGACGGAAAACAAGCCCCTTTGCCAGCTTGAGGGAATTCAGTTCGGGGCTGATGCAGCGATGTGTATCGGCTATCACTCTAGGGCCGGAACGCGAGGTGGACTCCTTGCTCACACGTTCATTGGATCGTTGATCGCGGATCTGAGGATGAACGGCAAGTCAGTAGGCGAGGTAGAAGCAAATGCAGCTGTGTTATCGTCGTACGGTGTTCCACTGGCGATGGTGTCCGGAAATAGTGATCTTGAGTCCGAAATCCGGCAATGGAACACGACGTCGGTCTTTGTAGCTACCAAGACTACACTTGGCCCAACGGCAGCGATATGTGAAACCCCAGCAATAACTTCGATGAAACTTCGAAAAGGGGCATCAGTAGCGATGGCTGCATCGCAACATTGGCATATACAAGATGTAGGTGCTGTGCGATTCGAGGTAGAAACAAAACAACATGATCAGCTCATGCGTGCGCTTGATCATCCGGGCGTGATACGTGTTAATGAGCAGACATTTGCCGTTGATGGACCAACCGCCTCCGAAGCATTTCGGCTGTTATGGAGTGCATGTCTTACTGCATTGGGAAGCTGCCGCACTGGCTGCGATAGATTCAAGTAGCATCATCCTCCAGAGCGCGCCCCTCCAAGAGAGCGCTTGAACGCTTCATACTCTTTTGTGCGTAACTGGTCCTCGGTAGGCTTCCCAATGTTTGCCTCCAAAAGACGTTTGTTTGTGTTGTCTATGCGGTCTTGCGGTAGAGGGTGTGTAGATAAGAACCTGTCTACAGCGGTACCTTTTCGCCCCTTGACGACATCAAAAAAGTAGAGAAGTCCACCTGGATACCAAGATGTTTCTCTGATGTAGCGGAATGAATACTCATCGGCCTCGTCTTCATCGGAGCGGCTGTTCATAAGCAGACCAGCTCCGGTGAATGCATTTGCTGCGAGTTCTGTTAGGCCACCCCGATTGTCGTATAAAGCTATCGACAATACCGTTTGTACTCCTAGGTGGGTGGTCATGCGCTTTGTTGCATGACGCCGCTCAGCATGTGCTATCTCATGCGCCAACACCGAAGCAAGTGCCGCTTCGTTCGGTACGGCCTTTAAGAGCGCTGTGTATACGTAGATGTAACCACCTGGTGTGCAGAATGCATTAATGGTTTCATCGTCGTCTATCAGCATAACGCTGTAGGCGAAAACACCTTTGTATTGAATACCCGGCACACCCGTAATGCTATTTACAATCTGCTGCACGTATGCAGTTGCTGCTTTGTTGTTGTATGGTTTGTAGGTCTTGGTGTCTTTGAGAATCTCCGTATGAATCTGAGCACCTAATCGGCGATCTTCATCAATAGGATAGATGTTAAGTGCGTCGCAGGCAGCAAGAAAGAGAATTGGAAGAATGGTGATCAAGCGCAGAGCTGCAGAGTTGACGTTCAACAGACGTTTCATAATCATGCAGGGTGAACTGTGTTGAAAAGGTTGTTTGCATAGCCGATAGACTCAAGGTTAAGGCCGTGAGCCGGCACGATGATAGGAGCTTTTTCGCGTACACGTGAGTTTAGAAGGTGCCTAAGTTCATCTACCGTAATACGCTTTCGTGCTGCCGACATCGCGACTCCTACCATTGCTCTGCACATTCCATAGACAAATCTATTTGCACGGATGCGGATCGTGATTAGGGACCCTGTTTCATGGACGTCGCATTTCTGCACGGTGCAGACATACGATTTAGTGGCAGGATTAAGTTTTGAGACGGCTGTAAAGTCATGTTCGCCGAGCATTACGTGTAGTGCATCTCGTAGCAGATCTGTCTGAAACGGTAGTTCCGGATTCCACGCGAAATGCCGTTGGAATACACTGTCGGATGTCGTGATAGTGTATACATACTCGCGCCAGATCGCATCGAATCTTGCATGAAAGTCATCCGTAACATGAGCTACGTCCTTGATGCGAACATCAAAAGGCAGCCGTGTGTTTAGTGCAAGCCCTACCTTTTCAAGAGGGATCTGATGAGCATTGTCATTAAGCTGCGTGTGGGCAACTTGACCAGATGCATGCACGCCTGCGTCTGTTCGTCCAGCTCCATGGATAACGCATTCATGACCAAATGTTTTGGTAAGTGCATGCTCCACATGCTGCTGTACGGTAATACCATTCGACTGCCGCTGCCATCCGGCATATCGTGTACCATCGTATTCTATGAGAAGTGCGATTCGCTGCATCAGACGAAATTAACTACCTGTCCGACTTCGAGCGTATCACGTCCGCCGGCATAGGACAGATGGCCATGATAGCCACCGATGATATTCTTTAACACCAGCACTTCTCTAACCATAATGCTCCGCCAGGTGCCGATACCGGTTACTGTGCCCTTTAACATAAGAGCTGCAGATCGCAGCTCGTGCTTAAATGCTTGGCGTACAGTAGGGGGGACAACACATTGCAGAAAGCCAGTTTCGTCTTCAAGGGTGATAAACAGCATGCCATGAGCAGTTGGAGGGGCTTGACGTAGCATTACAATACCTGCCGTAGCAATGACTATCGGTTTTTCTACGGACATGCGATGAACCGTTTCTATCGAACGAATCTCCATACTGTTCATACGTCTACGATAGAGCGTCATAGGGTGCACTCTAGCTGATCCATGCGTGATGTAATCATACGCTAGACGTTCCTGTGCCCGGAGCTCAGGAAGATCTGGGATCTCATCCTCATGAATGTAGGACTCTGTAAACAACATCTCCGACGAGCTTCGCAGCTGACGCTTGCGAACAACCCCAATGATCCACATCGCACGACGTGCATCAGGTTCTAATGATGATAGCGCACCTGATAGAGCAAGGCTTTCTAGAGCATTTACGGGAACATCCGGCAGACGCAGTACAAGATCTTCAACATTTGCAAACATCGCCTTGGCACGCTCGAAAACTATCTGTCGAGCTATATCCTCACTAACATCACGGATTGAGGTAAGGGGCTTACGGATAGCCCATGAATTCTGTTCTACCGGTTCGATGGTATAACGAAGATGCGAATGCTCAATATCCGGCAGTCGTACGTCCACCCGAAACCTTCGAGCTTCCTCTTCTATCGTCATCAAATTGTACATGCCCGGTCTGTGCTGCATAAACGCAGCTAAATATGCAGCTGGGTGATGTGTCTTCAGCCAGGCACTTTGGTAGACAATCTTAGCAAATGCTGCGGCGTGTGATCTGCAGAAGCCATATCCAACAAAGTGAGATACGATCTCATAGACACGCTCAGCACTATTATGATCCACTCCGCGAGCTAGAGCCCCCTCAATAAACTTGCTGCGCATCGACAACATGAGTGCCCGATCTCTGTTCTTTGATACGAGTGATCGAAAATCATCGGCTTCATCAAGTGACATGCCTGCAAAGCGATGCGCGATCTCGAGTACCTGCTCCTGGAACAGCACAATCCCAAGGGTATCTCGCAGGAGGGGTTCAAGATCTGGATGAACATACTCTACTGGTGCCTTACCGGTACGTCGTGCGATGTATGGATGAACCATACCTCCCTGTAATGGCCCGGGTCTGAACAGCGCTACCTCTGTAACCAGATCATCAAAGCACTCAGGCTGATGTTTGGCAAGCAAATGCATCTGCCCCTGTGATTCGATTTGAAACACACCAAGTGTCTTGCCGCTTCTGATCAGGGTAAATGTCTTGCTATCATCCAGTGGTAGGTTGTCGATATCAACGACCCTGCCTTCGCATGTAGCGATAAGTTCTACGGCTTCGCTGATACAGGCTAGCATGCGAAGACCAAGGACGTCGAACTTTACAAGCCCCATTGCCTCTATATCATCTTTGTCGAACTGTACCACTGCTACACCATTGGCTGATCGCTGAACGGGAGTAAGTGTCTCTAACGGCTTACTGGAAAGCACCATGCCGCCTGAATGCTGGCCCAGATGACGAGGATGATCTGCTAAGAGCTGTGCGCTGCGTATCAGAATATCAAGCATCGGTATCGCTCCAATTACAGACTGCAGCTCGCTGCGGTAGTGCTCTATAGGATGATTTGTCCAGGATGGTACGCTCTTTGAAAGCCTGCCTACGATGTCCATCGTAAACCCCAGGGCTTTGGCAGCATCACGTATGGCCATTCTCAATCGGTACATGATGAGTGTGGCTGTCATTGCAGTCTGCTCTATCCCGAAGCGCTCTTCCATCCAGGCTATGATCTCAGAGCGTCGGTCACTGTCGAAGTCGACGTCGATATCGGGAGTACCTTTGCGTCCTCGATGGAGGAATCGCTCAAAGAGTAAGTGATGTCTCACAGGGCATACGCCTGTAATCTCGAGCACATAGGCTACAATCGAATTCGCGGCAGAGCCTCTGCCGCTGCATCGAATGCCGCGTCTTCGAGACTCTGTAACAACTTCATGGACTACGAGAAAGAAGTCGGATAATTCAAGCTCGTCAAGCACCTGTAATTCATGCTCAAGTAGCTTTTCAGCGCGTTGGATTGTAGCTTCATCAGCCCCTTGATATCGTCGTTTGAACCCTTCTTGTGACAATGCACGAAGTACATCGCGAGCAGTGGTGTTGTCTGGAATTCGTGCTGATGGTGGTGTGATCGTATCTGGTATGATGTCGAACGCGCACTCTGAGATGATTCTGCTGGTATTACGAAATGCATCCTCAAAGGGAAGTAGTTCTCTGAGCTCTTGTTCGCTACGCAGACACTGACGGTCGTGAACTGGGCGTAATGGATGAGGGTCGTAAATCGTAATCCCTTCACGAATGCACACCATGAGATCATGAGTTGCATACTCATCCCGCGTTGCGTAACGCACATCCTGCGCTATAACGATTGGAATCTGCAACGACTCAGCCAGTCGCGCGGTTTGTCTTGCTCTACGGCCAGCCCATGGTCTTCCATCGTGCTCGATGCTCAGGTAGATGTCGTGTCCAGATAGGATGTCACAGACGTTCTGTACCATCTGCAGATCAGCACTGCATGCATGGATAAGACAAATGCAGCTGCTAAGGGGGCTTACACGCAGATAATCGGTGATGAGACTGTCTCCGCGTATGGCTGTGATCAATGCGCAGATCTGACGGTACCCTTCAGAGTTACGCGCGATGATCGTTACATCGATGTCTTCGATTCTGCAATCAGTGCCAATTAACGCTCGTATACCGTGTGCGATGCATGCCCGTTGAAGTCGTACAGCACCGTATACACCCAAGACATCTGTAAGCAGCAAGGCATCGTGTCCAAGACGTGCTGCCTCAGCGGCAAGCGCTTCAGGTGAGGATGCCCCATCGAGAAACGAAAAATGCGATCGAGTATGTAACGATCCGAATGCCATGTAGAAACAATATACAAAACGTACAAGCCGTAACGCGAAACTTGTCGTAGTTTCGTACGGTTATCGCTCACCTGTTCACATACACCCGAGACCAATTATGAGAGCACTGCTCCTTACTGTCTGCGCACTTGTTCTGGCGCACAATGCCTATTCACAAGACTTGAAGCTACCTGCTCTGAGTCCTAGTTCTACGATCAGTCAAGATATTTCCACATCTCGCATCGAGATCTCCTACAGCCGTCCGTCTATGCGCGGGAGAACGATCTTTGGTGACGTTGTACCGTATGGTTCTGTATGGCGTACTGGAGCCAACTCGGCCACCAAGGTCACATTCGGTGAAGATGTCGTTATAGGCGGATCAACTGTGAAAGCAGGTTCGTATTCTCTTTACACAATCCCAGGCAAGCAGGAATGGGTGGTGATCATCAACAAGAATACAGGTAACTGGGGGGCAAACGGTTATGATACAAAAGACGATGTAGCGCGTATGACCATACGTCCAGAAACGCTTTCATCAGTTATCGAAACATTTACAGTTACGATCAGTTCAATCACGTTCTCTGCCTGTACGATCGACCTTGCATGGGAGAAAACGCGTGTTTCTATTCCTGTAGGCTTCAACAATCAGGAACGTCTACTGGCATCGATCGATAAAGCTATAGCCAACCCGACAATTCCATATCAACCAGCTGCATCATATCTCTACGAAACAAATCAGCAGCTAGACAAAGCACTCGACTATGCAACAAAGGCAGCTGAAAAGAATCCCAAGGCATACTGGATCCAGCTTCTGCGAGCTCGTATCGCCGCCAAATTGGGTAAGAACGATATCGCACGCCAAGCCGGCGCGCTAACAATTGAACTCGTCAAGGGAACATCTGCAGAAGCAGAGTACACGAAGTATGTTTCCGACCTGCTCGGTACGCTGAAGTAAACCTCGGAAGAGACATGCAGTATTTGGTTGCGATAGTTCTCGGACTCATGTGTGCGGCTTCGGCTGTGGCACAGCAGATCCGTCCGGCACCTTCTGTTCGTATCTACGGACAACTCCAGAGACTGAAGTCCTTGACTTCAGTGCTCTACATTGCAGCGCATCCTGATGATGAAAACACACGCCTGCTTTCCTGGCTTGCCACCGGACGGAACATCAGGACTGGGTACTTGTCGCTTACGCGAGGGGACGGTGGACAGAACATCATAGGCTCCGAACAGGGGGCTGCACTTGGTCTTATTCGCACTCACGAGCTGTTAGCGGCTCGGAAATTGGATGGAGCAGAACAGTTTTTCACACGTGCCGTCGATTTTGGTTTTTCGAAGAATCCGAAAGAGACCCTTAGGCAATGGGACAGTCTTCAGCTGATCGCTGACGTGGTGCGTGTGATTAGAGAGTTTCGTCCTGATGTTGTGATTTGCAGGTTCCCTAAAGACAGCATGGCAGGGCATGGACAGCACAGCGCATCGGCAATCATCGCAGAAGAAGCACTCAGATATTGTTACGGCACATCAAGGCTCTCTAAAGAGGGTGTTGAGTATATCGACTCCATACTTCGTGCCTATCCAGTGACCTCCGGTGAGCAGGTCTGGAAGCCAAAGCGCTTGCTCTTTAATGCGTTTCGGTTTGGCAGCCGCAGCACGATTAAGCCAGGAATGTTCAAGCTTGATGTTGGTCAGTACGATCCACTTCTGGGAATGGGATATGGCGAATTAGCAGGTATCAGCAGGAGTATTCACAGAAGTCAGGGGGCAGGCACACCGAGCACTCCAGGAATTCAGCCAGAGTATTTTGAGACATTAGTGGGCGATCCTCCATTACGGTCTCTCTTTGATGGCGTGGATACAACGTGGAACAGGATAGGGAGTCCAGAGATTGCCGCATTCATAGATTCTGTGATCAAGAAGTTCAATATCCATGCGCCCGAGCGCTCGCTGGATGATCTGCTCAACATACGTGCAAAGATCTTAGACGTTCGAGATCCGTTCTGGAACCTCCAAAAGCGCAGGGAGATAGACAATGTTATTTACTCTTGCATCGGCTTGTGTGTTGATCTATCTGTACCGCAACCGTTTTTAGCCTCAGGAGATACCACTCGTGCAACATTGCGCTGTATCACTAGGGCTGGCCGGCCTATTCAGGTGCTGCCTATTGCTCTGCCCGGTGGAGCGATCATCGATGGATTTACTTTCTACAGCGATTCGCTGCACATTGCAGATGCGAGATGTATGGTTCCGTTGAATACTTCAGTTACGGAGCCTTACTGGTTAACAAAGGAGGCGAAGGACGCATTCTTCCAGCTCTCATCAGAGTTCCTGCTTGGAGCCGCTGTATCTGCTCCTGTGCTTGAAGTGCCTATGATCATGACGATAGGGTACGAGACCTTTATGCTGTCTGTACCTGTAAGTCACAAGCGGCTCGATCCGCTCAAAGGCGATGTGATTGAAGAGCTGCGCATCGTGCCCGCTGTGAGCATTGAACCGCTTCAGCGTATTACCTACAGCAGTAATGGAAGTGCGAAAGTATCGGTGCGGCTTCGCGCATACACACATGTACTCTCGGGATCACTATTGATACGTTCAGCACAGGGCGTTGTCTTTAGAAAGGATGGCATTACTCTTCGGGCAATGACGGATTCCTTGATCACCGTTGATCTCAAGGTATCACAAACCACGGACCTTACTGCTGGCATGCAGATTGGGTCGACGCTGTATGATAAGTCTGTTCAGTCGATCAGTTACGACCATTTGCCAGCACTGCAGTACCTCAAGCCGGCAGAGATTCGCGTGATTGCAGACAAGATTAACATCAGTGCCAAGAGGGTTGCTTTAGTTACCGGAGCTGGAGAATATACTGCGGAGTTTCTCCGTGGTCTTGGTGTTCTGGTTGATGAGATCAGCGACGAAGAACTGCTGCAGACTGAGCAGCTATTGGCATACGATGCAGTTGTCATGGGGATACGTGCTATCAATACGCGCAAGAGTATGAAGTATCTCATGCCGTCACTATTGAAGTATGCAGAGCGGGGCGGAACATTGGTGATGCAGTACAACACACTCCAAGACCTTGCCACGACTGATATAGCCCCATACCCGCTTACTATTTCTCGCAACCGTGCCACAGAAGAAGATGCCACGGTAACGATCCTACAGCCATCGCATCCTCTGCTCAACACCCCGAATCTCATCAAGGACACCGATTTTGCAGGCTGGGTCCAAGAGCGCTCATTGTATAATCCCGGACCTTACGACAGCCGTTATCAAGAATTACTCGAAACACATGATTCTGGCGAGGGGGCTCAACGCGGAACACTGTTGTATGCCGAGTATGGTAAAGGACACTACATTTATACGTCGCTATCTCTGTTTCGTCAGCTGCCGGCTGGAGTTACAGGAGGAATGAAGCTGTTTGCAAACCTTGTGAGCATGAAACGCTCACGGTAAGAGTTGCTCTAGATTCCTCAGTCATACATACGCGAGAGCATCCATCCCTGGATGTTGCTGTGATAGATCTCCATTACACCCGACGATGTGATCAGCAGGATGTAGCCACGTTGTTCATCCTTTCCCCACCATGGGCCGCGGCTGTTCCATGTATCGATGATCTGCTCGATAGTATACGTACCACTTCGCCAACAGATCATGTACGGGCGCATATCACGGTAAGCAACGTCGATAGATTCTTGAATGAGTTTCATCTGCCTTGACCTTGCTGCATAGATGCGTCAATTGCACCACCTTGCGCAAGCGGCACGCATTTTCCAAAGTCTTCAGGGATCACTGACCACGGATTTTCTATTACAACTTTGCGCATCACATGGCCGTATCGCGGTAGCAGTATCCGCAGCACATTCTCAGCATCTGCTGAGGGTGAGAACATCAACGTCTGTTCTGCAGCTGGCGTTGCAAGAGATGCATAGCGCACCTGTAAACCCCACCACGGCCTTGCACCAGTGAGGAGTTCTCGTGTAAGTGCCTGTAGGTGTGTTAGGAGCTGTCGTAGGGCGTTGGTGCCAGATCGAAGGATACGCTCACGTGTAGACGTAGGCTTGTCTGCTCTGTCCAAGGAAGCAACTTCAACACGCCATGTATACTGCGAAGCAAGAAGCACGCATGCCTGACGTGCGCACCGCTCCAGCGATTCCATGATAGGTCCGGGCTCGCGCAAAGCATCATCATATCGCTCCCGCACAACAACGGAAGCAGCCGGCACGTGCATAGGTAAAGGAGAGTCGTCATGCTGGTGCAGAAAATGGTAGAGATTTCTGCCTCGGATGCCGAATTGCGCCTGAAGATGCTGTCGTGTCAGCTGACGTAGTGTACTAACTGTATCAAGTCCAAACAGCGACAACCGCTCGATATCATGTCTATCGAGCTCAAGTTCCTTGATATGAAGCAGCGCTGATGAAGGTACATTATCTGCGCCGTCATGTACATCTACACGACCAGGTACTGCAACACAAGACTGCAGGAGGGCATCATGACGAGTATTGGATATCGCCGCTTGAAGGCGGTGTTCTGATACCAAAAGGCGCAGGTTGTGGATGTCGTCGAGTCCGCAGTATATCCTGCCACGTACCGGCAGACTGATCAACGGAGTACACGTATGAATCTGCTCTACAACAGAATCAAAGTAGGCGTCTGTATACAAACCGTATAATTGCATCGACATTATCATGGTGCAATTATACGAAATGTATAGATTCTAGAGCTGCTTAATACAATTGCGTACTACGCCAACAATCGTAAAGTCCATTTCGGCAGTGATAGCGATGTCTTTGTACCTGCGATTCTCAGCACGTAACACTGGGCGGCCATCTACCTGTAGATATCTTTTGACAGTAAGCTCGCCATATACCTTAGCAATGACAATTTGTCCAGCCCTAGGCTGCACAGCACAATCAACAATCAATGTATCGCCGTCGCTGATGCCAGCATCTGTCATCGAATCACCAACTACTCGTATAAAATACGTGCTCTCCGGGTGCTCGAGCAGCATGTCTGCCAGATCGATTTCGCGTTCGATTGTATCATCCGACGCTGTCGGCAATCCTGCGCTAACTCCTATTGCTAGCATTGGGATACGGTGCTTGCTTGAGCCTTTTTCACGACGTGCCGGTGCGATAACCTCAGGCGAATGGTGCTTTAACTCTTCAATAAGATTCTTCATCCCAGCGATATGCTCTTCGAGACGTTCCATAAGAGACTTCTTGCCGTTTACTGATGAATCATTTCCTGTGTAGGCAGGTAGAAGTGGGGAGCCGTAACCCGTTAGGAGCCAGCCGGAGGAGATCCCGTAGCGCTTTTCTAGTGTTGCTAGAACGTTTTGTGGTACAGAGGTACGTCCAGACTCCCACGAATACACCGTAGGTACTTTCACGTCCATGATCTTTGCGTATTCTTGAACGCTCAATTTCAACATAGATTCCCGAATTTGGCGATGTCGAACTCCGAGCTGCACGCGGGTTGGCATATGGTCTCCTGTTAAAAGATGTGGACAATTTACAATATGTCGATGCAATTGACAATACCAGATGCAGAAATTCTTCTCTATGAGGGAAGCAGTTCACCGTTGATGGGAACCGACTATTTTAACGCTCTGCTGAACGAGATTCCATGGCGCGAGGAAACGATCACGCTCTTCGGTAAAACGCATCTGCAACCACGCATGCTTGAGTTTCTCGGCGACCAGGGGATAGCATACACGTATTCGAAGAAGCTCTACAGAGCTGTACCCTGGACGGAGACACTCCTACATCTTCGCGGCATCGCCGAGCAAGTTGCGCAAGCCCCCTTCAATTCGGTGCTGGCTAATTACTATCGCAACGAGCGCGACAGTATGGGAATGCATGCCGATGATGAACCCGAGCTAGGGAAGCAGCCCACGATCCTATCGATGAGTTTTGGTACAACGAGGACATTTGTACTGCGACATAGGACTCGGCGCGATGTTCCCGTGATACGCATACCACTTCATTCCGAGAGCATCCTTGTGATGAAAGGGGCTACTCAGCAACATTGGCTGCATGGGATAGAAAAGAAAACGCGGGCTCATGGCCCGCGCATTAATCTTACGTTTCGGTGTATTCAGAAGCTGACGCCACCAACATGAGGTAATTACGTCGTACTATCTACAAGCATCCAGAACTGCATCGAACTGCTGCTGAGTACAGTTTTCGTAGAACGTTTCATTGACTGCGATCATTGGTGCGCCACCGCATGCCCCCATGCATTCAACCTCTTCTAACGAGAACTTACCGTCTGCTGTTGCCTGGTTATGACCAATACCTAAACGTTCCTTTGCCTGCTTGTACAGTGATTCTCCACCACGTAGCATGCAGCTTACGTTTGTACAAACCTGAACATGATGACGTCCCATGGGCTTTTTAAAGTACATCGTGTAAAACGATGCAACGCCCAGGACATGTGCATAGGGAAGCTCCATCACGTTGGCTACTTCCTTCATGACGTCTTCGGACAACCAGCCCCATTTTTTCTGCGCCATCCAAAGAACTGGCATGATAGCAGCTTTTGGTTCAGGATACTTCGCCTTGAGGGCGCTTATCGACGATAGTTCGTCTGCGGAGAATGTAGTACTCATGGCAACAAAAATACAGATTATCTGAGTCGCTTGACAAACAGTTTTGATCCAAGCCAGATACGGAGTGCAGTGATCACTTTATGGAGGGTATTGACCCTGATTTTTTTTTCGTAGATGTTGAAATTGTTGAGCTCGATCTTATCAAGTAAGCGATAGTAGATCGCATCCATAATCTCGGCCGCAACCATTGTTAGGCGTTCATCCGGCCGCAATAGGGCACGTGCATGATGGTAGTATTCCCGAGCACGCTTCGACTGATACTCCATCATGGAGATAAAGCGCTCATCGTACACTTCATTACGGATGTCTTCTTCGGTAAGCTTAAATCGTTCCAGGTCTTCTCGGGGGATGTAGATATATCCGCGGTCTTTATCTGTCTTCACATCCCGCAGAATATTCGTCAACTGCAGAGCATAACCAAGGTGAATCGCGTACTGCCTCGTTTGTTCGTGCTTGTAACCGAATATCTCGATACTGATCAGCCCAACGACAGACGCCACCGAATAACAGTATTCCTTAAGATCTGCAAATGTTGCATAACGCTGTTGCACTAGGTCGCGCTCGCAACCATCGATAAGGGTTAAGAAGTACTGCTTTGGTATGCTGAATCGACGTATCACCGCGCCCAAGGCAGAAACCGCCGCACTTGCATCTGCGCTAGGGTCGTACATAGCCTCTATCTGTGTACGCCACCAATTCAGTCTCTGACGTTTCTCGCTGATCACATCAGGCTCGTTAGAGGGGTTTTCATCAACGATATCGTCGATCCTGCGTGCAAATGCATAGACGGTGCGAATTGCATCCCGTTCCTCGCGAGGAAGAAAACCGAACGAATAGTGAAACGACGTGCTGCCCTGAGTTGAAAAACTCAGTTCGTCTTCCGATTCCGCATAGACGTGATGAGGCATACGTGCAAGTTACTATCTGAAGCGGAACAGTTGCATAACGAGCGACAATACCGTTAACGTAGGACGAATCATTCTATCAGATCGACTGGCACACAGATCCAGCATAGTCCGTCCTCCATGGATGATTGCCCATAACTCGATTCGTATACGCCACGATGCTGCGTGATGAACTACACCAGCCCCCTCCTTGAATAACAAACTCGTCCTGCGGATGATCTCTTGATCGGGAAGGGGCAAGTAGTTCCGTTGTCGTCCAAGATCGACAGAGATATCCTGAAGAAAGTTCGTGATCTGCAGCGCGGTACAAACACTGTTCGATGCCCTGATTGCTTGCTCACTTGGCTCTCTACCGTTATGATCAAGACGAAGAAACAACTCACCAATCGGATTAGCAGAATTATTGCAATACGTCAGTACGTCATCCCATGACACAGGGGGTGTAAAGCAGGAATCCGCTACAAATGCATCGATTAGCCTGTCAAACAATGAAAGGGGCAGCTTGCATGTTGTGATGGTGTGATCGAGTGCTACTTGGATTGGATCATCAAACGACGGAGTGCGAAGTGCGGCACGGAGCTTTTCCAACTGCTCTATTCGTGCAGTAGCAGGGAGAGATCCTTCATCTGCAATGTCGTCAGCAGCGCGTGCGAACGCATAGATGGCATACAGGTGATCGCGCATATGCTTCGGGACGAGAAACGAAGCAACTGGGAAGTTCTCGTAATGGTCCTTCGCTATTCTTCTACAGTGCGCGTATGCTTGTGTGGTGGAGATCACGGGTATGGGGTAGGTCTAAATGAAACGTCCTCATGCTCAATGAACATGAGGACGTTGATTAGCATAGCAGGGGATACTTATCCTTCTTGGCTGAAACGCTTGTCCTTGATTTCTGCCTTTTCGCGCACCTTCTGGAACCATGTTCCAAAGGCACTATTACGCAACCGTTGTGACATAGCCTGAAGTGTGCTCGTCGGGTTCTTCACGTAGTCGGCAACATTGGCATCGCTTCTGTTGATGACCTTAACAACGAACCATCCATTTTCGCCCTTGATGGCCTTGCTTACGCTTCCAATCGGCTGCGTGAAGGCAGCTGATGTAACAGCGTATTCATTACCGAAGCCAGTAATCATGCCATTGTCCTTGAGTCCAATCTGCGTTGCGTACGTGATCGTAGAATCGCCGCCACGCGCAGCCGAAAGCCCTTGTGAAGCTGCAGCTGAAGCAATCTGCTTTGCCTGAGACTCCAGCTTTGCCAGTTTAGCACGCTCAGTTAGGATACGCTTGATTTTGTCCTTCATGTCTGCAAGGGGCTTTACACCAGCTTCACGGACATCAGAAACCTGAGCGATAACAGTACCGTAGTACTTGATGTCGCGGCGGATAACAGCACCGGCTTCTTGTTCGAATGCCCACGATGTGAGCTCACGCGACTGCAGAACAGGTGTCTCACTGCTGAAAACTGGTGTTTCCTGCAGCTGAGCATAGAACTTCTTGATGTATGGTCCTGCCACACTCTCGATTGATTCACCGTTCTGCAATGCTTGGTATGCCTGCTCAGCAGCAGCGGCAATGCCGCGCTTTGTTGCTGACGAGATACCTGCCTTGATAGTGATTGCAGAGTACTTGTACTCAACTGAAAGCTTCTCGGTAACCTTGATGATATGGTACCCAAACTGCGTCTCTACTGGGCCTACAATCGAGCCAGCAGACGCGGCAAAGACAGCGCTGTCGAACTCGGGCACCATACGCCCCTTGGCAAAGTAGTTCAGATCTCCGCCTTGTTGGGCTGATCCAGGGTCCTTGGAGTACGTACGTGCGAGCTGTGCGAAGTCCTCACCCTTCTTAGCCTTGGCAAACACTGTATTTGCCTCTGCCTTCGCGGAATCCTTGTTTACACCAAATGGGATAAGGACATGCGATGCACGGGCAATTGGATTTACGCCTTCACGACGTCCATCGAGACGGTAATAGGCAATCCCACCAGAGACATTCAGTGGTCCAAACACTTCGCGTGGTGCCAATGAAGACAGTGCTGTCACGATTGAAGGGTCCATTTCGGACGGCGAGGTGAAGTCGCTCTCGGTGCCACGCAGCGTAACCATCTCACTTGAGAATGCTGAGTCGCGCTGTTCGATCGTTGTGTACTTCGCAAATGCCTCTGCAAGACGTTGAGACTTCTTCAACGCGTTTACAGTGTCATCGCGCGATGGAAGGGGCGGGAAGGCGATGAACTTGATAGCGCGTCCTGGACGCTGCTTGTAGAATTCTTTGTTCTTCTCGTAGTACGCAGAGATGTCTGCGTCAGTAACGTTTACGTCAGCATCACGAACACGACCTGTTGACAGCGCAACGTACTCAATGTCGGCAGAGCTGTTTTCACGCATAAACTGGCGCTTGCCAACAGCAAACGAAGGCGTGCTGGCTGCTGTACCAACGGCAGAGGCAATGGCCTGCTGTAGCATCTGGCTACGGAGATAATCTTCTGTCTGGAGGAGCATTTCCTTCCATTTTTCAACAGTAAGGCCGTTGCGCTCGAGAAGTTCCTTCATACTCTCAGGATTTGTTACGAGCTGCCATTGCATCTTTGGATCGAAGCGTCCGGCAGTATCCTTACCAAATTGGAACTGATCTGGAGGGTTTACAAGAAGCACATCGATGATCTGTTGTGGCGTAACAACAAGACCAATCTTCTCCGCCTCCTGCTTGCGCAAGACCTCGTTGACCATCTCATCGAAGACCTGCTGACGAATGACTTCGTCATCAATCTCCTGATCTGGATTCTGTTTGCGCTGGCCTTCGATGACTTCCTTCACGCGGGCTTCGAAGTCGCCCACTGAGATAGGTTCACCGTTAACCTCTGCTACAACTATAGAGGCGCCGCTGTTTCGAGCGTTACGCATGTTTGTGCAGCTCGAATCCTGTACCACCATAAAGACGATAAACAGGGTTGCAATCACTGCAAGGAAATACGGACTGATCTGCCGAATTCTCGTTATAGCACCCATGTGGGCACTCCTCCGTCGTAATTCAAGAAATAAACGAACGTCAAATATACGGCGCGTATCTCATTTCGCTCTGCTCTATTGTAGGTAAGTTTGCCACATGAACGTAGGACCATATTCTATCTCTCTGCTGGAAACATGCAGATTTGGCCTAGACGGCGGAGCCATGTTCGGCGTAGTACCCAAAACATTGTGGGAAAAAGCCTACACAGCAGCGGATTCCATAAACCGCATTCCAATGGCCGCAAAAATCATGTGCATACGCGGAAACGGCCGTTGTATCCTGGTCGATACTGGAAACAGTCCGTTTATGCCAGACAAGCTTGCGGCTATCTACAAGATGGACTTCGACGAGTACTCGATAAGTTCATCGCTGGAGGCTCAAGGAGTTTCTGCTTCAGAAGTAACAGATGTGATCTTTACACATCTACACTTTGACCATTCGGGTGGTTCGATGCTCGCTGACGGTACGCCGAGGTTTCCGAACGCTCGTTGGTACGTACAGCGTGAACAATATGAATGGGCACTGCATCCATCAGAGAAAGACCGAGCCTCCTTCATGCCCGAAATGTATCAGCCCCTTCACAGCATGGGGCTATTGGAGTTGGTTGACGGACCAGGCGAGCTATTCCCTGGTGTTACCCTGCTGCCGCTCTACGGTCATACCAAAGGAATGCAGGCTGTTAAGGTCTCTGACGGCGCAAAGACAGTTTTCTTCCCAGCTGATTTGATGCCAACGGGGGCGCATGTTCCCGTGCCGTATGTAATGGGATATGATAACTTTCCTCTGACCACGATTGAAGAGAAGAAGCGCCTTTTGCCTCAGATCATCGACGAAGAGTGGATCGTTGTGTTCGAGCATGATGCACTGCGCGATGCGGCTCGGATACAAATGGGAAGCAGGGGGCCAATACTGTCGGAAACCTATACACTTACGGGATCCGCTAGATAATGGATCGTGTGATTCGCAATGGGGTAGAATGGACGCGGGTGTGTAGATCGATCGAAGTGAGTGAACGTCACGGAAAACGCGTAGAAATCGACATTGAATTTGACCTTGCCTTATTCAGAATCGACGGCACGGTATACTGTGTGACGAATGTCTGTCCTCATAAACGTCTGCCTGTTATCTATGACGGGTTTATCGAGAACGGCATCGTTACCTGTCCAATGCACGGATGGAGATACGACGTACGCACAGGGTGCAAAGACACAGGTAACAGCAAGCTTTCAACCTATGATGTGCTTGAAGCCGACGGTTGGATCTATGTCACTTTGCAATGATCAGGGAAATAGGTGTTGAAGCCTTCACGGCACTATCAGACTTGGGAGATTGCCCGATTACTGTTCCTGGTTCAAACGCCGAAGAAGCACGTAGCACAGTGGAGCCCATGGCAAATCCGTTTGCTTCGATGATCTGCTGAGCCTCAGCAAGCGTTAAGCCCACAAGGTCTGGTACCGGCATCCCACCGCCAGTGGAGATCACTATATCGATCGTTGACTCGCGCTGCATGGGGGTGCCTTCGGCAACGCTTTGAGCGATGATGGTACCAGCCGAAGCACTCGAATCTGATCGGAATGCAACTGAACCGAGAATCAATCCATTACGCATCAATGCTAGGCGGGCATCCCTTTGCGTCATGCCGTACAGCCGTGGAACGCGAATACGTTCTACACCTTTGCTTACCGTAAGGTAGGCACGCCGGCCCTCCTTGACCACCGCATCTGCATAGGGAAGCTGAGACATGATCAGGCCTTCGGGAGTATCATCACTGAACTGTTCCCGCACCTGCACCACATTTACGCCAGCACTCTGCATGATCACACGACCCTGCTCGGACTTCATGCCTACAACATTCGGCACAGTTACTGTGGGAGTCGTTGAAACAATCCACGGAAGTACCACTTGGTCTACAATCACGGCAACGAAAATCACACTGAGGATCGTCACAGATGCCGCAAGCCCTATTTTGCGCCATGTCCACATCCCACGAAGATATTGTTTCGGCTGCTACCGTCGACACGTCCCAGATCGTTACGCACCTTTTATCATCAAAGAACGTGCTTATCACCACGCACATCAACCCCGACGGTGATGCACTTGGCTCAGCACTCGGTCTCTGTCATTGGCTGCGCGCAAATGCAGTGCAGGCGCGAGTCATGCTTCCAAACGTAGCTCCTAGTAATCTGCTGTGGCTTCCCGGGGCCGATGCGGCTGACGTTTGGGCAGAGGATAAGCTATCGTGTGTTGCTGACGCAGATACGATCGTGGTTCTTGACCTAAATGCCGTCACACGACTTGGAACCCTGGGTTCTGCGATTGTGAATGCGTCTGCGACGATCATCAATATCGATCATCATACGCATCCTGAGAATTTTGCCTCAATTGCGTGGATTGACACCGAGGCATGCTCAACATGCTTTATGATCTCGACGCTCATCTTGTCTGCTGATACTGCAGTTGAGTTGCCGACAGCAGCGGCGGCGTGTCTCTACACGGGAATCATGACAGATACCGGATCGTTCAGATTCCCTAGAACAACATCCGCCGTGTTCAAGACAGTGGCAGCACTGCTCGAAAAAGGTGCAGACCCAGTAGCCGCCTACGATAAGGTCATGAATCAGGGCTCAATAGGACGTACACAACTGCTTGGTAAGACCTTGAGTCAAATGTCGGTTTTAGCAGGGGGCCGGCTATGCGTGATGACAGTGCGTCAGCAGGACATGCATGACTATTCCTGCACAGTCGAGGATATCGAAGGATTTGTGCAGCAGACACTCACGCTACGCGGCGTCGAGATGGGAATACTTCTTGTGGAGCTCCCAACCGAGATCAAGCTGTCGTTTCGATCAAAGGGCAACGCTTACGTTCGAGACTTGGCAGCAGCATACGGTGGTGGTGGACATGTCTATGCTGCCGGAGCTCGGGTACAGGGAACATTACTTGACCAAATCGCAGACGATGTTATGCAACGTGCAGTGAACTATCTGGAGAACACTTAACCAAGGCTAGATCCGATGATCTGAATGCCGAGGTCAACTTCTGCATGAGACAGATTTAGAGGTGGACGGAACCTCACTGAGCGATCGCCGCTGCCAACGAGTAGGAGACCATTGTCATAAGCCGTTTTGACAAAGGAATTCCGAGACTCCTTTGTAGGCAGATCAAAGGCACTGAAAAGCCCCATGCCTCGAATATTGCTGATTATGTTGGCACCGACCTTTGACTGTAGGACCGTTAACTGCTCACGCAGGTATGCCCCAACGGTGGCCGCATTAGCTACAAGATTTTCTTCGGCAATGATCTCGATGTATTTGGTTGATCGCACCATGTCGACCAACGACCCGCCCCACGTTGAATTGATGCGGCTGGACGTATGGAAGACGTTGTCTTGCACCTCGTCCAGGCGGGGGCCAACGAGGATGCCGCAAACTTGCATCTTCTTGCCAAACGACATAATGTCGGGCTGCACCCCGAGGCCCTCATGGGCCCACCAGTTGCCTGTCATACCAACGCCCGTCTGAACCTCATCGAAAATTAGCAGCGCATCGTTCTCATCGCAGAGCATTCGCAAGGTTTGTAGGAATTCCGGCCGGAAGTGGTTGTCGCCCCCTTCACCTTGAATCGGCTCTATGATAATTGCTGCAACATCATCAGGGTTGTCTACAAAGGCCTGTTTGATCAATGAAATCGCAGCGGCCTCTTTCCGCAGAACGTCATCAAGAACATCCTGCGTAATAG
Source organism: Patescibacteria group bacterium (assembly GCA_044238605.1). Classification (GTDB taxonomy): domain Bacteria; phylum Bacteroidota; class Ignavibacteria; order Kapaibacteriales; family Kapaibacteriaceae; genus UBA10438. The sequence goes on from JBIICY010000002.1 coordinate 155,975, forward strand.
GGAATGTCAAAAATGGTGACGGGATTCGAGGCCAATCCCAACGTGGCCAGAGCGCCACCTTTGTGGGATCGGTGTTCGTCAAAGACATGCAGTATCCAGATCTACCGTGAAATGCACGTTCAAAGTGGATGATCTGATGCCCTTTTTCGTGACTATACCCTTTGGCAAAGTTTCGTCGAACCTTCCAGTCCATTGCAGTTTTGATAGCGTTCTCAACAGCCAACGTGCCGCCATCGATGAAAAAAGCGTATCGAAAATGCTTGGGCACGGCAAGATTGAACAGCGTCTTGACGAATGTTGCCATCTCGGATGTGTAGATGTCTGAGTTTGATGGCTTGTTCAATGCCGCATGGCCTATGTACTCTACAAATGCTGGATCAGTCATCTTCGGATGATTCATTCCAATCGGCATAGAAGCAATACATGTAAAAAAGTCTAGATACTCTTTGCCGGTCCGTGCCTCCACAAACCATGACCCGTGCGAACGGTCGAGATCAATAACATGATCAAATCCGTCTACAAGCATGTGCTCACGAAGTGATGGAATGACCTCGGCAGGAGGAACATGAAGTTTTGGCTGGTACTGCAGTTTCGTATTCATGGTAGCAAAAATACTGCTAACTCGTTGACAGAAAATACATGAAAGTTCATCGCCGCACGTTTTTCCCAATGGGGTTCTTTGTATATTGGACCTTACTTGGAAATAAAACAGTTTCAGCATTTGTAACTCACTCGGGATAGGAGTAACAATGACGGCAAATGGTCATGCAGACGTACCAAAGTCTGGTATGCAACACTCTCTCGTACTGTTCGGTCTTACGGCAGTGCTTGCAGCTTTTTTCTATTTCACTGTTCTTCCGTGGGGAGTTCAGGGATTTGTGTCGAGTTTGTTCGCACCTCATGAATTGAAGCAGGGGGCGAAATATGATGCAGTTGTACCTCACGTCATCGGTGTTATGGAAGCTGATGATGCAGCAAAGACCATGCAGCAACGCGAAGATGAAGCCAACAAGGTTGGGTTGAAGGCCGTGATGAAGAATGCGAACATCGTGTTCGACTTCTCAACGGGCGTTGAGCGCACAAAGGAACGCGACGGATACGACAAAGCAGCCAGCTGGTGGGTTCTCCGTAATACAGAAGAAGGTGGATTGGGTGAAAACTCGGTGTTTATCGAGCCGCCTATTGCTTTCATCGTTCTTGCAGTCTGTCTGGGCTTTACGATTGCAATCTTTGCAACGTTCTTTATGCCGAGTTCAATCGGCTTCATGGCTCAGAAGGTAGATCGGGAAATCCATCATAACAAGACGAAGATCCGTCTGCAAACTGGATTTAGTGATGAGATCGTGGACCTGCTGTCGATGCCTGACTCGGATCTAGACGCACTTGAGCACAAGGATGTGCGCGCTGCGTTCAAGACCGTGTGGGACAGAACTGCTCAAGAGCACGAGAGTGCAAACGGTGGTGGACACGGGCGTCGGGTTATCCGCTTTGAGGATGTGTTTACGCCAGACATTGCACTTTCTACATTCCGCAAAGAAGCTCTTTTTGTGCGTATCAATGAGTTCTTCTCTGACTTTGTTGTTCAGGAAATTGTAGACACTACCGGTGGTATCATGTGGTCACGTGGACGTCACCGCCTGTTCCCAGGCCTCCGTCTGTACATGGCTCACCACTTCACAGAGAAGTATTCGAACAACGTTACGGGACTTGCGTATTTCGGTGCTGCTATCCTTATCGTTATCATTGGTATTCGCGGTCTCAAGTTTATTCCTGGTACGCGTCCATCACTGATTCTTGCAGCTATTTCGCTTGAAGGAACGTTGCTTGCATTGTTGGCCTTCGGCCTTGTGTATACGGGTGCGGAAGAGCGTATTGATAAGCTGATGAAGAAGATGGAAGACGCGAGCAAGAATCAGCTTGAGACTATGAAGGATGTATCCGAGGATATGCATTCCATGGCTAGCGCACTTGTTGGTGAGACCTCTGAGATCATCAAGAAGAAAGTAGAGCTGGCTATCGCTGAGGCACTCGCTAGTGATGATAACGTAAAGCGCGTTGTTTCCGACAAGGTTGCTGAGAAGATCATTGTTGCGATGCGTGAGGCGTTCCCAACACCAAAGGCAAACGGCTAATTGTAATAGTTAGCACAACGACTACGTCTAACGCCGTGATGCATCAATGTGTATCACGGCGTTTTTTTTCACGGATAGGCATGGCAGTATTGAGATACATCGTCATCGGTACGCTGGTAGTCTTTGGTGTGGTCATCCAAGCATTTGGACAGGCTACTCCGTTTGGTGTGCAGCTCACCGAGCGTGGCTTGAGGGCGTTGAGTTACACATCACCAAGCGGACGTCTCGTGTTGCGCCATATGGCTTCAAGTGCACACCCCGACATCAATGTGAAGCGGGATGTATTGACGTATGCGTTTTTTGGGCCTGTTGAAGGCGATATCCGACTTTCCGTTGTCCCGAGCGAGCTTGCTAGCCATTGCCGCCTTCAACGCAGTGGATCATTTGGTGGTGCTCCGGTCTATACCGTCGTTGTAGATCCAGTTAGTGTCTCACATGACGGACGCCTCACCTTGGCTGACTCATTTAGTCTACGTATACAATGGGACGAAGCACTAGCGCAAACCATATCAGCTGTGCCTCCAGTCTCAGCCCCTTTCCTAAATCCAATGTGGCGTGCTAAATCGCGTATAGCGCAGAAGAAAGGCTATGAAGCAGCACAAGACAATGTCTCTCCAAATGAATGGTTTAATCGATTTGCTGAGTACAAGCGGCTGCATACTTCGAGAGACGGCATAGCGTATGTCCAAGGAAGTGAAGCCCTCTCCGGTGCTGCTGGTGTCCCGTTGGAAAATGTCGTGTTGTATTGGCGGGGAATCGAGCAGCCGATCTATATCGATGACGTAGATGCTTCGGGCAGCTTTACTGGCGCAGACCGAGTGTATTTCCGTGGAAGGCGCGCAAGTGGGGATTCGGCGTGGCTCGACACACAGGATTCTACGTCTGTGTTTTTCATGTCCGTGAAAGGGACATCAGGGCAACGTAAACGAATATTGCCATTGGAGCCTGCTGCAGGAGCCATGGACACTATACCCAGTGTTATCGTGCGTCAGAGGTTTGAAGTTGATACTGGGTACTTCCATCCAGGGAGTGGGATAGACGAAGATCATTCGATTTTTGAATCGTCGCTGGTTACGTTAGAAGGATTCTATTGGCGCAGTCTCTACGGCAGAGGAAAAGAACATGCAAGCTTCCGCACGCGCTTCACACCATCTCCAACAGGTAGCGTTACATGGCGTGCTGATGTTGCAACTACTACCAGCACTGCTAAGTATAGTCCTGAACATATTGTCAGTATCTGGCCCGCTGCAAATCAGCAGCCTGAACGTCTTGAAATCAACGGATATCAAGCAGTTTCATATGAATGGAAACAGCAGGCAGATAAGCTTCCCTCGGGTGAGCAGACCATAATTGTGCAAGCAACCGGAAGTGACGAGCTCCGGCAGAACAAAGATTGGTATAGTGAGGTGCTTATCGACGGATTTGATGTCGAGGGAGATGCACTTCCAGTGTTGGATTCTGGACGGCTTCACTGCACGGTAGGGGTTTCAGATAGTTCTGCGTTGGTTGTCAAAAACGTGCGACCTGGCCCAGTCTACATCCTCGATACAGCGCGTCATCAGTTGAGGATTCAGGAAAGTCATACCGCAGGAATAACAATTCGTTCAGGAATAGTACCTTCGATCATTCCTGATATCAAGTGGGACGGTGTCTCATTTGATGCAACTGTTACGATCGGATCGGTAACCATTCGATTAGATTCTCTTCGCTCACGACTGGCAATTGTCTCCATAGACACCACTACGGGTTCGATTGTTGTTCAGCGCGACCTTTCAAATGAACAAGCAAAAGAGTTGTTGTCCACGATGGGGCGCAACGAGTTTTTCGTGATTGTTAATGCTGGTAACACACCAGATCAGCAGTTGGTTGGTGTGCTTCGAGATAGAGGCGTGGCTACAGTTGACACAGATATACTTCACGTGTGGATGGCGACAGCAGCCAATGGACAGGGTGCTTTTAGCAACAAGGCTGGTTCAACAGCGCATTTCCCATTATCGTACGGACGTGACGGCAGTGCCTTGCTTGCCCTGAAGCGTGGCATTCATGAATTGTACATCGCCGACACGGAAGGACTCGAGCATGCACGAGTACTGTCTGCAAAGAACCAGGGGATCAGTGCTGATACGTCATTCGGCGATGTCATCGCTATCGCCTATGGAGAATACCTCCAGGAGGCCTCTCGCTGGGCTAAACATAGATTTAGTTACAGTGGCAAGAGGGTAACGCTCTACGATGTTGAAGCTGTTTTTGAAGAGTACGATGCAGGTAGGCACACTCCGCAAGCTATACGAGCGTTTCTAGCAGATGCTTTTGCAAAGGCACAAAACAAACCTACCCACTGCGTGCTCATTGGAAATGCAAGCTGGGACGTGCGTCAGGCAATAAAGGGTGGTAATGTAGGTGCCAAGAGAATAGATCAGGTGCCAACGTATGGCAGGCCCAGCACAGATATGTGGTTCGGACTTCTCGACGACGAGTATGACCTGTCTACTCCAGAGCTGCTTGTCTCGCGCTTTCCAGTGTCATCGGTAAAAGAATGCCGAGATTTAGTTGATAAGATTATCACAACCGACACTCAACGATATACTCCGTCACTTCGAAAGTTTCTCTATGTAGGGGGCGGAACTGAACAGGAGAATTTCTGTGAAATGTATCGGCGCATGCTCGATGATTCGTTCGGCTCTGAGATCGTCTTTACGGCACCCCCACTGTGCATCGATACAGTCACGGTTTGTAATACAGATTATGAAAAGCCTGGTCTTCAGATTCGTGAGAAGCTGAAGCAAGGTGTGGGATGGATGAACTACATAGGCCACGGCGGTACGGACGTCTTTGATATTGAGGATTGGGATCCTCAGGATCTGCAAAACACTGAACGATATCCGGTCATGGCAACATTTTCATGTCTAACTGGTAACTATTCCAGTCCGAATGCCCTCTGTGAGAATGCGGCCTATCTTGTTGAGGCAAACAAAGGTGTGGTTGCCTCAATGGGGTCTACTGGGTACCAATACTTGCCCGTGGTAGATCTGCTGCATTTTAGATTCCATGAAGCTATGCGGACAAAAGGACTGCGCAGCATCGGCGACCTTACCTACGAGGCAAAGCGTGGGTTCTCAACAATGAACAATCAGCTAGGGCGCAATGCTGCCTTGCAATACTGCATCCTTGGAGATCCGTTTACACGCCTTCGCATCGATACGACGTCAGACGTGGTGGTGTATCAAACCAACATTCAGATCGGGGATAAGGACGGCGAGTCTGTAGTCTACGTGCAGCAGGATTCCCTGTGTGCCGACGTTGTTGTGTGGAATACGGGTATAGCAACGTCTACACCTATTGATGCAGTGATCAGACGGTACATTGGGGATTCTGATGAAGCAGTTGACTCAATGCGCTTTGTTGTGCCCGAACAAACATGCTCACAGTTCACATTTCGGGCTGCATTTCCAACGCTTACGGCGGGACGTCAGCGGATATGCGTTGAGATCGACCCACGTCGGTACACCAATGACAACCCTGGTAACAATGTTGCATGTCGTGTATTCGACGTTCTTAATCGATCCTTGAAGTTCATTGATCCAGTTGAATACGGCACTGTGGACATTCGTAAGCCTCAATACAGATTGCTCTATCCATATGTCCGCAAAGACACAGCACGAGAAGTAGCGATTGTTTCCTTGCATGCATCCTACGCCGACGCTATTGCCTCGCGCAGGCCGGTTGTCTCAACATTTGCAAGGCGTGATCACGGTACCTACGTAGATGTTGTGTTTGCGCCTACGCAAGAGGAAGTACGGTCGATCAATCATTCATCCACGTACTGGGCTCGTGCTGTCAGTTCCGGTAGTGATCCTGTAATTGTGCCATTCGTGTTTCGTCAAGATTCTGTTTCCGCAGAAGCACATGCACTATATCCGGATGGTCTTAGAAAACTGTCGGATTCTATTGTTGTTGACACTCTGCTGAACGCACTAAAACTTGCGGATCGCCGGGTTAGCATCAACGTTCAATCGAGCGCTACGCTAACGGCTGACCCAGTTCGAATTCCATCACTGCGTATAGCATTTGGCGACACTGTTGTGCAAAGTTCCTTCCGTAATGGAGTCAACATTGCCGTGATTCGCCCCTTTTCAACCACACCAAGAGTCATTCGTCGCTATGATACATCACCCACGCCAGCGCCGATTGAAACAGGACATTTTGGTGGTGCGCTAGAGTTTCTAACCTTTCTTAGGGATTCGGTTCGTGAAGAAGAAATTGCCGTTGTTGCTGCATGCAACGAATCATTTAGTGACTTTGTCAGGACAAACACATTTGATCAGCTGAAAGATCAATTGCGTTCGTACGGAAGCAAACGCGCGCAAGAGATAACCATTGGCACAGCATATGCATTCGTGGGCTCTCGTGCTGCTGGTTCTTCGGTGATGGAGTCAGTAGTTATGCCGCAAGAGACGGGGCTAGCAGTTATCCTTGATTCTCTTTCCATCCGCTATGAAAGCGCCGTGATTGGCCAAGTAGAAGTCGAACGTCCACGAACTTTTAAGAACATTGAGACTGACTTCATTGGCACGCAGAAGAGTGTCGTAACGGTAACGGACTACAATGGCGATACAGTCGTAGATACCCTAAAGCAAGGGTGGAAGGCACCAAGTAACTCGTCTACATTTGCAAAAGCAGTTCTTGAGCTTCAACTTAAAGCTTCAGATGATGTGCCCAATCCAAAGTTCAGATCTGCTGTCCTTGAATACGAGCCTGCTCCAATGCTGTATATTGATTCGAGTATGGTCTCTGTCGAACCGAAAGATTGCCTTCGTGGTGACAGCGTAGACATCACTCTAGCAATTCGAAATTTACAGTATCGATTTTCATCGCCCGACGTATCACTAGGAATGCGTCTTACAAGCGCTGAAGACACGTTAGAACAACAGGAGACGCTGCTGGTTCGTTCTTCCATTCCAGAAGATGCTGCCACTACGACCAATGTAAGGGGTTACAACAATCCAGCATGGTCGCAGATTGTTATTCGTGGCGAGGTTGTGAATCCGGGACCATTGCGGTCGTTTGTGCCGATGTTTCAGAATGCGGTGAAAAGTTACGTTCCGAGAGAGGACACAACAGCTCCGTCAGTCGTTGTCGAAGTTCACGGCAGACCCGTAACATCGGGATCGTTTGTAGACAGTCTACCGGAGTTTACAGTTAAGCTACTTGATGCTTCGAAGCTACCGATAGTGCGTGATGATAATTTCGTTGTGTTCGTAAATGGTGTTAGGATTCGAAGTGGAAGTGGAAGTACTCAAGACTATTCCTTCCTAACAACCGACGACTGTGAACGACTGTTTCCCAACACTAGTGTTCGTGCGGGTCTAACATTTTCATACCCGATGGAGCAGGGAGAAAATCTGATCATTGCCCGTATAGCTGATGCCAGTGGCAACAGAGATACAGCCGAGGTGTACCTTACATACAGGGATGTTGCATCGTATCGTGTGCAATCTGCCGGACCCAATCCTGCTTCGACATCTGTCCGCTTTGAGGTGGTAAGTTCTGGGAAGGAACGAACGCAGACGGCATTGTTTAGAGTGTTTGATCAGCAAGGAAGACTTCTTTCCCATGCAGAGTATACGCTTTCGGTAGGTATTGATACCTTTACGTGGGACGCTAGAACGATCGACGGGTCAAGTCTAGCCCCGGGAGTCTACTATTGGACGCTCTCCCAGTCCAACTTTGAAGATGTACCTGTGGATAACACATCGAGCGGAATGGTCACAATCGTACGCTAGAGCCCATAAATAGGGACTTCTCGACGTAGCTATTTCGTAAATTGTCGCGTTGTACAACCCATTGTAAGTAAGGGGATATGGCCTTATCTCATGAACGAATCGTACCCGTCCTCATGGAGGACGAGATGCGCGATTCGTACCTCGATTATTCAATGTCCGTCATCGTATCACGTGCTCTCCCTGATGTGCGTGACGGCATGAAGCCCGTTCATAGAAGAATTCTCTATGCGATGTATGAGTTGGGCATGACGCCTAACCGTCCATACAAGAAATCAGCCCGTATTGTTGGTGAAGTGCTGGGTAAGTATCACCCGCACGGTGATTCAGCCGTGTACGATGCGATGGTGCGTTTAGCGCAGCCATGGTCAATGCGCTACCCGCTTGTTGATGGCCAAGGCAATTTTGGTTCCATCGACGGAGATTCACCGGCCGCTATGCGTTACACAGAAGCGCGTATGGCTGGACTCGCGATGGAAGTGCTGCGTGACATTGATAAAAACACAGTAGACTTCCGTGGCAACTTCGACGATTCGCTTGAAGAACCCACTGTGTTACCCGCAGTTTTGCCTACGCTTCTTGTGAATGGGGCTAACGGTATCGCTGTTGGTATGGCTACGAACATACCGCCACATAATCTCCGTGAGATTGTCTCGGGTATTCAAGCGTTAATCGCAGAGCCGAACATCACGAATGAAGAGCTTCTCAAGTACGTAACAGCACCAGATTTCCCGACGGGTGGTATCATTTACGGATACGAGGGTGTTCGCAATGCATATACCACAGGTCGTGGTAAGATTCTTGTGCGCTCAAAGGCGAACATTGAAACCAACAAGCAGGGCAGAGAATCGATCGTCGTTACTGAACTCCCGTATCAGGTAAGTAAGGCCGGTCTGATCGAAAAGATTGCCGATCTCGTTAAGGCGAAAACGCTCGAAGACATCTCTGATATTCGTGATGAATCGGACCGTGAAGGCCTCCGCATCGTGATTGAATTGAAGCGTGATGCAGTTCCAATGGTTGTGCTGAACAATCTTTACAAGCACACCCAGATGCAGGTAACGTTCGGCGTTATCATGCTGGCACTTGTAAACGGCCGTCCTCGTATCCTAACGCTAAAGGAGATGATGGACGAATTCGTCAAGCATCGAAACGACGTTATCGTGCGTCGTACGAAGTTCGATCTTGATGCAGCGGAAAAACGCGCACACATTTTGGAAGGCTTTATCATAGCACTCGATAACATCGATGCTATCATCAAGACCATCAAAGAATCAAAGGACGCAACACAAGCCTCGCAGAAACTTCAGGAACGATTTGGTCTATCAGAGATTCAGGCCAAGGCAATCCTCGATATGCGCCTACAGCGTCTTACAGGGCTTGAACGTGAGAAGATTCAGAACGAGTATGCAGAGGTTATCCAAACCATCGAGCGTCTGCGTGCCATTTTGGCAAGTAAGGACCTACAGATGCAGATCATCGGTCAGGAGCTTGTTGAGCTCACTGAGAAACATGGAGATGAACGTCGCACGCAGGTGGTCTACGATGCAAAGGATTTCACTCTAGAAGATATGATCGCCAACGAAGAGGTGATCATTTCAATCTCACACAATGGTTTTATTAAGCGCACACCAGTAACAACATATCGCAGACAGAACCGTGGAGGGCGTGGGGTTTCTGGTGCAGGCACGTACGAGGATGACTGGGTAGAGCACATGTTCAGGGCTTCTACGCACCATTACATGTTGTTCTTTACCGACAGGGGGCGTGTATATCGACAGAAGGTATACGATATCCCAGAGGGTTCCCGCAACGCAAAGGGTAGGTCACTTGCAAACGTCATCCAAAAACAGTCTGATGAGAAAGTAACCGCCTATCTGTCTGTTACTGATTTTGACCGTGAAGATGTATACATCTTTATGGCCACTAGGAACGGCACTGTAAAGAAGACCTCGCTTAAGGACTTTGCTAATGTCCGCTCTAATGGCATCATAGCGGTAAATCTCGATGATGAAGACAGACTGATTGCTGCCAGACTTACAGATGGGTCTATGGAAGTTCTCATTGGTGCCTCTAGCGGTCTGGCTGTTCGATTCCATGAAACAGACGTGCGTCCGATGGGAAGAGCTGCTGCAGGTGTAAAAGGGATCGCCTTAACAGATGATGCGTATGTTATCTCACTCAACGTCGTGCGGCGCTCAGACGCACAAGTTATCGTTGTAGGATCGCGCGGTATGGGCAAGCGAACGATCGTCGAGGACTTCCGCAAGACGAAGCGTGGTGCAAAGGGCGTGATTGCCATGAACATAACGGAAAAGACCGGCACGCTCTGTGCTATCCTCGAAGTGAGCGATGAAGAAGACCTAGTGGTCATTACGACAAACGGTATTCTTATCCGTCAGCCAGTGCGCGATGTTCGTCAATTGGGACGAAATGCTCAGGGCGTAAAGCTCATTCGTCTTGAAGAAGGGGACCAAATCGCTGATATAACAACGGTTACGCGCGACGAGGATTCCGAAGTAGACGAAGTAACAGAGACTGCACCAGCAGAATAACTGCTGATGGCGATGATTATCAATTCAACGAGATTGCAACAACACCAGGTGGGGAAACTTACCTGGTGTTTCTTTTTGTGCATCTCGCTTCATGTAGGTGCATATGGCCGGGGTACATTTCTTTCCGTTGACAGCATGCAGCATGCTGCTGACAGTGTAACCCTGCAATCGACGTTTACTCGGTTGGGACGCATTTCCTCGGAGCAAGACGTCATACTCGCTGTGATCGAAAAGGACAGCATTCGAAAAGTGAACTATTCACAGCTCGGCGATCTGTTGTTTCGCGCAACATCGTTACCTGCATTGTCGCAGGGATCGCTTGGACAATGGGATGGTGTAGAGATTCTCGGCTCGCTGCCCGACCAGCAGGCGGTTTCGCATAATGCTGTGCCGATGTTTTCACTGACTGGAGGAAGCTACCACCCGCTTACATACTCGCCGTCGGCAATCGAGCGGGTTGAAGTTCTAGCCGGAACGGATGCTATTGGTGGTCTCCCAGCACTCTCCGTCGCCGGAGTGAACATTCAAAAGATCAGCTATAACACGGCTCGCCCCTTTACATCAATGTGGTATCATCAGGGTGCTGGAGACTTGGTGGCCGGGAATGTTGCCTTTGCTCAGAACATATCACCATCATCGTCGGTTGCTGCGAACATTCGTCGCACAGGGGCAAGGGGAGTTCTCCGGAATACCGATTTCGATGCCTGGAATGTTCATCTACAGGGTAGAGTAGTAACGTCTGGCGCGGCTGGACTGCTGTTCACCTATGATGTCTCAACAATCGATGTAGATCCTTGGGGGGGAGTTTCATCCGACCCGTATGATTCGGCAGATCTGCTCGAGTCGCTATCACCAAGATTGTCTGTTGGACGGGAGTCTGCCAGAAGACATGATTTGTCGGCTGCTTATGAAGTCCGCGATCTCGGTGATTCTGCCGTAACGCTAACAGCAACTGCATATGCGAGCAGTGATCATCTGCGTCGTGTCGACTCCTTGTGGTCTGGATGGTACGCTGGCGCTATGTCAACCATAGACGCGGCGATCGGTGATGTTCGGTTGCTAGGGGGCCTACGTTTGCAGCTCACCGATGTTAGCATTTTGCGATACAGCAACGATTTCGCAGCCGGAACTACTGCTCACACATGGGCGAAGGCCTCCTACGATGTTACATCTCGGCTTAGTCTTGTAAGTTCTGCGCGATATGATGGCGGAGCATCGGGAGGACTTGGCTACGGAGTCTCTTTGCAGTATCGGGACAGTTCCTCGGCAGCAAAACTTGATGCCTCATGGATTGATCGCAACTCATCTGCAGCCCCAGAAGCATTGTACTACGCCCATGCATCATGGCATATTGGGCCTGCGATGATAACCCTGTTGGCGTATCATCACAATAGTATGCCGGGAGCACGCAGCAACAGCGGCGGCAGCGCAACAGCGCAGTCCTTGGTAGGTTCTTTCCTGGTTCGAGGTTCTGTGATGGCCGTGGGCAGAACAGATTCAACGATCAGAAAACCAATGCTATATACAAGTGCGCTTTTGGCATATGTATACTCCACATCGACAAGTAGTATTCATCTGGGAGTTGATTACAGTCTTGTCGGGGCTGGCGCTCTGCCACAGTTCAACGTCTATCAACGTTCTTTTACGGCAGCTGATCTCCTGCAGAGTAATTCGCAGAGCAATGGGCTCTCCTTGTTTGCTAGGGTGCTGGTTGGAACAGCGTCGATACGTGCATCGCTCGACAACGTTATAGGTACTCGCTGGTATACTGTGGCATTTATGCCTGAACTGCCTCGACAATTTCGTTTGAGTGTAGACTGGACGTTTGTAGATTAGAAGCACATTCTAAACGCTTTTATACTATGCCTGGAGTAACGTGATGAGCGCTACAATTGCTCAACTATTCCTTGATGTCTGTGATTCCTTTCACGGCAGAACCGAGAAACATGTCTATGTCCAGCGAGTTGGCGGTGCATGGAGTCACCTAACCCATGATCAGTTAAAGTATCGTGTCGAGGCATTTGCTGAGGTGCTCCTTCGCTTGGGGATTAGTCCTGGAGATCGTGTTGGAATTGTCGCAGAGAACAGGCTCGATTGGCCAATGGTTGATTTTGCAATGGTCGGTATGGGAATCATCGACGTACCGGTGTTTCCAACACTCACCGCAAAACAACTCCAGTACATTTATAATGACTGTTCTGCAGTATGTGTCATCGTTTCGAATGCTGCACAGCTTAATAAGATCAAGCAGGTATGGAACGAGCTGCCAGATTTGAAGCATGTGATTGTGATGAATGATGTTGATAGCGATGATCCACGAATTGTATCTCTGCAGAAGCTCATTCATGACGTAGAGTCTACAACAGATGCTAAGCACAGAGCAGAACAGTATCGAACAAGAGCAATGGCTGTCTCGCCAGACGACACCCTTACTCTGATTTACACAAGTGGTACAACAGGTAATCCCAAAGGCGTAGTTCTAACGCATGGGAACCTGATTTCAAATGTGATGAATTCGAAGAATGTGGTAACGCTCACGGAGCGTGATTCACTTCTGTCGTACCTTCCACTGTGTCACATATTTGAGCGTATGGCTGGTTTCTACCTTGCCTTCTCAGTCGGTGCTACAGTTACGATTACGGATAGCATCGAGACTGTGGCAGAGCTTATGCGCATTGTACGTCCGACCATCATGACGTCGGTGCCGCGGTTGTTCGAACGGATTCGTATGCGTGTCTTGGGGAACGTCCAGAAGGAGTCGCCAGTCAAACAGGCCATTTTTCAGTGGGCGTTTTCAGTAGGTGAAAAATGGATCGACGGTCGGCGCGGTCCAGTTATGGGTATTCAGCATGCCATAGCCGATAAGCTAGTGTTCAGTAAAGTTCGCGATCGTACGGGTGGAAATCTCCGGTTCTTTGTTTCAGGCGGTGCAGCATTGAATCCTGAGATTGGACGATTCTTCCAGATTCTGGGTATCGTGATCCTCGAAGGATATGGACTTACAGAAAGTTCGCCAGTTATCTCTATCCATCGACTCGAGGATGTCGTGATAGGTACGGTTGGAACACCGCTACCGAGTGTTGAAGTGCGCATTGCCGATGATGGAGAGATTCTAGCACGCGGAGCAAGCATCATGAAGGGCTACTGGAATAATCCAGAAGCAACGCGTGAATCACTTGATGCAGACGGATTCCTGCACACTGGTGATATCGGCATTCTCACTGAACGGGGGCATCTTAAGATCACGGATCGAAAGAAACACCTGTTGGTTTCCAGTGGCGGCAAAAACATCGCACCTCAACCAATTGAAGCAAGCATAGCTCAATGTCAGTACGTGGACCAAGTATTGGTTGTTGGTGATGCCCGCGAGTACTGTACTGCTATAGTGGTCTTGGACAGGGAAGCTGTCAAGGCGTGGGGAGAAAAGCATGGGGCTCCCGAATCCTCAGTAGAGGAATTAGCCCAGAATCAGCAATTGATAACAACAATTGAACGTGAACTCAACACTCTGCAAAAAGACCTCTCCAAATATGAGAAGGCTCGCCGGTATGCGTTTCTCGTAGAGCCGTTTACGGTGGAGAATGGATTACTCACGCCTACGCTGAAGGTCAAGCGAAAAGCAGTACTAGAGCGGTATGCTGATCTTGTTGAGGGACTATATAGCAAAGGCGACTAACACATTGGTGTTCGTCGCCTTGTTAAACGTACCGGAGGAGGGACTTGAACCCCCGACACACGGATTATGATTCCGTTGCTCTAACCACCTGAGCTACTCCGGCGTGGGTCGCAAAGATACGAATCGTTGCAGACCTGTAAAAGCTATAGACCTTCAAGTTTTCGAAGACTATCGCGAATATTTGCGGCAGCTTCGTAATCCTCTACTTTAATTGCCTGATCAAGTTCCTGTTCAAGACGTTGGCGCTCGGTAAGGGGCAGTTCGAGCTGGTCGCGTGATACTGTCTTGCGTGTAGAGGCTTCCTCAAATTCCTCGTGTCCACTTACAGTCTCATCTGTGTCTTCCGTCTCTTCTTCAGATTCCTGAAACTCCTCAGGAGAGAGTGCAGACTCCTCGAGAATTGCATCGTCAATAAACATCGGTGCGTTACAACGAACCGCTAATGCAATCGCATCACTTGGCCGAGCATCAATCTCGATGTCCGAATACTCAAAGATGATGGATGCATAAAACGTACCGTCCTTGATCGCATGAATAACGATTTCCCTGACAGACGCTCCAAGTGCTTCGATGATGTTACGTAGAAGATCATGCGTCATTGGACGCTGTGGACGAATGCCCTCAAGTTCATTGGCGATCGCCTGCGCCTCAGGTTCTCCAATAACGATTGGAAGCTTGCGGTTACCATCTACCTCGCGCAGGAGCAGTGCATACGCTCGTTGCGAATTCGGATTGATGGATAAACCCAATATGTCTACCTGAACTTTTGACATTCTTCGTCGACTTACTTTCCTGTTATAGCTGAAACTGCCGCGGTGAGTTTAGGCAGCACATCAAAGACGTCGCCAACAATCCCATAATCGGCAACCGTGAAGATAGGGGCATCCTTGTCTTTGTTGATTGCGACAATAATCTTGCTCGATGACATGCCAGCTAGATGTTGGACCGCACCGCTAATACCACATGCAACATACATCGTTGGACTCACCGTTTTACCAGTTTGTCCAACTTGTTCGCGATGCGGACGCCATCCGGCATCAACTACCGCACGTGAAGCACCAACTGCCGCATTTAGCGACTTGGCAAGATTTTCCACAATATGGAAGTGCTCTGGACCCTTAAGACCACGTCCACCCGAAACGATGATGTCTGCCTCGGATACGTCAAGTGTACCCTCATTTTTAGATTGTCCGGTAACCACAGCCGACCTGGTCACACTTGTTGTTGGGGTAAACACCGTACATGAAGTTGTTGCTGAAGCAGTTGGTTTTGCAGTGAACACGTTTGGACGCAACGTAACAACAGAGCACGCGGTAGCGGACGAGACTGTAATCTTGGCCTTGCCGGAGTATACTGGTCGAACTGCTCGAACTGTGCCGTCGGTTATAGAGAGCTCTACGCAGTCTGCAAGCAAACCTGCCTGCATGCGGATCGCTACACGTGGAGCAACTGCCTTACCGAAAGAATTAGCAGAGAACAGGATTGTCGTGGCACCTACAGAAGCAGCTGCATCTGCTATGGCAGCAGCAATGTTTGACGTTTGTTGACTATTGCAATCCGGAGTGTTAACAAGCATGCAACTCGTGAGGCCATACGCTCCAGCGTGCGCTGCTTGCGATTCATTGGTGGCAAATGCCAGGCCGTGAACTGCCAAGCCGTTTGCTATTGAGACAGCAGCACCTATCGCTTCATAGGATGTGCGCTTGAGTCCGTCATTGTGCGGTTCGAGAACAACAAGAATACTCATGATTAAATGACCTTTGCTTCTTCGTGGAGGAGACGTACCAATTCGTTGACATCACTATCACTGTCGCCAAGAACCTTGTTAAGTCTCTTAGAAATGGGAAGTGCCATGTCATTGGTTGTTACACGCGCTGAGACACCTGATGCTGCACGTTCTGTAATAGGCTTCGACTTTGCTTTCATGATATCCGGCAGTTTTGGGTACCGCGGATCGTACAATCCCTTTTGCGCACTGATAACGCAAGGTAACGACGCCTGCACACTGAGCTTGCCGCCTTCAATGTCTGATTCAGCTGTGATCGTCGAGCCTTCGATGCTCAAAGCAGACACGGTAGTAATGTCGGGCCATTGGAGGAGTTCAGCAACCATCGACGGAATCTGAAATGAGTCGAAATCAATCGACTGTCTTCCAAAAACGATGAGGTCTGGTGAAGTTTCTGCAGCGAATTCCGCTATTGCAGATGCAACGACAAATGAGTCAGACCTGCTGGCGTCGTTCACAAGTACAGCAGTATCGGAACCCATTGCAAGTGCTGTACGCAGCACTTCTTTAGCAGAATCGGGACCTACCGTTAGAGTCGTTACCGTACCGCCATGCTGTTCTTTCATCCGTAGACCAGTTTCTATCGCAAACTCATCATAAGGGTTCAAAATGAACTTTACGCCTGCAGGATTGATTGTCGTACCATCTGCGGCAATGGCGATCTTTGTTGTTGTATCAGGTACTTGGCTGATACAGACCAGAATATTCATCGTACACTCAGGTAAAGTTGTCAATTGGGTTGCAAAGATACAGTAATCATATCACACCTGTAGCCCACGCTAGGGCCACCAGAGCACGGGCCACATCGGCTTTAGCTGTTACGAGTCGCTGCAAGGCCTCGGCAAGAAACCTCTCGCGCAGGTTGATCAGCAGAAGAGAGGAATCACCTGCAAGAAACTTTGATTGTTCAGCAAGCACCATCACTCGAGCCGTTTCAACCTCGCCGTTTGCAAAGGAGAGCCGTTCCTTGGCGCGGCTAACGGCGATGGATGCGTTCTCGGCATCGATTTCTACGATACGTTGAACGATATCTCGAGAGATCTCGGCTCGGTCTACAGCAATCGTTGATGTCTGAAGTTGCGCAGAAGCCTGTCGAAACAGCAATGGTTGTGAGATGTTGAGCCCAACCTTGTAATCAACAGATGTCGGTGAACTGACGTCGTAGCTGATAAGACCCGCATTTAACTCCACAAAAGGCCGCATAAACTCAGATGCTAGCGAAGAATCCAGACGGGAAGTTTCAATAAGCAATGAAGCGCGTTTTACTTCCGGCCGCAGAACACGGGCAATGCTCCGTGCAGAATCACGCTCAACAGTCACATCAGAACCTGTAGGTAGGGGCTCGGAGGAGAACTCGCCAAGACGCACGGGCTGACGATTACTCCAGACAAATCCCATGAGATCTACATAGGACTGTTCCTCCGTACGCAAAGACCGTGTGCGTTCACCCTCACGTCTGTATACTTCTTGCAATGCCTCAATTGAGTCTATTGCAGCAGTTTCTCCAGCAAGAACGCGTTTGCGTACAAACTCTTTTCTTGATCTCGCGATCTCGACGAGACTGTCTGCGATTACCCGAAGACTAACGGCTTCTGACCACTCCCAGTAACTCATTGAAGCCGCACGCAGCAGGGCATTACGTTCTATGAGATACTGAGCCCGGGCAATATCGGGTCTGAGAAATGCCTTGCGAAGCGCATTACGACGTGAGTCAGTAAAAATGCCCTGGAAGATTGGCAGCGAGAATCCAAATGACGCCTCGCCTGCCTCAGGTGTGGTGTTCTCAGGGTCGAGAGAAAAGCCCTGACCTCTCCGATAATTGGCTTTGAGCTTGGGGCCAAACATCATGTCAAGCGGCAGTTCTATCGAACCGTCTAGGTAGGATAGCTTATCATCGCCGGACTTCATCTTCGATACGTAATCCACTGACAGGTATGGGTCAAACCTACCGAGTGCTGAACGTATCTCAGCCTCCGCGATATCTGGTTCATAGTTAGCAGATACAAGCGCAGGATGCTCTCGCTCAACTGTTAACAAGTACTCGCGAAGTGTAAGTAGGGGGCTTTGTGCACTGCACAACGTGGACGCAGCAACGAACACTATGATCAGAACATGCCGGGTCATTTCTTACTTGATTTTTCGTCAGGTGAGGTGTTGTCTTTCCGAGTTGGAGCAGGGAACTGTGGTGGGAATCCCATGAGCTGACGCCATAGTTCATACCCAATGGAAACTCTCTCAAGAAGTACCCAGCCAGTTGCAGTAGCCCCCTGACGCAGGAATCTATTTGAGGGCCATATCTCATAGTCAGGTGTAGCCGGAACTACCAGGACGCGAAATCTTCCAGACCCGTCATCGACTGCGTCAACAACTTTCACGCGTCCATGAAAAATTCCAACATTGACACTTTCCCAACCAGAAAACTGATACGCCGGGAATCCGCTGAACTGCAAGGCTACTAGTCTGCCCGGTTCAATGAGTGCGGCATCCATGTCGCCAACGTACAATTCAACAGCGCGATCATCTGTACGTGGAACAATGAGGGCGAGTTCATCACCCTCTTTAACGATTTGCCCGGCTCCGACCTTGGCGATACGCACGACAATGCCATCGGTAGGTGCAATCACTGAAGCTGCTCCTTTACGAATCTGTGCATTGGCAACGCGTAGATCCACTTCCTGCATAGTTACAGAGGCCTGACTGATAATGCGCTGCTCATCGGCAGAAAACAACGCTACATCTTGCGCCGCACTCTGCAGACTGGCACCAGCCATGGCAGAGTCCATCTTGGCACGCTGGAGATTTAGCTGTGCTGTTTCAAGCTCCCGTTGTGATATCAGATCCTGCTTAATGAGCGTATCAGCACGCATGGCACGTATCGTTGCCGTTGCGAGTTCAACGGTAACGTTGGACACTCGAGCGACCGCGGCGTTGTATCGTTGCTCTGATTGCTGGCGGCGTTGCTTGGCAGCTTCAATGGCCTGGGTTTGAGCAACGTCTGTGCGTTCACGAACCTGATCAAGCCTTGCAAGCATTTCTGAGTCCATGAAGTTTACATTGATGTCAGCAAGGAGTGCCAGCGTGTCGCCTTTGCGAACAACAGCACCTTCTTTTACATACCAACGTACGATTCGACCACTAATAACACTTTCTACTGTTTGTGGCCTTGCATCAGGTGTAAATGAGGTAACCTGTCCTGAACCGACAACTGTCTGGCGCCAAGGCACGAAAATGAGAAAGAGAACAAAGAAGACGAGCAGGACTGCAAGAACGGTGACAAGTCGTTTGTGAAGTCCCGGGGTTTCTATTGTTGTTCGATCAATTGATTGAGACTGCTTCATAACTCAGGTATCTTCATATGAGATGGTATGCCTTGACCTACGAGAGCGCCGTGATCAATGACAATCGCATGCTTACAGCTTTGCACAACAGAAGCTGAGCGGGTTACAAGAACGATGGTCATCTCGTTGAGTGTATGTAACGATTCGAGTAGTTGATCCTGCAGACGCTTGTCGAGTCTGTCGAGGATGCCGTTAATGACAAGAATTTTGGGGTTCGCTACAAGTGCGCGTGCAATCACGATTCTGTGACGTATCGAGTGAGAAAGATTACGTCCAAGCGTTTCCGTGGAGGTATAGATACCGTCGCGAAGGGCTCGAATCTCTTCCGTAAGGCCTGTGATAGCCAAAACCCGTTCGATCTCGTCTTGTGCAATACTGCGGTGCATGACAATGTTATCGTAGATCGTGCCCTGGTGAACGACGTCGTCCACATCGATATAGGCTGCATAGCTGTGCAACGACGTTTTCGTAACCGATGTGGTAGCTAGTCCAAACACCTCTACTCGTCCAACAACAGGAAACTGAAGACCAGTCATCAATTTGCCAACAAACGCACCTTCGGCCGTTTCAGTGCAAACAAGCGCAGTATGTGTGCCTTGTGAAAGGGCAAGTGAGATGGAGCTACTATCGTCGCGCAGGCGCACATCTATCAATTCAAGTGCACATCTGCCTGCACCACCACGAAGCTCTATGCTACCTGTAAGCTCAAGAGGGAGGTCGTTGATTGACTCAATCTTTGAGAGGGCAGCTGCGAACTCGTAGTAGACATCAAACAACGTAAGGATCTTGTCCATTGCTCCCATCATCAGAACGATGAGAATCTCAGCTGCTACAAGTTGACCGAGCGACAGTTGCTGATGTATGACGAGGTTGCCGCCAACAGCAAGAATGCCGACCATTGCAAACGACTTGAAGATATATGAGCCAAGAATCTGACGTGCAAAAATCCGGAAGTGTACTTCCTTCGCTTCCGCATAGGCAAGCGACAACTTGTCAACCCGCGCTGTTGCATATTCATATCCGCTACCGATTTTAATACTTCTATGGCAACGTGCAACTTCCTCAATCCATTCGACTGTCTTGTACTTCATCGATGACTCATTGACAGAAGTGGCGATTGCCTTTCTTCCAAACACAAAAACCAAGATTGGGATGAAAAGAATAAACAGTAAGTCGTACAGCAGAAACCACGGGTGGTAGAGACCAAGAACTATCAAACCGGTTGCCAAGGAAAGCACGGCCGCGATACCATCGAGGAGGAACTTCGAGATAGCTTTCTGGACAGTTACAACATCGAAGAACCGATTCACAAGGTCAGGTGCATACACGGATTCATATACTGCTTCCTGAACCTGCGGCAAGCGCAGCACCATCTCACGAGCTGTAGTAAGAAACTGTCGGCGCTGGATGTAGTCAATCACATGTCGTTGAAAGATCAGAACTACTGCCATCGCAAGCATTGCGAGCAAAACAATAACACACAGCACAACGAGCTGTTCACTGTGCACTCCAAGGGCTACTGCATTAACAATGGCCTGACTGCTAAGTGGCACAACAAGACCAAGAATGCTAGCTACGATACCGTAAACAAAGACAACGGCGATGTCGCGCTTTTCTTCACGAAAAAGCCGCGTAATCAAAGGCCAAATGTCTGTAAACTTTTTCCGGTATACAGTGGTCGGGGGCGTCGACTTTGCCGATGCAGATGTGCTGAATAGTGACATAATAATTCTTAGTGCCGAATTCGTTGTAGTTCTGTTGCCAAATACCGGCCTGTTATGCTTTCGTTAGACAATGCAATATGCTCTGGAGTTCCCTGTGCAACGATTCTACCACCATGCCGGCCTCCTCCTGGCCCCAAATCTATCACATGATCGGAGCTCACGACAACATCAAGGTTGTGTTCAATCACCACAACAGTATTTCCACGATCGGCAAGCTTATGCAGCAGTCGAAGCAAGACCGATACATCTTCAAAATGAAGCCCCGTTGTTGGTTCATCAAGGAGGTACAGCGTTTTACCGGTACTCGACTTAGAAAGCTCTGTAGCAAGCTTTACACGCTGTGCTTCGCCCCCAGACAACGTAGGAGCCTGTTGTCCTAGTGTTATGTATGTGAGTCCAACCTCGATCAGTGCCCGAAGTTTGCCTGAAATCTTTGGGATGTCCTTGAAGAACTCATAGGCCTCTTCAACTGTCATGGCTAGTACATCAGAGATCGACTTTCCCTTATAGACAACGTGCAACGTCTCAGCATTATAGCGCTTGCCGCCGCATGTGTCGCATGGAACGTAGACATCTGGAAGGAAATTCATCTCAATTTTCGTGAGACCAACTCCTTCGCAATCATCGCACCGGCCTCCGGATACGTTGAAGCTAAAGCGCCCAGACTGATATCCACGAATCTTCGACTCCGGCAGCATCGTAAAGAAATCTCGGATTAACGTAAACAGTCCAGTATATGTCGCGGGATTCGATCTAGGAGTTCGGCCGATTGGGGTCTGGTCTATTTCGATGACCTTGTCTATGCACTCAAGGCCAGAGATTCCCACATACGGAAGTGGGGGAGTTTCTGCATTGTGATAGTGCTTTGCCAAAATGGGATAGAGCGTGTCATTAATGAGTGTGCTTTTACCTGAACCACTCATACCAGTTATGCACGTAAACGTACCAAGTGGAATCTCGAGATCAACATTCTGTAGGTTGTTTCCTGACGCTCCAGTCAGGCGCAGAAAAGCCCCATTGCCAGTGCGACGTGTGTCGGGGACGTAAACTTGCTTCGTCCCGCATAGGTATTCGTGCGTGATTGATACACCATGAGACACCGTGTGTACGCCCGACTTCGGCAGAAACACATCGACGATATGTCCGCCATGCACTCCAGCACGTGGTCCTATGTCGATTACTGTGTCGGCTTCTTCGATCATCTCTCGGTCGTGTTCAACAACGATTACGGAATTGCCAATGTCACGAAGCTGCTTTAACGATTCAATGAGCTTCTTGTTGTCGTGTTGGTGCAGACCAATACTTGGCTCGTCTAGGACATATGTTACACCAACAAGACGTGATCCGATCTGCGATGCTAGGCGTATTCGTTGAGATTCACCACCACTTAGTGTTCGTGCACGTCTGTCAAGCGTCATGTATGAGAGGCCAACATCTACCAAGAACTGAAGTCGACTGATGATTTCGGACAAAATGATCGCAGAGATACGATTTTGACGGTTATCAAGGTGCTCATTTAGTGTAGTAAACCAATCGAGCGTTCGTGCTATATCAAGCTGTGTACAGGCTGCGATGTTCTTGTCGTGCACTAGTACATGCAGGTGTGGAAGTTTAAGCCTGCCCCCATTGCACGATCTACAGGTGACCGTTGAAAAGTACTTTTCAATTGACTTGCGGACGGTAGTAGTTGTAGCGTTCTCGTACTGGTGTCGAAGTGAGGGTAGGATTCCAAGAAATGCGTGCTTGATTGAACTACCGCTGTATTCAACCGTAACGTGTGAGTTCGTTGAGCCATACAGTAGGTCGTGAAGCCGTTGATCTTCTATCGATGCAATGGGGCTTTGAATGTCGATCTTTCGCTCCTGACACCACGATAATACCTGCTTCCAGAGCCACGTATCGCGTTGCTTACCCAACGGTGCTATACCTCCTGAAGCAATAGACAGTGCACGATCTGGGATTACGAGAGCAGGATCAAAGTCAACCAGTTCTCCAATTCCGTCACAGGTTTGGCATGCGCCAAATGGGGAATTGAAAGAAAACATATTGGGCGCAGGTGACTGATACGATTCACCGCACTGCGGACATGCATATTCAGTACTAAAGAAGCGCTCATGCCAGACATCGGGAGCTTCTTCGATTAGCACTGTAAGGCCCCCTTCACCGAGATGCAGCGCAGTTTCTATACTCTCTGTGAGCCGCTTGATGCTTTGCGGATCAACAGACAACCTATCGATAACGAGTTCGATTGTATGTGTTTTGTAGCGCTGTAGCTGCATACCCTCTGTAAGCTCGAGCATTTCGCCATTCACACGCACGCGCGTAAATCCTTGACGCCGATATGTCTCAAACTGTTCTCTGTAGTGACCCTTGCGGCCTTTGACTACAGGACTCAATACTTGAATCCTTGTTCCTGTAGGGTGCGTTAGTAGCGTATCAATGATCTGGTCAAGCGTCTGTTGACGCACAGGAATACTGCATGCAACACAGTGCTGAACACCAACCTTAGCATAGAGCAGTCGAAGAAAATCATAGATCTCGGTAACAGTTCCCACTGTCGAACGGGGATTCATGCCGATGCTTTTCTGCTCGATTGAAATCGCAGGGGAGAGCCCTTCGATAATGTCAACATCCGGCTTTTTTACAACACCGAGAAACTGACGTGCATACGAGGATAAACTCTCAACATACCGTCGTTGTCCTTCGGCAAAGATGGTGTCAAACGCAAGCGATGACTTACCGGAACCGCTGAGTCCGGTAATGACAACTAGTTGATCTCGCGGAATGTCTACCGAGACGTTCTTGAGGTTGTGCTCTCGGGCACCACGTACGCGGATGGAATTATCGGCAGTATTCATGGTTAAGTCGCAAAATTACATTATTGCGACGTGACCACTTGTATACAAACTGACTATTAGTCATATTTGCGACCGCCGGTCAGTTTGCAATCTCATTTGGTTAGGAAATTTCATGCGGAAACATGTTGGAATTGCTCTTGTTATCCTGCTCTGTCTTGTGCACCAGAGCACAGCTGGGACTCGTGACTTATCACTTGACGAGGCCATTGAAATCGCTTTGAAACAGAACAAGAACATCTTGGTAGCCAAACTCAGCGTTCAAAAGGCAGAATCGCAGGTCACCGAAGCATACGGAAGTGCAATGCCTTCAGTGAGTTTTAACGCTGGATTTAATCATAACATCCAACTTCCAGTGTTCTTTTTCCCAAGTCCGATAACAGGTGAGGTGGCTCCGCTTCGAATAGGGCAGACAAATGTGTATTCAATGACAGCCCAGGTTCAACAGGTGCTGTTCAACGGTGCCGTGTTTACCGCTGTCCAATCTTCAAAACTCTATACTGATGCTGCAACTGCACAGCTTGATGCAGCCGTTGCAGAGGTGGTAACCGAAACAAAGAAGAAGTATTACCAAGCGATTGCGGCTGCGGCGTATTTCAACGTAGCTCAATCCACCCTTGATAATGTGAAGAAGACACGGGAGACTATCAGTGCCTTGTTCGCTGAAGGATTAGTCGCTGAGTTTGACAAGATCAGGGCAGACGTCGCTGTGGCAAATGTTGAGCCCATCGTTATTGAGGCTGCCTCCGGTAAGTATTCAGCGCAAGCCGCACTTCAGACGTATTTGTCCCTAGATATGTCAGACACGCTAGTCGTTTCAGCAGACCTATTACCAGAGATTGAGGATGCGCCAAATCCGGATGATGCTCTAGTAAAGGCCCTTGAAGCAAACTATGACTTGAAGGCGCTTAATCTCCAGATCGAGGTAGCAAAGAAGATGATTGATATTCAAGCATCGGATTACTATCCAACTCTCGCAGCTTTTGGTCAATGGCAACAGCAGGGTCAGAGTGACAACCTAAATGATTGGCGAAGCGCAACAAGCTCGCTGGTTGGGCTCAATTTCTCGATGAATCTGTTTAACGGGTTACGTACCAAGGCAAAAGTCGAACAGTCTGAACTGGATGTTGCAACAGCTCTTCAACGTAAGTCGCAGATCTCCGATCTCATTAAACTCCAAACAAGAACGATAATCAATCAGTTAAGTTCTGCTAAGGCTCGGATAACAGCACAAGCTTCGACAGTAAGTCAAGCACAACGGGGATTTGATATTTCTCAGATCCGCTATAAGGAAGGAACAGGTAGCCTGTTAGAGATCAGTGATGCTGAGACTGCATTGTCACGTGCACAAGTCAATGAGATTTCCGCTCGTCTAGATTACCATACCACGAAGGCGGACTACGACCGTGTTACTGGGCAGATCGACGAACGGTACCGTCGTATGGTCAAGTAGGTAGCCAAAGGCACACTCATGGGTACTCAGGAGCGTAAAGAACGCGAACGCTGTCAGCGAAGAGCGCAGATCCTTACATCAGCAAGAAATGCCTTTGTTAAGCACGGCCTGTCGACAACGTCCATGGACCGTATTGCCAAAGAAGCAGAGCTTGCTAAGGGTACCCTGTATTTGTACTTCCGAAGCAAGGATGAGCTTCTCATGGGGCTTATTGCGAACGACATGGAGATGCTGATTGAGAGAATCAATCGGATTATCGATAAGCCCTTGAAGGCTGATGAAAAGCTAATTCAAGCATTTGCCGAGTTTCATGCGTTCTCTAAAGAGAACCAGTTTTTCTTTCAGGTGATGACGCAGCTAAACATCGTACAGATGGTCAATGGCGACTACTCGCAGGAAACGTTGGAGAAGTTTTCATCAACGAATCAGAACGTTGTTGATTTGATTCAACAGATCGTTCAGGAAGGTGTTGATTCCAACGTGTTTCATCTGCATGCCTCGGTTCATGATGTAGTGGTGCAGCTAATCATCGCTCTGAAAGGATCGATTGTGATCTTAAAGAATAACATGGTGCCACCATTCTGGGTGCGCCAGGAGGAGCGTGAACTGTTGGAACAAATCGTACGAACGCTCGTGCGAGGTATATCACAACAAGGGCTTGCTACCAATGAAAGAGGGGTACTGAGGTGAAGAAGGTTCTACTATTCGTTTTCTCTGTTCTCGTTGTCAGTTGTGGCAAGAAACAAGAGACAACCCAACCGATTGTGAAAGATATCACGCAGGCCGTGTATGCTTCCGGAAGACTGTATCCGAAGAATTTCTACAGAGTAGCATCGAAGGTTCCTGGTATTGTTGCTGAAATCTACGTAGTTGCAGGAGACACCGTACAGCGTGGTATGCCCCTTGTCAAGATCAGAAATACAGTTGCACAGATAGGCGTTGAAACAGCAGAGAACGTTTATGAACTGGCTTCTGATAATGCAAAATCGACAAGCTCACTGCTTGGGGCAGCAGAAGCTGATCTTAAGTCGGCTCAGTCGAAATATGAATACGACTCACTGACAGCAACACGTCAGCGCAGACTCTTAGATGCTCGTGCAACGTCTCAGTCGGTCTATGATGCAGCAGCTATTCAGGTTGAGATATCGCGTCAGCTACTTCGTAAAGCACAGCAGTCGTATAGAAACATGCAACAGCGTGCACAGATCGATCAGCGCAATGCTAGACTGCAGGTAGCTGCGCAAAAGTCAACTCGCGATGACTACATCATTTATGCAGAAGAAGATGGGATCGTATATGATGTGCTCCCTGCGGTTGGTGAGATGGTTTCTCCGCAGATGGCGTTGATAGAGCTTGGTCGTGTTTCAGACTATGATGTAGAGCTTAACGTGGACGAAACAGACATTGCCTATCTACGAATCGGTCAAAACGTTGTCTATACGATCGACTCGTATAAACAAGGAAAGTTCTACGGTGTAATCACACACATTAATCCTAGAGTATCGGCATCAGACAAAACTTCAAAGGTTACTGCTTCGATCTCACAGGCGGAGTTCGTCAGATTTCTACCCGGGATGAGTCTTGAGGCCAATATCGTTGTTGCTGAACGCAGCAAGGCCGTCGTGATACCGCGGGATTACCTCAAGAACGGATCGTTTGTACAGATTGAACGAGACAATGGTCCCATAATGCAGAAGGTAACAGTAGGGATAGAGGATCTGCGCTATGTAGAGATCCTCAAAGGAATAACAACTAGCGATGTGCTCATAAAATGAAATCGCCCTTTGCACAACGACCACTACTGCGCATTGCGTGGGTCCACCTCTTCAGCAAAAAGAGGCAGACCCTCGTTGCAATGCTCGGAGTGATGTTTGGTGTTACGGTGTTCATTTTTCAAGCGGGGTTGTTGACAGGTCTCCAGAATTACTTCATTGAAAAGACGGTAAACACGACTGCCCACGTTCATGTCTACAACGAAGTGCGAACAGGTCGTCCGCATGTGCTTGCTCGGTACATCGACACCAATTCACGCTGGATAGCCGTGCGAAATCAGAAGCCCCGTGATGAAGAGAGGAAAGTAAAGAACGGCAATCAGATTATTCGGGAGATCGAAAAGGACCCTCGTGTGGAGGGGGTAGCCCCTTTTCTTGGTCTGCAGGGTATTTACCGATTTGGTATGTCTCAACAGGCAGGTACACTAGCAGGGGTTGACATCCTGCGGGAAGATCAGCTGTTCAAGGTTAAGGACAACCTCATCGCTGGTGATATGCTGCGCATGGAAACAATGCCGAATGGAATCATACTCGGTGCCGGTCTTGCTGACAAACTTGGTGCTTCGGTTGACAACACCGTGATTGTGATCTCTTCAAAAGGTGTTTCGCTCGACATGAAGGTTGTTGGTATTAGTAAGACCGGAATTACGCTACAAGACAATACCCGGGCATACATCTCGCTCCGAAATGCACAGCGACTTCTGCAGCAGTCTGGTACGTATATCACTGATATCAACGTCCGACTACGCGATGTTGATCAGGCAGAAGCAGTAGCTAAAGAATATCAGGAGCGATACGGGTATAAAACAGAGGATTGGAAGGCTTCGAATGCTAATGTGTTCGGCATCTTTCGCATCCAAAACCTTACCGTAACGTTTGTTATCATCTCGATTCTCGTTGTTAGTGGATTCGGCATTTTCAACATTCTTATGACGATCATCTATGAGAAAATGCCAGATATCGCCATTCTAAAGGCAATGGGGTACAGAGATCGTGATATAAGCCAGGTGTTCTTGATAGAATCCTTAGCGATTGGTTCTACAGGGGGCTTACTAGGCCTTTTACTTGGCTTTATAGCGTCCAAGATCGTTGGTATGATTCCTCTGAACATTCAGGGATTTGTGAGTGTTCAGTATCTCGTGATCAACTTTAATCCACTGTTCTACCTTGCTGCTTTTGCATTTGCTCTGGTATCGACAACCGTCGCGGGGTATTTCCCTGCGCGCAAAGCGGCACGGTTCGACCCCGTTGAGATTATTCGGAGCCGATAATGCAGCATCCCATGATCTCAGCTCAGAACGTCACTAAACGCTTTACAGAGCCAGTCGAGTTTACCGTGCTCGACGATATCTCTCTTGATGTGGCACAAGGGGAGTTCGTGGTCTTGGTCGGACCATCTGGAAGCGGAAAGACCACACTAATGTATGCGCTGTCAACCTTAGACACCATATACGACGGTGCAATCCGCATCGATGGAACAGACATACGGTCATTATCAAAGAATCAGCTTGCGACGTTCCGAAACACGATGATTGGTTTCGTCTTTCAGTTTCATTATCTCCTTCAGGACTTTACCGTTCTGGAAAACGTTATGCTGCCAGCACAACGATTGGGAATCTGGACAGAAGAGGAAATGGAAGAACGTGCAATGCAGAAACTGACGCTTCTCGGTGTTGCCGATCAGGCTACAAAGAAGTCAAATAGGCTGTCTGGGGGGCAGCAACAGCGGGTTGCCATAGCTAGGGCCTTAATCAATGAACCAAAGATTCTGTTCGGTGACGAGCCAACAGGAAACCTCGACTCAAAAAACACATCCATCGTGTTGGACATCCTTCAGGAGTTGAAACAAGAATTCAAGCAAACAATCCTGATGGTAACTCACGACACGGCCTTTGCAGAACGTGCCGACCGGATTGTCTCAATTCGAGACGGCAGAATTGTTCCTACAACATAGAACTTCACTTTTTCCCTAATTCATCAGTTCCCATGAACAACCTTCTTCTTGCAGTTCTTACTGCTCTCACCATTGTAACATTGTCCTCCTGTGGGGGTGGCAACTCGGATAACATTCAGGCACAGCTTGATGATCTGCGTTCACAGCGTTCACAGATTGACACAAAGATCAAAGAACTTGAATCGAAACTTCTTTCGACGCCCGGTGGAACAACAGATATTCCGGTAACTGTTGTCACAGTGTCAGAATCCGAACTACCACACATTGTGGAGGTCAAGGGTACAATTGAATCAAAGTCTACCGTAATGCTTTCATCACAGATGCCTGGTCGTATCACTGGCGTTTATGTTTCCAGTGGACAGGCGGTAAAGGCAGGACAGGTGCTTGTTGAAGTAGACAATGAAGCCATTAAGCGAGGTATCGACGAAGTAAAGGTGCAACTGGACTTTGCACGTACGCTCTATGAGAAGCAGAAGCGCGTTTTCGAGCAGAAAGCCGGTAGCGAGATTCAATACCTTACGGCAAAGAGTCAGCTTGATGCACTAGAACGCCGCATGGAGTCTCTCAAGGAACAGCTTGCCATGTCTCGCATCACAGCTCCTCGATCTGGCATTTGTGATAATGTAACAGCGAAAGTCGGCGAGCTCGCAGTCCCGGGCATGCCACTAATGATGCTTGTGAATATGTCAGATGTTCGCGTCGTTGTTGATGTGTCAGAAGCCTTCGTTTCAACAATATCAGCTGGTGACAGGGCGCTTATCACGTTTGGTGAGTCAACAGACTCTATATCCACAACAATTACTTCTGTTTCCAAGGTTGTAAATCCTCTAGATCGCACATTCCGCATTGAGATACCACTATCGAAGGTTCCTGCCACGGTGCGTCCAAATGCTACGTGTCGAGTTGCAATCAATGATATCACAATTGCAAAGGGGCTCTCTGTTCCACTTTCAGGGGTTCAGCGTGATGGTGCCGGGTCGTATGTGTTTACGTTAAAGGACAACAGAATCGTTCAACGGAAGAACATACAGACAGGCATCACTGCTGGCTCTATGATACAGGTTATGAGTGGACTATCGGCCGGAGATATCATCATTGACAAGGGTGTAACAACTGTCGCTGACGGACAAACCGTGAAGGTGGTGAACAAGTAATGAGCATGCAACATCACAAGTCCTTTCCCATCACAGCGTGGGCGGTTGAGAATCGTACTACCATCTATGTGATGTCCTTGATCATCTCGCTTCTCGGAATCATCACGTACATCAGATTACCCAAAGAACAGTTCCCAGACATTGTCGTTCCCACGGTATTGGTAACGACAATCCAGGCCGGGATGACGCCAACCGACATCGAAAATCTCATCACGCGGCCTATTGAAAAGCAGATGAAGTCTGTGGCCGACGTGAAGAAAGTAACAAGCTCTAGTCTGCCTGACGCGTCTGTTGTTGTTGTTGAGTTTACAACAGGCATCGACCCTGTTGTGGCTAAACAACGCGTTTCCGATGCTGTTGATAAATCTCGCACGGATTTGCCGAATCAGCTTACAAAGGAGCCTCAAGTAGCGGAGATTGATTTTTCTGAGTTCCCAATCATGAACGTGAACATTTCAGGTTCTGTTGGTATGGGTGCTCTGAAGCAGTTTGCTGATGAACTTCAGGATAAGCTTGAGTCGCTTCCCGAAATTCGTCGCGTTGATATCATCGGCTCTCTAGACAAGGAAGTCCGTGTAGATATCGATCCATACCGCCTGCAGGCAATGGGAATGTCCTTTGATGATGTCTCCCGTGCTATTCAGTTTGAGAACATGAATATCTCCGGTGGAGAGCTGCTCAATGACGGTGTGCGACGAAACATTCAAATCAGTGGGGAGTTCGCTTCGGTAGAACAGATCAGCAACGTGGTTGTGCGAAGTATGCGAGGAGCCACTGCATATGTCAGAGACATTGCAACGGTAACCGAGACTACAAAGGAACAACAGAGCTTTGCCCGACTTGACGGGAAAGACGTCATCACATTAGCCGTGTTGAAGAAGGCAGGCGAGAACCTCATCAACGCATCCGATCAGATTCAGGCTATTGTGGCTGAGTACCAAAAGACGAGACTGCCGAAAAGCGTATCGGTAACGATAACCAACGACCAGTCCGTTGCCACCCGAATCAATCTTACCGATCTTATCAATACCATTATCATCGGTTTTCTGCTGGTTACCGTTGTATTGATGTTTTTCATGGGCGTTCAGAATGCGTTGTTCGTTGGGTTGGCTACGCCACTGTCTTCGTTCATCGCATTCTTGATCATGCCGAGTTTCGATTTTACCTTCAACGTTGTTGTAACGTTCGGTTTTCTCCTGGCACTCGGAATTGTTGTAGATGACGCTATCGTCGTCATTGAGAACACCCACCGTCTCCATACGAAGCACAATGTTGACATTAAAACTGCCGCGAAATGTGCTGCAGCTGAGGTGTTTGCTCCTGTGGTTGCTGGTACCCTGACTACTCTCGCCCCTTTCGTGCCTCTCCTGTTCTGGCCAGGGCTGGTTGGGGAGTTCATGGTCTACCTGCCATCGATTCTTATCATCACACTAACTGCATCATTGATTGTTGCCTACATCATGAATCCGGTTTTTGCTGTGGACTTCATGGACCGCAAGCCGGTGGTGTTGACGAAGCGATTGCTAACAACGTATGGCATCGTGCTTGGCTTACTGAGTGTTGTGGGTATCGCAACAGGACAACTCTGGATAACGACGCTCGTGCTCTTCGGCATCACATTCTGGTACGTCAACAGGGCCTACATCACGCCGCGCTTGATACGCCCGTTTCAAGATCGAACACTGCCGGGAATCATGGATCTCTACCGCCGTGTGTTGCACTGGGCGCTGGCCGGTAGCCGTCCATGGCAGGTCATTGGTTCAATGGTTGCCTTGTTGATCGCTACAATTATGCTCATGGTTGTGGCAGGGCCCGAGACAACATTCTTTCCAAGCGCTGATCCAAACTATGCTTATGTCTATGTGCAGCTACCGGTCGGTACGGATGCCCACGAGACCGATTCTGTTGTTCGGGTGATTGAATCCCGCATCAATCGTGTAATTGGACCAAAGAACCCACTGGTAATGTCTGTGATTTCCAATGTAGGGTTGGGTGCTGGTGATCCACGTAATCCAGATCGAACCGTTACTCCTCACAAGGGCAAGGTTACCGTTGCCTTTGTTGAATACAGTAAGCGCGGCGGGGTAAGTACGAGTCAGTATTTGGTAGCGTTCCGAAAAGCAGTTGCTGACATTCCCGGCGCCGAAATTGTCGTGGACCAGGAAGCTAGCGGTCCGCCAACCGGAAAGCCAGTTAACATTGAGATCAGCGGTGACGATTTTGAACAACTCACGGAGTTATCAGAACGAGTTCGACGATTCATCGTTGATACTGCGAAGATTGCAGGAATTGAACGCCTCAAGAGCGACTTAGTCCGCAACAAGCCTGAACTTGCCATCGTGATCGATCGCGAACGAGCAAACTCAGAAGGTATCTCGACAGCACAAATCGGAATGGTTCTTCGCAGCAATATGTACGGGGTAGAGGCAACGAAGTTCCGTGCTGGAGAGGAAGAGTACCCAGTTCAGGTCCGCGCGATGGAGTCAGTTCGAGGCAACGCCGAAGCGTTGTTAAACCAGCCTGTTTCGTTCTTCGATATGAGTAGCGGAAGATATCGGCAGGTTCCAATAGCTTCGATCGCGTCTCTTGAATACACGTCAACATATGCGGGAATCAACCGCAAGAACCAGCGTCGAGTTGTAACACTCAGTTCTAACCTATTGCAGGGATTTAATGAGAACAAGGTGAACAACAACATTCGTGAAGCGCTGGCAGGATTTAACGTGCCAGACGGTTATGCGGTTCAACTTACTGGTGCACAGGAAGAGCAGAAAGAAAGTGCGAGCTTTCTTGGGTTTGCCTTCATGGTTGCTGCGCTCCTCATCTTTATGATCATGGTTACGCAGTTCAATTCCGTAGCTAAACCGATTCTTATCATGGTAACGGTGCTGTTCAGTCTTATCGGCGTCTTGCTAGGCTTTGTCATTTTCAGAATGACGTTCTCCGTTGCCATTACAGGCGTGGGTATCGTTGCCCTCGGTGGAATTGTTGTTCGTAACGGCATCGTGCTTCTGGACTTTACGGACGTGCTGCTGTCTCAGGGATGGAAGCTCCGTAGAGCGATTATCGAAGGCGGGGCAATCCGATTCAATCCGGTTATCCTAACTGCAGGCGCTACCATTCTGGGTCTTATCCCGCTGGCTGTAGGACTGAACATTGACTTCTGGGCGCTCATCAACCTACGCGATCCTCACATTCATATAGGATCTGACAGCGTAGCGTTCTGGGGGCCGCTTGCATGGTCAATCGTGTTCGGACTAGGCTTCTCGACATTCCTTACGCTCGTCGTTGTACCTTGCATGTACTACTTGCTGGCACGGCGATCAATCATGCGCGAACGCCGCAAGCGTCTTCGGGCGGCACGGGGCTAGGGTCTACTTCTTCGGTTCGAACTTTAGGGCTGCGCTGTTTACACAATAGCGCAGCCCTGTTGGTTTTGGGCCATCTTCGAAAACATGCCCAAGATGTGCGCCGCACCGAGCACAAAGAATCTCAACTCTGCGCTCGTAGACCAGCGTCCGATCATCGTGATTCTCGATGTTGGACTCAGCGATTGGGGCATAAAAGGACGGCCATCCTGACCCTGAATCATACTTGGTGGAACTTTCAAAGAGCTCAGTTTCGCAGCAGCGGCATACGTAGGTTCCGCTGGCGTGATGATTCCAGAACTTACCAGTAAATGCACGCTCGGTACCTTTCTTCCGGGCTATGCGAAACTCTTCATCGGTAAGAAGTGCACGCCATTCTGCATCGGTTTTCTCGATTTTATCCATTACTGTGGTTGTCTTCGTAGTTGATGAATAGATGCGAATGCTCTTTGCTGGAGGTTTACCAGTCTGCTGTGCGCAGGCCAGTACAGTGCAGAGTGTTATAGCGACAAGGAATTTCATGCTACAGTCGAATTGTTGGAACGATATCAGGAATCGGCCCCTTCTCATACTGAACACTCGAAAGGAACAGGCCTGACGGAGCCGCCGTTTCCCAACGTTGAGAACTTTCCTTGCCAACCAAGAGTTCCGGGATAGCATCCGGCCGCAGGCCCCCTCTACCAACTTCGACAATGGCACCTACCATCTGTCTGACCATGTTCCATAGAAAGTGACTGCCCACTACGTGCACAACTAGCAGAGGAGAATGATCAATGAGAGCACATCGCATAAGCTCCACTTTTGTTGACTTCTCATCTGGATCATCGCGGGTAAAGGTCCGGAAATCATGAAAACCCTCAAACATTGAGCAGGCCCTTTGCATTGCCGGAACGTTCAGAGTATCCTTGATCCACCATACATGCCGTTTTCCGAATGCCGTTCTGCGCTGAGCAATCTGATACATGTAGGACCGCGATACGGCATGATGTCGTGCATGAAACTTCTCATGGGCCTTTTCAACTGCAACAACATTAATGTCCGCTGGAAGAAGGTCGTTCACCTTCATGCGAAGCACATGCGGTGCAAGCATCGTATCGGCATGAAGGTGTGCAACTTGAGCTAAGGCGTGGACTCCAGCATCGGTCCTGCCCGACCCCATGAACTCAAATGCACTGGTCTTTAAAGCCCCTTCAAGTGCTCCAATCAGCTCTCCCTGAACAGTGCGAGCATTTTTCTGCGCCTGCCAGCCCGAATACCTTGTACCTTCGTATTCGATCGTAAACTTATAACGTGCCATGAAGCAAGATACGGACATCTCAGGGGGCAGGCGAGCCCTTATCACTTCGCTGCAATTGTACGGCACTCGGTTTCCCGAAGAACGAGACGTTGTGGACCGAATGCTGGAGTTTGTGCATCGCCAGCCTGCGTGTTTCGAGCGGTCTACCGAAGAGGGACATCTTACAGGTTCAGCATGGATTGTTCATCCAGCTGATGGTCGTGTGCTGCTTACGCATCACAGAAAGCTCAACAAGTGGCTCCAGCTGGGCGGACATGCTGACGGCGTCGAAGACCTACTGCAAGTGGCAGTAACAGAGGCCCGCGAAGAGTCTGGAATATTACAGTTTGTTGTGCTGGAACACGACATATTTGACATTGATATCCATATGATTCCTGCTCGAAAGAACGAACCGGAACATTTCCACTTTGATGTGCGTTACCTGCTGCGTGCCGTTACCGAAGCGTATACAGTGAGCGATGAATCACATGATCTTGCGTGGATCGATACCTTGATGATGAGCACTCTTACAACAGAGTCCTCAATGATTCGGATGGCGGTAAAATGGGACGGTATCAGAAAACGATCCACATCAATGCACCCATAGAAGAGGTGTTTCACTTCCACGACGATACCCGTAATCTTATCAAGATCACGCCGCCGTCTATCAAGGTACGTTTTACGACGCGTGGGGCAACGGGGCTAGGGCAGGACATCTTCCTGTCTGTTAAGCAGTTCGGACTTGTGCAGACATCGTGGCATGTGCGCATTACGGAGTACCAGCCTCCGGAGACGATGGTCGATGAGCAGATCAAGGGACCGTTTGCTACATGGAAACAAACTCGACACGTTGCGGCAACGCAACTTGGAGCAACGTTGACCGATACCGTAGAGTACACGCTACCATTTGGCGCGTTGGGAAGGTTGGCTGACACTCTGTTTGTCCGCAAACAGATAGAAAACATGTTCGCCTACCGTCAACAGGCTACCAAGAAACTGCTAGAACTTAGCGCCTCGCAGAAGATGCAGTAACAAGAGCAGTTGGAGTGGGTATCACTGCAGTAGGTTTTGGCCGGGGTGCTTGAGCAAAAGGCCCTTGCGTTTGCGGTTGCTCGTCATTCGGAGCAACTTGCTGCGGTGTGCTTCCGGGTTTCTTCTTCCACACGCTGTCTCGTGGTACATCAGCAGGCCATGTTCTGTTGAAGTACAGCTCAAGGAGCTTTCGAGCAATTGGAACAGCAAATGATGCCCCGAACCCTTGTCCTTCACCAGTTACCACCATTGCAATCTTGGGGTTTTCTAAAGGGGCGAAACAAATAAACCACGACTGATCTTTGTTTCCTCCAGATGCTTCGGCAGTTCCCGTTTTTCCGCAGACGTTAAGTCCAGGTACATCTGCCCCTCGAGCGGTTCCGTTCTTGACCACCTCGCGCATTGCCAGTTTTACCACATCAAAGTACTCTGGATTGATAGGTATCCGGCGGGTCTCATAGGCAACTTTTGCACGTCTCTTTAAGGTCTTGCTGTAGATCTCGCGGACCGCATGTGGCTGATGCCATGAACCACCGTTTGCCAGTGCAGCAGTATATGCTACGAGTTGAAGTGGCGTTACGTTTACTTCACCCTGACCAATACCCCAGTTCATGAATGCATAGGGTGTCCAGTTCTTTGGACCTAATCGGCGGTCCATGTATTGTTTGGAGGGGAGCACGCCTTTACCATCTTCACCAGATGGTATGTCCATCATCGTGCGTTGACCAAACCCGAACATCGTTCCATAGCGATGAAAACGCTCTGCTCCGATTTTTAACCCCAGCTGATAGTAGAATGCATTGCACGAGACCTGTATAGCAAATGAGCAGTCAATCATGCCGTGTTTGCCACCGTGACACTTGGCAAAGCGGTTGCCATACTGAAAGCCCCCAGCACAGTTGAGCTTTGTAGTAGGCTTGATGATTCCTTCCTGGAGAGCCATGAGCGTCATGAGCGGCTTCCAGGTAGAACCCGGGTGATACATAGAATTTGCAGCACGGTTCAAAAGGGGAATGCCAGGGTCGCGAAAGATCTGGTTGTAATACGACCGTGCTGTTTTGCCAGCGAATTGGCGTAGGTCATAGTCGGGTTTACTGGCATAACAGAGAACTTCTCCACTAGCAGGGTCTAGGGCAACCACAGAACCCTTCGAAGAGCCGAGGAGCTTTTCTGCAAGTTCCTGCAGCTCGGTATCGAGTCCGAGGTATAAATCGTCGCCTTCTAATCCATACTGGTCGCTTTTTCCATCGTTGAAGCTTTCAACCTTTTGACCATTCTTGTTTACCGCAATAAACTGTGTGCCTTTCTGTCCTCGAATTGCAACTTCGTAGGACTTCTCAAGACCAGTCTGACCAGTCATGTCACCCGGCGCATAGGCATCGCCAAGTTTCTTTAACTGCCATTCAGCAACTTCACGCGTATACCCCAACAGGTGTGCTGCGTTGCCATCAAAGGCATACAAGCGCTTTGGGTCGATAATGATATCAACACCACGAAGACCATCACGTTGTTCTTCGATCTGCGCAACCAGCTCGACTGGAATGTCGCGACCATAGGAAAGTTTCGCAGCCGCAAACTTGTTGTAAGCGGCCGACTTTTGAACGTCTTGCCAAATCAAGGAGTCGGAAACACCTAAGATCCTGGACAATTGACTACACGACTCTCGATTGAACTCATAGGGTGTTATCGTAACTGAGAAACCTGGTGCATTCTGTACGATCGCCCGTCCGTAGCGGTCGTAAATCATTCCACGAAATGGTTCTGTGGATACTTGCTTAATGGCCTGCGCTTCAGCCTTTAGCTTGTAACGATTTCCTTGAATGATCTGCAGATATCCAAGGCGTGCAACATAAATCACGCTTATCGCGAGGATCACGTAGCGAAGAATTCGCAGACGCTCAATAGATCCAAACGCTGAACCTTGATTCTTGAAACTCATGCCTCTGCACTCTCCATATCGATACGGCGCAGGTCCTTGACGTGCTGTCCACAAATTGCTACACACGTGAACAGAAACGCCATCATGATGTTCCCATATCGTTGATCGAAAATACCGGCCATGAAAACATTGACGTACAAGGCAGGGAAAAACGCTAAAACTCCGAATGCAACTCCACGCTTAAGAGGGCTTGTCCAGCGGGAGCGAAGCGCGATAGCATTCTTCAATGATTGAATGGTAAATCCAATAAGTGCGGAGAAGAGAATTATTGCTAGTGGAAAGCCTACTTTGTGGATCAGGCCAACATATCCTATGTGAACAAATGCAACGGTGTTGTGCCACCCCTCGATAGGCTGCCATGTTACGAACCTGGCTCTCAGCCCGCTTCCGCCCAGCGGATACTGCTTCACCTTCTTCCAGGCATTGTTTACTTCGATTAGCCGTGTTTCAAATGAGTGGTCGCCCCCTGAAAGCTGTGTGGAGGAGGCGAACCTCTTTTGAACAAGCCGAACAGCAATTTCAGCGAGCTTGGGGTTAAACGAATAGAACAGCACAACAGTTGTTCCAACAAGGGCAATGGACGAAACAATAATCGAAGCGTTTTGTCGCACCCGAAGAAAGAGCATGATGATAAACAGGCAAACGAATACGAAGACCCAGAGAGTTCGGGTAAACGTTATGATCAACGCTCCAATGTTGATCAACAGAAAAGCAAACGTGAGGATCTTGCCCTTGATGTTTGTGTGAAACACTACAGCGATGCCTACGCAGATAGCGAGGAGGAATATCGGGCCAAGCAGAGCAGATCTCGAAGCAGTGATCTGGTATGCATACACCATGTTCTCTGCCATGCGGTTTTTAAAGTTATATGCGCTGTAAACAGACATCAAAACAGCCGATGAGCCGCACAGAGCAATGAACTGAGAGAAGGAGCGTTCGTCTTTGCCAAACTCCTCGCGAAGCGGGAAGTAGTAGAGCATCAACATGAAATACGACCAGTCAACTCCCCAGCCAAGCAACGCAGTTCCATTGAACTTTGCGATGGCCACGTTACCGATCGCCAGGACAACGAAGAGAACAAGCAGAAAGTCGGGCCACGATCTAATCAACCCCGGCTTGTTGGAACCAATTCTCCAGACCAGCCACATAAACAACGAGATCGTATAGAGACCACCCGAGATTGTTTCTGTGACCGAGATATCCTTACCAGTATCGGTAAGAAAGAGCGGAAGTCCGAGGAGAAGAATTCCGAGCCAAACTTTCGGAAAGCGCACCATCACCGCCGCTAGCACAAGGCCGCAGCATATGATAGGGAACAGTAATGACCATTCAAACTGCATGGATCAGGCTACGGAATCGGTCCGCCCCATCATCGTGTTCCATCCACGTATTAGCAGAAGGATAAGAACTGTGAGTACCCCTACACCGAACCCGCTGCCCGCAGCAAGAAGCATTCGTTTGGGTTTGTCACGCTTTTCTGCAGGTTCTGGAGTATCTACCACGAGAAGAGCAGGTGAGGTTTTGTTCATGTCGAGACGGGATTGTTCCAATGACGGCAACATGAATGCTTTCAACTTGGAATATGCCTCGTACTCGGTAAACAGACGCATATACGTGGCTCCCACGCCCGCTGCGTCAGTCAGGGCAAAATTGCCTGCAAAACCGGGCTGCGTCTGAGCCTTCTCGTATTGTGACTTGAGCTCATTCACAAGCCCCTGTGCAGTGCGTACCTGTGGGTCGGCCGGACCGTAATTCTCCTTTAACAACCCGAGTACCATTTCCTGCTTGAGAAGCTCGGACTTGACATCAGCTAACGCATCTGCTGAGGCTTTTGCCTGGTCAAGTGGTGAGAACAGTCTGTATGTGCGCGAAAAATAGTCGAGTGAGTCCGTGATCGTTGAGAGGATTGAATCCATCATTGCAAGCCTACGCTCCATGTAGCGCACAGACTTCTCTGCCTCCATTCGCTGCACTCTGTTCGAGATTTGATTCGCATACTCTACGAACGCATTGCACATCTCAACTGACTTCTTTGGATTCTGACTCCAGATAGAAATCTCGTAATTGCCCTCGGCGTGGAAATTCACTTCTAAGTTGTCATCGAACTCTGCTCGCACATCATTCATGATTTCATCATGCATGTCGTACTCAGTAACGAGATCAAATCGCTTGATCATCGAGTCGCGGATCGTTCGTGAAAACAACAGCGTAATGAACTCATAGTTCTCACCAGATTTCCCACCGAGCTTCGAAAGACCGATATCTTTCAAGGTAGAAGATATACCTGCCAACGCGCCACCAATACCTCCTTCATCTCCGGAAGGGGGCACGCAGTTTATGGTTGACTTGAAGTATTGCGGAAGAGTTAATGCGTAGACATACACACCAACAGTCGTTGCTGCACACAGACCAATGATGATCCATTTGAACCGGAGTACATAGCGGACGATGTCAGCAGTCGGAAATTGATCCGTCATGATGCGTTCTGAGAGTTTCGGATGCTGCAAAACTACATCGTTTTTCGCCTTAGCGACGAGCCACAATGAGCATGTTTGGCGTAGAAATCGTGGCCGACCTGCTAATTCCCTGAGTTATATGGGCTAAATGAGATCCCAGCGATGTTATTGGTCCAAGGATACCGCGAATCAATCTGGCAGCAAGTGAGCCCCCTACAGGCTTAACAGGCAGGATATCTACCTGACGATAGTCCAGAGAAGCAAACAGCTCCAGCGCCGAGTACTTGTTGAGGTGCATTTCGTGGGTCAAGTCTCCAAATGAAAGCACAGTGCCAAGCGCCGCGTCAACATTCGGGGTTCTAAGCAGCAGCACTCCACCATCATCGAGCATGCCATGGATGCCCTGAAGCACAGAAATTGCTTCGGCACGGGTTAAGTGTTCGATAACGTCGAACATGGTAACAAGAGCAACGTTGCGCTCTTGTGCGATCGCTGACTCTAATGTACCCTGTTCTACCATGGATGCACCAAGGTCGTGGGCCAGAGCAACCTGTTCTGGACTGATGTCGATTCCACGCAGGTTGGTATACCCAGAATCCTTCAACATCATCAGAAATGCCCCATACCCGCAGCCCAGATCCACAACACGGGCCTGTTTTGATGCTGGCAAAAACGAAGAAACGAATTCCCGTAGCATTGACTGCTCAGCCGAGACCCGCTGCAATGCCTCGGCCTTCGAGCTAAAACGAGATTGTGCCTGCGTGTAGCGTTCGTAAAAGTGTTTTCTATGATCCATGCCCGCCAATATACGCGTTGGGACCAGCTGTATTGTATCTTCGAATCCGCATGTCTACAAGAATCCTCGTGATCCTGCCCAGAATTCCCGTCCCAGCCCGAGATGGGGCGGAGGTGGTTATGTCTGAGACGCTTTCCGCATTCCGCCGGCAGGGAATGGAGGTGGATGTGTTTGCGCTCAATCCGAGCCGTCAGAAGCGAGAGTCAAAGAATCTTGACCCACTGTGCAGAGCGCATGCTGTTGCAGCTGTCAATACCGATGTCCGCTTGCTGCCGCTGGCTGCGTCCCTGGTACATACGCCCACCGTACTGGTGGGAAGGAGGACCCTGCCAATGTCATATTGGCTTCTGAGATTTGTCGACAAGCATGCCCTAAATGCACTTAACCAGTTTGTAGACCGCAATGGTCCATATGATATCGTCCACTGTGAAACACTGTTCACAGTGTTTTATGGTTTGTGTTTAGCGGGCAATACAGGGCAGACGAAGGTCGTGTATCGAAGTCACAATGTTGAATGGCGCATCCAGCAACAGCTATCGCAGGAAGCGGGCATTAATCTTCTTGAAAGGGCAGTACGTTCTCGGCTTGCGGCTCAAACGAAGATCTACGAAGAACGTATCTCGGTGTTAGTCGATGCAATTGCCTGTATCAGTGAACAGGATAGGCTGTGGTACTCTGATGCATCTAAGCAAACACCGGTGCGAACGATGCTGCCGGGTATGCGCGAGTATGCAGTGCAAGAACACGAACGAACATCTGCGTCGATCGGATTTCTCGGAAGTCTTGATTGGGAACCGAATAGGCGGGGCGTTGAATGGTTTATGCAGAAGGTTTGGCCAATCATCAGGCAGCATGTAGCTAATGCCGGGTTTGAAATAGCGGGAAGGGGCTCCTCTGCGTTCTGCGAATCCGTCAGCATTCCAGAGGGTGCTGTCTGCATCGGAGAAGTTGACTCAATTGAAGAGTTCTACGGCCGGCAGGCCCTGCTCGTTTCTCCCTTGTTTAGCGGCAGCGGGGTGCGAATCAAACTTCTTGAGTCATTTGCTTGCAGCAAGGCGGTTGTAACAACATCACAGGGCGCCGATGGACTGCACCAAGGTGCAGAAAACGTTTGCTGTGTGGCAGATTCACCCGAGCAGTTTGCCGAAGCATGCATTCTTCTGCTGAATAATCAAGATCGGCGTGAGCAGCTCGGAGACGCTGCGCGCACATATGTGCGTGAGCA
Organism: Patescibacteria group bacterium; assembly: GCA_044238605.1. Taxonomy (GTDB): domain Bacteria; phylum Bacteroidota; class Ignavibacteria; order Kapaibacteriales; family Kapaibacteriaceae; genus UBA10438. The sequence goes on from JBIICY010000002.1 coordinate 198,246, forward strand.
GTATTCGTGGAATACAGCGGTGCGTAACATTACCAACCTGTATATGCAGGTATTACAGCGCCTTTAATCGCTCGATCTCATCGCGAAGTTCGGCTGCACGCTCAAAATCAAGAGATCTGGCCGCCGTCTTCATTTCGACAAACATCTGCTCAATCATCTCGTTGCGCTGCTCAGGTGTAAGGTACTTGGCAATCGGTTCTGCAGCCTTCTTCAAGCGCGCCTTTTCACCATCGGCCTTCTTTTGTACTCTTGAAGCCTGGATATCGGCAACTGATGTTGATTCGAGAATCTCTTCAAGCGATTTGTAGACAGTCTTGGGTTCTATGCCATGTTCGATGTTGTACTTCTGCTGAAGTTCTCGACGTCGATTTGTCTCGTCAATCACCGCGCCCATCGATCTCGTGATCTTGTCGGCATAGAAAATCACGAGACCCTCTGAATTCCGCGCGGTACGTCCGGCAGTCTGCATAAGTGAACGTTCACTGCGAAGAAAACCTTCTTTGTCGGCATCGAGGATGGCAACAAGGGATACCTCGGGCAAATCTAGGCCCTCGCGCAGCAGGTTTACCCCCACAAGAACATCAAAGTTGCCTAGGCGTAGGCCACGTATGATCTCAACGCGCTCGAGGGAATCCACATCGCTATGGATGTAGGCCACACTGATCGACAGATTATGGAGATAATCAGTAAGATCTTCCGCCATCCGCTTTGTTAGGGTCGTAACAAGCACCCGCTCTTTTTTCTGTACGCGCAGGCGAATTTCCTCAAGAAGATCGTCGATCTGGTTCTTTACAGGACGCACTTCGATGCGGGGATCTAGGAGCCCCGTGGGGCGAATCACTTGTTCAACAACGACGCCCATACACTGCTCGAGCTCATAATCGCCCGGCGTAGCACTGACGTATATGGCTTGGTGGATATGTCCCTGGAATTCTTCGAATTTCAGGGGGCGGTTTTCGAGAGCACTTGGCAGTCTGAATCCATGTTCCACGAGTGTCATTTTACGCTGACGGTCCCCGTTATACATAGCGCGTAGTTGGGGAAGTGTTACGTGACTTTCATCGAGAACAAGCAGGAAGTCTTCAGGGAAGTAATCCAACAAACAGTGCGGTTTATCTCCTGGCTGGCGTCCAGACAAGTGCATAGAGTAGTTCTCGATGCCGGAGCAGTAGCCAACCTCTTTCATCATTTCTAAATCATACAGAGTTCGCTGCTCGAGACGTTGGGCTTCTAGAAGCATGTCGTTTTCACGCAGTTCCTTGAGCCGGGAAATGAGTTCTTCCTTGATATCGACCATTGCACGTGCGAGGTTGGATTGCGACGTTACGAACAGGCGGGCAGGATAGAGCAATACCTTGTCGACTTTCTCCAACGTACGACCGTCGCGCCTGTCGATCCATGAAATCGAATCGATTACCGTGTCAAAAAACTCCACGCGAATTGCTCGAACATCCTCGTCGGCTGGGATGATATCGACGATATCTCCACGCACTCGAAACGTGCCACGGGTAAACTCAAAATCATTTCGACTGTAGTGAATGTCGCTCAGCCGATACAGAAGTTGTTGCCGTGTAACCTCCATTCCAACCTTCAACAAAAGCAGCTGGTCTTTGAAATCAGCTTTGGCGCCAATCCCGTAGATACACGATACCGACGCCACAACGATTACGTCTCTGCGACCTTCAACAAGTGCGCTTGTTGCTCGAAGCCGCAGTCGGTCAATTTCGTCGTTGACCGAAAAGTCTTTCTCAATGTAGACATCCGTCGACGGGACGTATGCTTCCGGCTGGTAATAGTCATAATACGAGATGAAGAACTCAACAGCATTGTTCGGAAAGAAGCTCCTGAACTCCCCATAGAGCTGCGCTGCGAGTGTTTTGTTCGGCGAGATTACCAGCGTCGGACGCTGGGTTCTCTCGATCACATTGGACATGGTAAACGTCTTACCAGAGCCAGTTACCCCCAGCAATGTCTGAAACTTTCGTCCCTCATAGAGCCCTTCGACCAATTCACTGATCGCCTTAGGCTGGTCACCGGATGGCTGGTATTTGGTGACAATGGAAAACGGGGGATACTCTGAAGTTAGCTCACTGGACATTGTGCGAACCTAACGATATGGTGCGATATTCGCAGATGGGTGATGCAATCTGGAGACGGAGAATCGTTGTAACGTTGGTCGTTGGGCTCTTGTTCCGGTGTATTCTGGCATTTGGTGTATTCCAGCAAATGCCGCAGACCGAGGATGGTCCATCGTACAGAACTCAGGCCCTCCAGATACTGGATGGAACGCAAGGCTATCACTTCTTTCCTCCTGGTACGGCATTGGCAGCAGTACCAGTGTATTCTGTGTTCGGCGCGAGTGTCGGAGTTGATCACGCAATAGCAACAGCATTCTGGACGTTGTTTTCCATTTCCTGCGCCTGGCTGGCCTGGTTGGTGTGCAACGAAAAGCGGGCGGCGTGGTATGCAACATTGATGGCCACATTTCTTCCACACGGACTTCTGGCAACGTGTACGATCTCATCCCAGCCCCTTGCCACAGCGCTAATCACTAGTTCCTTGTGCCTGATGATTGTAGCCTACCGGCGCCAACGGCTTCTTCCTTGGACGATTGCAAGTTTCCTTCTCGGGTATGCTACGATAACCCGCCCCGCGACAATTGTCCTGTCTGGGGTTGCACTTCTTGCTCTAGTTGTAGCTTGGAAGAGAATTCGTCTCCCCCTTAGTACCGCATTGGCAGCTCTTTCAGCACTTATCGTCGGCCAGGCTGTATGTATCGTTCCAGTAATGCTCCATAACCATCAACACGGGCAGGGCTATTCACTTTCGACGAACAACGAATGGAATCTGCTCGTAGGCAACAATCCGTATACACCGGATTACAAAACAGGTCACTTCGGACAGCGTACGTTTGACCAACTACCAACAGACGCGCGCGATTACCTTTCGAAGATCCTCCCGCACGAGCAGCCAGCCCTTGCATCCCTGTCACAGCGGCAGGCCATGAAAGATAGCGCCCTCTCCTACATCACTGCACATCCGCTGCACACCATGTATCGCATAAGCAATCGGTTTCGCGGATTCTGGGGAATGGATTACACAGCCGCTCGTGAGCTTCAGAACACCTATCAGCTATCAGGCAAGACAACGGCCGGACTACTTCTTGTTGAGGGAGGGGGCTTTCTTCTTGTTCTGCTCCTAGCATGTATGTACATGTTGCGCAAAGGCTCATTTGATAACTACAAGACGTTGGTGTACATAGTGGTTGCCTGCTCTTTGCTTCCGTACTTATTGGCGTTTACCGTTGCGAAATACCATACAATCGTGTTACCTGTACTTTTTCCACTTGCCGGCATGATGTTGGTGTGGATAACTTCGCAACAGGGTAGGCGAGAGCTGTTACACAATTACGCTAAAGGTATACTAGTTATAACAATTACCATACTTCTCATACAAGTCGAACATGTTTTCCACATTGTTGATAAGTACTAGGTACAATAACGGAAGTACTGGACATCGCTGTAAAATCGCCGTATCTTTGCAGTCTTTCCTCAATACTGTAAAGGCCATCGGCCATGAAGTTATCCGAATTTAAGTTTGCGGTTCCCAAGAATTCAGTTGCCAAACAACCTGCAGCTCCGCGCGACAGTGCGAAGATGATGGTACTTAACCGTGAAACCGGAGAAATAGAGGACAAGGAGTTTAGCGACATCCTGCAGTATATGAAGGCAGGCGACGTAATCGTCGTCAACGACACCAAGGTGTTCCCTGCACGGTTGTTTGGAAAGAAGGAAAAGACCAACGCGAAGATCGAAGTGATGCTTCTGCGCGAGCTCAAGGCACAAGAGCGCATCTGGGATGTACTTGTTGAGCCAGCACGTAAGGTGCGCATTGGGAACAAGATCTACTTCGACAACAACAAGTTTTACTGCGAGATCATCGACAACACCACATCTCGCGGACGTACCGTACGGTTCTCCTATGATGGAGATCTTCATCAGGTAATCGAAACAATCGGTCAAATGCCGATTCCAGAGTACATCAAGCGCGAGCCAACCGAGCAGGACAAGCTGGATTACCAGTGTGTTTTCGCGAATCCGAACAAGGTTGGATCGATTGCTCCCCCTACAGCCGGACTCCACTTCTCAGAAAAGCTGTTGAAGGCTGCGGAGAAGAAGGGTGTGAAGATCGCTACTGTGCAATTGAATATCGGACAGGGGATATTCGAGACTATCGAAGTAGAAGATCTTACCAAGCACCGCATGTATAGCGAATACTTCGAGATCACAAAGGACTCGGCAGACGTGATCAACAAGGCGTTGAAGTCCAAGCGTAATGTCTATGCAGTTGGTTGCAGCGTGGTGCGCGCTCTCGAATCGAGCGTGCTCACAAGCGGTATCGTAAAGCCAAACAAGGGTTGGACAGATAAGTTCATCCACCCACCGTATGAGTTCAAGATTGCCAACAGATTCATCACGAACTTCCATCAGCCTGCTTCGCCGTCGCTTCTTGTAGCTACTGCATATGCCGGTGGGAAGGACCCGATGTTCAAGGCGTACAAGCGCGCAATGAAGAGTGGGTATCGCTTGTTTGCCTATGGCGATGCCCTGATGATCATCTAACTGGGAAGTACAACGTTATGTCAGCATACGAACAATTGCTACGTGTCATGAACACCGTGGCAGACCTCGGCGCGGCCGGCGCACTTCTTGGCTGGGACCAGGAAACATACATGCCGGATGGATCTGTTAGTGGTCGGGCCAATCAACTGGCCACGATATCATCACTGATTCACCATCACGTGACCAGCGCTGAGACAAAGGCACTCGTTGCTGAGCTAAAGCCACAGCTCGAGAATTTGCCAGAGGCGCAAAGGCGAATTGTCCGCACCTTTATCCGCGATCACGACATGGCAACCAAGTTGCCTGTTGAATTGGTGGAAGAGATGTCGCATACAGCTGCGATGGCACAGGATGCCTGGAAACGGGCACGTGCTGCATCCGATTTTTCCATTTTTGAGCCCCTTCTTCATAAAACTGTTGAGTTGAAGCGGCGAGAAGCGGCACTTCTTGGAGATGCGGCTCATCCATACGACAATCTGCTTGACCAGTATGAACCGGGGCTTACAGTTGAGCATATCACACCGGTATTCGAGCGACTCCGTCAAGGCACTGTTCGACTTCTTGCAGAGATAGAGCCTGCTCAAGATGGTGTTTCGGACGCCGTGCTCTACAAGTCGTACGATAAGGATCTCCAGCTGGAAACAGCACAGCAGATCATCGCTACGCTTGGCTTCGATTTTTCGACTGGACGCGTTGACCTATCAGCACATCCGTTCTGCACGAATTTTGGCAAGCAGGATGTTCGCCTAACTACCCGGATCAGAGAAAACGATCTCCGGTCATGTCTCTTTGGCCTGATCCACGAAGCTGGACACGGAATGTATGAGCAAGGAATCGGGGAAGAGTTTGAGCGCACTCCTGCAGGTCAAGGGGCTAGCATGGGCATCCACGAGTCCCAGTCGCTGTTCTGGGAAAATGTAGTTGCCCGAAGTGAAGAATTCTGGCATTGGGCATTTCCAAAAGTACAGGCGGCATTTCCGGAGCAGACAGCAAGCCTAACGCCTCGTGACTTCTACCGAGCTATCAACAAGATGCATCCTTCGCTTAACCGCGTTGAAAGTGACGAGCTCACGTATAATCTGCATATCATTCTCCGGTTCGAGATCGAACGCGATCTGATTGCCGGAGTAATGGAAGTTTCGGATATACCGCGTGTGTGGAATGAGAAAATGCAGGCATCTCTTGGGGTAACACCACCAAACGATGCTGAAGGGTGTCTGCAGGACGTTCATTGGTCGTTCGGTGGCATTGGCTACTTCCCGAGTTATACGCTAGGGAAGCTTTATGCTGCCATGGAATGGAATTCAATGCAGCAGCATATACCAGATGTGAAGGAACAGATCCGCCGTGGTGAGTTTGGATCGGTCCTTGCCTGGCTTCGTGATAACATCCATTCCGTAGGGCGCTCAGAAACGCCAGCCGAGATTATCGGTAGAGTTTGCGGTCGTGAACTAACCGAAGTGGATTTTCTTGACTACGTCGGTGCTAAGGCACGTGATGTCTACGAAATCGCCTGATTTTGGACAGCAGGTAGCCGAATTTCTGACGAGCCTCAGTGTGCCGGTTTCCTTACCGCAGGATGTAGGGGTACTTCAACCCTACACCGACAGTGAAGTGTGTCGTGTTGTCCGCCAGATGTGCCAACAATTTTACCAAGGCGGAAAACCGAGATTGGCTCTATGGGGCATTAATCCAGGCAGGTTTGGCGCTGGGCTTACAGGTCTTTCTTTTACCGATCCACATGCCGTGCGACACTGTCTGCAGATAGAGAGCACAATTCACGGCCGACGCGAGATATCAGCGGAGTTCATTCAACTCGTCATAGAGGCATACGGAGGGCCGTCGGTTTTTTACCGCGATGTTTACCTATCCGCATTGTCTCCTCTTGGATTTATGCAGGGCGAGAAGAATCTCAATTTTTATGACAGTTCCGAACTTCAGTCTGCGCTTACGACGACAATCCAACACTGGGTCCTTAAACAAATCACGTTCGGTCTGCGACAGGATGTAACGGTTGTCCTCGGAACAGGGAAGCTCAAAGCATTCTTTGAGCAGCATGTGCGTGCCGAGTCCGGTTTTGACTCAGTTGTTTTCTTGGAACATCCGCGCTTCATCATGCAGTACCGGAGAAAGCACGTTGATTCCTACGTAGAAAAGTATGTTCAGGCGATTCGGTCTTGTGCTGAACTTTAAAGGTCTCTATCTTTGCACCCCAGCGCCAATGTAGCTCAGCTGGTAGAGCAGCTCATTCGTAATGAGCAGGTCACCGGTTCAAGTCCGGTCATTGGCTCAAAAACGCCGCTGATGTTTAATGCGTCAGTGGCGTTCGTATTTTTGGCCGTCATGCAACGCACCACACTAATCGTTGTTCTACTGCTGAGTGCAGTTCTTGCACTCGCGTGTACACGCGAAACGGAGTTCGGAGAACACATCGACGAACACTCGAAACCAGTTTCTGTGAGAGAAGCAAGAGCTGTCCCAAACAGAGGAAAGACCCTGATCGTGCGCGGCGAGATAAAGGAAGTATGTCAGGACGAAGGGTGCTGGTTTGCGCTGACCGACCACAACGGCGAGATAATCACAAGGTTCACTGTAGACGGTATCGGGATACCTGTCATCTCAGCGGGAACTGTACTTGTAAAGGGTGTTGTTCGTGATACCGTGATAGGCAACATCCATGTTCCAGAACTCCGCGCCCGGGGAGTTAAGTTCGTAACTTCGCAACCATGAAATTCGTCCTCATGCTCGGCGGCGTGCTCTTGGGAGTAGCCCTCGGGTTTATGCCGCGTCCGTGGCAAGTGCAGAAGCCCCGATGGTGGCGTTGGCTTACCATTCTGTCTGTCATTCTTACGATTATCTTCGGCATCATGCCGCCTATTGCGGGCAACATTCGGGATGTTGTAACGCAGAGCCGGATTGACAGTACCAAGGTTGTTCCGGCACTCGTTCGGAAATCAGACAACGGTACTCTGCAAGATTCTCGCGCTGCGGCTATCAACGTTCGTGTTTCCGAGAGCACGGTATCACTGTTATCGGGAGTCCCGATCAATACCGATGTAGTCCTAGGACTTCGCCGCGCATCAAGCGACGCACAGTTCGACGTTGTCTCTGTGTTAGAAGTAGACCCGTTGATTACACTGCCATACATCATCGGACTTGAAGAGCGCGCAAGAATCATCTTCTTTCACGTCCCGATGTCGTGGGTTGCCATTATTGCGTACCTGATCTCCATGGTGTTTGCCATACGGTACATCAGGACTCGTGATATTCAGCTTGATGACATTTCGGCTTCAGCTGCATCTGTCGGGACGTTATTCACGATACTGGCGACCGTCACAGGTTCGGTATGGGCCAAGTTTAACTGGGGTTCGTTCTGGAATTGGGATCCGCGTGAATCATCGATCTTTATTCTACTGTTGATCTACGCGTCATATTTTCTTCTGAGATCTGCTATCGAAGATCCTGAGCGTCGAGCGAGATTGTCTGCTGTCTATTCCGTGATTGCCTTTCTGACAGCCCCATTCCTGATGTTTATTCTTCCTCGGCTTGTACCGGGACTTCACCCTGGAAGTGCTGACGATGCAAATGCCGGTCCGTTGTTAAGTCCTAAATCTTCAGACATCAACCTCACAAAGCAGATCGTTTTCGGACTTGCTTTGTTTTCGTTTACAATGGTGTACTTCTGGTTGATGAACATTCATATACGAACAACACGCGTTCTACGTCAACGCATCGCAAAGGGCGAAGTATCATGATGCAGTTCCTTGCAGATTATCCTATGTACGTCGTTCTTGCTACGTCGCTGCTGATCTGGGTAGGTATTGCCCTCTATATCCAGCGCGTTGATGCACGGCTTCACTCTCTCGAATCGGAGTAACCTGTAGGTATGACCAGATCAACTAAGAAGCTCTTGATAGGCGGGAGTGCAATCGCTGTGCTAGCGTATGTTGGCTTTAGTGCATTGGGCTCAAGTTCTATTGAATACACAAGCGTTCAACGAGCTGAGCAGCTTGGCAAGACAGTCCAAATCGTTGGAACATGGGTCAAAGAACAAGGATCGTCTTACGATCCACAGACCAACGTGTTCCGGTTTACGATGAAGGACGAATCAGGTGCATCAGTCCCTGTTGAACTCCAGGGGGCTAAGCCGAACAATTTTGAGATTGCCGTTAGTGTTGTGGCTAAAGGACACATGGATAACGGTACATTTAAAGCATCGATGGTGCTCACGAAGTGTCCTTCGAAGTATGAAGGGCAGCCGGCAGACCAACATCCTACTGGTGCCAAGTCTTCATGATCCGAGCAATCATCATAGGTCTGGCAGTTATAGGCATTCCTGCAGCTGTATGGTTTGCAAGCCAGTACGGACAACCTGATACAGTGACCTTTTTGCAGGCTATACAACGTGCATCTACGTCGTCTGAAGCTGAACAGGCACCAAAGGTTGTTATCGAAGTCGTAGTAACATCTGTTGAGTCGGATCGCGAGATACAATGCGTCGATGTAGCGGGCACATCATTTCACGCAGAGTATTCCGGCAGCGCACCAGAGGTTCCATTTGCAGCAGGACAGCAGCACAGGCTGTTAGGACACGTACACAATGGAGCCAAGCCATACTTTCATGCAACACAACGGTTTGATCGATGATAGGCCAAATAGGTATACACCTGCTTTTTGGGATAGCACTAGCTTCAACAGTGTTGTACGGAACTACGCTGCATGCACCGGCAGATGATAAGCGCATCTCGATAGCACGCTGGTTGTTCAGGATACTTGCCGGTGGACTTGTCGCAAGTGCAGGTGGGCTAATTGCGCTCATCGTTACGCATCAGTTCCAGTTTACCTATGTCTGGAACTACTCTTCCACGGAGCTTCCGCTTCACTTGCTGGTTGCGTGTTTCTACTCCGGACAAGAGGGCAGTTTCCTGCTTTGGACAATGTTCGTTGCCGTCATCGGTATTCTGTTTCAGCCGTACGCAAAACGTCATGGCTACGAGGCTCCGGTCATGCTGTTCTATGGCTTAATCCTCTCGTTTCTCACGTTGTTGCTCGTAGCCAAGAATCCGTTTGCCTACTACTATGAATCATTTGCCTCACAGGGCATTACAATCGACGATATCCCAGCAAATGGAAAAGGCCTCAACCCGCTTCTACATAACGCTTGGATTACGATCCACCCGCCGATCCTATTCGTAGGCTTTGCGTCAATGTCCGTAAGCTTCGCATTCGCAATGGCAGGCCTTGTGCGAAAAGACTATCACCGATGGATCGATATCTCGTTGCCGTGGACACTTTTTGCAACGGGAATTCTAGGCTTTGGAATCATGCTAGGGGGCTTCTGGGCCTACGAAACACTCGGGTGGGGAGGCTTCTGGGGTTGGGATCCTGTAGAGAACTCATCGCTGATACCGTGGTTGGTAGTGGTAGCGCTAGTGCACACAATGCTTGTTCAGAAACGTACGCGCGGTTTAGTCAAGACCAACATGGCGTTGGCGGTACTCAGCTTTGTCATGGTGTTGTATTCCACATTTCTAACGCGCAGCGGAGTGTTAGGAGATACGTCTGTGCATTCATTTGTGGACCCAGGACGTTTCGCATTCTGGATTCTGCTGCTCTTCATGGTTACGTTTATCGGCATAGGGGTTTCCCTTCTCGTTATTCGACGCTCAGATATGAACGTAACAAGAGAAGAGTTCGCGCCAACCACGCGTGAGTTTATGCTCTCAATAGGTTCGGCATTAGTAATGGCGAGCGCGGTGTTTGTTACGATCGGAACTTCGTGGCCCGTAATCATGGAGGTGCTCGGACTTCCTAAAGTTGCTGTCGCAATTGACTTCTACAATCAGGTTCATAGAATTCTCGTTCCAGCCATCCTTGTCGTCAATGCCATTTCGTTGGTCATGCAGTGGCGAAACACAACACGTAGTGTATTCCGAAGAAGAGTACTCCGTAGCTCAGTAGCCGCAGTAGTCGGAACTGGAGTCCTGATTGCATTTGGTGTTCGAGAGTTGTGGCCGATCGCACTCGGTTTTGGTGCCTGGTTTTCGTTTGCGATCAATGTTGAAGATGGGCTCCGCATGGTAAAGGCCGGACCTTCAATGATGGGAGCGTATGTGTCTCATGTTGGTATTGCTCTGCTGATGTTTGGAGTGATTACCACGTCGATGTATGCAGAAACGTATCACGCCGTTCTCGTTCATGGCAAACCTGTAAACGTTGGCACCTACACGCTCACGTATCTTGGCAAGGAGCAGGTTGATAAGGAGTTTCGTGATCGAGAAAAATTCCGCTACTATGTCCGTATCGAACACGATGGTCAGCGGCGTGCTGTAGCTCCGGTGTTGTACTGGAGTGATTTTAACCAGCGTCAGTCACCATTTCTTGAGCCCGGAATCCGTTGGGGGTTGATGAACGATCTCTATGTATCTCCAAAGAACATTGGTCGTGAGGACGTGTTCCATGAAACGACAGTTCAAAAGGGCGCATCAGCTCAAGTACCCATCGACAAGAGCGTAACGCTTTTCCTGGATGGCTTTACGATGCCAATGGAGGAAGGTCAAACAGAAGATGGGCGGATGCAGATGTCTGCAAAGATTGTTGCAACCACAGCAGATGGTGACACGGTAAACGTCAAGGCCCGCACACGAATCACGACTGGGCCGAATGGTCCGGCGTTTGATCCGGAGTGGACAACGATCCCCGGCACAACCACAGCAGTAGGTCTAATTAACATCGACAGGAATAACGAGGATCCATCGAAATCCAAAGGCACATTTGCCTTCTACGATGTAAGCAAGCCGCGCCCGTTTGCTCGGGAGGAGTTTACTGTTGAGTTTTCTGTTAAGCCCCTTATCTCGCTTGTATGGATCGGTGTGATTGCAATGGTAACAGGCTTTGCATTCTCTATCGAGCGCTCAGTGAGAATGCTGAAGAAGAAGCCTACGCTGCCGGTCGTTCAAAATGAGCCATTGGCCTGATTCGATCGACAAGTCAATAAGAGATAGGCTACCAATCCGTATGCGCATCAGACGCAACGTAGGGTGGCCTATGGCGGCCGTCATACGCCTAACCTGACGGTTCCGTCCTTCGGTGAGTTCAAGCTCTATCCACGATGTAGGTATTGACTGTCGTTGCCGAATAGGAGGGATACGTTCCGGCAGCGAAGGCGGCGTGGCGAGAATTGTTGCCCTACATGGCTTTGTAGATCTGCCCTGAATAACAAGACCGCGCTCGAGAGTAGCTAGACGTTCTTCAGGTACTTGATGTTCTACCTGCACCCAATATGTCCGTGGATGTCCGTGTTCGGGATCAAGCAGGGGTGCAACAAGATTCTTCTCATCTGTTAGCACTAACATCCCTTCGCTGTCGGCATCAAGTCTGCCAGCAGGATATACTCGTTCCGGTAGCACAAACTCCGACAAGGTAGACCAAGCACTTCCTGCTTCCGGCGTAAACTGTGAGAGCACACCGTAGGGTTTGTTGAACACTACAATCATCGATCGAAGTACACACCAATTGGAAGATCCGGCTGCATAGGGTCTACATTTCTGCCACGTATGTCGTAGAACATTCTTCGTGGTTTGGTTCGAGCCGTTGGATCATACAAACGCTTGTTGCCTTGTTCGTCGCAGATGCCAGTTGTCTCGACAACGCCGTTTATCAGCGTTGTGCGCACCAGGACTGGGTAGCCGTTGGGCGTGCGCCAAGTTGTGGTGTCTATGCTCGCAGTGCATTCACTCACCATGCCAAGCGTGTGAATACCTCTGATCATCCCAACCGTATCACCAACACGAAGGGTATCGTAGGTGTATCGGAGGTGGGCCGTAACACGCGTGCCGCTTACACTAAGGGAATCCTGTGTTGTGGGCACGAATATGCTACCATCAAAGGACACATCGCACGAAACAGATCGTATGCCAGAGAGATACAGGTTGTCTGCATCATCTATGCTGTCAACCACTACAGCCACAGTATCGACAACACCAGCTTCTGCTCGTGCATCAAGCACACGCAGTCGTAATGAAGGCTCAAACAGCTTCTGAAATGCCATACCGCCGGTATAGCCATAGGATTCAGCAGGACCGTATCCATAGACGATAACTCCAAAGGCCTCATCACAGGTAACATAGTGATTCCCAACATTGACCTTGAAGGACGTCTGCGAGAACGTAGAGCCGGGTATGGGATTCACGACTCCGGGGGCCACACCGTTGACTCGCAACGTTGAAATTGATGCCGTCGGTGCGATACACGTGATATAGTGCGCCGTGTAAAATGCATTGCCACTAATCCGTGGTTCGATGGTAACAACCCGATACTCATCCAGGAACTGCTCGAACGGGGGAACAACGATAAGCGATGGATCTCCCGGAGAACTTGTACCAAGGGTAAATCTGTTGGCACTTCGATCGATGATTGTGACGAGCACCGGCTGTGTAGCAACGATGTTTAAGGCTCTATCAAGCGGTACATCCCAATGCTTTGCAGCATCCAACCTCCATGGCGTCAGGCCGTTGACCGTAACGATGGTGCTATCGCGAGAGGCTAGAATTCGACATACCGTTACATCATCATCGTTAAATGGCTGATTTGAGCTCGCAGGCGTAAGGGAAGGAACAAGGATCCGCTTGCCCCAGGTATCGATACCAGGCATTTGTTCAACGAGACAGTCTCTGCTGGCACTCGAAGTAAGCACTGGAACCTGCGCGCGGCGGTGGGCACCAAGCACAACAACTGGCTTTGTGGACGAAACCCTCGATCCAGTGAGGTCATCATGTGTTCGCCCATTAGAAACACGGGCTTGAAGCAAATAGGACTGCCCCTTGTTAAGGCGTACGTTACGTCTAGAACCGTCTACACGTGAAGATCGGTCTACGCTTAGGTCTATCACCACGTCTGTTGAATCTTCAGTAGCAATAACCACGAACTGGCTTGGATAGGCAATGTTTCCATTGGCATCTGATTCATACGTCGATACAAGGTACTCGGCAGAAAGTGCATCTGTTGGTAACACGAGCCATGCGTCGCTGGTGTTGTCGTCACGCATTACCGCATAGACTGTGACGTCTGCGCTGGACATCACATGGATACTGGCGGGATTTGGTTTTTCATCATCAGTGCCAAACATGCCGATCTGTGTTGTTCCTCGCAGTTCGTAGAGATCAGCGGGGAAGCGAAACTCCCAGACCACATTTGCAGGCACATTTACAGCATATTTATCGGTAGTACCATCTCGGCGCCGAGCGTCAACGCTTACTTGAGTAACTTCAGATGTAGCAACGAACACGGACACGATCGCAGGATCATTTCCGGAACCCGATATATGGTCATTCGGCGGCACAGCCAGCCAGAAATCCTGTCCCTTACTATCGCGCAGCACTTGCCCGTGAAGTTGCACTGCGGCAACAATTACGAGAACAACTACTACTACTCGTGCGAGGCAATGCATGTTGATAACAACTCCTCCATCGCAGAAGCACTCTCATCCCAGGAAAATCCCGCCGCATACGAAACAGCAGTATGTGATATTGCCGTTCGTTTCGCGCTGTCTGTCAGAATGTCTATGAGCGTCTCTTGCAGTACACGAATATCGCCATAGGGATACAGTTTTCCCGATACGTCAATCTTCACTGAATCACGAAGTCCAGGTGAATCTGCCGATACTACCGGCGTACCGCATGCATTGGCTTCAATGTTCGTGATACCCCAGCCTTCCTTGATCGATGGATTCACCACAACCCAGCTTGCCGAAAGAAGGTCTTGTTTTTCTTGTTCATCAACAAAACCATGAAAAACAACGCTATGCTGTATATGCAATTCACCCGCTAGATCTCTGAGTCGTACCTCATCATCGCCCCGACCTATGATCCAAAGTTTGGCATCAGGAACGTGCGAAAGAATTCCCTGGAATGCGCGAAGTAAATGGTCTACTGACTTATATGCCTTTAGTCTGCCGAAGTAGGTAACGACAGGATATCTCGCTTTTTCCCGAACCTGCATGGGAAAAGCTGATTTGTCTATCCCGTTGTAGATGATTGACATGTTGGATGACGACAGCCCCTTTTCGACGCAGTCAATCTTGGTGCTTTCCGAGACAACGGCAAGCTTGGTATTTGCGTAAACGTGCGGTATGCATCGCTCCATTACGTCCACATATACGGCAGCAGGAAGCGAGGCCTCTTTGTAAATGCTCTTACCAAATAGATGATGCACAAGGCTAAGAATCGGCTTGTCGATGAATAGCGGCGTCATAAGCGGGATCTTATTGATGTCATCGACCACAACGTCTACGGCAAGCCCCTTTCCAACACGTATCCACCAGAACGGCACATGCGCATTATACGTACTGCGACTGCCTATGCGGTAGACCTGCATGCCGTCTACGAGCTCATGAGAAGGGGCATTGTCAAAACCGCATGTAACGAGATGCACAGTATGTCCACGCTTGACAAGCCGCGAGAATATCTCGTGCAGATGCGCCTCAGCACCTCCAGCTTGTGGATGCAGTCGATCCTGCCAGTTGAACACCAGTATGTTCATTCCTTACCGCGGCGTCTCAACAATGATCTCGACCGTACGTGAGTAGAAGCGTCCCTCGGGTGACTCGTTGTCATACAACGGCAGCGTTTCGCCAACACCCTGCGTGGATGTACGTTCAGTTGCAAGTGCCGTAGCAACAGCCTTTGCCCGCTTCTCACTCAAGCCTAGGTTGTAGGTTGCATCTCCAACACGATCGGAGTATCCGATAACCTTGACAACAGATCGGGGTGTGATGCTCTTCTTTACTTCGTTGATGAGCAGCTGATTATCGGGTGATATGTCAGCCCTGTCAAAACCAAAGAGGATGAGCGAGAATCGGTCGACACTCTTATCCGTTCCACCAGTCTTTGCTTTATCGGAGAGCAACACTTCGCTAACAGGAATCGAGCCTGACTCGCTTGGTATCACTTTACCCGTGGAGTCTTGCACAACCATCATGTATTCAAGGTTACGTGTGCCACGGGGTATAAAGCGTGACGTTTCGGCAATTCTCCAATTGAGCTCAGATGGTAGGACTGACGATCCATGCATTGCCTTGATGATCTGATCGTTCTGCGAGACAAATAGTGTCCATGTCTTTAGCTGATCGCCATTCTGAACCTGAGGTGCAAATCGGATGCCAGCCGGAGAAAACACCCGCAATGTGTCGCGGGAACCAACTGGGGAGAGCAGTGCAGGATCGTTTGATGAGAGCTCTACGCGCATGTTCTCAGCGGCACCATCGGCATCATCCGATGACGATGCATTTGTTGGCATTCCGCGATCTTCAGTGCTGATACGTGCGGCATCTATTCCCCATGTCTCTACGAGATAGGACTTAATCACGAGTGCCCGTCTCTTCGATAGTTCATCGCTAAGACCATCTTCTGATTTATCACGACACCCAACGAGCTTCAAGGTTGCATCTGGGTTCTGCTGCATACGTTTACCCACCACGTTCAGCATCTGGTAGTAGGTAACCATTGCGTCGAGGTTGTAGAAATTCTCAAGAGAGTAGTCTTCAACCTGTTCTTTAGAAATCTGCCGGTAGCGCGGTGCGAGCGTATGGGTTCCTTTATCAAAGAAGACATAGGGAAGTAGGGGGCGCACCCGATTTGAGGCAAATTCTTCGATTCGCACGGCACTTGTAGACAGGACGTTGCCATTTTCGTCGATACCACTGACAGATACCATAGGTACTGGGACCGACGATACATCTGCATTGGGACGATACGGCGAATTTCGAGCGATATCGAACAGTTCTACATCGCTAAGCTCATTTTCAACTGCCGGTGGAATGAATGATATGGCAACGCCTGCACGAGCACGCTGAACCAGCCAACTTGTTTCTTGAAGCAGGTTTGTTGGACTCAATGTGATTAGCAGT
This sequence comes from Patescibacteria group bacterium, assembly GCA_044238605.1. GTDB lineage: Bacteria > Bacteroidota > Ignavibacteria > Kapaibacteriales > Kapaibacteriaceae > UBA10438. Next base: position 214,773 of record JBIICY010000002.1, read on the forward strand.
TCTGGAGCGATAAATGTTGTGTTATCGGCATTGACTGCAAACTCGTAGGACAATCCAGTGGTAAGCCCGCCATAGATGCCACTAAGCGACGTCAGCGAGCCTGTGCGCTGGTTGCGTACGCGAAGACCGTTCTCTGCAAAGGTTGCGTTTGTAGGCGTTACGAATACCTCTTTCTGGTCATATGTACCAGAGAGGTTATAGCCAATGGTCACCCCACCTAAAAGGTGCAGCCTATCACCTAATGGGAATCTGCCTAACGCATCAAGTGCCAGCATCGATGATGCTACAGCGAGATCATGCCGCACTGTAGCAGTCTCCGGAATACCCTTATTGAGGATCCATAGTGATTCAGTCGTTGCTAAATCAACTCCGGCACTGTAGTATCCAACACGAATGTCCAAACCCAAGGTAGGCGTTAACGACGAAAGGTACTGAGCTCCAAGACCAAACACTCTTCCTTGTCCACCAGTAAACTCTGGACAGCAATTCTCAGCTTCAGGGATACGACTAAATGCCGTCATGTGAAGGTCAAGACCACCGTGTAAAACTATACCCAGACGTGCATTTTGCTGTTGTGAGATAAGGGGCTGGGACAATAAACCCAACGCAACAAGGCAGGCGATAAGGGACTTCTTCATCGTACCACCTCCATTCTTCGCGTGATAGACTCGGTGGGCGTACGAAGCACAAGGAAGTACTGTCCAGCAGGGAGGTTTGATGTTTCCACCTCATATGCCCAGATCCCGGGGCGGAGATGTGTATGAAGAATCGTACTGACGTGCTCACCGGTGAGGGTAAACAACTGAACTGTACACATACCAGGTTCAGCCGCTGAGATATGGAGGTCTGCTTTGTCCTGAACGGGGTTTGGACCCACTACGATACCTGCAGATTGCGCGCCCAGCTTCACAAGTCGAGCCCCGCCCCCTTGCTTACAAACATCCGAGAGGATCACCGATCCGTTCTTCGTTGAAAACGTTAATGTATCCGCAAAGGACAGACTATCAATGTTTACAAACGAAGCCGTGTCATTTCCCAATGCCGTCAAAAAGGTTAGTGTCGTTGCCAGTCCACTCGCAGCAGGAATTGGAATAGGTGCGTCGAATGTTAGTGCGCCATCGTCGCGGAGTTTTACGTTCGATACACCACCAGTATTGGCGAGGATCGTTCCGTTTGCACTGAAATGTCCGGTGACCGTTCGCACAGATGTGCGGTCAAAATTCACCATGTTCTTTACGTAGACTGGAACGCTAACCAACGACCCCGATAGTGTGCGCACGGTATCAACTTCGATTGTGGCACCGATATATGACTTTACAGTCGCGCGCAAGTGAATGGTCTGTTTGCGACCGCAGATCGTGTCTACAAAATCATACGTTGTATCGTAGACCTCGCCAGCGCGTCCTCCCAAGAATCGAATAGTCATATCTGAGCGCTTGCCGCCCGCTGTAATATCAGGTGTGATACTATCGATCTGGAAGCGTCCAACGGTCACAGAGTTACGAGGCCACTTCAACGAAATGGTACCGGTATTCAACAACAGAATTCTTTCCGATGCTGTTGTGTTTTCTGGAACATTGCCAAAGTCCATCTCCGTACGCGAAAGCTCAAATCCAACAGAGTCTTTGCGCGCAGATATGTTCACCGTTGTCCGTCCGTTTGAAGCATTAATCGCACTCGAAGAGATCACTACTCGAGCGTCTTTAACGCCAACGCGACTCGGAGCAAATGTTACGACAAAGCTCTTGACACTATTCGGTGCAATCGTGATGGGGAAGGTATCGGCCGTTGCGATAGAGAACTCGTCGGCATGAACACCGTCTACACCGACAGAGTATACTTGAAGATCCGTATTGCCGGAGTTACGCAGATCGAACGGCATTTGCGAGCTGATGTACCGACATGTTCCGGTAGGGAACAACAACGTGTTTGACGAAGATGAGATCCTTCCGTCGCCTGTAGCTTCTCCGTACAGCCCTATCACAGCAGTCTGGCCACCAGTAACGCGCAACTCTAACGCAGCTGCAAAACGGCCATAAATCGTAGGATCAAACCGAACCGTAACCTTGTGCGATTGTCCTGGCTGGATTGTAACGCTTCCGCCTCCATCTACGATTGAATACTGTCCGCTCTGTTCACCAACAATTGTCATTGATGCAATCTGCACCGGCGCTGCTAGCGAGCCGTTTGCTCGAATAGTGATGATTGAGTCCACCACAGACTGGTTGGCAACTCTTCTACCGTAGTCAACTACACTCGGTGCATTAAGCTGCGGTGCTACACCATTGCCAGTGACAAGCACAGAAAATGTACCCATGCCACTTTCGAACGTTAAATATGCCTCACGAGGTCCTGTGGTGGTCGGAGAAAATGCTATGTCTGCGATGTATGGTTCACTCTTTGTAACGTACGTTACAAGCGGATAATCAAGAAGGGTAAAATCTGTGGTGTCGCCAGAAGCAAAACGAACATTGCGGATCACGAGAGGCGCATCATCATTGGTTGTAACAACTATCCTTCGAGCATCGGTTGCTGAACCAACGACTACATCACCCATAAACTGTGGTGTGGATTCGCGCAGGCCGCCATAGACAGCAAAAGGCGCATCCGATTCATCTGCAACACTTCCGATGCGTTCTAACGACCAGATGCGTGCCGTAAAGTCAGTCGCAGATGTAACAACACGTTTGCCGTCAGGAGAAAAACTTCCAGAGTACAAAATGCCATTGTGTCCAGCTAATGATGTCTGCAACTCCAGCGTAGAGGACTTATACGTCTTTGCTGTGCCGTCGCCGCCGGCAACAAGTAATGTGCTCCCATTTGAGGAGTAATCAAGCGCCAAGACGCCACCCTTCATTGGTGGGAGCCCCTTTATTGTGGTACCGTCTGTTGTTTTGTAGACGTGCACTTTGAGGTCTGCGCCTCCGCTGGCCAATTCAGTACCTGCAGGATTGACCGCAACGGCATATTGGTGCTCGGTAGTATTAGGCTGCCTAAATGACTGGACAACATTCAGAGATTTCAAATCTCTCAAAGTTGCCTGGGGCCCCTCGGCTACAGCGATCTTTTGTCCATCTTTTGTGACTTTCATGCAGTAAACCGGACCCTGATCCACAACCTTCGAAGTAAACACAGTCCACGTAGATGTAGTAATCTCGGCTATACCGCGATCTGTTCCAGCATAGAGCTTCGATCCGTCGTTGCTAAACACAATAGACCACACGCGTCCTTCAGCTGGTATGGTTGCGATGCGCTGTCCATTGGTGTAATCCCAAACACGAACACTTCCATCATGTGAAGCAGATGCAACGATCGATGTACCCGGCTTTTGAGCAAGTGACCATACCCAATTGCTATGAAGTCCAACGATCCGTTCCTGAGAACCATCCTGAGCGCTCCATATCCGAACGGAGCCATCGTGTCCACCGGTGATGACGTGTTTGCCGTCTTCGGTAAAGATCGAAGAATAGACTGGCTGGTCCTGCCCCCTCATAACGAGGATATCATTCGGATCTATAACTGTGCGTGAAATTCGAACCTTTGCCTGTGAAGACAACTGAGGTCCTGGACGCCACGCATACTTCAGACCCTGTGCATTTTCGATGATCGAAGACCACGTAGCACCGTTATCATAACTAACCTCGATACGCACAAAGTCGTCGGGAAGAGCATGAGACCATTGAATAACGGTATCCTCACCCGCCAGGAGCCGTTCGCCGCCATTAGGCCCATCAAGTTTGAGCAGCTCACCACTTTTTGCATTGCCTCCATGCAGGTAGACGGTAGGGGGCGAGCACGACGACGTAGCATAGACGAGTTTGTCGTAGATTCCAACATCACTGGCTGCAGTGTACTGAACAGTTAATGTAAGGCTCTCACCGTCCTTCAACTGAACTGGAAAGCGCGGAGGTCCTACAATCTGGAACACAGAGGCGGCAATAGCAGCACCAGTTATCTCTACCGATCCGTTGCGAGCCGTTACCGTAGCAGATCTCGACAATGTTGACCCTGTCGGAATTGTACCGAACTCAATTCCAGAGACATTGGACTCAAGGTAGACCGTTTTTGACGGTAGCACTTGATACGAGCCTTGACGTGTAACAGAGCCACGTGTGATTGAGACCAAATGCAGGAGATCACACGCCGCAGCGGACTTCCAGGAAACCGTGCAACCGGGCAAACGCTTGGCATCTGAGATAAACGCACGAGCATATGCCTGTGCTTCTGCTATCGTTCCTACTCTGCCGATATGTGCACCGCCAGTTGAGTCGGCCAGCATTCTCATCGTTGGTGATAACCGCGAACCAAGACCTACAACATAGATGGATATGCCAAATGTTCGGGCAGTTGCAATAGCACTCTGCACATCAAACGAACTGGCTCCGTCGGTGATAAGTAGAAGAGCACGACCGTTTCGAGCATTCTGCAAATGGGTTAGAGCACCGTACGGTACATCAAAAAGCCCCTTACCCGAATTCATACCTCCCGAAGGTGACATAGCATCCACGGAGGAAGTAAAACCTGCTTTGTTGGTTGACAACCCGTAAAGCATCTTGGCAGATGTTCCAATCTGCACAAGTCCGATTTCGTCGGCAGTTGACGTAAGCAATTGGGTTACCGCTCTGGCAGCATTCTTTGCCATGTCCATTGCAGTTGGATTTGATGCCACCGACATCGATAGAGAAGCGTCGACCGCAACAACTAACGAGAGGTTTCTGCCCGATGTGGAGGCATCGCACGATAGCGAATACATCTGCGGTACGCCGTTGTCGCTAACAGATATCTCATTTGATCCTATGCCCTGGGGCATTCCCGTATTGTCTAACGCAACAACTCTTGCCGAGACGTTAGGAAAGCTATCAGTTTGATAGCGCAATGTGACGAATGTCTGCGCTGATGCATGAAAAGCACCAAGCAAGACAACTGTCACGACAATGATCAGCCTGCTGAACCATGATCGCATAACATCCCCTTATAGACAGTCTAGTTTGCAGACACAATGATACCACATCAACACAGGGTGACCAACCCCAGATTCGATGAGATATACACATCGTTATCTGCTTACTGGACTGGGGTTGCAAGCTCAATGATGACAGTGCGATTCGAGGCTCGACCTTCTGGAAGCTCATTAGGCAACGAAGGACTTTCTTCACCGTTTCCAACAACAACGGCTCCAGAAACGCCCAATCTTCTGGCAACTTCCTTGGCACGCTTCATCGATAGTTCGCGATTGTAGGTTTGGGAGCCGATCTGGTCTGTTGCACCTATCACTGTGACAGTAGTGTTTTCACGTATTCTAGAGCGAATGAACTGCAACTGACGCTCATGCTGCTTCGAGATCTTTGCTTCATCGAACTCGAACAGAATGAGGCCATAACGCTCAATTTCGAGATCACCTGAACGCGATGTCTGTGTAAACTCCTGCTCGTCCTGCATAACGGGCACTTGTCGACGTGCCATTGTGATCTGACGGTCTCCACGCATGGTGGTCATCTCTACCAAAAGACTGTCTCCGGAACTTCCGTGCAGGTCCTGCTGCAGATCAAGAGAGAGAAGACCTTCTCCGTCCGCTGGTCTTACTGTGCGCGATGCAACGACAGTACTTCCTCGTCGAACAGTAAGTGTGTACTTCGATGAATCTGCAGACTCCTCTACGGCGGTTTTTATCATTAGACCAGCTGGGTAGTGCAGCTTTTGAACCGTCCCAAGTTTCACTGGTGCCAGAATCGCGGGATTGTTTGATGTTAGCTCCACACGCCTGTTTTCCTCCTGAGCAAGCAGCTGCGTGGCAGAGTCAGCGAACGTCGTCGGACGTTCTGGATAAACGCGGGCGCTAACGCGAAGGCGATCGTCATAAACACCGAGCTTATTCATCATACTTCTCACTTCCTCCGCTCTCGCCCGAGCTAGCCTGAGGCCGTCGTCCCTTTGTGTGGTTGACGTTGTACCTGTTATACTCAGCCAGGCATCAGGATGCATCTTCATCCGTTGCGCGATAATGCCAAGTTCTCCCTGCAATGCTTCCAAGGGTGTGAGGTGAAGCGTATCTCGAAATGATTTGGCAATTGACTGTTGGTATCGAAGCGGCAGGATGGATTGTCCCTCGTCGAAGTACACATGACCCAGCATTGGATGCAGAATAATGACGCGCCGATTTCGCTCATACACAGTGATGGCCCCGGTCGTAGTATCGCCATTGTCGATGGCAGCGATTTCAATTCTCGAAGATCGCTCCGCTGGCGGAGCAACGTATGGATTTGGCTTAATCGTGTCGCGCTTGTTGGTAACTGGTGCGTCCGGGATTGTGCGCGCAATTGCCCTAGGACAATCAAAGCAGGTATCTAGGGGTGGCTTTTCAGCCTTACGTATTCCAAAGCTTAACGACGCCGAAAGGCGCAGCTGATGAACTCGCCATGGATTGTCTGTCGTCACATTTTGTAGTCCGTGTGCGTAGAGAAGTTCGAATCCCAAACCAACGGCTGATGTAGGCTTCTGGGGCAGTCGAAAGCGAAGGCCGCCTAGCAGTGCTATTCGAATGGAACTGGCGTTCGGTATCTCAGCACTTGTAGACACCCATGTGCGGTCTGCTCCGAGATACGCCCCATAGTCAGCCGGTTGCGTAAGTGTCTCAGATTGCTCGAATTGCTGGATGATGTTAAGAGAGAGTCTAGGGCCCGCGACAAGATCTAGCCCCTTGACAATCGAAATGGATGCCATGGGCTCAATGCCAACACTTACGATAGAGCTTTCAAGCCGATGTTCAAATGTGGCCCTGACAACTCGAAGAGTGTCACGAAGGTCTGCAACGACGGAGTTTTCATTGTACAGAAATGTGCCATGATCGCCGCCAGCTACAATACGGCCCTCAAGTGCTAGTAGCTTCGAAATGCCAAAGCGATAAAATGCTCCCCCATGAATGGCTACGCCGTCACCGGATGTGAACGATGGACAGCACGAAGGGTAAGCACCCAACCGTGTAAACGACGCGTCGTGATAATTGTACGTGCCGCCAAACAACACCCCCCATACCGGATCGGATTGAGTTTGCGCCGTGATGTTCACTAGAGTAAGCATCAATAGCGCGGTGCGAATGATCAATGTTGAAAGTGTTCCCATACCCCTATAGATGCATTATACGCACCATTACGTGACATTGCCGCTACGACAATTGCACAGATGGACAGAGATCATTGATTGGACAAACAGAACACTGGGGACGTCTGGCGATACACGTGCGCCTGCCGTGCGTGATTATGCTGTGATCAAACTCATTCCAGCGTTCCTCTGGGAGGAGCTCCATTAGTGCAAACTCAATCTTAACGGCATCTTGTGATGCAACAAGACCCAGCAGATTGGAGATTCTTGTAACATGTGTATCGACAGTTATCCCAGGGATGTTGAAGCAATTTGACAGCACGCAGTTCGCCGTCTTTCGGCCAACTCCAGCTAGTGTAACAAGTTCGTCAAGTGTAGTAGGAACGGTGCCGTTAAACTGCTCACGTAGCTGCCTACAACAGGTTTGAATGCTCTTTGCTTTGTTTTTGTAGAACCCTGTAGAAAGAATATCCTGCTCAAGCTCTTCCTGAGGTACGGCATAGTAGGCGTCTACAGTAGGGTACTTGGCAAAAAGTGATGGGGTAACCTTGTTTACTCGCTCGTCTGTGCACTGGGCAGACAGAATCGTTGCGATCAACAGCTCAAACGGCGAAGTAAAATCCAACCCGACCTTGGCATCCGGATATGCAATCGCTAGCCGGTCGAGGATTGCCAACAATCGTTGGCGCTTCGCAGTCTTTGACTCTTTCTTGGCCATGCAGGTTACTGCCTCGTTACTGGAGATCTAGGTGTATTTTTGCGTTTTGCCTTGGAAATTACCAGTAAAGTCGATGACACCACTTGAATTTTGGACTGCGTGCTCTTCTAACGGTATCGTATTAGACAAACCACAGGTTGACACGCTTGAGCGGTATCACGATGAACTCGTGTATTGGAATCAGCGTGTTAACATGATTTCAAGAAAGGACGATGCCAACGTCTGGGAGCGGCACATTTTCCACTCGCTAACGCTGCTCACGTCGGTTGATGTTAAACAGAAGGCTCGCGTGCTTGATGTCGGAACTGGTGGTGGTCTTCCCGGTATACCAGTTAAAGTTGCTCGTCCTGATTTAAAAATCACACTCGTGGATTCGATTAAGAAGAAAGCCACGATGACAGAGATGTTTGCTGCGCATACGGCATTGAAGGACATAACCGTGCTTAATGCTCGTGCAGAGGAGCTGGCGGCTCAGCCGCAGTATCGCAAATCGTTTGATGTTGTTATCTCACGAGCTGTTGCCAGAACCGGTACGGTGCTGTCTTGGGTAACTGATGTTGTAAAGCCCAACAGCACATGCGCCTTTTTAAAAGGGGGCGACCTTACAGAAGAATTGGCAGAAGCGCGAGAAATGCATCCGTCATGGACAATTACCGAGCAGCCAATCCGTGTTTTCGGACACCCATGGTTCGAGGAAAACGCCAAAAAGGTAGTACTGTGCAAACACGGCTAATAGCATCGTTGTTCATTGCAGGTGCAGCAGTAATCAGCATTGCAGCTCCGGCTGCCAGTGCGCAGGTTAAACTGTCTGCGCAGCAGAGTACAACACAGCAGGCTTCAACGATTGGTAGCGCCGTAAAGATTGCTCGTGTTAAATACTCTGGTGGTGGTGACTGGTACAACGACCCAAGTTCGGAGATCAATCTCCTGCGCTACGTGCGTGCCAACACAACAATATTGGTTGAGCCCACCTATGAGTTTGTTGATCTGGGTACTGACAATCTGTTTCTCTACCCGGTGATTTTTATGACAGGCCACGGTACAGTGGCATTTTCTGATGCGGAAATCCGCAATCTGCGTGCGTATCTGGAATCAGGGGGCTTTCTTTACATTGATGATGATTACGGAATGGATGCGTCAATTCGTAAGGAGTTAAAGCGATTGCTGCCGAACGAAGAGCTTCAGGAGCTACCGTTTTCTCACAAACTCTACCATTGCCATTTTGATTTTCCTAACGGTCTGCCAAAGATTCATGAGCACGACGACAAAGCACCGCAAGGACTTGGGCTGTTTGTCAATGGCAAGCTGGGTGTGTATTACACCTACGAAACGAACCCTAGCGATGGTTGGGCAGACCCTGAAGTCCACCACGACACTCCCGAAAGACGAGAGACTGCACTAAAGATCGGTACCAACATTCTTGTCTACGCATTAACGCGATAGTCTACCTTCAAGCATTCCCACGTTTTTACATGACATCACAACGCCAGACTATTGTTTCAAGGATTCGCTCAGCACAGCGTCTCGAGAGTCTCTACATGGCTCTTGTTGCTGCAGGGCTGGTGGTGTTGTCCGTGTCAGCATTGGCGCTCGTGTTTTCAACGTTGGAGTATTTCTTCAACTTCGGTTCATTCGTGCGCACCACAATGTGGTACGCTTTGGTGCTGGCGGTTTCTGCAGGGACTGGTTTGCTTGTAGCTCCAAAGATCCTCAGGGCGATGGGCCTTCTTCCATTGGAGTCCGTCAACGAAACGGCCCAGCGAATTGGTCAGCACTTCAACGATGTTCAGGACGATCTGGCGAACATTCTCCAGCTAACCTCGACGGACACCCAGTCAGACCTTGTGAGCTCTGCATTCGCCAATGTCGCTGCAAATGTTAACAACAAAGACTTTTCCGTTATCGTAGATAGAAAGCAGCAGCACCGAGTCTTATTGTGGAGATTTGGTGGTGCGGGGTTAGCGCTTCTATTGCTGCTGATCTCTCCGGAGCTACAGTTGGGATTTGATCGCGTATGGAATCATAACATTTCTTACCTGCCACCGGCTCCGTTTACGTTGCATATAGAAGCAGAGCCCGACAGCCTGATGCGTGGAGCAAATGCAGGAATACGTGTAACAGCCGATGGAGTGCCGCCGGAACAGATTCAAATTCACGTAAAAGATCGGTCGTCACAGGCATTTGTTCCGCATACCGTTACCAGAGATGCCGAGGGACGCTACTCGTTTGTTATCCAGGGCATGACCGCCAATGCTGATGTTTATGCGTCTTCAGTATGGCTTGATTCTGTTGTAACGACCGACACATTGATGTTGGCTGTTATCGACAGACCTCTGCTTCGCTCTTTTACTGGTAGTGTTCAGCCCCCTTCGTACACGAAACTTCCCTCGACACCCTTGTCGATCACTGCCGCAGACATTACCGCCCTTGTTGGTTCGGGCGTTCAGATCTCGATTGCTAGCAACAAGCAAATACGCGAGGCAGCTGTTGTTGTGGTTCGCAATAATGCAGAGTCTGGCACACGCGACACGGCCACCGTTGCACTCCGTCTGCAGGGAACACAGGCTAGTGGAACGTTTCGTGTAGGAGGTAATGGATCATACTCAATCAGGATTACTGATACCGATGGCCTTACTACTACTGATCCATTGACCGCAACAATTGTGGCTCTGACCGACGCGTATCCAATGATTGCTCTTGTTGAGCCCAAAGAGAATGTGAACTTATCCGAACAGGCTGTTCTGCGAATCGTCTCGACGATCAGTGATGATTACGGTTTCAGTTCCCTGAAACTCATGTACCGCCTAACAAATTCCAGATATGCAGAGCCGGAGAAGAACTTCCGCGCAGTTGATATCCCCATACCGAGCAAGGAGATCGGCCAGGATGTGGCCTATGTCTGGGACCTTTCGAAGATTGGCATCACTCCTGATGACACCTACGAATACTATCTAGAGGTTGCGGACAACGATGTTGTGGGTGGTCCGAAGAAAGCGAAGACTTCAACGATGATCGTGCGAATGCCCTCACTTGACGAGGTGTTTGCTAATGCCGACAAAACTCAGAATGACGCTCAGAAGGAGATCAAGGAACTAGTCAAAGAAGCTGAGACCGTCCGCAAAGAGGCCGAACAGCTGCAACGCGAAATGCAGAAACAGCAATCGAAGCAGCAGCAGGAAGTTTCATGGTCTGACAAGAAAAAGGCAGAGGATCTCCTGAAGAAACAGCAGGATCTTGAGTACAAGATGGAAAATGTGGCCCAGCGTCTTGAGCAAATGACGCAGAACCTCAAGGAGAACAAGGCAATATCTCAGGAGACCCTGCAGAAGTACCAGGAGCTGCAGAAGCTCATGCGTGAGGTAAAGTCTCCCGAGCTTGCTCGCATGCAGGAGCAGATGAAGCAGGCAATGGAACAGGTCTCGCCTGAAGAAATGCAAAAGATGATGAAGGACTTTAAGTTCAACGAAGAGGAGTTTCGCAAGAACTTGGAGCGCCAGCTGAACTTGCTTAAACGTATGCAGGCCGAACAGAAGACCGACGAGTTAGCAAAACGAGCCGAGGAGTTGGCCCGAAAGCAAGAAGAGCTGCGACAGCGAGCAGAGCAATCCAACCCGAACGACAAGTCAGAGAATCAGAGATTAGCCCAAGAACAGCGCAGATTGAGTGAGGAGCTTGAGAAACTTGCGCAGGAATCCAAAGAACTCGAAAATCTTATGAAAGATATTGGGCAGGACATGCCTAATGACAAGATGCAGCAAGCGCAGCAGGATCTCAATGCGCAGCAGACGCAGGAACAGATGGACAAGGCTCAGCAGGATATGCAGAAGGGCGATAATGAGTCAGCATCGGCCCAGCAAAAACAGGCATCGAGCAACCTTCAGCGCTTTGCTCAGCAGATGAAGAACATGAAACGCGAAATGCGCCGCAACAGTCAAAAAGAATCGATGCGACAGATGCAGAAGGGTATCAACGACCTACTTGATGTTTCAAAGAATCAAGAAGCACTGCGCGAACAGATGAAGTCGCTGGATCCGAATTCTTCACAGTACTCCCAAATGGCACAGAAGCAGCAGCGCGCTCAAGAGGCAATGCAGAATATTGCGAACTCAATGATGCAGTTAGGACAAAAGTCCATGAGCGTTTCACCCGAAATGGCTCAGGACCTGGGTGATGCGCTCCAGTCAATGAAAGATGCCATGCAGTCGATGTCGCAGCGCAACAGTTCTCAAGCAATGCAGTCACAGTCCGAGGCCATGAGTTCCATGAACAGCGCAGCTCAAAAGATGAGCAGTGCATTATCTCAAATGATGCAGGGCGAAGGGGCTGGCCAGGGTGGTTCTGGCAGTACTCCTGGTCAGGGACAGGGACGCGGACCACAGAGCCCCTTTCAGCGTCTCCAGCAGCTTGCAGACCAGCAGCAGTCAATCAATCAGGGCATGCAGCAAATGGGGCAGGGCTCTGGTTCATCCGACATGCAGCGCCGTGCCGAACTTGGACGTCTAGCCTCCCAACAAGGCAAGGCGATGAAGGCTATTCAGGAGCTTGAGGAAGAGCGCAAGAAGATTGGCGGTGAGCGTCAGCCACTCGGAGATCTTAAGCAGATCGCTGAGGACATGAAGGAAGTAATGTCCGACATGAAGAGCGGTTCAATTAGCTCTGAAACTCGTCTTCGCCAGGAGCGGATACTTTCGAGATTGCTAGACGCTTCGCGTTCGATGACAGAACGCGACTATGAAAAGTCACGCGAATCCAATTCGGGCAAGGACGTCGTCCGAACCTCACCAGCAGATATCACCTTGCCTACAAACAGGCAGCAACAGAGCAGAACGTTGCTGGATCAGTTAAAAATGGGGTATACCAAGGATTACGAGAGCATCATTCGTCAGTACTACGATGCACTGCAGCGTCAGCGTCTGCAGAACGGAGTCAGCAAATGATCAGGCTGTTGATGTTGTGTCTTGTGCAGTCATCAATGAGCGTGTCGGGTGCGTTTCTGCTAAACACCGTGCTATCGTCCGGCGCTTCAGGAACCGCTCAGATGGTATCCGCGTGTATGTCGCCGAAAGGACTCACTGGTATCCTACTTATGCTGTTGTCGTTTGCAGCAATGACCTACACACTCTCTATGTATAGGGCTGCTACATTCATTCCTGTAAATACAGCTGTTACATTTCTTGTTACCGTTGTAGCGAGCTACCTTTTGGGTACAGACAAAATGACCATCTCGGCTATTGCCGGGATGGTCATGATAACGATCGGTATTTCGCTTGTACTGCGCGCTTAGTAGTTGTCGATCTGGGCCCGCTGCAGGTGTCCAGAGTAATCGACGTAGACGGTTTTCCATTCCGTGAAGATGTCAAACACAGTCCAGCCCCCTTCACGATGTCCGTTTCCAGTGCCCTTAACACCACCGAACGGCATATGTGCCTCTGCGCCGATTGTCGGAGCATTGATATACGTGATTCCTGCCTCGATATCACGCATTGCAGCAAAGGCCCTGTTGACATCTTTGGTGTAAATGCTTGACGAGAGACCATACGCACAATCGTTGGCAAGCGCGATTGCTTCCTCGAAGGATTTTACCTTTGAGACGCTCAGTACCGGACCAAAGATCTCTTCGCGAAATGTTGTATGCGCTGCCGTAACACCGGTAAAGATTGTTGGTGCAATAAAGTATCCGTGAGCTTTATCACCGTCTACATCGCGATATCCGCCGGCGACACACGTTGTCTGCTGCTTACCAATTTCGATGTACGATAGAATCTTATCCAACTGACGTTGATTGATCACCGGACCTACCTGCGTGCCGTTGGTGCGTCCATCTCCAAGAACGAGCTTCTCTGCGAGCGCAGTCAACCTCGCGACAAACTCATCATGAATGTCTTCGTGAAGGATCAACCTGCTTGTTGCCGTACAACGTTGTCCCGTTGTGCCGAATGCACCCCACAGCACGCCGTCCAGCGCGAGGTCGAGATCTGCATCCGGCATTACGATCTGGGCGTTCTTTCCGCCCATCTCGAGAGATACCTTTTTGTTAAGCTGACCACAGCGGGCCGCGATGGCTGTTCCTGTCTGCGTAGACCCCGTAAAGCCGATAACGCGTACATCTGGATGCTCAACTAACGCTGAACCAGCTTCGGCATCTCCATGAACTACATTAAACACTCCGGGCGGCAACCCAGCTTCTTCAAGGATTTCAGCGAAGATGTTCGCACTGTGAGGAGAATCATCGCTGGGCTTAAAAACGACCGTATTGCCGGCAGCAAGAGCAGGGAGGATCTTCCATGATGGCACTGCAATCGGGAAGTTCCATGCCGTGATGATGCCGCACACGCCGATTGGCATGCGGAACGACATGTTCATCTTGTTGGACATTTCGGACGGGGCTGTATAGCCAAACAACCTTCTGGTCTCGGTAGCAGCGTAGTATGCCGTATCGATGGCCTCTTGAATGTCACCCTTCGTCTCTGTAACCGTCTTGCCCATCTCACGGGTCATGATCTCAGCAAGTTCGTCCTTGCGTCGGGAGAAGATGTCGCCCGCTATCCGGAGAATATCACCCCGCTTTGGCGCCGGCATAAGTCTCCAGGCATTGAATGCGGCTGATGCAGCTTCAACTGCCCTGGCAACATCTGCAGCCGATGATGTCGGAAACTCGGCAATTACGTCGCGTGTGTCGGCCGGGTTGATGTTGTTGAACGTTCTGCCGGTTTCTGAATCCAGCCACGCACCGTTGATATAGTTTTTCATAAATCTCGCGTTTTGTACTCGTGATTAGGTGTTCGGGAATGTAGGGTAGGCCGGCTCGATGTCTCCGCGGGCAATTCTTTTGAGCTTGCCGCTTGCCAATGTTCTGCGAATCGGCGTTAATCGCTCAAAGAAATACGTTCCGTTGAGGTGGTCAATCTCATGCTGCATAACACGAGCGAGCAATCCGGATGCCTCGCGAATGTGCTCTTTCATATGTTGATCGAGAAAACGCACTTGGATCTCTGCAGGGCGGACCACCTTATCGTGAAAGTCTGGCAGGCTTAGGCATCCTTCCTCAAACTCTGTTTCCTCGTCTGAAAAGGCCTCAATGACTGGATTGATCAACACCATGGGCCGCTCTGAATCATCTGCGTCTTCCGAATCGCTGATATCTATCACCGTAACGGCAAGCCCCTTACCAACCTGATTGGCGGCTAACCCGATGCCATTGGCGTTGTACATGGTTTCGAACATGTTATCGATAAACGCTGTTAGATCATCGGACATGTCCTCAATCTTGGCCGTAGTTGCCTTGAGTACCGGATGATTATACGTGTATACTGGGAGTATCATTCTACAATGTCAAGAAGTTGCTTGATATCGCTCAGAATGTAGTCAACATCTGAGAGATCCTGATTTCCAAACGAATCACCGTACTGCGCAAAGGCTGTCTTCATACCTACGTTACGGGCGCCGCGCATGTCGCGCTCTGCCCAGTCTCCCACCATGATTGCATGCTCGGGCTCCACGTTAAGCCTCTGCAAGACAGTCCTGAACGGCAGGGGGCTAGGTTTGCGCTCTCCAGTATCATCAAAGGTTACAACAACGTCAAAGAAGTGATGGTAGTTAATAAAGCACAGCCTCAGCCAGGCCTCTCGCGTTGGGGCATCGCTAAGAATGCCAAGCTTGATTCCACGGCGGTTAAGCTGCATTAGCGTAGCAGTAACATGTGGGTATGGCTTTAGGGCTGCTTCGCGAGCCCGTCTGTAGGCAATTATACCTGCAGAAATGATGCGCGGATCGACGAATCCCAGGACATCGAGCAAGAGCTTGTCGAATACCTGCTGGTACTCGATTCCTTGTTCCTTATAGATGTCATCGATGTGGGTCTTTACCTGATCATACGTCAAGTTCAGTCCTGCATCCATCATCGCGCCAATGGCGGCGTCCACTGCTTGACGCTTCATGGCCATGAAGTCTACAAGAGTGTTATCAAGGTCGAAGACAACGGCTTTAATCATGTTGCAAAGATACGGACAGTATCTTTGCGGAACTTTGCACCGTATTCTACGCATTTGGACCAGCTATGGCACTAACAGACGAAATCAACGAGCAGATTAAAACTGCCATGAAATCCGGCGACAAGGTTCGCCTGGAGACTCTGCGCTCGATACGAGCTGGCATTCTGGAGTTCGAAAAGAGCGGCACTGGTCGGGAAATGACCGATGATGATGCATTTAAAATCATCAATTCCGGAGCAAAGAAGCGCAAGGACGCAATCGAACAGTTCGAAGCAGCTGGTCGCACCGAGGCCGCTGAGAAGGAACGTCTCGAACTTTCGATCATCATGGAGTTTCTGCCGACACAAATGACAGAAGACGAAGTTCGTTTGGCTGTCTCTGATATCATCACTCAGCTTGGTGCTAGCCAGCCTTCCGACTTTGGAAAAGTGATGGGTATGGCCGTCAAACAGATGAAAGGCAAGGCGGACGGTGGCCTCATCCAGACGTTGGTCAAGCAGTTATTGAGCGGATCATGATGGCAGAGAACGAGGCTGCCACACTTGTAGAAACATCTCTCGACGAACTCGAGATACCGAGGCTACTTGACGCCGTTGCACGGTACTGCGTCTCGCATGCCGGAGCAGATCACGTTAGGTCACTACGACCGGTGATGGACGCGCCTGCGGTTCAGCACAATCTTGATTGCGTTGGTGAGTGTACCGACCTGCTAAGATCAGGTGAATCAATACCATATGAGCGCATGGGCGACGTCTCGGGTCTTGTGCCACGCACTCGTATCGTCGGCAATTTTCTGTCTGCGCCAGACCTGCTCCTTGTCCTAGAGGCCCTGCAGACTTCGCGAGTTGTAAAGTCCTTTTTCCATCTGAACTCCGGTAAGGCCCCGACGCTCGACGAACGTTGTCGTGTGCTGGTAGACGACAGAATACTTGAAAAGCACATCACCGATGCCATAGATGACACTGGGCTGATACGGGATAATGCCAGTAGGGAGCTGCTGTCAATTCGGAGAGACATTCATGAATTGAGCGCTCGTTTGCGTCTGCGGCTCCAACGTATCCTGAAGAAGTTCGGTGAAGAAGAGCTGCTGCAGGAAGAGTTTGTCACCCAGCGCGACGGCCGATTTGTTCTTCCTCTTCGTGTTGAAAACAAGCGGGCAGTAGAAGGCATCATCCATGGCGTATCGCAGTCGGGTCAGACGGTGTTTCTCGAACCTGCAGAAACGTATGAACTCAACAACGAGTTAGCCATCCTGCACGGCAGAGAACAACGGGAGATGATTCGTATCCTCACGACGTTAACTGCCGAAGTTGGTAGCGTATCGTATGAGATTGAGGCGGCCGTTGATGTGCTGACGTTTATCGACAGTGTGATCGCCCGAGCACGGTTTGCCATGAACTACGGCGGTATCAAGCCCGTATTGACCTCGGATGACGAAATAGAGCTTCACAACGTTCGGCATCCACTGCTGGCACTAGCAGCAAAGAACCCCCTGAAAGACTTAGTGCCATTGAGCATCAGGTTTGACGGTTCCTCACGCGGGATATTGATCTCCGGTCCTAATGCAGGTGGAAAAACTGTGGCTATGAAGACCATCGGGTTGTCTATCAATATGGCCATGATGGGAATGTTTCCTCTTGGAATGGCCACGCTGCATCCGCGCCGAATTATGACGGCCATCGGTGATCACCAAAGCATCGAGTCGAACCTCTCTACGTTTTCGTCGCAGATCATTCGCCTACGAGACATTCTTTCACACTGCGACAAGGAAGCGCTTGTTCTCGTTGATGAAATCTGCGCTGGTACCGATCCGGCTGAAGGGGGCGCACTTGCTGCAGGAATACTCGACTCGCTCATCGAACGGGGAGCCTGCTTTGTTGTAACAACCCACCAGTCATCGCTCAAACAGTATGCATTGACGAGACCTGCTATTACGAACGCTTCGCTAGAGTTTGACGGAGAGCATGTAAAACCAACATTTGCATTTCTTTTCGGCGTGCCAGGCAACTCATACGCATTTGCCCTTGCTCGAACCGTTGGGATGCCTGAAGTAGTTCTCGAACGATCATCACAGTATTTGGGTGACAGACACAACGAGCTCGAGCAAAGTATACAAGCCATACAGGATTTTCGCCTGGAGGCTCAAAAGCTTAAACTCAGTGCAGCTGCCGAACTTGCTAAGGCTGAGCAGCTACGCGCCGATGCTGATGCACGTCTTGCAGATATCAAGAAGAAGAGAAGCACAGTTGTCGAGGATGCAAGGGAAGAGGCGCGTGAGATTCTTCGAAAGGCAAATGCGCTCGTTGAGAATACGATCCGTGAGGTCCGCGAGCAACAAAAGTCGGTGTCTACGATCAAGAATGCATTTGAAACAGAACGGGCATCGCTTACGGAGCGGGAGGTCCAGGTTTCGGCCAGCGAGCAGATTACAGACGCTTCACCATTGAACATTGGAGACATGGTTTCGATTGCCGGAACTACATCAACCGGTTCTATTACGGCAATCGAGGGAACGCAAGCACGAATTGACGTCAACGGTATAACCTTCTCCGTGCCCCTTGCCAAGCTTGTACGCACAACAAAGAAAGACAAGCCACCAGTCCAGCGGAACGTTGTTGAGCACCTTAAGCTGGATGCCCGCACAACCCTGGATATGCGAGGCATGCGGGTGGATGAAGGGCTACGCACCCTGGAGGGCTTTATCAACGATGCAATCCTTGCCGGTCTGCATCAGGCCTCGCTGATACATGGCAAGGGCACCGGTGCAATGCGTAAAGCCGTGCATGAGTACCTCCATGAACACCCCCAGATATCAACGTTTCGGATAGGGACGATTCATGAAGGGGGCGATGGAATTACGGTGGTCGAGTTTTAAGTCCGTATTTTTGCAACCATGTTTACACGTGTGTTGATCGCCAATCGCGGCGAGATTGCTCTGCGCGTTATGCGCACATGCAAACGAATGGGAATCCAGACCGTTGCCATCTACTCTGATGCAGACGTGAGGTCTCCGCATGTCAGCCAAGCAGACATTGCCATAGGCATTGGAGGGTACACTCCAAGAGAGTCGTATCTGATGCTCGACAAGGTGCTGCAGGCAGCGAAGGAGTCCGGTGCAGATGCAGTTCATCCTGGCTATGGGTTCCTTTCTGAGAATGCCGAATTCGCACAGGCGGTTGCCGATGCCGGCATGGTCTTTATCGGACCAACACCGGAGGCTATCTCCATGCTTGGCGACAAGACCGCAGCTCGCGACATTGCCATTGCCTCTGGAGTACCCATATCTCCCGGAAGCGACGGTGCTGTAGCGTCCTTTGATGAAGCCCGCGCTGTTGTAGACCGTATTGGTTATCCTGTGATTATCAAGGCTGCAGCCGGTGGCGGTGGTAAGGGAATGCGCATCGTAGAATCTGCCGATGAGATCGAATCTGCGTTCCGCGCAGCACAGGGCGAGGCACAGACATCATTCAACGATGACCGCGTTTTCATCGAGCGCTACATCGTGCATCCACGTCATATCGAGATTCAGATTCTGGCGGATCATTTTGGGAATGTTCTCTACTTCCCGGAGCGTGAGTGCTCAATTCAACGACGTCACCAAAAGGTAGTCGAAGAGTCGCCATCAACTGCAGTGACTCCTGAGATACGGAAGGCGATGGGGGAGGCGGCATCTCGTCTTGTCCAGAAAGCGTCCTACACGAACGCAGGCACGCTCGAGTTTCTCCTCGATGCCCGAGGTGAGTTCTATTTCATGGAAGTCAATACACGCCTCCAGGTTGAACACCCCGTTACGGAAATGATCTCTGGCGTAGACTTCGTTGAGCAGCAGCTGCGGATCGCAGCAGGAGAAACTCTAACGATAACCCAGGAAGATATTGCCGAACCTAAGGGTGCCGCAATAGAGTGTCGTATATGTGCAGAAGACGTCTACAATGAGTTTCTGCCAGATACGGGCGTAGTGAGTTACATGCAGCTTCCAACAGGGGAATCGGTGCGCAATGATTCGGCCTTGTATGAGGGATACGAAGTCAGTGTTCACTACGACCCCATGGTAGCCAAGCTTATCGTCCATGCTGATACTCGACAGGAATGCATCGAACGCACAAAGCGCGCACTCGATTCGTACCAGATCGTAGGATTCAAAACCACGATCCCATTCTGCAGACAAGTACTCGACTCAGAGCCATTTGTGTCAGGCAACTACAGTACGTTCTTTGTTAAGGACCACTGGCCCCTTGGCATATCATCAACATTTTTATCACACGTTGCATCGATCGCTGCGCTTGGATATGCAGCCGAAGACGAGCGACGTCAACCACTGCCATCAGATGTCTAATACTCCACATAGCGAAATCCCCGTAACCGTTGAAACAGCTCGTGAACTCGGTCTTACAGAGCAGGAATATGAGCGCATCTGTTCTGTCCTTGGTCGCACGCCAACATACACCGAAGTTGGTATCTACTCCGTGATGTGGAGCGAGCACTGCTCATACAAGAACAGTATCCTGCAGTTGAAAACGCTTCCTCGTTCGGGCGGCCGTATGCTGGTTGCTGCAGGTGAGGAAAATGCCGGCGTTATTGATGTAGGGGGCGGATATGGTGTTGCGTTTAAGATCGAATCGCACAACCATCCCAGCGCCGTAGAACCATTTCAGGGAGCGGCAACTGGTGTAGGTGGTATCCTACGGGATATTTTCACAATGGGCGCACGACCGATAGCAGCACTGAATTCTCTGCGCTTTGGAGACCCTACAACGAATCGCACGCGGTATCTCGTGAAGGGAGTCGTGAGCGGTATCGGACATTATGGAAACTGTTTCGGCGTGCCTACAGTGGGCGGAGAGGTGTACTTCGACAGATGCTATACAGACAATCCTCTCGTTAATGCCATGGCCGTAGGAGTTCTCAAAGCAGACAGCATGGCTTCCGCTACTGCCGAGGGGCCGGGCAATCCTGTGTTTATCATGGGATCGAGCACGGGACGCGACGGCATCCATGGAGCATCACTACTTGCTTCGAGAGAATTCGATGAGGAAACCGAAAACATGCGTCCAACTGTCCAGGTTGGAGATCCGTTTGCTGAGAAGCTTCTACTTGAAGCATCACTAGAACTCATTGCAGCGAAAGTAGTTGTTGGAATGCAGGACATGGGTGCAGCTGGCATTTCGTGTTCAACTGCAGAAATGAGCGCAAAGGGCAACGTCGGCATGCGCATCGATCTTGATCTTGTGCCGCTTCGCGAAGAGGGTATGAGTGCTTACGAGATCATGCTCTCTGAATCTCAAGAGCGGATGCTCGTTGTTATTGAAAAGGGCAAGGAAGAAGCAGCCGCAGCGATCTGTGCAAAATGGGACGTACCATTTGTGTGCATTGGCGTTGTAACGGACGATGGAGTTGTCTCGATATCTCGTCATGGGCAACTCGTATCATGCATTCCCGCGCAGTCTCTTGTGCTCGGTGGTGATGCTCCTGTATACGTCCGTGAACAGAAGCGTCCGGCATATCTCGAGCACACTTTACACGCTCTTGATAATGGTCCGGTTCTCGCGTCTTCCGAGATTGAACCGACGCTAACAGCACTCCTCTCAAGCCCTACGATTGCGAGCAAGCGCTGGGTGTACGAACAGTATGATTCGCAGGTAGGCGACAACACCGTAATGCGCTCTGATGGTGATGCAGCAATCCTGCGCATCAAAGAACTGCCAGGGAAGGCAGTAGCAGTTACTACAGACTGCAACAGCCGATTCGTCTATCTTAATCCTCATCGTGGCGGAATTAGCGCCGTGGCTGAGGCTGCACGGAACTGTGTTTGTGTAGGTGCCGAGCCGGTGGCCATTACGAACTGCCTCAACTTTGGTAATCCATACGATCCGGAAGTCTACTACCAGTTTGCGGAAGCCATTCGAGGTATGGGCGATATGTGCCGTGCTCTTAATACCCCTGTAACAGGCGGTAACGTAAGCTTCCACAATGAATCACAGAGTCATGCCGTGTATCCAACTCCCACGATTGGTATGCTTGGTCTTATTGATGACGTTACAAAAACCGTTGGCAACAGTTTTGAGCTCGAGGGACAACATGTTGTTCTGCTGGGTTGGCAGCGAAACGAGCTCGGCGGATCGGAGTATCAGAAACTTACAACCGGTAAGATCGCTGGCGATGCTCCGTATATCGATATCGATGAAGAATGCCGATTGCAGAAAGCTGCACTCGAAGCAATCCGTTCGGGATATGTCGCTGCGGCGCATGACTGTGCTGAAGGGGGCTTGCTGGTTGCATTAAGCGAGATGACCTTCCGTCATGGAATTGGAGCACACATCACGTGGCCGTATGAGCAGCATGCAGCCGCATTGTTTGGAGAAGCGCAAAGTCGGATTATTGTGACAGTTCCGAAGGATCAGCTCATTGCGCTGCAGGAATGCTGCAGCCGGCATAACGTTCCAACAACCATTCTTGGCGTAACTGAAGGAACAGACCTCGTGTTGAATTCAGAATGCCGTATCGCTGTGTCTTCATTGCGTGATGCATATGAGTCGGCACTACCTACCCATCTCGCAGCTCAGGACTAAATGACATGAATCTGCCATCTGCTATCTCGAAGAACCTAGAGCACATCCTGCTCCGTCCATGGCTACCAACGCTGCCTGTGCTTCTTGCACGGGTAACTCTCGGGGCACTGCTTATATACCACGGCACTACAAAGGTGTTTGGCGGGGTATCGGGCTTGGCGCAGCATCTATCAAATCTTGGCTGGCCCCTTGCCACACTGCAGGCCTACCTAGCGAGCTACACCGAGTTTTTAGGTGGTATTTTTCTCGTTGTCGGATTGTTCACCCGGTTCTCGGCATTGTTTAATGTTGGCCTGTTCACCATTATCGTAACGGTGTTTCATGGCTCAGATCCGTTTCAGGACAAAGAGGCCGGGCTGATGTACCTAGTTTTCAGTCTAATCGTTCTGTTTACGGGACCAGGTCGGATTAGTGTAGACCACTACCTGTTTACGAAAAGCGCAACGCACGAGCAGGTGTGATGCGTCTGGCAATTGCCATCGGGACAAGGGATACAGCTACTGTTAGAAACATGATCCCGATTGCTATCAAGATGGCCAGGACAGGATCGAAATGCACTGGTAGCTCCGATACATAGTATAGGCTACTGTCGAGCCGTATCCAGTGATACGTTGCCTGTCCGTAGACAAAAGCGCCCGTGATAAGTCCGCCAATCATAACGCCGAGCAGGGCAGAAGTGCATGCCCGTAGAAGAACAACAAACCCTATTCGGCGGGAAGAAAGTCCAAGTGTAGAGAGTATTGCAATCGATCGGGTCTTCTGCACAATCGTAAGCAGCAAAGACGAAACTATCGAGACAACAGCTACAAGCGATAGTAGCCCCAGAATTATTGGGATAGGCTTACGCTGCATCTCGATCCAGCCCCAGACTCCCTGGAATACTTCTTTATACGTCAGCACGAAGGCAGACGAAGCATATATATGCCGAATATCCTGCGCAACTTGATCTGCATCATCACTCGATGAAGTCTTTACCATAACAATAGATGCTGCAGAGGGCGTGGAGCCGGAGTACGCTCGTAATGAATCAATGTGCAATAGTGCCACATTCTCATCCTGAGTTCCCATTCCTGATTCAAACACTCCTACAACTCGCACCCTTCGCACACCAGGGACAGCAGAACCTTGTTTTTGAAAGATCAGCGTGATCGAATCACCAACATCAGCCTGCAATGTGCGCGAGACTCCACTGCCGATTACAATGCCGGATTGAAGTGTTCTGACTGCGTCGCGAGATGTGAGAACATTGGCAAACACGGCATATCTCGACAACTCTATTCCGTTGAGAAGAACTCCGTCGAGCTGCCCCTTGTGCTTGATTAAGGCCTCACGTTCTAGCGCTATGGCAACGTCTTGAACATTTGAAATTGAACGTACACGTCGTACAATCGAGCTAGGATCCTCAAAATCCACGGCAATCTGTGATCGTACGATTACATCAGAACTGAACATCGTTGCTGTCTCGACAATCTTATCAGAGTATCCCTGAAGAATGCTCACCGCAACGCATACCGCAACGTACCCCAGTGCTATACTAAGGGTTGTAACAGATGTTGTAAAGAGCGTGAACACATCGTGTCGAAGCGACACTGCGAAGCGTTTAGCGAGAAACAGCTCAACACGCATTGATCACGAACTATTCTGTTGACGAATGATCGTAGAAGCCGCGGCCGGTCTTCCTGCCATACAACCCTGCATCAACCGTCTGCTGTTGAAGCAGTGATGGTGTAAAGCGAGGTTCCAAGAAAAACTGTTGCCATTGAGACTTGGTCACATCAAGATTCACATCAACGCCAATGAGATCCATTAACTCAAAAGGCCCCATCTTAAAACCAAGTCCTTTGATCAGCGTGTCAGTGATTTCGACCGTAGCAGCCCCCTCCATAACGAGCCGTTGAGACTCGTTGTAAAAATTGCGTGCAATGCGGTTGACAATAAATCCAGGAGCATCTTTAGCTACTACTGGTGTCTTTCCGAGGCCCAAAGCAAATTCAACACATGCATCAACAGTTGCATCGGAGGTGCGAGGACCACGAATCACTTCTACCAGCTTCATAATGTGTGCTGGGTTAAAGAAGTGCAGTCCGGCAAAGCGTTGCGGATGTTGCAGAACCCTGGCGATAGATGCTATGCTGATCGACGATGTATTGGTTGCAAGAAGGCACGTCGATGAGACTACGCTCTCAAGCGATGTGCACAGCGCATGCTTGATTTCAAGAGTTTCAGCAGCTGCTTCAATGACGATGTCACAATCATGCATCAATGAGAGCTCTGTACCACCGCCGAGCTCCGCGCCTTCAAAGGCCTCTGGAGAGAGTTTACCCTTCTCTACTGCCTTCTGAAGCTGTGCTTTCACAAACGTACAAGCAGAGTCTACAGCTGCCTCGTGTATGTCGAAAAGAACCACACGATGTCCGGACAATAGGGAAGCGATTGCGATACCGCGCCCCATGGTGCCAGCACCACAAATCCCAACGATCATGAGACCACTCCTAGTTCTCTGCCTACTGCACCGAAAGCTGCTATTGCCTTGTCGAGATGCTCTCGTGTATGTGCGGCCGATACCTGCACACGAATCCGTGCCTTGCCCTTTGGCACAACAGGGTAGAAAAAGCCAATGACGTATATCCCGTGGTCGAGAAGTTTATTCGCCATCGATTGCGCTAACGGAGCATCATAGAGCATCACGGGTGTTATCGGATGCGTACCTGGCACAATGTCAAACCCAAGCTTCGACATACCTTCGCGGAAGTACGCGGTGTTTGCCTCTAGCGTATCGCGCAGTTCGGTTGTTGTGCTTAGCAGATCCATTACGGCTATTCCGGCACCAACTACAGACGGCGGAAGGGAGTTTGAGAACAGATATGGACGTGAACGCTGACGTAGCATGTCTATGATTTGCTGTCTACCGGTTGTAAAACCACCGATACCGCCGCCGAGAGCTTTGCCGAGAGTGCCGGAAATGATGTCAACACGGCCCATCACACCACAGTGTTCAACAACACCTCTGCCGTGCTTGCCCATAAAGCCCATCGAGTGACACTCATCAACCATCGTTAACGCCTGGTACTGATCGGCTAAATCGCAGATTTTGTCAAGGGGCGCAATGGTACCATCCATTGAGAACACAGCGTCCGTAACGATTAGGATAGCCTTTGCACCATCAGCTCGCGCCTGACGCAGCTGTGCTTCAAGATCTTCCATGTTGCAGGACTCGTAACGATACCGACGTGCCTTGCACAACCGCACGCCGTCGATGATCGACGCATGATTCAACGAATCCGAAATGATTGCGTCTTCCTCACCAAGAAGAGGTTCGAAGACGCCACCGTTCGCATCGAAACATGCAGCATACAGGATGGTATCGTCTGTTCCACAGAAACTGGCGATCTTTTCTTCCAATTCTTTGTGAATGTCCTGTGTACCGCAGATAAATCGAACACTTGACACACCAAAACCGTGGCTGTCGAGATATTGCTTAGCTGCTTCGATCACGCTTGGGTGGGATGACAACCCAAGGTAGTTGTTTGCGCAGAAATTCAGCACCGGTTCGGAACTACCGGCAACCGTGATCTCGGGACCCTGATGCGAGGTAATGACCCGTTCACGCTTGTAGAGCCCAGCTTCGTCAATGGCAGCCAATTCGGCCGATAATCTGTCTAGAAATGATGCGTCCATGGTGGTTCCTTTTCTTGCAAAATCAAGCAAATATCGGTCGTAAATTGCGAACTCACACACTGGAACTATGGAGAGCTCAGAGTCGTTCTCATTTTTCCAGTAGTAAATCCTCAGCAGTCACAACAGCAGAACCTACATCTATGCGTTTACGTCTTCTTGCAGTAATCATCACACTCTGTGCATCAGTGGCAGTTACAAATGCTACTGAAACAGAATATGAACGGGTTCGCAACGCAATGCAGCAGGCGCTTGAGCAACCTAATCCCGACGGTACACCTCGCATCAGTAAGCAGTTCAGAAGGTGGGAATGGTTCTGGCAGGGCAGACTTCATAGCGATGGAACATTTCCACGTCCGTCGCTTTACCTTTCCGAACTTCAAAAGATTCAGTCTCGCAAGCCCCTTACAGATGCGCAGGCGTCAAAAATCTGGAAAGAGCTCGGTCCAACGGCACCTGACATGCCGAATGAGATCTCGACGTGGAACGGTATTGGGCGTGTGAATTCGATTGAAGTGTCACCAACGGATCCCAATCTGCTTTTTGCTGGGACTGCCGCTGGAGGAATTTGGAAGTCTACAAACAATGGTGGCGCATGGACCCCCGTGAACATCACAGCCATACCTGTGATCGGCATCAGCGACATCGCAATCTCGACCAAGGCTCCGCTGATCATGTACGCAGCGACAGGCGATGCCAACGGAGCTCGACCTGGAGACCTGACAGGGTATCCTGCCTACACGTACGGGATTATCAAGTCCACTGACGGTGGAAATTCCTGGGCTCCTACCGGACTTACCTATGATGCTGTGCAGAACGCCGTGATAGCTCGACTCTGGATAGACCCTCGCGATGAAAACATCGTTGTTGCGGCAACGTACTCTGGCATCATGCGTACAACAGACGGCGGTAAGAGCTGGAAACAGCAGGCATCGGGAACATACAGAGACCTTATCGGCAACCCATCTGTGGTGTCTGTTCTCTACGCATCAACATACCGGCTCAATGGCGGTGCTCAGATTCTGCGCTCAACCGATGCTGGTGTAACGTGGGAGGCAACATACTCGATACCAGGTGCTAATCGTATCCGACTAGCCGTAACAAAAGCCAATGCAAATGTTGTGGCCGCCGTGGCGTCAAATTATCAGTCACAAGGCTTGGAGGGAGTGTACAAGTCAACCGATGGAGGGAAGACATTTGCAGAACTTCCAACGAATCTGAATTTGCTTGGTTGGAATGCAGACGGTCGTGACAGTCGTGGTCAAGGATTCTACGACCTGGCGATGGAGATTTCTCCAACGAATGCCAATGTCATGTTCGTGGGTGGCATTAATGCATGGCGAACAACAAACAACGGCTCGTCGTGGGTATTGTCTGCCCACTGGACGGGTGCAGGGGGCGCCCCTTGGGTGCATGCAGACCATCATTACTTCAAGTTTCACCCAACACAAAACAGGCTGTATTCGACGCATGATGGTGGAATTGCACGCTCAACGGATCAGGGAATCTCATGGCGTGACATAAGCAACGGCATGAAAATCCAGCAGTATTACGGGCTTGCTACCTCGAACACAAATCCAAGCCTAACCATTGCCGGTGCCCAGGATAACGGCACAGCATTGTCGAAAAACAATGGTTCGTCGTTTGTACACACACTCGACGGTGATGGAATGATGGCAGCGATCGATTACGTTGATCCGTCGATCATGTATGGCAGCCAGTATTATGGTGCCTTCTGGCGGACCACGAATCAGGGTACAAACTGGACATTTGCATCAAACCAAAATGCTCGTGGCGATAACAGGGCGGCTTGGGTTGCACCGATCGCCGCTGATCCGAAGACACAGGGTACAGTGTATATCGGATATGGTAACGTCTACAAGAGCACGAATGCTGGATCTTCGTGGTCGAAAATCTCCAACATATCTTCATCAGTACCAACTCGGTGGATCTCAGTAGCCCCGTCTGATCCCAAGTACATCTATGTTGCCTATGACAATGCATTGTGGTTTACCACAAACGGTGGCACAAACTGGCAGCAGCAGACAGGATTAAGCGGTTTTATTATGGGCGTAGAAGTGCATCCAACCGATCCCAAGACATTTTATGTTGCACTGGGTGGCTTTTCGGCAGGACAAAAGCTCATGAGGGTTTCAAACGGTACCGTTACGAACCTCACAGGCAACGGACTACCTAACGTGCCGTGTAACACGGTAGTCTACCAGCGAGGGGGCACTAACAGGCTGTTTGTTGGAACAGATCTTGGCGTGTTCTTTTCAGACGAAGGCAGTGGTTTCTGGCAACCGTATGGAACAGGCATGCCGCCGATCATGGTAAGTTCGATGCGCCTTATCAGCACAACAAACATCCTTCGGGTCGCAACGTATGGACGCGGTGTGTGGGAGATCGACGTAAAACAGTGCACGGCCGCAACACCAACGGTAAAGGCATTAACAGCAACGACTGTTTGCTCGGGTGACTCCGTAATGCTTGAAGCGAACACAGGCTTTACATCGTATCGATGGTCGAATGGCGACACCAATCGAAGGATTGTACTCAAGGGTACAAATGCCACTGCATCCTACAGCGTTGGTGTAGAAGATGCCAACGGCTGCCGGGCTGTGTCGAGTCCTGTTAACGTAGTCATCAACAAGCTGCCGGCAAAGCCCCTTATCAACGTAGTTGGAAAAGACTCGCTCCGCTCCACTGCGTTTGGCGGTGTTAGTGTGTTTCAGTGGTACAAAGACGGTGTAAAGATCGATGGTGCAACTTCTAGAATCTACGTCACCAACGTCGCTGGATCATACACCGTAGATGTGTTTACAGCAGAAGGCTGTTCCTCGAGATCGGATGCGTTTGTCTACGATCCGAATGTGCTTTCTGTGAATGAGCAATCGCTCAATGAAATGCTCACCGTAGCCCCACAGCCAGCTCTTGACCAAGTGACCGTCACATTGCCGGTATGGAGCAACAGGGTAGTAGAGGTGTTTTCTATAACTGGTGAACGTGTTCTGGTGCAGGCCATCCCAGATGATGCAACAACTTTCGGAGTTTCGACACTCCTGTGGTCTCCTGGAGCCTACATCGTGCGAATGAACGCAGCCAATGGAACTGCTTCGACGTCTCTGATCAAGCACTAACACCTTGCGACCACCATCAAGGGGGGAAGCAGGGCTATGAAATGCTTTGCCTAACCCTCTTTGTGTATTCGCGGATTGCGGTCATTGTGTCTACGCCAGTTGCAGCCTTGTGGGTGATTACCCATTGTGCGGCTATCACGTGTGTGAGCTGCTCTCCCTCGTCAAGGCCCGGAACATCGATTGCAAGGGGCTGTTCCTCGAGTAACGATGCCTCTGCCGATTGTAGCTCTTCCTTCGTAAACGTCTCTGCAATCTGTCGTATCGATGCGATGTTCACGCAGACACCTTTTGGAGCATTGCTACAACAGTGTCTTCCTTTGCCGTTGCCGTTCCCTCGACAAGGCTACCATCTTTGAAGATGGCAAAGAATGGGAGATTGTCTACCCCTGCTGACTGCCTAGCAACTGGACTGATTTCAGCATTGACCTCTAAAAACTCAACTGACTGAAAACGCTCGTCATTGCTCAGGCGGGTGAACTTTGGCGCAAAGAGTTTGCATGAGCCACACCAGTCTGCATAGTATTTCACTATGATCGGTCGTCCCGATTCAATGTGCTGCTGAAACTGTTCATCATGGACTGCTATAACTGCCATTGTCGTATATCCTCAGATCTTGTGAAGGTCGCTCATCGACGCATAATCTTGTCAAATCGTTTTTCCATGGACATCGAACCGATCAAAAAAGTTCGATATGCTGAATGGTCTTCCCGCATGGCGTCTAACCGTAGATGATCGCGGACGTTCATCATACTATGCGCAACCAGGCTGGTAACTTCTCGCACGCCTTCTGACCCATTCATTACAATCGGCGTTCCAATCCTTACCCAAACGCTTGGCCGCTGCTCCCGGAGCTGTTCGTAGCGCATGGCAACAGGCACAATTCTGCATGCTCCTACATACGAGGCAAGGATTCCAATTCCGGGTTCACACGATAACGCAGGCATATCCTGATGGATCAATTCGCCCTGCGGGAACATCCATAACGACTTTGTAGAATTTCGAAGTAGGGAAGCTGCATACCGAAGCGAGTAAAGCGCGCTAGCAGGTTCTTCGCGTACAACGCTGAACATCCCGATGCGAGAAAAAAACGAGTATTTCCTCAACTGTTTGTATTCCATCATTCCGTAGGCGTCTAGTTTGTACTGTCCAAGAGACAGTTCAATCGTTAGCGCAGCGTCCCACCAGGATGCATGAGTACACGCAAAGATCGTTGGCAGGTCAGCCCCTTTTCCGACAGAGACTCCCGATAAGATATGTTCCTCGCCTGCAACAAAACCACTATGAAAGTGTCTACGCAGACTTCTGGCGAAGTATCTGCGCCAGAATACCTTGTGGAGCCGACTCGGTCTTGCTGCAACAAACTCTTGCGGAGCCGTAGTTAGATTTGCCATAATTACCGAAAGCTACACCTCGTGGAACGGAATTCAAATCGTGTTTTAGTAGGAATGTCCGGCGGCGTTGATTCAAGCGTTGCTACTGGCCTGCTCGTAGAGCAAGGTTTTGATGTCGTGGGCATCACGATCAAGACCTATAGATACGAGGACGTTGGCGGTAATGTGGGGAACGACTCAACGTGTTGTTCGTTAGATGGCATCAACGATGCCCGACGAATAGCACTTCAGCTCGGTATTCCGCACTATACCGTTGATTTTTCAGAGACGTTTAAGGACCAAGTCATCAATTATTTTGTCGATGACTACCTGGCCGGCAACACTCCAAATCCATGTGTGAAGTGCAACAGGCAAATCAAGTGGCTCGAGATGCTCAAGAAGGCAGACTCACTTGGTGCCGAGTACATTGCTACTGGTCATTACGCAGAAATCATGCATGATGAAGCAACGGGACGTCGCTGGATACGAAAGAGCAACGATGTGCAGAAAGATCAGTCATACATGCTCTGGGGTGTGCGTCAGGAACATCTTGCAAGAACAATCTTTCCTCTTGCCGGCTTCACCAAGCCCCAGTCGCGAGCAGAAGGTGCACGGTTGGAGCTTGACATAGCATCGAAACCCGAATCGTACGAGATCTGTTTTATACCTGATAACGACTATCGCAGATTCCTGCGAGATGCGCGTCCGGATATCGACAGCACAATTGGCAAGGGTGATTTTGTGCTGGACGGGAAGGTGATAGGTCAGCATGAAGGGTATCCATTCTATACCGTTGGGCAGCGCAAAGGACTTGGTATAGCTCACAGCGAACCATTGTATGTTCTGAATGTACTTCCGAACAACAACGTGATAGAGCTTGGAAGGGAACACGAGCTGGAATCAACAACACTGAGCGCACACTCGGTAAATCTTCAGAAGTATGCTGAACTTCGCGATCCTCGCAGATTTCTTGTGAAAATCCGGTATAAGGACGAGGGGGCTATGGCAACGTGCAGCACGGATGAGGATGGCATACTTCGTATTGCGTTTGATGAGCCTCGAAAGGCAATTGCACCGGGCCAGTCGGTTGTGATGTATGAAGGCAACGATGTTGTGGGCGGCGGGATCATCCGCGACAGCAACTAGAGGTAAAAAGCAAAGGCGCACTACTCAGGTTGAGTAATGCGCCTTTTCGAATCGCCTTTTGTCTCAATCAGTGTGTTGACAGGTATGACGCCACACCATCATGAGTGTCCTTCAGGCCGTCTGCGCCGGGCTTCCAGTTAGCTGGGCACACTTCGCCCTTTTTCTCGAAGAAGTGCAGCGCATCTACCATACGCATTGCTTCGTCCACACTGCGTCCAAGCGGGAAGTTGTTTACAACCTGGTGTTGTACGATTCCATCCTTGTCGATGAGGAACAAGCCACGATAGGCGATCAACTCGTTGGTTGCAGCCAATTCTCCGTCTTCGTTGTATTCATATGTGCCGGCAAGCACATCATAATTGGAAGAAATCGTCTTGTTCGTGTCAGCCACGATCGGATACGTTACGCCCTGTATGCCGCCGTGCGACTTAGGAACCTGCAGCCAGCCCCAGTGGGACTGTTCCGTGTCTGTTGAACATGCAACAACAGCTACACCCTTTGCTTCGAACTCAGAGAGCTTTTCTTGAAATGCATGCAGCTCTGTTGGACATACGAATGTGAAGTCTTTCGGATAGAAGAAGAACAACACATGCTTGTTGCCCACGTACTGATCAAGTGAGAAGTTCTCGACGATCTCTGCACCATCGATTACTGCTTGTGCAGAAAAGCGCGGCGCGCGCCTTCCGACTAATACTGCCATTTGTAAACCTCAGTAAAACATGAAAGTTGATTTTGTTGCCATTGAGTGCGGCATATGACGATAAGGGGCTAGTTTTGTTGGCTCATGGACACTCAAAACAAACCATTTCAGCTCGAAGCTACAGATCAGCATACCAGCGCGCGTGCGGGCAAACTGCGCACCGCACATGGTGAAATCGCCACGCCGATCTTTATGCCAGTTGGAACCCAGGGGGCGGTTAAGGCAATGGACCATCGGACACTTCGCGAGTTAGATGTGCCGATTATCTTAGCCAACACATACCATATGTACCTGCGCCCGGGAACAGACACGCTCAAGGCATTAGGTGGTCTTCATCGATTCAGCACGTGGGACCGTCCTATACTAACCGACAGTGGCGGGTTTCAGGTGTTTTCATTAAAAGACCTAAGAAAAATGCGAGAAGAGGGCGTCGAGTTTCAGTCGCACCTTGACGGCTCGCGGCACCTCTTCACTCCAGAAAGCGTTGTCGACACGCAGCGCGCAATCGGATCCGATGTATTCATGGTGCTCGATGAATGCACGCCATATCCTGCGACGTACACAGAGGCCCGTGAATCAATGGAGCTTACACTGCGGTGGGCAAAGCGTGGCCGCGCCCATCACCTTACGCAACCATACCTCTATGGTCATCATCAGCTGCAGTTTGGAATCGGGCAGGGCAGCACGTACAAGGATTTGCGACAGCAGTGTATGGACGAGCTGGTGGCAATGGATTTTGAGGGCTACGCCATCGGTGGTCTGAGCGTGGGTGAACCAGCTGAGAATATGTACGAGATTACTGCAGTCTCAACGGAACGGATGCCAAGCGATAAAGCGAGATATCTTATGGGGGTTGGTACGCCTGAAAACATCATTCGCTGTATCGGTCTCGGCGTAGACATGTTCGATTGCGTTATGCCAACCCGAAATGCTCGCAATGGTACGTTGTTCACTACGCAAGGGCGGGTTAACATCAAGAATGCAACGTGGAAGCAACGGGACGAACCTATTGACCCATTTGTTGGCGTAGACAGCAGCGCAAACTACTCTATGGCGTATCTTCGCCATCTCTTTAACGCGGGAGAAATTCTGGGCCTAATGATCGCAACGGCCCAAAACATTGGGCTGTACATGTGGCTTGTTCGCCAGGCCCGCGAGAAAATTCTCGACGGTACATTTCGTCAATGGTCTGTCGAGATTATCGAACAACTGAATCAACCTCGAACCTGATAACACAACATAGGAGCACTACCATGCTAGCATTTATTCTGATGGCACAACCGCAAGCAGCTGGAGGCGGCACTGGCGACCAACTGATGTCGTTTTTGATCATGTTCGGCCCCCTTATCGCCATCATGTACTTCATGATTATTCGTCCGCAACAAAAGCGTGCAAAGCAGCATCAGGCACTAGTAGGCTCCATCAAAAAGGGAGATGCAGTGACGATGTCAGCGGGCATGCATGGCACGGTGCACGAGATTGATGATACAACCGTTACAGTAACAATCGCACCTAACTGCCACGTAAAGTTCGACAAAGCGTCGATTGCAAACGTGACGTCTAAGTAAATCTGCATTATGCTCGATTCGATCGAAGAAGCAGTTACAGACCTTCGCAACGGAAAATGCATCATCGTCGTTGATGATGAAGACCGTGAAAACGAAGGTGATTTGATCTGTTCGGCTGAACTCTGTACCGAGACCAACATCAATTTCATGGCCTCTCAAGGCAAGGGATTGATATGCGTGAGCGTAACGGAACAACGAGCCAGAGAGCTGGACCTGCCGCTGATGGTGTCAGACAATACTGCACTGCACGGTACGCGCTTTACTGTGAGCATCGACTACAGCCATGGTACAACCTCAGGCATATCTGTTCACGACAGAACAGCAACTGTCCGTGCAATGGCAGACCAAGACGCGTGCCCAAGCGATTTTGCCCGTCCGGGTCACATATTCCCTCTAATAGCCGTTAACGGCGGTGTACTTCGCCGTGCTGGACACACAGAGGCCGTGGTAGATCTCATGACGCTTGCTGGTCTGAAACCCGTTGGCGTGCTATGCGAGATCTTAAAGGATGACGGATCCATGGCGCGTGTTCCTGATCTTGTGGAAATGGCCAGAGCGCATGGTCTAAAGATGATCTCAGTTCAGGACCTGATTGCCTACCGCAGACGCACCGAACAACTCGTTATCATGGTGGCCGAGGCTAAGCTTCCAAGCGACCACGGCGACTTTGTGCTGCGTGTCTTCGAAAATCGACTTGACGGCAAAGAGCATGTAGCCATCATCAAGGGTGATGTGTCCGATGGTACTCCAGTGCTTGTTCGGGTACACAGCGAATGCCTTACTGGGGATATCTTCGGCTCCCGAAGATGCGACTGTGGTCCACAGCTTCATGCAGCACTTGAGATGATTGAACGCGAAGGTCGGGGCGTTGTGCTTTATATGCGCCAGGAGGGACGAGGCATAGGGCTGGTCAATAAGATAAAGGCCTATGCGCTTCAGGAGCAAGGACTAGATACTGTAGAGGCCAATACCCACCTTGGGTTTCCTCCCGATCCGCGCGATTATGGCATAGGAGCTCAGATCTTGCACGATCTCGGCATTCGTCACATGCGTCTAATGACAAACAACCCGAAGAAACGGGTCGGTCTGCAGTCCCACGGTTTAGAGGTTGTAGATCTCGTGCCACTGGAGATTGCGGCCAACGAGGATAATCAGCAGTATCTCGAGACGAAACGGGATAAAATGGGGCACTTGTTACGACACTTGTAAACAGGGTCTTGCAGGGGGGCAGCTCCCTGCGTAGATTAGAAATCATTGAGAACAAAGCCGCTCGACGGCTTTGTTTTTTTTATCAGATCACCACTCAGTTAACACGATACTTACAAAGGACATTTCAATGGCAGGGGATGCAGTTTACCTTACCAAAGAATATCTGTTACAGCTTCAGGCAGAACTACAGGAATTAACCACAAATGGTCGCCGGGACATCGCCCAGAAGATTGCGGAAGCGCGTTCTCACGGGGATCTGTCTGAAAATGCTGATTATGATGCTGCAAAGCATGCACAAGAGTTATTGGAGATTCGAATCTCGAAGATGCAAACAACTCTCGGTAAGGCACAGGTAATCGACAGCAAAGATTTTCCCGATGACAAGGTGTATATCCTGTCCAAGGTGAAGTTGATGAATAAAAAAATCAACAAAACTATCGAGTATCAAATGGTTTCGCCGGAAGAAGCAGACTTTGAGCAGAACAAGCTAAGCGTTACAAGTCCTCTCGGTAAGGCATTGTTAGGCAAGATGGTTGGCGAGCATGTCGAAACAAAGGTTCCAGCCGGCGTTATTCAATACGAGATTCTGGAGATCTCGAAGTAACTTCAGCGAGTAAGGGGGTGGGGCGGCATGATAAGACTAACATGTTTCGTCATGGTGCTTTTCGGGTGCGCTGCGTCGTACTCGCAGGTGCCTACTTCTGGGGCTGTCTTATGGCTACGTGCCGACACACTTGTTACCTTTACCACCCCTTCGGGCGCATCAGAACAAGTATCCACCTGGAAATCACGCGTAGGTGGACATACAGCCACAGCAGGAGCTGGGTCAGCACTCACGAGTAAACCGATCAACGGCAAGGCAGGTATTCTGTTTAACGGCGTCTCGTTTCTTGAAGCGCCATCGGTTTTTCCTGTCGGCAAGGATTACACGATCTACCTTGTGACGGAGTGGAGTGGCCTACATTCGGCCAACAACATGATCTCAGGTCAGAACCGGGCATTGTTTACAAGTTCACCGGGTCAGCCCACGGTTCTGCATGCTGGTGACTTCAACCGGTTACTCATGGCAGAGTCGGCACTAAGCGGCCCAACCGTGGTGCGAATCACATATTCTGAGGCAACACGTTTAGCGACCATCGCCCACAACGGAAAAGAAGTGGCACGCGGTGAGATTCCGAGTAACATCGATAGCATAATCTATATCGGGGCATATCAGAGGGGATATTGCTATAACGGCACGATATCCGAGATCCTCCTGTATAACCGCATTCCGGCAGAGCAGGAACGGTCCGCAATAGAAAAATATCTCCACCAGCGCTACGGAATTCCGCAGTACAAAGAGCCAGCGCCAAAGTCAGTTTCCATACTTGAGGCGCCAAAGAACCTGGCGGTGGTATCTGCTGGTCGTGCCTACAACATCGTCTATCGCGTCAACACCGAAAATGTGCGCTCTGTTAAGATTTACACAGCTACCGGCGGCTTGCCGAGCTTGCGGACCATCTACGACGTTCAAGCAGGATCCACAGACACGATATCTTGGACATCACCACCGGCTGGATTCAACGAGTCGACCATTATTGTGATGGCAGACACTGGAAGCCCCCTGCTTGACACCGCATATGTGGCAAAGAGTATTGTCTCGGGAGTAGCATTCACTGTCACCGGTCAATCAAATTCAATCTTTGGCGATGCAGCAGTATTGCCATCAGCGTATGCTCGAACCTTTGGCAAAAACTTTAGCTCATCTGCATCCGACACAGTGTTCTATGGGAGCAAGGCAGATGGTAATGGTGGCGGAATACACGTTGGTGCCTGGGGATTGCACCTACAGAATGCCATTGCTGATCAGATGGGGAGTCCATCGCTCTGCATTAATGGTGGCGTGGGCGGAACACGGATCGAGCAGCATCTGCCCGACCAAAGTAATCGGCTGAATAGGGCAACGATCTATGGCTCGTGGTTATACCGAATCATCAAGAGTGGTAGACGCGACGATATCCGATGGTTGTTTTGGTATCAGGGTGAATCAAACCATGACACCGAGGACTACATCAAGCTCTTTGGCCAGCTCTACAATGCATGGAAGGAAGATCTTCCCAATCTCGAATACGTAGTGGTTGTGCAGATTCGCCCCGGTTGCGCAGGTCCAAACCATGCAAAGCTCCGGGATGAACAGCGTCGTCTTGAATATGCATTTCCCAATGTGATCGTACACGCTGCCAATGCACTACCAGCACACGACGGATGTCATTATGGTGGACAAGGCTACGGGGCTCTTGGGTCTCAGTTATTTGATGTGTATCAACGAAACGAGCTCGGTATGCAGCCAGGTGTATATCGGTCTTCGCCTACGGTGAAGAGGGTTGCACCGATCAACTCAACTACGGTTCGCGTAGAATTCGAAAGGGCAGGCGGACTTCGAATGACATCCGACGTTCTCGTTGCTGGTGCTGTCCGAACGTCAACTGATGCTTGGTTCGCCGATTCTGATAGTAAGATGCATCCGACCTCCGTTAGTGTATCTGGATCGTCGGTAGTGTTAACGTTTCCATCTACTGTGTCTCGTGTTTCATACGTTCCGGATTATGCCTACGACGATGGCACGACAGTGTTTCAAGGTCCATGGCTTGTTAATTCTCAGGGAGTTGGTGCACTCAGTTTTCATGATGTACCGATTACGACAACAGACATTGAAGATTTCCCTGAATATCCAGACACATCAGACAATCTTCTCATTCAGCAGTCATCACTACCAACGCATCCAGCACTGCAAAACGTGCGGCACATTTATACAGTCAATGGTGTGCGACTCGATATCGAAGGGAAGGGGGCGGCTGCGCTGCAACCGGGCCTGTACTTCATGTTGATCGATTTGCAGCCTCGATGCTTTGTCGTGGTGCCGTAAGCTTATTCAGCAGTATTTTTGACCATGGCTTGGTTTCTACGCAAAAACAAAAACATCACTCCTGAACAACAACAGAGAGAGATGCCAGACGGGCTCTGGACGAAGTGTCCGGAATGTTCGACGATTATTTACCGCAAGGAACTCGAGGAGCATGCATTCACATGTCCGTCGTGTTCGCATCATTTCCGTATTGGAAGCTCAAAGTATATCGACGTGCTCTTCGATCAGGGTACGTTTAGAGAAACTGATTCAAATGTGCGTTCGGCAGACCCTCTCGAGTTTGTTGATACACGTCCGTACAAAGCTCGATTGAAAGAGGCCTATTCGCGCAGTGATCTTCCCGATGCTGTTACCACAGGACACGGCACGATTCATGGATTGCCAATATCGTTTGGATGCATGAATTTCGGCTTCATTGGCGGTTCGATGGGTAGCGTGGTCGGGGAGAAGTTTGTGCGTGCAGGTCGCCGGGCACTTGACGGCAACATGCCCTTTGTGTTCATAAGCGCTTCCGGTGGTGCTCGTATGCAAGAAGCAGCGCTGTCTCTTATGCAGATGGCAAAAACGAGTGCATTTCTGTCCGAACTCGGTGAAGCAGGCCTGCCCTACATCTCTATTCTCACGGACCCAACAACTGGTGGTGTGAGCGCTTCGTACGCTATGCTTGGGGATGTGATCATTGCAGAGCCAAAGGCGCTCATCGGATTTGCAGGTCCACGAGTGATTGAGCAAACTATACGGCGAAAGCTCCCTGAGGGGTTTCAGCGTTCTGAGTTTCTGCTGGAGCATGGATTTGTTGATATGGTGGTTCCTCGCAAGGAACTAAAGCGACAGCTTCACACTGTGTTAACGCACCTTATGGGTAACCGCCATGCGTAACTCTACCCGCATCAGGATGCTAGGATTTCCCATTGACCTCGGTGCCGACAGGCGCGGCGTTGACATGGGCCCTTCAGCAATGCGGATTGCCGACCTTGATATCAAACTCGAATCGTTGGGATATACGGTCGTTGATGAAGGCGATATTCCCATCCGAAACATCGAAGTTCAAGAACTGCAGGATCAGCATCTCAAGTATTTGCCTGAGGTTACAGAGATGTCTACGATTTTATCCGGACGGGTAAAATCGATTCTCGATGATGGTGATTTCCCGTTAATCCTCGGCGGCGACCACTCCATGAGCATCGGCTCACTCGCCGGCATAGGAGCACACTGCAGGGAACATGCAAAGCGGCTGGGCGTGATCTGGATAGACGCGCATGCAGACATGAACACAGCTGAAACAACGCCAAGTGGAAACATTCACGGCATGCCCGTAGCCGTAGCCATGGGCATTGGCCATCCTGGCCTTACGTGCATCGGGGGTGATTTCCCAAAGCTTGCCCCAGAGAACCTTGCCATGATTGGCCTTCGTAGCATCGATCCCGGTGAGCGCGAGCTCATTCACAAGCTTGGGATTCAGGCCTATACGATGTTTGACGTAGATCGACTTGGCATGTACGAGATCGCCTCTCGCGTAATAGAAGACATGGCGCGCAAGGTTGACCATGTGCATATATCGTTTGATGTGGATAGTGTAGACCCAGTTGTTGCTCCAGGAGTTGGAACACCAGTTAGCGGGGGACTAACACTTCGTGAATCTCATCTGCTAATGGAAATGATCTCGCAGCTTGATGCGTATGGTTCGCTTGAGGTCGCTGAGGTAAATCCTGTACTTGACGACAGGAACCGAACGGCAGAGTTTGCCGTAGAAATCATCGCATCGTCCCTTGGCAAGCGAATCTTGTAACCCAACGTTATCATGTATTGCAGGTACTGCGTATCGGTCGGCATCACCCTACTGGCCGCAATTGGCACCGTTCTGCCGTCCTATTCACAGACATTGTCCCGATTGCAGTCTACAAACTTTGTGCGCTCTGCCGGATTGCGTATTGAACCGGGTCTGAGCTATACCTGGGGTACATCGGCACGGGAATTTTTCGAGGACTACGCTGGTGTGCTAGGGGGCATACGGCGTGAATTCGACACACCGATCTCCGGTACACTCCGGATTTCCCGGCACCTTGACGAACACCAGTCGGCGGGAATTGTTGTGGGCTTCCTCCGCTCAACGCTGCGAGAGAACTACAACTTCATCCCTGCACGAATGAACCCTGCATTGGCACCAGCACAGAACATAACCCAGAACATCAATCTGGAGACGATACCGTTGATGCTTTGCTACGACATTTACCCTGTGGACCGGCAGTTCACTTCCTATGTTGGCGCTGCTGCTGGAATTGGCTTTTCGCATCTGCGATGGTTTGAAGACATCACAAGTTCTTCCAACCGTGGGGCACGTAGCAAGGGCCTGCGGTTTGATAGTTGGCTCTATCATGTAGTCCTTGAAGCACGGACCGGAGTTTCACTAGGGTTCGATGGGAGCGTGGAATCTGCATTTAGGTCTGGACTCCGGTTTGAATGTTCATACAGGTACATCCCCGTAAGGGGACAATTCATGGAGAATGTAGCAAAGAGCTTTACGGCTCAGCCCCCTTCCCGTCTACGCGAATCCTACACGATCGACGTAGGTGGGATCAGTGTCCATGTAGGAATTATGATTGTTCTGCGTCATACTGAAAGACCGCGCAGAACACCTTGATGTTGTGAACCACATTGACTATGTTGAGGGTGATAGCACGGATCGTTCTTCTCATCATTCATGTTAGGAGGTTTCGATGGATATCCATGTCACAGCCCGGCACTGCACGATTACAGAGGCTGAGAATACGACAGTTGTGGAGACTGCAATGTCGTTTGAGCGGTACGGCAACTCAATCCTTCGGGTTGATGCCATCATTGACAAAGATCCTCTAGATCGTATCTGCGAGTTCACAGTGAAAATCCAGGGTCAGTTACTCGTCGCAAAAGAATCAGCAGCAGACGTCACCAAGGCGGTTCATGATGCGGGTGAGAAGATTCACCGACAGCTAAGTCGCATACATGACAAAGTTTCAACGATCCGCCCCCAACAGGCATAACCTATAATGCACGTCCCCAATGCCGTCCGCAAGGAGTTCGTCACCGTTCGAGAACTTCTTGCCGGGCCTGTTCATCTGCGACCGCTAACTGGTGATATCGGTCTTGATAATCACATTACAGACAAGAGTCTTCACCGACCTCAGCTCGCACTAACTGGGTTTACAGAGTTGTTTACGTATTACCGAGTACAGCTCTTTGGTAACACCGAGTTTTATTACCTGAAAAGTTTGTCGCCTGATGCGCGAAGAGCGGCCTTTCAGACGATTTGCTCTTTTAACGTACCCGTGATTGTCTGTGCTAACGACCACGTGCTCGATGCTGAACTGCTCCACATTGCTCAAGAGCATGGTGTGGCGGTCCTTACAACACCCTTCGATACCACAAAGACAATCTACGTCCTGAGCGAATACCTAGATGATCAGTTCGCAGAGCAAGTAACACTTCATGGTTCATTCGTTGATGTTTACGGAATCGGAATGTTGTTCGTAGGTCACAGTGGTATCGGCAAGAGTGAGATCGCACTTGATCTCGTCGAACGAGGCCATCGCCTTGTAGCCGATGACGCAACCATGCTCACAAAGAAGCGTGAAAGTGTGCTCATGGGCACCGGCTCCTCGCTGGTAAAGCATCTGGTCGAGATACGTGGCCTTGGGCTGATCGATGTTCGACAGATGTTCGGGGTGCGCGCCATCCGTTTTCAAAAGAGATTAGAGCTGATAGTTGAACTTGAAGACTATAATGAGATTCATGAGTACGACAGACTGGGTACGGGAGAATCCACAATCT
Organism: Patescibacteria group bacterium; assembly: GCA_044238605.1. Lineage (GTDB taxonomy): Bacteria > Bacteroidota > Ignavibacteria > Kapaibacteriales > Kapaibacteriaceae > UBA10438. Next base: position 256,669 of record JBIICY010000002.1, read on the forward strand.
CGATCTTGGGTGTGTCGATACCATCGGTGAAACTCCCAATATTCCCGGGCAAGAACGTAACCGTGATCTCTGAAACCATTGCTCTAAATCACCTGTTAAAGACATACGGCTATAACGCTGCACAAACATTCGAGCAGAACCTACAACGACATCTCGAAGCAAAAGCAACATCTCAAACAACTCAGGATTTACGAAGTGTCACATATTTCCAAAGTGATGATGAATAACCTACGTTTTCTCAATGCGGTAGTTGCCGCATTGTCTGCAATGATGCTCATAAGTTCTTGCTCTTCAGGCGGGGGCAACGAGACTTCGGGGGATGTTGGTGACCCAGTCAAGGGTGATTGGGCTGTTATTCACGAGCTCTCTGACCCTGAAGGACTAAACCCGATGGTGACCAACGATGCGTCATCGAGTGCACTGTTCAATCGGGTATACGAGAAGCTTCTCGAACAGGACTTTGAGTCCACCGATCTGTATCCTGTGATTGCTGAGGCACGACCTACCGTTAGCGAAGATCATCTCACGTATACATTCACGCTTCGTAAAAACGTCAAGTTCAGCGACGGTAAGCCCCTTACCGCAAAAGATGTGGTGTTTAGCTACAAGGTGGTTAAGAACCCCCTTATCACCGACGGTGCCGCGCTAAGAAACTACTATGAGTCAGTTGCAAATGTCGAAGCAAAGGACAATCACACAGTGGTTGTTACCATGACCAAGCCATACTTCCTGGCAGAGTATTTTCTAGGGGGCTTGTGGATCATGCCAAAGCATGTGCTTGACCCGAAGAACCTAACAGATGGCTATTCATTTGCAGAAACGGGCGATATGGCCAAGTCCCAATCAAATGCATCACTGAAGGCATTTGCCGCATGGTATAACACACCAGAGGTCAAGCGTGATGTCAAGCTCAATATTGGATCTGGTCCGTACATGTTCGATGAATGGAAGACGGGAGAGTCGATCTCATTGAAGCGCTCATCCTCATGGTGGAACGCCGGTTCAGATAAGTGGAATCCTGCTTACCCCGAGAAACTCTTCTATAAAGTCATCAATGATCGTTCTGCTGCCGTGGTTGCTCTCAAGAACGGTGAGATCGACTTTATGGAATATGTTCCAGCCGCAAAGTTTGTCGAGGAGCTTGACACAGTAGCAACCCCGTTCATCCGTAAAGCAACATACAAGACGCAGATCTATTCGTATCTGGGTTTCAACATGAACCATCCGATACTTTCTGACAAAGCCATCCGCAAGGCCATGGCTCACTGTATAGACCGAGATGCACTCATCAAGCAGGTTATGCGAAGCCTTGCAACCGCAGTGAACTCACCGATCTATGATGATAGACCCGAGTATGATGCATCGATCAAGGGAGTGCCGTACAATCTCAGCGAGGCAAAGAAGATCCTGGCAGCCGCAGGCTGGAAGGACTCAAATGGAGATGGTGTACTCGACAAGGTTCTCAACGGAAAGCCTACACCATTGGCTCTGTCTATTCTTGTCAATGCAGGAAATGAGACACGCGAGGCTATTGCTGTTTCGTTCTCAGATGAGCTTCGCAAAGTTGGCATCAAGCTGGAAGTACGCAAACTTGAATGGAGTGTGTTTCTCGAAAACATGCGCTCCCGGAAGTTTGAAGTTTCGATTGGTGCATGGGTTAATGATCCAATCCCAAGCGACCCTTATCAGATTTGGCACTCTAGTCAGATCGGGAACAAGGGAAGCAATTACGTAGGGTTTAACAACCCGCGTGCCGACCAGCTTCTCGAAATGAACCGCGTTGAGTTCGACGAGCAGAAGCGCATCGCCTATATGAGGGAGTTCCAACAGATTGTAGCCGAGGAACAGCCATATGTGTTTCTCTGGACACCACTTTATCCTGCCGCGTATAACACACGCCTTCAGAATGTTCGCTTTAGCTACGTTCGACCAGGGTATAATCCTACGCAGTGGTGGATTCCGAAGTCAATGTGGAAGTACACTGAAGCGCAGTAAACGTCGAACCTCCAACACAGGATGGTAGTACAGTGAAGCGTCATGAACTGCGTGAGCTGATAGCGAAGGGGGAATCTTCGACGCTAGAGTTCAAGAGAAAATTCACGACGAGTGAAAAAATCGCTCGTGAGATTATTGCATTTGCCAACACCACCGGTGGGTACCTACTGCTAGGCGTGGATGACAATAGCGTAATCAAAGGTGTCGATTCCGAGAAAGAACAGATCAGTCTTCTTGAAACTGCGCTGCATACTATCGAACCGCCGCTTGATGTAACTATCGAAGTTGTCGAGATCGAGTTTGTAGATGTGATTGTTGTGCACGTACCACAGAGTTCGGTTCGACCACATCGATACAACAGCACCGCACCTGAGGATGCCGAATCGCATAGGAAGGTATTCATACGGCAAGGCGACAAGTCTATCGCCGCAAGTAAAGAAATGACGCGTGTCTTACGGGGGCAGCATCCAGATGCGCCCCCTTTGACAATTTCCATTGGAGATCGAGAACAACGTCTATTCGTCTACCTTGAACGTCATGGCAGGGCCACTGTTCATGATTTTGCGCGGCTAGTCAACATATCTCGTCGACGAGCCGCACAGATCCTCGTACGCCTCGTGCGGGCAGGTGTCGTGCATATCGTGTCTGACAACGGTAGCGACTATTACACGCTGATATAACCTAGTAATCGCTACCTGTAGCCAAGATGTCTCAGTAAGCGGTATGCTAGCTCTGAATAGGCAATTATACCTTGCTGCGGATAGGGTATTGGTGCAGTACCCTCATAGAACATCGTCATCAAGTGGTGCGGAAAGTTCCGCTTATGCCGATGTGATGTTGACAGTATGTAACCGATGATCAGTAGCAGAATTCTTAGTTCCTCGAGATTTCCGTTGGGCCTGCAGCGATGCATTCGTACGCGCAATGCTGCTAGGCGCTGGTTGGCTAGTTCGAAGCGATGTTCCACGAGTAATCGTGTGATCTCATAGACAAACACTGCCAGATACATACCCGATGGCTCTGACGCAAGAATACTGAACGAGTTCATAAAGGTACTAAGGCGTACACGGGCCTTCCGGCGTTCGGTCATTCCGTCGTAGAAGTCATTCAATAGTTCATTGTAGGCGTTAGCAAGAATCAATAACTCAGCCATGCGATGTGTAGCAGCAGTCTGTCTGTTCATCTGCTGCAGCAGGAGTTGTGCATCCTGGTATCGCTGCGTTGAGAAGAGGATACGAAAACGCAGCCATCGAACCTCGTCTTGCAGATAGACACTGTTGCTACGTAGAATCGCCTCTGCATCAAGCATTTCGAGCGCGAGGGTGAAGTTACCGTCAGCACATAGTCGGTAGTGGGGGACTATGTGATGTAGTTCCTTGCACACATATCTTTCGAATGTCTGCTCTTTACAGGTGTCGGTCCAAAGAAGCACCACAGCATAGTATTCTCTTCGCTGCTGTTCCTGCTGCTCAGATTGCCGCTGCAGCATATCTTGCCAGTGGTCTAATCTGGCTGTCCATAGTCGAATAGCCGCAGCATTCATCAGGATATGTTCTATCTCAATCCGTGCACGAGCTACGTTACAGGCAGTTTCTGGCAGATGTAGTCGATTGCAAATAGCATACGAGCGCGTTAGAAGCTTCTGTGCCCGTTGTAGATCGCCACGAGTGGCGCAAAGCCTAGCAGCATGATACATTCGCTCAGCCCGCTGATTATCACGCTCATCTGGCGTTAATCGAATATCTGAAAGCGAATCAGCGAAACTTTGCAGCACCTTTGTTCTGGACTTCGATGCGTTACATCGAGTATTGGTTATGATGCGCCGCTCATGACTGTTCGTATCGTTCATTACAACCCTCCGACATAATGAAGAATAAATACAACTGTGCAGATACTACAATGATGATGTTACGCCGCTCAATGAGCAGTTGCAATTCTGTTTACACGATTTTTGGACGGGCATTTAGACCACAATAAAAAGGGTCGCAAGGACTAACACTTGCGACCCTTCATAAAAGCTTGAGAAGACTGTACGTTGCGCTATTTGATCAATGCAGAGCGTCCGATTAGACCTTGTGCGCCATACAGCTCAATGAAGTATGCACCTGATACCAGCGACTCCAATGCAAGCGGAAGGGAAGTGGGTCCCTGCTGGACAGAGTGCTGTTGCGAGGCCACTAGTTGACCTTGTCCATTTCTGATTCTTACAGTGTAGTTGCCTTCAAGAGCCGCATAAAACGTAAGAGTAGCATAATCGTCTGCTGGCTGTGGGTAGATTTCAAGTGCAGAGAGCTGATCTTGCTGATCGTTCACTGACGTGACCGTGAGTGTAAACTCAGCTGGAGTTGACCATCCGCCATTACCACATGCATTCTTTGGACGCACTTCCCATGCATACGTTCCACTGCCAAGTATGGTAGACTTTACATTGGTAGACGTTGTCGCAACTGCAGTGTCCTCATACACAACTGAAAACGGCGTTACCGTTTGCTTAACGCGCATGTGGTATTTGGTAGCCTCGGCAGATTGATTCCAGGTAAAGGTGATTACGTCAATTGCGTCTGCCATCTTCGGCCCTTTCGGGCTAACAGCTGCCGTGGCTGTAGGCATTTTGCCAGCGGTAGTAAACATAAATGCAGTAGACCATGTGCCAGTGCCAGCAGTGTTTACTCCCCGCACTCGCCAGTAGAAGCGAGTATTGCATTGTGGTGCTTGAACCTGCACAGACTGTTTTGTCTCCGCACCAGATGCTACGATTGATGCACTCGTAAACTGGTTCGTAGCTGAAAGCTGCCATTCGTACGATTCGGCAAATGTACTCTTGCCCCATTCGAGCGTAACAACTGGAGCAACACCTGTTGCGTTGTTTGCAGGCTTTGAAAGGGTAAGCGGACCAGGCCCTTGTGCGGATGCAGTTGTCGTAAAATCAAGCTTGACGTTGTTGCCATCTACAGCAATGTTCTTTGAGATCGGCGCTGCGAGCCCGCCCTCTGAGGCAACGACGGTGAGAGACGATGTGCCGGTATACGGAAATGCATAGCCCCCTGCGGCACCTGTAACGGCATAGAACGTACCTCGATTTGGTGATACTTTCACACCTGCAAGCCCCTCACCAATGTCATAGAATCCATTCTTGTTCTTATCGTCATACACCACACCGGTTATGAACCTCTGAGGCCCGATACCAAAGGTCTGTGTCACGACATAAGGACCAACATATCCGGATGACAATCCCTTGCCGTTAAAGATGATACCAACACCTATTTCGGTATAGACAGCATTGTCGAAGTTCATGATGTTGCGGCGGTGCCCCAGCTCCTTCTGGTTTTCTTCGCCCCAGTCTACGTTCAAGCCGCAGTGTCCGTGCCATACCGACTCGCTGTAGGCAGCTACGTTTTCTCCGTACATACCCATCGAGGAATACCCTACCTTGGCGTACCTCGTACCGAGCTCATCACCATTACTACTGGTGTGACCCTGAAAGTTGTTTTGATCCATGTCACGCGAGTGATTGCGCGCAGCATCGATGAGCTTGGAGTTAAACACAAGGGGCGGACGTTGCGGGTATGTTGTAAACGCTTTCTTGGTAGATGCAGCGTCGATCTTGAAATACTGATATGCCCCCTGGACGCGAGGATCCTGCGTATCCATTAGGCGGATACCTTCCTCTGTTGGATTAGCTCGGGCCCTGTTAACATACTCCAACATGAGCTGTTCTTCAGGAGTAGGGTCTCCATACCCCTGATATTGCGTCTGTGCTAGTGCAGATAACGGCATCGTCAAGCAAAGCACAAGTAGTACGACACGTGTGTACATAATTACAGATCTCCTAATTGAGGTCGAATAGTTACTTCTTCGATCATCATTCGTTCATTGCCAAAGTTTCCAACCAACTCACGAACTAGGTCGGCAATGTTTTGGGCCGACATCATGCGTTGTCCGAGTTCAGTTCGTGACTCTTCACTCCAAATCTCAGTTTCAGTAGCACCTACGATAAGATCAATCACCTTGACACCATATTCTCGCGTTTCCTGTCGAAGACTTCTAGTGTAGGCAAGCATACCTGCCTTGGACGCTGAATATGCGGCAGCACCTCGGAACACCGTCGTTGCGGCAACAGAGTTAACGGTAATGATCATTCCCTTACGACGTTGAATCATCATCGGTACAAGAATATGGAGAAATGCCATCGGCGCCAGTAAATTGGTAGTAATCTGACGTTGCGCTGATGCAAGGGGCATATCTGCAACGTCTGCAAACTCCGCAATGCCCGCGTTATTGACGAATACATCAACCCCATCCAGCGCGGCACAAACCCGCTCTATCTCCACTTGAGATGTAACGTCGCATTGCAACACATTGACATTCGTTGATGGTATCGATGAAGCTGTTGACTGGAGTGCCTGTTGGTCTCTCCCCAACAGTATCACATTATGAGACTGCCCCAGCTGCAGAGCAATTGCAGCACCTATGCCTCTGCTCGCACCAGTGATAAGGATGTTGAGGTTACGCTGCTGCATCTTGATCACATATATCAGTGAGTAACCGCAACTGAGGTTCTGTTAGCGTCTGGTTACGACGGCTCATAACTTTACCGATCGTTTCGATAGCCTTGTCCAATTCGTACCGTTGATCATCCCACATGAACGAGCGATTGGAAGAATACGCAGGCGATGTCTGGAAGATGGCCACGCATGCACCATAAACGCCGCCGGTAGGGAGCAATGTACCAATGGCTGTGCGCGTGTAGTCGCCAATGAGAGAACCAAGAAACATGCGCTGGGAATCTTCACGTCCCCACGGCAATCTTGGCTTCACATTCGAATAGGTATTCTTCAGATTTGACGTTGTCGTACCTGCTCCAAGATTTACCCAGGAACCGATGTAGCTGTTACCAACAAAACCAGCATGCTGCTTATTGCTGAATCCCTGAAACACCGTACCCGAAATCTCACCCGATATCCTACAATGGGGTCCGGTAACGGTCTCCTTGATATGAGAATGGGGCTTAAGGATGGTATGGTCTCCAAGAACAGCGGGTCCCTGCACAACGCATAAGGGTCCAACTTCGGCTTGTGGACCAATGATCACCGGTCCCGCTGATTCATCAATAACGGACGTCGGATGAACACGGGCAGAACTATTGACAGTCTGACCAAGAAGCTCGGCATCCCATGCCACTGCTTCTGGAATCCTATCTAGGATCTGCCAAAGTCGATTGATCAGATGACCATCGACATGGACGGAATCAATAGCATCTCCTGAGATCTCATCAACAGTAGTTGGGATATCTTCAAGTGAACCTTGATGATTCGGCACAAATACACCTACAGTCTGACCGCCAACCATGAAGTGAACAGCCGATGCAGATGAACGACAGATGCCAACCATGGCGCGCATTGACGCAGGCGAAAGCACAAGATTGGCAAGTACGAGTAACGTTGAGCCACCTTCATAGGCATGAAGATCCTGGCTTACCGATAGAAATGCCTCAAGAACATTCGTTCGGTGCGAGTGCACATGAACTCGACATGAGGGCAAGGCAGCCGCCCATCGCTCAGCAATAGTGTAGTACCCGGCACGAAGCTCCCAAGCCCCATGTGTCAATGCAAAAGGGTAGAGCAGTTCTGCTTCGTCGTGTTCAAGGAGTACAACGTGCAAGGGGCCACCTATAGATTTTCCAGATGCAGCTGGAGCGATGCCTTAATGAAGGCAACAAACAGGGGATGTCCGGTTACTGCACGCGACTTTAACTCAGGGTGAAACTGTACGCCAACAAACCATCGGTGCGCTGGGATCTCAACAATCTCTACCAGGCGCCCGTCTGGGGATGTACCACTGATCAACATGCCTTTGGACTGCAATGCCTCACGAAACTCATTGTTAAACTCGTAACGGTGCCTGTGCCGCTCAGAGATGTGCTGAGACTTATATGCCTGATACGCCTTTGACTTTTTCGATAACTCACACGGGTAGGAACCAAGACGCATTGTGCCGCCTTTATCGGTGATCGTGCGTTGTTCAGGTAACAGATCGATGACGTTGAACTTGTTCTTCTTGAATTCAGCAGAGTTTGCAGTCGGCATCATCGCCACATTTCGAGCATATTCAATCACCGAGCACTGCATTCCAAGACAGATCCCGAAAAACGGTACATTCTGCGTACGCGCATATTCAATGGCCGCGATTTTTCCTTCGATGCCGCGAGAGCCAAATCCCGGTGCTACCAGCATGCCTTCGACACCCTTGAGCATCTCGGATGCATTGTCGCGAGTAATCGTCTCCGCGTCTATCCACCGAATGTTGACTCTGGTGTTGTTGATTGCTCCTGCATGGATGATGGCTTCCAGAATAGATTTGTAGCTGTCTGGATACTTGTTGTATTTCCCAACAAATGCAATCTCAATCCCATGCTTGGGCGCTTTGATGCGGTGAACAAATCTTGACCATGTCTCCATGTCTCTCTTCGACCGCTTCAAGCCTAGCTTCTCGCATACGATGTTGTCTAGCTCATGTTTGGCAAACAACATTGGTACTTCATAAATCGTATCGGCATCGAGAGCTTCGATAACGCTGCGTTCTTCAACGTTACAGAAGAGGGCGATCTTCTGCCTGATATCCTTTCCTAGCTTCACCTCGGCTCGGCAAAGCAGGATGTCGGGGGTAATTCCCGACTCCATCAATGTCTTGACCGAATGCTGCGTTGGCTTTGTTTTAAGTTCGCCGGCACTCTTGATGTACGGTACATACGTCAGATGGACATCCAGAGCATTACCACGGCCAACCTCTAAGCGAAGCTGCCTGCATGCCTCGAGAAACGGAAGCGACTCGATGTCACCAACAGTTCCACCAATCTCGATGATCACCACATCATACTTGCCGTCAAAGGCGCGCATTCTCCGCTTGATTTCATCCGTGATATGCGGAACTACCTGCACGGTCTTGCCAAGGTACTCACCTTGGCGCTCACGGGTAATGACGTCGAAATAGACTTGCCCAGCCGACGCAGTATTTGCCCTCGACATGCTGACATCGAGATACCGCTCGTAATGCCCAAGGTCTAGGTCTGTTTCAGCCCCGTCATCGGTTACGTAGACTTCACCATGCTGGTAGGGATTCATCGTACCGGGGTCTACGTTTATATACGGATCCAGCTTCTGGATCGTAACAGTAAAGCCGCGCTGACGCAGCAGCAGACCGATGGAGGAAGAAGCTATACCCTTTCCTAACGAGGAAAGAACTCCGCCCGTAATGAAGATGTACTTTGACGTCTTCGGCACACAACACCTGAGGAAAATCAGAGGGGATTGGACGGGCTCAAATCTACGGACTGTTCGTGGAATTCGGTACGTCAATTCGTAGCTTGTGCGCAGATTTGAGACCTTCATGCGATTATTTCTCTTCGCCCTTATCATCTCGGGCATCTTTCTTTGCGCTGGCTGTGCTCGCAAAACCAATGACTCAGATACCTATGGTAAGCCGCTGACCGTTTGGTATCTCAACAATACCACAGGTCTTGAGCCTGCAATTGTTCAGGCAGCGTCTGAGTTTAGTGCTTCTGAAACGATAGCTCCAGTCTTATACAAAGCCTGTACAGCCTTGGAAATACAGCTTCTTGCCGAAGGACGCGACATCGCAGCTAAGCCTGATCTCATCATTATTCCATCAGAATATCTTGCATTGCTGGCACGCGGGAATGCACTGCAACGAACGTCGAACCTGAATGATCAAGAGATCACCGCGGCAGTGCAAGCTTGCATGTGGAAGGGGGCTTCATGGGCGATTCCTATTGCATGCGATACAAGGATGTTATTTATCAACAGGAACTTGTTTCAAACTGACTTTTCCACTGCGTTGTCGATCACTTTCGAGAAAATCTGGTCCAGCACAGCACTATTTACTGGGTCGCCGGGAGGCTTCTGGGCTACACACAGCGATGAACCAGAAATGATGTATCGTTCCATTCTGCCGTGGATGAGCATCTATGGAGCTGATGTTTTTGATCAGAACCGAAAGCCGGTGTTAACATCAAGCAACAACGTTCAGGCTTTAGCATCTTATGCAGAGTTAGCCCGCGAGGGAACTGTCGAAACGGAACGATATCTTGATGCTGCTATAACGCAAGGAACTATTGGGTTTGGGTATGGCAGAGCATCTCTGGTTCGAAACTCTTGGCGGAATCAGCAAAAGGGGACCGTAGTGACGCAACTGCACCATGCGGATAATCACGCGTCTGCTCCTCCAATTGTCTTTACAACCGTTGCCTGCATAACTCGTAATGCAGCCAATACATCACTTGCCACCCGCTTCATCGCTGCAGTGAAAAAGAACATCGAACACAACTCAGTTTCAGGTTTTCCCACTACGCGTTCTTACTGGACGTCATCCGAAAATTCTGAATCGCAGAACATGAAGTTGATATCTCAATCGATCTTGAATGGCCGTAATATCCTATCCGATCCTCAATGGAATGAAGTCAACGTAATCCTACAACAGGCATACACGCGTGTTGTTCTTGGATTAGCCGAGCCTGCCCAATCACTGCAGCAGGCGCAGTACGAACTGTTGCAATTACAGGACTCATGATACGAATCACCCTTGCCATAGCACTTGTCATTGGAACTGCATTTACCGTAGTGCAGGGGCAGGATGGTTTACTCACTGTTACCGGAACAGTGCAGGCAGATTCGACATTGCAGCCCCTTCGTTTTGCGCGCGTGCGTGAACTTGGCACAGCTACATCGGTGCTGACGGATCGGTATGGACACTTTACACTACGTATTCCTCGAAGGGCAGATAAGGGCATTACGCTGACCTATACGCTTCTTGGATACGTCACAGACACCATATCGTTGCCCCTGCGGGATACCTCGATCATTGTATCAATGAAGGAAAAAGCCATTCGTGGCGCAGAAGTACTCGTAAGCGCTGAAGATCCAGCACGGTCAATCATGCGTCGAGTGATTGAACGCAAACGACAGCAGGAAGACAGTCTAAAAAGTTACACCTACATGCTCTATACGAAGTTCATCGCGGCTACCGATACAATCACGGCGATGCGCAGCACGGGCATGGGCGATTCTACAATCGTGAGTATTCTGGAGTCGTTTTCAAAAGGCTACTACAAGTACAAGAACAATTACTACAATGAGATCATCCAGAGGCGTCAAACCGCCAATGTCCCGTCGCAAGCAAACAGCGTAACCTTTGGAACAAATCTCAATGTGTACGAAGATGTTGTGAGCATTCTCGGAGAGGGCATTGACTCACCGTTCGCAATTGATGCTCTGGCGATGTACGACTATACGCTCCGATCGGACGTCGATGAAGACACCGTAATGATTGAAGTTCACCCAAAGGGCAAACTTCGCAGGGCGTTTGACGGGATGATTTTTATCGACCAGAGAAACAACATACCCATCGAAGCCCAGCTAGCTCCGACTGATGCTGTGAACCTTCCGTTTAATGCGTCGTTGCGATACAGGCAGACATTCCAACTACAAGACGGCATGGTCGTTCCGGAAGCTCTTTCGATCCAGAGTTCACTTCAGGCCTCATTGTTCTGGATAGTGGAGCCCCGATTGGACGTTGACATCGAAACATTCTGCTACGACTATAGAATCAATCGCGACGTACCTGACTACGTTTTTGATCAAAAGAGAGTCGAGATACTGCCCGAGGCTTCTGTCTATGATTCCATGTACTGGAATGCAAATGCAAAGCTTCCGCTTCGACCCGAAGAGGCCAAGGCATATGATGAGATCAACTCATTTGTAAACAACCCCGATAGTTTAGAAAACTCACTGCTGAATCGATTGTTTGGTCCTATTCGGCAGGGGATAGCCATGCTGGGAAGGCCTCCATTTACGGGTTTTGACGACATACTGCGGTACAACGGGATTCACGGCCTCTATCTTGGATTGGGACTCGCACATAGCATCGGGGGAGTCTTCAATACGAAGATTACAGGGGGCTATGGCACCCTCGATAATGAATGGTACTATTCTGGTACAACTACGATTCCTATCGATGCACATGAAAAGTATAATGTTTCTCTGTCGCATGGTAAAGAATTGCTACGCCGTGACAATCCAAATGTGGTTCGGCAAAGCCTCATCACTGCTACTGCGCTAATGTTCGGTAATGATTACGGCGACTACTATTACAGCACAGGCTCAACAATCGGTGCCTCGTACAGCTGGGGTCAGCTGCGTTTCATCGGTCAGGATCAGTTCATCCGACCCAGCAGAGCAGAGATACGGTTTAGATCATCTGACGATAGAACTGCTCGTTCGTCGGATCCATTCCACATCTTTCCCCGACGCGACACACTCAGACCGAACCCTACGATTGCTGAAGGACGATTGTCATCGATAACAGGTAATCTCTTTCTCGACTTCTTTCCAACTCGCAGAATCTCACGCAAAGGTCTGCAAGTAAGTTTTGAAACAACTGATAAGCAACTTACAGGAGGCGACTTCGAGTTTTCGCTCCTCAGCTGGCAAGGGTTCTTTCGAACGTCAACATTGCCATTGTGGTCACTAGATGTATACGTCGGCGGTACATGGTCATGGGGCCCTGTTCCACCGCAACGGTTCATGAGTACAGAATCAGGCTTCAACGGCATTGTCGTTGGGAATGCGTTTCGTGGTATGCGCGTCAAAGAGTTCTATGGGGACCGTTCATTTGAGCTCACGTTGAGTCATAACTTCGGTGAAGTTGTTCCCGGCGTTCTGCGAATACCCAACATTGCATCCTTTGGACTGGAGCTCATTACGTTTGGTGGATTTGCGTGGACCTCGTTTTCCGATGCAACTCGGGATCGGTACAACCCGCAGTTGCTTACTACCGCAGAAACAGCTGACGCGATCTACTATGACTTTGGGGTGAGCATTAATCGAATACTGATCTTTCTTCGCTTAGACGTTAGCGCTCGGTTATCGCAGCGCGATGTTCCTCAGATCAGATTCACTGTCTCAAACGCGTTGTTCTGATCACCAGGAACCACGAGCGTCTATATCGATGATCAGTCGTACCTCCGACGATGCATGTCGGCGATAGTACTCATCCTGCATTGCACGTAGATACGACCTACAGATTTGTCCAGAAGGGTCTAATTCCTTGTTGTTCTTGATCACGATGATCCGCCGGTACATGTTTCTGACCCGCGACACCGATGGCGGAACTGGAGGATACACCCTTACTGCATCATGCTCTTTTGACAAGAGCGCCCATACGATCTCTGCATGCTGCTGGGCCAGGGATTCCTCGAGGGATCTACATTCAATAACGATGAACCGAGCAAAGGGGGGATACGTAACCTCACGACGGGCTGCGTGTTCCTTCTGGTACCAAACGCTCAAGGCCACACGGTCCTGCTCGCCAGACACACAGACCTGCATTGTAGGATCAGTGGATGAATATGTCTGCAGAAGTACCAGCCCAGGCTTATTGACGGCCCGACCAGCACGGCCGCTTACCTGAAGCATGAGCTGCATCGTCCTCTCACTTGCCCGGAAATCGGCGTGAAACAACGACTGATCAGCGTGCACAACCACTACAAGGGTACAACGGTCGATATCAAGCCCCTTGGCGATCATCTGCGTTCCAACGAGCACATCGATTGCGCCCTGACTAAACTGCTGAAGCAACAGCCGATGCTGTCCCTTACGCGATGTACTGTCGGCATCCATCCGGGCAATCGAAGCTGGCTTGTCGAGGTATTCCCGCAGTGCTTCACCAAGTTCTTCTTCGAGTTTCTGTGTACCTGCTCCGATCTCTGCCACATCCGTACTGCCGCAGGTTGAACATGCCTGATGGAACTGCTGAGATGCCCCGCAGTAATGGCACTTTAACACGTTTGGATACTTATGGTAGGTAAGTGCAACGTCGCAGTTACTGCACATCGGAACGGTACCGCAATCGTTGCACTGAACGTGGGCTGCAAAGCCGCGCTTGTTCAGAAACACAAGAACACCTTCATTGCGCCGGATTCTGTCTGCCATGGCAATAAGCGTTTCCACCGCAAACGCCCCTACCATTTGTTTTGTTTTCCTGGCAAGGCGAAGATCGACTGCCTGGATTGCAGGAAATGAAACACCATCTGCTCGCTGCGTGAGTTCGTGTATTCGGTACCGCTGAAGCAGTGCGTTATGGTATGATTCGAGGGATGGCGTGGCAGATCCCAGCACTACGGCACAGTCTGTGAACTTCGCCCGCATAACTGCAACATCCCGTGCATGGTAGCGTGGCGCAGGCTCATCCTGCTTGTAAGAGGCCTCGTGTTCCTCGTCAACAATGATCAGTCCAAGCAAGGGGATGTCGACAAACACCGCCGAACGCGCTCCGATCACGACATCTACATCACCCTTTGCAATCCTGTTCCACGTCTGGATCCGCTCGCCCATCGATACGCGTGAATGCAGGACAACTACTCTGGATCCATACAATGCCCGGAACCGATCTCCCAGCTGAGGCGTCAAGGCTATCTCGGGCACCAGCAGCAAGGCTTTCTTTTGCTGGGTTAACACTTCATCGATCAGACGCTGGTACACGATTGTCTTACCCGACCCAGTAACCCCTCGCAGAAGATGTGCCGAGAACCCATGTGTCCGCATGTCGTTGCGTATGGTCTCGATGACAGACTCCTGCTCATGCGTTAGGCATACCTCTCGTTCGTCCCGCTGCACAAGAGAACCTTCAGAAGCCATCTTCCCGGAATCAATGTGGAACTCGCGCAGATAGCCTTTTTCAATCAGGCTGTCGATGCTGCTTACACCCACACCCGTCTTCTCCGATAACTCTGCAACCGGCAGGGGGCTTGCAGAAACATGCAGCTTTACGAAGGCTAATGCTAGCGATTGCTTTGGCGCTTTCTTATCAAGAATATCGAATACTGAGCGCAGCTCTGCCTGATCGTCCTGTAACGCCTGAGCAACATCGACGCATCGGATCATACGTCCACGCACTTGTCGCACCTGCTCTGCGACGATACTAATCCACCCGTCACGTACCAGTGCATCAAGCTGATCGGCCACATACTGTGTCTTAGCTTGACGCTGCAGGTACGATACAGAAACATCCCCCTTTGCCTGGTCAAGAATCCGAAGCAATGAAGCACGCTTGGGGGCCCTGCGCATCATCGTTTCATACTCAGAGGTAGAAAGTGGACGCTCAACGTGTATCCGCATAATGGTATTCGGCTGCATACCGCTCGGCATTGCAGCCTGAAGGACCTCACCCCACGAACACAGGTAATAATCTGCCACCCTTCGAGTAAGCTCTAGCAGCTGCGCTGAGAACGTAGGGGATTCATCCAAGACTTCTATAACAGGCTTTACATCTTCTATCTCCGTTGATCCCGTCTCGACCACCGTGCCTGTGAGCATACGTTTCCCTAACGGGACAACTACTCGAAAACCTGGACGTACGTGCTCGTGGTCGTCCACAACGTATGTCAGAGGTTCTAGACGGGGTATAGGGAGGGCAACGCGGATGAACATGGACAGCGAAAATACCCTGTTTATAGGCAATAATTTTGCAGTCAAATCGACGTTTATCGCCATGAACCGACTTCTGCGCTATCCATTTGTGCGTGCCCTTGCATTGGTGCTTGCGGCCCATCCAATGAGCCTTCTTGCAGGGAGTATGCTTCCACAAGAGCCGCCGGCGGTGCGTCTGCGCGATGATGAAATCGGAGCGAGCCGCCGCAATGCCATAACAAGGGCTGTGCAGCGGTGCTCACCGGCAGTTGTGGGAATCAATGTTACGGAAACCCGCTCGCAGTATTACCGAGATCCAATCGACGACTTTTTTAGCGACCCTTTCCTCGAACAATTCTTCGGTAGGCGGTCTCGCACGTACAAGCAAGACTATGAAGTGCGGTCTCTTGGTTCTGGTTACATCGTGAGCTCTGATGGGTATATCCTCACAAACGACCACGTTGCTGGCAATGCATCGAAGATCGTCGTCACTCTTACCAATGGAACCAAGCACGACGCCAAGATTATCGGTACAGACCCAACGTCTGACATAACCGTTCTCAAGATCGACGGCAAGGGATTTCCCTTTCTCACTATGGCAAACAGTACCGAAGTAGAGGTTGGTGAGTGGGCTATTGCATTTGGGAACCCGTTTGGTCTCTTTGACAACAACGCGAAGCCAACTGTTACCGTTGGTGTTGTCTCTAACACCGGGGTTAGTTTTTCGCAGTCAGATAGTCCGGGCGTTGATCGCATTTATCGGAACATGATTCAGACGGATGCTGCCATATCCTCTGGCAATTCCGGTGGACCGCTTGTGAATGCACTGGGTGAAGTGATCGGCATGAACACCGTTATTTACTCGACCGCCACGAGCTCTCGAGGTGCAGGTAGCATCGGTATTGGTTTTGCTATACCCATCGACCGCGTACGAAGTATCTATGAGAAGCTTAAGCAGCGGGGAACAATCGATCGTGACTTTTGGACGGGCATGAAGGTTGCCAGCATTACGGAGGACGTTCGAAACTATTATCGGTTAGAAATGGACAATGGCATCCTTGTCACACAGGTATCAGCGAGCAGTCCTGCTGATGATGCAGGAATTGAGCCCGGAGATGTTATCATTGCCGTCGACGGAGTGCCGACGCTGCGTGATGATGATCTCAACATTGTGATCCTCGATGCCGAGACACAACAAACGCTGCGTGTAACGGTATTGCGCGACGGTAAAGAGAAAACTCTTTCGCTTCAACTTAAAAAACGTCCGCGGAGCGGTGGTGTCAGATACTGAACACAGAAGCATTCTCAAAACTGAAGGTCTACGCAAAGTTTATAAAAAACGTGTCGTAGTGCAGGGCAGCTCTCTCGAGGTGCGCCAGGGGGAATGTGTTGGATTGCTTGGACCGAATGGTGCCGGCAAGACAACCACGTTCTACATGATCACGGGTATGGTTGTCCCGGAGGATGGCAGAGTGTTTCTCGACGGTAAGGACATCACAGCCATGGCGATGTATCGTCGGGCTCAGCTTGGTTTGGCTTACCTTCCGCAGGAGCCATCGGTGTTCCGGCGCATGTCTGTGGAAGACAACATTATGGCCATCCTTCAGCTTCAGCCCCTTTCCGCTGAAGAGCGGCGAAGAAAGCTTGAAGAACTGTTAGCAGACTTCCGCATAACGCACATACGAAAGAGCAAAGGGTATATGCTCTCAGGGGGCGAGCGTAGACGGTGCGAGATTGCACGGGCCATAGCAACGAGTCCCAAGTTTGTGCTACTTGATGAGCCGTTTGCTGGGATTGATCCTATCGCCGTCGAAGATATCATGACGATCGTCACAGAGCTTAAGCACAAGGGAATCGGTGTACTGATCACCGATCATAACGTACACGAAACTCTCAGCATCACAGACAGGGCATACATCCTGATCGATGGGGCCATATATGTAAGCGGCACAGCCGAAGAAATAGCCGCAAACGCAGAAGTCCGCAAACGGTACCTAGGGGAGAACTTCTCGCTTGAGAGGTACTGACGCGGTTGATACAGTTATCTGTATTCGAGTTGCAGCATAAGCGAGCGTGTAGGTCCAAGATTACCTACAGCCTCTACATAGGCATAGTTCGTGAGGTTTCGTCCAATAAGCCCAATACGCCAGGCTGAAGCCAAACTTGTAAACACACGGGCATCAAGGATGTGAACAGGCACGCGAACATCTGCATCGGTTATAAACAAGGCTAATCTGTCGTCTATAGCTTCCACACGATCCTGGTATCGGTACTCTAGTTGAAACTCGAGCCATGAAACTGGTGTCCAGGATGCCCGTGAATACCAAAGAACGCGATTGCGATACTTCAGAATCGACCCCAAGGTCATATCTACCGGATCCATCAGCGTAAGCCCCGTCTCAGCAAAGAGCGTCGATGAGAATGCCATCCGCACAGACAGTTCGGCACCGAGGATACGCGCCCGCGTTAGGTTTGTAAAAATGATTGGAATACTATCTGACGTCAGATCGAATGTAGGTTCGATCAGGCTGAACAACTCATTGTCGAAGACTGCCAGATCGATTTCTATGGGGACAACGGCCCGTGATTTCCAATTGAAGCCGATCTCGCTGGACCACGAATATTCCGCCTGGACTGATGGATTTGGTTTGACCTTAAAGGGACCATACTGCAGATTTGCGTACCGCTCTGCTACCGTTGGAGCGCGGAACCCTCTTCCAGTAGAAGCACGCAGAGTTACGTCATCGCTCACAGGCCATGAGAGTCCAAGCTTGGGCGAGAGCACAAGATGCGAGCCAAGGCCCGAGGTTTCTTCCCGGTCTATGCGGGCACCAAATGTAAGAACAGGTCCGGCGGTCTTGTATTCACCTTGAGAGAAGGCACTTACAATGTGCTGCATCGTCTGACCGTATACCGGACTCGTAACGGTGTTCAACCGTGCAGAAAGCCCAGAGGTAAGCAGGAACTCATCGCTCAGTGTGTTGTTAATCTGGACGTCGAGGTTGTGCGCATGCGCAATAGAATAGTCAGGGGGCGCAGAGGAGCTTGCATACTCGTAGCCAAAATCCGTCCGGAAATACCCGTAACGGGTTAGCAACGTATTCTGGTCATCGAGGATCTTTGTATGCTCAAGACCAGCTGCAATCTTGGATGTAAGAAGCTTTTCATCGAGGATCTGATTTACAGACGGCGCAGTCGCATTCTTGAGGTCCTTCCAGTAGAGATAATTCTGCCTCCGGTCTGTTGCATAGAACACATTTGCTTTCAGGGTCTGCGTGTTGTCGAGATCGTAGGAGAACTTTGCAAAACCGAAACCCCGAAGCGCCCCATCATAGGCCCGAAACGATTGGTCATTGCGTATTCCGCCGCTTACTGAATACTCAAAATCACCAACACGCTGTGCAACCCGAACATCAGCACCAGACATGGTTGTAAAGCCGTTCGAAACGTAATTCCACCGTTCGTACGGGGCTCCAGTATACAGACCAGCATAGCTGCGACCCACAACAGTTAGCTCTTTTGTGGCGCGCTTGGTTTGAATGCTCACCACGCCACCGAGCGCACCAGTGCCGTAGAGCGCAGAGCCAGCCCCCTTGATAATCTCAACACGCTCGATATCCATAACTGGCAGTACGTCAAACTTGATATCACCGTTATCACCAGACAGCAGTGAAAAGCCATCGAGCAGAACTGCAGTTCTCGACCCCACACCCAAGGCAAAGCCGGAAGCGCCGCGAATGTTTACTTGATCTTTAACAACAGTGATCCCGCTTACATACCGGAGAGCGTCATCAAGACGAACAATCCCTCTCTGCTGCAGATCCTGCGCCTTCATGATCGATACACTAATCGGAACATCCTGAACGGCCTGCACACGTTTGTTGGCCGACACCACAACTTCGTCGCGCAGAAGTGTTGAACGCACAAGTCGCACCACGAATCCAGTAGCCCCTTCCGAAGTAGCTCGGAATGCCGAAAGATCCATTCGAAGAGTTTCGAATCCGACAGCAGTGAAAACCACACTTGCGCTGGTAACAGATTCAGGAACCTGAAGAACAAACTCTCCTTTTGACCTGCTATACGTTCCGATCTTTCCGGGTTCTATGCGAATTGCCGCTCCGACAATCGGCTCGAGAGATGCAGAATCCTGCACAATGCCCCTTAGGCCGACAGTTTGTGCCGTGGCGTTACCTGCAATGATAGAAAGCGCTAAGAGGGTAACAGCTATGGTCTTCATCACGGGAAGGGCTGCGGTGGGAGGTTTGCAAAATCTACCTTGAAGTCAATCGGCACAGTGCCGCCCGAAGGCACCACAATGCGCCCGGGCTGATTTGGGTCACCGGTTGGGGCATACACATCTAGCATCAGCCAGTCCTTAAGAAAATCCGGGCCGCTTTGCATGGCCACTACGACGTATTCGAATGTTCGTGGTGTTCCTATCACCTCCACAACGTACGATGTAGAGTCTACCAGTGTTGGAAGCATTACAGGGGTGTACGACGCAGTCTGCGCCGCCAGTGCAAGCAGCACCTGGTTTGGTTCTGTGGGTTTCTTTTCGAACGCCACTACGCGCAAATCGTAAATCGTGTCGGTTGGCCATGCTGATGCGCCACCAACGTAGCGTATCGTGCCCCGTATGCCACTAAATGGCCTGATTGCCTCTGGGTCTAGACCGCCGCATGCGCCCAATACCAGCGCCAGGAGAGCAACCCCAACATTGATGTATGATTTCATGGCCTGCAGGTTACGAAGCAACATGTATTCCGCCAAGTGTTACTTCTTCACAACGATTGGCAGTAGTATCTGACCTCTGCCGCTCCTAATGGCTACCATGAAGCGTCCCTGCGGTATCATGGAAAGGTCCATGGCCAGGGTTGAGATTCCAGCCGGAAGCTGCAGTTGCTGGTCTGCAACACGAACAGCATTGCTGGAGAAGATCACAAGACTGGCAGAAGCTGCTTCATCAGCGTGAATTGTCAGTGACAATACCTGTGAGGCCGGAAGGGGGCCAAAGGACATCAGCTTGATGCCCGATACCGGTTCTGGTGTGTCTCCAACACTAAGAGGAGTTGACGGTGGATTGGGGGGCGCCGGAACTTCTTGCTTGGATTTTCCTGGCGCACTGCTCAAAGCAGGAAGCGCACGAGAAACACCGTTGCGCACCCGGTATCCCTTTGCCCAGGATTCCTCGGCGGATCTCGTTGTAATGGATGTTAGAAAATACCAGTCTGCCTGTACGCTGTCCTTGGTCACATTCAGGATCTGGTATCCATGGTTTACGATATCACTCCAATGCAGATGAGGGTTTTGACTGTACAGTGTTGTATCGATAGTAGCAAGCAGCTGCGGCAGAATTGGTCGCAAAAAGGCCTGGGTGCCAAGATTCTCATCAAAATTCGGCGAGTTTACAGACGGTGTCACAAACTCAACGCCTATCGATGCTGTATCCGACTTCCAGGTCTGGTTTACATCTGAAGCGAAGGAGCAGTGAAAATCGCCAGTTGTAATGATCAAGTTTCGAATGCCAGACGATGTCAAAATCTTGCATAGCTCAGCACGCTGAGCTGGATAATTGCTCCAGACGTCACCATAGAAGGCGCTTTCAATAAGGTCTTGCAGCGCTGGAAGCTGAGGACGTAAAAACGCCGAGTAGACAGGTCCAATGGCCTTGAACATGTAGGCCGTGTCAATAGGGGATACATCGAACTGTGTAAACAACACCTGATTTCCAATGACATGCCAAGTAGCTTCACTTAAAATTAATGTTGAGACAAGCCAGTCGAACTGTTGTTGCGAAATCAGCTTACGACTGGGATTGTTCAATGCCTCTTTTGATGCAGCCGACGCATCTTCTCCCAGATCCTCGATCTGCTTGTCTCTACCATCGAGTCGTGTGTCTAGCATAACAACATCTGTGAGGTTACCATACCGCAACGACCTGTAGATACTACCGTCTGCGTTCTCCCGAGTTGGCATCCACTCAGCACAGGCTTTCCGAGACAGCCCCTTGCGAACTTGCCAGTCGCCTTCGGTTGGCTGATGGTTTTCGGCACCATCTGTATAGCTGTCGTTGGCTGATTCGTGATCGTCGTAGATGTGGACCATCGGATGCTGCTGGTGCATTGCGCGCAGATCTGGGTCCAGTCTATACTGACTGTATCGAGCCCGATAATCGGCAAGCGATACAATCTCCGTACTTGGTGAGTGCATTCTTCCTAGTCGCTTGCCGGTTCCACCTGCATACGAAGTTGAATCAGCACTGTATTCGTAGATATAGTCGCCAAGATGCAGCACTGCATCAAGGTCATTGCGCTTGGCTATGGCGGCATACGCATTGAAATAGCCTGCAGGGTAATTCGAGCAGGAAACCACCGCAAACCGCGCTTGATCTCCACCAGAAGCCGGGAAGGTGCGGGTCCGTCCAATGAGAGATACCTTGTTGTAGGCCTGAAATGCGTAGTAGAACGTCGTGTTGGACTGCAGTCCCTGCACATCAACCTTGACCGTGTAGTCTGCCTCGGCAGTTGTTGTTGTTGCACCCTGCATAACAACCTGTGTAAGCCCCGTATCGAGAGCAACAACCCAGCGCACATCAACTGATGCGTCTGCGTTTCGAGGCGTTACACGAGTCCATATCACTACGGCACGTTCCGTCGGGTCACCGCTTGCAACTCCATGGTAGAAGGGCTCGAGTTTCTCCTCAAGGGACGTTGTCTGGTTTCGTTTGGAAAACGCAGATTCGAAATGGCCGTGGCGGACTTCAACGTTTGGCGTTGACACATCCTGTGCCGAACAAACGACACTCTGCATTAGGAGCAGTACTGATAGGGCGAGCTTCATAACAACGCTGTAGTGGGGGAATAAACAGGGAACAAAACTGCAACAGAAATCACAGAATTCGTCTATACTCGTGCATGAATGCATTAATGACGTCTGCCGACGTAAACACAATAGACCAATACATGGTTCAACATTACGGTCTAACTGAAATAGACCTCATGGAGCAGGCGGCACGTGCTGTGTACGCAGCCTTTATGGATCTTGTTGGGCGTTCTTACCCTCACGTTCAAAGAATCGTTGTTGTCTGCGGCAACGGAAACAACGGAGGAGACGGATTCTGTGTAGCACGTATGCTCTCTGCTCACTACCAGGTGTGTGTTGTCTGGGGCGGTAACGAAAAGGATCTTAAGCCCTGCGCCGCAGATAACTTTCTCCGTCTTCCAACCTCTGTGATAACTGTGAACGTTGGCGATACCGATGTTCTGGATGCCGATATCATTATCGATGCTGTGTTGGGCGTGGGTGCAACGCTACCCCTGAGAGGCCCAGCACATGAACTCATCGATGTCATTACAAAATCGAATGTGCCGGTCGTTTCGATCGATCTTCCATCGGGGCTTACAGCCACCACCGGCGAGCACGGGGCTTATGTTGTTCAAGCCGACCACACCATCACCATGCAGGCACCGAAAACGGGTATGATTTGTGGAGCTGGTCCGGCCTTGTGCGGCACCGTTCACGTCATCGACATTGGCATCCCGGCAGATGTGCTGCATGCCACGTGTCATAACGTTGAACTCAGCCACGCAGATATCACTGCATACCTGCCATCACGTTCAGCGCGAAGCTCAAAGTTTGACTACGGAAGAGTTGCCGTTATCGGGGGCACTCTCAGTATGCGAGGAGCACCTTCACTGGCAGCAGAGGCCGCAATAGCTCTGGGTGCTGGTATCGTTGACCTCATCTCACCGGCAACGCATCCGCTTACGCCCCGAGAGATCATTACGCACCAAGTGGCATCTCACCCTGACGGCACCATTTCCGCTGAGGCAGCAGATGACCTGATCGAGGTGCTCTCGCGCGCAACAACCGTGGCAGTCGGACCTGGTCTTGGTTCGAATCCAGCAACCGTAGAAATGATAGCCTACTGCATCGGAAGGCTCGATCCAGACGTTCCTGTGATCATCGATGCAGATGCATTGCGGGCTTTGGCAGGCATACTTCCGCGGGGCAACACGGTCATCACCCCACACATGGGGGAGTTTGGGCGCCTGCTGGATCGTCCACGCTTAGACCTCGAATCCTCGTACGCTGAGCACGCACAACGCTTTGCAAGAGATAATGGCTGTATTGTGCACCTCAAGAACGTCCCGTCAGTTACAACCAACGGCACACACACAACATATCTTCGACGGGGAACACCGGCAATGTCTACAGCTGGAGCAGGTGATGTGCTGACCGGAATCATTGCTTCATTTGCCGCACAGGGACTTGCCGTGTATGATGCTGCTAGACTGGGAGCCTACGTTCATGCATGTGCAGGGGAGAACGTGCAGCAAACAAGAGGGTATCGCTCAGTACTCGCCCATGAGCTTATCACAGAAGCACGCAAGGTTGCTGCGACTACTTTAGCTTGATCTCTCCGGCCGACGTGGCTGCAGAAACACCCGTTCGGGAGAATGATGCTAGAACAAGTGCTGCCATGTCTTCAGTGTACTTATAGGATGAAACACTGTTGCCATTGCTGATCAATGCAAATGCAAGGGGCTCTCCATCGCGTGTAGTTACATAACCCGACAACGCACTCACATTGCGCAGCGTGCCGGTCTTTGCATTGACATTGTTAGCTGCAAACGTGCCTATGAGTCGCTTACGAATCGTGCCGTCGGCACCGGCAACGGCCAGTGTAGCCTTGTACTCATCTGCCCATGGCTGTGAAGCAATTCGCTGAAGCAGAGCCACCTGCGTTGAGGCAGACGTTTGATTGCGTCGCGAAAGGCCGCTGCCGTCGTTGAGCACACATCCAAGTCGAGGAACCCGCAGCGAGTCAAGAACGCCTACAACACATTGTGTGGATGAACGTGCATTTGACGGGCGGGCACCCGCTGCTGCGCCGCACATTTTAAACACGTGCTCGGCCAGGTAGTTGTCACTCTTTTTATTGACGATCGAGGCAAGCTCTACAAGCGGACGTCGCACGCTGGCAATGGATGCACTCTTTGATGTATGCGCGCGCTCACCTATTGGCCCAAGCACCACGATACCTCGACCGCGCAAACGCTGCCGTAGAGCGCCGGCGGCAATGAGTGCCGGCTTGCTGGATGACGCGTATACAGTTGTGCTTGTGCCCGGTGATATTCTTCCCGATACCACGATCCTCTGAATGCCATTTGCTAAAACAGACGACGACGCAGAGAGACGTGCGATGGATCGGATAACTCTCCGAGATGAACGTCCGCGCCGCAATCTTGGCGCATCACCTACTTGCTGTGCCATGCGCTCGTAGTCAGGCGTGAGTATTTCAGCACGACCTCTGGTTCGAGGTGCGCTTCTACCAACCTTCTTGCGTGGCTTTGATCGTGACGGCACCTGTCTCGCAGGCGCTGCAATGCGAGATCGCGATTTGCCTGCACTGACCTGTACTGCATTCACAAGCTCGATTCCATCGCTTGCCGGCTGCATGTTGAGGACCACCTGACCCGACCGGCTCGCACTTGCAGTAATGGCTATTGCACCCCGTTGCAGTGACAGGGCCGTAATCGGTGGCAGTGGCTCAACATCCTCGTTGTCGCCAGAATATGACGAACGATGAACGTCGTTGTCGAAGACATAGCCATCTCCATAGACACCGCCTGTGATCTTCTTGATGCCAAGACGCTCAAGCTGCTCTGCTAGTCGGTCTATATCTGTGATCGTTAGTAGTGCATCTCCACAGCCAACAAGAAACAGATCGCCATCAAGGATGCCGGATGCATCCACAGTGCCTTCAGTGCGGACATCCGTTATAAGATCAGCACCACCCCCACGCATAGCATAGAGAGTAGCAGTTGAAAAAAGCTTCGTTGTTGATGCAGGCGTTAGCGGCTTGTCTGCGTTACGCTCATACAACACCTCACCCGTGCGCAGAGAAATCACTTTGGCACTCACAGCCGAAGTGCGGTATGGCGGGCTCGTGTAGAGTTTGTCAAGCCGCATGCGCAGATCCTGCAATGCGTGCAACGAATCGGCTGCAGGCAGCGCTGCTGCATGCGCCTGAACAAACAGTGTTATGAGTCCGATGACACCGGCAATGCGTCTTCCTAACGTCAAGTCTCTACCTTTCATGATGCTTCTGCAATATATCGTTTACACACTGTTCAGCAGATCCAGAGATCCATGTGTATCGTGTGTCTTTTCGGAACCATGTGAGCTGACGTTTCGCATACTGCCATGTTGCAGTGATCATCTCCTGCTGTGCTGCTGCAATATCTGACCTACCCCAAAGCACATCGAGTGCTTGTTTGTAGCCAACTGTCTGAAGTGACTGTGCATTGACCGGAATGCCAGACTCAAGAAGCTGCTCGGTTTCTCGCAGCAAGCCTTTGTTCCACATCATAGAGCAGCGATCTGCGATTCGTTGTCGAAGTTCGTCACGTTCACGTTGAACGGCAACAAAGACTACATCGAACTCGCTTGCGCAACGGGGCTTATCCCATGTTGAG
Source organism: Patescibacteria group bacterium (assembly GCA_044238605.1). GTDB lineage: Bacteria > Bacteroidota > Ignavibacteria > Kapaibacteriales > Kapaibacteriaceae > UBA10438. The sequence continues at coordinate 282,626 of JBIICY010000002.1, forward strand.
GAGAATAGGTCTCCCGTGGCTCTGTAATATTCAAGTGCACGCTGCACCCTGCGTGGATTCTTATCTGCATACAATTCCGCGGCACGAGCGTCGATGTTCATCAATTCATCATACATCTCATCCTTACCGCGGGATTCGAACTCGTTAGCGAGAGCCAAACGAATCTCCTCAGGCACATCAACAATGCCTTGCGAGAGACCATCGATCAGAGCCTTGATGTAAAATCCAGAGCCCCCTACAACTACGCCTGTTGCACCTTCCTGAAGGTTAGCGAGCGCGATGCGTGCATCTTCGGAAAACGTGCTCGCAGTGTATATCTGATCAGGATCGAGTATATCAATACAATGGTGGGGAACCGATGTTTGATCTTCCACTGAAGGTTTAGCTGTTCCTATCGAAAGACCGCGATAAACCGTACGTGCATCGGCACATACGATCTCAATCGGCAATTGATTGGCCAAACTCATCGCAATGTCTGATTTGCCGGAAGCCGTTGCACCAGCGATCACGATGATCTTCTGACGATCACGAGACGGACTATTCATCCCACCCAGATCTTCCAATCAAAGGAACGAACTTGGCCGGACCAACATCTTCGGCCTTCCATGCTTCATCGCCCGTGCGCACAACCGTGTATAAACGCTGTTCTTCGAGAGACCCGATCGGTACGATCATTTTGCCGCCAATCGCAAGCTGCCTGGCTAGTGGTTCGGGAACATCTGGAGCGCCCGCAGTAATGATGATGCCATCGTAGGGACCACCCTCGCGGTATCCGATCGTGCCATCGCCGATTCGGCATGTTACATGAAAGCCAAGTCTCTGCAGGACCGTGCGGGCCTTTTGTGAGAGCAGCGCATGACGTTCTATCGAGACCACCTGTGCTCCTAGTACCGCAAGCACCGCAGCCTGATATCCGCTGCCGGTTCCAATCTCAAGGATCTTAACACCGGGTCGAACACCAAGCAATTGCGTCATGAGAGCCACCGTATACGGCTGGGAAATCGTCTGACGGTTATCAATCGGTAAGGCTGAATCTTCGTAGGCACGCGTGTAAAGAGCCGGAGGAATAAACTCCTCGCGCGGTATACTGCCAATTGCCTGCAGAACACGCGCATCTGCAATTCCGCGTGATGCGAGCACACTGACCAGCTGTTGACGTTGAAGTTCGAAGGGTGAAAACTGACGGACAGGACGAGATGACATAGGTACAGCTAGGCTTGAGCAACCATGGCCAATCTGCGCTGAAGCGTATCGGCCAAAATGTTCAGTGGGATATCGAGCTCAATTTCGCCACTGTACGCCAAACTTGCAGTGCCACGCTCTTCAGAAACTATCAACACCAACGCGTCGGCCTGCTCCGACAGACCAAGACCTGCACGGTGACGCGTGCCGAGTGTACGTGATCCAAGTTTTTGCGTGCCACTCAATGGAAGGACGCACCGTGCTGCCACCAAGCGCGGTCCGTCAAGCACCACTGCGCCATCGTGCAGAGGCGACCGTGGATTGAAGATCGATAGCAATAGTTCCGAAGAGACTGCCGAATTGAGTTCAACGCCGGTATCGACCGTAACTTTAACGTGGTCAGCTTTCGAAAACACGATAAGCGCACCGATATGCTTCGTCGTGAGTTCCATTACAGCATCGATCACAGGCTGAATCACCTCTGACGAGTTCGACCGCATAAACAACTTAAAAACCGGAGTCTGTGTTAGCAGGAGCACAATGCGGCGCAGCTCTGGCTGAAACAGCACAACAAAGGCAATCAGTCCTACATCTCCGATGCGACGCAAGATCCAGTTGCTGGTCTTCATTCCGAGCGCATCGGTAATAAAACTCAGCACGAGAAGAATGGCAAGGATAACAAGCACCTGAAGTGCTAGCGTATCCCGGAGTGTTCTGTACAAGACAAAGAACAGCGCGGCTATCAGGCATACGTCGATGACGTCGGCCCATGTAATAGAGAGAAATCCGATTTCAAAAAGTTCTGTCATGCTTGCTGGGGCAGACCTTCCTGTTTCCCACGGTTAGCATCTCTCTCGTACGCCTCAACGATCTCGGCTACAAGCCTGTGACGAACTACGTCAGACTTCTCAAACTCAACAAACTCGATGCCCTTGATTCCCTGAAACAGGCGGAATACATCCAGCAGACCAGAGTCTACCTTCTTCGGCAAGTCTACCTGGGTTGAATCGCCAGTAACGATCGCTTTTGAGTTACGACCCAAACGTGTAAGAAACATCTTCATCTGGGTCTTGGTAGCGTTCTGTGCTTCGTCGAGGATAATGAATGATGTGTTCAACGTTCGGCCGCGCATATATGCAAGGGGCACGATTTCAACAATGCGTTTTTCAAGCATGCTCTTGAGCTTGTCTGGCGTTACCATGTCACTTAGGGCATCGAGAAGGGGACGCAAGTACGGATCAACCTTTTCTGAAATATCGCCAGGAAGAAATCCCAGCGACTCACCGGCTTCCACAGCAGGACGAGACAGGATAATGCGCGTCACCTCGTTAGCACGCAATGCAGCTACTGCCATTGCTACAGCAAGGTAGGTCTTTCCCGTACCAGCGGGGCCGATACAGAACACGAGGTCATTTTGACGAACCTTCTTGTAGTACTCAAGTTGACGCGGCGTACGGGCACGGATCATCTCGCGCTTGCCCCATAGAATCACTGAGTCTAGCTCCTCCGATGACATAGAGCTAGGGGGCGCACCAGCTGCACGGCCTCCGTCTACGAGGTCAACGATCATTGCAACGTCCGATAGGGCCAGGCGTCCAGTACGTTTAATGGTATGGATCAACTCAAGAAAGATCTGCTCGATCTTACGCACCTCGGCAGTTTCCCCGCGCAGAATTACTTGATCTCCTCGGACCGTGATCGAAGAGTCGAACTTATTCTCAATCAGTTGTAAGTGTGTTTCATACGGACCAAGCAGTTCATGCAGATCGATGTCTGTGAGCTTGATCTTTTTCTCAATGATGTGCATGCACTCTCACATGTCTATTATTCGTGGATGCGTAAAATACAACGGGCCAACCATGGAAAGGTTAGCCCGTGTTGTTGACCTATTTCAGACGGCAGTGCTTACTTCGTGGTGCCTGTGTTGGCTGCACCAGCTTCGACACTTTCCTGCGCTGCGCGCTTGTTACGATAATACTTACGCTCTGCCTTCATTTCCTCCGAAGTCTTCGGACCGGCAGGGGGCACAGAAAGCACCCAGCCTGGCTGAATAACATCTGGGTTTTTGATCTTATCGGTGTTGGCCTGCCAAATCTTTGGCCATTGGAACGGATCGGCATAGATCTCTGTGCGTCCAGCGATGTTCCACAGACAGTCACGATTCTCTGCCCATGTTCCAACTGTGTAACCCTTGATCCGCTTTTCACGGTAGAGGCCCTTGATGTCGCGGTTTAGGCCAGTAAGACGCTCGTAAAACTCAGGAATCATCGCCATCTGCATGCGAGCAAGTTCATTCAGCGTGCTGCGAAGCCCCTTAACATCGTCCTGACGGTCTGCTAGGGCATCATCGCTCATGCGCTGCATTTCGCGTACCTTGCCTTCAAGCTGACCAACGCGCTGGCGATAGGCATTCACATCGGCTTCGGTTGCACCGACAAGTGCATAGATTTCGTCGTTGCACTTTTTCAGTGCGTTTACCGCATTGGCAAGGTCAGACTCTGACTTTGAAACGTCAGACTTGACCGATCCGAGTTTCTTCTTTGCGGCGTCTACATCGCCCTTCATCTGCTTGATGCGGGCTTCGGCCTCGTCACACGTGAGCAGTTCGTCTGCCTTCGTGATCGGCGGCGGTGGTACGTCGTCCTGAGCAAGAGCTGGAAGCATCATGCCACAGAACAGAGCGAGTGCAAGCAATGTTTTCATTGGTGTTCTCCTTGTGGCAGTAATTACTTCTTCTTTGGTTGAGTTGTTGCAGGCTCTGCAGCAGCTGGCTCAGGTGCGTTTGGATCCCAGTCCTGGAACACATTTGGCCACTGTGACTTCTTTTGCTGAACAAACGAAAGCCGCTGATTGCACTGGCGAACGTCGCCCTGACGTGATGCCAGCTCTTTATCAACACGAGACTTTTCAGCTTCAGCCTTTTGAATATCGGCGGCCGTCTGCTTGTCTTCGGTGCGCAGCTGACGAATTTGTGACATCTGCTCTTCTTTGATCTTGCACGTGCAGGATGCAAGCACAAGGGCTATACCGAGAAAAGCTATCGGCATGCCGGCCGTGAACTTCTTCGTCATAGGAAACTCCTCTTCTGTAATTGCTATACGGGTAGCCCAAATATAACTGCTAATTCGTCATCAGACATCACACGATTGTTTAACGTACGAACATATACAGCTCTTGGTCAGTTATCTTTGCAGAATGTCAACACCATTAGAAAAAGCCTATTCTCCCTCTTCCGTAGAGTCGCATTGGTATCAGCAGTGGCAAAACCTGGGTATTTATGCGTCGGCCCCCTCCGAGAAGACACCGTATTCAATTTTGATGCCGCCCCCGAATGTAACGGGGATACTGCATTTTGGGCACGTCCTGAACAATACCATCCAGGATATCTACGTGCGCTGGGCCCGGCAGAACGGCCAGGAATCCTGCTGGTTTCCGGGCATTGATCATGCAGGCATTGCCACCCAGACCAAGGTTGAGCAGGAGCTCAAGACGGAAGGTAAATCTCGGTATGACCTCGGCCGCGAGGCGTTTATCGACCGCGTTTGGCAATGGAAGGAGCGTTACGGTGGCATCATCCTTCAGCAGTTGCGCACGCTCGGGGTCTCAGCCGACTGGAACAGAACGCTCTTTACCATGGACGAGAGTGCAAGCGAGGCAGTCCGAGATGTTTTCATTCAGCTCTATAACGAGGGCCTGATCTACCGCGGCAAGCGCATCATTAACTGGTCTCCTGTTGCTCAAAGTGCCCTTAGTGACGAAGAAGTGATCTTCAAGGAGGTCAAAGAGCACATTTATACACTTCGGTACAACCTCGCAGATGGCTCTGGGGCGCTTCTTGTAGCTACTGTTCGTCCTGAGACCATCTTTGCTGACGTTGCGGTGGCCGTAAATCCAAACGACGAACGCTACAGGCATCTAATCGGATCGAACGTTATCGTTCCTCTCTCCGGACAGCACGTGCCGATCATCGCTGATGACTATGCAGACCCGACGTTTGGAACGGGGTGTGTTAAGATTACGCCGGCACACGACCCCAACGACTTTGAGATCGGACTCCGCCACGGACTCGAAATGCCGTCGTGCATAAATGCAGATGCATCACTCAACGACCTAGCTGGTGAGTTCAAGGGGCTTGACAGGTTTGTAGCACGACGTAAAGTTGTTGCTGCACTTGAAGCGACTGAACTCCTTGAAAAGAAAGAAGATTACACCCACAACGTCGGCTTTAGTGAGCGCGGTGGGGAAGCCGTAGAACCATATCTCAGTGATCAGTGGTTCGTAAAGATGGAGCCCCTTGCCAAGCCTGCTCTCGAGGTTGTTCTGCGGGGTGATATCAAGTTCTATCCCGAGCATTGGATACGAACCTATGAGCACTGGATGACGAACATCCGAGACTGGTGCATATCGCGTCAGCTCTGGTGGGGTCATCGCATTCCGGTCTATTACTGTGGCGACGGACGCGTTGTAGCTGCCCGTAACGAGGAAGATGCACGCAGACAACTGGGCATAGACACAACGGTAGAACTTCGGCAGGATCCGGACGTCCTCGACACATGGTTTTCATCATGGCTCTGGCCAATGACGACGATGGGCTGGAGAGGACCATTTGCTGATCATGACGAAGCAACACAGAAGCAGCTTGCATACTACCTGCCATCGAATTTGCTGGTAACCGGACCCGACATCATCTTCTTCTGGGTTGCCCGTATGATCATGGCCACGGTAAAGTTCCGAGGAACCGTGCCGTTCAAGGACGTGTACTTTACGTCGATCATTCGAGACGCCAAGGGACGTAAGCTTTCGAAGTCATTGGGTAATTCGCCCGATCCACTCAACATCATCAATCAGTACGGCTCTGATGCGATCAGATTTACAATGATCTATCTGGCGCCACTCGGATCGGATGTGCGTTTAGATATCGATGAAAAGACGCAAGACATTCCATCCATGGAGCTTGGGCGCAACTTTGCAAACAAGGTCTGGAACGTCTGCCGATTCCTGCAGATGAAAGAGCAGGAAATTCCATCAGATGTTGCAGCAAGCGGTGACTACCAACTATCTACTGCAGACAGATGGATTCGTTCTCGCTATGCCAGCACCGTCGCAACAGCTCGTCAGCACCTCGAGCACTACCGCATCACTGAATACGCCAAGTGTCTGTATGATTTTATCTGGCGGGATTTCTGCGACTGGTATGTCGAAATCGTAAAAGTACAATCTGCCACGGCAGGGTCAGATGCCGAAAAGCGAGCAATACTCGCAGGTGCATTCGACATCATCGACGGCACATTGAAGCTCCTCCACCCGGTAATGCCATTTTTGACTGAAGAACTCTGGCATGGGTTGTACGGTCACCCAACTGATGAATCGATCTCTGTACAGCAGGCACCTGCTTCCAATAAATCACATATCGAACCAGCAACCGAACAGCGCTTTGAAACACTGCAGCTTGTTGTTGAGGCAATGAGGCGTCAGCGCGCCGAAATGGGCATCCCTCCAAGCGAGCGTCTCGACGTCGTTATGCGTGTGGAACCTGAGCATGTTGACTTCTTCACCGAGCAACATTCGATCATCTCATCGCTTGCACGCTGTGCATCGCTGACGATCGCATCTGATGCTCACAAGCCTGAGGGGTCTGTTGCCGACGTGGTCCGCGGAAATGAGATCTTTATGGTTGTTGCCGGAAAGGTAGACCTGGAGAAAGAACGAGCTCGAATGCAAAAAGAGATCACGAGACTTCAGGGAGCTATTGCAGGCGTCGAAAAGAAACTTGGCAATGCATCATTTGTTCAAAATGCCAAACCAGAAGTGGTCGAGGTAGAACGCCAGAAACTTCGTGACTGGTCCGATGCGTTAGACAAACTCACGAAGAACGTAGCAGCACTCTAAACCAACATGAGACAGACAGGTAAAGCATGACGTATATCCTTGATCCGATCCGCACGGCTGTTGGCAAGTATGGTGGAGCCCTAAGCTCTGTGCGTCCGGATGACATGGCAGGCAATGTGCTCCGTGCACTTGTTGAGCGAACTGGTATCGACCCGGCAGGTGTTGATGATGTAATTCTTGGCTGCGCCAACCAGGCAGGGGAAGACAATCGCAACGTTGCCCGCATGGCAGTGCTGCTCGGTGGGCTTCCTCAGACCGTTCCCGCGGTTACCGTTAACCGCCTTTGCGCATCCTCGCTCGAGGCCGTGATTCAGGGAATGCGGGCCATCCGTGCCAACGAGGCAAATCTGATCATCGCCGGTGGGGTGGAGAGTATGTCGCGTGCCCCCTACAGCATGCCCAAGAATGTCTCGGGTAAAGCAATGTTCGGCAACCTCACAGTGTACGACACTGCGCTTGGGTGGAGATATCCGAATTCTGCCATGGAGGCAATGTTTCCTCTTGAAGCAATGGGTGAAACGGCTGAGAACATTGCTGAGCGTTGGGGCATCTCACGGGAAGATCAGGACGCCTTTGCCCTGCAATCACATCAGCGTGCAGCAGCAGCCCGCACGAGCGGAGTGTTGTCAGATGAAATCATTCCGTACGTAATACCATCGCGCAAAGCAGATCCGGTAGTTGTGGCACACGATGAGCAGCCGCGGGCTGATGCTTCACTCGAGAGCATGGCAACTCTCAAGGCGGCTTTTCGAAAGGGCGGTTCTGTAACAGCGGGTAACTCCTCCTCGCTCAACGATGGAGCTGCCGCAATGCTACTTGCAAGTGAACAGGTCATTACCGACCGTGCAGATCTGCGCAAGCATGCAATCGCAAAGATCCTAAGCAGTGGCGCTGTTGGCGTTGACCCACGCATCATGGGAATTGGCCCCGTTGGCGCAATTCAGCTTGCCTGCAAGCGCGCTGGAATTGGAGTGAACGATCTTGATCTGGTTGAAATCAACGAGGCCTTTGCTGCGCAGAGCCTTGCCTGCATCCGCGAGCTCAACCTCGATATGAACAAGGTGAACGTCAATGGGGGAGCTATTGCTATCGGACATCCCCTAGGCGTGAGCGGAGCTCGCATATTGGGTCACCTTGCGCGCGAAATGCGTCGCAGGGGCCTTCGTTACGGAGCTGCCGCACTGTGCATCGGAGTAGGCCAAGGATTGGCCGTTGTTATTGAGTCCTGCGACTAACGTTTCGCAGTTATATTTGCCTGTCTCAACGAACGCATTTCACGAAGGACACTTCATGTATTCGGCACCACATATCGTACTTCCTCAGATCAAGGATCTCCACAAGGCAGACGTCTTTATGGCCAATGGTGGCTATGGGGCTTATAAAAAAGCCATCAGCATGTCGCCAGATGCTGTCATCGACGAGGTCAAGAAATCAGGTCTGCGTGGCCGCGGCGGCGCATGTTTTCCGACTGGTTTAAAGTGGTCGTTCATGCCGAAGGGCAATGAAAAACCGAAGTACCTTGCCATCAATGGCGATGAATCGGAGCCAGGATCGTTCAAGGACCGTCAGATCTTCGAGTACAATCCGCACGGCTTGATCGAAGGCATCATGATCGCCGGATATGCCATGGGCATCAAGACGGCGTTTATCTACATCCGCGGTGAATACCACAAGTGGGTAGATCTGATGCAGGACGCAGTAGACGAGGCCTATGCCAAGGGGCTTATTGGCGATGCGATGAAGAAGACATTTGGTGGTGACTACTCGATCGACATCGTTGTACACAAGGGCGCCGGTGCCTACATCTGTGGTGAAGAAACATCGCTGATGAATTCACTTGAAGGAGATCGAGCCTACCCACGCTACAAGCCACCGTTCCCAGCAAACAAGGGGCTGTGGGGTATGCCCACAACGATCAACAATGTTGAGACGCTTGCTACTGTGCCGGCAATTCTCACGATGGGTGCAGACGCATTTGCGGCGATCGGTGCGCCGGGACACTCCGGTACGCTGCTCTATGGTGTAAGCGGACACGTTAACAAGCCTGGCGTATACGAGCTGCCAACTGGAACAAAACTTACAGACATCATCCACAACATCTGCGGTGGTGTTCCTGGAAATAAGAAGGTCAAAGCAGTTATTCCTGGCGGTTCGTCTATGCCCCCTCTGCGTGGGGACGAACTCGAGGGCGTCTGTATGGATGAGGAGTACCTCAAGAAGATCGGAACGCACATCGGAACTGCGGGCATCATGGTGATGGATGAAGACACGGACATCGTAGCCGTTACACTTCGTATTGCGCGGTTCTACCACCACGAATCATGCGGACAATGCACGCCATGCCGCGAAGGCTGTGGCTGGATGGAAAAGGTCCTCCACCGTCTCGACCATGGCGATGCAACAAGCTCAGACATCGATCTTCTCTACAGTGTTGCGTCGAACATTGAAGGCAACACGATCTGTGCTCTTGGCGATGCCGCTGCCTGGCCGGTAAAGGGCTTCATTGAGAAATTCCGCGACGAGTTTGAAGCGCGTGTTAAGCAGAACCGTTCGTTTGTTTCACTAAATGTGGTTCATGGGCGTAGGGCTACTGCCTCGACGCTGGTTACAACAAACGCTTAATGGATTTTCATGCATTGGGGTACGCCTTTGCTTTGACACTGCTGGCAGGACTTGCCACAGGCGTCGGCTCGGCGATGGCCTTTTTTGCAAAGAAAACATCAACGAAGTTTCTCTCCATATCACTCGGCTTCTCAGCAGGGGTGATGATCTACGTCTCGTTTGTCGAGATACTTGCCAAGAGCACAACGGCGCTCACAAAGGTCTATGGGGTTCAAGGTGGACGCTGGTACGCCGTGCTTTCATTCTTTGCAGGGATTGCGCTGATCGCCATCATCGACAAGCTTGTACCAAGTCACGAGAATCCCCACGAGAATATCACTGTCGAAGCTCTCGATGACACATCGAAGCAGGAAGAGTTTAAACGCAGCAATAAACTTCTGCGCGTTGGAATCATGACGGCTTTGGCGATCGGTATTCACAACTTCCCTGAAGGCCTAGCAACGTTTGTCAGTGCGCTTGAAGATCCTAGTCTAGGTCTGGCCATTGCAGTTGCCATTGCAATCCACAACATCCCCGAGGGCATTGCCGTAAGCGTACCGGTGTATTACGCTACGCAGGATCGCAAAAAAGCCTTTTTGTATTCGTTTTTGTCTGGCCTAGCTGAACCTGTAGGGGCCGTTATTGGTTACCTCGTTCTGCTACCGTTCATGAGTCCAGTTGTTATGGGGGTTGTCTTTGGTCTTGTTGCCGGCATCATGGTCTTCATCTCGATCGATGAACTTCTGCCTGCTGCCCGGGAATATGGCGAACATCACCTAAGCATTTACGGGCTCGTAGCAGGAATGGCCGTGATGGCTGTTTCTTTGCTCCTTTTACTCTGAGATACATTCTCCCTGTATGTCACAACCACCAAAACGTATTGGTATCATCGGTGGATCATTCAATCCGATCCACATCGCCCATCTGATCATCGCAGACAGATTTGTTGATCAGCTTCATCTTGATGCTTGTTTTTTCGTGCCGGCTTTTCAGTCGCCGTTCAAGATAGGCGACAAGGGTCTTGCATCACCAGAGGATCGCGTTGCAATGGTTTCTCTGGCAACCGAGCAGCATCCAATGTTCCATGTAAGCCCCCTGGAAGTCGACAGACAGGGTGTTTCCTACACAATCGACACGCTACGTTCGATCGCTGCAGAGAACCCCGGGGCAGTGCTCCACTTGCTTATTGGTAGCGATCAAGCCATTGAGTTTGTGCGCTGGAAAGACTGGCAGGATATCTGTCGCATTGCTCAGCTCTGCATCGTACGCAGACCGTTTCTGCTTACCCCAGAACAGGAACAACGTATGACAGAACAACTCACAATCGATGGACGCTCACCGATGTGGATACACGCCCCACTGCTAGAGATCTCGTCAACAGACATCCGCAACCGCGTTGCAGACGGCAAGAGTATTAACTACCAGACCGTCAAAGCAGTAAGGGATTACATTGATGAGAAGCAGTTGTATAGACGAGGGTGATAGGGACTAGGGACTGGGGACGAGGGACTGGTTACTGGTTACTGATTACTGATTACAAGGTGGAACAATGGATTATCAAGAAATGAAACTGCTGGCAACTATGGTTGCCGATGCGCTCGAAAAGCGTCACAATGCGCCCCTTGCCACCAAGTGGCAGCATGGCACGATGATTTTTAAACCTGCTGATGACTCATTGAAGCAGCATGAAATGTCTATAGAACGCTTCATGCAGAAGATCGTGATGATGCGCGATAATCTGCGTGTGCTCGAGCAACAGGTAAATGCGAACAGCAGCCTAAGCGTAGCAGAAAAAGTAAAGCTGCAGGGATACATCACCCGCATTTACGGAACGATGACGTCGTTCAACATTTTGTTTGCAGACGACGACGACAAATTCAAAGGCGCTGGCGAATAAAGGGGCACTATCAAAAAAAACGTCCGACTGCATATTGCAATCGGACGTTTGTTGTTCGGGAGCGGGACCGACGGGGCTCGAACCCGCGACCTCCGCCTTGACAGGGCGGCGCTCTAACCAAGCTGAGCTACGATCCCGTAACCGTTACGCTGGTGGACCCAAGCGGGATCGAACCGCTGACCTCTTCAATGCCATTGAAGCGCTCTCCCAGCTGAGCTATGGGCCCGTTTCACGTAGAAAACGGAGTGCAAATATAGAGGTATATCGCGCAATTGCAAAACCATTTATCGAATGAATTGTAAATCGCACCATCTGCGATACAAACCGTCCTTTTCCAAGAGTGATTCGTGCGAACCTGATTCGATGATCTGACCGTGGGAGAACACGTAGATCACGTCACATGTGCGAACTGTGCTCAAGCGATGGGCGATGATTACCGACGTCCTATTTTGCATGAGTCGTTCTAACGCATCCTGGATCAAATGCTCGCTTTCAGCATCTAAGGAGCTGGTTGCTTCATCGAGGAGCAGGATTGGCGGATTTTTGAGCAGCGCTCGAGCAATCGCTACGCGCTGCCGCTGACCTCCACTAAGCTTCATTCCACGCTCGCCCACAAGAGTTGAAAAACCATCGGGGAATTCTTCGATAAACTGCAGGGCATTTGCGCCCTGTGCAGCGGCACGAACTTGCTCGAACGTTGCGTCTGGCAGACCGTAGCGGATGTTCTCTTCAATGGTGCCGCCAAACAGGACGATATCCTGAGGTACAACTCCAATGTTGCGTCGGATCTGTGCTAGCGAATACTCGGAGGCCGGCTTTGCATCATAGTAGATCTCACCCGAATGCGGCTCGTATAATCGTTGGATCAATGACGCAGTAGTTGATTTACCTGAGCCGCTTTCGCCGATAAATGCGATACGCTGGCCGGGTTCAATGCGTAATGAAAGACCCTCAACCGCCAACCGGTCCTGCCGGTCTGTGTATGCAAACGACACGTTGTGCAGTTCTATGCCACGCAAGGAAACCTGCGCGGATGCTTCACCGACATGCTCACGATCCTCTTCCATCAACTCCCTGATGCGCACAGCTGCGCCCAACGATTTCTGGATCTGTCCAAAGAGCTCGGCGAATGATCCCAGTGCTCCGCCGACAAACATCGCATACATCAGAAATGATAGCAGCTCTCCCATGGAAACATCGCCGGCCTGCACCAGACGAGCCCCATACAGAATCACAGCAGCAATTCCGCCAAAGATTGTAAAGATGATAAACGTTACGAACAGCGCCCGCAATCGTGCACCTTTTATCGCAAGAGCGACGTTTTGTGATAGCGCTGTTGTATACCGCTCTATCTCGTGCTGTTCCTGCACGTAGGACTTTACCGATGGCAAACTTTGCAGAGTTTCCTCAACGATCGTGGAGGTATGAGCTAGAGCGTCCTGTGTTTTTGTCGACAGCGACCGCAGTCTGCGCCCGATTAGCACGGCAGCAGCAACGATCAACGGCATTCCAACAAGAATGGGGATGGTTAGCTGCACACTTCGTGTGAGGATAAGAACGATAGAGCCGATAAGAAAGATCGACTGGCGTATCAACTGCAGCAGCGAAAATGAGAATGTCTCCTGGATCTGCGTCAGATCGCTGGAGATCCTACTCGAGAGCTCACCAATGCGGTGTTTCGAGAGGGTGGCAAGCGGTAGTTTTACAATATGCTGAAAGAGATTTGAGCGCAGCGAAGCAATAACGCTTTCAGTTGTTCTCGACATGGTAATCGACACGATGTAGCCAAGAACGGCCTGCACTGTGAGGAGTCCGAGAAACAAACCTCCCGTCTGGTAGAGGGCAGTTGGATCGTTCGTTGTAAGTATCTGATCGATAATCGTCCCGGTCATCGCCGGAAACACAAGGCTGATACCACTGCTTGGTATCATAAACACCAAGGCAAGGATCATTTTCCATGCATGGGGCTTGTAGTGCGATAGCAGGAACGACAAAGAGTGACGGGGTCTTGTAGACATAGGTTAGTGCACAACGAGAGGTATAGAGGCTACATGAGCGCCCGAGGCAATCGTAACAACGTACAGACCACTCGGCATCGGAGTGGCGGTATTGACGTGCACTGTGCCCGCCTCGTGTTCTGCTGAGATGGCAATCTCGCGTCCGTCCAGGGAGGTAACTCGAACCGAAGGCCTAACGCCAGCCCACTCGGGAGTATGGCAACTAAAGGTTCGCGTGTAGGCCGGTAGGGGCTGATTACGGACCACAAATCCTGACGTAAGCCCCTCTGGACCAGACGTTACACTGGTTATCGACGTTGGTAGCTTTACCCCGCATGCCAGATCGATCATGTTGCGGACAACCGGAAAGGTAGACTGATCGTGCGGAAATGCACGAACACGTCCAAGCACACTGTCGGTGGCAACTAGGCGAATATCAAGCGTGTCGCCGCCAGTAAACACCTCATCAGGAAACGAAACAAAGTGCCACGGAGACTCGATTGGTGTTGCCGTAAGCGTCCACTGAGCCATTGTGGCGCGGTTGCGCACGATAACTTCTAGTCGGACAGGATTTGAGCAGAACACTGGAACAAACGCTCCCGTTGCTGGCGGCACCTGCACAATGTTTGGACGTCCAATCCCAGGGCCTAGATACTTCGCTGCTGCAACAGTACTAGCCACTCCGTGCCCCATACCACTATCACGTTCAATGGGGAACATTGAGTTAGCATAAAGTGCATCTCGAAGCTGATGCAGTGCGAGATCGGGATAGAGACCACGCAGAACACCAAGCTGTCCGGCAACGATCGGGGTTGAAAGAGACGTGCCAGACGATCGCACGATGTTACCTGCTGGGATCTGACAGTACACTGCCATACCCTGTGCAGTGATATCTGGCTTTATTCTTCCATCTGCTGTAGGCCCCTTACTCGAGTATGCCCATAGTGTATCTGCATTGAGAGCCATGGCACCAACAGTGATTGCGCTATCTGCATCTGCCGGGGTAATCAACGCACGGGAACGCCCATAATTACCAGCGGCAGTAACGCAGAGCATACCTCGCTGTGAGGCAAGGTTGATGGCTCGCGCTGCAAACGTTGTCTTGCCGTCGAGCAGCTCGTATGGAGTCGATTCATCTGGGAGATCAAAGTAGAAATACCCCAGCGACGACGACGAAACATCTGCACCGCTGCGTTCTAACCAGTGCAAGGCTGCAACAAACAGCTCTTCCTCAATACGTCGTTCATACCGCATGTCTTCGGACTTTGCCAACAAATAGGTGGCAAAGGGGGCAACTCCCGTGATTGTGTCATGACTCCACGCCCCAACGACTGAGAAGATCATACTACCGTGCGCGTCCTGCGGTTCCACGTCGAAGCTATCATTAGACGTAACGGTGTCGCGAAAGATGAAATCGTACTCCGCTTCCACATTGGCATGCCGAAGCGTCGACATTTTACGCCAGCGAAACCCGTTATCGATGATACCGATGCGAGCACCCTCTCCGTAAATGCCGGCATCATGCAGCTGCTGCACATTGATAACCGAGAGCTGCTGACTGGAGAAACCATAGCGGCTGGGATAACAATCGACATCACGAGCAAGAGTATACGAAACACTGCTGGTCGGGATCACCTGAGCAACAAACGGCAGGGCGGCAACTGTTTTCTGCTCATCAGACGTAAGTCCAACAATGACGGCATTCAACCATACCAGCTCTGCCAGCAGTGAATCGCTCACAGCAGCGACAGCCTCCGTATAGGGGGCATGCAATGGCTGGTCCTCCGTGTTGAGCAGCGGGTCAAAACCAACAGACTTGCGCCGTTCAAGAGCCCGCGGATGATATGTTGCCAGGGTACGTTCATACAGTGTTGTGCCGGGTACAAATGCTTCTGGCCCCTTATCACGGAACCGCACTCTGCATGGAACACGTTCTTGCGCCTGCACAGCAGCAAGCTGAACAAGAATGAGTAAAACTATCATCAACCTCATGCAACGCTTTTCGTAGGTTTGAACTCTCAATTACACCAGCAATGCAAACATCACAAATTTCTCCGGCATCGGTCGCTACAGCACGAATTTCTTCGGCTTGGCACCATCGTTCATCTACCACGATTCTCAAGCTGTCGGGCTCGGACCGCGTAGACCTGCTTCATCGGCTTTCCACGAATGACCTTACAGGACTAAAGCCAGGCCATGGAAAGCATACGGTGCTTGTTACCGACAAAGCACGAATCATCGACGTTCTGGCTGTGCTGCAAGGCGAGCATGAATCGTACTTGCTGTGCTCACCTGGGTATTCCACTGCGATAACAACCTGGCTTAGAAAGTACATCATCATGGATGATGTAAAGATCAGCGATGTGAGTTCACAGTATGATGTTCTGGAATTCTGCGGACCACGCTCGGCCGAGGTCCTGGAACAAATGCTGCAGTGCGAGTGCAGCACCTTTGCCATCGATCAATGGTGCGCCATTAACACAGGTTCGTCTGATGCAATCATCACGCGGCAGCCATCAGTATGCGAAATGTCCTATTGGGTTATTGGATCAGCAGACTTCACCAGCGAGCTGAGAACAACTCTTGCCGCAAATGCAGAGCTTGTTCCAGAGCTGACGGATTCAAACTATGAGTATCTGCGAGTAACTGCAGGACTTGGCAAACACGGACATGAGTGGACAGATGCATTTAATCCGTTGGAAGCTGGCCTGCTACACTACACCTCCTTTGCAAAGGGATGCTACATCGGACAAGAGGTCATTGCCCGTCTCGACAGCTATAACAAGGTGAAACAACGTGTGATGGGGCTGGCGTGCTCCCAGAAGCTAACTCCTGGTGATAGACTCTTTGCAGAATCATCAGACATCGGTGTTGTAACAAGCGTCACGCCTTCGTGTGATGGCACATCTTGGCTTGCCCTTGGCTATGTGCGCGGAGAACATGCGCACGTCGATGCTCCCTTAGTTGCTCAGACTACAGCAGGTGCAGTTGCCGTTACGCAGCATCTTCTGCCAATGGAAGACCCGTCATGCCGGTAGCGATAGTGATAGGGGGCGCAAGGCGCCTTGGCCGTTCGATATCCTTGCAGCTTGCAGCCAGTGGATACGATGTAGGCATCACCTACTTCACTTCATCAGAGCAGGCGAGCACGCTAGAGCGAGAAGTCACGGATATGGGACGGGCATTCGCTGCGTCCAAGTGCGATGTCCGGCACGAAACCGACCTTGTCGCATCCTGGCAACACCTTGTTGCCGAACTGGGAACGCCAGATGTTCTCGTTGTCTGCGCTGGCGTATTCCCTGACCGCCGTCACCCAGTGGACGTATCGATCAATCACGTGGCAGACGCAATAAACGTCAATGCCTTGCCACTGGTGATACTCGCACAGCAGTATGCGTTGCTCTGCAGTGAACGCAGATCTACTGGACGCATAGTATCTCTTGGATCACTTGGCGCAGTTGAGATTTGGAACAATCGCCTTGCCTACAACATGAGCAAATCGGCTGCCCGCACTGCCGCATTATCGCTGGCACGCAGTCTAGCCCCTACAGTCAGTGTTAACATTGTGGCCCCAGGCGCAATAGCTCAGCCTGGGGATGAAACAGAATCTGATGCATCGCTGATACCAACAGAACGAATTCCAATGGGGCGTCATGGAACCGATGCCGATGTGTGCGAGGCTGTATTGTTTTTTGCATCTGCATCACACTATATCACTGGTCAGACCATCTATGTTGACGGTGGCTACGGCCTTACGCGGTAATTTCGCTCTTCGTGTTGTTGAACCTTTACAATGCCCCCATGCAGACATCTCGCTTTCTCGCGACTATACTCGGCATCTTCGCCCTCACACTGTGTTCATACGCTGGCACACTTGTAACGCTTCCCATAAGTCCAAAAGTTGGTGAGAAGATTCAACTCGAGTACACGGCCTTCGATGCAGACAAGGCAATGCTCGAGCGTAGTCCGTTACATGCTGTCCTCTATGCGTTTACATCACAGGCCGAGCTTCCGCTTGCCGTAGAAGTCGAGCTTGAAAAGCGCTCCGGACGCTGGACTGGTGCCGTGACGTTACCAAACGACGCAGTCTATGCGATTGTGAAGGTTGGCAACGGACTGATCTACGACACCAACAAAGAGCTGTTCTGGGAAATCCTGCTTCATAACGAGAAGGGGCAGCCACGAGAAGGGGCAAACATGAAGGCTGCCATGGCTCGATATGGTCAACTGCCAGCCCCTTGCCGCATGAAGGACGATTTTACAGAGGCCCTGGAGTTTCTAAACAAAGAGACCCGGTTCTATCCAAACAACATCGTTGCGCAATTCAACTACATCATGATCTCCAAGAGCACGGGAGATCTTACCGAGGACGAAGCAAAGGGGAAGTACCGCGAGCTCACTGGTGCTGTTAAACAGATCAATTCCCCCCTTGAAGCCATCGCGATTTCGCAGGCATATGCCGAACAGAAGAAGCAGGAAGAATCAGAACGCGTTATGACTGATGCAGCCCGCAGATTTCCAACATCTACCGCAGCAGAACAATCACAACTGCAGGAACTTGGCGCATCAAAATCTCTCGATGAGTTTGTTGGCAGAGCCACAGAGCACCTTGCAAAATGGACATCATCGCCTGCTCGTCAGAACATCATCGATGCTGTGCTTAACGCCACAACCCAGCAGGGCGGCATGCCCCAGCTTACACAGTTTCTCCTGACCACCAACGGTCTGTCTGCAAAGTCTATACATCAGGCCGTGAATTACATCGGTGCGGTTGATTCACTGCGTCCGCAGGCATTAAAGTTCATCGACATGGGAATCGCAGCGGCGCAGGATGTTGCTCGCAAGCCTCAGAACATGGGCATGTCGGAATGGAAAGAAGAGCAGCGCCTTGCAAGCTCGCAATTGCGCTTTGTGCAGGGGGCTATCCTACGTGCGATGGGCAAGCCAAAGGATGCCATAGCGGCCCTTGAGCTGAGTATTGAAATTGGTGGTGATGATCTCGAAAAGGGATCAGTCGAAATGCTGATTGAACTTGAGCGCGCCAACGGCGAATCAAAGAAAGCTCTTCAGCTTGCTGAACGCGCTATGAAGCTCGGTGTTGCAACACCCAATGTTGTATCGGCATTCAGAGCATTGCTTAAGGAAAACGGCGAAGACAGCTCGGACATCGCCGAGCGCGAGGCAGAGCTTCGTGCAGACGGACGCAAGCGCATGTCGCAGCGTGTTGTACAGGAGATGCTAAACCAACAAGCCATCGATGGAACGTTCACTACACTTGATGGAAAGCCTACGAAGATCTCTGACTGGAAGGGCAAAGTTGTAATCATCGACTACTGGGCTACGTGGTGCGGTCCGTGCCGTCAGTCGTTTCCATCGCTGCAGAAACTCTACCTACGGTACAAGGACAACCCGAACGTTGTCTTTGCGATCGTCAATGTATGGGAGCGCAGCGATGACCGAGTCCAGACCGTAAAGGACTTTATGGCTAAGAACACGTCGTTAACCTTCCCGATGTATCTCGACAAGGATGACAGCGTCGTTGGCAAGTTCGGCGTTACCGGAATACCTACAAAGTTCTACCTGGGCAAGGACGGTCGTGTTCAGTTCAAAGAGGTAGGACTTCATCCTGAGGAGCAGTTCCTCGATGAAGCGACTAATCGAATCGAAGCGTTACTGGGAATGTGAGAACAGGGGACTGGGTACTGGGTACTGATTACTGGGGACTGGGTACTGGTTACTGGGTACTGGTTACTGGGGACTGGTTACTGGGGACTAGGTATTGGGCACTGTTGTAATCCGTAATCCGTAATCAGTAATCTGTAAAGAGGCATCCCGAGCTTCCTGTCCAAGGGGCGGTGTTGTATCGCGCTCCCATCATTGGTCCTCGTCCGGTGCGTGCTAGAGACATTACTGGCATTGGGTCTTGTTGTTCGTCGAGCCATATCAGCATGACGCGTATCTCAACGAAGTTGTTACCAAATGGTGTTGGCAGACAGGGGGCGTAGTGCACCTTTTCCTGTAGGATCCAGCCGTCGCGCTCCGCCTCGGGTATGGCACGCACATCGTCGTGTGTCGGGGCAACGTTCACCCCTTTACCTGCAAATGCGTACAAGGGCTTGAGGACGTAGCGATCAATATCGGCCGGTAACTCATCAAGGTCTCCAACTACATAGGCTTTGGGAACACTTGGATGATCGAGATACGGCAGGAGATACTTGCTGATCCGGAAGTACCAGTTTGGATGGCCGGCCCATTCTACATCAAGATCATCAGACCATGCAAAGCTGAGCTCTACACCTAGATCATCAAGCTCATCGATGATCGCTCGGTTAAAGACCCTGCGCAATGGCTGTAGAGATCCGTCAGTGCGGGGGAACGCAAGCCCCTTGCCATGACGCACTACATCGCGAATGTTGATGGTCTGAAGTCCGATGAGGTGCTCCATGGCCACAAAATCCGGACGAGTCTTTTGGAGGTGGGGATCTATCTCCATCAATGCAACTTCGGCTGGATCTTGGTTTGCGAAGATTGCAGTCTTTAGAAGATTCTTGTATTGCTCTGTATCAGTGCCACCAAAGAACGGTGTACAGTTCTCCAGACCATACGAATCGATCATACGATACGCATACTCAAACTGATAGCCAAAGAGCGACGGAAACCCCTGGAGTTCAATCAGCATCGGAACGAACCGGCCACCTTGGTCCTGCGTGATAGCAAAATCAACAACAGAAAACAGTGGAACAGCGCTTTCATGAGGGACCGTGTAGCGTGGCTGCAGAGTGGCTTTCGATCGCTTGAGATTTTCGGGTGACACACACTGACGGATGATCTCAATGGATGCAGATTCGAGCTGCCGACGCAGGTCGTCGGAGACAAACACGGGCATCTCGCACAAGCGAAACTCAATAGCGAGTCCAAGGTCGCGTCCAAAGCTGGTACAAAACGCAGCGTACGATTCGTCAGTTACCCGCTCGATGAACTGTTGCTGAAGGTCAGGTCGCATGACGCGAATATCTGCAAACACCGGCAGTAAAGGTCGCAAGAATATTCGCAGAGAGAATGTCCTCTCGATGGCACGTTAGCACATCCCGATCTATGATCGTGAGGTCAGCGTCAAAGCCTACATCTATGCGTCCTCTGCGGTACTCCATCCCTGCCGAAGCATGAGCCCCTTCCGTAAAGCACCACAATGCCTGGGCCTGAGAGATGCACTCATGATCCTGCCAGGGGGCCTGCATTCCGCGTGGAATACGTCGTACAAATGCATCAAGTCCAGCAAGCACCGAGGGATCTTCAATGGGAAAATCAGATCCTGCCGCAACGTGCACACCAGCATCGATAAGTGATTGCCATCTATATGACCATGCGAGTCTGTCTTCACCGAGACGCTTCTCAGCCATAACTGCGTCACTAATGCAGTGCGTGGGCTGAACGCACGCAACGATCCGCAGGGAAGCCATACGCGCTACGTCCTCGGGTCGCACGTGCTGAGCATGCTCGATGCGCAGGATAACCTCACTGCCATCGTCTCGGTTTCGTATCTGCTCATAGACATCAATCACGTTGCTTACTGCCTGATCGCCGATTGCATGAATAGCAATAGCAGGCCACCCAGCATCAACAGCAGCATTGCACTGCTCGAGCATTGATGCTACTGAGCAGAGCACTAGACCTACGTTATCATCATCATCACTGTAGGGGGCAGACAGGAGCGCTCCTCGCGACCCCAGTGCACCATCAGCGAACAACTTTACTCCGGCCATACGATGGAATTCACCACCGGCTGGGAGAAGTCCTTGCGCCGACCATTCACCGTTCTGACCTCGAACAAATGACTGCACACGAATCGGCAGACGGCCGGACTCAGCAAGCTCGCGGGTGATGCGAGCGGCTGCCTCAGAAACATCCATGTCGTGCACCTCTGTGATGCCGTGCGCTGAGCAGGTGTTTGCAGCAAGCAGAATGAACTCTCGAATCGTCTCGTCGGTATATGGCGGCATCACGTCGAGAACAGGCTGCATGTCATCATCGACTAGCAGGCCCGAATGGCCTTCAGGATCGATACCTGCTAGCCTCAGCGCATGGGAGTTAACCCAGGCGCAGTGTCCGTCGATCCGTGTAGCATAAACTGGAACATTTGGACATAGCTCGTCGAGGACCGCCCTAGATGGCAGGACAGGATTTGCCCACAGCTCGTGATTCCATCCGCGCCCAATGACCCAGCCGTTGCGCGGCGCAGAAATCGCAAGAATTTCTGCTGCATTCCGCTCGGAGGTAGCTTGGTCCAGGCGGACATTACTCAAGAATTCACCAAGCCCCATGATATGAGCATGGTTGTCTACCAGACCCGGCAGCACGCTGCAGCCGGGGAATTCATACGTCGATGTTTCGGTACGAATGACAGTGCCTGTTTGACAGGGAAGCACTGCGCGAATTCGGCCGCGCTCTACGTGTATCTCAGCAAACATGATCAGCTTCGCAGACGAATCGTGTCTACCGTGTCGAGATAGTCTTTCTTCGTTAGCAGCTGTTCTTCTGTCTCAACATTGTTTGGATCCGGTAGACAGCAGTCAACTGGACACACAGCGGCACATTGTGGTTCGTCATGAAACCCCTTGCACTCCGTGCACTTGTCCGGCACGATGTAGTAAAACTCGCCGGAGAAGAACTCACCCTTGAAACCGCCCGGCGACGTAGAGTCGTGGTAGCCGTTTCCTGCCAGAGACCACTCTGCGCCAGCTTCGTAGATAGCTGTGTTTGGACATTCGGGTTCGCATGCCCCGCAATTGATACAATCACTTGTAATGTAGATGGCCATAATTGATCTCAGATGAGCGTGATGAACTGCAAAACTACGTTAAGAAACTTTTTCACAGTCATAAACGTTCCAGCACTGCACACAGTTCGGAAACTCACCACGATACTGTTCTGTCAAATCACTGGTCTGAACATTTGTTCAGCTTATTGATTTACCAACACTGCAATTTTGCCGTCACACGTTTGGAATTTCTAGCGAGCATCTGCACAATGTTCATTCGCCTGTCAGCCGTTTTCATCGTAGTTGCTTTAGCCACCACGCTCGCATACTCTCGTCAGTCCGCAAACGCATCGTTAAGTGGTTTCGTTGAAGACAGCACCAACAAAGAAACTCTTGTCGGAGCAACGGCTAAGCTTAAGGGTACCAAGCTCGGCGGATATACCAACAAGAGCGGGTACTTCTCTATTGGATCTATCCCTGCCGGCTCCTACACGTTAACCGTATCAGCAGTTGGATACAAGCCCCTTGAGCTTCCGGTAACCGTTGCTTCGGGTAAATCGCAGAAGCTTCGCATACAGCTCGTGCCAGCCCTTACAAAAGGTGATGCGGTAGTCGTCACGGCTGAACGTGAAGAAGATAAACGACAGATCTCGATCTCACGCGTAAACATTCCGATGCAGCAGCTCTCACAGTTGCGTATTGGTGGCGAGGCCGACATCTTCCGCGCACTTCAGATGCTGCCTGGGGTTCTTACGTCTTCGCAGATTTCTTCCGGACTCTTCATCCGAGGGGGCTCACCGGATCAGAACTTGGTACTGTTAGATGGTATGACGGTGTACAATCCCACGCACTTGTTTGGGTTCATCTCGGCCTTTAACAACGATGCCATCAAGGACGTAGACCTTATCAAAGGGGGCTTTCCTGCCGAGTTCGGCGGACGCATGTCTGCTGTGCTTAACATCACACAGAAAGACGGTAATCGGGAGAAGGTAGAAGGGTTAGTTGGTCTTGGTTTGATTTCATCAAGATTTTCACTTCAAGGTCCAGTTGGCAATGGTTCATTCTTCGTTGGCGGACGCCGAACATATCTTGATCTGGTGACCGGACTTATTCCTGAGGACCCAGAATCACCGCTACCATCGTTTAACTTCTACGACGTTAATGTGAAAGTCTCGCAAAATCTTGGCGAGGACGATAAGGTGTCGATTAGCGGATTTCTCACTCGCGACAATCTCGCGTTCTCTCAGCCAGGACTTGACTTTGGTGTGCGCCTGGGAAATCGCGCCACTGCGGCCCGTTGGTCCCATGTTTACTCGCCAGAGTTGTTTTCGGTTGTGAACGTTAGCGCTAGCCGTTATGACAACGGTTTTATTGGAAACAACTCAGGTTTGAGCTTTGACGTTAACAATTCTATCATTGACTATACAGTTAAAGGCGAGTTTGAGTGGTTTGCAACAGATGACATGACCGTTAAAACCGGCTACGAAGGCTCGATTTACAATTTCACCTATATCCAGATCTTTGAACAGTCTTTACAGGACAACTCGAAGCAAACGAATAGGAACGAGTTGAATATCTGGGACAACGTGCACTCAGCCTTCGCGCAATTCAACTGGAATCTCACCGATGTGCTCTCCCTGCAAGGGGGCCTGCGTGGCAATTACTGGACTAAGTCGGATCGAACGTTGATCGATCCACGGCTTGCAGCTCGATGGCAAGCACTTGACGGTGTGGCTGTAAAAGCTGCTTGGGGTGTATACCACCAATATCTGCGCCTTGCGTCATCGCCAGACTTTACATTCTTCGATACATGGCTGCCAACAGATCAGACTGCGCCAACTGGTCGGGCTGAACATTACATAGCTGCCATCGAAACAAAGCCCTGGGAGGGCTATGACCTGAACGTGGACGTTTACTATAAGACGTTGGAGAATATTAACGAGCTACAGCAGGGGAATCGACGATCCATCACTGTCTCTGATCTCTTCTACTTCGGGAACGGACATACATACGGAGCAGAAGTCTTCTTGCAAAAGAAAACAGGACGTCTGACTGGATGGATTGGATATGCGCTCGGCTATGTGTTCTCTCAGTTTGACAGCGTAAATCAAGGACGTGAGTTTCGACCAAAGTTTGATAGGCGACATGATCTAAAGATCACAGCTCTCTATCAGCTATCCGACAGATGGGAAATCGGTGCTTCATTTATGTTCCAGTCGGGGCAGTCCTACACCGGAGCTACTTCAACACTCGGTGCCCGCATGCCAGGCTGGGACGGAGGCATTGTCATGGTTAATCCATCTCAGCGTTGGGGCCTGCGCCTGCCCAACTCGCATCAATTGAACCTGAATATCAACTATAACACAACGTTATTCGATCTGCCGTGCAGGCTTTTTCTAGACGTGTTCAACGTGTATTCACGTCGTGACATCTGGTTCCGCTTCTACCAGACCGATGACGGCATACCGCGAGTCACCGATGTGCGACTCCTTCCAATACTGCCTACAATCTCTATGGAGGTGAAATTCTAATGCTACGGAACCTAACCACCAAAGTGCACCTGCTCCTGGCTGTTACGATTGGATCACTCTTGCTTACCTCGTGTGAAGATCCAATCCCAGCAGATTATGTTGAAGAGCTCGTAATCGAAGGTTTCACGCTTGTTGGAGAGCCCCTTACGAACATCCGAGTGATGCGTACACTGCCTATTGGTAGTGACACCTTTTCATTCAACAAAGCATCCCTACCTGATGCTATCGTTCGAGTTACTGCCGCTGGTAAAGACATCCCAATAGTCTACGTTCCAGATACGCTTGGAGGAACATTCCAAGCTGTTGATACGTCGTATCGAGTTCTGCCCAGCACAAGCTATACAATTAGAGTTGAAGCACTGGGCAAGGTGCTCGAGGCTACCACGACCACACCGAAGGCGATTTCTTGGACCAGACTTGGGCCAAGCATCATACAGTTTCCACACCCAGACTCTCTGCTCTTTCCGGGAGCTGATTCTCTGAACGTGTCGTGGTCTCCGGTACCAAACATCGAAGATTATGTAATAGGGCTGACATGTCTCGACACGCTTAACTACGGTAAGTATCTCGCTGTGCCAACAACTGATTCAAACACGCGCACACCTAGGCCACGGCCAGACTTCTTTAACCGAGAGGGCACATTAGTTTCAAATGAACGAACATTTTATGGAGCTTCATTTGGCTTCTCAAGCAGCCCCATAATATGGGGTGCCTTTCGCTGGCACGGTTTGCACGAACTAAAGATCTATGCACCAAATCGAGAGTTCCTCGAATGGTTCTATCAGGTTGGTAGTGGACGTCGAAGCACCTACGATTATCGTTTGAGCAACATAAAGGGTGGGCTTGGGGTATGGGGCGGGGCATCGGTTGTGAAAACCCAGATGTTTCTGCTGAAACACAAGGGGTAGGTAGGGGCGAGCCGGTGGCTCGCCCGAGAGGGTGCAAAGTAGGGGCGAGCCGGTGGCTCGCCCGAGAGGGTACGTAGGGGCGAGCCGGTGGCTCGCCCGAGAGGGTGCAAAGGGTACAACGGGTAGGTAGGGGCGAGCCGGTGGCTCGCCCGAGAGGGTGCAAAGTAGGGGCGAGCCGGTGGCTCGCCCGAGAGGGTGCAGAGGGTAGGTAGGGGCGAGCCGGTGGCTCGCCCGAGAAGGTACGTAGGGTACAAAAAGGTACCCGGCCGATTATCGTTCAGATGTGATACGTTGTGATATCTCAGAGAATAATGCCTCTGCAGTTCTGTCAGAACATTCCATGAGTGCATGAGCACATGTGGCCATGTGCTCTTCAGTAGCTCCTAGGTTCATTGCGCCACGAATGTGAGAATACAGTTGCGATTCCCGTCCAAGCACGGCAAGGATGCAAACGATGGCGCACTCACGCGATACTTCATCTAGACCGGGACGTGATAGCGTCTTACCGTATCCCTCAACAATCATCCAGGATTGCATCTCTGGCGAGATGTCATCAAACCTCTGCATGAGTTTTTCAAATACGCTGCCGTAGACTCTCGAGCATAGCTCCAAGCCCCGTTGTCGATAGAGCTCCGGCGTGTATTCTTCGGCGCGGTAGGCATGCTGTGAATACCCATGTGCAGTGCATACATCGTGTAGCACCGAAAGTGACTCGAGAGCAACGGGAAAGCCCGCGAACAGATAGGTTTGAAGAAGGGCCTCGTAGAGAACGCTAGCTCGTTCACTGGAGTTGATCCACGATGTTAGAAGTCGACGCAGGCTCTTGAACTCTCCACGCGCCGCATAAATTGATGCCCGACACACTATATCGAGCTCAGACAAAGCAGTCGAATCTTCGGCGATCGAATCAGCGTATAGTCCAGCAATCAAGGTTGCTAGTTTGCGAGCAGCTAATGCACGGTGACTTGTTGCATCTTTTACAGATTGAGGCAGTGTACCATATGTCTCGTCGTAACCAGCTGGCACGAACATAGGATCATATCCAAACCCGCCACTGCCTGATGATCTTGCAAAGATTGTTCCTTCAACATGACCATCGATAAGCATCGTGCGCTGCTGATCCATGTAGCAGAGCACACATGTAAATCGAGCGGTTGATTCTTCAGTGCCCCGAGCTCGCAACTCTGCCGATACCTTGTCGCGGTTTGTCGCATCCGTTGCATTGAATCCGGCATATCGCGCTGAGTATACCCCAGGCTCGCCGTCGAGAGCGTCGACTATGAGTCCACTATCATCTGCGATCACTGCCAGCCCCGTACGAGCATACACATGCTGGGCCTTGATGTAGGCATTTTCTTCAAAGGTGGTGCCTGTTTCGTCGATGTCGATACTGCCCAGGACATCGGTCATGGGAATCAGATCAACATCGATTGATTCACGCAAGAGCGTTTGTAACTCGGCGATCTTATGGGCATTACCCGACGCAACTATGATAGTTTGTTTCACGATTCATTGATCTCCGGCAAAATGCTGTCAAGAGCAGAAAGCAGATCGCGCATGTCGTCCATTGTGTAAGGTCCGCACGTTCCAATGCGCAGGATCTTCCCACGCATATGGTCCTGTCCGCCAGCAATCACATAACCAAGACGATCACGCAATGCGGTTCGTATCTGTTCGGAGCGTGGGTGCGCCACAACGACCACGCCACGTGATGTTCCATCACCATAGGGCACAAAGCCCCTTGCATGGAGTTCTTGACGCATAAAGGCCGACGTTGCAGTATGACGCTCGTAGATGTTGTCGAGTCCTTCCTCGAGCATCATTCGTGTGGCCTCACGAAGCCCACAGACAAGCGTCACAGGCGGCGTCCACACCATCTTGCGCTCGTGCATTGCATCAAGGTAGGAGGCTAGGTCCAGCGTATAGGTTGCGCGCTGCGCGCCTCGACGCAAGCGCGATTGCATACGCTGGCTCAT
This sequence comes from Patescibacteria group bacterium, assembly GCA_044238605.1. Classification (GTDB taxonomy): domain Bacteria; phylum Bacteroidota; class Ignavibacteria; order Kapaibacteriales; family Kapaibacteriaceae; genus UBA10438. The sequence continues at coordinate 310,365 of JBIICY010000002.1, forward strand.
CGAGACACATGCAAGGCCAGGGGGCGACATAAGCCCCTTTTGAACGCCGATCGATACTGCATCGACGTCCCATGCATCTGGCTGCAGGTCCTGCACACCAACACTAGTAACACCATCGACAAACAACAGTGTATCTGGGAGAAGCTCTCGAACAACGGTGGAGATCGAAGCCATATCAAGTGCCACACCTGTGGACGTCTCACTATGCACGAACCACACGGCAGCAATGTCGCCTTGTTCACGATCTGATTGCAAACACTCACGCACATGGTCAGGAGTCCATGTCTGACCCCATTCCACGGCATGTTCAACGACGTTTGCCCCGTGTATCTCGTTGATGCGGACAAGGCGCATTCCGAAGCGTCCATGGTGAAAGACTATCACTCGTTGTCCGCGTTGCAACGTGGAAGCAACGCAGGCTTCCATACCAGACATACCGCTACCAGGTAGAAGAACGACTGGGTTGGTTGTCGAGAATATCGCCTTCAGGTTCGACCATGTTTCATCGAGTACAGATGAGAAGTCCTCGCCATGATGAAAGAGCACACCGGACGAGCATGCATCGAGCACTCGCTGTGGCGAAGGGACAGGGCCAGGTGTAAAGAGTCTCATGAACGCGCGAATTCGTAGAGTAGGACAGCTGTGGCCACGGATGCGTTCAGTGACTCACCGCCTCCCACATGAGAGGGGATGGTGATTTGACGGGTGACATGCTGCAGAACCTGAGATGAAACACCATGTGCTTCGGATCCCACAACCATCACGAAATCGGATAAACCACCAACTGCGTACGATGGTTCTCCGCCGCTCACTACTGCTGCCAGAATTTGCCTGCCATCAAGACGTTGAAGTTCAGCCACAAGGTCGCAATGACGTCGGATATTTACATGCGCTATACTTCCAGCTGTAGACCGTACAACCTTCGGATTGTATACATCAGCCGAGCCAAGACCTAGAAGCACATCCGTACACCCAAACCATGCAGCGCTGCGGATGATGGTGCCAACATTTCCAGGATCGCTCACAGCATCGAGTGCTACAATGCGGCGCCCGAGCGTTGGGGATTCTTCGAGATAGTCGAACACTGCAAGCAGGGCTTGTGGCGCTTGTGTTGTGGACATAAGTCCCAGATCCTTCATTCCCGTGGCAACGGCATGCACGCCCCGTGCAAGTGCCTCGTGCAGCACTCTGATCGAATGCTCATCTGCATCATCACCAATAACAAGAAGCACAGGGTCAATGCCAGCCGACATCAATTCCGAGACAGCATGTGGACCTTCGGCGAGAAACTGACGTCGATCTTCACGGTCGCGAGACGTGTGGAGAGCGCGGACCTCATTTCGTAGATTGTGCGAACAGCGCTGTAGAGAATTGATCATTCTGCGAAACTATGAAGTCTACCAAAGAACTCTTGCGAGAGAAACGCGACGGACGCGAATGGACCACCGATGAGATGGCATGGTTTGTCGATGGACTTGTCAATAAGTCTGTTTCAGCTCCGCAGGTCGCCGCATTTTTGATGGCTGCATGCACACGAGGCTTAACTGCAGAGGAGACGGCATCGCTCACGCTTGCGATGGCTCGCTCCGGCGATATGGTTGCTACGGGGCTAAGTACCCGCCCCGTGATCGACAAACATTCCACGGGCGGAGTCGGTGATAAAACGTCGCTCCTGCTCGCGCCACTTGCCGCAGTCTGTGGCTTGGCCGTGCCGATGATTAGCGGCAGGGGATTGGGCCATACAGGCGGTACGCTGGACAAACTCGAGAGCGTTGTAGGGTTCAACGTGAACCTTACGATGGACCAAATGTCTGAGCTGCTTCGCGAGCACCATGTGTTTATGGCAGGGCAGACACCAAACCTCGTCCCTGCAGACCGCATCACGTATGCACTGCGCGACGTAACAGGAACAGTTGAAAGCATCAGCCTGATGACGGCTTCGATCTTGAGCAAGAAGCTTGCCGAGAATCTCGACGGACTCGTGATGAACATGACGGTGGGAAGGGGCGCTTTCCTCACAACTCTTGAAGAGTCGCAGAAACTTGCAGAATCGATGCAGAGCATCTGCAAACTCGTGGGCCTGCCTGTTACCTTCGTCTTTTCGCGCATGGACCGTCCTCTCGGCCGTGCCGTAGGCAACTGGCTCGAAATGGTCGAAGCAGAAGCGGCACTGTCAGGCGTTGGTTCTCGTGATCTTGTCGGGATCACAACCGAGCTCGTGGTTCAGATGCTGCTACTTTCTGATTCAGGTTTAACGCCCGAGGCAGCGCGCGAGCTCGTTGCACAAGCTTGGCGAAGCGGTGCTGCACATCAGGAGTTTCATGCCATGATCGCCCGCCAAGGCGGCAATTGGTCTGCAAGTATGGAAAAGTATGCTACTTGTCCATACACCGACATCGTTAGCACGTCAGCCGGTTATATGCCCGATATCCATGCCCGCGAGGTAGCCATAGCCGCCATGCAGGCAGGTGCCGGACGTTTAGTGGAGTCGGATGTAATCGACCATGCAGCAGGCACGGTGTTCTTCGTTGCTCCTGGAGACCCCGTTGAGGCTGGTCAGCCCCTTGCAAGAGTCTATGCACGAGATGCGAAGCGGTTGGACTTGTTTGCTCATACGATGCAAACGATGCTGAAAACAGCAACGGCCCCCGCAGAACGGGAGCAGTCGGTACTTATCGATGTGTGGAAGTCCTGAGCTGCGTGCAAATACCAGGCCTTACAGACCCGCTTTCTGCAATGCTGCAACAAACACTTCTTTTGACTGCATGCCTACAAGCTTCTGAACTACATTACCTTGTCGGTCGATGATAAACGTTGTAGGGATAGACTGAATTCCGCCATATGCGTCGGCGATCTGGAGGTTGTCGACAATATTGATATAGCTGATGTTCTGGCGCTCTGCGAACGTTCTCACGCTGGCTACTGGGTCTCCTTTTTGGTCGAGTGAAACACCAAAGACAACCGCCCCCTTGGCCGCTAGTTCGTTTGAAATCGCAACGAGATCTGGGATTTCTTTGCGGCACGGTGGACACCACGTAGCCCAGATGTTGAGCAAGACAACTTTGCCGGCTGTTACCTCAGAAAAGCTGACCTTTTTTCCGTTCTCCGTCCAGGAAAAATCAACGGCCTTGGACTCTGACTTTGACCCAACTACCTGCACGGGAAAAACACGTGGCGTTACGGTTGGCTTGGCCGGACCATTCGCACAATGAATCGAAACAACGCTGATTAACAGAGCCAGCCCCGCGAGGGAGAACAATCTCATTACAGTGCCTCAAGTTTGAATAGTGATGATACCTCGTCGATCTGAAGATCAGAGACGACCGTACACATGATACTATTGCTTTTCCAAACGAACAACGTTCCATTATCCGGAGTGGAGGCCCAATGCCACTTGCTGTAGGCTACGTCTTCTGCCACGATGGGGTCCATCTCCACACGCTTAGCATTAATCGAGGCGTCGTCCACCTGCAGGAGAGCAATTGTGTGTCCAGCCGTTTTGTAGACAAGTTCTGCACAAGGCAAGCCATTGACTGAAAAAACGTTAGCCCCGGCCAGCTCAGCATCTACTTCAGGATAGAAAACTGCATGCTGAACCCCGTGCGAAGCCAAATAGGCAGAAATCTGCTGCTTGTCTGACGACGTGATATCCAGCTTTGTTGAACCAGAGTGTACACCTGGAAACGCAGCGAGTGCTGCATGTGTAAGCTCACGCGGGAGGGCATCTGAGCGCTGCCCCAGTACGGCAAGTCCGACTATTAGAGCTAGTGTGGCGGCCGCCATACCGAACGAAACCGACGGCTGACGGATCCAATCCATTGCCCGCTGAACCCAAGACTCTTTTGCTGGAACACTGCGTTCTTCAGCAAGAGCCATCCTGATCGACCGTTCCAGATCAACAGGAACCTGCAGCCTTAGCGTGTCGCGTCTGCGCACGAGAGTGTCCCTTACAGCCGTGAGAAGGCGCTCTTCGCGGTCTATCTGCCGAGGATCAAGATCTGCGTGCAGTGACTCATTGTTCATTGTTCAAACTCCTTTCAGGAATTGCTGACTCCGGCGACGTTCCTGAATGCGGTAGTTCGAATCCGCGCTTCCTCGCGTATTCAGCTAAACTTCCAGCAAGCAGTTTTCGTGCACGGTGCAGGCGTGAACGGACCGTCCCAATGGGACAATCGATGAACTCGGCAATTTCTTCGTATGTAAAACCTTCTATGTCGCAAAGAATAATAACCGTCCGAAACTCCTCGGGAAGCGATTCTATTGCGCTAGCAACTTCATCGTCTAGGGCATTTTCAAACACCTGTTCTTCAAGGACAGATGTTTCAACACTGCTATCTCGGATTGTCTCGTAGAACTCTTCAATTGCATCGTATTCAACCGTGTCCGGTGCCTTGGAAGACTTCCGGAAGCGGTTAATGTACGAGTTCTTCAAAATCCGGAACAACCATGCCTTGCAGTTAGTTCCACGCTCGAACTTATCGAAGAACCGATATGCTTTGAGGTAGGTTTCCTGAACTAGATCTGCGGCATCATCACGGTCACGAGTAAGGCGAACGGCAAACGAGTACAGTGCCGACATGTGCGGCAATGCTTCCGTTTCAAACTCTTTGCGTAGTTCTTCCATGTGCACTCGGTGTTCGCTACTCGCTGTTCGCTACTCTCTGTTACCAGTTTCTCAGCATTTCTGTCAGCAGACGCACGCCAACCCCAGAACCGCCTTTCGGAGTGTAATGGGAAGGCTTTGACTTAATACCTGTGCCTGCAATATCAAGGTGAATCCAAGGGTAAGACACGAAGTGCTTCAGGAATAGCGCAGCTGTGATCGATCCTGCTTCACGGCCGCCGGAATTCTTGATGTCGGCATAATCACTTGAGATCAGCTCTTCATACTCTTCGTAGAGCGGAAGCTCGCAGACATACTCATTGGTTTTGTCGGCGGCTGCTTTCAACCGGGCCTTTGTCTTTGTGTCTGTGCCCATCATGCCAGTGGTAAGCGTACCAAGAGCAATAACAACGGCTCCAGTGAGCGTCGCAAGGTCGATTACTGTGCTTGGGTTATACCTGTCTGCATAGCAAAGTGCATCGGCCAAGATGAGGCGTCCTTCGGCGTCTGTATTATCGATCTCTGCCGTCTTACCGTTCATGAACGTTAGAATATCACCCGGAACCAATGCAGACCCGCTCGGCATGTTTTCCGTAGACGGCACAAGAGCAATTACATTTCGCTTGAGACCAAGCTTTGCGATCGTACACATGGTACCAATCACTGTTGCTGCACCGTGCATGTCGCTCTTCATGTCGCTCATCCCTGGAGCCGGCTTGATAGAGATACCGCCGGTATCAAAGGTGATGCCCTTACCAACGAGTACAAGGGGCTTTTCAGACTTTGGCCCCTTCATGTATTCCATCACGATGAAGACTGGCGGACGCACGCTTCCTTGGTTCACACCGAGAAGGCCGCCCATCTTCAAATCTTCGATCTTCTTCTTGTCCAGGACCGTTGTCTTAAATCCAACCTTGCGTCCAACTTCTTGAACCTTTTTGGCGAGTGTCTCTGGGTAGATCTCATTATTCGGCGCATTGGCAAGATCGCGAGCAAGGGTAACTCCCTCAACGATTGCCAGGGCTGCGTCAACACCCTTGTTGACAGCCTTTTGGTGAGCCTTGTCGGTGACTACCGTGACCTTTGCAACCTTGCCACCATTGCCGTTCTTTTTGATTGTCTTGTACTTATCAAAGGCATACTGACTCAACAACGATCCCTCCGTAATGGCTTGCGCCATCGTCTGGGCGTCGATGTTGTTCACCGTTGAACAGTCAAACGCAACATGCGCACATCCGGATGCTGCTGCACGCTTTGCACCTGCAGCAGAAGCGCGACGAATCGTTTCGGCATTCACCGAAGCTGTTTCGCCAAGACCAACCATAATGATCCTCGGAGCCGCCATCGAAGAACCGCAGTATGCCAGTGTTGTCTGTAGAGACTTGCCTGTGAAGTCATTGGATGCAAAGACTGGGTGTAGATGCGGTATCTCGCTTACGAGCGCTTTTTCAGCGGCCTTAAAGTGACGCTCAGTTTGAGGAACAAAAACAATTATTGCATCTGCCTTAACTGTTCGGCGAGCGGCAACGGAAACGGTTGCGGACATGGCAAACTCGGACTGTTGAATGACACAAAATGGTTGACGCGCAAAATACGCATTGCAACCTAACGCGGAGTGAATACGTGGTAGAGTTGGAAAGAAACATCCGGTGCTGCGTTTACCGGGATCTTCACATATCCGCCCTTAAGCCAGAGCTGCATTTGGTCGCTATAGTGACTGTTAAGGGGCTGGCCCGATGAGCCCCCTGGAACAACAACATACTGAATCGAATCAGCAAGATGTGATATCACTCGCATACTTGGAGCTACTCGCGTTGGCAGCCGCACTTCCGTTGAATCTTCCGTTGCTACGTTCCATTCGGAATTGTTGAGTGTTGTTTGAGCGCCGCCTACTTCGAACGGACCAAGGTCCATCACCGGCTTCATGAGGGAGTTCCGGCCAAAGACATGCGGAAACGACACTGTATGCAGCTTGCCCCATTGCCAGGCATCTGGATTCGATGAATCATCCGAACCAAGATGGGCCTGTAGGTCGCGCACGGCGTACAGGAATGACCGGATAACGATCCACTTCATGTCCTCTCGGCTCTTCGTACGAACATCATCCCACAATGTGTCCTGAGGCTGCTCGAGAAGTTCTTCCAAACGGCGAAGCGGCAGGTTCGAAAGATGCACGTAGTCGTAGTAGAGTGGCTTGCCGAGCTCATCTACAAATGTGCACCACATCATGCGCTGCAGAAACGCGGCATAGATACTTGCCGCCTTGTCAACAGGAGAAAACGTTCCGTCCCAGCGCTGCAGAATCGAATACGCTTGCTGCTGCTCGGGTGTAAACTTCGAGTAGCGCAACTGGAGAATTGGAAGAACTTTCTTCAGCGTCGAGAGAGCATATGGCGATCGCAAATCCTGCTGCACCATCTGCACGTCGCGCACGCTCGGATCCTTGTAGACATCCATCAGCTCGCGTAGCCGCTGAATTCTCGAGACAGGTTCATAGAGTGATGTAATGTAGGGGGCATTGGGCGCTGTAGGATTATTCGCCGATCCAACCCATCCTTGCTTTGGGTTCTCAAACGCACCCAGACTCGTGAGCTGCCACACACCGCTCCAGTCTCCACCGGCATACACGTTGGTGATTGGCAGATGTGGATCGCTTATTCCGCGTTTCGGTATAAAGCCAGCGGCGACGTTGATGATAGACCCAGACTTGCTGCCGACCGTAAAGTTCAACGCTGGTGAACCCCACGTGTTGAGCGCAGAAACAACCTTTGATGTTGTTGTGGCGGTGTTGATCTGATACATTGCCAACACCTCATCACTGGCATACTGAGCAGTCCAACGAAACGTCATGCACGTTTGTGCCTTTGCCCTTTTATCCTGCAGGAGATATCCTGTTGCCACCGGACGGGTAAATCCTGTAAGAACATCAGGCTGCTTGCCAAGGTGGTGGTCAGAGATCACACTAGAAACGTTTGTGTACCGAATGCTGATAATGGTGTCTGAGGAGCCGCTCACGCGTATGGTATCATCGCGATACTTGAACTTCTTCCGACCGCCGGAAGCGTCGAGATAGTAATTCACCGGGTCCTTCGCATCAAGGCGTTGCAGGACATAGTCCATGTCGTCTGCCATCACGTTTGTAAAGCCCCATGCCACGTGATCGTTTCGTCCAGAGAACACAAGGGGGAGTCCAGGTATACTAAGTCCCAACACATTCAGCTTCGGTGAACTCAAGTGCACTTGATACCACTTTGCTGGCAGCGATACCGAAAGGTGTGGATCATTAGCAACAATTGGTGCACCGGCAGATGTCTTTACCGCCCAGCAATTGCTGCCGTATCCAGACCCCTGTAACCCAAGCATGTCTCGCACCGCTCGCAGCGTTGAGAGTATCGATGCCATCTCATGATTACGGACCGAATCAACGGTATGCTCACGCAGAGCAAGTGACTGGGTATCCTGTAGTGGCCTAGAAGAAGTGTATGATGTGTCCAGCACATACGGACCCCTATTTGAGCGGGGTACATATCTTCTGTAAGACCCCTGGCCCTTTGCATAGTCAATCTGAGCAAAGGCAAGATCTGTCCAAAACGCAAGACTTAACTCAAAGGAGAGAACGCGCCCTACGATCAGACAATCTTCGATCGTCCAAGGCTCCGGCTTGTATCCAAGCGCATCGAATTCAAAGGGCAGGTTCCCATCATTCTCTTCGATAAACGTATTAACGCCGTCGGTGTAGGCCTGTAGAATCTCGCGCGACTTCTTGCTGATCGTCTTTGCTTGTCGTGCCGCTATGCTGCGAATCTCCAGCGATCGAAGAAAGGCATCAATGCGAACTCCTTCTTTACCAAAGATCTCAGCCGTTCTCCCTCGTCCAGTTCGGCGCCAAAGGTCCATCTGCCATAGCCTGTCCTGCGCATGCACATATCCCTGCGCAAAGAACACATCGTGATTGTTGTTCGCAACGATGTGTGGGATGCCGAAGACGTTCCTGTATACCTTCGTGGAATCCATCACGGCGGCCGATGACTCCGACTGAGGTTTAGGATGACTCCGTGTTGCGATCTTCAATGCGAAGTACACAAAGCAGAGCAGCAGCACCACCAGCGTTACGATGATCCCTGTTAAACCTGTCCACCAGCGTCTTAGAGCCACTTGTACTCCCGATACCACTGTACCGTTTCTCGTATGCCATCCTCGAGAGAAACTTCCTGCGTGTATCCGAGCTCTCGACGGGCCTTGTCAGAAGAACAGATCCAATATGGCTGAATAAGGTCAAGCCCCTTTTCGTAATCGAGTACAGGGGGCTTACCAGAAAGCTTGCCAAAGAACCCCACTGTACCGGCTATGCCAAGCACAAGTGCATGGGGAAGGCGCACCGGAAGAACAAAGCTCTTACTCATGGCAGTCTTGGTAACATCAACGATCTGCGGCCATGAGTAAAACTCGTCGGAAGTAATGAAGTACGTCTGCTGATGAGCAGCAGGCGCTTCCATTGCTAAAACGATTCCACGTGCCAGATCGCGCGCATGTACAAGACTTACCCGGCTGTCACCAAAGCCGATAAGTGTGGCGAGGCCTTTATGCACAGCTTGAAAGAACGAGAGGATGGCGGCATCACGAGGACCATACACGGCTGGCGGACGCACGATCGTCCAGGGGATATCACTTGCTGCCCGCACAGCGTCTTCTGCCAACTTCTTGGTACGTCCGTATGCAGTAAGCGGACGCAGATCATCGTGATCTTCTGTTCGCGGCTGCTCGAGAGATGGGGCAGGCCCGCACACGGTAAGAGAACTTGTGTGCACGAAGCGCTGAAGTCCGGGATTAAATGCCCGCACGGCATCAATGAGGTTCTGGGTTGCATCCAGATTGCCACGACGAAACTCTGCTTCATTCTTGGCAGCTGTCAACCCTGCAACATGGATCAGGGCGTCCATGCCGGTAACTGCATGCCGAAGAGATTCGACATCAAAGAGCGATCCTTCTACACGAGTGACTGATTTTCCATCGAGCCAGCGCATGTTCGATGTAGATCGCGCAATGAAGAACACCTCGTGTCCACGCTCCAGCAGTACATCAACAACATGGCTTCCAACAAAGCCCGTAGCCCCAGTAATGAGAACCTTCAACGATTACCTCGAAATGATAAATGTGGTAGTACGAATGTGGCGTCCATTTCGGAACACCACCGTATAAACGCCCGATTCAAGAGTATCTGCTGGCACGCTGATCTCGTGCATACCTGGACGTACACTGAGCAATGTGATCGGCATCAAGCGGCCGGCAAGATCAACAACATCCAACGATGATGCCTCATCACTGAGAATAGAATAGCGCAAGCGTACTTCGTTCGCATCCTGATATGACACCGAAACAACAACTGGTCTGCCAACTCCCGCGGTTGATGCATCGATATCGCAATCTGGCACCACGGTTAACTTGCCATCAACACCGTCGATCAATACCCCTGAAGCATATGCGGTATCAACCACCAATGCTGTCGAACGCGTAGGACCAACATAGGTTGAACCTCGTAGCGTGATTAGTGGACTGGAGGCAGTAATTGGGTTGGTTGCCGCAATCTGAATGCGAACCTTCCCCGGTGATGTTTCATTTGCTGAGATCTGACTTAATGCCGGCGACTGCGGAACAGACTCGAGCTTGAACAGGCGGGGATCAAACGACAGTTCGATCGTGAGGGAGTAGATGCCAGCAGAATCCAGTGGCTTTGGTGATGTTAGCTGTAACGGCAGGTCTACATCATCTCCTGCACGCACGATCACATCAGGAGGTGCGATAACCTGCAAGCCCCGTAGCGTGTCCTTTGGTGGAGTAGAAGCAACCATCTGAATGTTCTGCGTGTCAGCACACGGTGCAAGCGAAACTGTCTGAACGCGAATTGTGTCCCGTCGAGCAAATCCAGTGTTGATGTACCTGATGGTAATCACAGCGCGCTCTGCTGGCAGCAGCGTTGCCGGAAGCACAGGTGCTGAAGCAACGATCGAAAACGGCGCACGCACGCCCGTTAGAGATGTCAGTTCAATCGGAGCAGAACCTGTGTTTGTGATGGTGATCTGCTCATCTTTAAACTGGCCGGGCCCGACGACACCAAAGGAAGTAGAGCTAACGGACACGCTTCTGTCCTTTGTTGCACAAGTGCCCGTAACGACAACATCAACGACAGTTGAGCATGGACCAACAACCACGCGAAGCGTGTCTGTGTAGGAACCTACGGCAGGGGGCTCGAAGGTTACCGTTGCTGATACAGTGTCTGTAAAAGAAGATCCGAGTACGAAGTCGGTAGAAAATGGCTGAGCAACATCGATCGACTGTACACGCGAGCGCAGCCCCATTAGGCCGCTGGCAGAAAAAGTAAGTGTCTTGGACACTCTGCGCGTTGTATCGCACAAAAGGATTGTGCCGAAGTCGATTGTTTGCAGTGAGGTACTATACTGTGGACGCAGAAGCGTTCCCGTGATCGTGATCGAATCGCTCGACCCGCATGGACCATACTGCACTGTTGCGGTTGTTGAGAACGGTCCACCCTGAACGACCGGCGTGATACGTACCGAAACACTTTTCATCGATTTAGCAGGCACAACAACAGCTCCGCCTGTGTATTGCAGACCGATGCCAGCCACATTGGTAATGGTTACCGGAATGAGCGATGTATTGGAAACTTCAATCACTGTATCAACTATTGCTTCGCATGCGAGCACGATGCCGAGATCAACAACGGACGGTGCAAGGCTTACACGTGGGATGTAGCTCGCGGCTTGAATCTGAGCTCTAAGAGTATCTCTGCATGAACGTGACGTATATGGAAATGCGATCTGCTGAATCACGCCCCTGTCAAGGTCTGCACCAAGCGGACGATACTGGATTTGTATTGCAATGTCTTGATTCGGTGGCAAGGTCTTTGCGCCCGTAAACGACGTCAAGAGATAGAATGGCGGATCTACGCGAGGAACGCCAACGTAGATAGTATCACTGCCGCTGTTGCGTATCCGGAAGGTTGAATCGACACGCGTATTCGATGTAGGGCAACTGGCAAAGACACCAAAATCCACCTGCGATCTGTCAACAGCAACCGATATCGCATTGCGCTCACCACGCACAACGCACGTCGTTGAAACACCGCATGGCTGGGCTGTAAAGAGTACAGCACCATTGAAGATGCCAGAACCAGATGGACTGAATGCAATCCGGACAGTTTGTGATTTTCCAGCAGGGATCTGAAATCCGGGTGGTGGTGATACGAGAGCAAATCCGGCCGGCAGCGCGATCGACGTGACACTAACGGACGATGTACCGTCATTAAACAGTTCCAGCGTTAGGCTTGTATCCGATTTGCACTGACCAAGTGTGCCGAAGTTCAATGTCTGCGGAACGGTTCGAAGTTTAACATCGTACGTGCGCACGCGAACTAGGGGAGAAATTCCCGGACATCCGGCTGCAGTAGCAATCCGAACCTGATAATCTCCTGCTTGGCGCACAGTGAGCGTTCTTGTCGTGGCACCGGGAATAATGAACCCATCACGGATCCATTCAAATGTTGCTGCATTAGCCGTTGTGCTCAGTACAACGGAATCCCCAGCACAAATCGTGTGCGGACCAACGGGTGATACATCTACGGAAGGGGCCGGCAAAAGTTTAACGGTAATCTCGTCTGAAATCGCCGAGCACCCGCTCCCGTAAACTTTCAGTCGATAGGTGCCTGCTTCTCGTACGACAACTCTTGTGGTACCGCCTATAGCAAGCGAGACACCGTTCAAGGACCATTCGTATCTGTCTGCAGGAGTTGTGGTTGAGAGCGTCAGCGTATCACCTGGGCATATCTCAATCTTTGAAGCGGTGATCACCGGCTTTTGCGGAGATGTTCGCACAATCTGTGGCGACTGCGCAAAGCGGAGCTCTGTGTATTGTCTACCTCGAGCTGTAGTGTCATCAGTAACGGCAAGCTGGTCATCTCTTCGGTAACGGTATCCGTACACTCGATAGGTGTATGAAACTCCACAGAGAATGTTTGCCGAATCAGTATACCGCGCACCTCCAGCAATCGTTGGACGAACGTCCAGCACTACTGCCGAACCTATGCGCGTACCCTTGGTGATGATCTTACCGTCTACAATTGCTGACGCTGAAAACGATGCAAAATTCAGCGTGTCCCGCAGGATAAGGTACCCAGTTGTGGAGTCTTGTGGATAGCCGTCATCAACTGGTGTCCAGTCAACGGTAATCGATGTCTCGGTCTGCCCAACCAATGTAACTGTTGGACTGGACGTCCATGCCGGCTCTCGGGTTTCTCTCCAGAACCAATGGTTGATGTTCTTCACGCCCATGTTGGTTCGCGCAAGATCGAAACGGTTTGGTAAGCCCCGTGAATCGTTAAAACCAGCAACAACAGAGTCCTTTGTGATACCAACACCGTACGCTCCGAGGGTTCTGCCTGTAACGCGATTAGATCGTGATGCACCAACGTTACCAGAATCAAAATTGGCCTTAGGAGCAGGAATTGCATTATAGGCCGCCCCTGTTGGCTTATTGTGCCCAAGTGCATGCACATGTGCTTCGTTTGCATCAACGATCTGAAGCACATCACCCGCATCGGCAAGATTGAGCGCCGAGATTTCTCCGGCCGCCGTAGGGAAGAGATAGATCGTAAAGAGGTCTGTATCTCTACTGGAAACTTCCAGATAGCCGTCGCGAGCATCGATGTCCTTGGTGATACCAGCAGGGATGTCCCTGTGCCAAACCACAATGATCGTTCCAGCTCGAAGATTTCGCCACAGCGGAATGTCTTTGAACTTGGGTCCACCCATGCGCAGCACCTGTCCGGTGTTAGCATCAGTTAACACAAATCCAACAGCATTAAGATTGTCCTTTACAACGACGAGTTCCGTCCACTCTCCATTAACATCCTGAATATTGTAATACTCACTGATGACCATGTCCTGTGCCTTTATCAACGACACCGAACAAACAAACACAGCAAGTGTAATGAGTCTCGAAAGCATAGGATCAGTCAGGTGGTGATGAGAGCCAACGTTTGTAAGAAAAAAGGGGGCATGCAACGCATACCCCCTTTTGATAAAGAGTCAACATCGTGCGAAGTGGGGAATTACTTCACGACTGCTACTGGCTGCACAAGCGTTACAGAACCAACAGATGCTACCATGCGGTAGATACCGGATGAGAACTGCGACGCATCGAATCCAAACGCATGGGTACCAGCAGCCATGTTCATCGTGGCAATGTTTGCAACGATTGAACCTGTTGCATCAACTAGGTTGATCACAACACGCGATGGTTGAGCCACGGTAAGATTGAAATTCGCACCGCTGATAGCTGGATTTGGAACGATAGAGCCGAGCACATTGCCAGCATATTCTGCTTCGTCGTCCACGCTTACAACACCTGGGCGAGTTGTTACTGTTGTTGTGTCTGAAGTAACTGTTCCGCACTCAGAGCGAACAACACACCAGTACTTGCCTTCATCACCAGTTGCGTATGATGGCTTCGTGAATGTTGGAGCAACTTCACCAGCGATCTCGGCACCGTCTTTTACCCACTGATACTGAACCGTTCCGGCGCCAGTAGCTGTAAGGGAGATCGTTAGAGCCTGACCAACCTGAACAGCAAGCGTTGCTGGTGGTTGTTGTGTGATCGTTGTTGCTGGGCGAACAGTTACGGTAGCTGCTGATGATGTTACCGAACCACATGCTGTGGATACTGTTACAGAATATGCTCCGGCTGTTGCAGGATTCGCATTTGGAATGGTGAAGCTTGAACCAGAAGATCCTGGGATCGGTGATCCGTCCTTCAACCAAACATAGGTAAGTGTACCTTGGCCTGCTGCTGCAACTGTAAGAGTAACTGCTGCTCCATCGCATGCATCTACGTTCTGCGGTTGTGTCGAGATCGTTGGTGCTGATGCGATGACAAGGTCTACATTCTCTTGCGCACTCATCGCGCCTACAGCTGCACGCAGCGTGTACGCACCAATATCTTCTGGTGTTACTGGGTCAATTGTGAGTGTCTCTGTTGCAGTACCTGAGAAACGTCCACCATCAGAAAGTGGGGAACCCTTGTACCACCAGCGTACATCGATGTCTGCAGCAGGAGGATTAGAATACGCATTGCCTGCGATCACAGCCTTTGACCCTGCGCATGTTGCAACAGTGTTGGCCGCAAACTCTACATAGACGCCATTTGTGAAGACACGAGCTGTCTTTGTTGTTGCAGTTCCACAAACGCCAACGACCACACATGTGTACTCGTTGCTAACGTCAGATGCTTGAACATTAGCGATTGTGAGAAGGCTCGAGTTCGAACCTTGGATACGACCGTTATCTACAACAGCGTCCAGACCCTTGTACCACTGGTATGATAGTACTTCGTTCGGGAATTCAGCTTCGACGGCAAGACGGGCTGTACCACCGAGAGCAACTGGTGCGTTGCGTGTTTGATTGACGATTTGCGTTGGTCGTGCAACACGGATGTGTGCGTCTTCGCTCTTCGTGTTACCACATGTACCAAATCCCCAGATGTCGCAGTTGTACACACCTGATGTGTTGTACTGAGCATTTGCTATGCGGAACATTGGTCCATTCGCGCCTGGGATTGCAACGCCGTCCTTGTACCACTGATATGCACGCACAGCACCAGACGTGAGTGCGATCAGGTCATAGTTGTCACCAACGCAAAGATTCTTCGAAACAGGCTCAGTTGTCATGACGACCTTTGAAGCCACAGCAAAGACCCTTGATCTTCCGCTGATGTCTGTGCGCTCAACACCCGTTACACGGATAAAGCAGGAACCAGCAAACTCGATGGCAGGGACTGTCCATGATGCAGTTCCGGCAGCAGCTGGAGCAGTTGCAACAACATCCCATGACGCGCCGTTATTCGAGGAGAATTCAATCGTTACGTTATTCACGCCGCGTGCAACATAGTTTGTTGTTGCTGGCTGTCCGGCACAGAGTGTGTCTCCTGTTACAGGAGTTGATACTGTGATACGCGGAGTCTGAAGGTTGATCGGCGTTGCAAATCCGCCAGGTCCGGCAGGGTAGGCAACGAGATCGCTTGGATTTGTCTGTACGCCGTTCCATGTGCCATCATTGGACGTAACGGCATATACAATAGCGTTTGTGCGAGCGTCGCGTTCCTCAATGCGGCGAACACCTGTTGCCAGTGCATTTGGAATCAACGTTGCCCATGCACCAGCACGGTTCTCACGTGAGGCATACCATGTCTCTGTGCGCTGACCAATCGTTGTGCCTTGCGCCTGCACGAGAGCAACAGTGATCGGGCGGCCTGTACCGGCAGCATTATCATAAAGAAGAACGTAGTTCTTTGCTGTCAGCTGTGAGGCATCATCTACAATGCCAGTAGCCTGGTTTGCGGCTGTGCCCGTACGGATAACAAGTGACGTATTGGCAAGCTGGTAGCGGCTGATGAGGTTTCCATTGGCATCGCCAAGAGCAACGCGCCAGAAAATTGTATTGCCTTCGCGGAACGCAATGTTTGTTGATGTGATAAGGTTCACCCAAACCGACTTCGATGTCTCGCCAGGTAGCGTAGAGAACTGGGAAAACTCACCAGGAGTTGTCAGTGACTTGCCAGCCGCATAGAAGTACGAATTGTCGTTGGCGTTATAGTTCAGGTTGAATCCGCCACCAGTCGATGTAAGATTCTGATCCGTAGCCAAACCAGTATTCAAGCGATATGTCGTGTTTGGCGTGAGGTTCGAAAACGTCACGAGGGCAAATGATGGCAGCGACCATGGGCTTGAGATCGTTACGCAACCAGCAGTTGTCGTAAATGATGGTGCAGCAGCAATGTACTGCGGCACGATATTGGTGGCCATGGTTGGCGCAGCTTCTGCATTCGTAAACGGTAGAATTTGAGTACCTAGACCAGGAATGTTTACCTGAAGCTGGTATGCACCTGGTGCCGAAACACTGATGTTGTCGAAGGTTGCAACGCCACCCATTGCCGTAACAGATGTAACTCCAGTAACAACACCCGGGCCGCTAATCCTCGTTACCGTTACAACAGATGCATAATTGGCATCGACTGTATTGTCTGCACGATACACGTTAACCGTGAAAGGGTTGATCGGTACACCGGCATATCCGAACTGCGTAGCACCGTTAATGGTTGCATATGCAGCAGGAGCCTGGAAGGTGATCGGGGCTGAAACACCCTGCGTGAGAAACTGGCCAGCCAATGTTACGCCACGCAACACAACACCAGCCTCAGCTGCGCTGTAGACAACATTTGTCAAATCAACGAAGCTGCTTCCAGCAGGAATAACGCCTGTGAGAGTGCCAGACAAAAAGCCCGTGCCTGCATTTAGCTGAACTTGAACGGTAGTGGTGGTATTGACATTTTTTGCTGCGCCAAGGGCATCAACTGAACGCACACGGAGCGAGAATCCTGTGTTTTGCGATGGAGACGATGGTGTAACATTCTCGATCGCAAGGTTTGTCGCTGTTCCAACTTGAGAGTTGGATGACACTGTGATGTCATCTACCTGAATCTGTGGGCGTGCACCGCTAGAGAAAACAGGACGCTGATAGTATACCCAGCGCAGTTGAACAAGTGGCTTGTTTTCACAGTCGGTTGGAAGACTCGTTGTAATTGTTTGTGCAGTTGCCGCACCACTCGTGTTAAGCGGAGCCATATACTCAACAAATTGACCTGCACGGATAACATTTAACCAGGTACCAGACGAACCAAGACGGTACTGCAAACGAACGCCGTATGGACGCGACCCAGAGAAGATTGTCTGGCTCGTCCACGTAACGTTGATCTGCGCACGGTTCGTTGTGTTCAACGCAAGAACTGCACTACCCACATATGAACAGTTGCAGACCAGTGTTCCCGTGTTAATGAACGAGAAACCACTTGTGCCCTGACCAGTCACACGAGCACCGCTTGTAAGGTTGTAGGCGCAATTATAGTCGCCTGATGCAACCTGCTCGGCTGGGTCGTCGATATTGGCCGTCATGTGAAACACCATGCTCGGCGGGTAGGTCCCTGCGGTGCTTGTGTTCAGCCACTGCGTCAATGTGTACGAACCCAGGTTGAGGTCGTACGGTGTTGGGTTGGTTTGTGCTAGGACATTCAGTGTCGAAATCAGACACAGAATGACAGCTACTGACCAAATGGTAAATTTCTTCATGGACGTTGCCAATGAAATTGTAACAGAATGTGATTAGCAGATTGACCGTGCAAAATACGCAAAAACATACCCGTTCACAGTCAATTTTCGGTAAACCACATACGTACGTACCGCATTAGCAACTTGAACGTCCTCTGAATCCTTACGCCAGTCGGTCTGGATAACGTGTCTGGAGACACTCGTACGAGTAGTCAACGATATCCTTGAGGCATCCTTCGACAAACGGGGACGTGAGATTTCCGTGTTCAACGATACCGAGGAAGGGCTTGGACCCGCCAATACCGCAGATTGACAGGTACGATGCGAATGCCGCCTCGCGGTCGAGCTCTGACCATTTCCAGTACTGCAAGGCACATGTCTGGGCAAGGGCATAGTCGATGTAGTAGAATGGGGATTCATAGATATGGCGCTGGAACTGCCACTGGCGCCCTTCATCATATGCAGGAATTCCGGCCTTGGTTCTCCACGGCATATACATGCGTTCCATTTCCTTCCACGCTGCGAGCCGTTCAGCTGGGCTCGCCTCTGGATTTGCATAGATCCAGTGCTGGAAGTGGTCTACAGCACATCCGTACGGAAGGAACAGGATAGCCCCCTGTAGATGGTAGAACTTGAACTTTTCCGTTTGATCTCCGAAAAAGAGGTTCATCCACGGCCAGGTAAGAAACTCCATACCCATCGAATGGATCTCACAGGCCTCTGCCGTTGGCCAGAAATACTCGGGTACGATCTGGTTTCTGCTCTGGTATGCTTGGAATGCATGACCGGCCTCATGTGTAAGAACTTCAATATCATGCGTGGTTTTATTAAAGTTCGCAAAGATGAACGGCAGTCCGAATTGCGGGAAGCTGGTGCAGTAGCCGCCCGTGGCTTTGTTATCGCGACTCTTCAGATCCATCAGCTGCGAGTCTAACATGAGGCTGAAGAACTCATGGGTTTCAGGACTGAGCTCAGAATACATTTTGGCTGCACGCTCCACGATCCAGTCATGGTCTCCCGATGCTACAGGATTGCCGTCCAGGAACTGAAGCTTTTCATCAGCAACAGTCAGCTCGTCCAAACCTAATCGACGCTGCTGGGCTTTTCTGAGCTCCATGGCAAGGGGCACCACTACGTCGCGTACCTGTGCTCTGAATTTCTCGACATCTGCGGCGTTGTAATCAACTCTACCGAATTCGACGTAGCGGAACTCTGTATACGACTTGTAGCCAAGCGTATGCGCCTTGGTTGTACGCAGCTTTACGAGTTTGTCGAAGATGCTATCGAGCTCTTCAGCGTTGTCGGAGAGGAATTGGTACATGGCTACCGTGGCACTGCGACGAACTTCTCTATCGGGATCGATCAGGAGCTTGCCGATCGTGCTGAGGTTATATGTTGTATCGTCTACAGTGATCTTTGCAGAAGCAGTGAGCTCGTTGTACCGTGTATTGAGTTCTGATTCCTGGATGAGCATGTCCTTGATAGACGGCTCAAAGGTCAGCGTTGAGTTCGTAAGGCGCAATAGGAATAGCTCTCCAAACTCCTGAGAAATCTCACCAGCAAATGCTGACTCAAGAATGAGCTTTGCCATGTCGGTGTCGAGCTCGGCAATTGAGGGCCAATTCTCATCAAAGAATAGCTTCTCGGCCTTTGATTCTTCTAAAGCAACATTCTGTGTGAATTTGACCTCAGCTAGAGAGGCCATTGTGCTTGTTGCTATTCGCGACTGATTCCAGTCCCGAACGGCCTGGATTGCATGCGCCGCATCTGGGGCAGATGTTAGCCGGGATGAAATGTCAGCATACGTTGCACGAAGGGCGGAAATGTCTGGTCGGGTGTAGGGGAGTTGATCAAAGGTCATAGTCGACATGTTTACGGTCCTGTGAAGGATAAAAAACAGAGTTGTTTACGAGGTTGTTACGCATCACCACGGAGCTTACGAATGCGCTCTCGTGCATCTGGGATGAGAATAGACCGTGGGTAATATACGAGGAGTGACTCGAGGTACTGCATAGCAGTTTTGACGTCGTTCTTGAACTCACTGACTGTTGCAAGCATCCACAGAGACTGATCACCATAGATCGACTCTGGTATACGCTGCAGGATTGAGAGGAGGAACGGTTCTGCTTTGAGTGTATCACCAAGCACGATGCATGATCGAGCTGCCAGGTATGATCCGCGGTCCTTGAGATCGTTGTCCCGCACAGTTTCAAGCCGCGAGGTGAGTAGCGACACTGCATCAGCGTATCTGCGACGTAGAAAGAACTCTTCTGCCTGAATGATCAAGGTAACAGCTACGGAATCATCTTGCCTAAGCTGAAGCAGCAGAAGCTTGTCGAGTGCATCATTTGCTGCGATAGAGCTGGGATTGCCGCTGATCTCTTCGTATCGGCTCCGTGCCGCCGAGTCATTACCACGCCACAACTCCATGTCTGCCAGCCGCAGCCGAGCTACGTCTATTTTCTCATTGACACCGTTGCGCAGATTCAGCACAAGTTCTAGCTGCTCACGAGCGGCTGTATCCTGTCCCTGAGCAAGGTAGATGTCTGCTAGTCGCATTGCTGCTTCTGTCGTGATATGTGCCCCTTTCCAAAAACTCGTTAACCGCAGCAGACGACGCTGAGCTTCGTCGGTTTTGCCAAGGATCTCATCAAGAATCAGAGCGGAGTAATACAAGGCATCGGCAGCCAGGGGGTGCTGTGCGAATCGAGAAATCACATCATCATACGCCACTACAACGGCGCGAGCATCATCAGGTGTCATGGATTTTGCAGCGCGAAGCTGCTGTTCAAGCGCGCGCACAGCGCCATACGCTGCAGAGGTCTGCAGACGCTGATCCTTGGTTCGATCCATGACAGACCTGTAGGCGCGGATGGCAACACCATATTGCTCATCGTTGCGCGCACCGTCGGCAAAGGCAAGAAGCTCCGTACCCGGCGTCGGTGATCGTTCGTCAAGAGCCTGCGCGGCTTTCATCGCTTTATCGGCATTCTTTTGCTGCCGATAGAACCAGAGAGACAACCGCAGCAGGGGGCCTGTGGATTCTGACTCTGTTAGCCTGCGATCGAGTATCTCGGCAGCACCGTTGTTGGCAAGTACAGCACTTAGTCGTTTCACTACGAGCGGTAGGTCCTGCTCGTCGGTAAAATCCGTTAATGACTCATCGACTGCGTTCTCGATCTTTCCCGTTGATACAAGACAGGTAAGTACTTCATCTTGATATGCAGTCGGAGAGCCATTCTGTTTTCGAGCATCAAGGAAGGTCGACAGAGCTTCTTGAAACAAGAATACTCCGAGCTGCGCCCTACCAATGGCCACCAGGGCGCTTTCTTCATTTCCGGAAAGTTCTCGTGCCTGCTTCCAGAATTCGTCACGTTCTGATGTTTTATTCAGTTTTGCAGCGAGAGTTCCGGCAACGATGTATGCCTGCACACTGCGCGTTCTCTTGGCATGCTTTTCAACGATAGGGTAGAGTCCCGGCAGCTGCTCCAATGCCTGCAGGGTACGAACGATACCCTCAAAGTACATCTCGTTGTTGGGAGAGGCCGCATACAGCTCCTGGTACAATCTTGCGGCATTCCGCATATCGCCAGAGCGCTCGTAGGCCTGCGCCATTCTGGCCTGATCGCGCTCGTTTGCCTGGCCCAGCGCAGTAACAAACGATGTAATGGCAAAGAAGACCGCGACTAAGAAGTGGTTCATGGCCGCCAGTTCTCTGCGAACAATGCTAGGACGTTGTGTTGAATTGGCTCCGTCGGGATAACTGGTGCTCCGTTGTGATCAATGATCACATCAATCTCGGTACGAAGCCCAAGCGTATTGGGTATGTAGACCCCTGGCTCGATAGAGAACGATGTGCCAGGCAGAATCCTGCGTGTGTCATGTGTTTCGAAGTCGTCCATGTTTGCACCCGGACCGTGGACTTCTGTCCCAATGTTGTGTCCTGTGCGATGGATAAACGCATCTCCCATTCCTGCTTCTGCAATCACGTCTCGGCACGCTCTGTCGATCTCCCAACCGAACATCGGCGAATTCTTTTCGCAACGATCCTTGATCAATTCAACGGCGGCATCCCGACCATTACAGATGATCCGAAAGCTAGATTCTACATCATGCGGAACCATTTCACCCGTGTATCCCACCCATGTGATGTCTGCGAACACCGCACCAGGAGAATCATGCTTACACCATGCGTCGATCAAGACAACCGTATCGCGCGTAATTGTATCCGTCTGAAGCAGCGTTGGAGCATAGTGAGGCGAGGCTGCATTCGGACCAATTGCAACGATCGGAGCTGAGTCTGTTATCAGATTCTTGCGGGCAAATTCATGCAGGATAAACTGCTGCACAGCATATTCGGTAACACTTCCTTGGTCCTGCAGGCATTCCACAATAAAACCGAATGCATCCATCACCGTGTCTTTGAGATGTCCGGCCGTGAGGATAGCACCAGCGATCTGCTCTTCGGAAAGCACTGATGTGAACGACTGCAGCATATCGGCGGAAGAGACGATCGTTTTACCGAGAGACCTCATGCGTTCAACAATGCCTGCATCTACCTTGCTCACAACAGGAATTTCGCCCATAGGGCTGTACTCCATGGCAATGGTCGTAAGCCCCTTGGTAGCCAGCGTGAGTGCATCAGACCATGACTGCCGAGTATCGTAGAGAATTGTATCGATCTCGATATGACCTAATGGGTCCTGCTCCATGCGGTGCACAACCTTTACCGGACGTCCGTGTGCTGGAATAATCACTGCCCACCGGCGCGTACAGTGCGCATCAGGCGCAAGCTCCAGCATATGCCATGCCAGATCGTTGCTGCCGCGCATGTCGTACATCATCCACGCATCAATACCATGCTCCTTGAGCGTTTCCTGAAAATCTGCGGTTGGGAATCTCATTTCTGCTCCGAGAGTGAAACTGTAAGATGGGCTAGCAGACGATGAACAGCCACTGTTGGTGGAATCTCGCCCGAGATAGACTGCGCACGCACCCGCGAGAATACGGCCGTAGTGGCCGCACGAGCCATGAGCATATCCATAAGTTCGTGATGCAGGGCCGTGTCAAACCACGAGGTTCGTTGCTCGGCACGCACCCTAGAAATGGCATTCAACCTTGCAGTCCCAAAGAACTCCTCGACGGTCGCCATCATTTCGTCGATTCCTTGCTGCGCAACAACGCTAATTGGCTGAATAGGCACAGACCACTGTTCGGCCGACGGCACCATGAACTGCATCGAACTCTTCAAGATTGCACGTGCTCTCTGCGTAGCCCCATCGTCGATATCTGATTTTGTGACTACAATGGAGTGCGCCATTTCCATGATTCCGCGTTTGATGCCCTGGACTTCATCGCCTGCCGTTGGCAAAACGAGAAGCATGAACATGTCTACCATTGATGCAACCTCGATCTCACTCTGTCCAACACCTACTGTCTCGATGAGGATCGTATCGTAGCCAGCTTCCTCGCACATCAGGATCGCATCCCGCGTCGTGGGTGTAACCCCGCCTAGGCATGCGCGCGATGGAGAGGGTCGAACGAACGCTCTATCATCAAGTGAGAGCTGCGGCATACGCACCTTATCGCCCAGAATACTGCCACCAGTGCGTGTGCTCGATGGGTCAACGGCTAACACGGCTACACGGCGTCCGTTATTGACGAGAAGCTGACCAAACACCTCGACAAACGAGCTCTTTCCAACACCAGGCGGCCCAGTGATACCTATTCGCCACGTCTGGTCATGGGGCTTGCACTGAGCCAGTAGCTCATAAGCCAGATTGCGATCTTGCTCACGAGTGCTCTCGAGGACCGATAAACACTTCGATAACGCACGCCGCGATCCTGAGCGCACATCGTCAAGTAAGTGTTTGCCTGTATTCATCGTTTCCTACTCGCTGTTCGGTGTTCGCTACTCGCTGTTCGCTGTTCGCTGCTCGCTGCTCGCTACTCAACCGTAACACTCTTCGCCAGATTCCTCGGCATATCAACGTTACAACCACGTTCAACGGCGATATAGTACGCCAGCAGTTGAAGCGGGATTGATGCCAGAATTGGCGTTAGCATCGGAATTGTCTTTGGAATGCGGATAACGTGATTTGCCACGCGGTCTACGTGCTCATCATCATCGTCGGCGATGACGATAACGCGTCCGTTGCGGGCACGAACTTCTTCGATGTTCGAGATTACCTTTTCGTAGATCTCGTCCTTTGGTGCTATGAACACTACCGGCATGTTCTCGTCGATCAATGCAATCGGACCGTGCTTCATCTCAGCTGCAGGATACCCTTCTGCGTGGATGTACGAGATTTCCTTGAGCTTGAGCGCACCTTCGAGGGCAGCAGGGAAGTTATAGCCGCGTCCGAGGTAGAGAAAGTTGCTGACGTGCGCAAACTCATGGGCGATCTTCTTGATCGGTTCAGCATTGTCAAGAATTCGCGTGATCTGCTCCGGAATCTGTTCCAATGCGTCGGCTAGTTCCTTGCCTTGTTGGGAGGAGACCGCCTTCATCCGACCGAGGAACAAGGCAAACTGGGTTAGGACGCACAATTGGGATGTAAACGCCTTTGTCGAAGCCACACCGATTTCAGGTCCAGCATGCAGGTACACTCCTGCATCGGTTTCGCGCGCGATCGTGCTACCAACGACGTTTACCATACCAATGACAGTAGCCCCCTTCAACTTTGCCTCTCGGATTGCAGCTAGCGTATCGGCTGTTTCTCCGCTCTGCGATATTGCAATAACAACGTCGTCGTGATTGATAATCGGGTTGCGATAACGAAACTCGCTGGCATATTCAACCTCAACCGGGATACGGGCTAGCTGCTCGATGAGGTACTCACCGACGAGGCCTGCGTGCCACGACGTACCGCACGCAGTAATGATGATGCGCTTTGCCTGACGCAGCTTATCTGTAACGCTTGAAAGTCCGCCAAGCCTAACCGAGCCTTCCTCGGCGTTGAGGCGCCCGCGAAAGCCGTCGCGAAACGTGATCGGTTGCTCGTAGATTTCCTTTAGCATGAAGTGATCAAATCCGCCACGCTCGATCTGCTCGAGTTCGAAGGCGATCTCTTCAACAACGCTGCGGGTATCGACGTTTTCAATGGTCTTTGTCGAGAATCCATCCCGCTTAAGGATAGCCATCTCGTTTTCTTGAAGGTAGACAACCTGACGTGTATGAGAAATCACCGCCGAGGCATCAGATGCAACCAGGTACTCTCCATCGCCGATTCCCAAAATCAGGGGGCTTCCACGGCGTGCAGCAATGATCATATCGGGCTCGTGCACGCTAAGCACAACGATGCCGAACGTTCCTTCGACCTCTGCAAGTGCAGTGCGGACGGCTGCCTCTAAGTCTCCAAGGGTCTTGTACAGCATGCCGATGAATACAGCTAGAACTTCGGAATCCGTATCCGATCTAAACGTATATCCAGCGCTCTCAAGCTTCTTCTTGATCGTAAGGTAGTTTTCGATGATGCCGTTATGCACCAGGGCAATGCTGCCATCTTGATCAGTGTGCGGGTGGGCATTGGCATCATTGGGTACGCCATGCGTGGCCCAGCGGGTATGGCCTACGCCAACGGTGCCGTTGATCGACGAGATGTCCACGATCGCTTCGAGATCTTTAACACGGCCAGCACGCTTTTCGATCCGCAATCCGTCGGACGAAAGAACGCACACGCCTGCCGAGTCGTATCCGCGATATTCAAGACGCTTAAGCCCGCTTACGATAAGAGGCGCAGCTGTTTGGGTTCCGATGTAACCGACGATTCCACACATAGGGAGCAAAAATACACAGCCAAACTACCGATACAGCGGTGTTGACTGTTTTGGGATGACGAAATCTTTGAGTTGCTGGGCGCTGGCGCCAAAACGCAGAAAGAACCCTTGATTGAATCCCGTAGGAATCCAGTTAAGCGAGAGATACCAGCAATGTATCTGTTTTTGAATGTCAATAATCGGATTGATCATCTCTCGGTTGAGCACATCATAGCTGCCGGTGATGCTCATGCGCATGCTAGGAGTGATCGATACCGAGCCTCGAAAACTCACATATAATGACTGGACAAGCTGATCTGGATCTGGGTTCTGCAGACTGTACAACACCTGTGTTGAGATGTCCCACGGCATGTCAAACTCACTCCAACCGGGGGAGTGGTCGCCAAAAATGTCATGGTGCCGAACCTCAGTATTGAGACGCTGGTCGAATCGTTGCTCAAGATCCTTGAGCGTGCTTCGCGCTGTATCGGCATTTTGCTGAACTGGGGAAGAGCTCTGCCCGCCCGAAAATCGCGTCCCAAACTGCACGTTCAGACTAGTAAGGCGTGCCAGCCCCTTACCTGCAGCCACCATGCTTTGATTGATCGTGCGCCACGATGATCTTCCTGTAGCCGGGTCTGGCGCACGCACCTGATCATATGTTGAGAGTACACCGTTGACGTTGAAATCAAACTGATCGAGGGCAGGAGTACGGAGATTGAAGGTAATCGGGCTTAACTGAAGCGAATCTGCCGCCAGATTGAATGAAGTGGCTGCGTTAAGTGTAAACAAATCAATGGGCTTATCAACAGTATCGCCTTGGTTGACTTTGATTGCAACGCGGTTCAGAAACGAGCCTGTAATCAGGGCCTGCGTGCGTTGTGAGGCAAGCTGTCCGCTCGGACCGAAGCGCCCGTACTGTATGGTTTGTCCTGTTACGGGGCTAACATAGCTCCCGAAAAACCCTAGCATTGGGTCTGATTGATCAGGTACGTACTGAAGACCGATCGATGGCTGCAGGGTGTGGCGTATTGCCTTCCAGCCGAAGATATCGGGCTTTGCCATGCCGTACAGAAACGTGCTAGCCGAAACTCCTACTCCGTAGGTGTATTCGCGGAAAAAGCCTGTTTCTCTTGTAACATTCAATGTGGAATCGGCCGCGTTCACAGACTGCGTATACCGGTGGAAATACCAGTTTTCAGAAAACGTGATCGACGGTGAGATCTGCACGTTGCCCAGTCTTGGTGTAACTGTGAGGGATGGGCGATGTTCGATGATGGACGATTCGGTAACCTTGAACGCACCAGTGTCCAACGAACGAAATGTGGAATGGGTGTAACGTCCAGTTGCACGGTACGAAAACTGTATGTCGTTGATCCACGACCCAGGCGAGGCGAGCCCCTTGAATGGCTGCAGCTGAGGTACACCGAAACTGACGGAGGGATTTTGCGAAACCGACCCCGTAAGCATGTTTTGGTCGCGCGTATACCCGGTGTTCAGCGTCATACCGTTGTAGAACGTACGCTGATACGAGACGTTACTCCGAGCATTTTGCCGCAGCCGGTCCAAGGGATTGAACGACGTATTCTGAAAGAGCTTCTGGGTTGTAAAGAGCACATCGGCAACGATGGACTCGCCCGGACGCAGCTGCTGCGAGTGCGCGGCTTGAACGCCAATATTCATGGCAAATGGATCGAGCACATTGAAGCGGGTATAGCCAAAACGAAGTTCTGCATTGCCCCGAAGGTTGCTGCCGACCACGTACTGCCCACGACCATAGAGCGTAAAACCACCTTTGGAAGTGATGTCCGTGGTGATCTCCGCATCCAGATAATCGCTGATGGCAAAGTAATAGCCCAGGTTCTGCAGAGCTACACCTCGGTCACTCGTAACAAGGGGCGATGGCATGATCAGTCCTGACCTGCGGCCGCGCTCAAGCGAGAAGAACACCCCGAAGGGAAGCGCAAACACCGGAACGTCATCCACATACCAAAGAAGCGGGTCCAGGAAGATCTTGTCGTCCGTAACGACCTTCATTTTGGGCGACGTAAAGTAGAAATGAGGATGGGGGGCATCACATGTGGTAAAACACCCATTCTCGATGAAGGCCGTTGTTTCGTCGATTCGTTTGATGGCAGACCCGTAATAGTATCCGCCCTCAACGGATGTCTCGCCGTACTCAACCCGCCCCTTGCCAGTGGTAAAGTTGTACTCCATAGACTTGCCGGCATACTCTTCGCCATTGTCCCGCAGAATGGGGAAGCCCACTATACGTCCGCTGGCATCACGCATGCCGCCAGCCTTCATGGTACTGTTGTCAAAATTGATGACGATCTCTTCTGCTGCAATCTGCTGGGTTTTAAAAGTAACGTTGGAGCTTCCCCGCAGACGAAGTGTTTTTTGAGTTGGACGAAAGTGCGCTGTGTCTTTTGCGGTAAATGTTACAACCGTGTCAACCGAACCGGTTTCTGTCCTGTCTGCAAGCTTTACCGAATCTGGGTCAGCAGCACTCCATGCCTGTATGGATGCACAGGCAGCCGCACAGAGCAGAGCAATTCTGCGCCACAGACCTATCGTGCTTATCGGAGTGATATTCGCTTATATGATCGTGGTACGGCAAGTTTCGATTCTGAGATACGAGGTGCGTCTGTTGTAACCGTTTCGTATTCGAGGTCAACTTCGTGCTCACCATCGCGCACGCGGATCTTGATCTTATGAGGCACAGAGCATGAATCACCCTCAATGTGCTTAACGTCTCCATACTGTACATTCAGAACCGTCGTTCCGTCCACGTTCTTACGCTGATACTGTTTGATCACACGTTGCACACTGTCGATGAGGGCAAACTCTATGGTTGCGGAATCTTTTCGAAGGAACAGCGTTGATCCATCGTTTCGAGGCTCAGAGACTGTGTACTCTGCCGGCAGCCCCGGAGGCAAACATTTTACAATCGACAGAATGTCGTTCAGTCCAAGGGGTATCGGCAGCAGGTCATTGACTTTGGACGAGCGGGGATCGCCATCGACAGCATTCTGCTGAAGATAGTTAACGACGAGGAATGAATCTGGCTGGGCATAGACACGCGCTACGACAATCCCGAACGGGCCGAGCGCGGTCATCAGCACGGTATCTCCCCGGACGGCTGCTGTAAATGAAGCCCCTTGTTCAAAACCTGTTGAAGGCGTTGAAACGGTCATCGTACCCTCTATGTATAGGTTCGACGGACGTGCAACAGGCCACACGGACTCGCTGGAACCACTCTTGCGATCGATCCTCGTGGAGGGCGCTGCACGCAGAACATCGAGGCCGCAAACCATGTTGAACACAGTTAGCGCCAGTAAAATCATTGTATGTTGCATCTTCATCTTCTGCAAATATCCAACATCAGGAGCGTAGAAACGTCTGCAAGGAACCCTTTTAAGGTGTTATTTGTTACCTCTGTCTGCACTAACAACGGCTAACACACCATGATCTTCGTAACGCGAAAGACCCACTTCTCAGCTGCTCACAGGCTGTTCAACCCGACATTTTCAGACGAACGCAACGAAGCGGTATTTGACAAATGCAACAATTTCTGGGGTCACGGCCACAACTACGTGGTAGAAGTTACCGTTAAGGGGCTTCCAGATCCGGGATCCGGCTACGTGATTGACCTCAAGAAACTCAAGGCACTTCTCGAAGAAGTGATTATTGACAAGGTGGATCACAAGCATCTCAATTTTGATGTGGAGTTTCTGCAGGGAATCATACCAACAGTTGAGAACCTCTGTGTAGCATTCTGGCAGCAGCTCGAACACAGGCTGCCAAGCGGAGAACTGCATTGCGTTCGCGTGTATGAGTCCGACCAGAACAGTGCTGAATATTTTGGTGCACCGGTGAGTGTGCCGCGGTATCCAGCAACACATGCATATAACGTCCAGGAGGCCGTATGAACTCCGAACGCGCGCGCCTTCATACCCTCGTAGACCTAGATGACGCCGAACTTGAGCGGCAACTCCTGAAAGCCGGCAACCTCTATCCCACCACGAGCAAGACTGGCAGTCAGCTCTTCGATGCCAATGGCAACGTGCCGCTCACTGATGAAGAACGAGAGCACATGATCGTTGCGGTTGAACAGAAATTCTCTGAAATCTTCGATGTGCTGCGCATTGACAGAAACGATCCGAATAGCACTGACACACCGTTCCGACTGGCACGGATGTGGATCAACGAACTGTTTGCCGGCAGATATTCGGCAGCACCCAAGATTACGGTGTTCCCGAACCGACGTCAAGTCGAAGAGCTCGTGATCTCCAAGGGGATCAAGGTAATGAGCGTTTGCTCACACCATTGGCAGCCGATTACAGGCACCTGTGCAATTGGATACATCCCACGTGAGAAAGTCATTGGCCTTTCCAAGTTCACACGAATTGTTGAATGGTTCTCCCGCAGGGGTCAGATCCAGGAAGAGCTTGGCGAGCAAATCGCAGACTTTCTGGTTGATATTCTGGACCCCATTGCTGTTGGTGTTGTGATTGATTCCAAGCATTACTGCATGATTGCTCGCGGGGTTGAAGCCCACGACTCGAGCTCAATGGTAACGTCCGTTATGCGCGGTGAACTAGCAACCAATCCCGCAATGCGCGCAGAGTTTCTACAACTCGTTACTGAGCAGTAGGTTTGCCAGCGTTATGACGCTGGACTTCGAAGAACCCCTTTGGAACAATGCGTCTACACCGGTCGGTGTAGACGAGGCTGGCCGTGGAGCCCTAGCTGGACCAGTGGTAGCAGCAGCTGTAGTGCTTAACAGAACGTCGATTCCCCCGGGGGTAGATGACTCCAAGCAGCTTTCCCCGCGCAAACGCATGGAGTTGCGGCGCGAAATCATTGCATCTGCCGTTGCATGGTCTGTTGGCATTGTAGATGCCGCAACGATCGACCGCATCAACGTTCTTCAGGCTACGTTCAAGGCAATGTTTGAGGCCATCAACGGATGTCTTCAACACATTGCTATCGAGACCTGCAAACCCCATCTCCTGATCGACGGCAACAGGTTCCCACAGCATGAGCTGCCGTTTACGACAATCGTGCATGGTGATGCCATTTCGCCAAGCATCGCAGCAGCATCAATTTTGGCGAAGACAACACGTGACATGCTGATGATCGATGATCTGCACAAACAGTACCCACAGTACGGCTTTGATGTACACAAAGGGTACGGGACTGTCTTGCACAGAAACGCCATAATCACCTTCGGTGCGTGTCCGGAGCACCGAGCGAGCTTTTTATCGAACATTCTCGGCAAGGGGACGGCAGATGCTCTCGATAGCTGACCTTGCTGTCGTGGTGCTTGCGTTTGCTGCAATGTACCTGGCTGCCCGCAGAGGAAAAGGGTCCGACGCACAAGGATTTATCGTTGCCGGCAGGTCCCTGACAATTCCATTCTTCGTGGCCTCGCTCGTGGCAACCTGGTATGGGGCAATTCTTGGCTCAGGAGAGTTCATACTCCGATACGGAGTCGTCTTCTTACTCTGCTTCGGCCTGCCATATTACGTTGTAGCACTCTTGTATGCCGGATTTCTTGCGAAACGCATCCACAATGCGCAGGCTGTGTCTATCCCAGATCAGTTCGGACGTGTCTACGGCCCCCGTGGACGCACCATATCGGCACTTGTGTTACTCGTGATCACAACTCCGGCTAGCTATCAGCTGATGATGGGAATCGTCCTTGCCTACAGTTTGCAGATTCCATTACTGGCAGGCATCGCAGCGGGTACGGTTGTCTCAATTGCATTTGTTGCAGGGGGCGGACTGCGCAGCGACATTTATGCAAACACTGTCCAGTTTGTGCTGATGTATGTTGGCATGAGTGCTCTCGTGTTATTTGCTGTTCGTGCCTTTGGCAGTCCGGCAACCATGTGGACGGCTCTACCAGAGTCGACTACAGCGTTGCCCGGATCAGTAGGGTGGACAGGGGTTGCCGGGTGGTTTCTGATCGCACTGCAGACATTCATCGATCCAAACTTCTATGTGCGAACCGTTGCTGCTAATAGTCAACACGTTGCCAGACGGGGTCTGGCCATTAGTGTTGCGTGCTGGATGATCTTCGATGCACTGCAACTGTTGGCTGGACTGTACGTAGTGGCATATGCGCCCGCGACAGACCCAACATTATCGTATCTCTCGTTTGGTGCGCAGGTCTTGCCTCCAGTGGCTCATGGTCTCTTTATTGCCTCACTGCTAGCAGTGGTTATGTCGGCTGTGGACGGCTACGCATTGTCAGGTGCAACCATGCTGGCTCACGATATCGGACACTCCATCGGTCGCAACCATAGCCCACTGATGCGCTACCGCATCGCACTTGTGCTCGTGGCTGCAGTTGGAATGACCGTTGCGTATGTAGTTCCGAGCATCATCGACATCATCTTCTACGGCGGTTCTATTGCTGTCTCTGCTGTCCTGCTGCCCTTGATAGTGTCATTTACCTCGTTTGCGCCACGGCTACGTTCCACTATCGTACTACAACTAACATTCCCTGCTATGGCGGCTATTATTTCGCGCATCAGCAACACAGGGGAGCCGATATTTGTGGGTCTCTTTGCCTCTGCCGTTGTAACAAGTCTCGCAATCCTCTTCACCCGTCATGCAAAAGCCGCTCGGAACACTTTACACGGCCTCTAACGCCATATCTGCTGTGCGCGGTTTAATGACCGTGCCCGTAGTCGCATATCTCTACACAGATCAATACGTGATAGCGTTCTGGCTGTGCATCCTGGCGGCATGGACCGACTGGTTGGACGGCTACCTTGCTCGACGGACCAAGACGGTCAGTGAATGGGGGATGATCATCGATCCTCTTGCAGATAAGATTCTTGTCGGTGCAATTGTGGTCCTACTTCTGATCAAGGGACGCCTACCGCTGTGGTATGTATCGGCAATTGTTGTGCGCGATGTGATCATTCTCGTCGGCGCTCAGTGGCTTCAGCGCACAAACAGCCTTGTTCTTCCATCGCTTTTGCCCGGCAAACTCGCCGTAACGGCGATCGCCCTTACGGGCGCTTTATCAATGATCGCCTCACCCTCGTCGGCAGTTGTGCAGGTGCCGCTATACCTATCGTGTGCCCTGATGGCTCTATCTTTGTGGGTATACGGAAAGAGATTACATGGGATTCTTCGATAAAATCAAGCAAAAACTCACGGGTGTCGCCGAGTCATTGTCATTCGACCGGCTCAAAGAGGGGTTGGCGAAAACACGTGATTCATTCGTTGGAAAGTTGCGCAGGCTGCTTTCAGGACGGACGATAGACGATGCACTTCTGAGCGACATCGAAGAGGTACTCATCACATCAGACGTTGGCGTTACGACGAGCGAAAAGATCATCGCTCGGCTAAAGGAACGGGTAAAACGGGATAACATCTCAGATTCTGAGGTGATTATTGACGTTCTTAAGGAGGAAATCGCCGACCTCATCGCCACATCGCCGTCTGCAGCAAATGATCGTACATTTTCCATTGACGAAGCACACAAGCCCCATGTAATCATGCTCATCGGCGTAAACGGCGTGGGCAAAACCACAACCATCGGCAAGCTTGCGCATAACTACAAAAAGGCAGGGAAGTCCGTGCTTATCGGTGCCGCAGACACCTTCCGCGCTGCTGCTAACGAACAGCTCGAAGTATGGGCCCAGCGCGCTGGTGTTGATATTGTTCAGCAGCAGCACGGTGCAGACCCGGCCGCAGTAGCATACGACACACTGCAGGCGGCAAAGGCACGTGGAACCGATGTTGTGATCATAGACACTGCCGGACGTCTGCATAACAAGCAGGGGTTGATGCAGGAGCTTGAGAAGATCTCCCGTGTTATGAAGAAGATCCACGAATCTGCACCGCATGATGTGTTTCTTGCGCTTGATGCAACTACCGGACAAAACGCACTTCAGCAGGCACGAGAGTTTACCAAAGTTGCGCCGCTTACTGGCATTATTCTCACCAAGCTTGACGGTACAGCAAAGGGTGGAGCGGTGCTTGCCATCGCAGACGCAATGAACATCCCCGTGCGATACATCGGCGTTGGTGAGAAGATCGATGACCTTCAGGTGTTCGACACGGAAACCTTTGTAGAAGCACTTTTTGAAGAAAAGTCCCACGCTCACGCATGACAACCGATGCTCCCCGTTGGCGGCTGCGTGCGCCTGTGCGGACCACCTTACTTGTTGCTGGCCTAGCCTCAGCGTTCTTCCTTCTCTATGAGGTCGTCCTCTTTGTTCAGGAAGCTCGCGTGGTTATAAACATTGGTACAGATTCAACTGATGTCCCGCAGCAGCGAATTGTAAACAAAGACGTCTTTACGCCCCCTGCAGACGGACTTTTGCAACTTGATCAGGCAACCATGTTGCTCCACATCATCGAGTCTATCGACACTCTTGCGTCCACCGTGTCCGAGGGGGCACGCACAACTCGTATCGTGAATATGCTCAATGAGTACACGGTATCACTACCGGAATACCGATGGATTCGCACAACAGTTTCTCGCGAGATCGCGCAAAAGACTCCGGGATCAGCAAGCAGAAGCAGTGCCTTCGGGAGATATGAATCCCTTCTCATTCCCGAATTCACGCGGCACCGCAGATTTTTCCTCGACAGTCTGGACAGGCAGCTGCTATGACTGGCGCAGCGCATGCCGGATGGAGATTCCTGTATTCAATCCTTGCCGGAATCTTCATGTGGTTTGTATCGCTACAGTTCAATGATGCAGACGCACCCCTCTGGATAGCAGGATACGGTATTGCCGCGCTGCTGTGCCTTACGATCGCCTTTGATGTTCGTACTACCCACCTCTACCGCATTGCACTGAGTTACTGTGCGGCTCTTGTGATCTGGGTTGCTACACTTGTGCCCAACCTACAGGGATTGTGGTGGGACGGAGAAGTTGAGCGAGAGGTTGGCGGACTCACCTTCGTTCTGCTCACACAGCTTATTGCGCTTCCGTTTTTCAGGAAGATGTCACGTTTGTAGTGGTTAACGACACGTAGAAGTGAGACACACTTTCTACGATGTCATGAAACTCTACATTCTCTTCTTCATCGCTTCCTGCAGCGCAGCACTTGGACAGATTCCGGCACTGGTCACGATGCCGCTGGCAATCGAATCTCCCGACCTGCGCGATGGAGAACACCTGGTAACTGTACGTTGGTACAACGATGCCGTGAGCGGGAGTGTTTACGGCACAGAAGGCACTTCGATTACCATCCAGAACGGACACAGCAGTATTACCCTAGGTAATGCGGCCCCGTTACCAATAGGACTCCTGCAAAGTGGCAACGCATGGATAAGCGTGCAGTTCGACGGCGCATCAGAGCCAGCACTCCGATATCAGGTACTGCCATCAGCACTGGCTCATACAGCGTCCTTTGCGCTCGTAGCAGCATCGCTGGATCCGAGAGCCACGGGACTTGTAACATCTATCAATGAAACAGCCGGTGCTATAGAGCTAGCAGGGGGCAGGGGCATATCGATAGAACGCAGCGGACAACGCTTTGAAGTCTCACGCACTGCCGCAGAAGAGAAGGGGATGTTTCCCGGCAATGGGACGGCATGGCAGTTTATCGTCAAGGTAAAAGACACATCACTCCTGGACAGCGAGATCGTCTGTAGTGTGGAGAGTCCGCACGGACTCGTGATTGCCTCTAGCTCCTATGATGCTGCATCTAAAGCATACGTGATCACCACGTCAGCAGTCCTTCAACCCGACGAAACACTTCGGTGGCACATAGGCCATCGGTAATCATTATTCACCATTTAGAAAGAATGCATATGCTCACCTTCAACAGAGGACTCCTTCTGATGATCTTGCTCTCGGCCACGGCCGTGACGGTGTTTGCGCAGAGTATCACCACGGGATCGTTAAAGCTCCGTAACGCGCAGCCGGAGACGGTAACGCTCACCGTTCCATCTGCAAGTGTCACGGGATACAGTATCGTGTTGCCCGCCACAATGGGTACAGCCGGACAATCGCTAACAATCCAGAGTGCCACAGGTGTAACGGCAAATCTCGGCTGGACATCGAACGAATACTGGGGACTTACCGGAAGCTCGATCACTGCCGGTGGCACCGCTGCAAGTCAGCAGTACCTGGGTACCAGCAACGCACAAGATCTCGTGCTTGCAGCCAACGCAACGGAGGGTATTCGAGTGGTTGGAGCCGCTGGCCCAGCTCAGGGCTTCATCGGTATCGGAACGTCCACACCTCGCGTAGGCGTCGAGATAGCCCGCACAGTACTTCTGTCCAATACTGGTTCTGCCAGCGAGCTGCGCTTTGCAGAGCCCTCTGCCGGAGGGACGAACTATACCGCATTTAAGGCAGCTGCCCAGGCAGCAGACATTACATATACGCTACCAGAGGCTCCACCAGCGGCAGATGGAATGGTGCTGCATGCAACATCTGCCGGAGTGCTCACATGGCAGTCCAACATGTCGAACATTCCCCGCGGACTGTATACCCCAACAGCTGGACAGTACATCCATGTAGTTCCAGCAGGGTTTGACATCAAACCTACGATGATACCGATCGTTACAATGATGAATCCGGCAGGCACAACAATCAGCGCATCCGTTACTGCAATAGATGCGGCATCAGACACCTTTACTGTTGAAACATCTGTGCCACTCGGTACTGCCGATCGAATCTCATGGATTCTGCTCAACCAAATGTAACGAGCATACCAGGCATGCGGATCTCATTGACGATACAAGCTATAACGATCGCAGTGGCAGTGATGTGCCTGCCAACAGCGGCTCAAGCACAGTCGTTATCAGCGACTACACTGCTCAATGGCAGTAACTCTACATTGTCAATCGTCAATGCATCCACCTACGGTATGCCGATCCGCTTCTCCACGGGCCCCCTTGGACAGATCACAGCAATGGAAATCGACTCTCAAGGGGGAACGTGGGTTCGGGGTCCGCTAAGCATAGGCATAGGCATTGGCGCGCTTTCAAGCGAGCGGCTCCGCATCGGGGCTGTACAGCCTAATGCCGGCACAGGTCTCACGGTCTCGATGACGGGTACCCAGCAGAGCACGGCGATTAGCATTCGAGATGTCGGTATGAACGGGAGCGACCACGCAGGCCTCGTGCTGTCAAGTCAGAGCAACGGCTCCGGAACAGGCATCCGCATTGGTGGAGCAAACGGTACTGGCAGGCCCACACTGCAGACAGGAATTGACATCGTCGGCGGCCTCGGCATTCGATACAATGCGCTACATGCGGGCACCGCAACAGCGATAGAGATCGGCGGTACGAATCCGCCACGACGCGGCATAGACATCTCTACTTCTGGAACCGATCACATTGGAGTTATCGCCCGTGCCAATACGAATGGAACTGGCGTCCTGGGAATATCACAATCGTCAACTGCGGAGACTCCCACTCAACGGCTTCGATCTGGGGTGATGGGGTATGCAGCGAGTAACTCATCTGCCGGGTCGGATACACTTACTGGAATCTATGGGCTTTCCGTGCGGGCTGGTAGCGGAGGATCGCAAACCATCACCGTTGGGGTTCACGGTCGTGCACTAAGCCGCTGTACGCAGCATGCCGGCACGACAATTGGGGTATTGGCAGATGCATCAACTTCTGCTTCTGGGTCCTACGCTTCGATAGCAGGCTGCTTCTTGGGAGACTCAGCATCGTATGCGTTGGTTGCACTAGGAGGGGATGTGATCCTAGGAGGCAGACCCGAGATGCTGCCTCAACGAATTCTTTCATCACCGATTGCGCAACAGAAGACGTTGACCACTGTGTACTTGTATGATGCCCATGTAACGGGAAGTATCCGAATACGGCAGCAGTGCATGCCCCTTTCGATGGTGCAGATCATTCCTGCAGCAAATGGCCTCGTCCTTAACCTGCCGTCAGTTGGTGTACAGCGTGTTGCCGTCACAGGCAATGGGAATCAAATCGGTGGACTCAACGCTTCTGCTGAGGACGGTACAGTGATCTATCTCCTCCCAATGGATGGTCCGCTAGTACTGCTACACAACGAGCCATCAGTCCCGAATGAGCAGCGGTTCCAGCTGCCAAATCAGCAGGCCTATGCTCTCGAGCCCGATGTGGTTCATTCACTCTGGTACGATGTGCGTGACATGAAATGGAGAATTCTGAAATGACGTCCCGAATTGTTCTTACGGCACTGATTGTCTTCTTGTCCACCATCAGCGCCACGAGCTCAACAGAGATCTACTGCGAGTCGTTTTCCGTGCTGCAGATCGATGCCTGCAACAGCAAGCTCATCCTTGATCGTTCTGCGACAACGAAGCTCCGTAGCGGCACAATCGTAGCGCTCCACTGTTCGCAGTCGACTTCGGCAAAAGGGGATTCGCTCACAGGAACGATAACATTGTGTAGTGTTGATACTGCCACAGGCAACAGCGTATATCTTCGGGAAGATGTGGGCGGCATTGCGGCATCGTTAAACAGAGTGCAGCTCGTTGTGCCCCTACTAGGCGATGCGGTCTTGGGATCAGATACCATACGTCCGCTCCCGTGGAACGGCAGATTCGGTGGAGCCGTCATCATTCTTGGCGGGCACATCGACCTCCGAGATATCACCGTGGATGCATCGGCAAGGGGCTTTCTGGGCGGACAGCAAACGTTTCCCTATGTAAGTCAAACTGATACTACTGACGAGCTGGCGCGAAGGACTTCGGGAGAATGCTACCTAGGGGTTACGAGGATGCATGCAGGGCAATTCGGAATTCTGCACAACGGCGGCGGGTCTGGTGCACCGGCTCGCGCGCTCGGAGGACGTGGCGGCAGCACCTCTTCCGCGTTTCAGCCGGTAATGTCAGGGTCTATACCAGGTGCACCCTGGGACCGCCCGATACTCGTGTTTGGGTCAGGGGGCGGCGCAGGACACCGCAACGATCTCAGCAGCGCTGGTGGCGGGCGAGGTGGTGGATTGATCGTCATCATCGCCGATTCGATCTCTACCTCGAATCGAACGATCCTTGATGTCTCCGGTGAACATGGACAAGCTGCAGCTGCCGATGGTGCTGGTGGCGGTGGGGCAGGAGGAACCATTGCTCTAGCAGTGACGCGTGGCCTCAACAAGCTCTCTCTCCGAGGTACAGGCGGCAACGGTGGCGATGTGTTTTGTTCAACGATTACTGCCGGACCAGGAGGCGGCGCGGCAGGGGGAACGGTATACACCGAGAGCGCACTTTCCGACATTCGTAATGTGAATCTTCGCGGCGGTATGTCTGGTCGGATACGCTGCGCTGATTCGTCTTCACATGCAAACGGCGCGGGCAATGGGCGAGACGGGATGTATGTCTTGGTATCTTCACTCGTTACCACTGCCCCCATGAGAACATCTCCAGCCGTTCGAATCCGCGCGGTGGACACGATCGTCGATTACGGAAGCACAACACTCCTTGAGCTGATTGGTGAGGGGGTCGTTACCTGGGAGAACCCTACAGTACTCTATCGGTCATCAGACAGGCGGCTCGTGGAGACCCCTGCAATTACACAACCTGTCTGGTTCGCTGTAACGGTGATCACACCAAGCGGCTGTGCCATCAGAGACAGTATTCGAATTCGGCCAAAGCTTGATGCCGTATCAATCACCATTGAGGCAGATTACATTCGGGCTGCTCCCGGAGACACGGTAGACGTATTCCTCCGTATGACGCTCTCTAGCCCCCTTCAACGGACGGTGCAGGGTACGATTTCAATCTCTACCAACGCCGCTGTTGCACACGGAGTTGGAGGCACACACTCTCGCAACGGCCGCGCAACACTCCACGTACCTTTTGTGGTGAATTCAGGGGCCACAACAACGTTCCGTCGCCAGCAGCTCGCCATCACTCTGGGAGATTCTCTCACGAGTCAGATATCGATCGATAGTGTTGCACTAAGTGGACCAACCATACCGGTTCGCCGCAGACATGGCAGAATCACGCTTGATAGCATTTGTGTTGCAGGGGGCCGCCCTCGGTTGTTTGATCCATATGCTCCATCACTACAGATCGTCGGGCGAATGATCATTGCTCAAGCAGACGATGTCGCGTTGTTCGACCTGCTTGGTAGATCAATTACTGGTGTTGTCTCACGAGATGCCAATGCGATTGTGGCTCACATCCCGGAAGACATCCACGGGCTTGTCTTGATCAGCATCACTGCACACGGTAGGGTGTGGTCGCGCTCGATCTGGCTTGACTGATCATCTCGTTGTATTCACAAGCAGCAGGGCCTGATACCCCGACTGCATCCAGCGTTCTGCTTGTGCATCAGAGATCATGCCGGGCCCGATCGATACGTTGCCGAGAATCACATCGACATCACCGTCACCATCAACATCAGCGGCATCAGAGACAAGCCAGCGTCCTTCCAAGGCACCCTCGATATCCCATACCCCTTGCTGATGCGATGTCGAATTAGCTACATAGCGCACAAGGTCTGTAGGCTTACCCATTAGACGAGGGAAGTAACTAAAGGACAGCTGATCGACCCGCCCATTCAAATCAAAATCTCGCACATGAACACCATACGCACCATCAAAACGTTCGAATGAAATGCGCGAATAGGTAAGGGGCGCCGTGCGCTTGTAGATGTATACTCCATGGTACGGCTTGTATGGTGGAGCATCGTAATCGCCATTGTCGCCGGTTGTGTACAGGATCTCATCAACACCGTCGTTATCGACATCTGCAAGGCTTACCGAGGAACTTCCATAACTCGGCGGCGACTCGATAAGATCTACCGAAGTAAAGCGTCCGGCACGCTGCTGGACATAGACACGAACAACCTCTCGGGCCTGGGCCATCAGGACTACGATATCTGGCCGCTTATCATTGGTGATGTCCTTTACGATTGCCCGAATCGCACCTGGCTGTGATGAAAGCTCATGATAGGTAAGCGATCCGTTCTTGGTGGATTCAAACCAACCAAATCTGCCAAGCAAGTTGCCGTACTCGGTTACGAGAAAGTCATCTCGTCCATCCAGATTAAGATCAGCTACCACCAGATGCGTGGGTCTGCGCAGCGAGTCGATAACCGTGCTGCGTTTGTATGTAGAGCCCCGCGCTCCGGGTTTGCCGCTCCATTGAACCTTGACAACTGACCCCGCTGCTGAGTCATGCGGGAGCAGCTTGCCCATATTGGTTACATACCAGGTGTTGCCTCGCACGACTAGGCATGACGGTGGACCACCTACATCGACCGATGCGATCTGGCGGCCTTGCAGATCCGTCACACGCAGCAGGTGCGTTTGAGCATCTCCAACAATGATCTGACGGTTAGCTGTATCAAACTGCACAACAGACGTCATTGGAACGCCCTCTGTCGAAGGGATCTTCACAGACGCAAAGACTGTGTTTGTACCACGCTGAGGCACAACAGCTGGCTCTGGCAGTTTCGAAGGCGCCGCATCGATATACCAGGAAGCAACTTTAAACCACTCGTCCTCGGTCATCATCGGAACGGTGGGATACATCGCCGCAACATCGTGCGTTACCAACGCACGCTGCTCCAGTGTGTCCATGCCCATGAACTTGCGCATCATGGGAAAGACCTTCGAGATCCATGTAGACTTATCGAGGTGTTCGGGAAGGGGCTGCAGATGGCATGAACCACAGTATTGCTTGGCAAGCACCTTTCCTTCGTCTTCCTCATGCACATTGACGACCACAAAACCTGCTGTCAGTGAAGCTGAGAGTATTGCGATGATCGTATTGCGCAACATCATTAGTCGGTAAGACCGCAGCGTGCAAAGATCGCGTCAACGTTTTTCAACATCCTCTCAGGATCAAAGATCGCATCAAGCTCTTGACTCGTCATCAACGCACCGATCTCGTCATCCTCGCGAAGTGTTTCTCGCAAAGGAATGCGCGTTTGCCAGGTCTTCATGGCATTGCGCTGCACCATCTTATAGGCATCCTCGCGCGTTACGTCCTTGCGGACGAGCGCGAGCATCACGGATTGTGAGAAGGGGAGGCCATGTGTTAGTTCGAGATTACGCTGCATGTTCTCAGGATAGACGATCAGCTTGTCAATGAGCCCCGTTGCCAGATGCAGCATGTAATCTATGGTGATCGTTGAGTCTGGACAGATTACGCGCTCGACGCTGCTGTGAGATATATCGCGCTCGTGCCACAACGCGTTGTTTTCAATAGCAGCCAGTGCGTTTGTGCGCAGCAGACGCGCAAGACCGCAGATGCGTTCACTCAGGATAGGATTGCGCTTGTGCGGCATAGCCGAGGAGCCCTTTTGTCCTGGCGAGAAATACTCTTCGGCTTCGAGAACTTCTGTGCGCTGAAGATGCCGCACCTCTGTTCCAATCTTTTCCAAGAATGAGCCAATCAATGCCAGTGCAGTCAGAAACTCTGCATGTCTGTCCCGCTGAATAACCTGCGTGCTCACCGGAGCAGGCTTTAGGCCAAGCTTTGCGCAGACAAACTCTTCAACAGCTGGAGAGAGATGCTCAAACGTCCCAACTGCGCCTGAGATCATCCCAACGCTGATGGAGCTAATGGCATGTTCAAGACGCGTGATGCTACGCTTGCACTCCTCGTGCCACAGAGCAAGCTTGAGTCCAAAGGTCGTAGGCTCTGCATGGATACCATGCGAACGCCCAATGCAGACGGTAGACTTATGCTCTTTGGCTCGGCGTGCAAGAATATCCCGAAACGCTACAAGGTCTGCCATGATCAACTCACCGGCCTGCTTAAGCTGCACAGCAAGGCATGTATCGAGAACGTCGCTAGACGTCATTCCAAGGTGAATGAACCGCGACGACGGCCCGACGTACTCAGCAACATTGGTCGTAAAGGCGATCACATCGTGCTTGGTAACCTCCTCGATCTC
Source organism: Patescibacteria group bacterium (assembly GCA_044238605.1). Lineage (GTDB taxonomy): Bacteria > Bacteroidota > Ignavibacteria > Kapaibacteriales > Kapaibacteriaceae > UBA10438. Next base: position 352,739 of record JBIICY010000002.1, read on the forward strand.
AAGGATGCGCTTGACGTCAAATGATGCCTTTTGACGGATCTCAGCAACTGCTTCACGTGGTATCACACCAAGTTCTGCCTGTGCTTCGCAGGCAAGGATCTCGATCTCGAGCCAGATGCGGTACTTGTTTTCGTCAGACCAAATTGCGCCCATATCGGGGCGGGTGTAGCGTTCTATCATGACTGTTTGTGCTTGTTTAGGAAAGCACAAACTTACGGATTAGCGTGGCTGGAACTCTTGATGATAGTTTGGCACGAACTGATTTGCATCGGCGAAGGGGCTTCCTTTAGCCAACATGATCCACGCAGCATACGCAACGAACCGTGCGGAGTGACGAGAAAGTCCACTTACGGGCAGTGCAGTCAGCAGCCCTGCCGCCGGGCCAACAACTAGCATCGACGCAGCGTCGATGCGCGCACGCGCCTCGTCGGTGGTCATAAGTACTGCATCGGCTTCGATATCAAGCTCATCACAGGGAGAGGTGCTCAGGTAGACCAGGTCCCGGTGAGATCCAATAGCACAGGCAATCCCCGAGGCACCCGAAAGACGGGCAACTTCGAGGGCAGCTGCCATCATTGCAACGTGGCTTGGAACTGCGAGCAGTTTCGGCGTTCCGGTGTAACAGAGCCCCTTGGCAAAAGATGCGCCGATGCGCAAGCCGGTAAATGACCCTGGACCAGACGAAACCGCAACGATATCGATATCACAAACTGGGATTCCTGCATGCTCACATGCTGATGTAACCACTCCGGCGAGCATTTCATCATGGACGTTGCTGCGGAGAATCTCAATGGACGACGTTAGCATGCCATCGACTGATACTGCTGCACTGCAGACGGCACCGCTTGTTTCGATTGCCAGAAGACGCCTCATCAGTATTCCTCCTCGTATGCAGGTGCTGCAGGATTGATCATCGATGCAAACTGCTCCAAAACTACAAGCGCTTCTTCACGACGTCCAAGCTGTACCTCGATAAAGACACGCTTACCCGACTGCATTACTCGCGCATTTGACATTGACGACATTGGTGCCAGAATTCTTCTAAAGACATCGTCGTACCATGCTGTCTGGTCTTCTGCTGGCAGTTCGATACGCAGTGTGTAATCTCGCAGCACAACACGCACAAATCCCGTTGGCAGGGCCGCAATCCTCAAACGCACTGCGAAGAGAAGCTCTTCGGCCTGATGGGGCAGCTGACCAAACCGATCTCGCATGTCGTCGAAGGTAAGGTCTACCTGACGTTGCTCATTGGCGTTGTAGAGGCGCTTGTAGATCTCGTACCTGTCCGTATCGGCAGGGATGTATGATTTCGGCAGCAGCGCGTCGGTGTCCAGTTCAACAGCAATGTCCGCATTTGAATAGTCGCGTTGTGCCTTTGATTCATCACCAAACAGCTCGGCAAACTCTTCGTGCCGGAGTTCAAGAACAGCTTCGTCGAGAATCTTCTGATAGAGCTCAAAGCCCATCTCAAGAATAAACCCGGACTGTTCGCCCCCTAACAAATTGCCCGCACCGCGTATCTCGAGATCGCGCATGGCAAGCTGAAATCCAGAACCAAGGTCGGTGTATTCTTCCAACGCCTGAAGCCTGCGCAGAGCTAGTCGAGAGAGTGTATGGGGCGGGGGAATAACCAAGTAGCAGTATGCCTGTGTATTTGACCGGCCAACACGACCCCGGAGCTGGTACAGCTCTGCAAGACCAAAGTTATCTGCATTCTGGATGATCATTGTGTTAGCATTAGGGATATCGAGTCCAGACTCGATGATCTTTGTTGCGATAAGCACATCAAACTTGCGTTCGAGAAAGCCCTCCATCACATCTTCAAGATGGGATGTCTCCATCTGACCATGCGCAACGGCAACACGGAGCGACGGAATAAGCATCTTGATCTTCATCTCGAGCTTATCCATGTCGTGAATGCGATCTGTAACAACAAAGGCCTGTCCGCCCCGTTCCAACTCCCGCGACAGTGCCTCGCGCAGCGTTTCATCATCCCACTGGATGATCTCCGTGCGAATCGGCAGACGGTTGCGAGGGGGCGTCTCTATAACGGAAAGATCCCGTGCGCCCATCAGGGAGAAGTTCAGCGTGCGCGGAATTGGCGTTGCTGTGAGCGTTAACGTGTCGATCGTTGTGCGGAGCTGACGAAGCTTTTCCTTAGCTGATACTCCAAATCGATGTTCTTCGTCGATGATCAGCAGGCCAAGATTCTTGAATTCAACATCCTTGCTCAGTAGCCTGTGGGTACCAATCACGATATCTGAATTTCCGGCCTTGATGCGCTCGAGGATCTCCTTCTGTTCAGCTTTCGACCTGAATCTCGACAACACATCAATACGCACCGGGTAGCGGTGGAGTCGGTCTCTGAACGTTACGCCATGCTGTTCTGCAAGGATCGTTGTGGGAACCAGCACTGCAACTTGCTTGCCGGTCTGAGCAGCCTTAAACGCAGCGCGGACAGCTACCTCAGTCTTGCCGAATCCTACATCACCGCAGACTAGTCTGTCCATTGGCGTGGACGATTCCATATCAAACTTTACTTCGCCAGTAGCCTTAGCCTGATCTGGTGTGTCCTCGTACTGGAACGATGCTTCAAACTCCTTCTGCCATACCGTGTCTTCTGGGAAGGCATATCCGGGCTGGGATTTTCGTTGAGCATACAGTTTGATCAAGTCTCGGGCAATATCCTTGATCCGCTTCTTTGCACGTGCCTTCTTCTTCTCCCATTCGGCACTGCCGAGCTTACTGAGCTTGGGAACAGACCCTTCTTCGGCTGCATACTTCGAGAGTTTGTGTACGTAATTCAGGTGGACGAAGAGGTGGTCTCCGCCAGCAAACTCCAGCTTTACGCAATCCTGTTGGGATCCATTGATCGTGATCGTATGGAGTCCGAGGTATCGTCCAAGCCCCTTATCCTCGTGGACAAGAAAGTCTCCATTGTGCAGCTGCTGAAGCTCGCGCAGTGTAAAACCCTTATCCTGCTTGCGCGATCGTTTTTGCGCACGCTGTCTGCCAAAGACCTGGTGTTCGGTGTAGCAGGAAAGGGCAGCGTCATCCCAGACAAAGCCGCCGCTAACAGGACTCGACAACCAACGCACAACATCGAGCGTTGTGTGTAGTCCGCCAGCAAGCTCTGGATCATCGTGCTCAACCTGATCGATAACATTCTCACACAGCTCGCGCAGACGCTTCACATGCTGTTGTCCGTCTGCGCCAATGAAGGTTGAAAACTCCCGGTTCTGCAGTTTTCGCACTCCTTGCAGAAGCTGCTCAATAGAGGCCCCGAACGACGGCTGAACGGAGGATCGAACTGCAACATCAGCATCACCTAGTGGATTGATCCGCAGGTGCGTCCAGGACGTTAACCTAGCGTAAACATCATGCGCTTCGCGCTGATGCAGTGCAGACTCTACAGACTCTGGAGCATCAATGCAGATAATCGTCGTGCGGTCTAGATGATCAAGTACGCTGCTCGAAAGGTCGAGGTCATCACTATGGTAGACCTTTGACAGAAACTGCACACTGGAGTGCTCTCTGATTGATCTTTGGGAAAGGGGCTCGAACTCACGAATCGACTCAACAGTATCCCCCCAGAACTCTATACGTAGGGGGTTTTCCCACCCGCCAGGATAGATATCCACGATACCGCCTCGAACGGCTATCTCACCCGGTTTGGCAACGTAATCCGTCCGCTCAAACCCTGATAGGATGAGCCCCGTTACAGTATCTTCATACGGCAGAGTCTCACCACGAGTGATCGTTGTTGTAGCGTGAGAAATCTCATCGCGTGCTGGTAGATGAAGCGTGAGTGCTGCGCTCGATGCCACGATCACAAATCTGCGTTTTTCATGCAGTCTGCTAATCGCATCCATCTGTTCGTGATGCACAACTCCGCCGGCCTCAAGAGCGCTTTGACGCACCGCGCCGTGAATACCGCCCACGTTATCGGACCCGATAAACAACGCAACATCATGCACAAGTGCATCAACATCGGCCTCTTCCGGAACAACGACCATCATTGGCACATCGCCCAGGGTCCAGAGGGCAGAGGCTACAAGCCCCTTTAACGACCCCGCAAGGGTCTTTGCAGACGTGCTTTGGGATTTCGACAAGCGCTCAGCCAACTGCAGAAGAGCTGGCTGAGCGCATGCGAGCTTGAGTATATCAGAGAAACCAGTTGCTGCGCTGCGCATCAGTTGCGTTGTGAGTTAAGATATTCCTGCATCAATTTCTGCCTCTGCATGCGGCGTTCATACCGCTCGCACATGCCGCCGTTAAGAACAAGGACCACCAGAACGGTGCCGAATACCAGTCCGAGCACCATGGTAATGACTGACTTTCTATCTGCACCTTCTCGATTCATTCTGCTGCACCTGCTGGCGGAGTGCGAAACGCGATTGCACACCATTCGGTTTCAGCGAGCGATGACTCAACACTACATCCTCGCTCAATGAACGGAGCGGCAACCTCATCAAAATCATACTTCAGAATGCCCGACACCAAGATGATACCTCCTGGTTTTACAGCCGCGATAAAGGCTGGAGCGTAGGGGATAACGAGGTGACGGTACAGATTTGCTGCAAGTCCGTCACATGGCGGCAGGGGAGTTTCCTGGAGTTCACTCATCTGCAGGGTAATCTGATCAGAAACCCCGTTACGTTCGATGTTTTCCTGGCTGTTTACGATGGACCATTCATTGTTATCAAAGGCAAACACGTGTGAAGCGCCAAGTCTGGCTGCAAGAATTGCCAGAACACCAGTGCCTGTTCCAACATCGATCCATTTCTCGCCAGACTGAACATACTGTTCAGTGAGTATGCACATCATTCGCGTTGTTGCATGATGTCCAGTACCAAAGGACATCTTCGGCGTGATCACCAGTGTTAATGGCAGATCGTATTCATGTGCGCGCCATTCGGGTGCGATAACGATACGCTCGTTTACCACTACGGGATCAATCGACGCCTCCCATTCTGCGTTCCAGTTCTGATCTGCCTCAACACCAACGTTGATCACAGAAACCTGAATGCCGAGAGCGCGGATCTCTGATGGGATGGACTCAGCATACTCTTCCTGCCAGTCGTTTTGCTCGACACAGGCGATGATCTGGTCCATACCTTGCTCGACGCCCATGATCGGATACCCAGAGAGCACTCCCATCACCAGATCAAGATCTTCATCATGCACACCAAGTGTGAGTAGAACGTAACGCGTGGCCATTGTTTCTCTCAGTAAATTTGAACCGCGAATCTACGCCACGAATCGCACACCACACCTAACGGGAAAGGCAAGGAATTGACACCGACAGAACGTGCGCAAACGATCAAGTTGTTGCTGATGGACGTCGATGGAACGCTCACAGACAGTGCAATGTATTTTTCTGCACGGGGCGAGGAGCTTAAGCGCTTTTCGACGCGCGATGGTATGGGGATTACGCTGCTGCACCGTGCTGGGATTCGCACCGGAATCATCACCAGCGAAAATTCAGAGATCGTAACACGGCGGGCAGAGAAGCTCGGGATCCAAGAAGTTGTGCTCGGATGCCACGACAAAACCACAACATTCTACGACATCAGCCGTCGACTCGGGATAGCGCCAAATGACATTGCGTATATTGGCGATGACGTCAATGACCTGCACGTTATGAGCTGCTGCGGTCTTGCAGGATGTCCGTCCGACTCTGTTCCTGCCATTAAGTCCGTAGCTCACATCGTAACAGAGTTTCCCGGCGGCAACGGTGCCGTACGAGCATTTGCAGAGTTTATACTGGCATCGCAGGGTAAATCAATTGGATTGCCCGAAAACTGGTAGATCTACAGACATTATTGGAGGCTGTCATGGAAGAGAAAGAGCACGTCAACGGAACATACACCAGAGGGTTCCTCGTGGGTGCAGTTGTAGGGGGCGCCGTGGGCGCTGTGCTCGCGTTGTTGTTTGCGCCGAAAAGCGGCAGGGAACTCCGCCGCGACATCGCCGACAAGACCGGGGAGCTCTACGACAAGGCCTCGCATTATATCAGCAAGGACCCAGAAGCCCCTTCACATGGACCGTTAGAAGACGTCATCAACGAAGGCAGACTGCGGGCAGAGCGTATTGTTTCGTCAGCACGTCATCAGGCCGAGAATCTCCTTTCCAATGCCGAGCAGGTGCTCCGCGATGCAAAGAATCGTTCCACACGGCTTCGTCACGATGCCAACGATCACTACGGCACGGAGATCTGACCATGAGCATTGGTGTTTTCGACCTCGTTGCCATACTGGCACTTCTTTCAGCGTCAACGCTCTGCATTGTGGCTGTTACGGCAATCCTGCGGCTTATGAAGAACGTAGACCGCATCACCTATTCAGTGGAATCGGTGCAGCACGACGTGCGGGCAATGCGGACGGCGGCGATGCCTGCACTAGAGCAGGCAACCAAGGTTCTTGAGCAGGCGCATACAACACTGACCCGGGTGGATGGAGACCTTCAAAAAATTTCTGCTGGTGCTGATACGTTTAAGGCCATCGCAGATGATGTTCGCGGACTTGAAACGCTCATGATCAAGACCATCAAACCGTCACTTGAGGAACTCGCAGAGTTTGTGAGCAGTGTTGTTTCTGGGCTTACGTCGGTTACGCGGAAGTTTACAAAGTTCCTGTCGTAAGGTTACTTCTTCTTTCTGAGCGTTTTCTCCACGTCTATGCCGTAGCGGGCTACCAGAGTCCGCATATCGTCGTATTCCTGGTCACCGGCTCTTTTAAAGCCTTCGATGCTGGCGATCGTCATGAGGGCACTACGCCCCTTATCTGTTTGTGCAAACGTGTAGAGGGCATCCACTAGCTTTTCCGTGATACCGGCGTCAAGGCCTTTGCGCACCACCACCGGATCGTTCGGGATCTCATCGGTGAGCCCGATGATCTTTACCTTTTCGAAGACATCAGGGTACTCTGTTTTCACCTTTGCCCGGGCATCAAGCTGTTCTCCTGTTACCGTGTCTGGTCGCGAGAAGAACACCGCTCCGGCATCCACATCGCCGAGGTACACCTTCGTTACCACCTGATTGTGTCCGTTGGCAAACACCTCGCGCTTTGGGGTAACCTTGAGTTTCTTGAGCATCTCTTTCGGATAGATATATCCGGAAGTTGAGGAAGGGTCAACAAACGCAATTGTCTTGCCCTCCAACTGCTCGATGCGATCAATCCCACTCGATGCCGGCACAATAAACTCCCCACGGTAGGAGAGTTCGCCGTATCTGCGAGCTACGCGCAGAACGGCAGAAGCCCCATACTTTTTGTGCGCGAGCAGGTAGGCGAAGGTGTTCATGATTGCAACATCTGCGCGTTTTGTGCCGAAGGCCTCGACGATCACGATGTAGTTTGTTGGCACCGTTACCTTGACGTGTAACCCAGTTGTCTTCAGAAGATAATCTGCCAGCACCTCTCCGTCTCGGATGATAGCCGGGGCATCGGTCGAGGGGGTAAGCATCAGCTGGATCGGATTTTCCTCGGATCCAAGCTCTGCACCGCTATGAAGAAGGGGGCGCAGCGTTAGCCAGAGAATGACAAGCACAGTGGCCACGATGTACAATCGAGCAATTCGCATGTTGATGTGGATTACAGTTCTTCGGTCAAACCACCTAGGTGATGTATTTTTGCGACCAACAAAAGTACAACGCGAAAACTCCATCATCGAGGACATCATGAATATTCACGAGTATCAAGCCAAAGACCTGCTTCGCACATACGGTGTACCGGTACTGCGCAGCAAGGCTGTCTTCTCATCAGCAGAGGCTGGTGCGGTGGCATACTCGGACTTTGTTGCACAAGGCTCCAAGGCAATTGTTGTTAAAGCGCAGATCCATGCGGGCGGACGTGGAAAGGGGACAGTTCACAACCCAGCCACGAACGATGCCATCATGTTCAACGAAAAACCACTGCGCGGTGTAACCGTTCTCCATAGCGGAGACCTTGCCGACGGTGCATACAAGGTTGCAGATGGTCTCATCGGTAACAAGCTTGTTACGATCCAAACCGGAGAAGAAGGAAAGATCGTGCGCCGCGTCCTTATCGAAGACGGCTGCAACATCGGACACGAGTATTACTGCTCGATCCTGCTTGACCGCGGTCGCGGACAAAACCTGATCATGGTGTCAACCGAAGGTGGCGTCGAGATCGAAACGGTAGCCGAAGAAACACCAGAGAAGATCATCAAGGTCCACATCGACCCTTCAACAGGCTTCATGCCGTTTCAGGCACGTGAGCTGGGATTCGGACTCGGGCTAAGTAGCAGTTCTCTCAAGAGCTTCATCAGTTTCATTATGAAGCTGTATGCAGCCTATGAGGCCATGGACTGCTCAATGCTTGAAGTAAACCCACTGGTTTCTACAGTTGATGGCGACTTCATCGCACTAGATGCAAAGGTCAACTTCGACGACAATGCTGAGTATCGTCATCCAAACTGGGCTGAGCTTCGCGACATCGAAGAAGAAGATCCTCTCGAAGTAGAGGCTGGCAAGTACAGCCTGAATTACATCAAGCTCGACGGTAACGTTGGCTGCATGGTGAACGGGGCTGGTTTGGCTATGGGCACGATGGACATCATCCAGCTCGCCGGTGGCAAGCCTGCTAACTTCCTTGATGTAGGCGGTGGAGCCAATGCCGAACGCATCGCAAATGCGTTCCGCATCATGATGAGCGATCCAAACGTTGAGGCGGTTCTGATCAACATCTTTGGTGGTATCGTGCGGTGCGACCGCGTTGCAAACGGAATCCTTCAGGCACTTGAGCAAGTAACGGTTAACGTACCAGTTATCGTACGCCTCGACGGTACAAATGCTATCGAAGCCGGTGAGATCCTTAAGAAGTCAGGTCTTAACTTCTTAGTAGCAGCCACACTGCAGGACGCAGCAGACCGTGTTACGGAAGCCCTCGGCAAGTAATCAGATTGAAACATAATCTGCATTATGTAAACTAGAAACGGACAACCCTCTATGAATGCTATTCGACCATCAGCCCCTGTCGCAGCAATGATTGCCCTTGTTGCGTTGACGCGTTTGTTACCGCATTGGCCAAACTTTACGCCAGTAATGGCCGTAGCACTGTGCGGAGGTGCATTGTTTTCGAATCGCTTGCAGTCGTTGACTGTAGCGCTTTCTGCTATGCTACTCAGTGATATTGCACTGGGCTTGGTGTTTGGAATGGAATATGCTATTCACACAACGCAGCCGTGGGTCTATGGCTGTGTTGTGGCTACTGCGCTTCTTGGCCATGCCTTGCGCAATTCATCAACTACCAAGCAAGTATTGCTTGGCGGTACGGTTTCGAGCATTGGGTTCTATGTCGTGACAAACTTCGCTGTTTGGCTCCAAGGGACATTCTATCCGCAAACACTAGAAGGCCTGCTCACCTGTTACGCGGCAGGTCTCGCATTCTATCGCGATGGTGGCAACTTCCTGGTAAACGGGATGGTATCAACGTATATATTCTCGATGATTATCATCTTGGTTAGCAAATCTCTGCCAGCACAACAGCCGGTGCTTACGAAGTAAGTTCCCTGCCAGCCCCCTTCCTTGGGGTGGATAACTTCTGATGCCGTTGTTCTCGACATGAGGACAACGGCATTGTCTTTTGTTTACATAGTTTTGGGCTGTGTGAGCAATGCACATCTTTGATCCATTTCCTTGTGCAAGAGAATGAAACAAGTATTCTACCTCATTGCGGTCGTGTTTGTTACTGTGGTGGTAGCTACAGCACAAGACCGAACCATCACCGGTACAGTTACCGATAATGATGGGTCAGCGGTTGCAGGTGCAATCGTAAAAGTTAAGGGAACAAAGACAGGAACGTACTCGCGTAGTAACGGCGGATACACCGTCAAAGCTGCTGAAGCACATGCTGCATTCGTTGCGGCAGTGAAAGCATCGCTTGCTCGCACTGGTGTGTCAGATGCAGATGCAACGGCATTCATGGCGCAGGCAAGTGTTGATCCGGGAGCAACTGCTCTCACACTTGAGAACATCATGACGCAGAAATACGTGGCGATGTACACTCAGTGCGAGACCTGGACGGATTGGCGTCGCACCGGCTTCCCGGCTCTGACGGCCGTGCGCGGCAACGAGGTTCCACGACGCTTCCCCTATCCTCAGTCTGAACGATTGTACAACACCAGAAACATGCCTGCTGGTCTTACGATCTTCAGTCGCGTGTGGTGGGATAAGTAAGTACTCGCTGTTCGCTACTCGCTACTCGCTGTTCACTAAGCCCCTTGCACGCCCGTTACCGTCGTGTACTTGATAACGTGCTTCTTTTCAGGGTGCTGACGCTGGTACTCTACGTTCAATGCCACAGCAGCTTCGTGAAAGCCGCAGAGAATCAGCTTCAGCTTGTTCGGGTACTCAGAGATATCACCAACGGCATAGATGCCCTCTACACTCGTCTGGAACGTCAATGGATCAACGTTTACCGCGTTCTTGTCCAGCGAGAGCCCCCAGTTGGCAATTGGCCCAAGCTTTGGAGAAAGACCGAAGAGCGGCACAAAATGGTCAACGATAACTTCGCCCGTTGTTCCGTCGTTATGTGTGATCGTCACCTTTTCCAGGTTGCCATCGCCATGAAGCGCCGTCACCTGAGCATCGGTAATCATCCGGATCTTGCCAGCATCGGCAAGTGCCTGCGCCTTTGAAACACTGTCTGGTGCGGCACGAAACTGGGCACTGCGGTGGATCATGATCACTTCTGCAGCGATGTCTGCCAGGACGATCGTCCAGTCGAGAGCGGAGTCGCCCCCTCCCCCAATGATCACGCGCTTTCCGCGGTAGAATTCTGGGTCTTTAATGATGTACTCAACTCCCTTGTCTTCGAAGGAGGCAAGGTTCTCAATAACTGGTTTACGAGGTTCAAAACAGCCTAGCCCGCCTGCGAGGAATACCGTTTTGCCGTGAACAACCGTACCACGCGATGTCGTAAGGCGGAATGTTCCGTCTTCGAGCTTCTCAAGAGAATCTGCACGCTCGCCGAGTGTAAACTCCGGCTTGAACGGGGCTCCCTGCTGCAGAAGATTCTCAACTAGGTCTCCTGCGAGGACTGATGGAAATCCAGGGATATCGTAGATCGGCTTCTTTGGATAGATCTCAGCACACTGACCACCAGGCGTTGGCAGATAGTCAATAAGGTGACATTTCCACTTCAGTAGGCCGGCTTCGAAAACGGTGAAGAGTCCACATGGACCTGCCCCGATGATGATAACGTCTGTTTCGTGCTGTGCAGCTGTAGTCATTGTAGTCTCGTTGAGTTACGATTGTGTTGAATTCTGAGATAGTGGTGAAACGCGGTCCCGCGACTCGATTAGCCAGCAGATCCCGCCTCCTAGTAAGACAACTCCGTAGTTGACGAACCAAGAGATCATGCCGAACACCAATCCCTGCGTCATAGTTGCACCGCATACGGTAACAAGTGCGGCCTGCGCAGTGATCTGATAGATGCCCAATGCTCCGGGAGTGGGGGCAACGGTAACGGCAATGCCGATAACGACAAGGATTATCGAGGCTTGAGCCAGTGTCACGGTATGAGCTACGTCATATGGCATAGCCATGATCAGAAACCACGCCACAAAGCAATAGGTTGCCCATACGAGTGAGCTCTCGATAACAAGACGCACATACAACCTGGGTTCCTTGATAACGGCCAGTGCAGATGAGATCCGCGTAATGATCGATGATAGCTTGTTGCCAAGGGGCTTGTGGATGCGGCCTATGATGCGTTCAGCAAACGTCTGACCAATTGTAGTAAACACAAGCAGGGCAACCACGGCTAGGAGTGCCACAAGCATCACCGCAAGGTTCTGCAACACTGCTTCTGTCTGGATGGGTTGCCCGCCAGAGTTTGCCGAGTAATATCGAAAGATACCAGCAACAGTATCCCCTGCCAGAAGCACAACGAGAATAAGAGCCATCATGATCGAGACAACATCAAGGATACGCTCTATCAAGACTCCCCCTATGGCTTCTTCTGTTCGTATCGATTCACGACGAGCAAAAACAACTGGACGCACCACTTCGCCGGCACGCGGCAGGATGGTGTTGAAGGCATAGCCAATCATGACGGCGTTAAATGACGAGATAAAACGGATGTCTGGGTAGAGCGGACGCAGGATCGTGCGGTAGCGCTCAGCACGAATAACATGAGACAGCATACTCACGATTATGCCAAGACCCACATACATCCAATGCAAGTTTCCGAAGTCCTGACCGATCAACGTCCACTCTTCTGACGTTATCCCTTTAAGCAGATACCACAAAGCAGCCGCCGTGATAATCACCGACACTGCATACGAAATCACTTTTTTCATTCAGCCTGCCTTTTCATGAAAGCACGCAGCGCATCAGCAGTATGCGATTTTGCACTGCGCGCAATGCCTTTGGGTGTACCTGCTGCCACTACCCTTCCGCCATCTGCACCAGCGTTTGGTCCGATGTCTATGATCCAGTCTCCCGAAGCAATGACGTGCATGTTGTGCTCGATGACGATTAAGGTATGACCATAGTCAACGAGTTTATCAAATGCACTAAGCAATGCAGCCACATCGTTTACGTGGAGTCCGGTAGTTGGTTCATCAAAGATGAACAGCATACCCTCTCCAGACCGATCGTCGAGGTGTCCTGCGAGTTTCACGCGCTGTGCTTCTCCACCACTCAAGTGGGTCGATGGTTGTCCGATCTTGAGATAGCCGAGACCAACAGAGCGCAGGATATTGAGTTTGTTTACAATGCGAGGGTAGTCTTTAAAGTGCTCAACCCCTTCGTCAATGGTCATGTTCAGAACATCAACGATGGATTTTCCATTGTAGAGTATCGACTGTGCATCACGTTTGTACCGCGAACCATTGCACGATTCGCATGGCAGTTCGATGTCGGGCAGGAATTGCATTTCGATCGATACCGTGCCAGCCCCTTCACACATCTCGCAACGTCCGCCGGCAACGTTAAACGAGAAATGCCCGGCCTTCCAGCCAAGCTGCTTTGCACTCTGGGTAGATGCGAATACGTCGCGAATCAGATCAAAGACCTTGATGTACGTTGTGGGGGTTGACCGACTAGATCGCCCGATCGGACTCTGGTCGATCATCTCAATGCCGGTTACATGCTCTAGGCCGTCGATGCGGTCTACATGCCCGCTATCGCCAGAGTATGCTCCAAACATGCGCTGGATGTTGCTGTAGATCACGTCGTGAACGAGAGAGCTCTTACCCGATCCCGAAACTCCGGTGATCACCGTCATCGTACCAAGCGGAATCGTTACGTTGTCGCCTTTCAGGTTGTGGATCAGGGGGCGATGCACAACGATTTTCTTTCCGTTCCCCTTTCGCGGAGTTGGCCGCGGTGTAATTGCCTTCTTCCCCTGCAGATATTCGGCTGTTAGCGAGGTACCGGAGGTTTCCATTTCTGTAAACGAACCGGAGAATACTACCTCCCCACCGTGCTCGCCAGCACGGGGTCCAATGTCGATGATATGGTCGGCTGTGCGCATCACATCCATGTCATGCTCGACAACAACGACGGTGTTGCCAAGCCCTCGCAGCTTGCGCAGCACGCCAAGCAGTCTATCGGTATCACGCGGATGAAGACCGATACTTGGTTCGTCGAGCACATACAACGTACCGACGAGTGCCGAACCCAAACTTGAGGCCAGATTGATTCGTTGCGACTCACCACCGGAGAGCGTGTGAGAAAGTCTGTCGAGCGTAAGATATTCGAGTCCGATCTCGCAGAGCAGTCCAAGCCTGCGATGGATCTCGAGTAACACCTGCCCCACAATCGCTTCTTCATGCGGCGTTAGCTGTAGACGATGGAAATGCTCCCGAGCCTGTTCGAGCGTCATCTTCACAACATCTGCTATCCCTAAGCCCCCTACGAAGACTTGACGGGCAGCTGTTCGTAGTCGAGACCCTTCACACTTCTGACAGGTAGTGTAGCCGCGGTATCTGCTGAGCATCACACGATAATGTGTTTTGTAACTCTTTTCCTCGAGCATGCGGAAGAATCCCTCCACACCGATGTAAGACCCAACGCCCTTCATCACCATCTGCAGCTGGTCTGGCTCGAGATCCATAAACGGAATCTCTGTTGGAATTCCGTGTGTCTTTGCCTCGCTCATCAGATGCCTGAGGTGAATGCCAAAGGTCTCGCCGCGAAACGGGTGAAGAGCTCCGCGACGCAGGGAAAGCCCCTTATCAGGGACAACCAGGTTCATGTCGGTACCAACGCTGCGTCCAAAACCCTGACACGTGGGGCAGGCCCCAAATGGAGAGTTGAATGAGAACAACCGTGGCTCTGGTTCAACATAGACCGTCTGCGTGGTTGCACTTTCAAAGCGAGAGGAAAACAACAGGTCAGCTCCGGTGGTCATATTGCGTATTGCAATCCTACCACCACCACTTGCAAATGCCTGCTCGAGCGAGTCGGTTAGACGTGCTATGCTTTCGTCGTCTGTGCGGACAACAAGACGGTCTACAACCACATAAACCGGTGTGTTGTCTGCAGGCAGAGATTGGAGATCATCAATACTCTGGAGTTCGGTGGAATTTCCAAAAACAACACGCGAGAATCCACGGGCACGAAGTCCGTCTCGGACAATATCCAGTGAAGCATGGTCCTGCGGTAGCTCGAACATCACATAGATACGGGCCTCTGCATGCTTCCGCGTAAGCACCGTTGCGACGCTTTCTGCCGTGTCTTTACGTATTACTTCGCCAGTGTCCTTATCGATGACAATACCAATTCGGCCGTACAAAAGCCGCAGGTAGTCGTAGACCTCTGTTGTAGTACCAACAGTTGACCGTGGATTCTTTGTAAAGGTCTGCTGCTGTATGGCAACCGCTGGAGGCAGACCCGATATACTGTCTACGTCCGGCTTAGCCATTCTGTCGAGAAACTGCCGTGCATATGCGCTTAGCGATTCAACAAATCGGCGTTGTCCCTCTGCGTACAGTGTGTCAAAGGCAAGTGAGGATTTGCCGGACCCCGACGGACCCGTCACAACTGTGAGTGCATTGCGAGGAATGTCTACACTGATGTTCTTGAGATTGTTCGCGCGCGCCCCCCGAATTGAGATCGTTTTGCGGAAATCCGCGACAGACTCAGCAGAAGGTGGCGTTATTGGTTTGGACACAGGGGTAAGGGGCTCGTGGTAATCGACTAGAACGACAAAATTACGGGAAAAACACATCATTTTGCCCTATTCATGGCACGGTACTTGCTTCTGTGTTAATAAGTCAGTAATTTTATCGTCTTGCTTAACAACAATGTCTGGAATGGAGTCCAACAATGGCTCGTCGATGTGAACTCACGGGTGTAGGTGTAATGTACGGCAATAACGTGTCGCACGCGAACAATAAGACGCGTCGTCGCTTTATGCCGAACATCCAAAAGAAGCGTATTTGGGTACCTGAAGAAGGTCGCTGGGTAACTGTAAAGATTACCGCTAGCGCCCTCAAGACGCTCGATAAGATTGGCTATACAGCCATGAAGAAGCGCGCTGCAAAGTAATTGTAGCTCGACATCACGTGAGAAAGGTCGCATTGCGGCCTTTTTTCGTTATTATTCAGTCATATCTGAATGACTTGTTCGTCTGCCTTCGGAATGACGTCTCACCACCTGCCTACATCCCCGACTGTGCGTGTGACCATGCTGTTCATGGTCACGCTGTGTTCGTTGCCATTGCTACTGGCCCAGCCTCTGAACAGCGCCTCTCGGGCCCGTAAGGCCAAAGAGTTCTTCATCTCCGGCACAACATTGCAAATCCAAGGGAACAGGCACGCCGAAGCCGTGATCGATTTTCAGCAGTCTCTGCGGTACGATAGTAGTGCGGTAACCCTTACCGCCATGGCCCGCAGCTATCGGGAGCTTAAGAAGCTAGACCTTGCCCTCGAGACCGTATCGTTGGCCCTTGAGCGCGACAAGACCTCTCGCGATGCTTGGGAGCTCCTCGCAGAAATCGAGATCATGCGCGGACGCTACGACGAGGGTCTGGCCGCCTACGAGCGCATCCTTGATCTGCAGCCAACCAAACGTCAGCTCTACACTCTTGCTCGGTTGTACGAGCCCCGTAACGCCAAACGTGCCATCGAGGTCTACGAACAAATCGTTGCCAATGCGCCAGACGTTATGATGTACATGCGCCTTAGCGAGCTGTATGAACGAACCAAGAATCCTCAAGAGCGTCTTCGCGTGTTGCAGCTTGCTGCAAAGCTTGCACCCAAAGATCCACAGATTGCTGCAGAGCAGTGCGAGATGTATGTAGACCAGGCACAGTTTGAAGAGCTGCGTGGGCTACTCAAAACATGGGATGGACGTCTCATGGAACAGGAACAGGCAACAGACGTCTGGCTTGTTGCTCTCTCACGTATCCTTGAAGATTCACTCGTGGTTGGATTGTACTCCTCCGAAGTCACCACGATTGTAGACCTTGCTCAAACAACTCTTCCGAGTGCTTGGCCGGTGATGATCGTTGCGGGAACGGTTAGTATGGCCGTGCAGGACACCGCGCGAGCAGCTACGTGTTTTACCACGGTAACTTCGACCGCACAAGTTATTCCCGAAGGATATCTCGAGATCGGACGTGTCTATGCGATGAAGGACATGCCGAAGCGCGCATTGGAGTTCCTGTCGATTGGACGCGTAGTGTTCCCTACGGACATTCGCTTTCCGATCATCATCAGTTCGCTGTATATGGATCAAGGCAACGACCGTCAGGCGATCAATGAACTCGAAGCGGCAACGATTCTAGATTCCACAGTTGCAGATGTGTGGGTACAGCTTGGCATGCTCTATGACAGAAGCAAGCGCCTGCTGGAGTCCGACCAAGCATATGAACGCGCACTCGCGCTCGAACCGGCAAATGCGCTGGCCAATAACAACTATGCATACTCCCTCTCGCTGCGTCGTATCGAGCTGGATCGCGCCAAGAACATGGCGTTTACTGCCGTAAATGCAGATAAGGCCAATGCTGCATTCCTCGATACGTATGCGTGGATCCTTTACCAGCAGGAAGACTATGAAGGGGCTCGCACGTACATTCTCAAGGCAATACAATACGGCGGAAATGCCACGCATTATGAGCACTACGGCATGATCCTCAAGGCCATAGGTGAACGAAATGCATCCATCAAGGCGTTTGAGCGATCGTTGGAGCTCGACCCTTCCCGCTCGTGGGTTCGCGACGAACTGGAAGCACTTACAAAGTAACTACTCAAGAACATGGTGTTGACATGAATAAACCACAAAGCACAGATCCGAATGACTACGAAGTACTGATCCGCCGCAGAGGCGAATCAGATTATGCTTCCTATTGTCCGCAACTTGCCCACATGATCAAGGGTCAGGCCCACGAAGAAGTCGAAGAAGCAATGAAGGCCTATGTCATGGCCTACATCGCCTCGCTCCCGCAGGTTGACGTTTCTGCTAACTGATCTTAAGCTGTCCCGATGAGCAGCCCAACCCAAGAGCAGCAAGAGCGGTACCTTTCGACACGCCGTTGGGAAACGCGACTGATGGTCACGCTGATCGTGCTCATCGTCGTTGGTGCTGTTTGGTCGCTCATGCCCGCGCTGGTTCTGTCGTTCACGAACAAAGGAGATCTGCCGGTCTCATACCGAGCATATAGCACCGGATCGTTTGTTCTGTTTGTTGGTCTCAGTCTGTTTGCATCGATCCTGCGTACAAGATTTATGAATAACCTGCGCAGAGACTATGTCTTTGTAGAGGGGGTTAGCAGACTCGAACTTGTTGTGCCGTTTGCCTCCTTCGGTGCAATCACTGTTGGTCTGCTTAGTCGCTGGATGAAGCGCATGGGGTTCGGCACAGCCATGCGCATTGCCGTCCCGAGCGTACTCTCATGGATGTTTCTGCTGCCGCTGACGGCATTTGCAGCCTCTACAGGCGGTGTCGATCCGGGGTTGGTCATCATGTCACTGCCCGTCGTATTCGTACTCTGCATCATATCAGCATGCCTGTGCGTGGGCCGTGAAGACTGGACGTATATGCTTCCGATGATCATCGCCATGCTGATCGCACTTTCGAGCATCATTCTTTCGGTAGCACTCGACACATGATGCCAAACGCTACGGGCAGGTACATGCCCAACTTTGCCCCTACGCAGTGGTACATGCGCATTGGACGCTGGTGTGCCTATAGCATGCCGAGCTTGCTGGTCGTGGTCTTCTTTTTTGCTCCGATGATCTCCTCAACGTCCGAAGCGATGAACGCTCAGGCGGTAGTATACATGGCGCTTGCCGCGGCAACAATCATCGAAGTAGTGCGTTTGCCCAGGGGGTCGGCACGTGCAAGTGGACTCCTTCCCTCTACTGTTACGGGCCGACATGTCCTAGTGGGCTCTGTTGCAGCTTCAATCATGATGCTGATTATCGCTGTTGCTGCAGCTACTGCCGGTGCACCGGTTATGACAGTTGACGTAATCGTCAATCCTGGACTAGTCGTTGCCTTTATGATCAGCTCAATGGGAGAAGAAGTTCTCTTTCGCGGTACGGTCATGCAGGCGCTTCAGCAACGGTTCGGCACATATGTGTCAGTGGTTGTGACAAGTGCATTGTTTGCGTCTGTGCACCTTGGCAATCCGCACGTGGAGCCCCTTGCCATTGTTTCTACGTTTGTCGTTGGTTTGCTTCTGGGAATGATGACGGTTCTGACCTCATCGCTATGGATGTCGATGAGTTTTCATGCAGTCTGGAACTTGCTTTCTGCCGGGGTCTTCGGCGAGGTTAGCGGCCTGCCTCCTGTGTGGCAGTTCGTAGACATTGACACAACAACAGTTGTGGTTCCTCAATGGGTCTTCGGTGGCAGCTACGGCATTGAATCCGGAGTAGTCACGATCGTACTCACGTTGATCATGTGTTTCGTTGTGCCGAAGTACTGCACATTGGATCCATTCGCTCGGGCGGCACGATATCGTATAGATGTTTGCAATCTGTCACATAATCAGTGAGAAGGTTCTGCGTCATAACCCGTATGAAAACGTACCTCAGTGTTCTCGTTGCTTTACTGTTGATTGCTTCTGCTGCAAAATCGCAGTGGATCGTGATGGACCCCGCAGCAGATTCGATGATCAAGGCTGGGTCTCGTCATGTATACAACGTTGAGTTCGACGAAGCACAGCGAATCTTCAACGAGGTTACAACGCAGTATCCCAACCAGCCTGCAGGGTTCTTCGTTGACGCAATGATTGATTGGTGGCGACTAACCATCGGACAGCGTTCACCTGCGATCGAAGCGTCTTTCTTGAAGAAGATCGACCGCGTCATTGCCGTGTGCGATAAACAACTTGATGAAACTCCCAAAGACATCTTGGCGCTGTTCTTTAAAGGGGGCGCACTTGGTTATCGCGGACGCTTTCACGCTACCAAGCAGAACATGTTTAGTGCTGCCGAGGATGGCCGCACGGCGCTTAGTATCCTTCAGGACTGTCAGCGACTGGCCCCAACGAACCACGACATTCTTCTCGGCACTGGACTCTACAACTATTGGGCAGCAGTGCTTCCTGAGAAGTACCCGGCTCTTAAACCCGTAATGGTCTTTATGCCACGGGGCGATAAGACAATTGGCCTAGCGCAGTTGAAGTCGGCCGGACGTATGGCTCGCTATGCATCCGTTGAAGCTAAGGTTGTTCTGCTCGATGCATACATGTATTTCGAAAAGAACTACCTCGAGGCACTCGATGTAGCATCAGACCTGCGCACGACGTATCCCGGCAATCCGAAGTTTCACATTGAGTACGCTCGCTGCCTAACCTATCTCTGGCGTGTAGACACAGCGTATAAAGTTTGGGACGAGATTCTGGAGTGCAACTATCAGAGTAAAACAGGATACCGTAACCGTCTGATCGTTCGCGAGGCACTCTTCAATCTTGGTTCGCTGTTGTTTCATCAGAACAAAGAACTGCCAAAGGCCATCACCTATCTAGAGCGTTGCGTTACCGAGAGCAAGTTCACTGATAAAGAAAAGATCAGCTGGCAGTATCCGTGGGCACTTGTGCGACTCGGACAGGTACATGATATGCTCGGTAAACGCAAAGAGGCCATTGCCTACTACAAGCTAGCGCAGGAGATTGATGATTCTTCGTCGAAGTCCTACGAAACTGCGGCCAAGCACCTTGTAAGTCCATACAAGCGCTGAAGCCCCCTATCTTTGCACCCATGAAACCAAACGTATCTGTCTGGGAAGAGCTCGCAGCGCAAGAGTTGCGCGGCAAGCCAGTTGAGGCACTCACTCGCACCTCTGCAGAGGGAATACCTGTTAAGCCCCTTTACACTGCAGCTGATCTTGAAGTACTGGAGTTGCAGAATTCGCTTCCTGGGGTGTTCCCCTTTACGCGTGGACCGTACGCCACGATGTATACCAACAGACCGTGGACGATACGTCAGTATGCGGGGTTCTCAACAGCAGAAGAGTCGAATGCCTTCTACCGCAAGGCCCTTGCAGGCGGACAAAAAGGTCTTTCGGTTGCGTTTGATCTAGCCACACACCGCGGGTACGACAGTGATCATCCTCGCGTTGTAGGCGATGTTGGCAAAGCCGGTGTTGCCATTGATTCTGTCGAAGACATGAAGATTCTCTTCGATGGTATCCCCCTTCAGGACATGAGCGTATCGATGACGATGAACGGCGCTGTGCTGCCGATCCTTGCCATGTTTATCGTTGCTGGTGAAGAGCAAGGGGCTACCCAGGCGCAACTGAGCGGCACGATCCAAAACGACATTCTCAAAGAGTTTATGGTCCGCAATACCTACATCTACCCTCCCGAGGCGTCGATGCGTATTGTGGCCGACATCATCGAGTATACCAGCAAGAACATGCCGCGGTTTAACTCGATCTCTATCTCTGGCTACCACATGCACGAGGCAGGCGCGACGGCCGTACAGGAGTTGGCGTACACCATCGCAGACGGACTCGAATATGTGCGCACGGCCATTGCAAAGGGCATGCCGGTAGATGCCTTTGCGCCCCGCCTGTCCTTCTTCTTCGGCATCGGCATGAACTTCTTCATGGAGATCGCCAAGCTCCGCGCTGCGCGCGTTCTATGGTCGACTGCAATGCAGCAGTTTGCCCCTTCAAAGAAGGAGTCGCTGCTGCTGCGCACACACTGTCAGACATCAGGGTGGTCTCTTACAGCACAGGACCCGTATAACAACGTTGTCCGCACAACCATCGAGGCTCTTGCCGCGGTACTCGGCGGTACGCAGTCATTGCACACAAATTCCTTTGACGAAGCACTCGGCCTTCCAACGCAGCAGTCTTCGCGCATTGCTCGCAATACGCAGCTCATTATTGCCGAAGAGTCTCATGTAACAGAAGTGGCCGACCCCATGGGTGGCTCGTACTACGTAGAGTATCTCACCGATGCGCTTGTCAAAGAAGCATCCAAGATCATTGCCGAAGTAGAATCATACGGTGGTATGACAAAGGCCATCACGGCTGGCATTCCAAAGATGCGCATTGAAGAATCCGCTGTGAAGCGTCAGGCACGCATCGATCAAGGTGCCGAAGTGATCGTGGGCGTAAACAAGTACCAGCTAGCAGACGAACCAGATATCGACGTGCTTGATATCGACAACACGGCCGTGCGTCTTTCCCAGATCGAGCGTCTTGCCAGCATTCGCACCTCGCGAAATGCGCAGGATGTGCAAGCATGTCTTGATGCCCTGAGCGAAGCAGCAAAGAACAACTCCGGTAACCTTCTCGAGCTTTCGGTCAATGCAGCACGCGCGCGTGCAACCGTTGGTGAGATCTCCGAGGCATTGGCAGGCGTCTTCACACGATACGAGGCACAGACCGTGGCTATTGAAGGAGTATACGGGGCTCAGTATGCACACGACCCCGAGTATGCGGCCGTTCGTAAAGAAGTAGACGACTTCGAGCGTGAGTTTGGACGGCGTCCGCGTATCCTGATCGCTAAGCTTGGTCAGGACGGACACGACCGTGGTGCCAAGGTTATCGCAACGTCGTTTGCAGATATTGGTTTTGACGTAGACATAGGCCCCTTGTTCGCCACTCCAGACGAAGCGGCACGTCAGGCAGCAGATAACGACGTCCACGTTGTTGGTGTGTCGAGTCAGGCAGCCGGACACAAGACCCTTATCCCACAGCTCATCCAAGCGCTTGCCAACGAAGACGCACAAGAGATCATCGTGATCGCCGGTGGTGTTATTCCGCCAAAGGACTACGACTTCCTTACACAGGCAGGCGTCAAGGCTATCTTTGGTCCGGGCACGCACATACTACACGCCGCGCGCGACGTTGTGCGTGCGATCGCACAGCAGCTGCGCTCACACGCGTAAGCACCGGGCTACGCAATGATCAAGGCTGGCATCGATATCGGCACAAACACCGCTCTTATGGTGGTTGCAGACGTGCATGATGATGGCACGTATCGTGTTCTTCGCGACGTGCACACACTCCCCCGTCTTGGCGAGGGCCTGCTGCAGCATGGTGTGATCAGTCCCGCGTCTATTGCGCGAGGCATAGAGTCCATGCAGACATTTCGCACCATTCTTGATCAAGCACAACCAGAGCGCACTCTTGTCGTTGCAACAAGCGCCATGCGCGAAGCCGCAAACGGAGCAGACGTCCAGCAGCACCTTGAGGAAGCGCTTGGACGCAGCATCACGATTATCGACGGCGCGCGCGAAGCAGAGCTTACCTTCCTTGGTGCTGTAGGCAACTCCCCTGTCCCATCGCTGGTAATCGACATTGGAGGGGGCTCCACAGAGTACGCCTTCGGTGTTGATGGAGCGGTAACCTTCTCGCGCAGCATTCCCATTGGCGCCGTAAAAGCAACCGAGCTCTTTGCTCGCGATCGCCCCTTGCCAGAGCGCATGATAGCAGACGCACGCATGTGGGTGCGCGAGGCTCTCGAAGATGTTGCTCCTCTGCGAGATGTGGCATCAACATGCATAGGCGTTGCCGGCACACCGGTTGCGCTTGCCATGATCGATGCTGGTATGTCCGAATACAATTCCGAGCGTGTTGAGCAATACGTGCTTACACACGCGCGGGTGTGCGAGCTGGCCGACTGGTTATGCTCGCTCACACTTGATGAAGTACGGAGCATACCTGGGCTACATGAGCGCAGGGCAGACATCGTGCCTATGGGAGCGCGTATATTGGCCGAATCGATGGACGTTTTAGGCTGCAATGCAATGACTGTCGTAACGCGCGGACTGCGCTATGGGGCTATGTTAACGGCATAACGGAGGTGTGTATGGCGTCTGTTCTCTCTGGGTCGTATTGGACCAACCTTGGGGCAACAATGATTGCGACCGTGCGATCGTATCCGCGCGAGAGTTTTATTGGGCTCGCCATGTCTGTGGCCTTCTGCATTGCCATTGCTGATCCAAGCAACGGCATTCAGCAGGATGCGATACGCACAGGTATGGGGCTTGCGCTTGGCATTGCAATATCCATTGGGTCTTCGGTGCTCTATCGGTCTGGTACGATCAATGCTCTCACAGACTGGTTGTTCACGGTGGCTGCTGTAGGTGCTGCAACGTGGCACGCACAGTATCTTAACTTTGACAATGCAGATGGCATCGTTGAGTATGCCTACCTGGTAGTTCTTGTTCATCTCTTTGCGGCGTGTGCATGGATGGTACGCACAGATGCGAGAACCTTTTGGAATGCCAACACCTCGATGTTCTATCGCATACTGTTTGCGATCGTCTTTACATTTCTACTGGTCACTGGCTTAACCACCGCAACGTCTGCAGTCCGGCTGTTGTTTGGTCTGTTGGCATACAACGAGCTTGAAGGCTACTTGACGGTGTTTGCCGTCGGTTTCTTTATGACGCTGTTCTTTCTTGCTGAAATGCCAACGCACGAGCGAGAGCGCCGTGAATCAATCGTACCCAAGTTGACCATCACGTTTGTGCAGTATGTGCTCGTGCCGCTTATTGCAATCTTCACAGTGATCTTTTATGCCTATGCTGTCAAGCTGCTGACCACATCGATCTCAACGGACATGGCCCATTACGTTGTGTGGTTAACGGGCACGTCTATTCTCGCTTCACTGCTTACGTGGCCCTTACGCGCAGAGCAGAAGCCCCTTCTCAAGTTCCTGCATACATGGCTCTACCCACTCATGTTTCCCCTGCTGATGATGGGTGTGTGGTCGTTGTGGGTGCGCTATACAACAGAAGGTATCGACCATGCAGGATTTACCCTCGGCGTGTTCACCAGTATTGGTCTGCTAACCACTGTTCTCAGCATTGTGCTGCGCAACACAGACCCTCGCATACCTGCATTAGTTTCGTTGATCACATTTGCCATCACTTCAGTCGGACCGTTGGGCGTCAATGCGGTGATGCATAGGTCTCAAGAAGATCATGCCAAGGTAGTCTCTGCTGGCCCAAATGCATCCGCCACCGGACTCCCTGAGTCACTTGACGAACAACCTAACATTGCTTCGTCTACAACCGACGACCATTGGTTTGTGTCGTTCTCTGTTGATGCCGGAGATATACTCTCTACGTCAGATGCAACCGTTATATGCACAGAGCAAGGCATGATAACGGTGCTTCATCGAGGCATGAAAGACACCGTCCAGTTCAAGATATCCGACGTGTTAACGTTCACCTCGAAAACAGACACACTCTACAAGCCCCTTACCATCACATTGCCGAACAACCGTAGAGCAACATTGTTGTGCTCAAGCATCACCACATGGCGTGGAGAACCTGGCGATACAACAGCAAAACGTACGCTGAGTCAGGTGCGTGGTGCGGTGATGTGTATGCCGCAATAGCATGCCGATTGCAGTTAAGGTCTTGCTAAGGTGTTATGTGGCAATCACGCTTGTATGTTGGGTGTGAAATGCATTCACCGAGTTGAGAGAAACGCTTCATGTTCGAACCTTGCAGGACTTCCATCATCTTCATCACATCGCTGATCTTAGGCATTGTAGCCTCTCATACATCGGCACGGATACCACCTGATGCCTATCCAGCCACACCCAACCAGGTATACGCGGCCGGTGGAGCTTGTACGTTTTACTCTAGCAATGGTGCTGTCTTGATGTCTGTTGATTCCGCCGAAGCGCAGAGTTCCTGCAGTCCGGCGCTGGCAGCATGGGTCAAGGTTACGCCCACATCAGGTGGTTACAAGGAATTCCCACGTTACACATCCGAGCCTATGCAGGTTGATGCTGAGCGCAAGATTGAACCTATTGCATGGAACGCAGACACCATATATGACGAGTATGTGTTGCTCGATGGAATCGGTGCGAGCGCAAATCTATTGCTAGACCCGACCAAGATTTTACGCGTCACGAACTACGATGGTAGCGTTGTGTACAACCAAGGCGAGGACTATGCCCTGGACGGACGCACTCTAACACAGCTGAGCCAACGTGTTTCGAGTACAGTTGCATCGTTACCAGGGAAGAAGCGTGATGGTTCGCCCGACGGACTAGTTAACACCGCTCACACCTCATGGACTCGTGTCACGTATGTTGTATCAAGGGACATCATTTGGGAACAGGAATTCCTGAGTCAGTTTTTCCCGCCACGTGTAGGGCATCCTTTGCCCAACATTGAGCGTATTCTCTACGGAGAGCGTCGACTAACAATTCAAGCCTTGGGTATGGGAATCACCTCTGGAATGCATGTCAGTGGCAGCATTGCAGACGAAATGAACCTACCAGCAGCAGCCCCCTACATGCGCGGTTATTGCGAACTGTTTGCCGAGGTACTTCAGCAATATGGATTTGATGTAAAGCTCTTCAATAGTTCCTGTAGTGGTAAGACCGTCAAGTGGGCAGCCGATCATATCGTCCCGCTGGCAGCACCGAACAAGCCTGATCTGATTATTCTCGACATGGGCATGACAGACATGTTGGCAGAAACTACGCCAGAGCAGTTTCGTCAGGGCCTGCAGCGGTGCATCGATAGCATCCGTATGCATCTACCGAGAGTGTCAGTTTTACTCATCGCCAACATGATCCCAGATACAGCAGGCGCAGGCGCTCCAAAAGAGGGTGCCGCAAGAATGCGATCATTCTTGCAGGAAATCAGGGATGTCGTATCGAAGAACTACACGAATGCATCGAACGTCTCAATGATTGATGTCACATCACTGAGTCAAGCTGTGTACGAGCGCAAGGGAGCGCGTTCCTGTTTGGCAAACTCCCTGCATCCCAACGACTACTTCACCAGCTGGATCGGTCAAGGAATTACGCACGAGCTAACTGGCGGGGTAACTAGCGTCCCTGATAAGCGCCTGAACGCCATTAACATTCAGCAACGCGGCAACACCGTAACGATCTCGGGAGATCTACCGGTCGCATCTGGGACTATAACGGTGGTTGACCTTCGTGGGAGCGTTGTATTCAGAGCGTCGCTCGATGCAAGCAAAGCTGAGCAAATCATCACAATGCCGTCGCTTCCACGAGGTGCGTATGCCATCACCGTCGAAAGCGCAAGAAAGGTAATCGCCCAAACAGTCTATTTGGTGTGGCTATAGAGGCAAGCCACCGGCTCGCCCCGCTCATAAAAACTCAATATTGGTGCGTCATCCCGAGGCACGAAGTGCCGAGGGACCTGTGACGCAGCGCGTGCAATGCAATTACCACTTGCGGTCCCTCGCTTCGCTCGGGATGACGCACTGAGCAACGTGGGTTGAAACAAAGCGGACGCGCCAAAGGCGCGCCCGCTCATAAAAACTCAATATCGCTGCGTCATCCCGAGGCACGAAGTGCCGAGGGACCAATGACACCGTGTGCGATTTACTTTAAACAGAAAAGGGCGAGCCACCGGCTCGCCCCTACCGAATGCTCGCTGCTCACCCGATCGCTTCTTCCAACAATGCGTTTTGCTGTTGGTCGTGCATGGAGGCCGAGCCCGTTGCGGGGCTGGCGGCGGCGGCACGGCCGGCGTAGCGCAGGGTTTGTCCGTTCTGCAGGAGCTCGGAGAGGATAGGCTGCACAAAGAACCAGGCGCCCATGTTCTTGGGTTCTTCCTGACACCACACAACTTCTTTGGCGTTGCTGTAGCGGGCCAGGACGCTTGCCATAAGCTGCTCGTGGAACGGATAGATCTGCTCAAGGCGCACGAGCGCAACGTCTGTCTTTCCTGCGTCGGTGCGCTTCTTGAGAAGCTCGTTGTAGACTTTGCCAGTGCTTATGACAACTCGACGCACTGATGATGCCTCGACCGTTGCGTCGTCGATGATTTCTTGATACGAGCCGTGCTCGAGTTCGTCAACAGTTGATTGGAATACGCGGAGGTATCCCTTTGGCGACATAACGATAAGGGGCTTGCGCCATGAAGCTTTAACCTGACGCCGAATGGCGTGGAAGAAGTTGGCTGGCGATGTGAAGTTGCAGACGATCATGTTGTCCTGCGCGCAGAGCTGCAAGAAGCGCTCCAGACGTGCGCTGGAGTGCTCAGGACCTTGTCCGTCATATCCGTGCGGAAGCAGACACGTAAGATTGCTGCGCTGCATCCACTTTTCTTCGGCACTCGAGATAAACTGGTCAAACATAATCTGCGCGCCGTTGGCAAAGTCTCCAAACTGCGCTTCCCACAGCGTAATGCCGTTCTTTGCTACGGTTGAGTATCCGTACTCAAAGCCCAGGACCGCATACTCTGAAAGGGGCGAATCATGGATGTGCAGTTTCTGAGGCGCACCGATGTCGTTGAGCGGGATGTGTCGCTCGTCGGTGAGGTTGTCGCGCTGGACGGCCTGACGGTGGTTAAACGTGCCACGACCGGAGTCTTGTCCGGTAATGCGCACTCCATGCCCCTCACGCAACAGCGAGCCATAGGCTAGTGCCTCTGCCATACCCCACTGCACAACACCCTGTTCGTAAGACGCTTTGCGCTTGTCGATCTCGCCCTTGACCTTCGAGTGGATGTTGAACCCTTCTGGCACATTGCAGATGGAGCCGGCGATATGGTCCAGCTCGCCCCGTGAAACCGATGTTGCAACCGGTGCGAACATGTGCGCCGTAACCGTCTCGGCAACAACCTTCGGTGCGTTTGCACGGTTATCGTAGGCCTGAGCCAGCACAGCAAGCTCGGCATCATACATCTGCTTCAGCGTGGCCACGTCCGCAACACCTTCACCGATGAGCTGCTGCTCGTACTTCTTGCGAACAGGCACCATGTTCCGGATCTTCTTGTACTGCAGCGGCTGCGTTGCCGTTGGATCGTCCTGCTCGTTGTGACCATACTTGCGGTAACACAACATGTCGATCACAACATCATCCTTAAAGCGCTCACGGTATGCCGAGGCAAAGTGAGCGACAACGCGGCAGGCTTCCGGATCGTCACCATCGACGTGGAGAATAGGAACCTGAAGCAGCTTCGCCACACCTGTACAATACGGCGATGAGCGCGAATCTTCCGGTGAGGTCGTAAATCCGATCTGATTGTTGATCACGATGTGCATTGTGCCGCCGGTTGAGTACCCGCGCAGACGTGCCATGTTGAGTGTCTCAGGCACTACGCCCTGCCCGGCAAATGCAGCGTCACCATGGATCAGGATCGGCATTACCGAGCTGTAGGTTGTATCGCCCGACTCGTCATCAAGAGCACGAGCCATGCCTTCGACAACTGGGTTTACAGCTTCGAGGTGACTCGGGTTTGGGGCAAGAAGCATCGGCAGTTGCTTGCCGTCGTCGGTTACGTATGCACCTTTTGCACCAAGGTGATACTTCACGTCACCTGAACCTTGGAATGACTCTGGATCCACCTTGCCTTCGAACTCTTTGAAGAGCTTCTCAAGGGGCTTACCCATCATGTTCACAAGCACATTGAGACGTCCACGGTGTGCCATACCAAGCACTGCCGCGCCCGAACCGTTGCGTGCGGCATTCTCCAGCATCTGGTCAAGGATGATCAAGGTGCTTTCGCCCCCTTCAAGAGAGAAGCGCTTTGCACCTAGGAACTTGGTGTGCAGGAAGTTCTCGAGCGTCTCGGCACGAGAGAGCTTGCGATAGGTGTTGAGCTTTTGCTCAACACTTAGCTTGCCCTTAAGGTGTGTGTTTTCAACGTATTCGCGGATCCAGTTCTTCTTCTCCGGATCCTGAATGTACATGTATTCGATGCCGATATGATCGCAATAGGTATCGCGGAGCATATCGATGATGTCGCGAAGGGTAGCGCGCTTTACACCTCCCAAGCCCCCTGTCTCAAATTCTCTATCGAGGTCCCAGATCGTAAAGTCGTAGTGCCCGGGATCGAGCTCAGGGTAGTAATACGCCTCAAGGCCAAGTGGGTTCACGTCGGCAAGGAGGTGACCCCTCACGCGGTAAGCGTTGATCAGCTGGACGACACGTCCTTCCTTGTCCACCTGTTCATGCTTATCCTGCAGATGGAATGGGCTTACACCCTTTTCCGTTGTCCAGCGAAGGGGCTCAAACGGAATGCCGATGGCTGCAAAGATCTGATCGTAGAACCGGTTCTCGCCAAGGAGAAGCTTGTGGACGTATTGCAGAAACTCACCCGACTCAGCGCCCTGGATAACGCGGTGGTCGTAGGTGGATGTGATCGTGACCACCTTGGAGATGGCAAGCGTTGAGAGTACGTCAGGCATCATTGCCTGGAATTCCGCTGGATATTCAATTGCGCCGGCTGCAACGATCGTGCCCTGACCCTCCATAAGACGAGGCACAGACATCACGGTGCCAATACCGCCTGGATTGGTAAGCGTAATGTTAGCGCCCGAAAGTTCTTCGGGCGTAAGCTTGTTCGTGCGCGCACGCTTGATCACATCATCGTACGCATCTGCGAATTGATCAAACGTGAGGCGTTCGACGTTCTTGATGCTCGGCACGAGCAGGATACGCGATCCATCTTTGCGTGTTGTGTCAACAGCAAGTCCAAGATTCACGCCACCGCGCTCGATCTTGACCGGCGCGCCGTTCTGGACGCCGTAGCTGTTCTTCATGTTCGGGTACTTTTCGGCGGCCTTGACAACTGCCCACGCCAAGATGTGCGTAAACGACAGCTTGTTGCGTCGCTTACGGGCTAGATAGATGTTGGCAATACGACGGTTTTCTTCGAGCGCCTTTACAGGCACGCTGCGCACGCTCGTAGCCGTTGGCACGTTGAGCGAGGCCTCCATGTTCTGCGCGATCTTGCCACCGATCGACGAAAGCGGCGTTACCGCATCGCCCTCGAGCAGCGCTGGGATGCGCGTGCCGTTGTTCGACACAGGAGCAGCAGAAACAACGGCAGGCTGGGCCTTTGCTGTTGGAACCGCAACAGGTGCAGCTGCTGTCGATGCACTCACACCGTTCTGCGGCGGATTTTCTGGAGTGTAAGTGGCGAAGAATGTCTGCCAATCGGCCGACACGGAAGAAGGGTCTTTGAGGTATTCGAAATACAACTCATCGACGTAGGCACTGTTCATCGACATCATGGTCGAGTGGCTTTCAGAATTCGTAATACTGCGATGCAAAACTACTGAAAACCAATGAAGGCCAGCATCCTTCCTGAGCGTTCTTTATCGCGTCGGAATGAGTGATATGACTCGTCGGACATCGTGCAGCCGGTATCTACCGAAATCTTCTCTTCTTGGAGGCCTGCATCAAGGAGCTGATGCTCAATCGCCATGTGATTGTCAAAGGTCCACTTGCCCCCTGCAAGGGGCTTGCAGTATGCTGCTAACACGTCGTACACATCCTGCCCCACCTCATACACACTCCCCGACGCGCATGCACTCATATGCGCGCGCAGATCGTGCGGGTTGGTGCCATAAGCTCCCTGCATGTGCTCGATCGTTGCTGCAACGATGTTCTGTGCTGTGCCACGCCAGCCGCTGTGAACAGCGGCCACAACGCGATGGGTGCTATCATACAGCAGCACGCCACAACAGTCAGCCAGCTTTACCCCCACGACCAAGCCTGGGGTAGCTGTTACCAGAGCGTCGGCTGCAAAGGACCCGCGAGCAGTTACATCGACAATCGTCTTGCCATGGACCTGTTGCGCGGTAACAATGCTATTGCGCTGCACGCCGAGCGTTTCAGCCAGCATCTCATACGAGCGCTCGACATGTCCAGCATCGGCGCTTGGCGTAATTCCAAAGGACGCACCAGGCCACGGCAGCACAGAGGTGTCAACGCGAGTTACCCCCGCGATCACCCCTAGCCCCATGTCCACTGTGTCGATTGCCTTCATTGCCCGAACCTACCACATGCGCTTGGATTGCACCAGCCATTTTTCTTCCCCATGTGCCATATCCCGCAATAGCAGGTGTTGGCTGGATAGAAACGGCCCATCGCATCAGCGCGCCATCACGAGGAGCGTATTCTTTGCCGATGATGTAGAGTCTGCCGGGCATGGGCTTAGCTTGATAGACCACGACTCCATGCTCCCGCAGGATGCATGCTTGCAAGGGGGCCTGCGGCGCAGGTGGACGCAGCATAACCAACACAAATGTTGCCGTGCAACCAACCACGAATCGGATGATTGCGCGGTGAGCACGCATGGCCGTCACAGGCCACAGCAGCGCGGTGCACATCGTTAGCGTTAGCGCTACACGATAATGAATAGGTGCCTCCTCAATCCCCACCAGCGCCGCCCAATGCGTTAGGGCATCTGTGATGCGCACAAGCATGGATGTGATCCACACAAAGGGATCAATGATCATGCTCGGCAATGGAATCAACACTGCTGCACTTGTGAGCACTGCCAGACTCAGCAGCGGGATCACAAGTGGGTTGATGAGCACGCCTGCCACGGCCACAGATGTAAACGAGATCATCGACGGTAGTGCGGTGCCAATGGTTGCCGACGCGCTAAACGACAACGTCTGAAACACTCTTCGTATCCATGATGTGCGCAGCGTCTTGTTTGTGATGCGCTCCCACACCTCGTTGTAGAGTGACGGAAGAACGATCAACGACGCTGTTGCCAGCACCGAAAGCTGAAACCCCACATCATAGATCTGCATGGGGCTCATCGTAATCATCGCAATCACGGAGGCGCACAGGAGATTGAGCGCATAGACATCGCGCTGTAGGTAGCGTCCAACAAGTGCTGTTACCCCCATGATACCTGCTCTCACGGCAGGGGGCTCTGCACCGGTTATGGCAATGTACATCATGAGCACAACGGACCACATCACCAAACTCCACAGCCGTGCCCTGCCCCCTGAAAAGATCATCAAGACGGCCACGACGATAGCCACGTGCGAACCACTTACAGAGAACATGTGCGCTGTGCCACTCAGGGAATATGCCTTGGCATCATCCGGATCGATGGCCGATCGGTCGCCAATGAGTATCGCCAGCGCTACGGGAAACACATCCGCCGGTAGCACGGCCCGCAACCGCCAGCGAACCCATGCCCGCATCTTGCTAAGAAGTCGCTGCACCCAACTGGCACCAGCGACAACATGCACCTGCTTTGCCGTTGCGATGAGCAACGCCCCTTGACGCTTCACCAGCGATACTTCGTCGATGTCCGTTGGGAGCTCCTTTACGAGCGGCAATCGAACGCGTGCATCAGCTACAACATACTCACCTGCTTTGGGTGCCTGATGTGTTGTGTCGGCTCGGAAATACGACAGCACAACACGCATACGCGAACACTCGAAATCGCTGCCATCCACATGACCATCCACAACAACCCGCACACGGTGTCCACGCTCGCGCACATGCTCCACAACACCCTCAATCAGCGCTCTCTGCTCATACGGCGCAACCACGCCCCTGCGCCTTGCCGACACAACACGGTGCTCCTGCACATCAAGACTAAGAATTCCGCCCAGCGCACAACATGCAAGCAACGTTGCATATCCATAGTATCTGCGCCACATAGCCAACACAGCTGCGCACAATGCTGCGAGCGCACAGCCCCCTACCCACATAGGTTCGCAGTCAACGCGTGCAACAAGCACGCACGAGCAGCAAACCCAGACGGTGGGCATCAACAACGGTATGTGAGATGGGCGCACATCACATTGTGCCGTGAAACGCACGGAATGTGACCGGATCCGGTAGGGGCGAGCACGCTATCCATGGGGGCGACCACCGTATCCGAGCGGGCGAGCCACCGGCTCGCCCTTACCCATCGTAGGCGACCGTGGGTTGTGCGGAGCCGTAGGGGCGACCCCTTGTGGTCGCCCGTGTGCGGCCGTGGGCGACCGCGGGTTGGGTGGGGGCATGGGGGCGACCCTACGTGTTCGACCAACAAAGACGTTTGCACGCTTACCGTTAATACGGTAATTTGTGCAATGATCATCAGCTTTAAATCCAAGGCTACCGAGGATGTCTATGATGGCATGTCTACTAGGCATTCCCGCTCTATCCCGGTTGCGCTGTGGTCTATTGCCCAGAGAAAGTTGGATATGATCAATGCAGCTGTCGTGATTGATGACCTACGGGTACCCCCCGGTAACAGACTGGAGGCACTTCGGGGCTCGATGAAAGGATATCACTCTGTTCGAGTTAACGATCAATATCGTGTTGTATTCCGCTGGCAAAACGACAATGCGCATGACGTTGAGATTGTAGATTACCACAAGTGAAGGTGAGGCCTTAATGAAACCAAAAAACAGACGTCCAGTGCACCCAGGAGAAATACTGCTCACGGAATTTCTTGTACCACTCAAGCTATCTCAGGTGGAGCTGTCTGAACGATTATCTGTGCCTATTCAACGTATCAATACCATCATCCGCGGCAAACGTGGAGTTTCTGCAGAAACTGCACTATTGCTCTCTCGTGAGTTTGGCACAACGCCTCAGTTCTGGCTAAACCTCCAGATGGCATGCGACTTGTATGATGCAGAACAACGCCTCAGTGCGGCAGCGTAAGTAGGGTCGCCCCTACGTGGTTGCCCGTGTACGGCCGTGTGTGCGACCGTGGGTTGGGTGGGGGCATGGGGGCGACCACCGTATCCGAGCGGGCGAGCCACCGTATCCATGGGGGCGACCACCGTATCCATGGGGGCGACCACCGTATCCGAGCGGGCGAGCCACCGTATCCATGGGGGCGACCACCGTATCCGAGCGGGCGAGCCACCGGCTCGCCCCTACAGATCGTTGTGTTGATAACTCGGCCCTGCCTGCCCCCTGACCAGACGGTATTTTGCAGATTCTACGTTGTGTAGAATGTCACGTTTTGTGGCATTGAGCGCACGGAGACATAGAAACGATTATTCACTTCCCCGTTAATACACCTATGAGTGCAGAAGCAAAACCAACCAAGGAAACAAAAGAAGCCAAGGCTGCGGCCGCTGGCGGACCGAACGATGCGAAGCTGAAGGCGGCGCAGTTGGCCATGGAGCAGATCGAGAAGCAGTTCGGCAAGGGCTCGATCATGAAGCTCTCCGACGAAAATCCGGTAGAGATCGATTCAATCTCAACAGGCTGTCTGTCGCTGGATGCTGCGATCGGTATCGGCGGCGTGCCGCGCGGTCGTATCGTCGAGATCTATGGTCCGGAGTCGTCTGGTAAAACAACGGTCTGTTTGCAGGTGATCGCCGAGGCTCAAAAGGCAGGGGGCTTGGCAGCCTTCGTTGATACAGAACATGCGCTGGATGTAAAGTACGCGCAGCGTTTGGGTGTAGATCTCAACAACCTCCTTCTTTCTCAGCCGGAGTTTGGCGAGCAGGCACTTGAGATCGTTGAGACACTTGTACGCTCGGGTGCGATCGATGTGGTGATCGTTGACTCCGTAGCGGCGCTTACGCCGCGCGTGGAGATCGAGGGCGATATGGGTGATGCGCAGATGGGCTCACAGGCGCGTCTGATGTCACAGGCTATGCGTAAGCTCAATGCTGCTATCGGACGCAGCAACACAACGGTAATCTTTACGAATCAGCTTCGCTCGAAGATCGGCGTGATGTACGGCAATCCCGAAACAACAACTGGCGGTAATGCTCTCAAGTACTATGCGTCGCTGCGTATCGATGTTCGTCGTAAGGATGTGATCAAGGACGGACAAGACATCGTGGGTAACCGCGTGCGCGCCAAGATCGTGAAGAACAAGGTTGCTCCGCCGTTCCGTGAAGCAGAGTTCGACATCATGTACAACGAGGGTATCTCGCGCTTGGGCGATATGATTGATGTAGCCGTTGAAACGGGCATTATCACAAAGTCGGGCTCGTGGTTCTCGTTCAATGAAGAACGCGTGCAGGGACGCGACGGCATGCGAAAGATGCTAACAGAAAATGCTGCACTCTATGCAGCTCTTGATATCGCTGTGCGCGAGGCTCTGCACCTTCCAACAACTGAGAAGGCTGCGAAGAAGTAACGATGGGCATCATCACGTTGATCCGACGGAACCGCTCGGATGGCGGACGATGCTCTGTGTTTGTCGACGACGAGTTCCTTGCGGCATGTCCGATCGATGTTGCGTTAGCACTTGGACTCCGCAAGGGGCTCGTTATGACCGACGAGTTGGAGCGCAAGCTCCGCAAGGAGGACCGGCGTATTGTGCTACGTCAAAAGTCCTACCGCTTTGCGACCTACAAGCCCCGTACGGAAAAGAACATTGTAGACTTTTTGACAAAGTCCGAGGCAGCTCCCGAGGAGATCGAGAGCGTCCTTTTGTGGCTGCGCGAGTTTCGTCTTATCGACGATATCGCCTATGCCACAAGGTTTCTCGAGGCATCACGCGAGCGCAAGCCGCTCTCACGCGTGATGGCACGCAGGACGCTCCTAACCAAGGGCGTACCACAGGATATCGTCGATCGCGCAATCGAGGAACACTACAAAGACGATGAAGCACTTGAGGGGGCTCGTGTTGTTGCTCGCAAAAAACTCCGTATGCTCGCATCTGCTACGCCCAAGCAACAGGAAGAAAAGCTTGTGCGATTTCTTCAATACCGTGGATATGGGTGGGATGTGATCAAGCAACTACGTCAGGAACTGCACCAAGGAACGCTCATGCTGGTTGCACTGCTCATTATGTTGGCCTCGGTTAGTATGCACGCGCAAATCGACACGTCGTGCGGCAAGGTTCGCCTTTCCGATGCCATCAACAAGTTTCAGCCAACAACGCAGCCAGTGCTTGGTCCAGAAGGTGAACTCTACCTTGACCGCAAATACCATCCCGACAATCTTGGCGGTGCCAATGATCCGGATGATATATGGGTCTCCTACAACAAGCAGGGTCAGTGGAGCACGGCGCAGCTAGCAGACATCCGCGTCTTCGATACCGTGATGAAGGCCTACGTCAATGCCGAAGTGGTCTTTGGGATGACAAAGGACGGACTCCATGCGCTGGTGGCTGGGCGCTTCATGAAGAACTCGCTGAAACTTTCACTGGCTTTCCTGAATCGCACGTCGATCAAAGCCCCTTTCACAGAGGTGGGCGTTATTGTGTCGAGTCTGAGCAAGAACTTCTTTGCCACCTTCGCAGAAGATGTCGGTGCAGTTGTGGTTGCGCTAGAACTTGCAGAAGGTAAAGGTGACCTAGACCTATACGTAATCACTCTTGATGAGTGCACGGGGCTATCAGAGCTCAAGCCACTTAATGGCTCGATCAACACCCCTGCTTTTGAGGGGGCTCCGTGGATCGCATGCGATAACCGGACGATGTACTTTGCCTCTGCCGGACGTGAGGACCGCATTGGCAAGGCGGATCTGTACATGACGCGCAGACTCGATGATTCATGGCAAAACTGGAGCGAGCCCGTAAACCTCGGATCATGTATCAACACCACAGAAGACGAAACAGCGATTTCCCTACCCTGCGCTGGTAGCCGTGCCTTTGTAACATCATGGGATGCTCAATCCGATAGGCCCGGCGTGTACACGGCAGATATCCCGCAGAGCATGCTACCACTGCCTGTAAACAACGTCACGATCCGTGTGCACAACGCCCTCACAAACGAGCCTTTTGTTGGATGTCACGTCCGAATTCAACGCGAGCAGGATGTGCGTACGTGCAAGGGGCATCATTCCGTTACTATCGACAAGGTCCTGGGCCGCGGAAGGACTGTCCTCCCGCAGGACACCACATTGGTCATGACACCCGTACCGTTCGACGGCAAGTGGGTTGGGCTTCCATCGCGTGTGCAGAGCGGCAAGTCTGATGTAACGGCCGATGTGGCAGTGGTGCCAACAGACAAGCCCCTTCTGAGTCTCTACTTTGAAAAGGGTCAGTCAACACTTACCCCAGAATCCCATGCAGAGCTAGAATCCCTTCGCAGCAAGATTGGGTCAACCAACCTGCCATTCATCGGCACACGCGGCTACACCGACGCAAGCGGCTCTCCTGCAACCAACAAGGCTCTTGCGCTTGCGCGCGCGCGTGTAGTGGCTGAGCAGTGTACGATCTTCGTCTACGACGGCGATCTTGGACGTGTAAAGCCCTATGCTGAAGGTATCGAGCTCATCAACGGCAAGCCCGTTGATGCAGATTCGCCACAGAGCAGACGAGTAGACATCTACGCTATCGCGAGGTAATGTCAAGGTTCGACGCCAGCTTTCCCCCATCGGGCTTTTCTTCGATCACGCGCACGTTCCACTTGTCTCTCGCATGCAGATAGAGCGCAAGCTCGTTATCCGCATACCACGTCAGGCTCTCATCATGCAGTGGCGATCTCCACAGCAGTTCGTTCTCGGCGATCAGGCATGACCGTTCAAAACCATCATTGCC
Organism: Patescibacteria group bacterium; assembly: GCA_044238605.1. Lineage (GTDB taxonomy): Bacteria > Bacteroidota > Ignavibacteria > Kapaibacteriales > Kapaibacteriaceae > UBA10438. The sequence continues at coordinate 390,332 of JBIICY010000002.1, forward strand.
CCGTACCTGCAGAACCACCTCTTCTTTGTCAAGGGGCTTGCGTTCCAGACGCACGCGCATGCGCTGCCAATCCTCGTGAGTTTCGAGAGCGATATCGCGCACAATTGCATTGGTGCGGTGCATTGCGGCGGTAGAAAAAACAACGGGAATGCGCTTGATGATATCCATGGTTGCAACCTCGTGAAGCGGACGTGTGAGATCTACCGGCGGCTGTGTGCCGGCCTTCTCAAAGATGCTTTTGAGATGCTCCCGAAATGCAACGTCAAAACTCCCCTTGTGCGGCGCTTGGTGCCGCTCATCGTACCACCAGAACCAGTCGGATGCCTCCACGACTTCCATGCATTCCGCGATCTCTTCGGCGCTAACGCCTGCCCCCTCGAGTGCAAGCTTTGCATCGCGCAACAGACTCCAGGCAAGGTTGGTAGCGGGCGCGCCGATCCAGATCGAGAAGTTACCGTCGATCCACGACCCAGCGCGAAGAACATCAAGGTGCCTATGCGTCATCGTCGATGAGACTTCTCCGCACGTCATGCTCATGTACCTCGACGTATCCTGCAAACGCTCCATCAGGGCTCGCAGAAACGTCACGCCGTTGTCTTCGTAGAATTCCCAGCAGTTCTCACCGTCGAGAATCACCGGTATCACAGCATGCTCGAGTGCTTCATTGCCAAGCTCGTCAATGATCCACGCTCTGCGCTCTTCAAGTCTGCGCACAAAATCATCGGCTGCTTGTTCTGCATCCCATGTGGAGTATTCAAAGCCAATGGCATCGCTGAGTGCGTGATCGCGAAACAACACGGTGATGTCGCCTCGACTGGTCGAGACGTTGTAGGGAAAGAACGTATCTGTCCTGCGCCACTGCTCGCCCCTTGACCTGCGCAGATTCTCCTCATCGGTAGCCGTCCACCCTATGCCATGTCCAGCAAGCATTTCCAGCGCCTGCATCGACAAGCTACCTTCTGCCGGCCACATCCCCTGCGGCCTAGCTCCAGAGACGTGCTGCCAATAATCGATGGCCCTGCGCACATGACGCGCCGCATGGCTCGGAGCAGAGTAGGCAGGCTCTGGCAAGGGGCTATCCGGCATACACTCACGCGCTACGTCGGTATTGATCACAAGCGGAAGGATCGGGTGATGAAACGGTGTCACACTTACCTCACACCACCCATCGCGAGCGCACTGCAGCATCGTCGGGAGCACCTCGCGCATAATGACGCGATGTTCGTTGAGGATCGATCGAAGATCATCGTCTGTGAATGCACGCCGCTTGTCTATGAGCGACGTAAAACACGCAGATCTGCTGCGAGAGATCTGACCCGTCCACGCACAGTGAAACAACACCAGCGCATCAACAACATCAGCGCGCGTCATCCACTGCGCTCCGCGCAAGCGGATCTCCCCTACAACCTCTTCAAGTCGTGGTAGCCCCTTCATCATCCCCGGCTGCAGCGTGAGAAGCCATTCAGCTGCGCGCTCGTTGTGATGGGGCTCGTAGTTCAACAGCACTGCATGACATAGCTCCTCGACCACATCCTGCATGCCATCGGCATATGCCTCCAGCTGCTGCATCATACTCGGCACAAGATTGATCGTATGCCGAACACCAAACTCCGAGAGCACACGCGGCAGATCTCGATAATCCTTTACCGCATGCAACCTCACCCACGGCAGCACAAAGCGTCCACCCAACCGATAATCCGGTTGATGCTGGTGCCAAAGGAAACAGATGCGAAGAGACATAGGGTTATAATTACGGAGTTACGGAATTACGGAATTACGGAATTACGGAATTACGGAATTACGGAATTACGAATGACCACGTGCTTTAGCGCGTGGGACTAGGGACCAGGTACTAGGTACTGGGTACTGGGTACTGGGGACTAGGGACTGACGCTGTTACGCCAGCCTCTTCCCGAGCAGGGCCATTGGGAAGTATGCAACGACCAGATCCAGCACGTTGAACCACATTGGTGATGGAACCATGAAGACCATCATAGAGCCCCCTGCAAAGAAGAGTCCGCCAATGATATACGCTGCATACGCAGAAACATTGCGTCCGAGCCTGTAGGCAAGAAATGCCGCAACAAAGGTTCCTACGGCATGGGCAAGAAACGGGAAGACAAAGTGCTGCGGACCGAACAGCTTCATCGCTGCTACAAGACCTTCAGTGCTGGTGGTGTCTGCGCCTGCAGGCATTGGAATAAGCATTTCACCTAGGTGTACAAGCGAGCTGTTCACCAGCGAACCAAGCACGATACCGAGGATCACAGCGAGAATTGGGTGGAGGGTGTGTTTCATGGGGGTGCGTTACTTCGAGAGTCGTGAGTCGAAGGTAAAATTATGCATTGCATTCACCTTCACACGCGACATCTCGGTGTGATCGCATGCAAGGAGGATATTCTGCTCTTGCGGGATAATGATAGATGGAACCGCGAGAACCAAAGACCGTTGCTCACGCGCCCAAGTACTTCCTAATTCTTTACATGATTCAATTGAAGGCGTATTTCGCCAACCCGGAGGTAGACTCTCAACGTGAATCAGTTCAGCAGATGTATCAGGTACGTAGAGCTCAACAGCGAGAAACTGGAGATCAGCTTCTTTTCTATCGAGATGAACAAACACTTCAAGAGCAGCAAGAGATAGCGAAGTAGCTGCATAGACAATACTGACACCAGGATGATTCCACCGAGCACCACATAGTCGAGAGCCTTCGCCGCTGAGCACATCACCCTTGCGGCGTTGTTTAATTAATCGCCAGCAAAGCATTAGACGTACAACCCATACTCAATGCATCCGAGGAGATTCTCAACCTCATTAAACCCTGCCTGGCTTGCCAGCAATTCAAGAGGTACCGCACCACCCAGGCCCCGTTGGGGCTCGTGGAGCCAACGATGTGCAGAGTCCTCATTTTCCCACACGTACTCTGCGAGTGCTATCACATGTGCCAGCCTGTAGAGTCTATCGCTCATGTGCGGACTCAGCAAACTGCCCTGATCTGGAATCCGCTGCAATGTGCGTATGCTAACACCCAAGACATCGGCCAACTGCTGATCAGAAATGCCAATACGTTTTGCCACGGCAAGAGCACACGAGAGTTTGTAACCTTTCTGGATATCCTTGTGAACATCAAGGAGTGTATATGTATGCGAAGCCATCGATGAAATCTTGTATTTCATCACGCCGTATGCGGCAGAGATAGGAATCATAACCAGCATTGATCGGGATACAGAATGCAGTAACGTCATTTGACGTGTTAAGATACGTCATTTGACGTTTGCAAACAATTGCCGTACCCAGTCCCTTGTACCTAGTCCCTAGCCCCTACCGTTTTGCGTATCGGACCAACGCCAACATCACCGGGACTTCGATAAGGGGGCCTATCACGGCCGCAAAGGCCTGGGGTGAGGCCACACCGTACATGGCAATCGAGACGGCGATGGCAAGCTCGAAGTTGTTGGATGCCGCCGTAAATGCCATCGTTGCCCTGCGTCCGGCATCTGCACCTACGGCATTGCTGGCATACCAGCCGGCAAAGAACATGATGATAAAGAAAAGCAGCAGTGGCAGCGCAACCTTAAGAACATCGAGCGGCAATGCAACAATGCTGGATGCTTTGAGACTGAACATCACTACGATGGTAGCTAGAAGAGCAGTGAGTGTTAGACGTCCGATCTTCGACGCTACATGCTCCTCATACCACTCCGCCCCACGTTGTGCCACAAGGATCCTGCGTGTGAGGAATCCAGCAATGAGGGGCACACCGAGGTAGATAAACACGCTCTCTGCAACATCAGCTATACCGATCGTTACAACGCCTGCCTGCATTCCCAAGCGCGGCGCTAGCCATGTGAGCAGGAACCATGCGTACACGCTGTAGAACAACACCTGAAACAGCGAGTTCAAGGCTACGAGTCCAGCAGCGTATTCCCTATTGCCCCCTGCCAGATCGTTCCAGACGATAACCATGGCAATGCAAGGGGCTATGCCGATCAGCATCAGGCCCTGCACGTACTCAGGATCGTTGGGTAGAAGCAGCGCCGCCAGCGCAACCATCACGGCTGGACCAATGATCCAGTTCAGCAGAAACGATACCCCAAGAATGCGCTTGTTCGCAAATGCTTCCCCGATCTTCTCATAGCGCACCTTTGCAAGGGGCGGAAACATCATCAGGATAAGCCCAACAGCCAGCGGAATGTTCGTACTCCCTGTCTGCATCGATGATAACACTTCCGGCACTGCAGGCACAAACACTCCCAGAGCAACGCCAACGAGCATTGCTAGGAGGATCCAGACGGTAAGGTATCGGTCGAGGAGAGAAAGCATAAGAAAACGGGGTATGGATTACGAAGTACCAATTACGAAGTACCAATTACGAATGACATAGCACAAGGAAAGACGCTGTGTACTTCGTAATTCGTACTTAGTCATTAGTCATCGCTACTCGCTGTTCATTAATCGGCTTAAAATACTTTGGCAGTGCCGAAACAAACTCTTTGATGTCGTCGCGGACGCGGCGGTAGACCTTAAGAGCATCGTCTTCGGCAAGCCCCTTGGCAAGAAATGGTGGGTCGTCGAAGGAGTGGTGGACGGTAAGCTGTACACCGGGCATGTACGGACATGCCTCGCGGGCATTATCGCAGACCGTAATCACCATGTCCCAGGCGATCACGGGAAGGTGATTGGTGGTTTGGGAGAGCTGCGTTGTGATGTCTACCCCAGCTTCTGCCATTACCCGCACTGCCATGGGATTGAGTCCGTGCGCTTCGATGCCCGCCGAGTACGCAACACACTCATCAGAGAGCAGATGGCGCGCCCATCCTTCGGCCATTTGGGACCGACAGGAGTTACCAGTGCAGAGAAAGAGAACGTTGATCTTGCGGGAAGTTTCGAACATGGTTCATTCGCCTAAATACAAATCGATACTACCTGCAAAGATGGTTTTGCGATGCGACTGCGTGAAGTTACGATTGCATTACGTTGAGGGAAAAACAGAAATAGCGAGCTAGATAGAGAGAGCGGGCTATACGGGCACGATATATCGTGCCCGTATAGCCCGCTGCTCAATCTGTGGAGATGCCGGGAGTCGAACCCGGGTCCGAAGTGTACTATCCGAAGCTTACCACATGCGTCTTCAATCTACAAGGGTCTCGCCGATGAGGTATCCGATTGACAGGACCTCTCCAGCCAGCGTCAGTGTTGTCTCGTGCTATGCCCTGCTGCGCAGCTTCACACCAGTCTGTTAGAGGGCAACACCGAGATAGAAGGTAACAGACACCCGTCTAGTCGATGGCATAGCGGCCTAAGTTTAGGCGGCCATGCGATAACCGAAGTTATCGCCAGTTGTTGTTCGCCGGTTGTATTAACGAGCTCCACCAGCGTAGCTCGGCACGCATCTTCGTGATCGCATCACCCCGTCGAGACCGGTACATCCCCGAAGCCGAAGTGTTAGGGACTAGGGACTAGGGACTAGGGACTAGGTACTAGGTACTGGGTACTGGGTACTGGGTACTAGGGACAAAGTACTGGGGTCACAGAATCGTCTGCAAAACTACGCCAATTAGGACGTCATAACTCAATTTCAATTGTATCTAGTCCCTAGTCCCTAGTACCTAGTACCTTCAATAAAGGATCTCACCTCTTCCATATACCACTGCGGGGTACTGGTAGCACCCGAGATGCCGATGTTCGAGGCGCCGGAAAGCCATGAGGGGTCTATTTCTTCTTTGGTTTCGACAAAGTAGGTTTTTGGGTTGGACGCCTTGGCTACGTTGTAGAGCACCTTGCCGTTGGATGATGCTTTGCCTGCAACAAAGATCACGACGTCTTGTTCAGAAGCGAATTTGGCAAGCTGAGACTCTCTGCCGCTAACCTGACCGCAAATCGTGTCTTTGGCGTGGAATTCGGTTGCGATGTCTTGCATGGTGTCTACGACCAATTCGGCGACGCGAGATTTCAGAGCATCGCGCACGAGCAGAAAGGTTGGACGGTCCATGGTGGTCTGGGAGAAGAGCACGGTCTTGCGGTCCAGCTGAACCTGTTCGAGGGCTTCGTCGACGGTCTTGATCACGACGCATTCGTCGCGGACAACGCCGCGGACGCCGAGGACTTCTGCGTGGTCTTTCTTTCCGAAGATCACAACCTGATATCCTTGGTCCCAGAACTTGCGCACGCGTTCCTGGAGCTTTGTCACTACCGGACACGTAGCATCGATGATCTCGATGCCGCATTCCCATGCTTTGCGATATGTGGCAGGGGGCTCTCCATGCGCACGGATGATCACCTTTGCGCCGGAATGTGCCAGACGGTCAAAATCATCCACGGTGATGGTTTCTAGCCCCTTATCAGCAAGGCGCTCGATCTCTTTTGGATTGTGGATGATGTGTCCAAGCACATAAACATTGCGGTCTGCGCGCTTGGCAGCCAGCTGGTCTTCGGCAATCTGCACGGTGCGTACAACGCCCCAACAGAATCCGCTGAATTTGTCGATCGATACGTTCATAGCGTGCAAAACGGCAGATGCCTTAGATGAAGTTTCCGAATGCGGAGACGATCGAATAGGTCTTTTGATATGTATCGGCAAGCTCGAGGATCTTCTCCACCTGCTCGTCGATGGTAAGGTGCGTTGTGTCGATCTCGTGTGCCCCTTCGGCTTTAACAAGGGGGCTTTCGGCACGCGAGCTGTCGTAGGCATCGCGGTCTACGATCTGACGTCTGACCTCTTCTTCGGAAATGTGCTCGCCCCTTGCCGTGGCTTCTTTAAGCCTGCGCTGCACGCGCTCGTTGGTATCGGCGATGAGGTAGACCTTTACCTCGGCATGCGGAAACACCACGCTGCCGATGTCGCGTCCGTCCATTACAATGCCTCCGTGCAGGCCCAGCATGCGCTGACGCTGTACAAGGGCCCTGCGCACGAGTGGGAAGGCGCTCGCTTGGCTAACGTTGCCGGTTACGTCTGCTCCGCGAATAGCCGCAGTAACATCCTCGGCATTCATCACCACGCGCTGTCCACTCGCTGACGTCTCCAACACGATCTCCAGCGACGCTGCAAGTTCTCCCATTGCCTGATCGGTCATAGGTGTACCCTCGCGCAATGCCGCCAGAGTTACCGCCCGGTACATTGCGCCGGTGTCGATATAGACATAGCCCAGACGCTCGGCTACGCGCCGCGCCGTCGTACTTTTACCAGCACCTGCCGGACCGTCGATTGCGATGGTGATGTTTTTCATGCGATGGGCAAATCTAATGAAACCCGCGTGCAGTGTCCTTGTCTTAACCGAAAACGCAGTTTTTACCGAAGAGGTACCCTATGAACGTTCTTGCCTGGTTCCACTACATCGTTGCCCTTGTCTACCCGGCGGCACTGCCCGATACAACGACTCCAGCTCAGGCGCAACCCGTGAAAAAGGTCATTCAGATTGAACGAGTCGTGACGAGTTCGAGCACAGACACAATCGTGGCAGCCAGCCCGAATGACCTAGAGGAACGTCACATTGAGGTAGTAACACACAACGCTGGTGGCGATGGAATCGCCGATGCAATCTTTCCTATTGCCTTCCTTATAGCTGGCACCCTCATGTTGTGGATGGCTACAAATGCGAACAAGCAGGTCAAGCTGGCCATGATCGAAAAGGGTATGGATCCATCCACGCTCAATGCTAAGGACACGACGAGGAAATTTGGCGCCTTGCGATTTGGAATGCTGTTAGTTGGCATCAGTACCGGTCTGCTCGCTGGATTTCTCATCAATTCGCTGTTAAGCGTTGCTGCAGACTCCCATGAGATCGTTGTGGCAACCACAACAATCTTCTTTGCTGGCCTATCTCTGATCATCTATCACATGGTAGCATCCAGTCTCAACAAGTCACATTGATCGAGTCCGAAATCATCCGACGAGTTCTGGATGGTGAGACGCATGTGTTTGCCGTGCTGGTATCGCAATACCAACGCAAAGCACTATCACTGGCAGAGCGTATGATGCAGGATTCCGAGGAAGCTCGGGATCTTGTCCAGGATGCATTTGTCAAAGCCTACCGATCGCTTGGGTCGTTTAAGCAGGACTCAACATTCTCAACGTGGTTCTATCGTATCGTGTATACCACTTGTCTGAATGCGCTAGACAGACGCAAACGCACACCTGTGCATGATGTGATCGACGAAGAAACATCGCCTGTGTGGGTTAACCCACGGGTGTATGTTGATTTGGAACGGCAGCAGATAGACGACGTACTTCATGAAGAGCTTCGGAATATGCCATCGGCATATTCAACGGTCATGGAGCTCTTTTACATCGACGATTTCTCCTACGAGGAAATCGTCAACATCACTGGCCTGCCCCTTGGCACGGTCAAAACCAGATTAAACCGCGGACGTACCCAGCTGCGCGAAGCGCTCCTGAAGCGTCTGCCCGATGCGGAGAAGCTCTATGAAGCCTAATGCCCCATTCTCGCCCTCCATCTATGAAGACCATGCAGACGTCAAGTCGCGTCTCGGCGCTGAAGCTGCAGAGCAGTTTCTAATGTCGGACTCGCTCTTGCGAGACCATCTGCGCTCTGCAGAGCACACCCCGATCGACCCCTTGTTTACTGTCGAGATTATGGGCCGCATTGCCCAGGAAGTGCCAGCCCCTTCCCGTCTTACGAAGCTCTTTACCGTTACACCCGTAATCGGTGTTATTGTCTTTGTGTTTACCATCGGCTTCTTGTTCGGATTTGTTGCAGGGGGCTTGCCTACGTGGGAGGATGTTGCATCGTGGATGACGATTGAGACGCTGTCATCTCCGTACGTTCTCTGGAGCATCGTGGGCATCTCTGCACTCGGACTAGGCGTGTACCAGATGGAAACCACCTAAGAACCTTCGTACTTTTGAAGATGCCTCTTCTATCGGTACGAAATCTCTCGCACACGTATTCCAACGGATACAAGGCCCTGCACAACATCTCGTTTGATGTAGAGGCCGGCGAGTTCCTTGTGATCATCGGACTTTCGGGTTCGGGCAAGAGCACTCTGCTACGCTGCCTGAACCGGCTTATCGAACCGTCGGAAGGACAGATCCTGCTCAACGGAACAGACGTAACGCACATCTCTGATGCAGCGCTTCGCCGTCACCGCTCGAGCATCGGCATGATCTTCCAGCACTTCAATCTTATCCCACGTCACACCGTGTTGAGCAACGTCCTGTATGGCACCTTGGGCGTTACACCCACGGCCGGTTCTATCATGGGCAAGTTCACAGATGAGCAGCGCGAGCGTGCCATGCGAGCGCTGGACGTGGTGGGAATTCCCGATAAAGCACAGAACAGGGCCGATGCGCTCTCTGGCGGACAGCAGCAGCGTGTTGCTATTGCCAGGGCGCTGATGCAGCAGCCAAGCCTGTTGCTTGCCGATGAACCCGTTGCATCGCTTGATCCTGCAACATCGCACTCGGTGATGTCGTACCTGGAGAAGATCAACAAAGACATGGGCACAACGGTGATCTGCAACCTGCACTTCCTCTCGTTGGTGCGTCAGTATGCCACACGCGTTATCGCCCTCAAGGGCGGACACCTCGTGTTTAATGGTCAGCCCCATGACATTACCGACGAATGGTTCAAGACCATCTACGGCGAAGACGCCGTTGAAGTGGAGATCCGATAATGAAGATCGTTGCCTCCATCCTCGACGCCATCCTTGGAATCATCGTTGCCTCGCTGATCACAGAGATCATCGTACCAGACCTGTTTGAACTTGACCTACCAATGTGGGTTACTCCTGTGCTCTGGGCAACGTGGATTGGTATCTCGCAGCGCAAGAACACCTCCATTGGCGAGTTGTTTCTTGGTCTCGCGCCAAAGCATACACCAAACCCAGTGCGCGCCCACATGGGCTGGATTGCCTTTAGTGTTGCCATTGTTTCTGGGTGGATCATCACCGAGATTGCTCCACTCGAGTTCTTCTCTGCAGACGGACTGCAAGGGGCTGGACGCATCTTCAGAGATCTGTTTAGTCCAGAACTTGGCGTAGCAGGCGAAGCCCTGAACCTGATGGTCGAGACCATCTTCACGGCCCTTATGGCAACTGTTGTTGCCGTGCCACTAAGCTTCTTGCTCAGCTTCCCTGCCGCCCGCAACGTGATGTCGGACACACCAACGAAGAAGTCCGTCTACCTTGCCCTACGCGCCCTTCTTAACATCATGCGCTCGATGGAGCCCATCATCTGGGCCATCATCTTTTCTGTGTGGGTAGGCCTTGGCCCCTTTGCCGGCATGCTTGCTCTTGTTGTGCATACGGTTGCATCGCTCACGAAGCAATACAGCGAACAGATCGAAGACGTGGATGAAGGTCCGATTGAAGCCATCTCAGCAACAGGCGCAACCAAGCTCCAGGTGCTGTGGTTTGCTATCGTTCCACAGTGCGTAATCCCTTTCCTCTCCTTTACCATCTACCGCTGGGACATCAACGTCCGAATGGCCACTATCATCGGCTTTGTTGGAGGGGGCGGGATTGGCTCGAAACTCATCCAATACCAGAACAAGGGCGACTATAACGAAGTAGGCACCTACGTCATCCTGATCACGCTTGTGGTGTGGATCCTGGATGTGATAAGCGCGAGAGTGAGAGAAGCGCTGAGGTAGGGGCGAGGTTCCTCGCTTCGCTCGGAATGACGTAGGTTTTTCGCTTCGCTCGGAATGACGTAGGTTTTTCGCTTCGCTCGGAATGACGTAGGTTTTTCGCTTCGCTCGGAATGACGTAGGTCCCTCGCCGCTATAGCGGCTCGGGATGACGCGGCGCAATTGGTTTTTTAAAGCGGGCGCGCCTTTGGCGCGCCCGCTATTTTTATCCACTGATCAGCGGCGCGTCATCCCGAGCACCGAAGGTGCGAGGGACCATATGTACCCGCGTACCCCTGTACCCCACGTACCCTTGTGTACCCATCGGGCGAGCCACCGGCTCGCCCCTACCGGCCCTCGTCTCGGAAGATCTTCTCCGCTTCTGAGCGTTTATGCACGTTGAGCTTTTGGTATATACCTCTCACGTGGGTGCGGACGGTGTCCACGCTCATGAAGAGTGTGTCGGCAATTTCTTTGTACTGCTTGCGCTCTGCAAGAAGAGCAAGTACTTCGCTCTCGCGCTGCGTGAGGATGTCCAGTGCCGATGGTTTTGGCAGGTTCGATAAATAGTCCAGCAGGATGCGGGCAACGTTGCTGGTAAGGGGCGCACCGCCCACGTGAATCTCTTCGATGGCGTTATTGAGTCGGGCTTGTGGTGTGGTCTTGAGGAGGTAGCCTTTGGCACCTGCAAGAACTGCTGCGCGGACGTGTTCGTCATCATCAAAGTTGGTGAGCATCAGGATCTGACCCGGCACATCGCTGGCGCGCAGACGCTCAATGAGTTCTATGCCAGACATCCCAGGAAGTCCGATGTCAATGAGAAAGACGTTGATGCTCGACAGGCTAGGACTCGCAAGCAGGTCTTCTGCAGAACCGACTACGTCTGTGCAGGTAAAGCGCTCGTCCGAGCCGATGCGCTGTGCAAGCCCCTTGCGAAGAATTTCTTCGTCTTCTACGATAGCTACGTTGATGGTTGTGCTCATTACTGTTCGCTGTTGTGGTTAAGGGGCATGGAGAGAATTACTCGGGTTCCGGCAGTTGGACTCGACGTAATATCAACGCGTCCTCCAATCTCGGCCATGCGCTCGCGCAGGTGGCTTAGTCCGTGGCCCTGGCGGTGCTTGGTCTGATCAAATCCGATGCCGCTGTCGCGTATGTCTATCGTGAGCTGGTTATCGGAATCGCGCACGTGCATCTCAACACTCGAGGCTTGGCTGTGGCGCACAATGTTTGTGGCAATTTCTTTTACCGAGAGCACAATGCTGCGCATCATAATGGCATCTGCTGTGTGGTCTTGCGTAAGCGACTCTTCGTACAGAAACTCAATTCCTTTATCAGCGAGGAGGTCTTGAATTTTGTCGCGCACGTAGCCGATGGCAGATGCCAAGCGGTCGTCGCTGGACTTCATAACCCAGACAATCGAGCGGACACTGTCGATTACTTCCTGTGCCGTATCGGCAATGGTGCGCACGGCTTCTGCATCGTTAGAAGCTACCGCATTCTCTGCCATGATCACAATCTTGGCAAGCCCCGTGCCCACATCATCATGCAGGTCTCGAGCAATGCGAATACGCTCTTCGTTCACGATGCGCTCTGCCTCCAGCTTTTGCTCTGCCTTTTTACGTGCAACACGCGCCGATGTGCGCCATGTAACGAGTCCACCTGTAAGTGCAATAGCCCCATAGAACCACCAAGACATCCACACAGGCGTGGGAATCGTGAGCACAATGCTTGCAGCCTCGCCGTAGCTTCCGCGTCCATACCGCGCCTGCACCCGCAGCACATGTGTGCCGGGTGCCATGGTAGAGAGTACCAGTTCCCTACTTGATGTCTCTGTCCAAAGCGTATCGGATGCATCAAACGAGTACCGATACGTTAGTGGCTCTGAGCCCGAGAGAGCAATGGCGGAGAAGGTAACGCGAACTTCAGCGCCGGCGGAAGTATCGCGCTCGATGATTACGCGTGGAGGGGGCGGCGCAGACAGCGAGCCGCTGCGCAGAATGTTGAGTCCGCCTACGCCACCGAAAAGCATGGACGCATCTGACAGTCGCGCATGGGACCAGCTGTTGTACTCGTAGCTCTGTGCGCCGTGCACGGGTGTAAGGACCCGTTCGAGATTCGTTGTGCGCAGGCTCCAGACAACAATACCTGCATTAGTCGATGCCACAAGCTTTGCGTCGCGTCCGCCACCAATGCAATACACCGCATACACCGTGTTGTTCGGCAGTCCCATACGAGAGTCGATGACCGTTTCTCTGCGCGTTGCAAGATCTATGCACCGCACGCCGCCACCCCATGTGGCAACGTAGGCTATGTTGCCGTGCAGATCAATGGAGCGTATGATATCGATGTTCGGGCGGACAACACCTGTATCTGGACACAGCATCTTGGGTCCGAGCTTGCCACGTAACGAAGTATAGAGCCCGTACTCCGTGCCAACCAGCACGGTGCTATCATTCAACCGTACGAGAGCATTGATGCTTGCACGCTTGTCGTTTTGCATGGGGCTCGTGGGCCCGGTCATCCATGTTGCTTTGTTCGAACGAATGTCAACAACGGCAAAACCCTCGTCGGTGCCAACGAGAATATGCTCATCGTCATACGCAGTAATGCACGATATCGTCTTCCGAAACTCACGTGTCCAGTCAGTTCCAGAGACCCATGAAACCGCAGCCGACCCCTTGCGCATCTTGGCAAGTCCGCCCCGCTCCGTGCCTATCCACAGCGTTCCAAGAGCATCTACAAAGAGCGCGCGAGCTGCCCCCTTCGTCGTGTAGGAAGAACTCCAAGACGTTACCATCGCAGCATTACCAAGTGTTGTATCGCATTTGATCACGCCTGTGCGCAGGCCCACGTATACCGTGCCTGATGCATCTGTAGTGATGCCACGAACGAAATCATCCCTAAGACCCAAGCCCAGCTGTGTTGGCTTGAGAAGCGGCAAGATGTGTGCGTAGGGATCATACTGACACAGTCCGCCGCCATGCGTGCCAATCCACATTGTGCCGATGTTATCCTCAAACAGGGTGCGTACTAGATCGCTACTGATCGAGGTAGGACCGGCCGGGTCATGTCGGAATCGGGCAACGACCTTCATATTCTCAAGAATGGCAAGTCCGCCCCCATTCATTCCAACCCACATACGTCCGCGGGAGTCTTCGTGTAAAGCCCAGACGTCATGCACAGGTAGGAAGCGATCGCCCTTTTGCGTCGGACCATACACATACGTCATCTGCGATTGCGGGTCCTTCACTATCAGGCCATCGCGCACGGTAGCTGTCCACACACGTCCACGCTTGTCCGTATACCGCACATTTACATGTGCACTATGCACCTGAACACAAGCATTTGTGCGAAGGGGCGTAATGACGCGAGAAGCAGGCACGCGGGTCCAGGCATTGCGCAGTGGATCAAACCGACACCGTCCATCGCCCGTGGTAGCATAGACCAACGAGTCGCGTCCGATGACAAGTTCGTGGACATTATTCCCCACAATCGACGCAGGGTTACCTGGAACGTTCCGATACACCCTCATCATCCGTCCATCAAAACGCGCAAGGCCATCCTGCGTGCCCAGCCACAGATATCCCTGCACATCCTGCTCTATCTGGTTCACGTACGATTGCGGCAGCCCCTGCTCGAGTCCGACGCGGCGAAAACGCACCTGCTGAGCAGAGGCACCTGCATACATTGTAAGAATCGTTATGATACACAGCCAATACACTATCTCTGCCTAACACCTGATACTGCGTTTGTTACTATCACGCGCAAAATAGCCCACCGCATTGATGGATGGGTGTGGTATCGCATGAATCTAGGCAGGAGAGCAGCGAACAGCGAGCAGCGAACAGCGAACTGCGAGCAGCGAGCAGCGAACAGCGAGCAGTCCTGTCAGCAAATGCGCTCAAGTCGGATTTGGATTATCCTCTTGTACTGGCTCTTGAGTTCATCCGACAAGAAACTACTATCCAGCAGGTCCATCCATGCAGGAAGAGCTGACTCAAGTTTTGTAAAAATGTTTCGCTGCTGTCGTTCATCTACATGCAACGTGTCCATCGCTGCTACAAAGTCAGAACGCGTGAGCTTTCGCTTTCTCCTATTCACGGTTAGCGCCATCTCTTCTTTGTCTTGAGGATTTACTATCGCCGTGTTCACGAGATCATAAGCTGGCGAAAGCGTCATTCCTAAACCTGGCTGTTCGATAAGAGAGAAGTTCTTCAAGTGCATGTCGGCATTGCCAACGAGGAAAGAGAACAGCACCAATTCAAAAAAGTTTACAACGTCTAAACCCGGTGTGGCCGAGTACTTCTGTATTGCTTTGCCAATCTGTTCATAGCTGCCGTTGTACTTTTCTTCGGTAGGTCGTTCTGTGAGCTGGCACATATCCTCCATCGCGAGCTTGCCCGTTGGAGTTCTGTCAATGCGTTTTGTAATGTAGGCAAGACTATCCGACGTCAAACGAATCAGACTATGCGGGGCGGTTTTGATCTTAGCTGCAGAGGCAAGATGCATAGTAACATCTTCAACCTCTGGTAGCTGTGGATACCGCTCTGTTGGTGGTTTAAGTATATACCCTCCCCAGAGTCCTACGATGGTAAATCTTCGTTCCTTGCTGTTATTATTCTGACGCGTTAGGTGCAGTGAGAGCTTCTCCTGCACACCAGTTACTACGGTATGCCGTTGTATTACCTCAAGCGCTAACGGCTCAATGTCTAGCTCGGAAAACGGCACCACCGGAGCTAAAGGTTGATCGAACATCTTCTTTGAGCATGTGGGATGAAAGTCCGCCTGAATAGCATCCAACTTCTGGTAGCAATACAGACAGCGCCTCATGGTGTTTGCTCCTCAAGTACCTCTTCGATACCCACAGCACCAATGCAGTCTTTGCAGCACGCCAGCAACAACCCCATCCTGTCTCTTGGGTTGAGTTTCCAATTTTGTTCAGCAATCTCAAGCAACCAGCCCTCAGGGATGAGTCCATCAAAAAATGGAAACAGCGTTGCAGAGGTATAGGCTGCTTCCTGTAACGGCATCGTTAGGCTAACCGGCCGTGCATTAGGCAGAGCGATATAGTCTCTATCATACACAAACCGGTAGCCTAGCTCATCCTGTATTAGCCAGCCTGCAAGCTGGTCGTAGACGGTTACTGCTCCTTTTCGCATGGCACTACTCCAACGTGATAACCAAAGAGTTTGAGAACCTGGTTAACCTTATCTAGCCGAAGACGTTCTTTCCCCTGTTCCAATTCACGTATAAAGCGCAAGCCCACCCCTGCCTTTTGGGCAAGTTCGGGCTGCGTCAACTTTACTAGTTTCCGTTGTTGCTTTATGAAGGTTGAGATATCCATCGTATACCCTTTCGGGTACGAATATAGCAACATTCTGTTAATTTATACCCGAATGGGTATACCGCTACTACACAAACCCATAAACAGACGTGCGTTGTGCTCCTGGTGTGTGCATGGCGCATGCGTGCTCCAGAATATCCTGCGTGAGGCGGTGTGACGTAGGGTTTGCAGCAATAAGGCCCACCAGCGTATTGCGCACTACCAGCGTGATTGTTGCGGGCGTCATATCAAAGCGTGCAACAAGCTGGTCAACATCAATAGTCTCAACGCCAGGGAATGATGCAGGGAGTTTAAGCTTCCAGATAGCGCGCTGAGTTTCTGGCGCAGTTTTCGTGATGTGGACCTTGTAGTCAATGCGGCGGCTGAACGCCTCATCAAACACATCGGGCGTGTTTGTTGTAAGAATGAGGATACCTTCAAACTTCTCCAGCTCCTGAAGCAGGATATCAACAGATGCATTATCAGACCGCCTCACGGCTGAGTTCAGCGTGTCCTGTGATCTGCTTGCAAAGAGTGCCTCACACTCATCAATGAGTAGAATTGGAGCATGCGTCTGGTTGATGCTTAGCTCCCTGAATTCCTCAAACAGGCGACGCGTGTTTCGTTCAAAGACGCCAGCCCATGGTGACTTGAGCGCATCAACACTGGTAACAAACAGTCTGCGCTGCAACGAAGCAGCAAGAGCATAGGCAGCAGCAGTTTTGCCTGTGCCGGGAGCACCACTAAGCAGGATCGCGAGCCGATCGTGCCGCACGGGTGTGTAATGGCTAGCAACGCCAGAGATACCATACTGACGCAGCACTGATGTTATGTTGTTTGCAGCAACAGATACGATCTGATTGAACGTATCTGCCATTGCTGCGTCTGGAACGTAGACAAAATGTGGGTCTACTGTTTCCTCACGAAACAGGCTCGTGGCGCCTTCAATTTCATCAGGTACGTCGTGTGAGCTTCTGCGTGGATCATGCTTTGCTTTGACATTATTAATGACGTTGCGCACTTCGTCCTCATCATCATGTTCCTGCTGAAACCTGTCATTCGTCACGGCCTGACGCTGGCGGGTAGACTATATCGTGTGGACAACTCCTCTGTCATGTTTGCCAACGTAATACAGACGGGTCTAGGAATTGCGCAAGAAAAGACTCAAATGAAACTGCATTCACATGTTTTTCGTAGTGTGAAGCCTTCAAACTCTTCGGCACTACTACGTAGATACGCTGCATGCTCATTTCCCTGAGATCGTCATCTGTGATGCTATCGTCGAGAGTTGCGAGGAACATTGCACCTCCCTTTGCGCCCTCGGTTGTTATCTGGCGCCACCGCTCACGTAGTGTTGTCTTAGCGGTGAAAACAATACAATCCATTGCAGCCCTACGGTAATGTTCAACGCTGGGGAATACGAAATCGGGCTTGCCGTCGATACTAGGTTGCTCAGTGAAGTCATATCCTAATGAACGGAATACGGCAGCAAGGAGCTTTTCGAAGGTCGATCCTGCTCTGGCCTTCCTGCCTTGACTTACGGAAAGGAAGAATTCATCTAATGCTTTGGGATAGGCTCTAATGGCTTCTAACACACCATCAGAAACATCTTCGATTGCAAAATGTCTAAAACCATGAAACAAAGCACCACCTAGTGATGCTCTCTCATGTTTAAAGTAGAGCGTTGACATGTCTTCGTATGCGCGAGTAATTATAGCACTTAAGTCAGCTCGCATTGAACCAGGGTATCTTACTTCAGCAGTCACGACGTCATGTAGCACTTGACTGGCAATTTCATCCACAGTAGGCATTAGTTTACCAAACTCGTTGGATAGTTTTTTCTTTAGGTCCCATTCTTCGTTGGTTATCCCCGGCTTTTCCTTTCTAGGCTTAGCCATACAGACTCCTTGTAATCACTTTTTCTAAACTCGTTAGTTTACAACTTTTATCTAGTATCTAGTGACTGCAGTACAATCAGTCAGCAGATGCCAAAATTTTACGATATGCACCTTGATTAGAGAGACTACTTCCGATTTCATATTCTGATTAGAAACGGGGCCAAACAAGTGCCCCGCAACGCCAATGCAGGTCATTAGATTCGATTTTGTTTTGCAGATTTTTTGCGACTCTTTACCCCACCGATGTTGCGAGTTGAAAGCAATGTCTTGATAGCACCACTTGCCACGAACTCAACTACTGCAGGGATGACAGCGTTTCCTGCCTGCCGGTATGCTTGAGTGTCTGATACTACTATGCTACGACGACGCTCGGAGAATATTGAACCAAATCCCATCAGTAACAGCGCCTCCCTTGGGGTCAGTCTGCGAGGGTTGCCCTGCTTCTGGGCAATCAATATCTCTGAACCATCTTTATGGTAGCGAGCACTTAGTGTTCGGGCAGTGTCTGTAGGTCCTACCAATCCAAATCCGAACCCATTTCCTCTTTCTTTGTGTTTGGCTGCGTAATGCTGCAGATAAGTCCACAAATGATCGCTAAGTGTGTACTTATGATCAACATCCTTTTCAAGTATACTCCCCAGAGAAGGTTTCACACCTTCAGGATAGGCTGGGAATTCATAACGGGGATCATCTCCGAATACGGATCGCGCAAAACAGACTAAAAGTACACGCTCACGCTTTTGCGGTACCCAATAGCTGCCGTCGATCACCTTGTCATATACAACGTAACCAAGCTCGTCAAGTGTACTGAGGATTGTTGCAAAGGTCTTACCCCTATCGTGCGATCTTAGATTCTTGACATTTTCTAAGATTGCAATCGGTGGTCGCTTAGTTGCAAGAATTTCAGCAATATGAAAAAACAGTGTTCCCTGTGTGCGATCAAGAAAGCCGTGTTGACGACCTAACGAGTTCTTCTTCGATACACCAGCAATCGAAAATGGCTGGCAAGGAAATCCAGCTGCAAGAACATCATGATCAGGAATCGAGTTCGGATCGATTTTCGTGATATCACCAAACGGCATATCACCATACCATGCTTCATAAGTCTTCTGTGAGTGCACATCCCATTCAGATGTAAAAACACAATCCCCTCCGAGCCCCTCTAATGCTAGTCGAAATCCACCGATTCCTGCAAACAAATCGATGAAAGTAAATGCACTGGATGATCGTGAGCATGTTTTCATTTTGCACAAAGTTAACACATATGAACTTGTAGTCTTTTACACATTGCATCAGAATAAGCAATCAGTTTGTTGCCTAAGCAGCTAGCAATTCTGAATTACTTCAAAGTCTTCTTGTGCAGACAAAAGCTCCTTAAGTGCATTTCATCGTATGTGACCTGATCTAATACTTGGTCACCTTGAACTCACCTATTGCCAACAAGGCAAATCTTTACTGTCAAAGTAACGCGCACACTTGATCTTCCCCCGGCTTCATTGACAGTGAGTACGATCATTAGTTAGCAAAGATAGACGTTCCTCGAATTCAATCGGTGTTAGGTTGCCGATCCCTGAATGTAGACGCTTACGATTGTAGAATAGGTGCACCCAACGATACACCGCTGTGCGTGCATGACGCAGATCATCAAAGAG
>JBIICY010000013.1:0-35526 GCA_044238605.1 Patescibacteria group bacterium
CATGGAAACCCAATGCGACGCTGCTCAAGGGGCGGCAGGGTACCGGTCATCACGCCATCCACATACCGCTCCGTATGCGCAAGCAGCACATCCTCGCGCGATGCCACACCAGGGTCGAACAACTCATGCTGCTCCACAATCCCACGCTCGAGCAGCGTTTCGCGCAGCATCCTGTACTTGCGCATCGGAAATCGATGTCCCTCTGGCAAATCGATGGTGTAATGGTCGGAGTAGAAGATTTTCATAAGCAACAATTTCCAATTACGAGTTACGAATTACGAATTACGTCATTGGTACTTCGTCATTGGTACTTCGTCATTGGTACTTCGTCATTGGTACTTCGTCATTCGTACCTCGTAATTAGTACTTCGTAATTAGTAATCAGTCCCTAGTCCCTCGTCCCTAGTACATTCCTCCGTCTTCCTCCCATTACCGGATCTACGCTATATCCGTTGTTGGAAAGAAGCGTAAGAACAGATGATGGGCCGGCTAGGTGAAGGGCGCCGATGGCGATGAAGGCGCCGCCATCGTTGATAAGGGGGATCATGCGTTGGACGAAGCGTTGATTGCGTTTGTCATTGAGGGTTTCAAGGTCTGCCCCTTTGGTGAATTCTGGATCACGTGCGGCTTGGTCGAGTGAGTCGAGGTGTTCTCCAATGTAGTAACGAGTAAGAGTGGCAAGTTGCTTGGAGCTCGAATCGTTGCCGCGGATCATTTCCAGGAGGGCATCTGCTGGTTGCTCGTTGATCACGGCGAGTTGTTCGCCCAGGGTTTCGAGTCCAACGCGTTTGAGTTTCTGTTTGCGTGCCTTGCTCCAGAGAAACTCATCGAGCGAGGTCGAGGCTGTCTTTTCCATGGACTGCATCATCACCATCATGCCGATGATGCCGGGTTTGAGTCGTGGACATAGCGCCTTAAGTGGGGCCGCAACTTCTCCAAGTCGTGTGCAGATCTCATCAACTGTGGCCGAATCATAGAGGTCGTAGAGCGTGCTGTTTTTCATGACAAGGATCGACGGATCCATCATTTGACGCATCAGAGAATCCAGGTTAAGCTCTGAAGCATAGACGCGGGAGGATGCAATGAGCGATATCACCGTGTCACGGATGTAGAACACGTTGGTGTCGGGTGCATGGATCGTCCCAAAGACATAGCTGGTAGCCCCTTTCGGCGTGATGATACGCCAGAGCAGGCTCTGCGGAAGTGCTCCGGTTTGTGCCTGCACAATCGTTGTGAGCGCAGTAACCAGCACGGCTGCGTGTACAATTAGCCTTCGGTGATTCGTCATGTTCGTGGTATTCTTGCGGTTCGTATGAAAACGTATCAGATGCAAATATCGCTTCTCATCCTCGTGATGATCTTCTCATTCGGCAGGGGGCTTGCACAAGTTGCCCCGGATGTGGCGCGTCGGGCCGATTCTGCAGCAAAGAAGGCTGTGGAGATGATGGATAACAACCTGCCGGAGTCTGCTCTTGAGGTGTGGGACGTTGCCATTAAGCTTGTTCCGTACTACGTGCCCTACAAGTACGAAAAGGCCGTCTGCTATGTGATGGCCAAGAAGTACCAAGAGGCAGTGGCTATTCTGAAGGGCATCTACACGGACAAAACCCTTGGCGACAGGGGATACCAGTTGCTAGGGAACTGCTATGATTTTCTGGAGGACACGTCTGCATCGTATGCAGTCTATTCAGACGGACTTGTCGCCAATCCAAAGTCGGGTAGGTTGCACTTTGAGATTGGACAGCGCAAGTACCTGCAGAAAGACCGGAAGGGGGCTCACGAGTTCTGGCTTAAAGGTACACGCGCAGAACCTCGGTATGCCACGAACTACTACTGGCTTGCACGGTCGTATTCTGAAACGCGCGACAGACTTTGGTCAGCGCTCTTTGGAGAAGCATTTCTGAACCTTGAGCGCAACACGCAGCGCACACGCGAGATTTCGAAACTTGTCTACGATATGTGGAATCTCTCGATGCGGCTGGGAGACACACTCGACCCAATCAACTTCTGCACAGAAGAAACGCTTGAAGTGCCAGATAAGAGGGGTCCGGATGTGATGAACTTTCCAACGGCATTTGAGTTTACCGTGGCCCAGGCATCGCAGCCGTTTATCATCAAGGATTCGGTGATCAAGGGCTTGTCCATCGAAAAGCTCGTAGACCTGCGTTACCGCTTCACCCGTGCGTGGATATCCTCCGGCAACGACTCGCTGCACACCAACGACCTGCTGCGCTGGAGCATGTACCTGCAGAAGCAGGGCAGACTTAAAGAATACCTCTGGTGGCTCTACTCCTACGGCGATATCCGGGAGATGAATGCCTACTTTAAGAAGAACGAAGAGCGGTACGATGTTTTCCTAGTTTGGTTTGGAGAAAACCAGCTCTCGTTCGATAAGCCCCTTTGCTTGGGACTTGGTTGTCAGTAAGGCAGCCAGATGCTATATTTGCGGTCCTTGTTAAACCTTTACGACTCCTATGGATACGCTTTTTTCAGTGCTCGCACTCATCGCTTCGGTTCTGCTCATCCTTGCTGTAATCATTCAGCCAGGCAAGTCTGATATGATTTCAGGCATGGCAGGCTTGGGCGGACAAATGACGAACCTCTTTGGTGCACGTCAGTCACGCAACGTTCTGCAGAGCGCTACGATGGTTCTGTTGGGGTCTATCGCGCTGATCGCCATCCTCGTCAATGCCTTCTTCCTCGAAGAAGCAGCCGTTGGATCTACACGTCAGCCAACAACACAGGGTGCGCCAATGCCAGCTATGCCAGCTCCAGCACGTCAGGCTCAGCCAGCAGCTCAGCCAGCACCGGCACAGCAAGCGCCAGCACAGCCAGCAGCTCCTGCTGGTAAGTAAGCTTTTACTCGATACGCGAATCACAAGGCGCTTCCCGCAACGGAGCGCCTTTTTTGTAGACACGAGCGCAAGAGACCATCTCATGGCAACAACAATTGGTTCGGCAGTAACCCACGATCTAAACTTTGAATCAAATGCCGATGCGAACAAGCAGACGTTTCGCATGATCGACGGCGTCTCGCAATCGGTTATGCTTGGCGGTGGCAAGAAGTCTATTGAGCGCCACAAGGCCAAGGGCAAGCTCACGGCACGCGAGCGCATTGCGTTGCTTGTGGACGAAGACAGTGCGTTTCTCGAGGTCGGACTCCTTACCGCGCACGGCATGTATGAGCAAGAAGGGGGCTGCCCGTCCGCAGGTGTGGTTACGGGCATTGGCATCATCCACGGACGCGAGTGCATGATCGTAGCAAACGATGCTACGGTAAAGGCGGGCGCATGGTTTCCGATGACGGCAAAGAAGAACATGCGCGCGCAAGAGATCGCGATGGAGAATCGGATTCCGATCATCTACCTTGTGGACTCCGCTGGGGTGTTTCTGCCGATGCAGGATGAGATCTTCCCCGACAAAGAACATTTCGGACGTCAGTTCCGCAACAACGCCATGATGAGCGCTATGGGCATTCCGCAGATTGCGGCCATCATGGGCCCGTGCGTTGCAGGCGGCGCATACCTGCCCATCATGTCAGACGAAGCAATCATCGTCAACGGCACCGGCAGCGTCTTCCTCGCAGGACCTGCCCTTGTAGAAGCTGCCATTGGAGAGAAGACAGGCATAGAGCCCCTTGGCGGAGCAACAATGCACAGCACCGTATCGGGCGTGATCGATTACAAGGTTGACTCAGACGAAGAAGCTCTCTCGACCATTCGCTCTCTCGTTGAGAAGTTCTCGCCTACACTTGGCAAGAAGGATCTCTTCTCGCGCGTAGAACCACGCGAGCCAGCGTTTGATCAAGAAGAGATCTACGGCATTATGCCATCGGATAGAGCAAAGCCCTACAACACACGTCAGATCATTGCACGCTTGGTCGACGGATCAGAATTCGACGAATACAAGGCCGGGTTCGGTCAGACCATCATCTGCGGCTATGCCCGCATCGACGGCTGGAGCGTTGGCATCGTGGCCAACAACCGCGAGATCTCGAAGTCAGGCAAAGGCGAGATGCAGGTAGGGGGCGTGATCTACTCCGACTCTGCAGATAAAGCAGCACGCTTCATTCTGAACTGCAACCAGCGCGGAATTCCACTCGTGTTTCTGCAGGACGTAACAGGCTTCATGGTGGGCACACGCGCAGAGCAGGGCGGCATCATCAAAGACGGCGCAAAGCTTGTTAATGCCGTCGCCAATTCTGTTGTACCAAAGTTTACGATCATCATCGGCAACTCGTATGGGGCTGGCAACTACGCTATGTGCGGCAAGGCCTACGATCCACGTCTGATCTATGCCTGGCCAACGGCGCAGATCGCTGTAATGGGCGGCGCGCAGGCAGCAAAGACGTTGTTGACGATTAAGATTGCCACGCTTGAGAAGCAGGGCGAAGTGTTAACGCCCGAGAAGCAGGCGGCAATGCTCAAGGATATACAAGCCAAGTACGATGCAACCACAACGCCGGTCTATGCGGCGTCGAAGCTCTGGGTAGACGGCATCATTGCTCCAACAGACACGCGCAACGTTATCTCGCGCGGCATTGCCGTGGCATCGCATCAGGGCTCGATCCCCGAGCTCAAGACAGGCGTATTCCAGGTATAGCCCCATGATTAGCGAGCTGCAAGAAACCATCGGGAGCGAGCGCGTTTCGACGAAGCTCACCGAGCGTCTTGCCTATGCTCACGACGCATCGTTCTATAGGCTTGTGCCTCAAGCTGTGGTGCGTCCAACCACCGTTGATCACATCAAGCAGATCCTGCAGTGGTGCACGCGGACGTCTACATCGTGCACCTTCCGCACAGGAGGCACCAGCATATCGGGTCAGGCCGTAACAGACGGCATCATCGTCGACCTCTCACGCGACTGGCATCATGTGGCTATTGCTTCTGATGCGAGCAGCGTTACCATGCAGCCAGGGATCACGGGTGCTCGGGTGAATGCCATGCTTGCCCCGTACGGACGCAAGATTGGTCCTGACCCCGCATCGCTCATCGCTGCGATGATCGGTGGCATTGTTGCAAACAACTCAAGCGGCATGTGCTGTGGCACGGCGCAGAACTCCTACCACACCCTTGATGGCATGACGTATCTGCTTGCCAACGGCGTGATGATCGACACACGCAGTCCCGATGCCGATGCAACCCTGCGCGAGCATGCACCAGAGATCCATGCCGATATTGCGGCGTTGCGTGATGATGTCCGCAACGATGCAGACCTCGTTGCAACGATTCGCAGAAAGTACCGGATCAAGAACACGATCGGATATTCCCTCAATGCATTTCTCGACGAAGACCAGCCGGCGCGCATCATTGCAAAGCTGCTTGTGGGCAGCGAGGGTACGCTTGGGTTTATTGACGACGTAACGCTGCGCACGGTTGCTGATGCAGCGATAAAGCACACAGCGTTCATCGTCTACGACACGCTCGACGAAGCATGCATTGATGTGTCGTATTGGCGCGATGCCGGAGCCGCAGCGATCGAGATCATGGACGACGCATCGCTGCGCTCGTTTGCACACCTGCCAACCACGCCAGATCAGTATCGCATTGATAAACCCGGCGCAGCGGCGTTGCTTGTGGAGTTTCACAACTGCGAGCCCCCTGCAGACCCTCAGCGCAAGGTTGAATGGTCAACCAACCCCACTGAGCAGCGCGCACTGTGGAAACTTCGCAAGGGGCTTATGCCAACTGTTGGCGCAATGCGCAAGGCAGGGCAGAGCATGATCAACGAAGACGTGGCCGTGCCTGTTGAGCATTTAGCGTCGCTCGTAAAAGACGTCCAGCAAGCGTTTCTCGACTTCGGCTATCATGATGGCATCGTGTTTGGTCATGCCAAGGACGGCAACATCCACTTTATCATGAACCAGTCGTTTAACGAGCAGAGTGAGGTAGATAGATACTCAGCATTCATGGACCGCATAGTAACCATCGTTATCGATCGGTATCAGGGATCGCTCAAGGCAGAGCATGGCACTGGACGTAACATGGCGCCATTTGTGCAGCATGAATGGGGCAAAGGTGCCTATGCCGTGATGAAGCGCATCAAGGCACTGCTTGATCCGCACGACATCCTAAACCGTGGCGTGTTGATGAACGAAGACCACAGCGTGCACACCTCCAACCTGAAGCCCGTGCCGGCCTTTGCAGGGGAGGAAGAGCACCAGACCAACTTGTGTATCGAGTGCGGGTTCTGTGAGCACGTATGTCCTACGCGGGGTCATTCCCTTACGCCACGTCAGCGCATTGTGCTACAGCGGGAAATGGTAATGTCACAGAGTGACGCGGAGCGCAAGCAGATCCAGCGCGAGTACGAGCGAGATGGGGCAGACACCTGCGCGGTTGACTCCTTCTGTTCGGCTGTGTGTCCTGTAGGCATCGACACAGGTGCCATGGTGAAACGTCAGCGCGCCCGCAAGCGCACATCACTGCGCATTCCTGCGGGCATCATTGCGCGTAACATGCATCACGTGCGAGCGATCATGCGTGGCATGTTTGCGCTTAACGCCACGCGCATCGCAAAGGGAGGCAAGCTCCTGCTTGGGTCGCACGTGCCACCTGTGATGCGCGAGCAGACGCAGCACGCTCAGCCGGATATGCTGTACGTACGCACATGTGTAAGCTCGTGGCAGAGCAGATCCAGTGGACCTTCGATGCAAGAGCAGATCATAAACCTTGCTACGAAAGCAGGCATCAAGCTGAACGTCCTCTATGCAACTCGTGGGTGCTGTGGTCAGCCCCTTGCCTCGAATGGTCAGCCCGAAGCTGCCAATCAAACCATGCACATCATGCTTGCCGACATCGAGCACGCTCTTGGCGGACGCACCATCCCTGTATTTGTAGACACCTCAACATGTGCCAGCGCCCTCGTAGCAGCAGCCAAAGCAAGGGGCATGGAGATCATCGACCAAGTAGGCTTTGCAGAGCGCGTCTTAGAGCGAACAGACATCACACCAACAGACACACCACTCGTTCTGCACCCAGGCTGCGGCAGCGCCAAACTTGGCACCAGTGAGCGCTTCGAAGCAGTAGCGCGTAGAATCTCGAACAACGTTATCATCCCACCTTCAGCCACCTGCTGCGGCATGGCCGGCTCTCATGGCCTGTTAAATCCAGACATCGTTGCAAGTGCACTCTCAGCAGAACGCAAAGAGGTCCACAAAGCATGTGGCAGCACCGCAGCCATCGGCATCTCCTGCAACCCCATGTGCGAAGCCGCGCTCAGCAATACAATTGGTATCGAGTACAAGGGGCTGGTGGAAGTGATTGCTCGGTAGGGGCGAGCCGGCGGCTCGCCCGCATGATATGCGAATGCGCAGTATGGATTACATGTTACGTTTCATGTCGGTGATAACACAGCATCTGCATTGATTCTTTTGTGAAGTAGTTGTACTTCAATTCACGAAAGGCTTCACTAAATGCAATCCTCATAGAAACAGAATACAGTCGTGAACAGAAAGGTATATCTACGTTCACTGTGTATTGTGACAACCATTACGTCACAATCGGGGGTGTCAGAGTGTAAAAAATAAAATATACTATTTGACCATCTCCCTCGTCATACATGCCAATTATATAGCGCTATAGTAAGACTGAATCCCAACATATTATCGGAGTATGTATGTCTGCAACGTTACTGATCGCGTTGGCGATCGTTCTGCTACTTGTTATTGGTATGCGATTCGTACTACGAATCTTTGGAATGGTGTCTATACCTGAAGACCGAATAGGTCTTGTCACTAAAAAGTTTGGTGGACCCCGCCTCGATGGCGATCGAATCATTGCTATAAATGATGAATCAGGCTTTCAGGCCTATACACTTGGGCCTGGACTCCACTGGGGATTCTGGCCATGGCAGTATTCAGTAGAGCGTAAAGAGTTCACTGTTATCCCGGAAGGTCATATCGGTCTCGTGAATGCGAAGGACGGTAGCATCCCCGAGACGGGACGAATTCTTGGGCGCAGGGTAGAGTGCAATGATTACCAGGATGCAGTTGGATTTCTTCGCAATGATGGACAAAAGGGACGTCAGTCAGCGTTTATCCCGTCGGGTGTCTATCGTATCAACACCTATCTCTTCGATGTAACGGTTGTTCCGCAAGTACACATCCAGGATAACATGCTTGGTGTTATCACGGCCTTGGACGGGGCTCCTCTCGAAGATGGTCAGATAGCCGGTAAGCTTGTTCCTAATGAGGTACACAACAACTTCCAAGACTTTGATGCCTTTCTTAATGCTCACGGTAATCGTGGTCTGCAACAGCAGGTTATTCTCGCGGGTACATATAATCTCAACCCATGGGCAGTTACAGTTGAAGAAGTGAAGATGACCGAGATCACGATTGGCCATGTTGGTGTTGTGATTTCGTTCTTTGGTAAAGAGGGAGTTGATGTTTCTGGAGATGGATTCCGTCACGGCAACCTTGTATCGAAAGGTCAGCGTGGGGTGCTCGCAGAGCCCCTTAACCCCGGACTGTATCCAATCAACCCATATACAACGCGTGTGGAGGTTGTGCCGACAACCAACCTCGTGCTCAACTGGGCGCTTGCGCGCACAGAGGCGCACAACCTGGACAAGAATCTCTCAACGATCACGGTCCGCTCAAAAGATGGATTCCAGTTCAATATCGATGTCTCACAGATCATTCACATACCACTTATCGATGCGCCTAAGGTAATCGCACGATTTGGGAACATCCATAATCTGGTTTCTCAGGTACTAGAGCCAACGATCGGAAACTACTTTAGGAACTCGGCGCAGGACTCTGATGCCATCGACTTCCTCAGTAGCCGACAGCAACGTCAGGAAGAAGCGAAGACACATATATCTCGTGTGCTTGACGAATACAATGTGCAGGCGGTCGACACACTTATTGGTGACATCGTACCACCGGTTGAGCTGATGAAGACACTCACAGATCGAAAGATTGCCCAAGAGCAGGAGAAGACCTTCGACGCCCAGCGTCTGGCCCAGGAGAAGCGTCAGGCACTTGCAAAACAGACTGCCGTTGCAGACATGCAGGCAGAGGTTGTAAAGGCAGAGCAGAGTGTAGCAATCGCCGAACAGGTGGCCGATGCATCCGTTAGAAAAGCAAAAGGCGAATCACAATCGATCAAAATCGCTGCAGAGGCGAACTCAGAGGCTACAAGGCTTAAGGCAACAGGCGATGCGCAATCTGTAAAGATCTCTGCTGAGGCTGAAGCAGAATCCGTGCGACTGCGCGCTCAGGCAGAATCCACCCGCATCGCATTGACTGGTCAGGCCGAGTCGGAGTCTATCTTGGCAAAGGGCAAGGCCGTCGCAGAATCCTATCGTCTATCGGTCGAAGCTATGGGACCAGAGAACTTCACTGCGATGAAGGTCACCGAAGAGATCGGAAAGAACGGTATCAAGCTCATACCCGAGCTTGTTATCAACGGGGGAGGCAAGGAAGGGGGCGGCTCTACACCGGTAGACGGACTCTTGGCAATGCAGCTACTGCAGATGATGCAGGGATCGAAAGCAACGAAGAAACCTGCTGCATAATAGACGATAACACGATGGTTCAACGCACCCTGGAGAGGTATGTATCTCCGGGGTGTGTTGTATCAAGGTTGATAAAATCTGAAGATGTCGGATATTCGCCCCTTACGAGGATTGTATGAATAATGCGACGAATAACAAGGCGGTACTGTGGCGATTAGCAATACCTGTTATCATCTTGATACTGTCTACGATTTGCTTCGAAGCAGGTGTTGTAGTGCAGCACAGACCCGACATTGCATCAGAGGGGCTGTTTATGCACGTACTCTACGCGATGAGTCTGTTCAAAGTCAATGGCATCAACCTTGGCGTGCCGGTATCTGGTCCAATCTGGGCAATTGATCTTCTCTACGTTATGTATTTCGCTGCTCCTGCCGTTTCAATCAGCGCAATTCTTGAGGCCGTGTTTCGTGTTGCACGGCTTAAGCTACGTTGGTTTCTACTGCGTGGTGGCCATGCGGTAGTGCTTGGTGCGGGACGTGCAACGTCGGACCTGCCGGCTATTCTCGATGCTGAAGTTGAGTCAAGGGGCTGGTTTGGACTTGTCCGCAAATCGGTTCCAATTGTTATCGCAGACAAATCAGAGGATGCGCTGCTTCGCAATTCAACGAGTATGCTCAAGATGCATCTTGATGCAACCGATCCAGCAATTGTTGACACATTAAACATGCGTCGTGCTAGGGTAGTCATGCTACTCACCGATGATGATCAGGCGAACATCGACGTGTATTTCCGCTTGCGTGAACAACTATCGTCAGTGCCGGAGGAGAAGCGTCCTGTGGTCTTCATTCGTGTACGCGACATGGACCTGATCCGTGTGCTGCGTTCATACAATACCTCCCCGAAGACGCGGTTTTTTAACGTCCACATCGAAGGCGTCCGCTCGCTCTTTGCTCTCGATTCATCGATCACAGCAAGCGAATGGCTTGTGCACGCCCGCGAGACAAACGAAGCCCTGTCAAAGAACTGGGATGCTGTTACGCGCATCAAGGACATGCAGCCTCAGCGCATCGTAATGGTTGGGTTTGGACGCTTTGGCCAGCACCTGCTCGCCGAAATGATGTTGAATAATGATGGACATATGACGAAGCACCTTGAGTCGCTGGCAATCATCAGTCCAGACGTCTTTCATGGATGGGCTCACTTTGAGCGTCTACTGCTGTGCAACATCACCAATAGCAGTGCTCTACCAAACCCTGAACTGCTCTCAGGCACTCATAGCGATGTAGGGCTGCTGCATTCGCTCGCTCAGGAGTCCGCTAACCGCAACACACTCTTTATCATTGGCACCGATGATACGCCTGCAAACATTCAAGCAGCATCGGTTCTCCAGCGCTTCTGTGCGGCACACTCATCACAACATCCGTCGCGCTCCACTATCATGGTGCGCACAAACATGTTCAGCATGGCACACGAGCGTCTGCTCCATTCAGGTACTTCAGAGAATGTAGACTACGTTCTCCTGCCAACGTATCATATCCTCGGTACGTACTTCAGTCGTCGTATCAGAGAAGCGCGGTAGAGAGCAGCGAGCAGCGAATAGAAAGCAGCGAGCAGCGAGTAGCAAACAGCGAGTAGCGAGTACCGAGTGGTTTACTTCGTAAACAATGATGCTACGATCTGGCGGATCTCGTCTTGGGGATGCTCTTCGTTCGTTACTTCGAACGTAGTGAGTTGCGACTTTCCTTGGCGTACATCCTTCATCTCTTGAAGAACTGCAACGAATCTGTCAAAGAAGTCGTCGGAAGCATCTTCTAGTTGTTCCGTGGGTCGTGCCATAGGTCTTCATCCTCTATATCGATTAGTGATAGGTGAATTAGATACGCACGTTGCTGTGGCAATAGATCTGGCTGGTCTCTTTTCCGGTAAGCAAGATACAACACAAGAAGCCGCTTTCTTCGGTCATAAGCGTATAGTATTCGTAGGCCTGATCGTGCACCAGTGTGATGTAGTGCATCAGGTGCGCGAATCTTGCGAATGCCACCAAGTCCTCGCATAAGTGCGCCAGCCTCTGGCGCATGGACAAGTCGTTCTAGGAGCATCTGTAGCGATTCTTGTGTGAAGTAATCAAACATTGATTCACGAAACGCTTTGCTAAATGCAATCCTCATGGAAACATAATACAGTCGTGAACAGAAAGGTATATCTACGTTCACTGTGTATTGTGACAACCAAAACGTGACAATTGGGGAGGGCGACTCAGTCCTCGTAATGCTTCTGCTTTCGCAGGATGACCTTCGCAACAACGACGAGTTGCTCGCTATATTTCTATGTGAGGCATGATTACAATGAGACAATCAATAGTTTACTAATAGTAAACACACTATATTGCACAGTGTTTAACATCATTGCAAGAAAAACCATCCTTGTATACGCGCGGAGGTATCCCAAGGCATCGAATGCCTTGTTCGCGTGGTACTATGAGATTGTCAATGCAGACTACAAGAACTGTAACCAGTTAAAGGCAGACCATCCATCTGCGAGTATTGTAGGAGATGACCGCGTGGTGTTCAACATTATGGGTAACAAATACAGACTCGTTGTGCGTATTGTGTTTGCCTACCGAGCAGTGCAAATCAAATGGTTCGGCACCCACAAGGAATACAATGAGATCGATGTTCAAACTATCGACCCAAGGAGAAACTAGTCATGGAGCTACGAGTCATCAAGTCCGCTAGGCAGTACAACGAGTATCTCTCGTGGGTAGACGAACAATTCGACAAGAACGTAAAGCCAACATCGCCCGCAGGACGCAAACTCGATGTGGCTCTGGCATTGATCAAGCTGTATGAAGATGAGCACTATGCCATCCCGCACCCCGATCCAATCGAGGCTATCAAGGCTCGAATGCAGGAAATGGGGCTCCGCAATAAGGACCTTGTTGGCATCATCGGTAGTAAGAGTTATATCTCACTCGTGCTTAACGGGCACAAACCACTTACTCTTGATCTGGCAAAGGCATTCCATAAGGTACTGGGCATACCAGCAGACGTGCTGCTGAAGTGAAGTTCGTTCGCGAGTGTGCCGAGATACCAGCTACTCGCTGTTCGCTACTCGCGGCGTTTTGACCGGTGTTACACGAATTTTTACGAGATTTACCAAGGTACGTGTCATGAATGGACCATTTACGATGCTCGATCACAACGTGCAAGAAAGATTCAATCTGGAAGAGGAGGGTTCTCTGATGAATGAGCTCCTATCAGATGATATCGATCGACAGCGCATTGCTGCTGCGTTTGTGCGTGCTTCATACGATGCTCGAGCTCGAGCTCGAGAGCATGGTACCAAGCTTGTGTACATGATTGATGGCAAGGTACAGCTTCTAGATCCTGATTCTCCACTGCTACTGGATCTGTCACCATTGGTGCCAATAGTTAAACGGCTTTTTCCGCTGCCGCCTGAAATGGAGCCTAAAGGGTTCTAGCCAGAGAGCAAGCACACCTGCATGGCACAACGCCCGCTCACCGATCTTACCGAACTTGTCGCAATCGCAGATCGGCTGTTTCCGCGGTAATCCGTCTTCTGTGATCCGCAATCCAAACATTTATTCGCTTTCGCGGGGTACCCCATCCCTATTGACCCAAGGAGTAACTAGTCTTGGAGCCTTCAAGATTTCTAAAGTCGAAGTATCAAGTTTTCCATCGTAGTATTTTCTCACTGCATCTTCAAAACACAAATAGTCGGTGCTATTCTGAAAGTTACTGTTTGTCATCACTACCGCGTAGAATAGTGTCATCGATGAATGAAACTTCAGATCATCAGGAAACCCAAATATTTCCTCGGCAGTTCTTCCTTCAACGTTGTACGCTAAGATCTTAGTTAACTCCAGAAGTCTCATTGAAAGCAATTCATCCCTTAAATAGTGTTCTGCCTCTTCGAGGTTAGCAATCTCGTATTTTTTGGCGGTTTCAGATTTTCCTAAGCCAGCTATTTGTGGGAAAACAAACCACATCCAATGGCTCGTTTTTTTACCAACTTTCATTTCTGCCAGAACTTCTTGGTAGCAACTATCTTGAGCAGTCTTGAATCTGTTTAAATCGTATTTCATTTTCTGCGCTGTTCAGAAATGCTTGTATTGGTTTCAGGCTTTGCGTTTGAGTCGATTCGATTGATAGACCAGCCCAATGTTTAGAAAATAGTGATTGTGCTGCTTCGATCTCGCAAAGGTGGGGCGCATGGCTATTGAACGCACAAAACAGCTGATTGAAAACCGTGACTCATTTGCAATCGAGACCACAATGTCTGGAACGGTGCTTTCTCAAACACTAGGGCAGGCTGCTGATGCTGGGTATTATATTGCAATCAAACTCCTACGAGTAGAGACAGTAGATGTGTCGTCCAAACGCGTTGCTAGACGCGTCCAACAAGGTGGACACGATATTCCAATGGCAGATCAGATGAGGGGGGGGCAATGAGTGGACCATCTACGACGCCGAATCCCAACAACCGCAGATTCTCCTCAGTGGAAGGGGAGGACTCGATCCTGAATGATCTACTTTCAGGTGACATTGATCGCCAGCGCATGGCCGCAGCTATTGTCCGTGCTTATGCGCATGCCCGTGAGCAGGCTCGCGCATACGGAACTACACTGGTCTACTCGAAGGATGGGGTTGTAACAGAATACCATCCCGACTCACCAGAGTTACCAGACCTTACAGAACTGCTCGCACTCGCTGATCAGCTCTTCCCGCGTAACTCGTGATTGGTAATTGTTCTTTCGCTGTTTCGGGCACGATGTATCGTGCCGCTATGGCCACTCGGCACTCGCTACTCGGCACTCGCTACTCGGTACTCTAAAACGTCTGCCCCTTCCATTGCACTCGCTTGCGCATTGCCAGAATTGGCAGGATAAGCTCAAGAAGCAACAGGATGATGAGCGAGGGGGCGATTGCTGGTATGGAAGACCAGCGGCGAAGACGCATAACTGAGAGGCCGATCAGCACGCCGTCTCCAAGTGCACGAAGAGCGAGATAGGTGAGTGTCCAACTTGCTGACTGCGTCACGATGGAGAGCACAAGGGCCGCCCAGTAGGTAACACTGGTAATCACAAAGATGGTGGCGCGCCATCCAAGCTGTGTGCCGCCCCTTACCCAGCGCTGCTTCTGATGAAGGTACTCCATCAGCGTTGTGCAGGGAAGGGTCTCAACGGCGCTGTCGGCACTGCAGATATAGGATACGCTATGTCCAGCTCGCACCATTGCCTGCAGGAGTGCAAGGTCTTCGGTGATGCTAAAACTTACTACGTTATATCCTCCTAGTTCGCGAAATGCAGCGGCATCGATGGCAAGATTGTTGCCAAAGCATCCGATGGGGATGCCGTTTGTGAGCGATCCCTGTGCCATGCTGTGCGTGTAGAGCCACTCTACGTCCTGCAAGACTCCAAACGCTGAGGAATGCTCAATGGTGGTAAATCCGCAAACCATCTTGACGCGCTCGTTGTTGAACGGGGCAAGCATGGTGTGCACCCAGTCGGGGTCTACTACGCAATCTGCATCGGTAAAAAGAAGTACATCTCCCGATGCACGGTCAACGCCTGCTTGAAGCGCTCCCGGCTTGCCGCGCAGATTCTCTCGTGCTTCCGACTCCGTTCGGTGCACAGTCTTGATCACCGACCACGATGCAGCGGCCAGTTCAATAATGCTGCCGGTTGCATCTGTGCTGCGATCGTTCACAATGATGATCTCCAGCAGGTGCTCGGGATAGGTTATCGTGCGCAGAGATGCAATACACCTGTGCAGGGTAGAGGCTTCGTTACGGGCTGGGATGATGATCGAGACGCGCCGCTGTGGAACGTTGTTCTGCTTGCGGATGGATGCCCGCAGCTGTCCGCTTAGAAAGTACACCAAGCGAAGGCTGTAGATGACGGCCGAGATGGTCAGGACAAGTTCCATGGGGAGAAGATTCTACGCCCGCCAAATTAGCTCGTCGTAGCTTTGTTGTCTATTACGAAACGTTCATAAAGTGACATGTCCGCCGCCTCCGCATTCTCCAAACAAAGCGTCGACCTGATCAACGACCCAATCGATCAGTCGCTGCGGCGATATAGCTTGCCCCTTGCCCTGAGCTTCGTAGTCAATATGGTCTACTCGTTTGTAGACCGATTCTACGTCTCACGTCTAGGCGATGCGGCAACAGCCGCCATTGGCGCTACTGACCAAGTAATGTTCGTACTCTTTACGCTCGTAAGCGGTATTGCCGTTGGTGCTGGGATCATTGTCTCGCGTCGCTTTGGAGAGGGCGACAATCAGGGGGCGATGCGCACTGGTACTCAAGCGCTCGTTGGCATTGTGATCATGGCTCTAACGGTAACTGTGTCGATGTACGTGGCACTCCCGCAGGTGCCTGTGATCATGCGCATGAAACCCGAAGTAGCTGTCCATGGCATCGACTATCTCTCGACACTGCTGCTGGGCTTTACGTTTCAGCTGTCAAACTTCCACATGTTCACGATCTCACGGTCAACAGGGAACACGATGTTCCCAACGATTGTGCTTATCACAACCGTTGTAGTAAATGCTGTTGTAGCCCCGTTCCTGATCTTTGGGATCGGGCCCTTCCCGGAAATGGGGATGTCGGGTGCAGGTCTTGCAACAGCTATTGGACAGATGACAGGTACGGCGATCACGTTAACAGCCATGTTACGGGGCTCTACTGGCATCCGCCTCGATTTTTCGCAGTTCAAATTAGACTGGCCGCTCTTGAGACGTGTCGCTCTGCAGGGGTTCCCTGCTTCGGTGCAGATGCTCTCGGTGAGCATGACGCGGGCAATCATCTTTATGTTCGTGGGTGAGCTTGGAACCAGCACCACTGCGGCCTACACGCTCGGACTGAGTATCGACATGCTTGTGATGATGACGGTGTTTGCCGTGGGGATTGCAGTGCAGACAGCAACCGGACAGAACATCGGGGCTGGCAAGCCGGAGCGCGTATGGCTGTATTACAAGAGCGCATGCAAACAGCTAACGTACCTCATGGTTGGCTTGGGCGTTATCGTTTATGCCTTTGGAGATGACTTTATCCTGCTCTACACAACAACGCCAGATACAGTTCGCGAAGCCACGGAGTACATGCGTATCTCGGTGTTTGGCTACATTTTCTTTGCCTATGGGCTGATGTCGGTTAGAGTGATCTCTGGCGCAGGGGCATCGATCCTTTCCATGTCCATCACTGCCGGTAGCCTGCTCCTGCTCCAGGTGCCTCTAGCCTACGTGCTGTCTCACTGGACGCCTCTGGAGAGCTCTGGCATCTGGATCGGTCTCGCCACTGGCTACGCTGTGTTTGCGGGAATAAGTTACAGCGTTGTCCGCAGCGGTAGATGGATGAAGGCTAAAGCGTAACGCGCTCTGGATTAAACGAAAGTGGTTGTTCTGCGTCTGAAGCACCTATAGCTGCATGGAACTTGTACACGATATCACCACAATGACGCCACAGACCGACGCAGAGATTCTCGCAGAATTCCGGCAGGGTAGTCGCGATGTAGCTCTTACGGCATTTGTGCGAAAGCATCAGCGGTTCGTGCTGTCCGTTGCGCTGCGTCATGCGATATCGCGACAAGATGCCGAAGATGCTGCCCAGGAAGTCTTCGTAAAGGCATCTCAAAAACTCGGTGAGTTCCAGGGCAACAGTACCCTTCAGACATGGCTCTACCGCATCACGGTAAACGTCTGCACGTCGATTCATCGTAAGCGCAAGTTCACCACGTTCTTCGGATTCGGAGAAGCAGAAGGGGAGATGGACGTTGCCAGCTCCGACAGAATGCCGTCGCATCAGGCAGAGCATAATGAGTTTGATGTGTACATCAAGCAGGTGTTGTCCGGGCTGCCCCCTAAACAGCGCGAAGCATTCTGTATGCGTCACTACGACGAGCTGAGCTACGAGGAGATATCGGCGATCACGGGAACCTCGGAAGGGGCTCTCAAGGCAAACTATCACTGGGCGGTAAAGAAGATCGCCGAGGCACTTCGACAAAGCGAATACTACGCACACTGGATGGAGAATGGTCGATGAACACTGCACATCACGATGAGCTGCGAGAAATCCTCGGCACAGACGATACCGCCGTGGCAGCCATGCTGGCGCAGCACAAGGAACGTCGCAATCACGAGGTAGACCATCAGGCACGCAACCTGAGTGTAGCCGTAGCTAAGCGTCTGCAGAAGAAGAGCCGCACCAGCAACACAACATTGGCAGGTGCTCTAGCAGCATCAGCTGCTGCTGTTGTTATCATGATATCGCTGAATCAAACGGGGCCTCAACTCGGCGACTCTCCGCGCGCACCGCTTGTGTCAGCGCCTCGTGTTGCAGCATCAATGGCACCAGCAAAGCCTGCTTCAGCCTCTGCTGTTGCAGAATCCCCGCAACCAACACGTATTCGCAAAGCCTCTTCAACAGCAACCGTGCCGGATGAGGTCATACTTGAGCAAGAAGCCGAAAATCAATTGGTAAACTTGTTGGCCAATGCGATAACCGACGAAACAGCATGGACGATCACCAATGAAGATGTTGACAAGATCCTGCAGGAGAACAGCAATGATAATGGCCTCTAAGTCACTCCTCGTCATGATGTGCCTAGCGCTATCGTGGACAGCCCTCGCAGCCCAGGACGACGACGAACCACCTATGCCGCGCGAGCGCATGCAGCAACGGATCGAAGATGTCCGCAAAATGAAGCTCATCGACATCCTCGAACTGCAAGACTCGCAGGTAGAGAAGTTCTTCCAGTTGTACAACTCACTGCATGGCACAGTTCTGCAGCGCAAACGCGATATGGACGAAAAGGCAGAGACACTTAAGCGTATGTCCCGCGACGCCTCCTCCAGCCTCCAACCCCAGATCGATGCCCTTCAGTCTGCAACCCATGCATTCCACGAGGCCATCGAACAACGCAACGCGAAGATCAAGGACGTCCTCTCCCCACAGCAGCACGCCAGATACTTAGTCTTCGAAGCAAAGTTCCCAGAAGAACTCGCGAAGATGCTGGCGAAGAGAGCGAAGAAGAGAGAGTAAGATAAAGCAGCGAGCAGCGAGTAGCGAACAGCGAGCAGCGAACAATTAGACGTACTCGCTGCTCGCTGTTCGCTGCTCGCTACTCATATCAGCATTCCCGCTACACACGCGGTTAGCAGATTTGCTAGGGCCCCAATGCACATGGCTTTGAAGCCAAAGCGGGCTACTTCGGCGCGGCGTTCTGGGGCCATCATGCCGTAGCCGCCGATTTGGATGCCGATGGACATGATGTTGGCAAAGCCGCACAGGGCAATAGTAGCAAGGCGCACAGTTCGGTCTGAAAGAGCCCCTTGTCCAACAAGGGTTGCAAGCTTGTCGTAGGCGATGAACTCTGTGAGTGAGATCTTGGTGCCTAAAAGAGATGCGAATGTGTGGGCCTCGTTGGATGGTATGCCAACGAGCCACGAGAACGGCAGAAAGATGTAGCCAAGGATCTGCTCGATGGATGTGCCAATACCCATCATCAGGAGTGCGTCCATGAAGGCAACGATGGCCTTAAAGGCAATGAGTACTACGATTACGTTTACGGCAAGCTTTACGCCATCAAATGCACCGCGCGCTATGGCATCGAGCACGTTGCCGGCAGGCAATACGGGATCGAGGTTGGTAACCTCTTCACGTGTAAGTGCATCTTCTGGTCTGTCTGGCTCTGCGATCTTGGCAAGGGCCAGCGCCGCGGGTGCGGCAAGGATACTGGCGATCATCAGGTCGGTGGCCTGAATGCCCCTTGCCACGTAGACACCCATGGTAGAGCCGGCAATGGTTGCAAAGCCACCTACCATCATGGCAAAGAGCTCAGAAGGGGCTATGCGGGGTATGTAGTGTCTCACGAGCAGCGGAGACTCTGTCTGACCCAAAAAGATCTCGCCAACAGCGTTGATGGACTCAATGGGAGATGTCTTCATTGTGCGTTCAAGAATGCGCGCTGCGATCTTCACGAACCGCTGCATGATGCCGTAATGATACAGCACGGCCATGCATGCAGAGAAGAAGACAATAACAGAAGTTATCGTGAGGGCAAACTGAAAGCCCACTGCGGCAACGCCTTTTGCGCGTGGAAGATCGCCAAAGAGAAATGCTGCACCCTCATTGGCAAAACCCAGAAACCATGTGATGCCATCGCCCATCCACTGGAAGAAGGCAATGCCCGGTGGAAACACCATTACAACAACAGCCAGTAGAAGCTGCAGGACAATGCCCCAGAGAACGGTTCTCCACGGGATGGCGCTTCGAGAAGATGACCAGATCCAAGCGATGGCAAGGATCACGAGTATACCAAGGGCCGACTGAAGCTGGGGCATGGACGTTCCGCTATCGTTCTGCATCTACAAGTACATTGGCGTCGCCAAATGTACTGCAAAGAAACTTCGTTGTCTCTTGTGAATACTTGATCTTGCTCATGGTTGTGTACAGGCGCTTGCCTTCGGGATGCATAACCACAAAGGAGA
Organism: Patescibacteria group bacterium; assembly: GCA_044238605.1. Taxonomy (GTDB): domain Bacteria; phylum Bacteroidota; class Ignavibacteria; order Kapaibacteriales; family Kapaibacteriaceae; genus UBA10438. Next base: position 19,974 of record JBIICY010000013.1, read on the forward strand.
GTTGATCTTGCGCGTCCGATGTATTGCAACGCTGCTTGAGAGATTTGAGCTGTTCGTCTGTGTGCTCGTCCGGCCGGATGCAAACCACGTAGCCACGGACAAGTTTTTTCTCTGCCTGCTCAAGCGTTAGCACGTCGTCGGCGGTAATCTTGATGGACTCTCCGCTGACTTCACATTTGCCGATAACTACAACAACGGTATCGGGCTTAATGAGCTCTGCAAACTGTTTATACTTGTCACTCCAGAAGATCACTTCCACAGAGCCCTGGTATTGCTCTACCTTGACAAAGGCAATAGTGTTCTCGCGCTTGTCAAGTCTCGTGCGGACGTCACTGATGAGTCCGCAGATACGAGCCCCCTTACCATTCATGTCGGCATCGATACGTGCTAGGTTGATGGTGCTAAATGACTGCACAGCCATGGCGTATTCTTGCAGGGGGTGACCCGATACGTAGAAGCTGAGCACTTCCTTCTCTTTTCGCAAACGGTCGCGCTCGGGCCATGGCTCGAGCACTGGAAGGGATGGTTCTTTCGGACGTTCGATTTCGGCGTCGCCAAAGAGTCCGCCACCCATAGCAGAGAGGGCATCGTCTTGCACCTGTGATGCATAGTGAATAGCTGTATCGATTACAGAGAACAGCTGCGCACGGTGTCCGTTGCGCAGACTGTCGAAGGCACCAGAGCAAACGAGGGCTTCCAGCACGCGCTTATTGACAACTTTTTTATCAACTCGTGCCGCAAAGTCAAAGATGGATGTAAAGGGGCTGTCCTTGCGCGCTTCTACAATCGACTCAACGGCGGTAATGCCAACGCCTTTGATACCTGCCAAACCAAAGTAAATCGATGAGCCTTCGGCTACAAACGTTGCCATCGAACGGTTGATGTCCGGTGGGAGTACCGTGATGTTTACACGCTTTGCTTCATCAATCAGCGCAACGATCTTGGCCTGATCATTAAGTTCAGCCGTCATGTTGGCGGCAAGAAACTCAGCAGGGTAATGCGTCTTGAGCCATGCCGTCTGGAAGGCTAGATACGAATACGCAGCCGAGTGGGACTTGTTAAAGCCGTACGAGGCAAACTTCTGGATAAGGTCGAAGATCTCGCTCGCGAGGGCTTCTTCGATATTGGCGTTGCTCTTCGCCCCCTCAATAAACTTGACGCGTTGCTCGGCCATGGACTTCTCGTCCTTCTTACCCATGGCGCGACGCATCACATCTGACTGCGCAAGGGTAAAGCCAGCGAGCGTCTGCACGAGCTGCATAACCTGTTCCTGATAGACAATAACGCCGTACGTCTTGTTCAGGATGGGCTCCATCAGCGGATGGAGATATTCAACAGGTTTACGACCATGCTTACGGTCGATGAAGTCCGGAATGTTATCCATCGGACCCGGACGGTAGAGGGCGTTCATCGCGATGAGGTCTTCAAGCACCGTTGGCTTAAGCTCTCGCAGGGCCTTCTGCATTGGGTCGGATTCGAACTGGAACACGGCTTGCGTATAGCCCCGTGAGAACAGCTCGTAGGTCTTCGGATCGTCGAAATCTATCGTATCGACATCTACGTCGATACCGTGATTGCGTTTGATCTGCTCCAGCGTTTGGTCGATGATGCTCAGCGTTCGCAAACCCAGAAAGTCCATCTTGAGAAGTCCGGCTTCTTCAAGATCCTTCATGTTGTACTGCGTGGCCGCTTCGGTATTCGGCGTCTTGTACACCGGCACGAAATCACTGATCGGTCCGGGCGCGATAACAACACCGGCAGCATGCAGCGATGAATTTCTCGCAAAGCCCTCGAGCACCTGTGCGTAGCTGATGAGGTCTTTGATGCGATGATCGTCTGTGGTCTTGATCCACCGAAGCTCGGGGAGTTCCATCGCTTCGGCGATGGTATGCACCTTACCCATGATCACTGGAATCTTGTCGGTGATCTGTGTGATGGCCGAGAGTTCGATTCCGAGAACACGACCAACATCTTTAAGCACAGCTCTTGACGAGAGCGTACCAAAGGTGATGATCTGGGCAACGGAATCGGCGCCGTACTTTTCTTTGACGTATTCGATCACCCGACTTCGTTTGTCGTCGGAGAAGTCAACGTCGATATCGGGCATCGATACCCGGTCTGGATTCAGGAATCGCTCGAAGAGGAGATCGAACTTGAGCGGATCGATATCGGTGATGCGTAGCGCATAGGCAATGAGCGATCCAGCAGCAGAGCCCCGTCCAGGACCAACGCGCACACCCATCTGCCGTGCCGCACGGATAAAGTCTGCTACGATTAGGAAGTACCCCGCATACCCCATGCGCTTGATCACCTGCAGCTCAAAGCTTGCACGGTCGAGCACCTCACTCGTCATCACAGGGTAGCGTTCTTCGAGCCCCTTCATCGTGAGTTCTTCGAGGTAGTCTTCGAGCGTTGTAGCGTCTGACTCCGGAGGAATAGGGAACTGCGGTAGCTGCAGATCTGTCGGGATCTTCAGGTCTACCTTCTCGGCAATCTCAACTGTGCTTTCAATGCCCTCTGGAAACGCCTTGAAGAGATCCTTCATCTGCTTCTGCGTCTTCATGTACATCTCGGGTACACGGTAGCGCAGGTCTTTCTTCACGTCGAATTGTGATCTGTCGAACGAGGCGTCTTTTTGAATGTGCAGAAGAACGTTGTGTGCAACTGCATCGTCTTTCTTGACGTAGTGCGTGTCGTTGGACACCACGATCTTTATGCCAAGCTCCTTTGCAAGACGTGGTGCAAACTCGAGCACGTGCTTGTCTTCGGGCAGACCATGGTCCTGCAACTCTATGTAGAAATCATCGCCAAAGATCTCCTTCAGCGTTATCGCATTGCGCCGTGCCGTTTCTTCGTCACCGGCAAGCATTGGCGCATTGATGGGTCCGGCTAGACATGCCGACGTCGCGATGAGCCCCTCATGGTGTTCACGCAACAGGTCCATGTCGATACGGGGCTTGTAGTAAAACCCATGCGTATGGCCAATGGAGGTAAGCTTTACAAGGTTCTTGTATCCCGTTTCGTTCTTTGCCAGCAGCACCAGATGGTAGTAGTTCCGCTTCTTGCCAGCATCAACAACCTTCTCGCGGTCGGTGTGCTTCTTTACCGCGATGTAGACCTCGCAACCAATGATGGGCTTAATGCCCGACTTCTTGGCCTTTTTGTAAAACTCAAAGCAGCCGAACATCACGCCGTGATCCGTGATCGCCAGCGCAGATTGTCCGTCGGCCTTGGCCGCATCGATCAACGTCTGCGGACTCGCCGCAGCATCGAGCAATGAGAAGTGTGTGTGGTTGTGAAGGTGGACGAAGCTCATAGGGACAAGGGACTAGGGACAAGGGACTAGGGACAAGGGACTAGGGACAAGGGACTAGGGACAAGGGACTAGGGACTAGGTACGGGGGTACGGTTATTTGAGGCGTTTGATTTGTTCTGAAAGGGTTTGTTCGATAGCCCCCTTAGCAGCAGAGCCAAAGAACGAGAGTTCGATATCGATGTCGACGAAGTTGTCGCGAAGCGTAATCGTGCCGTGTCCGAGTTTGCCGGAGGCGTGGAGCACGTTGCCCTTCCATTCGTGGGTGGAGACCAGCATGGACAGTTCTGGACGCGTGAGCACCTTGCTATCGATTAGCAGGCGCATTTCCATGGCTGTCTTTGAGGTCTCGATGGTTTGTTTAATGTTGGCCATAGTGATGAGTACGGGGCTTGTGGTGACGGATTATTGCACGATCAGTGCCGACGTTGCAATGCGTGATCCATTGTTGGCCGTTGCCGCAACGGTGTAGTGTCCGGCAGGTAGACTTGATATGTCGAGCTGCATAGGCCCTGCTAGGCCCGTGCCAACGGGTGCAACGAGTACTGTTGATCCCTGTACATCCACAACGGTCAGATACTGCACGTTCGTAACTCCCTCGCCAAACACCACCGATACCATGCCCTGTGTTGCAGGTTGCGGCATAATGGTGATTGTGCGTTCGCTGTGTGATTCTTCGTTCACGCCAACAGTTTCAAACATGATTGGACGGTTTACCGATACGTTCTCAGGATGCGTGCTGTCGCGGTTATCGCATGGCAATAGTTCGTTGCGGTAGTACTGCGTAAGGACATGGTACTCACCGCTGTTGCATTCACCGGTTTCGTTGTAGACAACGAGGTCTCCAAAGATGCGCACGGTGCCGCCGAGCTTGTAGTTGTATACCTGTGAGCATCCGCCGAGTAATGCCTTACCCTTGATCGTATTGTTCTGCGCAAAGCACTGATCCTTGATCACTGCTGAGTCCGTAAGCGTGCCGCCGAGCACAAAGGCGTTGTCCGTTACGCGGGCGTTGCCGGAGATTGTTGCGTCATGCACAAATGTATGACCATCGATGCGGGCGTTGCCCGAGAGCTTGCTTGCACCAGAGACAATAGCACGAGGACCAACGTAAACCGACGCCTCGACCGTGGCGCGGTCATCAACCCAGCCCCCTCCATTTGCATGACGGCGTCCGGCTGCTCTGCGCAGTTGTGGACGCACTAGTTCGGGGTCTTGATAACCCTCGGGCACAGCATTAGTCAGGCGCACTTCATACGGATAGTGATATCGTTTCGGGTTGCCGTTCCATGTATTGTTCAGCGCCGGATTTGCATGCATGCTGTCAACCGGCGCACCGAGCACAACCAGATAGAGCTTTGCATCATCAGGTGTGAGCGTGATCTCGATAGTGCTTCGTGGATCAGCGTGCACCGTGCCGCGTCTGTTTTCCGTGCCGTCTGCACGTTCTGTCACAAATCCGTAGCGCCAACCAGCGTGATCGTTTACCTCGGTGTGACCAATAAACTGCACACGCACCGGCTTTGAGCGGTCATCCGGATAGAGCGGCACAACATTGTATCCATAATCTTGAGGCGCATTGTACGGGTCCGAGTAATACCTGCGCTGCGTTGTATCGATTGCACGGAGCACATCGTAGGTGCGCTGAGCAAAGATGCGACCCCAATCAGCATTGAGCCGGTCTCGGCGGGAATTGCGCAAATACGAGCCCCATTGCTTCATCGGATAGTTCCACGTAGCAGCATTGCGTGCATAGTCGAACATGTAGTCATTAAACTCGGACTGCGTCATACCGGCCAGACGCCTAAGTGTCTGCAGCGGATATTCAAGGGGCTTCCATTCCGTCCACAAGCGGCTAACCATATCTAGCCCCTTTGTAGAATGAATGTGAAACAAGAAGTGATAGCCCTCGTAGTTGAATTTCCAATCAGGCTCGAGCATCAGATAGTGATGCGCATCGATGTCGGACGAAACTGCCTGAGGATAGATCGCATTGCGCACAAAGTTGGCATGGGTCTCGTAGAAGAGTCCGTCGTTATCATAAATAGCTTTACTACCGCGTGACGGATTCTGATTGTCGATATGGAACATCGCCTGCAGCGAGTGTGTAAACTCATGAGCAATCACGCCACCATCGCGCGTGGCACCTGGATGCACCCAGAACGCTCCAATCGAATCATCTACAGCCCAGCCATTTGCCCAGCCTTCTGGACCGCCCTTACCATACGTGTTGTACATCACGATCACGTACTTGTAGAGGTTAGCCTTTGAGGAGGGGGCTGTGTTGATCATCCCCATCTCCATGCAACGGTCGTAGACATACTCCATGGTGTCGAGCACCTGCTTGGGATCGAACCGCAAATCTGGATTTGCAAACTTCGATGGGTCGGTGCCGACGGAGTCGCCCCAGATCATCAGGAAGTTCTTGCTCTGAGCAGTCTTTGTCCACGTAAACTGACGTCCCTCTACCGTCGTGGTATCACGGATGTACGCCGGCACATAGGCCCGCTTTTGCGCGATTAGGGAGCTGCCTGCAGCGATGCAGATACATACAAGAAGGACAAGATGGTTCATGAAGTAGCCTTTCGTCCATTGCGGAGCATGATCATGCCGATACCAATGATGCCTGCAAAGAACAACACGCCCATAATGGCAGCGTTGGTATCGAACATGAAGATATTGAGCGATGTAAATGCACACGATCCAATGAAGATCGCGGCGGCAATGTGGTTTCGAAGTTTAATGCGCTCTGAGCCAAGACGATAGATCGCAGCAGCGCTTACGGCAAGGCCTATTGCATCGATAAAGATGGTGTAGTTCAGAATGGTCTCAAACGACTCGCCCAGGTACACACTCAACACCGAGAGCGCCGTAAAGGCAATCAGCGAACCCTGCTGCACTCCGTTTACAGAAGTTTTTCCTGCAAGCCCCTTGGGAAGAACACCGTCTTCGCTCATGGCGTTGATCACGCGTGGGTTGGAGAGCATGGCAACGTTTACGTAGCCAAAGACGGAGATAACAAGGACAGTGGAGAGGATAACGGCGCCTTGCGGACCAAACATCTTCTCGACCACCAAGGCGGCTATCGATGAACTATTGGCTAGTGTGTCAAACCCAAGCACGTGAACATAGGCCATGTTGGCAAGCAGGTAGATCGCCGTAATCAACGCAACGCCGATCATGATGGCAAGGGGCATTGTCCGCGTACTATCCTTGATCTCACCACCAAAGTTGATCGTGGACTGATAGCCACCAAACGTAAACGAGACAGCAATAAGGGCAAGTCCGAAGGACTCCCAAGGTCCTTGCGTGTGCACCACACGTGAAGCCAGCGTTTGGGTTGCCGGTTCTACGTAGGCAAGTGCTGCGATGATACAGGCAAGCATCAGTACCTTTACACCGATCAGGACATTCTGCACCTTCGTGCTTGCGCGCAGGCCCAGCATGTTGAGTCCATAGAGTGCAACGATCATTCCCGTAGCCGTGATTGACGTATCAATTCCGGGCAGTCCGCTGGCAATGTACTCTGCACCGATGATGGCCACACCCGCAGCTGAGGCCGCGTTGGAGGCCAGGATAATGGTGTTTACTGCGAAGGCGATAACCGGGTGATAGGCATGAGCGAATACGCGATAGTACGCGCCGGTAACCGGCATGCGACGTCCCACCTCGGCAAACGTCAGAGCTCCGGCAAGAGCAAAGACGCCCCCCGTGATCCAGGCAAGGTAGAACAGCGTGGGGTCACCGGAGCGCAGCGCAACGGTTGCAGGAGTCCGAAAGATGCCCATGCCAATCACCAGACTGATCACCAGCATCACAACATCGAACATCCCAAGTTTAAACCCTGATTTCGTCACCCCAAGCCCCCTGAATAATCGCATCCAATTTACACGCTGCGAGTAGTTTTGTGTCATGAAACTTCTCACCCTGATATCAACATTAACCCTTTGCCTAAGCCCCGCATTGTCTCAGCAGTGGCAAGGCCGCACGATGCAGTGGATGCGCTCTGGATCGCGGGTGTTTAGCTCGCCCGAGTTGCGCGTCTACCTCGACTCGCTGGGGGCCGATCCAACGGGTGCAATGCCTTCGGATGACGCCATGACACAGGCCTTGTCAACCGCTCAGGGAGAGGGAGCAACGATTGTGCTTGGCGCAGGCACCTACATGTTTAGGCGTCCGCTGAACATCCCTTCCAACACCACCATCCAGGGTCAGGGGGCTGATGCCACCAAGCTTACCTTCAACAATCTTGGAGAGGTAGACTGCATCCGTATCCAGGGCGGAATAACGCGTGCACTCTACCCCTTGGTGCAGCCGTTGAAGCGGGGGGACTCGCTCCTGTACTTCGACGGAGGCGTGATGGAGCCGGGAGCATTGCTGCGCATCGTGCTGAACGACTCCGACTACGTCTACAGCGATTGGGCACGGGGCTCTGTAGGACAAGTTGTGGAAGTGCGCAGCAGTATCAATCAGGCAACAATTCTGGATACGCCGCTGCGGTTTAGTGCTAGTATGAACCGCAATCCGCGGTGCATCAGAATTCTTCCGGCCCAGAACATCCGTCTACGTTGCATGAGTATTGAGCGCACGGATTCTACCGTGGGGCAGACGGCCAACATCCGTGTTGCCTATGCGCGCGATGTTGTTATTGATGGTGTCCGCAGCCGCAACACCAACTTTGGTCATATCGTAATCGAAGCATCAGCCCGCGTCACCGTAACGCGCTGCGACATCGCCGAGAGTTTCGGCTATGGAGGGGGCGGACGTGGCTACGGCGTGGTGTGTCAGTTCACAGCCAGCGACTGCCGCATCGAGGATAACATCTTCAGTGATCTGCGTCATTCAATGCTCATGCAAGCCGGTGCCAACGGCAACGTCTTTGCCTACAACTCCTCTGTAAACGCCCGGTGGACAGAATTCCCGAACGATGCAGCCGGGGATGTAGTCTTCCATGGCAACTGGGTCTTTGGCAACCTCGTAGAAGGCAACGATGTGTGCCATATCGTTGTCGACAATTCCCACGGCGCCAACGGCTGGTTCAATACCATCCTGCGCAACCGCTCCCGCGAGTACGGACTCTTCATGGGCGCATCACCCTATGCAGACTCCACAACGATCATGGGCAATGAGATCACCAACACAGGTCTTATCAAGGGGCTCTTCATCATCGGTGGTGCTGGACTTGTAAACATCGGTAACATCGTGAAAGGAAAACTCACGCCCCCTCAACTATCCATCGTGCCACCTGCATCGTTTCTCTACTCTATGCGTCCACCTTCCTACCAAGGCAGCATATGGCCGCCGCACGGCGCAATGGACCCCGCCCAGCGAGACACAATACCCGCACGCATGCGCATGCTGGTATCCAAGCAGACATGTCCGTGCGAGGCCGACATCCCAACAACAGTTGCAGATCGTACACCATTTACACCAAACTTCGACGGTGTGAATCAGGTGCTTGTGTATGATGTGCAGGGACGGTTAGTCTTTGAGGGATCCGTGCAGAAATATCGATCATGGAACCACGATCGTTTGGTGATATCACAACACATTGCGAACGGCACGTTGTTGATGTTGATGCGGTAGGTAGGGGCGAGCCGGTGGCTCGCCCGTTGTTGGTTCGGTAGGGGCGAGCCGATGGCTCGCCCGTTGGGTACACAAGGGTACGTGGTGCCCAATGCGCACGTAAGGTTCCTCGGCACTTCGTGCCTCGGAATGACGCCCGCGCAGATTGTTTTTAATTGGAGATCAGCGCGCCTACGGCGCGCTGATCCAATAACATTTAAAGCTGCACCAGCGTCATTCCGAGCGAAGCGAGGAACCTAGGGACAGGGCACAGGGGTACGTGGTGCCCAATGCGCACGTAAGGTTCCTCGGCACTTCGTGCCTCGGAATGACGCCCGCGCAGATTGTTGTTGATTGGAGAGCAGCGCGCCTGCGGCGCGCTGCTCCATTAACATCTTAAGCTGCACGAGCGTCATTCCGAGCGAAGCGAGGAACCTTGGGACAGGGCACAAGGTATTTGGTCGCCCAATGTGCACGTAAGGTTCCTCGGCACTTCGTGCCTCGGAATGACGTCCGCGCAGATTGTTTTTAATTGGAGATCAGCGCGCCTACGGCGCGCTGCTTCATTAACATTTAAAGCTGCACGAGCGTCATTCCGAGCGAAGCGAGGAACCTAGGGACAGGGCACAAGGTATTTGGTCGCCCAATGCGCACGTGAGGTTCCTCGGCACTTCGTGCCTCGGAATGACGCCCGCGCAGATTGTTTTTAACTGGAGAGCAGCGCGCCTACGGCGCGCTGCTCCATTAACATTTAAAGCTGCACGAGCGTCATTCCGAGCGAAGCGAGGAACCTAGCAGGTGCAATATCTTCACGTATTAGGCTTTCGTTTAAATTGCCCGTATGGCAAAAGCTCAGCTCAAAACAGCGCAGACAGACGCCTCGGTGCAGGCGTTTCTCGATAAAATCAGTAAGCCCAACGTACTTGCAGACTGCGAAGAGTTGATCGCCCTCATGTCCAAGCTTACAAAACACCCACCTGCGATGTGGGGACCATCCATCATTGGATTTGGTAAGCAGGAACTCAAGTACGAAAGTGGGCGCACGCTCGACTGGTTTGTCATGGGCTTTTCGCCGCGCGCAACAAGTCTGGTGATTTACACCAACATCAATCTGGAAGAGGCCACGGAAACGCTCGCCTCCTTAGGACCCCACAAAACAGGCAAAGGGTGTTTGTATATCAAGCGCATGTCCGATATCGACACAAAGGTGTTGGAGAAGTTTTTGGCGAGGTAGGGGCGACCCTATGTGGTCGCCCTATGTGTGCGGTGGCCCGCCCAGTCGATTATCCCCCCATACGACACATTACGTCGCATCGAGAAGTAGTATTGTAAAAGCAATTGTATATAGAGGCACGATATATCGTGCCGGTAAATACAAGCAGCAAAGAATGTTGGATGTATGCGATGCACGCAATAAATATCGTTAGCATCGTGTTTAGATAAAGAAGACGCTTATCTCTGGGCGACAACGTAGAATCGCCCCTTCTATGGTAGATATTGCCGCTTCCCGCCTCCGCGGGAATGACGAGTGCCCCCTCCGTACCCATAGTCCATCTTGGACTCCGCACTCCGTAATCCGTACCCCGTAACCAGTAACCAGTAACCAGTAACCAGTAACCAGTACCCCGTCCCTAGTCCCTAGTCCCTAACTCCCGGAGGTTCTCATGCATCCGCGCATCCTTGCCATCGCGATTGTTTCATGGGTGCTATGCGCGCCCCTTGCGCTCCAGGCGGACACAGCATCGGCGATGCGGTATATCATGGAGCACTACGTGCACCCGTTGCCGCCTGGCAGCGAGAAGCTTCCGTATACGAAGTTTGATAAGCTGCTGGATAAGTGGACGTGGATCATTTCCAACGAAGAGTGGTCAACGATGGCCAATAGCCTCCAGGGCAAACACACTGGTAAGGTTGGTGTTATGCTGCTGAAGCTTCCATACGGAGAGCGTGTTACGCATGTAACAGCGGGTTCTCCGGGATACTACACAGGCCTTATGATCGGCGATGTTGTAGAGTCATGGGGCGATGTAAGCGTAGTCTATCCCGACACGACCGCAACGGCTGTGCGCAGGTATAGTCCTGCCGGACAATACATCATGCTGGATGTGCGCCGCGGAGATTCCTGCATGCGCATTCCAACATTCCGAGAAACATTCACAACAGATGCCGTCGATGTTGCCGTGCGCGGCAGAACGCTGGCCGTGCGCCTGGAGCAGTTCACAAGTGATATGCACAAGAACTTTACGATGAAGTGCTTTGGCATTGATCGCAGCAGCATTGATACGGTGATCTTTGATGTGCGAGACAACGGAGGCGGCTATGTGGACGCAGCACTGGCAATGATCGGGGAGTTTGTGAAGGAGGGAGACACCATGCTCTCGATGCATTTCCGCAACCGGACAGAATACAGCATTGCTGAGAGCACAGGCGATTGGTACGATCCGCGTCGTACGATCATCATCCTGCAGGACAGCGGTTCTGCATCAGCAAGCGAGCTTTTTGCCGGCGGTATGAGAGAGCGTGCACGCGCCATCATTGTGGGTCAGCGCAGCTACGGCAAGGGGCGAGTATTGAACCGCATTCCAGCTAGGGTGTTTGGGTCATTCAATGACCCCAAGATTGGCGGACTCAGCATCACGATTGCGCTCTACAAAGCAGCCGGTAAGATCGATGTAGACAGCATTGGTATACCTGCATCAGTGGCAATTCCAGAGCAAGCAGCTGCATGGCTGCCTCCAACAGTTGATATAATCGCTCTGCGCAACCGCACGCGCTATCCATCTGAGGAGCTCATCGATAGCATCAACCGTCTTGGCAGGGGAAATGCTGCGGGCCTTGTCTGGGGAGATCGTATCTCGGCCCGAGTAGCAATAGATGATATCGCTTCCATGCGCGAGATGCTTCCAGTGCCTGTATGGCGCTGCCTTGCAGATCATGGAGCTGTGCACACACAGTTTAGCCGTCAGGATGAAGAGCAGATCCGTCGGGCCATTTACGACGGCATCATCGGCAGCGTGCCAGACAGCGTGCTCCGCATCGAACCTGTCGAGAAGATGCTCGAGCACCTGCAGATCAACATCCGCATCCGCAGCAAGGAACAGGTGTTTGCTGAGCACACACTTGCCCCCAAGCTTATGAACACGCTCGGCCTGCGTTTGCGTCAGCACCAGAATGCCATCATTGTAGACCACGTTGCTCGCGGGTCAGCAGCATACAATGCAGGCGTCTGCGTAGGGGACAACATTGTAAGCGTAGAGAACTTTGCAACAGGCGGGGGCATCGACCGTGCAATAGCGCTGCTTGTGAACAGCAAGCCCCATGACGGAATCCTCGGCGTAGAAGTCCGCCGCGGCAACCGTCAGTTCACACTCCCCATCAGCCAAAGCTCAGCATCCGCATCACTTGTTACCTCAACGATCGACGATGACGTTGCCTACATCGCCCTGCACAGCTTCTCGGTAGAAGCCGGCGCCCAGGCCCGCAAGAACATCATCGACGCCGACCGCCAGGGGGCTAGCAGCATCGTTATTGACTTGCGCGGCATTGCGGGTAACAACGCCCGCAGCGTAATCCACCTGCTGGACCTCTTTGGCAAAGGCAAACCGCTTGGTGCATCAGCCCCCTACATCCTTGTAGACCAGTTCACAGCAGGCGCGCCCGAGTACTTTGCAAGCCGCATGCAGCGAGAGCACGGCGCCGTGATCGTTGGCACAGCAACAGCTGGACGCATGGAGCGCGAGCTTCGCATGGGCATCAGCAACGAATCAGACATCATCATCACACGTCAGCTCGATACCCTCAGCAACGCCACATCCATCTCACCCGACATCCAGCTTACATGGCCTGAGCGCTCACTGGATGCCATCCGCACAGCCGCATCACACTTCAGAGACGTTGTCAACATGCGCAAGGACGCAACGGATATCACAGACAACGAGCTCGACAACATCTACGCACGCATCCCCAACGCACAAAGCATCGACCGGGGCGTCCTCTCCGAAGCAATCTTCGGCAGCGCCGCCAAGTATTACCAGATAGCGCCTATCGTTCGCCGCGTGGTAAACAACAAACGATGGACGAGGAGATAGCAGCGAGTAGCGAACTATTAGCAGCGAGCAGCGAGCAGCTAGCAGCGAACAGCGAGTAGCGAACAGCGAGTAGCAGAGCTCCCTCGGCACTATGTGCCTCGGGATGACGCCCACACGTTGCTTTTTAGGTAGGCGCAGCGCGCCTGCGGCGCGCTGCGCCATGTTATAAACCGCCTCTAAGCGGCGTCATTCCGAGCGAAGCGAGGAACCTCGGCGTCAATCCGAGCGAAGCGAGGAACCATGTGTAACAATTATCCTGGAGTTATGTCATGAACCAGCACATCATTCATCTCGTCAGCACGATTATCATTTGCGTGTCTTTCGGACTCGCTGCTAGCTGCTCGCTGTTCGCTGCTCCGTCTGCGGGACTCGCTGCTCGCTGTTCGCTGTTCGCTGCTCCGTCTGCGGGACTCGCTACTCGCTGCTCGCTGTTCGCTGCTCCGTCTCCGGGACTCGCTGCTCGCTGTTCGCTGCTCGCTGCTTCTTCTGATGATTCCGAGCTCCGCAAGATCATCAAGGATCGGTCTCTCAAGCAGCTTACGCCTGATGCGCTGAATAACATCAACGAGGATAACCTCAAGCAGAATCTTGATCGGTACTCAACGGTGTATGATCAGGCAGTTGGCAGGTATCGTAGGGCGGAGATCGATGGGAACGAGCCATTTGGCATGGACGCCGACAAGTACCCAATGTACTATCCCGTTACGATCTCGGAGATCTTGGTTAGCGGCACGGCGTACATCGATGGCCTTGCCGTGGGTGATGAGATCATCGCGGTTAATGGCGATGCTGTAACGAGCTCATGGGACATGTTCGAGCATCAGGCTATGAACACAGAGCGTAAGCTGGACGTCACGATCAAGCGGGCAAAGGTGGAGTATACGGTAACGCTCTATCCGCGCGGACGCCGCTTCCGCAGCGTTGTGGGGATGATGAGCAACGGCATTGGCTACGTCAACGTGGGTGGCTTTACATCTGGCAGTGCGGAGGCAATGCGCACGCTGTTTACAGCATTCAAAGAGCAGGGGGCTACGCGCTACATTATTGATCTACGTGGCACACCTGGCGGACGCATGGACGAGTGTCTGGAGATGCTCGAATTGTTTTCGCACAAGGGAGATACACTCGTCATCATCGACAATGCAGCTGGCGAGGAGCGGGTCTTTCTCTCGCATACTACAGGCCCCTTCTATGGAGAAAGCGTTGATATTCTTGTAGACAACAAGAGCGTCTCTGCAAGCGAGATGTTTGCCCTGGTTGCTCAGGACAACTCCTTTGGACGCATCATCGGCACAGTCACAGAGGGTAAGGGGCGCTACAACATTATGGAAGAACTCTCGGACGGACGCGTAGTGCAGCTTACAACTGAGCGCTACTACTCACGCAAGCATCGGTCTATCGACTATGAATACGGCTCGGACGGCGTGCGGCCAGATGCCGAACATAGGTGGACATCACGCCGATACCTCTGGATCCAGCGTCAGGGCAACGCTCTTGGCATACCACCTAGAGACATGCGCGCACTTCGGACGGTCTACCCCGAGCCCAACGCCGCCGCACTTGACTCACTGCTTGGCGTCTATCGCATAGACTCCACACCAGACAACCGCAACTACTACGCAGTTGTGGTATGGGGCAGACTCGGCATGGCTGTAGAAGCATTCAACTACTATGCCGCAAAGACAGAACAACCAGTACCTCCTTCACCGTCACGGTCAAGAAAGGGCAGGCGATTGTAAGCACAGCTTCCTCGGCACTACGTGCCTCGGAAAGAAATCCTCCCGCATCAGTTTCCTCGGCACTTCGTGCCTCGGAAAGACGCCCACACGTTGTTTTTTTGTTGGGCGCAGCGCACCTTCGGTGCGCAGCGCCATGTAGTTATCTCCTGCAGCGGCGTCATTCCGAGCGAAGCGAGGAACCCTGAGCGTCATTCCGAGCGCAGTCTGGAATCTGGCGTCACCTCAGCATGAGAGGCTGGACTGTGATACGTGACACCATACGTCGTCTATCGCCTGATATTTACGTGGTCAGTCACAATTAACATTCGAGGTAGCTATGAGTACTATGTGGATGGTAACTATACTGTTGTTGTCATTGTTTGTTCAGTTTCAAATCGGTCGCGCCTCAAGCGGTGACGAAAAGTCAGGAAAGAAGAAGACGGTAGTAACTCCGAAGGATACGACTAATCCAGACCTATGGATCGAGCGTAACATCGATGACATGGAAGACGACACAACATACTCGTCACGGATATTGTCAGAGTTGACGAAACAAACTATTTGATTTGTATATATAAATGGTTTTATTAAGTCAACCACTTTTTATTTGGTTCTGGGATACTTTTGCCAGGAGGAAACTCGGATTTATTCATGTGCAATTTTTCACCAGATGTTAAACGATATGTTGTTGATTTTTTAACATAATCAGATGCTCGTGATTTTATGATATCTAGATAATCAGTGATCTTCCCCCCATTTAGTTGACAGTAAGTCGATCTCTAATCACATATTTGGATTGGAGGAAACGATGGGAAATGACAACAGGGGTCGTCGCTATGACGACGAGTTCAGAGCAGCGGCAGTTGCGC
>JBIICY010000008.1:0-93463 GCA_044238605.1 Patescibacteria group bacterium
TGCGTGATCGCCCGATGCGTGGGTACGATATGTGCGTGATCGCCCGATGCGTGTGTACGATATGTGCGTGATCGCCCGATGCGTGGGTACGATGTGTGCGTGATCGCCCGATGATGACGTATCGCTATGATCCGGGCGAGCCACCGGCTCGCCCCTACCGGCGTCGCTGCTCATGCCTGACGTATAACGATCGCCCGATGCGTGGGTGCCACATGTGCGGGCGAGCCACCGGCTCGCCCCTACCGGCGTCGCTGCTCATGCCTGACGTATAACGATCGCCCGATGCGTGGGTACGATATGTGCGTGATCGCCCGATGCGTGGGTGCCACATGTGCGGGCGAGCCACCGGCTCGCCCCTACCGGCGTCGCTGCTCATGCCTGACGTATAACGATCGCCCGATGTGTGGGTACGATATGTGCGTGATCGCCCGATGCGTGGGTGCCACATGTGCGGGCGAGCCACCGGCTCGCCCCTACCGGCGTCGCTGCTCATGCCTCACGTACAGCGCTGCACCTGCGGCAAGGAACACCAGGTTCTTGATGATGTACTGTCCCGCAAAGGAGAGGCCAAAGGGGATGCTGATGTATGACTCCTGCGGAAGCATGATGAGGGGAGATAGTGTTCCTGCCATGTGCACGATAAACATGAGCATGGTAAACCTCGTAAGACGCGGCAGAAGAAAGCACAAGCCGATAAGTACTTCCCAGGTGCCGAGGTAGTAACTCACGTTAGGAATGTGTGTCCATGCGAGTGTTGCATCAACGAGTTCTTCTGCTGGACTCATATGCGCGATCTTGAGAGCGCCAAACCAGCCTATCACGATGGCAAAGGCAATGCGTAGCATCCACTCTGTGTACCGGTCGAGTATAGATGCGATGCGTGTGCTGAGCATCAGAACGTATACTTCGTATACCAGATCTGGACGGTTGCCTTGGTCTTGCCGTTCTTCGATGTCTGCTTCTTTGGCGTTGACTGTTCGTCAAAATCACCCGTGATGGAGCGTGGAATCTCAAAGGCTGGAACGTCCATCATAAGCTTGATATAGCTTGGCAGACAATACGCTGCTGCTTTGGGATTATCGTACGTCAGCTCTGCTGTTACCGATCCACCGGCCTTCGTTGTCGAGGTAACCTTGCGCGCAAGAAGTGATGCTTCGTCAATCCACAATGTTGCAACAACGATGTTCGATGCTTCATCGGCAGGGAGCACTTTCACCTTGCGAAGGGGCTTACCAGATACTGTTTCAGTGCCCATGTCCACGGCTGCATAGCCCCCTTGGAGAATGTTCAGCGCATTGAGTTCTGGACCCTGCTTGGGAAGCATGGCAAAGGACTTCGATTCGATCTTTGTGGTGTTCGGCGCCTTGAACGTGAGCTTTGCATCTGCATCCGGCACCTTCATAAAGGGGATGTCTACCTTGAGCTTGAGGTCTGCCGTATACTTCTTTACTGACTGCATGCGCTTCTTCATTGCTTCGAGCAGTGCGTTAGCATCCATCGCAGCATGCGCAGAGACGGCGGCAACAAGAAAGGCAAGAGCAATAGCGCGAATCATGTCAGGATATCCTTTCGGCGGATAACGATGTGCGTTGCAACAAAACAACCAACGATGTGGAGGAGAAGAACAGAGAACGATGTTGCTACACGTTGCCAATTGATTGGGTCGTCGAAGAATAACTTCCACGCATTCATGTGCGTGGTAAAGAAGAGCGGACGCACATAGTCGAACAGTGGAACGTCGATCGCCGAGATGATCGTCATCACGATGATCAGTGCCATCGTTGTCATGATCGGCCCAATGGCATTCTCAACAAGCGCAGAGCAGAGAAATGCAATGCTGGCAACGGTGATCATACCAAGCGCTGCCCATGAGTAGGCAAATCCAAAGCGCCACAAAAGATCATGCACTGGAATCACGGTGATCTTCTGCCGAATCACCAGCAGATCTCCCGTGCCCATAATCGATGTGCCAAGGCCAAGGGACAGGGCAGCCATGCAGGCTACGAGCAAAATCGTATACGTGAGCGCCGCCATGTACTTCGCATTTACCATCGTTGAGCGCGATAGGGGGCGAGTAAGTAACACGCGGTACGTTCCCGCTGCAGCTTCACCGGCAAGCACTTCACCGGCAACGAGTGTAATCAGAAACGGTACATGCACGTAGAGCGAACTCAGGATGATGAAGGCTACTGCATAGCCGTTCATCAGGTTGCCGTTGATGTCGAAGTTCTGCGACAAACCCTGAGTGGCAAAGCTTAGGAACTTGCCGCCTTCGACGCTCATAGCAACTACGACTA
The DNA here is from genome assembly GCA_044238605.1 of Patescibacteria group bacterium. Taxonomy (GTDB): domain Bacteria; phylum Bacteroidota; class Ignavibacteria; order Kapaibacteriales; family Kapaibacteriaceae; genus UBA10438. The sequence goes on from JBIICY010000008.1 coordinate 2,298, forward strand.
CGGGAATCAGAAAGGCAAGTGCCATAAAGCCGATGAAGGTTCTCCACTTTGAGAACACTTTCGACATCTCTACACGATAGGCGGTCAGAATCATGCAGTCTCCCGTGTAAGCGAGATGAAGTATTCTTCGAGAGACCGCACAGGTGTAACTGCCCGCAACGGAATGTCGGCAGTAGCTAGTGAGGCAACTACACCTGGAATGTCCTGCCTGTTCAGCATGATGATGATCTCTTGATCGGTCGACGATTGTATCCACTCTCCATCGGGTGTTGCGCGAAGCACCTCGAGTGCTCGTGGTACATCAGTTGTCTCGATCGTTACCTTCAGACGTCCTGCATTGAGAAGCTCTTGTACAGATCCTTCAATGATCGTCTTACCACGATTGATGATCACCATGCGGTTTGCCGTGAGTTCTACCTCTGGCAGAATGTGTGATGAGAGAAACACGGTCTTCTTATGGTCGTGTGCAAGCTCCAAGATCAGATCGCGCATGTCAACCATGCCCTGAGGGTCGAGTCCGGTAGATGGCTCGTCGAGTACGATCAGGTCCGGATTATGGATCAACGCCTGGGCGAGCCCAAGACGCTGCTTCATGCCGTGTGAAAAGGTCTTTACCTTGCTCTCGGCACGTTCACCCAATCCAACAATCCCTAAAACGCGGTTTACGTTCGCTTTTGAAGCATCGGCGCCGCTTAACCTTCCGAGCAACTCAAGATTGCGTCGGGCAGAGAGGTAATTGTAAAAGTCGGGACGTTCAACGATAGCGCCAACACGGCGCAGAATCTCTGAGCGGTGCTCGTTGAGAGATTGACCAAAGATGCGAATGTCGCCAGACGTTGGACGTATGAGCGACATCATCATGCGGATGGTTGTGCTCTTGCCAGCCCCGTTCGGCCCCAGAAAACCGTATACGTCACCCTGCTCAACTGTAAGGTTCAGATCACGCACGGCGTGAAACGATCCGTAGTGTTTGGCAAGGTGAGAAATCTCGATGATGGGTGTTGGCATGACTGTTAGAGTTGCTGCACAGCCTGTTTAAAGGCTCTGCCACGCTCTTCAAAGTTGGCAAACATGTCAAACGACTTACATGCCGGCGAAAACAGCACAACATCGTCGTTGTGTGAGATGTCCATAGCTGCACGCACGGCATCTTCTAGGGAGTCTGCCTTAACGCAGCGCTTGGTTGTGCACCAATGGTTAAAGATCGCGTCTGCTTCTTCTCCAATACAGACAATGGCTTTTACGTTGTCTGCTACCAAATCGTTCAGAGACGCATAATCATTATTGTCGCCACGTCCGCCGGCGATCCACACGATCGGACGATCGTAGCTGGAGAGGGCATACCATGTTGCGTTAACGTTTGTTGCTTTGGAGTCGTTAACAAACCGAACACCTTTTACGATGCGGGTGTTTTCGAGACGGTGTTCTACACCGTTAAACGACATGAGGGAATCGCGGATGTCTTCGTTGCGGACTTCGAAAGCCCGCGCCGCGAGTGTTGCTGCCATGGAGTTTGCTGCGTTGTGCACTCCAGGCAATCCAAGACGACGCAATGACATGAGTGTCTCCTCTGAATGCTGCTTGTCTCGGAGTATGATTTCACCCCCCCGGATGAATGCCCCTTCAACGTCGTGTTCAACACTGAAAAAGCGTACCATACCTCGAGCTACCGATGCTGCGTTTGCTGCATTTGCATCATCGGCATTCAAAATTACAATGTCATCTTCGTTTTGGTGGCGGACAATTTTCCACTTTGAATTAACGTATTGGGAAAACGTTCCGTGATAGGAGAGATGATCCGGTGTGATGTTCAGGATCATGCTTACATACGGACGAAATGTCGTGGTCGTATCGAGCTGATAACTACTACACTCTGTTACAATGATCGTGTCGTCCGACACGCTACCGACCAGGCTACTCAGCGGCGTCCCGATATTACCGGCCGTTACTGCCTTCTTTCCGCATCCCTGCAGAACGTGCGCTGTAAGAGCTGTCGTCGTAGTCTTGCCGTTTGTACCCGTAATGGCAACGATTGGATTGTTCAGAAACCTGCTGGCAAATTCCAATTCACCAATCACCTCTATGCCTAACCGCTCGGCTTCCTGGCGAAGAGGATTGCTAGGGGGCACCCCTGGCGAGAGAATGATGAGGTCTGATCTAAGGGCTGCGTCGGTATGACCGCTAAACTCATGGTCGATGCCGCGCTCGCGCAAATGCGCAATGGCCGATGCGCTGGCCTCTTCAGGCTTTGCATCGCTTACAAAAACACTGTGTCCTTGACGCTGAGCAAGCTCTGCAGCGGCAATGCCGCTCTTAGCCGCTCCAATAACGGTAACTCGCATACGCGAAGTTAACTCTTCCGGTTCATCAGAAGTTTCCCGAGCATGCCCATGCGGTCGCGCGCTTCGGTTTCCGGCAGAGAGCCAAGATGGGCAAATGCCTCCGACGTGCGGTTTTCCACAATGGCTTTGGCATCGGAGATCACGTTGTAGTGATGCATCATATCGATCACCGCCGGCACGGATTCGCGCGGCAGGCCGTTTTGGGCAAAGAAGGAGTAGATCAGCTCGCGGTGTTCTTCAGTTGCCGAAGTGTTCTCGCGAACGCGGCGGGCGCATTCCAGCACGAGCCATGTGCGCTTGCCTTCTACAATGTCGCCGCCGGGCTGTTTGCCAAACGACTCCGATCCGAACAGATCGAGGATGTCGTCCTGCACCTGAAACGCAATGCCAATCTCTCGGGCAAACATCCGAAGCGCTTCGACGCGTCCGTTTGTTGCGCCCCCTACATTTGCGCCAATCGCTACCGACATCTCTAACAGCCGCGCTGTCTTGCGTTCGATCATCGCAAAGTACTCGTCGGCTGTTACATCGGCCCGCTGCATAAAGTCCATATCAAGGGCCTGGCCGTCGCAGACGTCGATAAGTCCCGTTGAGAACGAATCAACCACATCAAGCGGACGCGGCGCGTGGTGTGCGCTGCGCAGGAGCAGGCGCATGGCCATGCCCATCATCACGTCGCCAGAAAGAATCGCCGTGTTGGTGTCCCACTTTACATGCACCGTCTCACGTCCACGCCGCTTCGCAGAACTGTCCATGATATCATCATGCACCAGCGTAAAGTTGTGCAGCAACTCAACTGCAACAGCAGCAGGGAGTGCAACGGCACGATCGCCGCCGACGCATTCACAAGCGAGTAGTGTAAGCACTGGACGTATACGTTTGCCGCCGCCTTCGAAGAGGTAATGTACCGGATCGTACAGGCAGCCGGGCTCGTCGAATTCATCGAGAGCACTTAGGAGAGCCCCCTCTACTTCTTCGAGGTAGGGGGCTAATTCTTCTTGCGAGGTGTTGGCCATCGGTGCAGCGGTGGTCAATGATGACATACAATGTTTTCAGTGGTTCGTAATTGCTCGAGTGAGCCGGACCCTGAAAGAAACATCATTTGTCGGATCTGGAGTTCCCAGCTGCGTACAAGTTGCAAAATTGCCGCGGTTCCACCCTCATGTTGTGCTAATAATATCGGACGCGCTGCTCCGGCCACGGTTGCACCTAGTGCCACGGCCTTGGCGATATCCACGCCACTCATGATGCCACCAGAGGCAATCAGCGTTGGCACGATGCCCCTGCATTGCACAAGGGCTTCTGCCGTGGGTATGCCCACGTCCCAGAGGTGTTCAACGGTATTGGGGTGTGGGTGACGCTTGATCTCGACGGCCGACCACGATGTGCCGCCAGCCCCTGCAACATCGATAATGCTCACGCCGACCTCTGCCAGGCGCTTTGCTACTGACCCCGATATACCTGCACCAACTTCTTTGATAACTACTGGTACAGGCGAGTGTTCCACAAGCCATGCGATTGCATCGGTTACACCGCGATACTCTGGCTCTCCCTCGGGCTGCGCGAGCTCCTGTAGGGGATTAAGGTGCACGGCCAATGCCGAAGCGCCGATCATGTCTACGGCAGTATCTACCATATCTGCGAGCGTGCCAGCACGTTTCCAGCGCACGGCCTGCACAGCGCCGATGTTGGCAAGGATGGGGACGCTATCGGAGAATTGTCTTACAACTGTAAACGACTCCCGATGTTCGTCCGATTCCAGACATGCCCGCATCGAGCCAACGCCCATGGCGATGCCGAGCTCGTTGCATGCCTCTGCTAGATCACGGTTAATCCGTGCAGCATCGGGGTAGCCCCCTGTCATACCCGTGATCATGAGCGGCAGCTTGAGCGTTCTGCCCAGAAACTGCGTCTGCGTAGAGATCTCTGCAAGATCGATCTCGGGAAGTGCGTTGTAGACGAACTCCCAGTCATCAAAGGACGTCCCTTTGCGACGAAACCGTACGTCTTCCTGCAGCGCTATGCGCACATGATCTTCTTTGCGAGAATGAACAGACATGCAAACCTTGGTTATCGTCGAACAACAAACCGCTCGCCAGCTAACTGCGTCACGAACCCTAAAAGTTCAAACTCCAGCAGCTTACTACGTGCACTGGCTACATCACATGCAAACATCGCGCAAAACTCATCAAGGTAATGAGGCGCCCCATCATCGATAGACTGCAGCTCTACCGGCAGTCGCGCTATAGGCAACAGACCTGCCTGCGGCACAACCGTAACCGACGAACTCGAGAGCAGCATTTCTGCCTTGCCTGAAGCGCACAGTGCATTGCAGCCCTCGCTTCTAGCCGACGTGATAGGACCAGGCACGGCATAGAGCGGTTTACCCTGCTGCAGAGCAAACTCTGCCGTGATAAGTGCTCCGCCCCTTGACTTACTCTCAATAACAACCACAGCATCAGAGAGTGCCGCGATGATCCTGTTTCGAGCGGGAAAGGCAGGGGGCAGGGCAGCAACCCCACACGGATGCTCAGAGACCACTGCTCCGTGTCCACTCGAAATGCGTCGCGCCAAATCGCTTGCTGTTTTCGGCGTAATGCGATCGATACCACTGGCAATCACTGCAATGGTGGGCGTATTGTTCTGGATGGCAGCCTCGTGTGCGATCGTATCGACGCCGTTAGCTAAACCGCTCACGATAACCGTCCCGCTGCGTGCCCAGTCTGCCACGAGCATTCTTGTTACCGGCAACCCATACTGATGCGTACACTGACGTGTGCCCACAACCCCTACGCTGTGCATTGCAGCATCGGGCAACGTGCCTGCAACAAACAAGACCGACGGCGGATTTGCTATCTGCCGAAGACGCGACGGATATGCAGCGTCAACGATCGTAACGATCGTTACATCATGCTTGGAGCACCGCTCGCGCTGCTCATCACACAGGCGCTCTAGATCGGAGGGCATTGCCCCCAGCATAGCGAGCGCATCCTGCAGCACATCGCATGCATGCGCAAGCCGAATGATTTCATCGTTGGTAACCCCGCCCAGAAGACGCAGCGCAAGAACATCATCAGAAGTCAACATCAGCATTCCCTTTTATGTCATAGTGCCTCGAAAGGCAGGGAATGTGAAGAGGGACGGGAAGCACCTTCTCACCTTCTTCTCTGCGGGCCCCTTGCTCGAAGTGCTTCGATAACAACCCAAAGCCTATCTTTGCCGCGAAGCAACGCTCCAACAAAAATCGGTTAATCATGAAGTCCCTCGTTCTGTTCTTCGCTACAGCTCTATTTCTTGCATCCTGCTCCGACCCAGTTGAGCCAACACCTACTGCGCCTATTGTGCCTGGTGTTGGGTCAACATTCTCGTATGCAACGTACAATACGAACGAGCGTGGAGAGAAGATCACTGGCACTGATGGCCAGTTTGTAACGACTGTTGTTGCGAATAATTCCACAGTTAGTGGCAACAGTGGGGTGTGGTCAATCGCTGGACCTAACACCGATACGATGTGCTTCAACATTGATACGTACAAAGACCTTGGCTTTCGTACGAACACAGTTGGCGAGACGTATTTCGATACAACCTGGGTGCGGTTGGCAATTGAGACCGGCGTTGAAGGAACAGTATCTACGAGCGAAAGTTTGAATGGGGTTCGAACGGTAAAGTCTGTCACGTGTCAGCCAGGTGGCTTACTCTCGTTTACGATTGCTGGCAAGACGATAGTTACACACTCGTTCAAGATCACGTACTCGATCGTACAAACCACAAACAATGTAGAGACCTCTAACGTGTCTCGCGCCGTTGCTGTATGGTATGCTCCATCGCTCGGTACGTTCGTCAGGCGTACAACGCTCCCACAAACATGGCTTGGGAAGCAGATCAGTGGTCAGGTCGAAGAACTAACTGGATTTACGCTGAAGTAGGATTGTTCCTCGATTTATTCTTCGGCTTCGCGAAGTGAGGCAACGTTCGGCTGTTCCTGGACTCTCGTGAGGAATGCCGCCTGGCCATCAGTGCCGGCGTAGTATCGGTACTGCCTGCATCCACAACTCTGGTCTGGGCTCTTTTGATGCGCGTAAACAGCAGGATGCTGGAGGTTACAAGCAACAGCTATGAGATAACGCTTACGACGAGTACGGCTTCGATCCTCTGATGTATCCTCTTAACTCATGAGCTTGTTTATCGCGCGCTGCAGCGCTGGACGCAGGTCTTCTGGGAAGGGGCTGATGAGCCGCGTTAGATGCTTCCGCAGGTCTTCTGCGAACTGACGCAGCTTCGGCAGTATCTCGCTGATCAAGATGGCATCTGTGGGAAGCTCAATGTGCACCTTGCCGAGTCCTGCAAGCAGGGCTATGCATTCGGCTTCTTCCTGTGATTCACAGTCGAGCACAACGTCCGGACGTGCCCCTTTCCATGTTCGTACTCTCCACCCAAACATTGTTCCGTCCACTTCGGCACGCGTGATGCCAGATTCGAGCACAACTTCCCGACGGTTTGCTGCAGGCAGCTGGTTGATGTAGGGGACGTACCAGGTCTTCAGTGGACGCAGCTTGTGGTCGCGCTCGAGTTCGTGGAGTAGGGTGTTTGTGAGGTGACGCACGTTCGATGGACGTGACCACCATGCGTAGGCAAAACGGTAGATCCAGCGTTGCTCTTCGTCAGTGAGGCCAAAGACATCCTGCATAAGAAGGACGTCTAGTTTTCGGCGGTCACGGCGGACAGTTTCCGGACGAATTGTATCGGAAGAACTTGCGCCAAACTCGTCCGCTAAGGTTGCAATTGCACGTCGCGTTAGCTGCTGTAGCGATGGGTCTGCAATTACCGAGAGAACAGCATCATCCGGGATTGGAAACTCCTGCGTATCGCGCACGGTGATATCAGCCACGTTGTCGGTAAGCCGCATAAGCTGACTAAAGAACAACCCTAGTGTGGAGTTCATCCATAAGGCCACGGCATCGCGCTGTGTGATGTTTGCAAGCGTAACGCCAATGAATGCATCCGTTGCATAGGCATCTATGGAGTTAACGTGCACAATCCACCGTCGGTGCTGCTGCTTCGGGATGATAAGGTGTGCGATCGACGGAGTAGGCACATGCCACCATACGCTGCGATTACGTATGCTTGGGCGCAGGTGAACACCGTCGCGCTCGGCACGCTCAATGCGTGTGAGTACGTTGGTACCCTGCATGGCATTGCGGTCTTCGGGCAGCAGCAGCAGACGTCTGTCTGATCGTGGAATGCCCATGATCGACTCTATATCATCAGCCGATGTAAGGATCGTTGCGTCTACCGTTGTTCCATTCCCGCGAGTGCGCTGCCAATACTCTGACTCAAGATTATCTGTAGCGATATCGTGCGTATCAGGTGCAAAGATCTCGTTCGCGCCTGTGCGCAAGCCCCCTCCTACATCTGCAATCGATGATAGGGGGCGCATGCGGTGCAGTGTTTTTCGGAGTACAGAAGAGAGCACATCAGGCGGAATCAGGTAATCTTCCCATGACCCGGCATCGGTGAGGTTGGACTGCGGAATCATCCGCACAACTGCTTCGTCGTTTACCTTGCCTCTGTCCGATGCATCTAGATAAGCAATGAAGGCATCGAGAGATTTCAGTCGCGCCTGCTCAAGGTCGCGTGATGCTTTCGATGAAGGGAAGAAAGCGGCAATCGGTCTGCGCAGATATACAAAGCGTGCCAAGTGACGGTGATGCTCTACTTCGGTCTTGCGGGCTACGATGCAGCATACTCCTGCATCCGGCTCGGCAAGGGCCTCTACGTCGCTCATGATTACCCACTCGATAGCATATCCAGCAGCTAAGGCCTGACGCATGGCGGTGTAGCGATCATCGTGCAGAGATGAAAGGGGCAGAAACAGTACCACGCATCCGTCAGCCGCAATGGGCATGCGTTCCAGCAACAGCCGCAGACGATGCCGTTCTGTAACGTCTGCACTGGTAGCTACAACAAGATCCCATTGTCTGCGTGCTGCACGAGTTTCTCGCAGAATCTGTACGTCTGCCGCAACGTCGAGTTTCCCTGATGCCCGCAGCACGATAGCACGCTCGTCTTCGCTGTTACGCGCATACACGCGGGCTTCGCACGGTGTGCTCTGCGCCATCAGCATCTGCCGAACACTTGCCAAACCCTGGGTCTGACCGATCTCGAGCATGGAGATACGCTCGGGCGCATGATCGCGCACGTGTACTACCGCACGTAGGGCAAGGTCGAGCGCATCGATCGTTGGAACCGATGTACGAGAAATACGCGCACATCTCTGCAGGATTGCATCAACGGCGCGGTGGAGTTCGTGATCTGTTAAGCGCTCTGGATCGAACCGGTGCAGGAAGTGGATCAGATCCGCAAGCGTCATCCGAAAAACTTCCTGCCTGTCTGGCAGCACGCGGACGTTTGCTACGCTGTGTGGAAGCATAGCGTAGCCTTTGCGCCGGGCTTGACGGAAGTACGCACCCACAAGGTCCAGCATAAGGTCCGAGCTGCGCGTCCCATAGGGTATTGCCAGTCTGTCAAACGCATCACGATTTCGCACGTGCATCAGCACATAGGCCAGAATGCTCGTGCCCAATCGTAGTGTGTATTCGCGTTGTTCGGCTGTAGGTTCTGTGCACGATGTAAGGTCATCAAACATCGACAGCACACGTTCCGAGAAAAATGCAGAGGCATCGCGCACTTGCTGTTGCTGGGGTATGGAGGACTCGATCGTAAGCCAGTTTACAGCATGTGATAGGGCGGCAACGAGCGACAGCTGCACGCCAGATGCCTTGGTGTCTTCAGCGGTGCGCACATCCGCCCCCTGCTGCCAGCCAACGACTTGTTCTTCGTCGGGCAGCCGCTTGGTAACAGCATCTGTGCGGTAGGTAACAACCCTACGAATATTCGTGAGGATGAAGTAGGGGCTCTGCACACGCGAGGCAACAGAGCGCAGTTTGTCCCGCGGAACATCGTCGAACGGACTCTCCGTGGGCTGAATGGCATCAACAACTGCCAGCACCGTTCCATCTGCATGCTTGAGCATGAGAAAGGCGCCTTCGACACTCGTGAACTCTTCGATGGTAAGACGCTTAGATGCATCAGCTGTAAGCTGCTGCAGACACGATGTAAGCGTAGAACGCAGGATGTGGGATGTTTGGGCAGGCGACATTCTATCTGCGGACTAACGATGTTACACGTGTGATCAGTTCCTGTGCTTCGTCTTGCGTTGGAGCTTCAGCAATCACGCGAGCTATAGGCTCAGTATTCGATGCACGCACCTGCACCCATCGATCGGCCATGCCAATAAACACTCCGTCGAGGGTGGAGATCTCGGCGTCTGGAAATGCCAACATAATGTCGGTAAATGAAGCTGCTAATGCCTCGCGGCTCTCAAGCTCAAACTTGGTCTTGATCATTGCATACGATGGCAGCTCTGCGCATGCCTGGGACATAGTTAGGCTATGGGAGCGGAGATACGACGAGATAACGCCAAGACCCACTAGACTGTCGCGTCCAGAATGACATGCCGGATAGATCACGCCGCCAGAGCCCTCACCGCCGATAACGGCGCCCACTGATTGCATCTTGCGTACAACGTTGATCTCACCTACGGGAGCGCGATGGCAGGTAACACCGTACGAGGCTGCTACGTCGTCCACAACGCGTGTGGTAGAAAAGTTTACGACTACATCACCCCGTTCACCGCTGTCGAGAACTGCTTTTGTAGCCAGAGCTATCGTGCGTTCTTCGCCAACCGGCATGCCGTGTTCATCAAATAAGACGAGTCGGTCTCCATCTGGATCTATGGCCACACCGAACGCAGCATTGTGCTGACGTACAGCTTCTCCAAGCTGCGTCAGGTTCTCGGTAAGGGGCTCGGGTGTATGGGGGAATATTCCGGATCCATCGCAGAAGAGCCGAACAACCTCGTAGCCCATTCGCTCAAGCAGCATAGGTGCGCTTACAGAGGCAGAGCAGTTAACGGCATCTACCACTACGCGCTGTGCATCAGAGCGTGGGGCAGAGCGCACAGCCGGGATGTCGCAGACGCGGTCTACATGAAACATGTCGGCATCGTGCCGAAACACAACATGCCCATGCTGCTGGTTTGGAGATAACGAATCTGGCGCAGGAGTATCAGCTGCAGCCCACAGCCGTGCGTTTGCTTCTGCATCCAGGAAGACGCCGCCGGCGTCGAGAAACTTCAGTCCGTTCCATGGCGCAGGATTATGCGATGCAGTAATCGCAATGCCGCCTAAGGCATCTGTGTGTTCGGTGATAAGCTGTACGGTGGGTGTTGTGGCAACGTTGAGCACCACAACTGGACGTCCGCATGCGCGCAGCGTACCAACAACGATGTCCTGCATCCACGCCCCGCTCGGACGTCCGTCTCTGCCAACTACGATAGCCCCCTGAGGGAGAATCGCGTGAAATGCCCACGCATACTGGGCCACAAGCGTTGGCGTTAGGTCGTTGCCGAGTGTTGCGCGAAGTCCGGAGATGGATCGAATACAGGCCATAATGCTCAGTGTTGTGGTGCTGTGCCGCAGAGTGCTTCGATATCTGCAGCAGTACGTGCAAGAGTTGCAGAGAGGTTTACAGGACCTTCTGCAGTGATGAGAATATCGTCCTCGATGCGCACCCCGATGTTCCACCATCGTTTGTCGCATGCCGAGCCGGCTGGAATATAAATGCCAGGCTCAACAGTAATAACAGAGTTTACCTGAAGGGGTCCGCCCGTACCAGGATCATGCACATCGAGTCCCAGATAATGGGATGTACCGTGCATGAAGTACTGCTTTACATCAGCAAGATCCTTGATGACGCCCAGCTTGAGCAGTCCGTCGGCGATTACGGTTGTAGCTGCTGCGTGCGGCGCGCGAAAGGGTGCTCCGGCAACGGACGCGGCAATGCCGGCATCCTGCGCTGCCAGAACGAGATCGTAGATCTGACGCTGTTCATTAGTGAACTTGCCCGAGAGCGGAAACGTGCGTGTGATGTCTGCCGTATACCCGTGATACTCCGCACCGCAGTCTGCCAGCACGAGGTCGTTCATCGTTGTTGCGCGTCTGTTAGCTGTGTAGTGCAGAATGCATGCATTGTAGTTGGACCCAACGATCGATGGATATCCTACGTCTTCCGCTCCTCCGCGTTTGAAGCCATACTCCATAAGAGCTTCGAGCTCGTATTCCTTCATGCCCGGGCGGGCGCCGCGCATGGTTGTGCGGTGACCCTCCATAGAGATCTCGATGGCTTTGCGGAGCAGACGTAGCTCTGAGGTGTCTTTTACTTCCCGCATCGCGCGCAGAATAGACATCGGCGTCTTGAGGATGATGGATGCGTTGCGTTCCTTGACCCATTTCTTGAGCTCTGCATCGGCATAGAGGTTCTTGCCGGCAAGGGGCACCTGGAGCGACTTTGTTGGAAGCGTTGAGTAGTGCAGGGTGTCGAGGCGCTGCAACAGTGAGTCGAGAACTACTTTTAAATCTGTTGCAACCACCGCCGTGTCTACGCCCAGATACTGCATTGCTTCAGTAGGACCCATACTCACGCCCTGCCATACTTCGCGGTCCTGATTGCGCTTTGGAATGAACAGCACTTCCGTGTACGTGCGATCTCCCAACTGAATGCCACCGGGTGCGAGCAGGAGTGTTGTACCGGGAGTCTGACATCCAGTAAGATAGAGCATGTCTGAACTTTGACGGTACTCGTAGTCTACATCGTTTTGTCTGTTGCGCACATCGGCAGAAAACACGATGGCCGCAGACCGCTGCGTAAGCGATGCTGCCACTCGCGCCCTGCGTTCTTTGTAGACGTGCGGCAACGGTAGGTCTGTGTCAAACACCTCGAAAGGAAATGTCTGTGCCGGGGCATGCAAGCCCCCTACAACTGCTGCGAGCAAGGCAGCGACAAGTATGCGTGTCATGGGGCGCAAATTAGGCACGAAGTCCCCCAAGTCACACCGCCACACACAGTGTTGCTGCGTCTACTCTTCGGGCTCCAGCTTCGATAAGAGCAGTTGCACAGGCATTGAGTGTAGAGCCGGTTGTGAGTACATCGTCGATAAGCAGGATGTGGGTGTTCAGAATGCTATCGGGATTCGGCACTGTGAAGATCCCGCTTACGTTCGAACGGCGGTCTGCGTCGGACTTTGTGGTTTGAGATTCCGTGTATCGGTTGCGGACGATGCTGTCAGAGTTGAGCATCGGTAGCCCACTTCGCTCGCAGAAGCCCTTAGCAATAAGCTCGGTCTGATTGTAACCCCGCTCTCTTCGCCGGGCAGGGTGGATGGGCACGGGGCAGACCAGGGTTTCTGGGTCTAGCGCAGACTGCATGCAATGTTCAGCGAGAATACGTCCAAGCGCAACGGCAAGGTGCGTGCGACCGCCGTATTTGATGGCGTAGATCGCATTGTCGATGGTAGACGTCTGCGACAGCGCCCAAAGTGCAGAGAATTGGGAGATCATCAGATCGTCCGCCTGGACGTGACGCTGGATGAGCAGCTCGATATCAATAGGACGCGGAGCCGGCTGATGAAACAGCAGTGCCGTGTCCGTTACACCAGGTGCATAGGTAGGGGCGGTAGAAAGACGCTCGCCCGTAAGCAGACAATGCTCGGGGTAGAGTGTGGAAGCCAGAGCACGGCAAGTATTACGTGCATGCTGGACCACCATGTCCAGAATGCACATGGAGTTACCTTACGGTGTAAGAACAAACTGTAGGCGCTCTTCGATCTCGCGTGGCAGTACTGGCTTAAGCTTATCTGGCAGGAGATACGAAGACAGTGCTGGGATATCATTGAAGATGCGCTGACGCATCGCGGTCTGCATGAGGTATTCGTGACCGCTAGATCCGCCTGTACCTACACGCATGCCGATCATCCTGCTTACCATCATTGTGTGACGGTACCGCCATAGAGCCACCAGTCTGTCGAGTTCTACGATAGCTTCGAGAAATCGGAATGGGGCTTGCAGCAACGGACGATCCTGATACGCCGTAATGAATAGTACCGCCAGCGAGGCATTAAGTGACATTCTGCGTTTGCCCTCGGCTACGAGCTGATCGTATGATTCCTTGTTGAGCAAAGCCATAAGGCTTTCTTCATTGCGGTCTATCTGCGCTAGTGCCTCTGTTGGATCGGTGTTCTCTGCTTCACTGAGGATACGAACTTCTTTGCGGTCGTTGTCCAGCATCTCGCGTGCGGACTTGGTAAACGACGATAGAATTCCGAAGTCTCCCATCTGCAGAAATGGGATACGGGCAAGCCAGTTTTCGATCACAGAAAAGAGTGTTGATCCAGCCGTCGCGGTTTCAAGCTCCTGCCGGTGTTCTGGAGTAAGAGCTTCTGTGTAGTGCTTTAGTACTCGCTGGTCTTCCTGCAGGCCAAGTTTACGTTCCAGGATGCGCCATTGCAGAGATTGAAATCCACTCGCTGGATTCAGATACGCTCGGAAGTTCATGAACTGCATCGGCGTCATCGTTTCCATGATGGAAAACTGATTGCACAAAAGGTCCATGATCTTGTTTACTCGCTCAATGCGAGTTGCACACAGATGAATTGCTGATTCTGCAACAACTGGTTTATCCAGTAGGTCAATTACCGAGTTTACTTCGAACAGCACTTGCTTGAACCACAGCTCAAAGGCCTGGTGCGTGATGATGAAGAGCATTTCCTCATGAGCGTGGTCGTTTGCCTTATCGCTCTCCAGTTCCTGTGCATTCAGGATCTTGTCCAGTCCGAGGTAATCTGCGTAGTATACCATGATGTCAGCTTGTGCGTTTAGAATTGTTCAGATGTGCGGAACACTGCCGTGCGGGCGATCATATCATGCAGGGCCTGCTTTTTAGCCGAGAGCACGATCAAGCAACCGATCAAGATAACCACTTCTACCAGCGACGACGCACTTGTGATGCCTCGTGCAACGATGTCTGCTACCGGAAGCACGGCAATGAGCTTAAGAATTCTGTCGGAGATTTTGATCACGGTGCGCATGGCAATGATGCTTGGCTCAGCAACAGCCCCGTCTTCGCGTCCGATACGCAGCTTCAGTATCCGCTTTCCGATGGATGCACCTGTAAAGGCTTCGATAGACCAATACAGAATGGGACTGATAAACCCTGCATAGAGCATCGAGACAAGGTAGGGGAGTGCTTCATTCATCACATCACGTGGGAAGCCAAATGCCTTCATGCTGGCTAGTAGCTCCTTCAGCGACTCCTTAATGAACTCCGTCTGTCCGGGTTGAATGGAGCTGATGATGAGCACAAGGGTAATCGTAACAAACCACAATCCAACTTGGTCGATAGCCCATGCGCCAAGGCGCAGACCAAAACCAACGCGTTTGTCTTCGATGGTTGGCTGGTACGACGTAAATGGATTTGTCGAAGGGGGCTGTGGTATCTCGCTCATCTGATGTTCCTAGGAGATTGCCTTAAGGATGCGGACTGCAATATCATATTTCTTGAACGGAGGCATCAGGTAGACGCCGTTGATGCGGTTGCGCACGGATGATAAAAACTCAACAGCGATCTGGATGCCGATATCGGTTGCTTCTTCGGTGGACGCGGCGCCTTCCATGCGCTCGCGTACCCACTGCGGGATGTTCATGCCGGGTACTTCGTAATGCAGGAACTCTGCATGCCGTATCGTGCGAAGCGGAATGATGCCAAGCATGAATCTGATATCAATATCCTTTGTGCGGGCTAAAAATGTATCGAGAAGCTCTGCATCAAAGATGGGCTGTGAAAAGGCAACATGAGCCCCTTGCTCAGCCTTCATAGCAAGTCGGTCGATTTCGCGCTCTAGGTCATCTGCTGCCGGGTTAACAGCGCACGAGATGCAGAAACCAGTAGATGCACCTAGCGGATTCCCCATCAGGTCTTGTCCGGTATTCATATGGCCTAGCGCTCGTATGAGTCCGATAGAGTCTACATCGTAAACACTTGTGGCTGACGGAAAATCGCCAATGTGGGTTGGGTCACCGGTAACAGCAAGGATATTCCGCACTCCCATCTCATGGGCACCGATGAGTTCTGCCTGCAGAGCTACCATGTTGCGGTCTCGGCACGCAAGGTGCGCAATGCACTCCATAGATGTTTGCTCATGCACGAGCTTGGAGATTGCGATGGGGCTCATGCGAAGTCGCGCGCGGGCGCCATCACTGATGTTGACGGCATCGATGCCGTGCTGCTCAAGATAGCGGGCACCTTCAACAACGCTCGACATATCAAGTCCACGCGGCACGTCTAGTTCAACCGTCGTTACAAACCGTTCGTTGATGCGCTCATGAAAGGTTGTCGGTGCTGCCTTGCTCTGCTCCTGTGATTCTGCACGCTTGGAGGCTTTAACAACAATGGGTACAGACCCAACAGGTACATCTTTGACAGCATCAGCGATAGCCTTGATGTGTGCTAGGTCTGCGCCGCCGTCTGCACCAATGATACATGCTCCATGCTCTACGAGTCTGCGCGTAGCCGCGGCAACGTATGATGGTTCTGCGTTGTATATCGGAAATCCATCGATGATCGTTGGGATCCCTACATCAGGAATTGCGACAAGGGGCTTCTCGGCAACACGAAGCGACTCGATAATGCCTAACATTCGCTGAGGTCCAACCGTGCCGTTAGAGCCGATGGCGTCTACACCATGTTGAGTAAGGCGTTCTGCAACAGCACTCGGGAATGAGCCCGAGAGTACTGATCCGTCTTCGGGAAAGGACTTTAGCGCAAGGAGCGGAATTGATGCGCTGAGGGAGCGCACAGACTCAATGGCGATCTCGAGTTCGTCTACGTTGATAAACGACTTTAGCATGATGCCATCGACCGAAGCGGCAAGCAGCGCTGCTGCGTGTTCGGTAAAGCATGCACGCAGGTCTGATGGCTCAAGCGGACCCAGCGGACGCATCATACGTCCGCTCGGACCAACAACGCCGATTACCCGAGCGCGAGACCCAGCGGCTGCGCGCGCCAGCCACGCCCCTTTTCGATTGATCTCCAGAACGCGGGCGCTGAGCATCGATGATTCCAGCGCATAGCGATTAGCATGCAGTGTATTTGTCTGCAGAAGCGTAGAGCCGGCATCGACAAAGTCATGATGGATGCGCTCAACAACAACGGGTGACGTCAGATTGTACCTATCGCTCGGCCGTTCGGAGAGTCCGCGCTTGGCCAGTTCGATCTGCATCGAACCGTCGGTAACGAGCACTCCTTGTGAGAGCCATTCTGAGAGTGATGCGCCGTCGGAGACGTGACTACTCATGCGGACGTTCCTGTTGGTGCGTCGTCAAGTGACATCGCCGTGGTTGGCTTCCACCACAGGTAGGCGCACATGGCAATCATGGCGCTGTTCTTGGCAACCTTGAGCCAGCTAACTTCTTCGCCGCCCTGTGATCCGAAACATCCGCAATCAATCTTGAGTCCGAGAACAACAGCGTATGCAACAGCCAACGTGAACATTACCAGCATTGCTCCGCAGATCAGTGCGCTTGCGCGCACGCGGAATCCAGCAACAAGGGCGATGCCCACTACAATTTCAAGCCACGCAATAACGAGCGCGTAGCCGTTCACCAGCCACGAGGGCATAAGACCGTAGTGAGCGATTGACGTTGCAAAGGCAAGGGGCTCGATGATCTTGGGAACAGCGGCATACACAAAGTATCCGCCAATGAACACGCGCAGTGCAAGACCAAGCCAGGGATAGAGCTGCGTTAGCACGTTAGAAGACCCATGTTGAGATGAATATCCAGAGAATCATGAACAGCACGATGCTGTTAAGTACGAATCCAAGTCTGTAGAGAAAGCGTCCACCTTTGAGATCCCGTTGAGCAGGCACGGATAACTCTCCGGCAAATTGCAGATGACGGTCAATGTGGCGCGCCCAGATGGCGGCAACAAGTCCCACGCCCCAAACGATGGAGAGAAACACACTGGCATAGCCAAGCCACACAACCTTAGTGTGCTGCTTCATCAGTCCAGCTTTTCCTCTAGTGCAAGTTTGATCTGCATCGTAAGGTCGTCATAGTGAGCTTGCGTCATTGCATCTGCTGTGCGAGCCCCTTGCAGCTTCTTGAGCATAGACTTCAGACGCGCGCGGCAGATAGCACGCACATCAGTGCTGTAGGTGCTTGGTCCACGCATGAAGATCATAAATCCATCGCCGGAAGAGGCAGGCTTTGATGACTTGTCGATCAGCTCTTGTACCAAGGTGCGCTGCAATGCTCGACGATAAAAGTCGGAAGGGGCCTTTGTTGCAAGCTCAGTAAAGATCGATGTTTCGACATCGTCGAAGAGTTCAGTCACAGTGTAGGCTTCTGCACCAAAACGTGTTTGCTGATCGAGCAAGCGTGTAAGCTTGTCCGAAGAGATCACCGTGCGTAGCATACGCGTCTGTAGCGATGAAAGTCTTTGTGCAACGTCGGTAGGCGTGAGCAGTTGCGCAATGCGCTCATCGAGAAGCCACATTGGAGTAGTGAAGACGTTGTCGCGCAGGAAGGCAACGGCTTCGCGCTGACGTGACTTTGCAACGATCGAGAACTGAGGTCCTTTTGATCCATGCACCTTACGCTCGATAACTACGCCACCCGGAATGTTGGCCACATGCCCCATCTCTCGAGACCACTGTCCGATAAGATCGTCGTAGGCATCAGAGAGCATGCGGAAGTCATCGCCCGGCTTGTAGGTCGCATCATACACATAACCCATTGCACGCTTGAGGTTGGCAATACCATAAGCGCCCGCCTTGATGGCATCATCACCAAGGTCTTCTGTCTGCGCTGTTGGGTCCATCACCATCCACTGCTGCGCGCCAAAGCGCAGGTACGGATCTTTTTCTGCTTCTGTTGCCCATGCGCGCAGGGTGTCGAGTTCTTCGTCTGACGTCTTGGCGCTGATGATCGGACGGTATCCCCACTTTACGGCCCAGTTATCATACGGACCAACCTTTGGCATCACGTCTACATCATCACCTGGCTGGGCAATGTAGTTGTAGCGTGCATAGTCCATGATGGTTGGCGCGGTGCCGTACTTGGCACAGAAGGTCTTTGAGCGTAATGAATCTACCGGGTAAGCGCTGGATGCTTTCATGTTGTGAGGCATGCCGATGGTATGTCCAAACTCGTGTGCGGCAACAAACGAGATCAGCTCGCCCATGAGTGAATCGGAGTAGGGAAGCACGCGCGACTTTGGATCGCTCACTGCCTGGGCAAAGAACCAGCCCGTCTGCAGCTTCATGATGTTGTGGAACCAACCAATGTCTGACTCAATGATCTCGCCCGTGCGTGGATCATGAATGTTTGGACCATACGCATTCTCAATCGGCGATGGGTAGTAGCGGATAACGCTATAACGCGCATCTTCCGGAGAGAAGTCAGGATCCTGCTCCGGTGTAGGGGGCTCGAGGCACTGTACAGCATTCTTGAAACCTGCTTGTTCAAAGGCCGGGTTCCATGCTTCAACGCCTTTCTTGAGCCACTTGCGCCATTGCACCGGCGTTGCAGGGTCGATGTAATACGTAATCGGCTTAATCGGTTCTACCAATTCGCCTCTTAGGAATGCTGCGGTGTCCTTTGGTTCGAGGCGCCAGCGCAGAATGTACTCGCGGTTAACGGCCTCTGGTTCTGGACGTGAGAAGTCCGTCTGGTCTAGCGAGAAGAATCCCACACGTGGGTCTGCAAGACGCGGCATCATTGGTTTTTCGGGCAGCATTACCATGGAGTGGTGCATGGTAAACGACATCGTCTTTGATGCCGAATTCTGCGACGGATTCTCGGATGAGAATGTAACGACGTTTTCTACTTCAACATTCGTCGGAAAGCTCTTGATGTACTCCACATATGAGCGGTCTCTGTCGAGTCCACCAATCTTGTACTGTGATCGAATACTACGATTCGGCGTCAGGATACCTACATCGCCCACGAACATGTCGGTTACATCGATCACAACACTCGACGAATCCTTGTTGTATGCCTGGATCGGAAATGCCTTGATGATCTCTTCGAAGTTGGCATTCTTCACTGCGCGCGAAATCGGCGTTGAATCACTGGCAACGTTTACATACGAAATCGTGCGAAGCAGGATCTTGTCGTACTTACGCTCCCAACGCACTACTTCGGTGTTGCTTTCCTCACCGCCATATCCTACTTGTGGCGTCTTAGCGATGCGGCTCACAAGCAGCAACTCTTTGCCCAACATAGACTTCGGAATCTCATAGAAGAACTTCTCGTCGATGCGGTGCACAACGAACATGCCCGAATCCGAAACGGCCTCCTTGGTGATCACCTTATCGTAGGCCTTGATCTTTTTGTCCTTGTCTTTCTCTCCAGGTTTTTCTCCGCCAGCCATCGTCTGTTGGCTTGGCGTGCTCGATCCGCAACCAAAAAGAAATGCTGCAGCAAGCGAAATCGCGAGTAGGGGGCGTGTGGTGGTCATGTGCGTGTAAATGCCGTGAAACGTAAGCCACAAAAGTACGGCATAACACGGTAGGGGCGAGACGGGGGGGAGACGAGGGGACTGGTTAATGGGTACGGGTTACGGATTACTGGGTACTGGGTGCGGGTTACGGATTACGGATTACTGGGTACTGGGGGCGTGGCTATTCGTCATCCCAGCGAAAGAGCGTCACCCTCGCGAAAGCAGGGGTCCCTCGCACCAAACGTAGGTCCCTCGCACCTGCGGTGCTCGGGATGACGCGGCGCGCAGCAGAGGGTAGAAGGTGGAGCTCAAGCATAAACAAGCAAAATCGGTGCGTCATCCCGAGCCGCTTTAGCGGCGAGGGACCTTGCTGCTTGCTGCTCGCTGCTCGCTGTTCGCTGCTCGCTGCTCGCTGCTCAAAAAGAGATGCCCGGCCAGCTGGGGAGGGGGAGTGCTGTGCTCGGGCATCTGTGGTGATCGTGTGGCTTTGTGCTTGGGGGGGCAGGATCTAGGGGATCAGCCACACGTCATATATGAGGGGACAGGTTCACAGACGTAGCGTTTTGAAAATTGTTACATCCTATCTTTGCCCCCAATGATACCTCGTAACGGACTCTGTGTTGGACTGGACCTCGATCTTGAGAAGCTGCCAGCCCCCTATCAAAAGCAAGTTGTTGATTTGCAACGGTTTGGGTGTGATGTTGTGGACGCAACGCGGGGTGCTGCCTCGTGTTACAAGCTTAATCTCGCCTTCTACGAGCAGTACGGACGTGAGGGAATTGACGCATTGTATGCCATTCGCGAGCACATTGGGGATGCTTATGTAATCGCTGATGCAAAGCGCGGGGATATCGGCAATACATCGGCTGCGTATGCAAAGGCCGTGTTCGACGATCTAAAGGCCGATGCCGTTACGGTGTCGCCGTATATGGGACGCGACTCTGTAGGACCATTCCTCGATGTTCCAGGGAAGATGGTCTATGTTCTGGCACTCACATCTAACCCTGGCTCGCACGATTTTCAACGTCGGCTTGTTGGCGATACGCCCCTTTACGAACTCGTGATGAATACCGTGCTCTCATGGCCGCGCAGCGGTGATGTTGGCTTTGTTGTTGGTGCAACGAATGCTGCAGAGCTGTCGATGCTGCGAACGAAGTTCCCCGATGCTCCGTTGCTGATTCCAGGCATTGGTACCCAAGGTGGAGACACGCAGGAGACCCTTACAGCAAATGCTATGGGTCCGGCAGTGTTTAATGTTTCTCGCGGACTCCTCTATGCCGATGGATCGGAAAGCTGCATGGAGACAATCCAGCGTCTGGCCAAGACCTACAGCGCACAAATGCAATTCTGATATGTCACGTTCTGCGTGATGAATCGCACAGTGTATCGGAGGATACACTATGCGTCTTGATGCATTTCCAGAACGAGTGCTGCAGCATGCAGTACATCGTGCGCTTTCAGATGGGCGCCGCCGCTGGCGGGTAACGAACGGACAATACATCCAGGTGCTTTCGCCCGGCACTCTCAACGTCCACGAAGGTCCAGACTTTGCCAACATGGCATTACTCTGCGAGGGGGCTGTTACCGTTGCCTCGGGGGAGTTTCATGTGCATGGTTCGGACTGGTTTGCACACGGACATGGCAGTGATCCACGCTACCGTGATGTTGCCGTGCACATCGTGCTGGATAATGACAGACCTGTAGACAACCTTCGCTGGACGCTGGTTGTGCCGATGTCGGACGTGCTGAAGTGTATCCGCTCTGCTCCCCAACCATTTGTGCCGTCTGCCAACCACGTTGATGAACTTCAGCAGGCCGCCATTGCCCGGCTAAAGCGTCACATTGACAATGCCCGCATCGTTATTGCAAGACTTGGCATGAGGGAGGCTCTGCGAGCGCTTACCGACGAGTGGTTCGGACGCATGGCGATGAGGAAACATCATCCCGTTTCTGCCGATATCCAGCGTCAGCTGCGTCAGGCAGTTGCCCACTCGCCCCTTGGCCAGCTTGCGCTCACCATCCATGAACGTGCTCCAGAAAGTCTTCTCGAAGCCATTCGTGTTGCAGAGCTTCAGCGCATTGCTCTCGAGGGCAGATCTCTACGGCGCGAACTCCTCATGAACGTGATCTTCCCATGCTGTTGTGCCGTTGCACCAAATGCCAGCCTGGTTGCGCTGCTGCAGTGGTTCTGGTCTGCCCCGTCAATTCATCACTATGCGGCGTTGCGCCGTCGCTTCCCGGGTTTTGATCAAACCTACATGTGGCAGCAGCAGGGACTGCTCGAGTATGTGCGCTGGTATTCGCCAGTGTATGCGTCATAAGAGCAGGGAAACGTATTTTGCGCCCCATGATTACGACACTTATTACTGGCGCCAACGGCGAAATCGGACACAGTCTCCTCGAGACGCTTTCTTCACAACCAGATCGTAAGATCATCGCACTTGACCTTGCGCCCCTTGGCGAGGCTCTTGCAAAGCATGTGCACGTAAGTGTGCAGGGCGATGTGTCTGATCCGAATGTTGTTGCTCAGCTCGAGCAGCACGATATCGACGAGATCTATCACCTTGCGGCGCTGCTTTCGACAAGCTCTGAGAAGAACCCCGAGCGTGCGCACAATGTGAACGTGAATGGCACGATGGGCCTTCTGATGATGGCACGCCGCATCGGTACGCGCACGGGCAAGGCTGTGAAGTTCTTGTTCCCGAGCACGATCGCCGTCTACGGCATGAAGAGCATCGAAGAGAAGAACAATGCTGGTGCGGTTACAGAGTTTGAACACCTGCAGCCAACAACGATGTATGGCATCAACAAAGTGTACTGCGAACAGCTCGGTGCGTACATGAGCGACCGGTTTGGTCAGCTCACAGACGAGCGCGGCGCAAAAGTTCTCGACTTCCGCGCACTACGTTTTCCAGGTCTCATCTCGGCCACGACTGTTCCGACAGGGGGCACAAGTGATTACGCACCGGAGATGATCCACGCCGCAGCGCAGGGCAAAGCCTATGCATGTTTTGTCCGTCCAGATGCGCGCATCCCATTCATGGCAATGCCTGATGGCGTAAAGGCGCTGTTAGATCTTGCAGCAGCACCAATGGAAAACCTAACGCAGCGCGTGTACAACATTGGAGCATTCTCGCCATCAGCAGAAGAGATTGCTGTAAAGGTGAAAGAGGCATTCCCATCGGCCGAGATCACCTATGCGCCGCATCCGCAGCGTCAGGCAATTGTTGATTCGTGGTGCGGGGATGTAAACGACTCAGCTGCACGCAATGATTGGGGATGGACGCCAGACTACGACATGGACAGGGCATTCAACGAATACCTGATCCCGATCATCTCTAAGGTGTATGCAGGATAATCGCACGCCGAATCGACTCGCGAGCGAACAATCGCCGTATCTGCTTCAGCATGCTTACAACCCTGTGGATTGGTATCCATGGGGTGACGAAGCATTCGAGCGGGCACGTACAGAGAATAAGCCAATCTTTGTAAGCATTGGCTACGCTACATGCCACTGGTGTCATGTAATGGAGCGCGAGTCGTTCGAAGACGATGCCGTTGCCGAGTATCTGAACAACAACTTCATCAGCATCAAGGTAGACCGTGAAGAACGTCCAGACGTTGATGCGATGTGCATGGATGTGTGTCAGACATTAACAGGACACGGCGGCTGGCCCCTTACCATCATTATGGATGCTGAGAAGCGTCCGTTCTTTGCCGGCACATATTTCCCTCGCTATTCCGTTGGGAACCGCCTAGGATTTCTCGACGTGCTCGCGCGCCTCAAAGAAGTCTGGGTGCTCGATCATCAGAAGGTGGTTGAGACAGCATCGATGATCGTGCAGGCACTGCGCGATCAGGCCCAGGCCAGTTTCGTGGGCGATGTTCCCATGAACGTCTTCGAGGTCGTAGCAGACCATCACAAGCGTACGTTCGATGAAACGTTCGGCGGGTTTGGTTCTCAGCCAAAGTTCCCATCACCTCATCATCTGCTGTTGCTGCTGCGCATTGCTCACAGGACAAACGACAAGGGACTGCTGAGCATGGTATGCTCTACACTTGACGCTTGGCGATCAGGGGGCATCTACGATCAGGTAGGGTTTGGCATGCACCGCTACAGCACAGACCGTGAGTGGAAGGTGCCACACTTTGAGAAGATGCTCTACGACCAGGCCATGGCAATGATGGCTTACACCGAAGCCTGGCAGATGACGCGGGATAGTGTCTACGAAACAGTCGTGATGGAGATTGCGCAGTTTCTCATGCGCGAGATGACGAGTGAGGAAGGGGCGTTTTATTCGGCTCAGGACGCCGACTCCGAGGGCGAGGAAGGCAAGTACTATGTGTGGACGCATGACGAACTGCATGGGATGTCGGATGCTCTCAAAACGCTACTGAACGTGCGTATCGACGGAAACTTCCATGACGAAGCGTCGGGCCATCCCATGCCATCGAACATTTTGCATGTGCGCCCAACGAATCTGAGAGAGCTGCTCAACAATGAAGAATGGCGAATGCTGCGTCCGCAGCTTCTGCAGCAGCGCCTCACAAGGGTGCGTCCACTTACCGATGACAAAGTCCTGGCCGACTGGAACGGCCTGATGATCGGGGCGCTGGCCAAGGCAGCACGGGCCTTCGATAACGACATTCTGCTCGACATGGCCGTTGCGGCGTATGCGGCATTTGCTCAGCCCCTTGCATGCCATCGGATGCGGAATGGAGATATAGCTGTAGACCCAATGCTTGACGATGTAGCGGCAATGGGGTGGGCAGCATGCGAGCTGTATCAGACAACCGGCGCAAGTGGGTATCTGGTTGATGCATGTCAAAGTGCCGACCGCATACTACACGAGTTTGCAGATGAGAACGGGGCGCTGTACACTGTAAACGAGCATGTGAAGGACATTCCTGTTCGACAAAAGAACGGCTTTGATAGTGCCTATCCATCAGGCAACAGCATGGCCGCGATGCTCTTCTCCGCCCTTGGATCGATATGCAATGAGCCCCGGTACCGTGAAGCCGCGCGAACATGCGTGCAGACATATGGTGCTCAGCTTGGTCAGTTCGGGCCGGGATACTGCATGCTTCTGTGTGCGTGGGACGGTATTGCAAGCGATCCAAAGGAAATTGCCCTCAACGGCAGCCTCGATGAGCAACCCTTCAACGAGCTCGTCCGCGAGTATACATCTGCCTATGAGCCGTCCGCAGTCTTTGTTCATCTGCCCCAAGACGATGTTGCACGGGAGCTTTTAGCAAAGGCGGCCTATCCGTTCGATACAGCACCGCCAAACAGCATCCTGGTCTGCAGTGGTTATACGTGCGATCTCCCTCGGGTAGTGCCGAATAACCCAGCATGATGCTGGAGTCCGTACTTTTGCATCCATGGCAGTTCTGATCGACGGAAATTCACTCGCAGCGCAGATCCGCGAAGAGGTACGTGAAGAAGTTAACGCACTTACCAGCACGCGTGGAATAACACCTGGACTCAATCTCTTGCTTGTTGGCGAAGATCCGGCAAGTGCGGTCTATGTGCGCAATAAGGGAAAGGACTGCGAAAAGGTTGGCATACAATCAACAATCCTCAGGCTGCCCGAAACAGCATCAGAACAAGAAGTGCTTGATGTGGTTCACGCATGGAATGCCGACAGCTCGGTTCACGGGATCCTGGTTCAGCTGCCACTGCCGAAACATATCAATGAACATCGCGTGATAAATGCGATATCGCCGTTGAAGGATGTGGATGGATTCCATCCCGAAAGCGCCGGTAAGGTGATGATCGGGCTTGATGGATTTATTCCGTGCACTCCGCATGGCGTTCTGGAAATGCTGCGCCGGTACAACATTGAAACATCAGGCAAGCATGCCGTGATTGTTGGACGTAGCAATATCGTAGGCAAGCCCCTTGCAATACTTCTTGCGCAAAAGAGAACACCTGGTAATGCCACGGTTACGATATGTCATACCGGAACGCCAGACATCGCGCAGTATACGCGCACGGCAGATATTCTGATCAGCGCAGTTGGACATCACGGCGTGATTACAAAGGACCACGTTAAGCCCGGTGCTGTGGTAATCGATGTTGGTATCAACCGGATAACCCTGCCCGACGGTACCACGAAGCTCGTTGGTGATGTGCTCTTTGATGAAGTAGAACCAATCGCTCAGGCAATCACCCCAGTGCCCGGAGGTGTTGGCCCAATGACGCGTGCAATGCTGCTGCGTAACACGCTCAAGGCCGCACAGGCAGTAGGGGGCCAGCTGTGAAACGTCAGCAACTCGAAGTCCTGCATCACGATTCAGACATCGTGGTTGTCAATAAACCGTCCGGACTTCTCTCGATTCCGGACCGTTATGATGCAACACTGCCGAGCGTAAAGACCCTTGTGCGCGAAAGGTTCGGTACGTCCTACCCTGTGCACCGCCTCGACCGTGAAACATCGGGGGTGCTGGTAGTCGCGCTCAACCCTGATTCGCACCGAGCGCTTAATACGCAGTTTGAGCAGCACACGGTGCGCAAGACCTACCTTGCTATCGTTTCTGGTATCGTAGATCGCGACACGATAGACATTGACATCCCGATCATGCCCGATCCACGCCGAAAGGGGCTGATGAAGCCGTCTGCACGCGGGAAGGAAGCACGCACAATTCTGCGAGTGATAGAGAAGTTTCGACTTGCCACACTTGTAGAGTGTGACCTCATCACCGGACGCCAGCATCAGATCCGTGTGCACTGTTCAGCTATCGGACATCCTCTCTTGGTCGATGCCGATTACGGCACGTCAAAGGCGTTCATGCTTTCGTCGATCAAACGCAAATTCAATCTTGCCAAGGGGCAAGATGAACGTCCGATCATCGACAGGTTAACCCTGCATGCAGCAAAGCTCTCATTTGTCCATCCAACAAGTGGGGAAGAGATGAACTTTAGTGCTGAACCACCGAAGGACTTCAACGCTACACTTCAGGTCCTGCGTAAGTATGCCGCCCCATATGCCTCGGCATTCGATGCCGAGTTCTTCTAAGCTGTGTACCGCGTCGCACGATACGTTGTCTATTCGCTTCTGCTCCTCCTCGCCTTCCGGCAGGATGTCTATATCGCCAACAACCCACTGCAGGAAGACGGCTATTACTCGTTAACTGTTGCCAGAAATCTGGCACGTGGAAACGGATACACCATCGACGGCTCAATGCCTACGAGCGGCTTTCAGCCCCTGGTGACCACTGTTAGCTCTCTTTGCTTTATGGCCTCAGGCGGTGACCGCATAGGTGGCCTCCGACTCTATCTGGTGCTCTCTCTTATCGTGCATGCTCTATGTGCATGGGTGTTCGCGCGGGTTGTTTCGCAGCTTGTGCCAGATAAAGGCATCGTTCCATGGTTGCCAGCAGTGGAGCTTTGGTATCTGGTATCGCTCTACATGTTTACGCTGCATTTCAACGGACTTGAAACAGGCGTGCTACTCCTGGGATACGGACTCCTTGTTCTGCACCTGCTTTCCATGCCTGCCTCGCCAAAACGTGCATGGGCGCTTACGCTTGGCGTGCTGCTCGGACTCATGATCCTAACGCGTATCGATGTGCTGGTGCCTGCCTCGGTGCTTCTGCTCTGGCTGCTACTGCGAGAGCCATCCGTGCGCAAGGGTGATATTCTCCTTGCCGCCATAGCAACCGGGTTGATCATTTTACCGTGGTTTGCCTATATCTACACCACCTTTGGCACCATTATGCCATCTGGAGGTGCAGCTCAGTCATCGATGGTCTTTACAGCCGAACGCGTGGAGCAGGCCTTCATGAACATCGCCGAGGCGCTCGTACCATTTGCGTTTATGCGCTTCCATCTCTTCTCAAGCTTTTGGGGCGAGGTAGCACGACTTGTGCTGTTCGTTGCGCTTGTGCCGGTGATGTGGGGTGCTGCGAAGTACGTCCGTAGTATGATATCTACTCAGGCACGGGGCAGTTTGGGAGTGTTCTTCATCGGCATCATTGCGATGTGCTTGTATTACGTGCTCACAAACTTTGCCACATGGCACTATACGAGGTACTTCGCCCCACTCGCTTACGGTATAACTCTGCTGGTGGTAGTGGCATTCATTAACAGCCCCCTACACCATCGCATCAAACACCTCGTTGTTGCCGGGTACGCACTTCTGTTCCTGGGAGTTGTAGGCTCCATGCTGCTCGGGAAAGGGGCTGGTAACGAAATGGTGGTAGATCAGCTAGCCCTGGTTCAACGGTTCGTGCCATCAGCCGATGAGGTAGCGTCAGGTCAGACCGGTACGCTGGGCTATATGCGCGACCATGTTCTGAACATCGACGGAAAGGTCAATCACGAAGCACTAATGCGTCTTGGAGCAATTCCCGAGTATTTGGCCGAGCGAAACGTGCGCTGGTTCTGTGATGAACCCGAGCTGATCGAGAAATTTTTGGGTCATGATTGGCCGCGGCACGGATGGCGTATTATCGGTCAAAAAGGTAACTTTGTTTTGTTGCGCAGATAACGAACGCATCACACTACTAACCAACCATCTCCTAGACTCATGATTGTTGTACTCTTTGGTGCCCCTGGCGTGGGCAAGGGAACTCAGGCTGTTATTCTTGCTCAAAAGCTCGGCATTGCGCATCTGAGCACAGGAGATGCTTTCAGGGCTGCAATCAAGAATCAGACACCCGTTGGCATGATGGCGAAGGGATATGTAGACGCCGGCGACCTTGTCCCGGATGATGTGGTAGCCCGTATCGTGGAAGAAGCCATGAATGGTGATGAGTTTGCCAAAGGCTGCATTCTAGACGGATTTCCTCGCACACGTGCGCAGGCAGACGCACTGCAGGCATTACTGGCAACAAAGGGGCAGGCTGTGGACAAGGTTGTGAACCTTGAGGTGGACGACGAGACCATCATCGCGCGACTGTTACAGCGTGGCCGTGCTGATGACCAAGAGGATATTATCCGCAACCGCCTGTCAGTGTATAACGCGGAAACTGCACCGCTCCTTGAATATTACAGCGACCTTGGCCTGCTAACCAGTGTTGACGGAATAGGCGAGGTAGAAGACGTCTCTGGCCGTATTGTAAACGTCTTGAAGTAAACTTTTCCACAATTGTGGAATACTTTTTGATGTAACTTTGGCGAGTTGGAATCAACTCATAGGGACCGAATGAACATCGAAAGGTTCATAATGAATAAGCACACGTTAACAGTTTCCGTGTTGCTCGCAGTTCTTGTTGCCATCATGGCCCCAATGAACGCACAAACGCGTAAGGGTGATATATCTGCTTCCGCTAGCTATTCAGCGCTGTTCTACCGTGGTGATTTTGTGTCCGACCGTGCCGGAGATGGCGGGCTGTTTACGCTGTCCTACAACACATCTGACCGATTCTGGATTGAAGGTCGAATTGGATTTGGCGCCTATCATTGGCAGACAAACCCCACACTGATCAAAAAGTTTGCAGATTATTACGGCCCATCTGCCGCACTTGGAGGCGTGTACCCGGGTTCTACGGTTAAGATTGAATCTCAGAATCAGGCCAGTCTTACGGCATTAGATGTAACATTTGGCTACGTTCTTGTGCAGAATACGTCGTTTGTACCGTTCGTCACCGGCGGCTTTGGTCTTGTGAGCTTTCGTCCATCCAACACCTCCGGCGGTGAGTCGCTGCCGAACTACCAGAACGGCGTCTATCCATCCTCGGTGGCATGTATCCCACTCGGTGTGGGAGTGCTTGTTCCCATTGCCGACCAGCTGTCTCTGTCTGCAAGGTACGATCACCGGTTTGTGTTCTCGGGCTACCTGGATGACTATGAAGTCCGTGGTGCCAACGATGGCCTCTCGGCACTCTCTATCGGATTGTCCTACAGATTTAGCGATCGCGCCGAGCAAGGGGGTAAGGGGCAGTACTGGTGCGAACAATGCTCAACTTGGTACGATGTGAACAACTGTGCGATCTGCGCAACCCAGAATTGTGAGATCTGCAAACAGCGTAAAGCTCATCAGGACGATCTAGCTGATAGCCAACAGCCAGCTGTTCCTACACAGCAGCAAGTTCAACCCCAGCAGCAAGTTCAACCCCAGCAGCCTATACAACCCGAGCCACCAGCACCAGAGGTGGCCCCAGAACCGGAGCCCGCGCCTGCTCCAGCGCCTGCTCCTGCTCCTGCTTCTGCAAAGGAGCAGCCCATGCGTGAGGCTGGCTCCAGTAAGAAGCTCAATGCGCAGGGTATCCGATTCAACGTTAACTCCGATGTGATCGATTTTACCGATCCAACAACGAAGACACGCATGGATGAAATGCTGGATTACCTCACACAGGATTGCGATGATCTCGAAGTGCTTGTTGAGGGCCATGCTTCGGTAGACGGACCAGCAAAACGCAATCAGGAATTGTCGGCGTTACGAGCCCGGGCAGTGGCAAAGTGGCTGCTCGAAAACGGTGTTCCTTCTGAACGCATAAAGGGTGCAATTGGGTATGGATCTTCTATGCCGAAAGTGTCGGACCCGCTACCTTCCGTTGCTCGTAAAATGACAAAACAACAGCTCGAAGCCATTCGCGAACAAAATAGACGCATTGAATTGTCTGTTCTAAAAGATTGCGAATAAAGGCACTTAGAGTTCTATGAACGACAATTCATAGAATATTCATAGGTAATTGTGGAAAACTCCCCAATTTGCGGCCCCTTCGATCGTCCGAAGGGGTCCCGACTTGGGGATTTTTCATTCTTGGTGGCAGTGTAGGGTGACTGCACACTGAGTCAATGCTTCTGGACAACTACAGGAGGATTACCCTATGAAGAAGATACTTTCTCTCGGCGTGTTCGCTCGCATAGCGATCTTCGTTGTTGTTGTTGTGCTTGTTATGTCGGTTAGTTTGTTGGTTCAGGCACACGACGCTCCTACACCGGTTGTTGAAGCTGCTGAAGTTGTAACACCGGAACCAGCACCAGTTGTTGAACAGCTTGAGATGTCCGACGTTCCGGATGGCCTCGCTTCGTGGTATGGTGCAGATTTTCACGGGCGGCGCACAGCCAGTGGCGCGCGCTACGACATGAACGAACTTACCGCAGCACACAAGACGCTTCCATTTGGAACACTGCTGCGCGTCGTAAATGAGCAAACCGGTAAGGCCGTGCTCGTAGAAGTAACAGACAGGGGGCCGTTCGTAAAGCGCCGCGTTGTAGACTTATCGCGTGCAGCTGCCAAGTTCCTGAACGTGTCGGTAAGCCCCGTTGCCGTTGATGCGATCCGCAAGGACGACGTTCTGCGGTTCTATGAGAACAACGATTCTACCTATATGGTCTTTTCCAGTGACTTCAAGCCCCTTGCCGTTCGCAGGCAGGCATTGTCCATGATCGGACAGCCGGGCTCCCTTACGTCAACTGTTGGGTCCCTCAACACCGGCGAGCAGGTCCTTGTTAGCGTCAACCAGAAGGGCCGCCTAACATACAGCCGCGTACAGGTCGATACAGTTCTCTAGTTTTGCTCCTGAAATATTTTGCCAGTCTGAAACCTTTGGTGTGCAAAGGTTGTCGTAATAGGCGAACATCTTTTTTGGAGTATACCCGCATGCGTTTGATCGTTGCAACCATAGCTCTGCTTGTTGTTGGAGCTACATCGTCTTTTGCCATAGACCTCGAAGAAGTAATCTCGAAGGCTAATGCTGCCCGTGGCGGCGAAAAGGCAATCAAGGCAATCTCGACAGTTGTGAAAGAAGGCACAATGTCGATGGCGCAGGGAATGGAATTGAATTTCACCGAGACCACCAAGCGTCCAAGCAAGTTCCGCATGGATATGAGCTTCCAAGGCATGGCTATTGTGCAGGCCTTCGACGGTACAACGGCCTGGAGTCTGAATCCGATGAACGGCGGAAAGCCGGAAAAGGCGGGCGCTGAAGAAGTGAAGAAGATGGTTGAGCAGGCCGACATGGACGGCGAGCTCATCGATTGGAAGAAGAAGGGCTATAAGCTTGAACTTGTTGGAACAGAAGATATCGACGGCTCAACAGCCTATAAGATCAAGTCGACAAAGGATGATGAAACGTCATTTATCTATATCGATGCAGTTACGTGGTTTCTGGCCAAGATCGACAAGAAGATGAGCATGATGGGTCAGGAAGCCGAAGTCGAGATGGTGTTCTCGAACTATCAGGACGTGAACGGCGTGCAAATGCCAATGCTTGTAGAGATCCGCTCTGATGGACAAACGATGGTGTCCATGTCGTATGCAAGCA
The DNA here is from genome assembly GCA_044238605.1 of Patescibacteria group bacterium. Taxonomy (GTDB): domain Bacteria; phylum Bacteroidota; class Ignavibacteria; order Kapaibacteriales; family Kapaibacteriaceae; genus UBA10438. The sequence goes on from JBIICY010000008.1 coordinate 34,253, forward strand.
TCAAGGCCAACACAGACGTGCCGGATGCGCGCTTCGCATTCCCAAGCGAAGACGGAAACAAGAAGTAACCCTCTGCCCTAACTAGGGAACATCTCATGAAACACAGTGCAATGCTCTGCACCGTAGTGCTCTTCTACGGTGCCCTGCAGATCTCTGCCCAGCAGACATTTACCGGCGGCATGCTGGGCGCGATACGCCCACGGTCTATTGGTCCGGCCACTATGAGCGGACGTGTGAGCGATATTGCCGTTGTTAACGCCGATCCCAAGATCATCTATGTCGGCGCTGCCGGCGGAGGTATCTGGAAGTCGATCAACGGAGGTGTCAGTTTTACGCCCATCTTCGACGACTACCCGCAGTCCATTGGAGCGCTATGCATTGATCAGAAGCGTCCGGATACTATGTGGGTCGGAACGGGTGAGTCCTGGACGCGCAACAGTGTTTCTTACGGCAAGGGGCTCTACAGAACAACAGACGCCGGAAGTACGTGGACGTCTGCAGGGCTGGACTCAACAGAGCGCATCTCAATGGTGGCGATTCATCCAAAGGATCCATCAATTGTGTTTGTCGCAGCGCCAGGACCGTTGTTTCACGATAGCCCGCACAGAGGACTCTACCGCACTACCGATTTTGGAAAGACATGGACGAATGTACTTCCGGGTGACGCTAGAACGGGATGCACAGACGTGTTGATCCATCCGAAGAATCCCAAAGTAATGCTGGCTTCGATGTGGACGTTTCGCCGAACGCCGTATTCGTTTTCGTCTGGCGGTCCAGCAGGCGGTATCTATCGTAGCACCGATGGCGGGACAACCTGGAGTAAGGTTACCTCCGGGCTACCTCAAGGGGATATGGGACGTGTGGCACTTGCACGATCACCGAAGAACCCTGAACTAATCTTTGCCAGCGTTGAGGCAAAAGAGTCCGGCATGTATGTCAGCACCGACGGCGGAAAGACGTGGACTCGGAGATACACAGGTTCTGCCGTTGACATCCGTCCGTTCTATTTCTCCCGCATCGTATGCGACCCCAACAATGACAGCGTGTTCTACAAGTGCGGCATCCAACTATTCCGCAGCGACGATCAGGCTGGGTCATTTAGCCAGACAGCAACCAGCGCGCATAGCGACCATCATGCCATTTGGGTTGACCCGAAAAATTCTGACCATATCATCCTCGGCACCGACGGCGGTGTGTACGAGTCGTTCAACAAAGGCAAGTCTGTACGCTACTTCGGTAACCTGCCTCTTGGTCAGTTCTATCATGTAGCTACCGATAACCGCATGCCGTTCAACGTCTATGGTGGGCTTCAAGATAACGGCTCATGGATGGGGCCGTCGTCAAAGCCCGGTGGCATTGCCAATGGTGATTGGAAATTCGTCGGAGGTGGAGACGGGTTCTATGTAGTCCCCGACAGGGGCAACCCCGACATCGTTACGTGGGAGTCGCAGGGCGGTAACATCGTGCGCAACAATCTTGCAACTGGAGAAGACAAGACGATTGCCCCCAAGCCCGATGATGGATCGCTCAAGCTGAGGTACAACTGGAATGCCCCTATCGTGCGCGGCAACAGAGCAGGTGTGCTCTTTGTAGCATCTCAATACGTGTACAAGAGCACCAACGCTGGAGAGGATTGGAAACGGATATCACCAGACCTTACGACGAATGATCCCTCAAAGCTGGGTCAGGACGACAATGGCGGCCTAACTCTTGATAACTCATCAGCAGAAAATCATTGCACAGTCTTTACCGTTGCAGAGTCACCACTCGACTCGATGATCATTTGGGCTGGCACCGATGATGGGAACCTGCAAGTAACGCGCGATGGCGGAACAACGTGGACAAACGTTGCACGCAATCTCCGCGATGTTCCGAAAGGAGCATGGGTAACAAGCCTTGAGCCGTCGGTGCGTCAGGCAGGCGTGTGCTTTGCAACGCTTGATAACCACATGTATGGAGATATGAAGCCCTACATCGTGCGTACTACAGATTTTGGTGCTACATGGACCGTTGTTTCTACCCAGGAGATCACCGGCTACGCGCACGTTGTGCGCCAGGACCACGGCAACCCTAGCCTATTGTTTGCAGGCACGGAAGACGGACTCTTCATGAGCTTTTCGGCTGGGGCATCGTGGCTCCATGTTGTAAACAATTTCCCACCGGTAGCTGTTCGCGACCTCGAGCTGCAGGACCAGGAGAATGCTCTTGCCATTGCAACGCATGGACGCAGTTTGTACGTGCTGGACAATATCGACGTCCTACGTGGAATCAATGTTTCACGTGAACAGCCCCCTGTAACGGTAATCCCACCAAAGCCATCGGTTCGGCGCTACTCGCCCTCGGGTAGCACTTGGTTCGGTGGCGATGCTGATTTTGTTGGTCAGTCGAAGAGTCAATCAAACCAGCTATGGTACATCCTGCGTGATAAGCATGTGAAGGGGGCTTTCGTTATCAGGCTAAAAGACTCTTCCGGATCGGTGATTCGCACATTTCCCGCTTCTGGCCGAAAGGGTGTGAACAGCGTAGAACTTCCGCTCTCGTATCAAGCGCCGATTGCTCCGAAGTCTCAGGTAGGGGGCGCATTCGGCACGTTCTCGGGTCCGCTTCTTCCAGCCGGCACCTACACCATCGAGCTCGACAAGGCCGGCCAGATCACAACCACAACCATCAAGGTTGTGCCAGACACAACGCTCGGGCACTCGGCAGAGGACACGCGTCTGCAGTACGAGCTTGTACAGAACATGTACAGCGTCTACGAAGATTTGGCAGTAACAACCGAACGGTTGCAATCAGTTATTCAGTCCATAGAACGTGCAGACTCCGTTGCCCGAGACACAGCGGTACTTGCCGAGCTGATCTCACTGAACAAGACGCTTGTGAACACGAAGCAGGGGGCCGTTACAGGCGAAGAGCAATTGCGGGAGAAGCTCGCATCACTCTATGGCGAAGTCAACGGATATCTTGGAAGACCCGGTAGTATGGAGCAAGTTCTCTTTGAGCAGATTCGCAGGCGGGTCATTGATGCACGTGATCAGTGTGAGAAACTCGTTGCCGGTCGCCTTAGCGAAACCCGCGAGCAAACGTACGGGCGTCTGAAGGGGCAGGCAAAGAAGTAGGGATCTGGAGATGGAGAATGGCGTATTTTTGCATTCCTAATTCATCAATACGTCGGAACGCTTGGTATGAAACGCCACCTCCTGCTCTTTGTTTCGCTCACAGCTGCTGCAGTTCTCACTCAGGGCTTTCAATGCTCGTCGTCACAGATGACAATTGCAAAGAAGGCAATGCAGACCAAGGACTATGTGAAGGCAAAGTCGGCCCTGCGTGGTGCGTTGGCAGAGACACCTTCTGCATGTGATGCCTATGCCATGCTTGGCGATGCGCATGATTCGCTAAACGAGCAGGACTCGATGCTCGCGGCGTACAAGTCCGCGCTTTCGTGCAGCACGCTTAACCCGCGTCTTCGTGATGCAATTACCGTATCGCTGTATAATAAGTACGCAGCTTCATACAACGAAGGCATTGCCAAGTACAACGAGTATGCAACATCGCAGAGTACAGAGTCGCTCAAGCAATCACGCGCGGCGCTCACCACAGCGGTAGCCGTGCGGCCCGAGTATACAGAACCACTCATGCTGCTTGGCGAAGTAAACGAGCGTCTTGGTGATACCGCACAAGCTGTTGCTACCTATACCCAATGGTGGAATGCAGAGCGCGGAGGATATGAGGCCATCGCTACGAAGAATATCGCTATGGGCTCCACGCGGGCAAGCATCATTAAAGCGCTTGGTACGCCCCTTGCCACGAAAATGGATTCAGTTGAAGGTGGTGTGCTCTACCGTGATGCCTTTACGCTGAATGCCAAGCAGATCATTGTTAGCTCGTTCGCCGAGGGAAGTAATGAAGCAGTGCTCGAGGGTTGGACCTTCGATCCACCGGCTACACTTACGGACGTTGAGAAGTGGCGTGCTCGCATGGCCAATGTTCAGCCGTTGAAAAACCTTGCATACATCGCGTACAACTCGGGCAAGTACGAAGACGCGCTCCTCTGGGCCAATGCTGTGATGCGTGCCAAGCCTTCTGATCAGGAGCTCTCGGCACTGCGCGCACAGGCGCTGCAGCTCTCCGGCAAAGCCGATGAAGCCTCAAAAGAACTCCAGGACCAGATCGCTAAGGACCCGTCAAACGTCAACGCCCGCGTGCAGTACGCCACGATGCTGTCCAGTGCTGAGAAGTACGAAGAGGCAATTGCCCAGTACAAGGAGATCATCAACCTCGATGCAAAGAATGAGATTGCGCTGTTCGATTACGGTGCAGCCTGCAAGAATTTTGCAAGTCTTAAACAGCGCGCAGAGCTTGAAAAGCAAGAGAACAACAAGAAGTATGTCGCAGATACGACATACATGCAGCTGTTGTCTGATGCAGCGAAGGCATTTGAGCAGCTTCGCAGAGTAAGCGCCAAGTACCGGAACGATTACGTCGTGATTTCTGAACTTGCCAACGTGTACGAAGTCCGAAAAGATGCCACCAAGGTTAAGTCACTGATCATGGAACTCGAAGCACTCGAGGACGTCTACAGCAGCAATAAAGATTATTACCGAACCATGGAAGGTCTCTATGGTCGCAACAAAATGCTTGATAAAATGAAGCAAGCAAACGAGAAAGGATCGAAACTTTAATGGCAAACGAGCAGAACGAACAACAGCAAATGACGATCGAGCTGGGCGAGAAGGAAGCCGAAGGGATATACTCCAACTTGGCCATCATTTCTCACTCTCCAGCAGAGTTCGTTGTTGATTTTACCCGCATTCTACCTGGGGTTCCAAAGGCTCGCGTTCATGCGCGTATTGTTATGACGCCGCAGCATGCAAAGCTCCTGTTGCATGCCCTTGCTGATAACATCGGTAAATATGAAAATCAATATGGTGAGATCGTGGTGGACGGACAAAACAATCCATTTCCACCGGGTGTGACGAATATCAACTGATAGTTTGTATATTTGCCGTCCACATTTAACCAAAAGAATCAAACAGTCGCGGTGAAGTCATGAAGCGTACCTATCAACCAAGTAAGCGCCGTCGTGTAAACACACACGGTTTCCGTGCACGTATGGCCACGAAGAACGGTCGCAAGGTTCTTGCACGTCGTCGTGCAAAAGGCCGTGCCCGCATCTCCGTGAGCTTTGCACGCTAATACAGGGTTCCTTCCGCAATGGTCGTTCGGCCACTGAAGGGATACCGTTCCTTTGAAGAAGTACTGCGGTCTGGACGTCGAGTGACGTCCGGACCGCTTTTGTTAGCAATACTGCCCAACCAGCCGGATGAGGCTCAGGCATATCTCGGGGTAGGTGTACCAAAACGCGTTGCACGCAAGGCCGTTGTTCGCAACAGGATCAAGAGACTCATGCGCGTTGCAATGCGTTCTGCCTATCAGCGTCACGAGGTCGAGCTCTCAGGCAGGCGCATCGTATGCCTGTGGCGTCAGGGCACAGAGCATCCGGCGGCGATTCACTTATCGGCCGTAGAGCACCATGTAGAGCTGGGAATGCAGAAACTTACACGAAGGGGCTCTCGATGATATCCTGGATATTCATCAAGATGATCAGGGTCTATCAGCTTGTTCTTTCGCCATTGCTGCCGTCGGCGTGTAGATTTACGCCAACATGTTCGCACTACGCTATCGATGCACTTCGCATTCACGGGGCTATTCGTGGCTCCTATCTAGCTGTAAGGAGAATCGGACGATGTCATCCGCTTCATCCTGGGGGATTTGATCCTGTTCCGCCAAAACACTAAACAACGTTAACAACACACTCACGTTTTTTGACCTACGCTCACTATGGATAAACGCTCACTCCTTGCTGTTGTCATGATCACGATGCTTATGGCATTTTGGATGTTCATGCAGCAACGTCCAGCAGACCCACAGCCGGCAAAGCCTGCGTCTACTCAGACATCATCAGCCCCTTCTGCGCTGGCTAATGCTGAACGAAATGGTCCGCCTGTGCAGTTCATGCCGGCACCGCAGCGAAGTGTTGTTGTGGTAACAGACCTTTACACCATCCGTTTTACATCAGACGGGGCAATGGTGCGTTCATGGGTACTCAATAACTACAAGCCATATTACAAGGACCTTGTCCCGGGCGCTAAGGTAGATCTTATCCAGCCTGGTGTGCGCGAGTTTGGTTTCTCGTTCTTAGTTGTGCCAGACACGCTAAGCTCCCGCAGACCAATTGATACACTGCAAGCGCGAGAAATTCCATTTACGTTCAACACAGCATCCGATACGATTCGCGTACCTAAGGGGGCTTCGGCTTCGCTTACGGCAACTGCTACCACACCGTTTGGTGGGCAAATCACGCGTACGTACAATTTTGTTGCTGGTGCCTATGATGTAACGTCGCGCATAACGATGAGTGGGATGCAGCGTGTATACCATCGTCGCACAACAGCAATGCACGTTGAATGGAAGCACGGCCTGCGCTACCAGGAGGGAAGCAGCGTTGACGAATCAAACAACGCAGTCGGCATGATCTCTGAAGGGGGCTCAGTAACAGAAATCGATGCTTCCGACTTTAGTCAGCCTGCCGGCGACACATCGAAGTCTGCCATTGATTTTCTTGCAACTCGCTCGAAGTATTTCACCGTTGCGATGCTCCCACAAAAGGGCTTTACCGGGAAGGCAAGTGTGTTTGGTGTTCGCTACGGTGCTCCCAACGAAGGAGTTATTGAAAAGTATACTCTGGGTGTAGACGTGCCGATGGTAAATGGCGACGTCGACTATACAACACGTCTATATGTCGGGCCGATGCAGTATGACACACTTGAGCAGTACGGCCTTACATCCATCATGAACTTTGGCTGGAAGTGGATCGTAAAGCCTATCGGCGAGTACTTCATGCTGCCGACCTTCAAATTCATCCACAATGTGATCCCGAACTACGGCATTGCCATTATCCTGTTTGCTCTGCTCATGAAGGTGCTGCTCTATCCGCTCAGCACCGGCCAGATGGAATCAGCCAGAAAGATGCAACTCGTTGCGCCCCTTCTCAATGAAGTACGGATGCGGCATCCGGACGACATGCAGAAGCAGCAGCAGGAAACGATGAAGATCTACAGCGAGTACGGGATCAACCCTGCAGGGGGCTGTCTACCGCTGGTGCTTCAGATGCCATTCTTGTACGCGCTCTATGCTGTGCTGAACCTTAACATTGAACTGCGTCAAGAGGGATTTCTCCCGGTTTGGCTCACAGATCTTAGTATTCCCGACGTAATCGTTGCCCTGCCGTTCAAGTTGCCGTTGTTTAACATCGATCAGTTCTCAGGACTTGCACTTCTTATGGGTGCAACGATGTTCATTCAGCAGAAGCAGGCCGTTACAGATCCACGCCAGAAGGCCATGGTGTATATGATGCCGGTGATGCTGACGCTGATGTTCTCATCGCTGCCATCTGGACTGAATCTGTATTACTTCGTTTTCAACGTAGTTGCGATTGGTCAGACAATTTGGCAGAAAAAGTTCTCCAAGAACCAGCTCACACTGGCAGATCTCAAGAAAATGCCTAAAAAGGAGAGCTGGATGCAACGGAAAATGCGCGAAGCTCAAGAAATGGCAGCTGCTCAAGGGCGTTCTATTCCTGGCCAGCCTATGCAGCGTCCAACAAAGCAAGGGAAACAAGGCAAGAAGTAGGGGGCGCTATGTGGACAGTTTTTTGTGAAAAACTGTGCTAGAAACTCTACTCTCGTCGTATTTTCAGAGCAGTTTTTAACAAGTCTTTTCTACATCAAATTTTCACTACATCAGGAGACGTGTATGAACACACGTGCACTCATTCGCTCGGCGGCATTCAGCCTCTTGGCGGCACTGTGTGTGGTCAGCGCTAGCGCGCAGAACACATACGACCGTTTGTCGATTCTTGAGGAATTCACAAGCGCAACCTGTCCTCCTTGCGTACCTGTAGGGGTAATGCTCAAGGACGTCATCATGCCGAGCAACAATGTTGTTTCGGTCCGCTTCCACATGAACTGGCCAGCTCCAAACGATCCATGGAATTTGGACAATCCTACGGATAACGACAGCCGTCGTCAGTACTATGCCGTTTCTGGTATTCCTGATGGCTATTTGAACGGTAAGAAGGTAGCTCTGAGTGCTGCAGCTACGTTGACTGCAGCAATCAAGGCAGATAACGCAAAGAAGAGCCCGATCAAGCTCACTGTATCAGAAGCCAAGACAACAGATGGTGGTAACGTAACTGTAAAGATCAATACAAATATTGATCTCAAGACACACAGGCTCCACGTTGCCGTTGTTACATATCATGCTGTGATCGAAAATCTTCCACAGACGCTTGCAAACAGCAATGGCGAAACAGAGTTCGATGATGCGATGAACAAGATGCTCCCTAACGCTGGTGGAACATCTCTCTCGATGTCTGCGAACGAGGAAAAGACGTTCAACTTTACGTATAACAAGAAGACTGGTCTTACATGGCCAGACGGCATGCAGTACATCGTGTGCTACGTTCAGAATACGTCTACAAAGGAAGTTCTCAATGCAGGAACAAACCTTGTTGTGTTCCAACCTGTCGTTGAAGTTGAAGGCACAAAGTGGGAATACATCGGGCGTAGTGCCTCGAAGACCCAGACAATCAAGGTTACAAATCCAACAACAAGCGAGCTGCCAGTAGCATTTACCATCGCAAACGCTGATGCTCTTGCTTCTGCTGGCTGGTCTGTTTCGATGGATAAGGACATCATTTCTCTGAAGCCTGGAACATCTACAACGGTAACGGTAACAACAACAAGCGGATCACGCGCTTTCTTCGGCGGTATCGACTTTGTTGCTACACCGCAGAATGTTGCTGGTATTGCCAAGGAAGGCAAAGCACAGTTCGGCTACCTCACAGAGGGTGCAAAGATTGTTGTATGGTCTGGAATCTCGGAAGGCAATGTTGGCAACTACATCCCAGCTCTTGAATCATCATATGGTCAAGAAGTTGTGTTTGTTCCAGCAGCAGATGAAATCCTTCAAGCATTCAACCCTACATCATTTGATGTTGGTGTCTTCTCTCTCAGCATCGACGGACGTTTCTTGATCCCAGGCGTTGCTCAGTTGGCCCAGATGATGTCAAAGGCAGGCAAGGGCGTTTTCGTTAGCGCACCTATGGGTCTTGGCGTAGCCACGTACCCAGACAACCAGTCATCACCAGGATATCCAGAAGCAAATGCATGGCTCACAGGCACGCTTGGGCTCAACCTTAGTGGATCAACTCAGCGCTACACTGGAAACACGCTCACACCGTTCGCTGTTACTGGAGTTGCTGGCGATGAAGTTGGTCTAGGTGGAACATGGAACTGTAACCGCCCAACGAACAACTGGCCGTTCTACTGCCAGATCACAGACATCATGTCAATCAAGAACGGTTCTAACTCGATCGGTTGGGCTTACACAGAGAACAACAAGGCAAACATCGTTGGTATCCGTTGCGCGAATCCTGGCGACGGTCGCGTAGTGTTCTCTTCATTCGGTGTTGAGCACAGCAATGATCAGAACGCTCGCAAGAGCCTGATGGAGCGCATCATCAAGTATTTGATGCCAGCTGGCGAACGTCCAGAGATCAGCATCAATGTTGCATCTGTAGACTTTGGCTATGTCAAGGTTGACGAGAAGCTCGAAAAGGCATTCGTTATCACGAATACTGGTAAGGCAGATCTTGTGATCAGCGAGATCGATCTCACTGGTGCTGACGTAACGGAATTCGACATCACAGACGGCCGTGCAGATGCGAACAACAAGATCACTGTTGCTCCAAATGGCAAGCACACTGTGAAGGCTCAATTCTGGCCATCAAAGGAAAAGGCATATACAGCTGCAATCTCAATCAAGAGCAATGCTGGCGATAAGACGATTCAGCTTCGTGGTACGAGTGTTACAACTAGCGTAGAAACAGATGTAGTAAGCGAGACAGGTTCAATCGGCATGACACTTGCTGGTTCAAACCCTGTTACAGCTTCTACTGCAATCCGCGTTCGTGCAAACGAAAACGTTACGCTCACAGTTGTTAATGCTGCTGGCGAAACAGTTGCAACAGTCTTTAACGGCGTTGTAAGTGGTATCGAAACAGTATCACTCGGTTCGCTCAATGTAGCAGCTGGTACATACAATGTTGTAGCTACAAACGGCACAGATCGTGCAGTTCTTTCGATCGTAGTTGTGCGTTAAGCGCTTCAACAGTCGATTACGTCTTCGACATAACAAGAAGGCGCATCGGGTATCCCCGAAGCGCCTTTGTTTTTTTAATCAAGTACCTAGGATGCGTCTATCGTCCAGCTCTGCGGTATTCGTACTTCGGATTTCCTGGCAGCGTAGAGCGCAGACGAAAGTCGCCGAAACCAGACGGATCCTCAAATGTGACAACAACGCCGTTAGGATACGTCCACCGAGAAAACACTGTAAGCCTGTTTTGTCCAAGCAACCGCTCAACTGTTAGAGGCTCCCCGTAGATGATGTACACACGTCCCATATCAGTAAGCCACCCTTCGTTGTACGACCTAAACCTCTCGTTGGCAACCTCAATACGACCGTAGTACTCTTCCAGCGCCTCATTCTTGGCGCTGTTTGGTGTGGGGTCTATCGACTTCCAAAAGTTCTCGAATCGCGTTAAGCGTTCACCGTCCGTACTAGCTGCCAAAAGCGAGTCAATCGTGTCTTGTCCAGTTACATAGATCAGCTGCTTGATTGCCTTTCGTAGATCCTTCAGGAGTTCACCAGCCATAGACTGGGGAACATGGTAAGACCGGCTTGTGGATGCCAGCACGTCTGCTGTGTCAACTGCGCCATCTGCATTAACGGGATGAGCACGTATCGCAAGAGTGTACTCTCCCGGGATCAGTCTTCCCGCGAGCACTATTGGCACAAACGCCTGCGTTGCTTGCCCCGTAGGACGCATTGGCTCGGCGCTTCCGGATGCGAGTGCGCGCATATCTGAGCTTGAGATATCCCACGTAAAACCGACGAGGCTGCGAATTGATGACGTATAGTATTCGAAGAATGCAAAGAGTCGTTGATCATTCGACCACATCTGTTCGCCGATGTAGGGGATAATCGTATACCTATTGCCTCGTTGTTCGATTTCACTAAGGTACAGAATCGAACTCAGGGCATCTGCTTCAGCATTGAGATCATACACTGTTTGGCGTTGTTCAGCAGAGTAGGTCTTCTGTCCAAACACATCGCGAGCCTGTACATCGATTACATAGATGCCAGCAGGCAGCGTAAATCGCCGTTGTGTGTTATCAGATTTGCCTGTTTTTCCGCGCACAACGGTATAGCTCGATTCAACGATCGTCTTCGTGAGAGATGTGTCTATGTATGTTGTACCAACGGTATCGCGTATGCGGATGCGGAGAGTGTATTCACCCACGAAGGAACCATCATACGGGGTGAACTGAAGATGCTCATACGGCATTGCCACATACACATCCAGTAGGGGATTGGCTGCCGGCCCCCTTCCTTTGAGGGATACCGCGTCGAGTTTAAGCACCGACAGTTGGTCCGTATACATCCATGCTGGTGCAGCGTTATGGACAGGTGGAGTCAATAGTCCGAGTGCTGCTGTAATGGGGAGGATCATGGTGTACTCTTCACTATACGTTGACCTGTAATTTCCAGACTTCCCGCGTTTCGCGCGCCAGACGTTCTCGGTCATCAGGATGTGCCAACCTGATGAGCATCTGTGCTCGCTCGCGCAAAGACGTGCCGTGAAGATAGGCCACGCCATACTCAGTGACAAGGTAGTGCACATGAGCGCGTGTTGATACCACGCCTGCGCCGGGTTTAAGCAGTGTTGTAATCCTGCTGATGCCGCTCGAGGTTCGCGAAGGCAGGGCGATGATGGGTCTGCCACCTTCAGCTCGTGCAGCGCCACGCATAAAATCAACCTGTCCGCCAACACCTGAATACGGCGCCGGCCCAATCGAGTCGGCGCACACTTGCCCGGTAACATCAACTTCGATAGCGCTGTTGATGGCCGTCATCTTTGGATTTCTCTGAATATTGGCTGGGTTGTTAACGTACGCAACATCAAGCATTGATATCATGGGATTGTCGTCGATAAAATCGTAGACCTTCTTTGACCCCATCACAAATGTTGCCACGATCTTATTGGGGTGAATCGTCTTTTGCGATCCGTTCACAACGTTGTTCTCGATCAGCGGCAGAAGGCCGTCGCTGAACATCTCTGTATGTATGCCCAGGTTCTTATGCGAATGCAGCTGATGCAGCACAGCATCGGGAATTGCACCAATGCCCATCTGCAGCGTAGCCCCGTCATCAACAAGAGATGCCACGTGTTTGCCAATAGCTGTTTCGACATCACCAAGCACTGGAGGCTGGACCTCAAAGATTGGTTCATCCACCTCTATCATGTAGGTAAGCTTATCCTGATGGATGAGTGCATCACCGTGTGTTCTCGGCATCCTGGGATTGACTTGTGCAATCACAATGCTGGCAGAGTGTAGGGCCTCATGCGCAGCCTCGACGGTTACTCCGAGTGAACAGAACCCGTGCTGGTCAGGGGGCGAGACATTGATCAATGCAACATCAACGGGGATCGTTCTTGATCGAAACAACTGTGGGATTTCTGATAGAAACACAGGTGCATAATCTGCTCTACCTTCCTGAACGGCCTTGCGCATGTTGCCGCCGATAAAGAGACATGTTACGCGGAAGCTCTCGGCATACACTGGGTCTGCATATGGTGCCGGACCCTCAGTATGGAGATGAATGATGCGTACATCACGCAAACGCTCTGCCTGACGCACGAGCTCGTGGATAAGCGTCTGTGGTGCTGCGGCAACACTGTGGATGTAGAGACTATGGCCAGACTGTATCGACGCGATAGCTTCTGAAACACGAACTACTCTGCCCATTGATTCTCCTGTAGGTATGCCAAGTGCACAAAGTTACTCTTTGGTATTTTTGCACGACTATCTGGAGACCATCGCATGGAAGTAAAGAACATCGTTTTTGTGATCATTCTTGCCGCAGCCTTCGGCATTTTTTCCCGCAGTGCTATGCGCCTTATCGCATGGCTCAATGTAGGAAAGCCGGATAACAGGTTTGATCGCATTGGAGAGCGCATCAAGACTACACTTGTTGTAGGTATTGGTCAAAGCAAGATCCTACGTGACAAAGTAGCAGGGCCGATTCACGCGGGGATTTTCTGGGGCTTTCTGATCCTGTTGTTCTCTGTTATCGAAATGATCCTTGATGGATTCCATGAAGGATGGTCGCTGAATATTCTCGGACCGATCTATAGCGTGGTCTCAATCCTGACAGATGTTTTTTGCCTTCTTATCATCGTTGGTACGATGATGTCGCTATGGCGCAGGTACGTTACAAAAGTTAAACGCCTGCAGGTAGAGCATGAGAAAGTTGAAGCCGGGATGATTCTACTAACGATATTTACTATCGTGAGCTCGCTGTTTATCGAGAATGCGCTTCGCGGTCAAATGCCATCGGGCGACTACTCATGGGCAGTGCGCCCTGTGAGCGGTCCGTTTGGCCATGCATTGGCTGGCATGTTGGGTAGCGGTGGCACGCACATCGTGTATGAGATTGCATGGTGGATGCACTGCGTGTTGATTCTGTCGTTTATGAACTACCTGCCGTACTCGAAACACCTGCACGTTCTAACGTCTATACCAAACGTCTTCCTGGGTCCGTTAGCCCCTTCCAATGCAATGCAGCCAATCGACTTTGAAGAAGAGGGCGTTGAAAAATTTGGTGTTGTTGATATTGAAGATCTCTCTTGGAAGTCGTTGCTTGACGGGTACACATGTACGCATTGCGGACGCTGCACAAGCGTGTGTCCGGCAAACCAGACGGGCAAGGTGCTCGATCCTCGTGGAGTGATCATTGCGATTCATGACCGTACGATGGACAAAGCGCCGTTGATCCTCAAAAAGCAGAATAACGAAGAGCTTACAACCGATGAGCAGGCCGTGTGGGACAAGAAGCTCATCGGCGACTACGTGAATCCCGATGCCTTGTGGGCGTGTACAACATGCGGTGCATGTATGCAGGAATGTCCAGTGAACATTGAACACGTACCAGCGATCGTTGGTATGCGTAGGTCAATGGTGATGATGGAGTCGATGTTCAACGATGAGTCGGCACTGCTTCCGGATATCTACGGCAACATGGAAAACAACTCTGTGCCATGGGGCGGCTTCGGACAGGCCGATCGTGCAAACTGGGCAGACGGAATGGGAATCAAAACGGCCGCAGAAGATTCGTCGATGGAAGTGCTCTTCTGGGTTGGATGTGCTGGATCCTATGACGAACGTGCAAAGAAGACCACCAAGGCCTTCGCAGAGTTGATGCAGATCGCCGGAGTTGATTTCCGTATCCTGGGAACAGAAGAGAACTGCACAGGTGATGTTGCGCGCAGAACTGGTAACGAGTACCTGGCAGACATGCTTACCAAGACCAACGTAGAAACCTTCCAGCGCTATAATGTCACGAAGATCGTAGCCACCTGTCCGCACTGCTTTAACTCGTTAAAGAATGAGTATCCGCAGTATGGATTCTCTGCTGAGATCCTTCACCACACGCAGTTCATACAGGAGCTTATCGCAAGTGGTAGGTTGGTGATCGACCGATCATCCGCATCATCAGAGGCGATCACGTATCATGACTCGTGCTATCTCGGGCGATACAACAACGAGTTTGAGGCGCCACGAGCGGCCATAGAAAACGTACCTGGCCTTACAATCCTCGAGCCCGCACGATCAGGCGACAGGGGGCTGTGCTGCGGTGCTGGCGGCGGACGCATGTTCATGGAAGAGCATGTTGGAGACCGTGTGAACATTACGCGTACCAATGAGCTCCTTGCTACCGGAGCGGAAACGATCGCTGTTAACTGTCCGTTCTGTGCCACGATGATTACCGATGGCGTCAAGGCCGCTGAGAAGACCGACACTGTAGTTGTTCGCGACGTAGCAGAGATTCTGCTGGACCACGTACGGTCCAACTAAGGGTCGACGTTAGATCACACGTGCACTCATGCCGAATTGCTTTGCCAGCAGTTCGGTAAGGTGCGCGCGGTTATGCGAAGCAATGACGTCTTCGTTAGGCTTTGGCATACGGCCCTGTTTCCACGCTGTATACATTTCGACGATGCTTGTTGCTATCGCGTCAACGTCGTCGGGCTCTGTGATCCATGCAGCCCCATATCGCTGAGCATCTTTGCGAAGTATGCCGTCGGGAACGCTTACCAGAAGCGGTTTACGCGATGCCATGTATTCGTAGAGCTTTGCACTGGAGATCGTATCGGCGTTGCGCGTGTTACCAACCATCATCCAGAGCGCATCACTCGAGAGTAGATGCCGTACTGAGTCGCCGTGCTCACAGTATCCATGATCGGTGATCAATGCATCAATGCGGTACTTCTTTGCTGCCTTCTTGTATTCATCGCGGAGCAGACCAACAAACTGCAGGTCCAGCTTGATTGTTGGATTCTCGGTGATAACCTTCTTTACCGCCTTGAAAAAAGGGATCGGGGATACAACATCGTAGAAGATACCTGCATAGGTCAAACGAAATGCAGAATCTTCACGAGGAAAGGGGCTTACCTGCACAAAGTCTGCAGGATCATAACCGTGCGGAATGATGGCAACTTCGTCTGAGCGCAGAAAGTTATAGCGCGCAATGAGATGCTCTTTGATGCGACGGTTCGTAACGGTAACACGAGAAGCAACAGAGAGCACTTCGCGTTCAAGCTGCTGATGTTTGTTTGAGTGCCACAGCGTTGGGTAGAAGTGAAACTGATTGCCTACCCATAAGTCACGATAGTCCACAATCAGCGGAATACCTGTTTCCTTGCTTAGCGTGGCAGCGGCCATCATTGAGGAAAACGGCGGACCGCTCACAAAGATCGCTTCATACTCATACTGCTGTACAAGGTCGCGTGCAACAGCAAGCGCCTGTTGTGCCCAGGCCTTCTTATTGTCGGGAATAAAGAACGTGTCGCTTAGCCGTCGGAGGATCTTGCGAACAAACTCACGGGGCATTTTGATCGTGCCCTGATCTTTGAGCAGGCTATTGGGGTCTTTCCCCTCTGTGCGATAAATCAGTATGTCACGATCCTCAAGATCGGTGAGCAGTGATTCATCGTGCGCATAATACGCTGTTGGGCCCGTTGTAATCACATGCGGCTGCCATCCCACGTCGGGAAGGTACTTCATGAACTTACTAACACGCTGAACACCGCTAAGTCCCATTGGAGGGAAGTAGTAGGCAAAAACAAGAACGCGTTGATTCGACATAATGGGTTAGACGATCACCAATTCTCGTGGAGCAGTGGTCAAGATCTGCGCACCCTTAGGAGTTACCACAACATCGTCTTCGATGCGCATCCCGAACTTGCCCGGCAGATAGATTCCTGGTTCGATAGTAACGACGCAGTTCGTCGGAATCTGTTCATGCTTGTTGGTGTACGAAACGCGTGGATGCTCGTGGACTTCGTATCCAAGGCCGTGGCCAAGCGAGTGACGGAAGTAGTCGCCATATCCTGCACGAGAAATAACGTTGCGTGCAGCGGCATCCAGTTCGGCACCGGTCACACCCGAAACAGCTGCATCAAGAGCCGTCATGTGGGCATCATAGAGAACTGAAAAAACGTCGATGACAGCTTTTTTCGGTGTATCAACACAGAACGTTCTTGTCATATCACTGTAGAGACCGTCAACACAGCATCCAAAGTCCACAGTGATCACATCGCCCTTCTTGATCTTCGCATCACTGGCGCGTCCGTGCGGCATAGCACTGCGAGCCCCTGCCACAACGATGATGTCGAAGGCGTCTTTCTCAGATCCCAGCTCGCGTGTTGTTGTAGCAAGGAATGTTGCGATCTGACGTTCGGTCATTCCTGGACGCACCATACCCAGCATGCGCTCATAAGCTGTGCTAGTAATCTGGGCCGCAGCTGCGATGCTCTTGATCTCGGAACTGCTCTTCGCAAGCAACAGGCCATCGATAAAGCCCGGGATATCAACAAGTTTTGATCCCTTCAATGCCTTCTTCATTCCGAGGTATCCGGCATGACTATGACGTCCCGAGTCGAAGCCAACGTTCTTCCAGGTCTTGTTGATCTGCTGAGCGGCAACAAGACTCCACGGATCGCGATTGATATAGACCTTGAGTCCGTCCAGCTTGTGCAGCTCTTTCTGCACCTGTACTTCGTACAGATCGTTTGTAAAGAAGTGTATGTTCTTCTTTGTCACGATAGCCATAGCATACGACCCCGAAAATCCAGTCAGGTATCTCAGGCTCGGCGTATGGGCTATGACGTATGCATCGACCTTGTGAGCTGCAAGCCCCTTACGGATTGATGCTAGGCGCTCTGTGGCAGCGTTGAATTGGGCTCTGGAGGTGGCCATAGTTATCGCGTGTAGTAGTTCGGAGATTCTTTGGTGATGATGATGTCATGCGGATGTGACTCACGAAGTCCGGCTGCCGTCATGCGCACAAACCGCGCATCCGACTTCATTTCTTCGATGGTTGAACATCCGCAGTAGCCCATTGCCGCACGAAGCCCGCCAACGAGCTGATAGATCGTGTCGTTGACATTGCCCTTGAATGGAACGCGTCCTTCGATGCCTTCTGGGACAAGCTTTTTGATCTCGTCTTCGACGTCCTGGAAGTACCGGTCGGCAGAGCCCTGATTCATCGCACCAAGAGATCCCATGCCGCGATATGTCTTATAGGCGCGTCCTTCGAGGAGAACCTTTTCGCCTGGTGATTCTTCGTGTCCAGCTAGCATGCCGCCTACCATCACGGTATCGGCACCAGCTGCGATGGCCTTTGCCACGTCACCAGTCTGTTTAATGCCACCGTCGGCAATCACCGGTATCCCGTGCCTTGACGCTACTTCTGCAACGTTCATAATGGCACTGATCTGTGGAACGCCAACACCGGCAATGATACGCGTTGTGCAGATCGACCCAGGACCAATGCCAACCTTCACGCCGTCTGCACCGGCATCAATGAGAGCTTGGGCGGCTTCTCCGGTTCCGATGTTTCCAGCGATCACATTGACACTTGGATGAGCGGCCTTTACGGCGCTGACCGTTTGGATAACCCCTTTTGTGTGGCCGTGTGCTGTGTCTACCACCACAACGTCTACCCCAGCCTCGACGAGCGCGGCTACACGGTCCAGCGTATCCTGAGCGATTCCCACACCTGCACCAACGATGAGTCTACCTTGGTCATCCTTGGCAGCATGAGGATGCTTCTGCTTCTTTGATATATCCTTTACCGTCATCAGCCCAACAAGTTTTCCAGCCTGATCCACGATAGGGAGCTTCTCGATTCTGTGCTTATGCAGAATTCGCTCTGCCTCTTCGAGCGTGGTGCCCAGCGGAGCCGTGATGAGACCGGTATTTGTCATGATGTTTGCAACGGAATCATCTACATCCTGAGCAAACCGAAGGTCTCTGTTGGTAACGATACCAATAAGGAGTCCTGCATCATCAGTTACGGGGAAGCCCGAAACCTTGTACTTGGCCATCAGTTCCTGCGCGTCGCGCACTGTACTTGTGCTGCGCATTGTGATCGGCTTGCGGATCATGCCGCTTTCCGACCGTTTAACGCGGTCCACTTCCTCGGCCTGACGTTCGATGGACATGTTCTTGTGAATGATGCCTATGCCGCCTTCGCGAGCCAGCGCGATAGACATGGCAGATTCAGTAACCGTATCCATTGCTGCACTCACGATCGGAATGCGAAGCGTTATGCCTTTCGTGAGCGATGCATGTGTGCTCGCATCACGCGGAAGTGTTGATGAATACCGGGGAATCAGCAGGACATCATCGAACGTGATGCCTTCATAGAGGATTTTGTCGGTTCGCATCTGCAAAAATACAAAAGGGGCTTCCAGTTACGGAAGCCCCTTGTCCACATCGATATAATTGTTGTGTTAGGCCGACTCGCGCTGAAGCCTGCTTGCGCGAAGACGAGCCTCGGCCCAATGAATCTCATTAAGAGACTGGGTACGTGACTGACGGTCTCCGGTACTAGAAGCATCACGGGCACTGGCAAGATCTGCCTCGGCGTCTTCTGCATTGATCTGCGAAGCAGGCACAAACTCCTGAACAACGATGTTCACATTGTTCTTGAGCACTTCGATAAAGCCTTCGCGTGCGGCGTAGTAACTAACGTTATGGTTCTCGTCTTCGATCTTCATAACGCCGATGTCGAGCGATGAAATGATCGGGGCGTGGTTGTACCAAACCTGAAACGGACTATGCGTGCCGGGCACAGCAACCGAAAGTGCCTTGCCCTCGAACGCCGTTTGGCTTGGAGTTACGATGCTGATGGAAAGTATGCGGTCTGCCATACGATTAGTTCTGAGACTTCTTGTATGATTCCAATACTTCGTCCAGCGTACCCTTGTAGCTGAAGAAGCCTTCCGGTACTTCATCTACATCGCCATCGAGGATGGCCTTGAAGCCGGCGATCGTATCGTTGATCTTCACGTAGCGGCCTGCAAAGCCTGTGAACTGCTCAGCAACGTGGAATGGCTGTGAGAAGAAGCGCTGAATCTTACGAGCGCGATACACGGTGAGCTTGTCTTCGTCGGAGAGTTCATCCATACCAAGGATCGAGATGATATCCTGAAGATCCTTGTAGGTCTGAAGGATACGCTTAACACGTGACGCCGTTGTATAGTGCTCGTCGCCAATGATGAGCGGGTCAAGGATACGCGATGTTGAGTCCAGAGGATCAACAGCAGGATAGATACCAAGCTCGGCGATCGAACGGCTCAACACTGTGGTAGCATCCAAGTGAGAGAACGTGTTCGCAGGAGCTGGGTCAGTCAAGTCATCAGCAGGAACATACACGGCCTGCACCGATGTGATTGAGCCGCGGTCCGTTGAAGCGATGCGCTCTTGGAGTGCACCCATTTCTGTGGCCAACGTTGGCTGATATCCCACAGCCGAAGGCATACGACCGAGAAGAGCTGAAACTTCAGATCCTGCCTGCGTGAAACGGAAGATGTTGTCAACGAAAAGAAGAACGTCGCGACCTTCTTCATCACGGAAATACTCAGCCATCGTAAGAGCCGTAAGAGCTACGCGGGCGCGGGCTCCTGGTGGTTCGTTCATCTGACCAAACACAAGTGCTGTCTTGTCAATAACACCTGATTCCGTCATTTCCAGATACAAGTCATTTCCTTCACGCGTACGCTCACCAACACCAGCAAACACGGAATAACCACCGTGCTGCTTAGCGATGTTGTGGATGAGCTCCTGAATGATAACCGTCTTACCAACACCGGCACCACCGAAGAGGCCTGTCTTGCCGCCCTTGGTGAACGGCTCGATAAGGTCGATAACCTTGATGCCCGTTTCGAACATTTCCTTTTGTGTAGACAAGCTCGAGAACGCCGGCGACTGACGGTGGATTGACCATTTCTTGTCGCTCTTGATCTCTGGCTTGTTATCGATTCCATGACCAACCACGTTGATCAGGCGGCCGAGCACGGCCGGACCTACTGGAACGGTGATAGGTGCTCCGGTGTCCACCGCTTCCATTCCGCGAACCAACCCGTCCGTGGAATCAATTGCGATCGCTCGCACACGGTCTTCTCCGAGGTGCTGCTGTACTTCGCACACGAGAGTTTCCTTCGCACCGGTTTCTGGCGAAGAACGCTCGATCGTGAGCGCGTTGAGAACGGCTGGGATATGGCCATTGGTGAATTCCACGTCAATGACGGGACCAATAACCTGGACGATGCGACCCTTATTCATGCGATGATCCGAGTAAATGATCTCAGTAAGTGAACTGCTACGTTTTGGACGTAGACCCGCGAATTTACGGAAGAGAAGTGCCTTTGAGAAAGTCTAGGCGTTCCCATGACGTCTGAAATGGTAAATTTGTGACTCTAGTTTTCCCCATACACCACAAAAAATGAGTCGCCCCATGACGTATATCATCTCGGCTGCCCGCACTCCTATTGGTTCATTGCTCGGATCACTGAGCGATTTCTCAGCCCCGCAGCTTGGCGCAGTGGCAATTTCGGCTGCTCTTGAACGCAGTGGCGTTCCGGGCGAAGCAGTGAGCGAAGTGATCATGGGCAACGTGCTCGCTGGTGGCGTTGGACAGGCCCCCGCACGCCAGGCAGTGATCTTTGCCGGTTTGCCGAAGAGTGTTCCGGCGATGACGATTAACAAGGTCTGTGGTTCGGGACTGAAGTCGGTGATGTTGGCCGATCAGGCAATTCGATGCGGCGATGCAGATATCGTGATCGCTGGCGGACAAGAGTCGATGACCAACGCGCCCCATGCGATGCTTGATTCACGTAAGGGTGTAAAGTTTGGCAATGCCCGCATGGTAGACCTGATGCAGTGGGACGGCTTGTGGGATGTCTATAATCAGGTTCCGATGGGAGACGCAGCCGAAGTATGTGCCTCGGAATGCGGCATCACTCGCGATATGCAGGATGAGTTTACTATTGAGTCCTACAAGCGCGCGCAGCAAGCTCAGGCAGACGGTGTCTTTGCCGATGAGATCGCGCCCGTAACAGTAAAGACTCGCAAAGGCGATGTAATCGTTGACACAGACGAAGAGCCAACCAAGGTACAGTTCGACAAGATCCCGGCACTAAAGCCGGTGTTCAAGAAGGACGGAACAGTGACGGCTGCAAATGCATCAACGATCAACGATGGTGCTGCGGCACTTGTCCTTGCTTCGGAAAAGGCTGTAGCAGAGCACGGTCTCAAGCCAATGGCCCGCATTCTGGGCCAGGCTTCGTTTGCGCAGGATCCGATCTGGTTCACCACTGCGCCGGTTGATGCCATCAAGAGGGCGGTTGAGAAGGCCGGAATAACGGTAGAAGATATTGACCTCTTCGAGATCAACGAGGCTTTTGCTGTTGTTACGCTTGCCGCACAGCAGCAGCTGTCGATTCCACGAGAAAAGGTGAATGTACATGGCGGCGCCGTTGCTCTCGGTCATCCTATCGGTGCCTCAGGTGCGCGCGTGCTCACAACTTTGCTCTACGCGCTGAAGCGTCATGGAAAACGCTACGGACTCGCTACACTCTGCATCGGTGGCGGTGAAGCGAGCGCAGTGGTTGTAGAGGCACTATAAGGCTGTGCTCTGAATACATTCTAGAACGACAACGAACATTTTCATTGAGGTAATCACAACATGAGTAATCGCACAATAACGCTGATCGAGGGAGATGGAATTGGTCCGGAAATTTGCGACAGCGTCGTTCGCGTCTTTGAAGCCGCAGGCGTGCCAATCCAGTGGGAACGGGCACTTGCAGGACTCGGAGCAATAGAAGCCACTGGACAAGGAGTTCCAGAAGCAACATTTGAAAGCATCAAGCGCAATGGTATTGCGATCAAGGGGCCAACAACCACGCCAGTTGCCGGTGGACACAAATCGGTGAACGTAACTATCCGCAAGGCCCTGGAGCTCTATGCTAACGTGCGTCTTGCAAAGTCGATGCCAGCCGTAGAAACACGATTTTCGAATGTAGACATTCTTATTGTTCGCGAAAACATCGAAGACACCTATGCGGGCATCGAGCACTTTCAAACCGCTAACGTTGCGCAGTGCTTAAAGCTTATTACCCGTCAGGGCTGCGAAGCAGTTATCCGCTACACGTTCGAAGAAGCGCGTAAGCTTGGACGTAAGCGTGTAACATGCGTGCACAAGGCAAACATTCACAAGATCACAGATGGTCTCTGGCTTGAAGTGTTCCATGAAGTAGCTGCAGAATACCCTGAGATCGCATCCGATGATATCATCGTAGACAACTGCTGCATGCAGCTCGTGGCCCGTCCGGAACAGTTCGACGTTCTGGTACTTCCGAACCTTTATGGTGATATCGTGAGTGACCTTTGCGCCGGTATCGTTGGTGGTTTGGGTGTGGCGCCTGGTGGTAACATCGGCAAGACATGTGCCGTCTTCGAAGCTGTTCACGGTTCGGCACCCGACATTGCAGGGAAGGGGCTGGCCAATCCAACAGCTATTCTGATTTCGTCAATCCAGATGCTCCAGCATATGGGATACATCGGCTATGCGCAAGCTATCGAGCAAGCCATGACGGCCACACTTGCAAGTGGTGTGAAGACACGCGACCTCGGCGGTACGGCTTCTACCTCGGAATACACCGATGCAATCATTGCGAACCTCCCAACGGTAACTAATACAGAATCGGTAGCAACTGCCGCAGCGGCAGAATCCAAGCCCCTTAGCCACAAGTCAATGTCGAGCTGGGACTGCGTTGGACTTGATGTATTTGTTCATCACGACGGACTTCCAGCAATGCCGCAGCAGGTGGGCGGGTTTACACTACGCCTGATGTCGAACCGTGGTACCAAGGTGTGGCCTGGTCCAACACCGGATATCCTGATGGTCGATCATTTCCGCTGCAGATATGTTGCCGAAGCTCCGATTACCCGTCAGGATGCGCTTGGTGTTCTTACAGAGCTTACAGCAGCAAATGTTGAATGGCTGCATGTGGAGCTTCTGTGGAACGATGCAGGTGAGGCAAAGTATACTAAGGCACAAGGCGAGTAATCGTCCTGAGCCGTTCTGAATACGTACGGCATGTTGCATGACAATTGAAGAACACAACAGCACTCCGACCGTAGACCAGCGCAGACCAATGCGCCGGTTTGCGGTCGCGTTGCTTCGTACTGTGTTTAACATTGCAATGTGCCTGGTGATCTTGGCCGCCGGAGCGGTATTGTTCGTGCAGACCGATACCGGTCGTAGGTTTCTCACAAAACAGATTCTCAGCATTGTGAACTCCCAGATCAACGGGACCTTCACTTGCGATGATGTTCAGATTGACGTGTTCCGCGGAATCGTTATCAAGCGTCCGCATCTAACCGTCATGGGCTCCACGCTGCTTGATGCCCAAGAGCTCCGCGTTGCATATGACATTGCCGCACTGGTGGGGCACACCACGGCCGTGAATCAGTTATCACTTGTGCGTCCCACGATCAATCTGGTCCGTGGAAAAGACGGCGTATGGAATTTCTCGCGCATCAGCTCTTCCAGCGACACAACGCCATCAAGTCCATCCAACCTTTTGCTCAGGCTTCGCGATGTGTCGATCGTGGATGGTACGATTAACGTTCGAGACCAGACCGTATCGCGCGCCCCGATGCACGTGTTCGACCCCAGTCATCTTGCATTGCGCAATGTGCAGGTGAAGCTCTCTACGCTTCTTGATCTTGGAAAGCACGAATACGAAGTGGTGATTCACGACCTTTCGCTTCGCGACGAGCTCTCTCCGCAGTTGAACATACAGCATGCATCGTGCGCCGTTCGACTTTGGTCAGGGGGCGTGCGAATTGCCGCTCTTACACTCGAGATGCCGAATACGTCGATCGCCCTTAAGGGCGAGATGCTCGGTGTTAATCTTGAGAAGGATGGTCTATCTGCTGATGTGCTGCGCTCACATCCGCTTTGGGCGCACGTGGACGCTCGGTCGGTCTACGGACCAGACATCCGCTATGTGCTACCGTTCCTGGATGTTCGAGAGTCGTATTCGTTGGATAGCGATGTACTCTACTCCGGCGATCGCGTCTACATCAGCAACATGAACCTCCATGCAGGCAGTGCCAAACTCAAAGGGAGTGTTGACATCACCGGTCTGGATGGAAGCTCGCCGCTATTCCTGCATGTTCTGCTTCATGATTCACATGCTAGGTATGCAGAAGTTCGGCAGAGAATGCAGTTCTTGTCGCTTCCAGACCTTGCATTTATTGGAGCGACGCATGTAAGGCATGTCGAAATGAAGGGGCATCCGTCCGACTCATTATGGTTTGCCATAAACGGACGCGACGACATGGGAGAGATTCAAGGCGAGATGACGCTGCACCTCAATACATCTCCCATGGCCTATAGCTTGTTTGCCGATGTCCGAAACGGCAACCTTGCCCGCATCGATCCATCGTTCGGCACATGCGACCTAAACGGCAGGGTAGAGATTCGCGGAAGAGGATTTACACTGGCTGAGCTGCAAGGCTCATACAGTGTAGATCTTCAGCGATCAACCATTGCCGATCGGCTGGTTCGCTCCGGAACAATTCGAATCTCAGCCGAAGAAGAAGGCATCACGAACATCGACACACTGCGCGTTGATGTAACTCCGATATCGATAGATCCCGATGAAGCTGCCTATGATGACATGCTGCGGCAAGTGTTCGCTGTCTCCGGTACGATCGATGCTCGCAGCAGTGAGCTGGCATACAAGCTCCAGACTGAAATGGAGGGTCTTGATTTCAGCAGGTTGTTTGAGAGCTCTTCCCTACCAACCGGTTTTTCTGGGGTTCTACAGATTGATGCAAAGGGGCTTACGCTTGACGACGTGTTGGGTACTGTGCGCGCCAGAGTGACGGAATTCTCACTCGAAGACCGCGCACTGTTGCCATTTACGCTGGATCTTTCCAGCAGTCTTGTAAATGGAATTCGGAGCCTGAATATCACAGCCCCCTTCGCACAGATAGCCCTTACTGGTGAGTATACACCATCGAGGTTGATCAGATCGATTTCGGAGGTAACGCCGCTAATCGCCGCAACAGCAATGAAGCGGGTGCGGCCATTCACGGAAACTAATGACGCAGTAGTTGAGTATCGTAAGCTGGATGTTGGGCCGCTTAACGTTGCGTTCGACGTAAAACTTGTCGATGCTTCGCCCTTCAATATCTTCCTGAAGCAGTCTACATTTTCAACCCGATCATCAGTAAGAGGCAGGCTGGTAGCAGATTCAACTCGCATTGAGCTCTTTGCTGATGACGTGGCCATCACCGATTTTCTTATGCGTGCCGATTCGACGGCAATCTTTGCAGACCCATGCACAGCCAAAGCCGAGCTACGCTATAGCATACGTGATTCTGTTCCTGCAGTAGAGTTTATCGATCTCTCTGCCGAGTGTCGCCGCAAAATCGTTGTCAACGACAATACATTCTCCACTCCAAAGATCGTTGTCCGCGGAAACGACTCGGCACTCTACACGAGCGTTAGCGGCAATACAAATGGCATTGACGCCCATGTTGGGCTAACATCAATCTATCGCAATGGACAGATAACACTTCTGATCGATACAATAGCTACAACAATCAACAAGCAAAAGAAACTTGAATGGGTTTCCCTGCATGACGCCAAGGTGCACGTGCGGAATCAAACATTCGATGTTACGGGGCTTGCACTTCGGCGAAGAGATGGCGAGGTTGTGTCGGTTGAAGGGGTGTGTTCACTCGAACAATTCTCCAACCTCCATTTGCAGGTTACGGACTTCAACCTGCGTGATGTAAGCAGATTCGTAGATCTAGAAGAGGGACATCCGCTAACGTTTCTTGACGGTCGCATAGCAGACCTAGACATGTATGTCAACGGCTCGTGGGAGAACCCTGTTGCATCAATGCGAATGCGCGCTGAAGATATCGAGTATAATCACGAGCTTATCGGCTCGCTCAGCGCATCCGTGCGCTATGCAAACAAAGACATCATTGGTAAGCTCAGCATCGCAAACAAGCGCATCCAAAATGCACCGAACACACTCTCGATCGATGTGCGCCACCTACCGTTCGATCTTGGACTTCGAAATGTACAGCAGCGTATCGTGAACGGCGGAGTGATTGATATTGATCTCAAGGCTACTCAGCTTGCACTTGCAGCAGTAGAGCCATTTCTGCCAGCTGTAGAGCGCGTGCAGGGCGTCGCGAACGGCATGGTGACCATGCGCGGTACACTTCCCGAGAACCTTGAACTTGGCGGATCCGCAGTGTTTAAAAATGCCACGTTCCTAGCATCGCCAACCAACATCGTATACCGTGCAGAAGGATCGCTGCATCTTGAAGGATCAAAGCTTCATCTCGATACGATCCGTGTGCGGAACCTGGATCGAGATCGCAGAGGTGGGGCGGCTCTTGCAAACGGAGTTGTTACGTTTGATGGATTGTCTGTTTCACGTGTTGACTTTAACGTGATCTCAAAGGGCATCCTGATCATGAACAAAGGCTCGCAGGTGCGCAATCCTAAGGTCTTTGGAGATATCGTTGTTGCCAGCGGTTCTAACAAACCGATCATGTTCTATGGTCCACTCGATGCTCCAGTTCTCTCTGGCGACGTCGATGTGCTCTATGCTGATGTGATCTTCCCTCAAGATCGAGCAGGCTCGAAGGTAAAGTACTCGGCCTTTACCTACCAGCGCACAAAGGAGCGTTCTGCATCGGCACGGTCTGTGCTAGACACAACAGCTGTGCGCAGGGTGTCGGACACATCCGCAGTTGCTGATCGAATGACTGCAGCAGAAATGGTAACCGATGTTATTAAGTCAACAACTGCATCATTCTCGGATATTCTCCGGTTTAACGTAAACATCTATCTGCGTGGCAGAACGCTAATGACGATGGTGCTTGGCTTTGCCGAAATTCTCATCGCAGATCTCGAGCCTGTAGATGTTTCAAAGCCCCTTGTCATAACCGGGAGATTCGTAGATAACTCCACGAACATGACCGGACGTGTGCGGGTGCGAGAAGGTGCATCGACGTAT
Organism: Patescibacteria group bacterium; assembly: GCA_044238605.1. GTDB lineage: Bacteria > Bacteroidota > Ignavibacteria > Kapaibacteriales > Kapaibacteriaceae > UBA10438. The sequence continues at coordinate 61,839 of JBIICY010000008.1, forward strand.
AAGTTCTACAAGCCGTTTTCAACGAGTGGCACGTTAGACTTTACACAAGGCGGTCTTGGCAATCCTACCTTGGACCTCAAAGCCGTGTATAATGGTAGGCGCATGAATGCCCAGACCAACGAACCGGAGGCCTATCAAGTGGTGATTGACATCTCCGGTACCAAACAGCGTCCAATCGCTCGGTGGTCATACTATCGTAACCAGCGTAAACAGGAAGGCGACTCTGCAAAGGTCACTGGTGATGCACTTATGATGCTGCTGCTGGGCCGCACGCAGGACGAGTTGACATCGACCGGACAGGGCAATCTCGTAAACGAAGTAAACGCCTCGCTCTCTGCTGTAGCAACGAGTGCACTTGGCGATTTGCTCAGTGGGGTAGGGGGCTTGGTGCAGTCTGTGCAGATGGACCTCGGAGCAGACATGTCCCAAACCCAGCTCACTGTATCGGGTCAGCTCTTCAGCGATGTTGTCTACCGTCTCACCGGACAAGTAAGCGACTTTGCAGGCAACAGCACCATCACCGTAACTGTTCCGTTTACGGTGTTGAATAACGCCGATGCAATGCGCTACTTCAACCTTGATATCTCCCGGTCGGTCAACAACACTGGAAACATCACGCGTTTCCAGCGCTTATGGGAGATCAAGCTTGGTGCACGTCTGCCGTAACGGAACCGTTACAGTTCCTTGAGCAGTTCGCGAGCGATAACGATGTGCTGAATCTCAGAGGTGCCTTCGTAGATCTCCGTGATCTTCGCATCGCGCAGATAGCGTTCAACCAGATACTCACGCACATAACCGTAGCCGCCGTGAACCTGAATTGCTTCAAGAGCATTGTGCACAGCAGTTTGTGATGCAAGGAGCTTTGCCTGGGCCGCTGCCTTGATGTAGTTCTGATGCTGGTCCTTGAGATACGCTGCGCGGTAAGTAAGCATACGGGCAGCTTCGAGGCGTGTTGCCATGTCTGCCAACTTGAGCTGAATTGCCTGAAGGTCTGCAATAGGCTTACCGAACGCCTTGCGCTGTGTTGAGTACACGATCGCAGCATCTGTTGCACCCTTGGCAATACCAAGCGCTTGCGCAGCAATACCGATACGACCACCGTTCAGAGACTCCATAGCGATCTTAAAGCCCATGCCTACGCCGCCCAAGATTTGATCATCCGGGACGAACACGTTTGTAAGACCGATCGAGCACGTATCACTGGAGCGGATACCGAGCTTGTCTTCCTTGAGTCCAGGCTCGAAGCCGGGAGCGCTGCGCTCTACAATGAAACATGTAATGCCCTTGTGACGCAGTTCGCGATTGGTTTGCGCCATCACGAGATACGTGCTGGCTGTTGTACCATTGGTGATCCAGTTCTTTGTTCCGTTGAGCACCCATCCGCCGTCTACTTTTTCTGCAGTTGTGTTTTGTGACGTAGCATCGGAACCTGCCTCAGGTTCACTAAGACAGAATGCGCCGTGGACCTGTCCTGTTGCTAGCGGACGCAGCCACTTCTCTTTTTGCTCGTCTGTACCGTATGACTCGAGTCCCCAGCAGACAAGCGAGTTGTTCACCGACATCACAACACCAACCGATGCATCAACGGCCGAGATCTCTTCCATCGCAATCACGTAGCTGAGTGCGTCCAGGCCAGAGCCGCCCCATTCAGGCGAAACCATCATTCCGAGAAATCCGAGCTCGCCGAGCTTCTTGATGATATCAGTCGGGAATTCACCAGACTTATCGCGCTCGATCGATGTTGGTGCTACTTCATCCTTCGCAAACTGGCGTGCAGTTTCGCGAATCATTTCGTGTGTTTCAGAGAATTGTAGGTTGAAGCTCATAGTTCGAACTCAATGGTGGTTGAGAGAAAAAGGGCAGACACAGCCTGCCGAAAACGTGGGCGCAAAATTACAAAACACAAGCACGGGAAACAGAGCCAAGTATCACACGGCCGTCTGCACCTGTAACGCTCGGAACATTTCCTGGACGTCCAGACAGTGTGAGAAAGCCTAGGTAGGCAAACGCCATGGCTTCTTTCTCCTGCCAGTGTAGATGCTCAACAAGTTTGGCAGTAGAATGGTTCTCTTCGAGCAGAGCTGCTATACGTTCCATCAGGAAGGAATTCTGCGAGCCCCCTCCGGAGACGAGTACCTGCTGGGCATTTGGTGCATATCGGGTTACGTGATCTGCAATAGACCATGCTGTAAGCTCGGTCATAGTTGTGACAACATCTTCGAGGGGGCTCGATGGGTGCGAATACTTCGTTATCAGCCGTTTTGCCTCCTGGAGGGTGAAGAGCTCACGTCCAGTAGACTTTGGCGGCTCTGCGGCGAAGTATGGCATGGTCTTCATCTCGGCCAGCATAGGCGTAATCACGCGTCCAGCGCGCGCGATTGATCCATCATGGTCATACTTCTTACCGAACGTTAGTATGGATCCTGCATCGATCCACACATTTCCCGGCCCGGTATCAAATGCAAGAAGGCTATCGAGGCTTCCGCTTGCGGGCAACAGTGTGATGTTGGCCATCCCTCCAATATTGAGAGCAATGCGGTTTTGCGTGTCGTCGGTAAGAGTTGCATGGTCAAAGACAGGAACCAGAGGAGCCCCCTGACCACCCCGTGCTACATCTGCCGAGCGAAAATCACTCACGACAGGTCTTTTCAGCAACGCGCTCAGTGCAGAGCCATTGCCGATCTGCCATGTTGAATGCGGTGGGTTGTGCCAGATTGTCTGACCATGAATTGCAATCGCTTCGGCACTACATCCGCACAACTTCTCGAGCTCTAGAACGGCGTCTGCGTATTCGCGGGCCAACATAAATGCAAGATTCGACAGATCGCCAAGAGCGCTCGAAGATTGGAGAAGCTGATGGAGCAAATCATGGGTATCGGGAGAGAAGGGTACGCTGTGAAATGCAAGAAGGGACACCGCATCACGGTCTCCCTTCTGTTCAATGTCACATAGTGCTACGTCGATTGCATCAAGCGACGTGCCCGTCATAACACCTGCTACACGCATCAGGGCGTAACAAGCAGTTCTGATCGACGAGCCTCTCCAGAGTCTTTACCAAGGTTAATCAGCTGTGGCTTTGACTCCGAAACCTTGTCTTGAATGTACATGAGCGCCTTAATCAACGCTTCCGGACGCGGAGGGCAACCCGATACGTACGCATCTACAGGTAGAAACTGGTCAATACCTTGAACTACAGGGTACGAACGGAACATGCCACCAGTAGATGTACATACGCCCATTGCGATGCACCACTTTGGATCGGGCATTTGATCCCATACCTTCTTTACAACCCAGGCCATTTTGTACGTTACCGTACCGGCAACGATCATAAGGTCTGCCTGACGCGGCGAAAACGAAAATCGCTCAGAGCCGAAACGGGCTGAGTCTGAGCGCGGTCCGCCAAACGCCATCATCTCGATAGCGCAGCATGAAATGCCCATCGGCATTGGCCACATGGAATTCTTCTGTGCCCATGTGATAAGAGATTCGACACGTGTCGTAACGAATCCGTCGCGGGCGATCTGCTCGTTCAATCCCATTTAAGTGCACCTTTCTTTAGAACGTAGAGGTAACCGCTAAACAAGAGAACCATGAAAAGAATCATGGCAACAAGACCTGTGTTCCCTTGAAAATCCTTGAACGCAACTGCCCATGGATACATAAACACCACTTCGATGTCGAAGAGGATAAACATCATCGCAACGAGGTAGAACTTTACGGTAAAACGCTCGCGGGCACTCTTGATTGGCTCCATACCAGACTCATATGTGGTGAGCTTGGAACGGGTGCTGCGTTTCGGACCGAGATTCTCTGCAAGGAAGATGTTGCTTACGCCAAAGATCAGACCGATGGCGATCATGATCATAAGCGGTATGTAGTTGACGACTGGATCCATACTTCAGAGCTCCGTTGAATTCGGGAACAAAGATAACATTTCTCCGGCTCGGAGTAGTTTCGTGGTTATGAACAAAATTCTAACGTTCGAATGCGGTCCGGTTGCAACGAACTGCTATCTGGTAGGAAGCGACGAAACTTCGCTGGCCTTTCTAATCGATGCTCCTAAAGATTGCATTGCACCAGTTCTTGCCGCCTTGGAACTCAACGGCTGGACCTTGGTTGATATCCTGCTCACACATACACACTGGGACCACACAGCAGACTGCGCCCACCTGCAAAGCAGAACGGGAGCACGCGTAGTTGTCCATCACGACGATATCTACCGCCTTACCGATCCCATGGCCCACACAATTTGGCCACTCCCGTTTACGATACCTCCCGTTACCGTGTTCGAAACACTTACCGGAGAAGGCGGAACGCTGGAGATCCTTAACAGAACAGCGTCACTTGCATGGGTTCATACCCCAGGTCATACCGAAGGGGGCGTGTGTTTCCTTGATGAACGCCAACATCGTGCGTACGTGGGAGATACCCTGTTTGCCGGCAGCATTGGACGTGCAGACTTGCCTGGTGGCGATATGGAAACTCTGTGTACTTCGATCAAACAAGAGCTGTTTTGCCTGCCGGATGAAGTGATGGTGTACCCCGGTCATGGCCCGATAACAATGATTGGCGATGAGAAGATGTTCAACCCGTTTGTTGGGCTTCATGCATCATGAAAAACGTTTCATTCTTCCTTCATGCAGGCGACACTCAACGACATCTAGTTTCGCATGTCACATTCGTGATATGCGCGTTCATGCTCACAGCATGCTACTCGTTTCGTGGGGGGTCGGTTCCAGATCACATCGCCACAATGTCTATTGCATCGGTGATCGATCGCAGTGGCTTTGGCGACCCTACGTTTCGTGAGTTCTGTACTGAAACACTGATCCGCAGATTCCGAAGTGACAACACCGTTCAACTGGTCGAAGAAAACGGTGATGCGCGGATCTCCACGATTCTTACGAGAGTACAGGATCAAATCGCCGCTCTTCAATCGGGCGATGTAGAAGGAACTCGGCGCATCACAGTTGCAGTAGAAGTAGAATACTTCGATGCAGTAAAAAACAAGCTGGTTTGGAAGCGCACGTTCGAAAACTCTGATGTCTACAACGTGAGCGATCCCACAGAAGGCCGAAGGGCTGCGGCTGAGCGCTCGCTCAAACGCATTGCCGATGACATTCTTCTGGCAGTTGTCTCAGACTGGTAAACGGTGATCAATATCTGACATTCACGTCGGTTCGATTCACCCTTATACTGCAGTTCTTCCATGGAAGACATCCTTCTTGCCGTCTATTTTTTGTCGTTGTGCGTACTATTCGCCTTCGGACTTCATGGCCTTGTGATGATCTACTACTATCACAAGACGCAGAAGGTAACCCACCAGGAGCCGGCTGTAGCTTCAGACAACCTGCCAGTTGTTACGATCCAGCTACCGTTCTATAACGAACTGTACGTGGTAGACCGTCTCGTTGAAGCAGTTTGTGAGATCGACTATCCAAAGGACAAGCTGGAGATCCAGCTGCTGGATGATTCAACAGATGAAACAGTGGACATCTCGCGCAGTCTGGCTGAACGGTTCCGTGCCCAAGGGTTTGATATCAAGCACATCCACCGCACTAACCGTCAGGGATACAAAGCCGGAGCCCTCAAGGAAGGTCTTGCCACGGCACGCGGTGAGTTCGTTGCCATCTTCGATGCAGACTTTATTCCGAAGTCAGACTTCCTCCGTAAAACGATACCATACTTTGTAGACAGCAAAGTAGGGATGGTGCAGACGCGCTGGGAGCACCTGAATGAAGATTACTCGTACCTCACGAAGGCGCAGGCGCTTGCACTTGACGGACACTTCGTTATCGAACAGCAGATCCGACACAAGGCTGGGTTCTTCATCAACTTTAACGGTACAGCCGGCATTTGGCGCAAGAGCACAATCGAAGATGCAGGCAACTGGCACAGCGATACGCTCGCCGAAGACCTAGACCTTTCCTACCGCGCTCAACTTCGTGGATGGCGCTTTGTGTTCCTGAACGGGGTTACATCTCCTGCAGAACTCCCGGCCGATATCAACTCGCTCAAGACGCAGCAGTTCCGCTGGACGAAGGGGGCTGTTGAAACAGCGAAGAAGCTTCTGCCGTCTGTTTGGAAGAGTGGACTCTCCCTGAAGCACAAGCTCGAGTGCACCGTACACCTCACGAGCAACATTGTGTTCCCATTCATCATGATGGTTGCGTTTCTCAACGTACCAATCGTTGTGATCAAGAATACTGCTGAATCAAACCCCAATCAGATGTTTGGTCTGATGTCATATGCAGACTTCTATAGCATCATGTCCATCTTCGTTTTGGCAAGCATCTCAACATTCTTGTTCTACATGTATGCTCAGCGTGCCATTCACATGGATTGGCAGCGTCGGCTGCTGCTCTTCCCGGTGTTTATGGCCGGGTCTATGGGGCTTGCGGTGAACAACACACGTGCTGTTATCGAGGCTATCATCGGAAAGAAGACGGAGTTTAAGCGCACTCCAAAGTATGCCATCAAACAGACAAACGATGATTGGAAAAAGAAGCGCTATGTGCAGAAGAAGGTTAGCTGGATCGTGATTGTTGAGCTCGCTTTTGCAGCATATTTTGTTTTTGGTATTGCGAATTCCTTCCGTTACGCTGAAATTGCAGCTATACCGTTCCAGTTGATGTTCCTGTTTGGATTCGGTACTGTTGGAGTTCTTTCACTGCGTCACGCCTTAAGCCGATAACACACCTACTATGAAACTCTGTACATTCCTCAGCGCCGATGCCGAACGCATCGGCGTTCTCGTTAACAACCGTGTTGTTGATATGTGTCTTGCTCATGCAACTGCACTTATGAGTGGCGCACAACTTCAGTTTGGTGTCTGTACTGCTAACATAGTTGAGTTCCTTCAGCTCGGTGAAGCCGGCATGAAAGAGCTGCGGGATGTTATCTCGTGGTACAGCGCTCAGCCAGAATCAGTTCAGGCTGGTCTGTCGCATCCAGCAGAAGGACTTCATGTACTCTCTCCTGTCCCACGCCCAACCTCAATGCGCGATGGCTATGCGTTTCGTCAGCACGTAGAGGCCGCACGGCGCAACCGTGGACTCGAGATGATCCCCGAGTTCGACGAGATCCCAATTTTCTATTTCACAAATCACCAGGCTGTATTCGGTCCGGGTGATGTGCACGTGCAGGATCTTCATTGTCAGCAGTTAGACTTCGAACTCGAATGCGCCATTGTGATCGGGAAGAAGGGACGCAACATCAAGGCCTCTGAGGCCGACTCGTACATTGCCGGACTAATGGTGATGAACGACTGGAGCGCCCGCGTGCTCCAGATGCAGGAAATGAAGCTTAATCTTGGTCCTGCCAAGGGAAAAGACTTTGCCACTACACTCGGACCATGGCTTGTAACACTGGACGAGCTGGCAGACGTAACAACTACAACGCCGGTAGGGAATCATTACGACCTTGCAATGAAGTGCGTGATCAACGGTCAGGACGTATCTGTTGGCAACGTCAAAGACATGTCGTGGACATTTGCCCAGATCATTGAGCGCGCCAGCTATGGCGTTACGCTCTATCCAGGCGATGTTATCGGTAGCGGCACATGCGGCACAGGGTGCTTCCTTGAGCTCAACGGCAGCAAGGTCTACGATCCAGCATGGTGGCTTAAGCCCGGAGATGTTGTAACGTGCTCGATTGATAGGCTTGGCGATCTGACGAATACGATTGTGTTGGATAAGTAGCGAGTAGCAAGCAGCGAGCAGCGAACAGCGAGCAGCGAGCAGCGAGTAGCGAGTAGCGAGTAGAGGGGTCTGTAACCTTCTGGGCGGAATCTGGTCATAGTTAGAGTAATCCAACCAGTCAGGTAGGGCGTGTATATGCGTTTGCTATTGTTATCGATTATTGTTTTCTGTTCCAGCAGCTACTCTGTATTGCAAGCACAACAGCCGGAGTGGCTGTTTAAGAACCACAAGTACCACCGGTTGAAGACGGGATCTTCGTTTATCAGTGTTGATAACACGAGATCTACGTTGCTCTTTGATGGCGGACCCTACGACACATATGCTACGAGCGATGGAGGAAAATCGTGGCGGACCATCTTCGATACAAAGATGTTCTTCATCGATGTAGCCAGTAACTGGACGATTGACCGCTCTGGACGCTGGTACTACAACGGCCGGCTCTACATGAAGCTTCCGGTTAATCTTGTGTCGGACGATGCGGGAGCTACAATGAGGTTCCTCATCAGAGACACAGCAGAGCTTGGATTCTATGGCAGATGGGAGGATATTCCATATCACATCCCACCAAACTCTGTTGCATTTGATATGACCACAAGGGACGAACCGCACAGGGGAGTGTATCTCTCATGTGATGGCGGCATTTCTCCATGGGTCAAATCCTCCGGTCCTGGCCGCGGCAATACAGCCTATATAAGCTCAATGCACATGAAGCCAATCCGCGCTGGCGTGTTTGGTCTAGCTGATTCACTCTGGAACACCGTAGAAGTTGATGCCTGCACGGGTATCAAGACTTCAACAACGATCGATGCTCGATCAAGGTGGGTCCAGTTGTCCAATGGCACGATCATCAGGCTAACGTTGCAGAAAAATGCGATCGGTATACGCAGGCCTGGTAGCACCGAGTTTACATACGATACTGTCGCAACTGTTACAGGCGACACCACACGCTATCGTATCGCTACCACGTATCTCGATCTTGTGAACGACACCATGGCGGTGATCTATGGCCGTAAAGGCGAAGTGTGGACCGTTGGCCTAGATGCAACGCTTCGCCCTGTGTTCGTTCCAAAGCAGTACTCAACATTTCAGACCATCACCGCGGCTGGTGCGTTTGGCGACCTCTTTATCACGAAAATCTATGTCCCAGAGGGGAATCTACCCGAGGGAACGATCTACACCGTACTCAACGTCAAAACAGGCAAGGTTTCCATTTATCGTCGGCCAGTTGCCACGGAGCAATGGGGCTTCATCAATACCTTCGATAAATACCAACTGGTGCCGTATTCGGATAGTGTGTGGTTTGCAGGATATTACTCTGGAGAGCTGCTCACAACGACCAATGCGGGACAAACGTGGCGCCTTGTATCGAATATCGTTCCCGATCCGCAATGGGGCTCGCGCTCCATTGGAATAAACAGGTTGTATCCTCGTGGCGATGGCACAATGGCATTGCTCTCAGAACACGGCCGTGTGATGACGCAGGACAATGAGAGTAAGGCGTGGGATATTGTTATCCCTGGCCCCTTTCAACATAAGATTCGGTTGCCTGAGAACTCTACCAGCATTCTCACGAACACCAGGTGGATATTTGCGGAGGACGCTAATGGACTGTACAGAAACAGGTACGGTCCATCGCAGCTTTATTTCCCTCATCCTGATACAGTCTGGGTTACTGGAGATGTCGTGACGCGATATCTTGCCAATGGTACGTTCATTGATACGGTGCTCCCGCGTAGGTCGCGCTTTATCAAGCGACTCTCGGATGAGGTAACCGTTTCTGCAATGGATTCGATGTACTTCTCGTTTAACAACGGACGTGAGTGGGTCTATGTAGGCAAGTCGTTGCCTGTCGTCATGAGAGATACCATTGCAACCAGAGCATCGCTTGGCGATATCATCATGGCCAACAATGGTACGATCGTTGCCGGCTTGCGCGGCATGAGCATCTTTGAGGAGGACTACTCACTGCGCGATACGATCCCAGGTGGCATTGTTAGCAGCACCGACGGCGGAAACACATGGAAGAGGGTAACATCGTCCATTGATACATCGCTCTACGTATCATCGCTGCATAAAACCTCGAAAGGCACATTGCTGTGCCTAGCTTCGGAGCTACGGATCGATCCATGGTATATCGACTCCTACAAAGGTGAGATCTTGCGCCACAAAGACTTTCCTGAGAAGTGTTACCAACTTGATCAGTCGTACATCTATCGCTCAACGGATAATGGGGCTACGTGGACACGTACATTCATATTCCCTGACCGTAGTATACTTCCAAAGACCGACATACGTTTCATAGACATGCCAGATGGACGCACCATGGCTCTGCACCCAACGTTTGGTGTAGCCATTACTGCCGACGATGGCGTGCGTTGGAGTGTTGGCGATCCGCTCAACATTGGAAATCCTGAGATCAACGACGTTGCGTTTACGAGCGATGGTTACGCACACTTTGCTACCTCAGAAGGCTATGCTAGACTGAAGGTTGAAGACATCGTGAGCGTCCGCCAAACAGAAGCTGGCGACGCAGAATCAGATCTACGGGTGTATGTAACAGCCGATGGCTTAGTGCAGGCATCGTCGATGCACACAATCTCGTCGCTGGCGATATACACAACAGATGGACGTCAGCTTGATCTGGTTCGGGGTTCAGCAACAAACCTTGCTGTAGACCTCTCCCAGGCATCAAATGGTGTGTACCTCGCGGTGGCAATGATCAACGGAACACCAGTCACAAGAACGGTGATCAAGTAGGGGAGTTAGGAGTATCGTTAGCCCCCTTATCGGAGCTTGAACACTCGAACCTTGCCTACTCCTGATCCAGGATTGTTAGCACCGTTAGCCGAGATGCCGACTAACCTTGATCCATCTCCACTGAAGGCACAACCAGAGATGTAGTCCGATTGCGATGCAGCACTCCATGGGAGTACGCGCAAAAGCTGTTGCGTGCGAAGCGTGCTCAGTGTTGTCGCAGCGCCAGAAGTGTATGCTCGCGAAACATATTGCTCATCGTCGGAAGAGATGGCAAGGATAGAGGTAGAGGTTTGTATGCGCGAGATCACTTTGCCAGATACGAGGTCCACAGCAGTGAGCTGTCCGCCGCTTGTTCCGCTGCTACGAGCATATAGCATAGCAACATTGCCGGAGGGCGAAAGTGATGATGCCTCGCTGACACCCGCTGTGTCGCCTTCTCCTTTATAGGTGCGTAATACACTGCCGGATGCAAGGTCGATGGTCAGTATTGCACTTGGTGTGTAGCTCTGAATGATAGCGCGGTCGTTTCCTTGTAGACCAAGAAAGTTGCCCTTTTGACTCGACAACCCAAGTGATAGCACTCGACGTTGCACTCCAGTCATCGCATCATATTCTGCAAGGTCGCCATTCGGTGTGCTGTCGAGCAGCGTGTAGACGGAAGCTCCATTTGCTGTAATAAACTGGCGTCCCGATGCAACGACCTGTGCAATGTTCTGTCCCGTGACAGCATCAAACACGGTGGTTCCCTTGTAGGTAAGGAGAGCTAGTCGCTGGTCTCCAGCAACAAACGTGAGACCAGTAGGGTAACTGGTTGTTCCTTGTGTCGCAACTTTCCAGAGTAATGTTCCTGTGGTTGCGTCATACATGTGCACGTTGGATTGTGTGACCACGGCAGCGCGTGAACCATCGAGGTTCATAGCTACATATCGCGGCGTTTCTCCATCAGGCAGAGTGATGTCGAGATAGTCTGTCGCAACCCCGCTACATGCCTGAAGATTCCCTGCATTGAATTGTGATCCAGCAGTGATTGGCGCAACTGGTGTTGATAAGATCGTGCGTCCCTCCGTGCTGTAGCCTTCAATCGTAAGTGTAACACCCGCTGGAACAGGGATTACGAAGCGCCCAGAGGTTGATGAAGCAACCTTCATACCATTGGGTGTGATAACCTGCACAAAGCCCCCGACGGGCTTATTGTCGCAATCAACGATCTGTGCTTCCAGAAGAGTAGGGCAAGGGGCTACCTCGATATCATGCTTCAGGGTTTGGTCCTGTGCAATTGGGCCAACCGTTACCGAACTTGAACTGATGCCCTCGTTACGAGAGCCCTTCACTACCACATCGAACGCAATGTCTGCCGGCACGCGACGCTTATACATGCCGTCTTGATCAGTCACAACAGAAACCTGACCGATATCGACAACGATTCCCGCGAGCGGCACGTTAGCTCCACACGTAACACGTCCTTCGATGTATGCACTGCGCGCTGTTGGCTTGTCGAGATTCCAATCTGTAAAATGCTGCACCGATCCCACGTAGTTGTTGCCGCTACGAATAGCTGCACCTTCTTCTACCCAGATGCCCTCTGTTTCGTCGAAAAACCAAAGCGGAATTGAGGCATCAGTAGCTCCTGCTGCGGGATAGGTAAGTGTCGCTGCCGAACCCTTACGCAGGTTGAGTTCCTGTCCTTGCGAGCCTGTGAGCTTGACGCGAAGAACACCATAGGAGATCAGCTCCGTAGCAGAACCATCCGCCCGTGCTGCGGCCATATCGCCAGAAAAACTGCTGTAGAAATCATCAGATGCTGGATCCAGATAACGTACTGCAACCGATACGGTCCCTGTGTATGCATTACCCTGTTCATCCACAAAGCCATTGGCAGGAAGTTCAACGCTGGCGGCGCCGACGGTAACGGTTCCACCACTTGTTGCGTTGAGTATGCGAGTAACCTTTGATTCCTGCAGCGTTAGCAACATCGTCGTAGTCTTCGAAGCCGATGGATATGCAGCCCGCGCTCCAGTAAAGTAGCCGCCTTTTGAAACGGTGATCACTGCCCGTGTAGAGGGTACTGCAACATCGCGCAGCACAAACACGCCATTGGAGTTTGTTGTGGTGCTGGCACCGTGACCCTTGACAAGTGCACCCTGGACAGACTTGCCTGCTTCATCTATTACGCGACCGGTAATGGTCGTGCGGACATATTCAACTGGGTCCTGATCAATTGGGCTTAGGAAGAGGTCACAGCTACTTAGTGTAACCGACATTGCCAAGATTAGAAGTGCAACGTACTGTCTCATGTCTTACCCTTTCCTCATTAACGAAACTAAACTACTCAACGAACACCGTAGCAGTTCTGCGCCTGCCGTTCCGGTCGAGAGTGATGAGATACAAGCCCCTTTCTGAAGGAGCTTGCATGCGCAGATCAGTGCTTGCTTCTGCAATACCAGCTTGTTGCACACACCGCCCTAGCATGTTATACATCGAAACTGTGCCTGAGCTGGCTGGCGCGCCTCTGTCATGCAGGATGATAGCTTCGCGGTCACAATGTACATCGAATGACTCTCCATCATCAGCTGATGCAATGCTGGACAACTCATCTTCATACACATACAGTCCGGGCGTTGTAGCAAAGTACACGCGCTTAGTTACCTCATCGCATCGGATTACCCAGACGTTACGAATTGTATCGTCCAGTTCGTTTTTGCCCCATGGGATATCTGTAACCTGTGACCATGTAGCACCGCCGTCTGGTGAGCGATAGACAAGACCATCGCCCTTGATAATCGTGGCGGAATTATTGATCCGAAAGCCCCCGATAAACACCTCGTCCTTGCCGTTGCGCTCGCGCACGTCAACAGCCCAGAAGCTTGTGTCGGCAAAGCCTATGCGGTCCCAGGTAAGCCCGCCATCTGTAGTCTTAAGCACCCCTCCGTTACCGCTGATCTTTGTTTCGAGAGTAATGGCAACGACAGCGTATCCGGTAAGGGGCTCCCGCGGCGAGAACACGATCTTGGGGATCTCCGAATCGTCGGCAATAATGTTTAGCCTGCCACCGACTACAGGCACACGATTCCAGGTAACACCGCGGTCTGAGGAGCGCAGCATAACACCACCCTTGGCACCAACGTAGAGAATATTTGTACTGTCGGGACGTATCGTAATCGTGCACAAACGGGACGTAAAGGCCGATGGGATTGCGCTGATACTATCCCATGTAGCACCGTTATCGGTACTCTTCCATATGCCGTTGTTTTGGACGCCGCGCGCGGCGTACCAGGTGCCGGGTGATGAGGGGTCTTCAACAATGGCCTCCGAGATGAACCACATCTTGGCGTTGTTGGAGTCGTTCAACACGCGATCAAACGATTGTCCGCTATTTGAAGACCGCCGAATCCCATCAAAGAAATAGCCCCCTGCAAGGATAACCGATGTATCTGCTCGTGAGACTCCTACCGAGGTAATTGAGTTGGGTACGCCGAGATCTCCCATCTCCACCGTGTACCACGTCTTGCCCATATCGTTTGAGCGAAGAAGCTGATTGGCCCAGTTGCCAATGTAGAGTTTGCGTGGGTCGTTTGGATTAAGGACTACCGTATGCGACAGAAACGGATGCACTACGCGCCATGTCTGAGCATACGAAGGCAGGCACATGCTCATGCCGCAGAGTGCAAGCAGAAAGAGGGAAGAGCGAATCATCGGATGATCAGCGTAGATGTCCTTGAGGTTGCAGTATAGGCACCAGCTACATAGACGCCAGTTGCATAGGAAGACATATCAACTGCGTGAAGACCACTGCCAGCGATCGTTGTTCGGAGAAGTTCGCGGCCTTCAAGCGAGCAGACAACGACGTGTACGGCCTCATCTACATCAGAGCGAACAAGCAGTGTTGCACCTTGTTGTCTCATCGAGACAGGAGATGTTGCATTCGTAGCCGACGTTACCGATGTAACTGCAGTACTTCGGTAGGCTCCAACTTCTGTTGCAACGAATACTTCTGCCGGGCCATCAGTCTGGGTGACTGCAAAGCCCCATACATTGGCAACAACTTCGCCGAGTTCATTTTCCAGCCATGGTACCTCTGAGAGGTCCTGCCAGGTATTGCCTCCATCAGCGGAGCGATAGATCAGTGAGTCTCCGCGAACTCCTGCACCCGAGCCAAGTATCTCTGCGCCTCCAACAAAGATCTCGTCGCCGTTGTTCGTTCCGCGCACTTCGAGAGCATTCAGCGACGTGTCTCTGAACTTCATGAGTTGCCAGGTTAGGCCGTAATCATCACTATAGTGAAGGCCGCCGTTTCCAACATTGCCCACGAGTGACGTAGCATACACGCGACCACGAACGGTAGGACTCCACCGAATCTGCGAACCGTCAGCAAAAGGGTGAGTGCCGAGGGCATATTGAGTTGACTTCCACGTCTTGCCACCGTCCGTTGAGCGGTGAATCGCAGTTCTGCGTCCGGTAATGAGCACGATATTCGAACTATCCGGAACCGGACAGACAGATATTGCACGCAAACGAGCACTTGCGTCAAGATCTGGAACAGTGCTAAGTAGCTCCCATGCTTCCCCTGCATCTACAGAACGATACACCTCTGTTGGAGTGCTTCGAACAGCATAAATCGTATCCGGTTGCCCAGGGTGAAATGCGATGCTACCACTGGAAGCAATTTCAAAGCGAAATCCGATTGGATCTGCAAGCACATTGCTCCACGTTGCACCGGCATCAGTTGTGCGGTCGATTCCAGTAAACCCAATGCCCCCTGCAAGGATCACGGCCGTATCACGCGGGTGATAGACGAGCGCAGAAATCTGCGACGTACCTCCGAGATCACCGATGGAAAGCTCAAGCCACGTAGAACCACCATCAATTGAGGAGAGGAAACCACGTGAGTAGTTACCTGCGATCATAGACTTTGGATTCAGCGGATTCGTAGCGATGGAGAACACTGCGCGCTGTGGAACGGCCAGGTACCACTCCTGGGCAACAGCGGAGATTGAACAAACCACAAGAGCTGCCAGAACTGTGTACTTCTTGAGCATCAGGAATATCTCCAATTCACGAAAAAGGGGGAACCGGCATAGCCGATTCCCCCAAGTATACGAAGACTTACCGTGTTGTGTTATCGAACAACAACAAACTGCTTTGTTGTGCGAACACCGTTCACAACAAGCGCAAGTGTATAGGTGCCAGAAGCATAGCTCGAGGCATCTACTGTTACGCCGTGAAGGCCTTGCTGGAGCTGCTGATTAAAGACAACTCCGAGGTTGTTACCAACCATATCGAATACCTCAAGAGCAACCGTAGCTGGACGATCCAGTGTGAATGTTACTTCAGCTGAACCAGCAACTGGGTTTGGAGCGATGTTGTTGAAGCGGAAATCGTATGACTTCTCTTCATCTACACTTACTGTCTCGAGGTTGATCATTGCAAAGTCCATCGATGCACCGCTGTTGAAGATCAGCTGGTAGAGTGCCTTTGGAAGCAGACTCGTGATTGAGCCGGCATTTGATCCGAGGAGACGAAGTACCGGCACCTGCGTTAGGCTTGGAACAACATCGGGCATGTACGTGCGGAATGCATGATCAGCATCGTTTGTACAGTTGATAGGTGCTGACCATGTCTCGCTCGACATTTCACGGGTAGCAATGTACAGATCTGTATCAAAGTTGCTTGCGATTGGATCCACTTCGTTGTACTGACCAGCTGAAGGCTGCTCATATACGCGGGCTGCCGTGAACGTATTCTCACGCTCAGGGTTGATCTCGACGTACTTCACGAGTAGATGCTTGCCGTCTGCTGTCTTTGCAACTTGTACTTCGTGCCCACGACCGTTGTCAGAAAGCGTAAGTGCTGGTGCACCAATTGCCTGTGAAATTGAGTCCTGAACAGAAACCATCCTGAAGCCGAACGATGCAAGTGGTGCAACTGGGCGCATCTTCCATGTACCGTTCTTATATGCTGCTTCTACGATGTTGTAGGCAATGACTGTGTCGATCTGTGCTGGGTTGTCGGCATTCTTGATGCCTGTAGCAACGCGCATAAAGTATGAGAATGCATCATCGCCAGTGACGATAAACGCACCGCCCTGATATGGGCTTTGTCCTGGCTGGAATGCGATATCTCCGCCGGTTGCCTTTGCGTACTCATCGAGGAGTGATGATGGCATTGTTACGAAAGATGCCCATGTCTTGCCCTGGTCGGCAGATTTTGTGATCTGCACGCCACGAGTGTCGAGGTTGTCTGCACTGAAGTTATTGAAGGAGGCATACAGGTTGCCGGATTCATCGCCTTCAAGAAGAACAGGTGCGTTGTATGACGAACCAAGCTGCTCACTCGGACGCCACTTGTCACCAGCCCACTGCGCGGGGATGGTTGGAAATGTACCGAAATCTTCAACGATCAGATTGAAGTTGAAGTAGCCGTATGTACCATACTGCGCCGTCTCATCTGGGTTCAGCGTTCCTGCATAGTGAACCGCGCCTGATGTGTTGTCGCTGTAGAGATCGCCAAACTGTACTTCAAAGCCGCTTCCCGGACGATCTTGATCATTCATGATCATTTCGTAGGAACCAGCAGATGTGCGGTTCCAAAGGCTCATGCCGCCGTAAGAAAGCTGAGGCATTGGGTAGCGGATACCATAGATCGCTGTTGCGAACTTTGATGGGTCTGTACCGCCGTCTGGGTTTACCCAGCCGAATATTGGCATACCGAAGAAAATGTCGCTAGTGCTTTGAACGATATCAAATGTCCATGACGTGCCGCTATTCGTAGAGCGCATCAAGCCGATTTCAACACCGCTGATCTGGCGGCTGGCATCGAATGTGGCCTTGTTACGGGAGAGGTTCAGCGACTTCGATACGGGATCGTACTTGAAGATGTCGTTCGATACCGTTCCGTATGGCCAGTAATGGAACTGACTACGAACGTCTGTGGTGAAAACGCGTCTGAACGTCGTGGCCTGCGTGCCTTCATCAGCCTTTGCTGAAGGCTGTGGTGTAATATCGCCGGCTGTGACGC
Organism: Patescibacteria group bacterium; assembly: GCA_044238605.1. Taxonomy (GTDB): domain Bacteria; phylum Bacteroidota; class Ignavibacteria; order Kapaibacteriales; family Kapaibacteriaceae; genus UBA10438. The sequence continues at coordinate 79,310 of JBIICY010000008.1, forward strand.
GTGTTGGGATTGATTCAGTACCCAGACGAGGCTGCGAAACAACCATCTTCTGAGCTGAACCTCCAACTGCCGCTGCAGCAAGCAGTGCACCAAGTAGAGCGTGCTTCATGAGGTACTCCAATTGAACGGAAAAAGTGATTATCAAAGTGGACGTGAAAGATACGGGACATAGCGGTATTTTTGTGCATGAATCAAGAACATGTAGCTTCGTTACTCAGTAGCATTCAAGACCCAGATCTGGGCTCGTCACTCGGCCAGCTAGGTGCTGTCCATTCCGTCGAAGTTTCCGGAAATAAAGTCCGGGCATTTTTGGAGGTTGTTCCTCCACTTCACTGGATCGCCAAACGACTGGATCATGACTGTAAGGCGATCATACTTGCCAACTATCCTGATGCTGAGGTTGAAATCCTCGTCCGTGAATCTCAAAATGCCTCAGCTGTCGGAAGAGTGTTCCCGGGTATCAAACATCTCATTGCCGTTTCGTCGGGCAAGGGTGGTGTTGGAAAGTCTACGGTTGCAGCAAACCTCGCTGCAGCTCTTGCACAGCGCGGTGCTCGCGTTGGGCTTCTAGATGCTGATATCTACGGGCCTTCGCAGCCCACGATGTATGGTATGGCAGATCAGCAGATGCGTGCTGAAAAATCACCCGAAGGTAAAGTGATCGGCTATCCCAATGAGGCCTACGGTGTCAAGGTGGCGTCTATTGGATTTGTGATGCAGCGTGATCAGGCGGCAATTCTGCGTGGTCCGATGCTGGCAGGGTACTTCAACATGCTCGTTGAACAGATCATGTGGGGGGACCTTGATTTTCTGATTTTCGACCTGCCTCCTGGCACCGGTGACATTCAGCTTACACTTACACAGCGGATACCGTTAACGGGTGCTGTTGTTGTTACCACGCCCCAGGAAATTGCGCTTGCCGATGTTCGCCGCTCAATTCAGATGTTCAACAAAGTGAACGTGAATGTTCTGGGCGTTGTAGAAAACATGAGCCACTTTATCCCGCCGGATATGCCGGACCGCAAGTACTATATCTTTGGTCAGGGCGGTGGTCAAGGCGTAGCTCAGGAATACGATGTACCGTTTCTCGGTGAAGTCCCGATTGATGTACGCATCCGAGAAGGGGCTGATTCGGGCTTCCCATTCGTTCTGGATCCAGAGTCTGGTTCGCTAGGTGATGCGTTCCGCGAGCTCGCTCAACGTGTTGTGCAGCAGGTACGTAAGGCGCAGGCAGCATCCGGTTCACAGTCGGTATCGATTGAACTGTGATGCAGGACATGCTCCAGCGTGTAGAAGTTGCTCTTCAGGAGGTTCGCCCCTTTCTCGAAGCCGACAAGGGCAATGTAGAGGTGGTGGGGTTTAATGAGCAAACCGGGGTTCTCGAACTGCGATTTGTGGGCGCCTGCAAGACATGCTCGATGTCTGCCATGACGCTGCGCGCCGGCATTGAACGGGCAATTCGAACACACATTCCAGAGATTCATCGCGTAGAAGCTGTTCAATAAATTGCTTCATTCAGAAAAGTTCGTATATTTGTGGCTCATCTTTTGATGAGAACGTTTCTCGGGCAGTTAGCTCAGCTGGTTCAGAGCATCTGCCTTACAAGCAGAGGGTCGGGGGTTCAAATCCCTCACTGCCCACACCGAGCAAGCGTGGCGGAACTGGCAGACGCACTGGACTCAAAATCCAGCGGGCTCAACCCCGTGCGGGTTCGACTCCCGCCGCTTGCACGTAGAATTACGCCCTCGTGGTTATTGGCCGCGAGGGCGTAGTTGTTTTTGCGTGAATCGGTCTGTGGTCAGTTGGGTATGCCTACCCATGGAGGCATTCGTACGAGCTAAAAAAAACGACCGTCATTAAGGGGGCAATGACGGTCGAAAAGGGGATAGGAAGAGCGGGGTGTGTGCCAGGGCGCTAGCGCGCTCGCCTGACTCTCTTCGTAGTAGCTTCAACAGGCAGGTACGTACGATAGTTCCCGCACTTATCGAGAAACTGCGTTCGCTATGAGCGAGTCGGCATTTTCTTCATTATAACTGGTTGCGAAGTCGTCTGCCATGCTTGCCGTTACGGTGCTGTTTTGCACAACAAAGAACGAAGGTAGCTGGCTCACCGTGAACAAAGACGCGTACGGTTGAGAGTCTGTAGTGTTCTTCATTGACCAGATTTCTATGCGATCTGAGCTAACTCCTGCGGCCATGAGCGTTTTCATAACCTGAGGGAACATACGTTGTGTTCCGCGGCATGAGCATGCAGGACGCACGAAGATGTAGACCTTCTTATCTGGAGATGCTGCCATCGAGACTTTGACGCGGTTCACATGAGTCGTGTCAGGTACATAACGATCCGTTTCAGCAACGAACCACGTAAACCCGGGAGTCTGGGTTAGATCGATCATCGTAAGCTTCTGTGCTTCCGTCGATGGATCTGTGGTAGTTGTACAGCCTATTGCGATCGAGGCAATTGCAATGCATGCTAAAAGGATCTTCATGGCTCTTACCACTTCATGATGTTGATTTCATCAACGTAGACTGTCTGCTTGTTCCGGAACAATGCCAGTACAATTGCCAAACCAACGGCTGCTTCTGCAGCTGCAACAGCCATGATGAAAAACACGAACATCTGTCCAGCGATGTTGCCGAGGTACGACGAGAATGCAACCATAGACAGATTTACGGCGTTCAGCATAAGCTCGAGCGACATAAAGATGATGATGGCATTGCGGCGTGTAACTACCCCTACAACGCCGATCACAAAGAGAACAGCTGAGAGGATGAGATAGTAATCTAGTGGGATGCTGGTAGGGATCATGACTCTACTTCCTTCACGTGACGCTTTGCCAGAATAACTGCACCGATCAGCGCTGCAAGCAGCAGGAGCGACACTGCCTCAAACGGGAAGATGTACTCAGTGAACAGTGTCTTGCCGATTGTAACTGTGCTGCCCATCGTGCTTGCACTCTGATGCAGGGTGTTGTATCCTGTTGGTTTTGACAGCAAAACGCTGGCGATCATCACAGCAATAATGGCAGCCGATACCACCGTTATCGTTGTGCGTAGTGTGCGTGGCCCGGTCTGTTGAACTTCACGCCCAACGTTCAGGAGCATGATCACGAACACCACCAGAACCATGATAGCGCCTGCGTAGACCAGAACCTGTACAGCCGCTACGAATTGCGCCTGCAGCGTAAGGTATAAGCCCGTGAGCATGAAGAAATGTGCCACAAGAGACATGGCAGACGAAACCGGATTTTTGCGCGTTACGGTGAAGAGCGCCGAGACGATCGCACCGATGGCAAAAAGCGTGAATAAGACGACTTGGAGATTCACCGCAGTCGACCCTGTTGTGGTAGTGAAAAATGTCCGTCAAATATACGAACGGTTCATCCCTCAAAACGCTCAACGGTTTTGATTCCCTTGATCTTGTGCAGTCTGTCGAAGATTTTCTGCAGATGGGCAAGGTCCGTAACGAAAACCGTAAGGATTCCCTCAAACATGGAATCGAATGCATCAATGTTCACTCCGCGGATGTTCGTCTTTTGGACCGAAATCACCGCGCTCGTGATTTCGTTGAGCATTCCGGGCCGGTCTTCACCGGTAATCTTTACCGCAGCAAGAAATTCGTTTGATTCAGACGAAGACCACTCCAGCATAACAAGACGGGTCTTGAGTTTCTCATGGAGATCCGCAACATTCCTGCACGATGCGCGATGAACCTTGATTCCACTACCGATCGTTACGATACCTACGACGTTGTCTCCGGGAATCGGATTGCAGCAACGAGCATAGGAATACAGGATCTTCTGGCTTTGTGCACTCTGACCCACGATCTGAATGCCGTTGGCACTGCTGCGTGCAGCGCCGCTGAACTTCTCAAAGGTGATATTGCTTGCTGTTTCCTTTGCTGGCGCAGGAGGCTGAAGTAGTCGTGTTATGAACTCCCCTGCGGCATCTGGAGTAAGCTCTGATAACCCCAACGCTGCATAGAATTCTGTGCGTCCCTCATACTTGGTGGAAATCAGGAGCTTTTCAAGGTCATCATCATTGATATGCAGGCCAAGCTTCTTGGCGCGCTTTTCCCAGAGTTCTTTGCCTTCCAGCACGCGGGTTCTGCGCTCTTCATTCAGTATCCGCCGAATGTGCGTTTTTGCTTTATGCGTAATGGCAATTCGCTCCCAGTCGCGATGGGGCGACTGGTTCTTTGAGGTTAGGATTACAACCTGATCACCGGTCTGCAGCTGATGATCAAGCGGTACGATCTTCCCGTTGACTTTTGCACCTATACACCGGGCGCCTATCTGCGAGTGGATATCGAAGGCAAAATCAATCGGGGTAGCCCCTTTCGGCAGAATTCTTAGATCGCCCTTTGGTGTAAAACAGTAGATCTCGTCCTGGTAGAGGTTAAGCTTAAAACTCTCGAGCAGTTCCTGAGCCGCTTCTTCTCCGGCGTTTTCGAAAACGTCCCGCACCCAGTCTGCCCATTCTTCAAGGTCCGACGAATCGATCCATGAAGCTGTAGCACCAGACCCGGCCTTGTAGCGAAAGTGTGCCGCTACACCGCGTTCTGCGAGATCATGCATTGCACGTGTGCGAATCTGCACTTCTACGAGCTTGCCGTCCGTGCTCATCACGGTGGTATGAAGAGACTGGTATCCGTTCTTCTTCGGCACGCTGATAAAGTCTTTGAAGCGCTCTGGTACCGGGCGATAGATCTCACTCACGATACCATAGGCAAGAAAGCAATCGTTGTTCTCCTGCGTATCGAGAATGATTCGAATTGCAAGCAGATCGAAAAGTTCATCAATACTCTTATTCTGTACGATCATCTTGCGATAGATCGAGTACAGGTGTTTTGGACGTCCACTGATCTCGAACTTTAGCTTGTTCTCGCCGAGCTTATCACCAATGGGCTTTGAGAATTTTTCAATAAACGTCTCACGCTCCTCGCGCGAGAGATTGAGCTTTCGTTTGATGTCGTCGTAGGCTTCTCGGTTGAGCACCTTGAATGAGAGATCTTCGAGCTCCCATTTGATCGAACCCAGTCCGAAACGATGTGCGAAGGGGGCATAGAGCTCCATCGTTTCGCGGGCTAGACGTTCCTGACGCGGACGAGCGAGCGAGTCGATCGTGCGCATGTTATGAAGTCGGTCGGCAAACTTGACAAGGATTACACGAACATCATTGACAAGCGATAACAGCAGCTTGCGGTAGTTCTCGGCCTGGGTGATTTCGCGACTCTCAAACACGTCGCTGATCTTCGTTGCTCCGTCTACGATCTCTGCTACTTCTCGTCCAAACTCCGCGCGCAGGTCCTTGAGTGAAAAGCTTGTGTCCTCTACAACATCGTGAAGCAGTGCCGCCGCAACGCTGATGTCATCTAGAGGTATCTCGCGGATAACAATAAGTGCAACACTTGCCGGATGTGTATAGTAGGGCTCGCCGGAAACGCGGACGTCTTTCTCATGCGCTTTTACACAGAATCGAAACGCTCGTTCTACAAGGTCTGCATTGAACCGCGAGAGATGCTTCTTGCCCTGATCGATCAGAAACGCAATGTCTTTCTCAACGTCGTTTCCAAAGACGTGATCGGGTGTGTCGTTTGATGTTCGACGAAATCTGGTTGAGAAAAACGACACTCCGCAGGTTACCTTAGGATGATTGCGCGATGATGGACGGCAGTTGCTGTTCTGACGATTACGTGATAGCAACCTGAACTTACGTTCTGCATCATGTATTCGCCCGATGGATATGGGTCGCTGCCGTTGTAGAGTTCTGCGATCTTCTGTCCGGTAGACGCATAGACATCAACACTCATGTACTCAGCACGCATGTTCTGAGCATTCCAGACAACTGTGCGGCCCGAGGTCCGCACAGCCAAAACAATGTCGCTGTTGATCGGGCGCGGACCCTCGTACCTAACCGATGTTGTCGTGTCAATAGGGTCGCTGTCGGCAGATTCTTCAAGCCATGCAAGCCCCTTGCCGAGAATGATCGTGCGCTGGCCACCGTCAAGGAATCGTGATGCGTTGATGCCGAGAATGATTGATCTGAACGTGCCACGCTCGTAGCGAGCACCAACAACGGAAGAGTCGCCAGATTGACTCAGCATGGCCTTGCCTCCAGAGACCGGCCGCAGCAGTACGCTCGGCATGTATTGTCCACCACGGTGATGCGCTAATCTTGGCAGCGCACATTCAACAGTAGCCATGCCAGAAGTAACCGGGTCGCCTAACACACCGGTATACCTGCGCTGACCTTTGTCGTCTTGTTCTTGTTGTGCGCCGCGCATTGAGACGCCGAACTCGCGGAAAAACTGCACGCTTTGCGCAAGATCGGTGCGCAGCAAGAGGGGGTCGTCGGCGATGAGCATCACATCGACATTGCGTTCGATGCAGCTTCGCAGGACGGCGTCGTCTACAACACTAATCTCACCAGCCGTGCCGGAGTTCCAGAGTATCGTCTTGAGGAATGGCAGCTCGTGAGCAATCTCGAGAAATACGTCCGAGGGCAGCATGGTGTAGCCCTTGCGAGTCGTTTGCAGCACGGCATCATTAATGTTAAACGTACCGTACCGTTCGTCCTGAACTACAACTCTGCGGGTACGTTCCGGCACAATCGTTGTTTGCGCACGGAGTGTGTGATTGCCATTAGCATTGATCTCTGCGAGCTCAACAACATACCACGATGTTGTGTCGGGGGATGTGATGTCTACCACGATCTGTGATGACGATGAGGCTGGAATCTTCGGACCCAAGAACTGATCAGACCATACGCTCCATTTGCCCGTTCTAGCATCCCATGTACGATGCTGAAACGCAGGCTGATAGGTCTTGGTAGAGTTGCTATTGTATGTGAACGAAACAGTGTCGCGGAGACCGCGAACAACTGCACGACGATTTGGCACGAGTGAATTCTCGGATCCAAGGTCTAAACGGCAAATTGTGCCTGACTTTTTATCTGTGTACCAGATCTTACCGTCTGGGCCAACAACAATCCCATGCAGCGAACTGGCAGTGGTTTGAATGTACCCAAGTGGTATGGCCATTTTGCCGTCGAGAACATAGACGTAAATCCGCGAGGTCTGTTCATCTCCAACAAGCAAACGCTTGCCGATCACCTCGATACCTATCGGTCTGCTGAGAGAAGAGACAACTGTCCACTGAGCTGCATCAATAACCGATGTAAACTCTTCAAGGTTTTCAGCGCTTGAAGGGGGCATTATGAGTGTGTCTTTTACACGGCCGGTTCTGGTATCAAGGCAGTGGACAGCCCCTTTTCCGGGATCTACATAGTACAGATAGCCGGTGCTCTTGTCGAGCGCAACATGCGCTGGACGTCCGCGCTCTGCAGGTACAATCGATGTCTCAACGTACCGACGGATAACACCGTCTCGGTGGTCTGTTCCTCCAACTTCGTGTGGATCTCGAAAGTCATATCGCGAGATGCCTTTGTACTTGGCATCCGATACCCAGTAGACATTTGCCGAGTCGTGGGCAATGCCAAGGTTATACGGACTTTGGTGCAGCATGTCAAGGTGCGAAGCAAGGTAGTCGGGGTCGTTCTGATATCGTGAGGCAAACACCGACGTATCGCTCGACCACAGCGTAGGCCCCATGAACATATAGTCGAGCTCACCCTCGCCTGGCTCACCATTCTGTGCCGTAGCAAAGGCGCCGTTGCTGCCCATCGAAATCGACATTGTGCGCCACATGAAATGGCTAGCACGAGAATCTTTTTTGTTCACGATCACAGGATTCGACGAGGTTGCCTCGTGAATAATGGCAATTGCATGACCCCGCTTGTCGGTTGTAACTACCCAAAGGTCGTTCGGATGCAGGTAGGAACGATTGAAATCAAGGTCAAGGGGCTCTACAATCCCATCCTGCGGTCCAGCCACAATAGTGGCAACTGGCTCACGCTGAAGGTACCTGTCGATAAACTCTGGTGCCGCAGCCACCGGCGTTGCTTCAGAATGATTAAGAACACCGATGATGCGTGCAACGTCCATATCCGGCTCGGACGAAAACGTAGCATACTTCACGCTGCTACCAACGCGCACGATCGTTGCATGCAGATCAAAGAGCGTATCGCGCTCTATGCGCTGCGCACCAAGTCTGCGTGCTACTGCGCCATCAGGATCTGATACGTATTCAAAGATGGACGTATCTACGTTGTGCTGGGTAACTAACTGCTTCCACTGTGATTCGGTATCCTCACTGATTGCAAGAACGCGCACGCCAAGGTGCCGGAGCTTTTCTGCGTAGGAATTGATGTAGAGTAGCTGCCGGACGCAATGAGAACAACGATAACCGAGGTACCGAACAATGATCGTGGACCCGCTATTGGAACGGAACAGCTCGGAAGCTGCAGATTGGAGATCTGCCGGCGGACGGAATGTTGCGCCTGCATGGTCCATCGCCGCATCCTGACCTTGCGCGGGCGCACACAGGAAAAGGACAAAGCAGGCAAGCGTAAGCAGAGAGGTGGTGATCCTGTTCATAGCGGAGAATTTAACGATGAAACACTCTCCAAGAAACACGAACGCCCCCTTCGAAGTTCTCGAAGGAGGCGTTATTGTCGGGGTGGCAGGATTCGAACCTGCGACCCTCTGCTCCCAAAGCAGATGCGCTAACCGGGCTGCGCTACACCCCGATCCCAGAAGGGGCTGCAAAGATTGAAATAAATCCGTGAATCACAAAATCAAAAAAAAGAACGCTCGGTTATTGACTACGACAATTGACCTTCCTAAATTCCCATCGTGTGATTGATTGAGATTGAGAGCCCCTAGACGAGTGGTGACGTCTGGGGGTTCCTCTTTTTACGTCGTAGTTTTGCAGGATGAAGAATCTCCTATGCCTCATCCTCGCCGTTACAGCATCGATTGCCGCATTTGCCGGTGACGAAATTCCCGGTGCTCCACAGCAAGTTCCAATTGTACTTAAGAATGCCATCCTTTATGGCACGCCATCGATGAATCCGCAGCCGCAGTACATCGTGTTTGCCAACGGCGTGATTACAGAGATAGGTCCAACAGTTACCGTGCCACCCAATGCACGAGTGATCGACTGCGCTGGCAAGCGTGTGTATCCGGGCTTTATTGCGCCGAACACAACGATAGGTCTTACCGAGATCGATGCCGTACGATCCACACGCGACATGGCGGAGGTTGGGTCATTCAATCCGAATGTTCGAGCCGAGACTGCGTATAACCCCGACAGTGAAATCATACCAACGGTGCGCGTAAATGGTGTGCTTATTGTAAACTCTGTGCCACAAGGCGGAATCGTTGCCGGACGTTCCTCATTGATGCGTCTCGACGGTTGGACTCGCGAAGACATCGCTATTCAATCTTCATCCGCGCTTGCTATGGAGTGGCCGTCAATGGAGGTATCGAATTCCCGTTGGGTGCGTAAATCGGCAGATGATCAGCGCAAGGATATCAACGAAAGTGTGCGAAACATCTACGACCTTTTCTCAAAAGCACGTGCATACAGCAATGCTGTTCTCGCAGGCGTCGATACCGCACAGCGCGACATACGCTATGAAGCAATGCGTGCGGTGTTTGAGCGTAACCTTCCAGTAATGATTACCGCATCTACCAGACGTCAGATCGAAGCAGTGCTGGACTTCCAGGCAGAGTTTGGTCTTCGCGTGATATTAGTTGATGCCTGGGATGCACCCCGTATGATTCCGCAACTGCAGAAGGCGGGCGTAGGTGTTATCATTCCACGCGTCCACTCGCTTCCGCGCAGAGAGGAAGATGGATACGACGCTGCCTTTGCGCTTCCGAGTATCCTAGCCGAGAATAACATTCCATTTGCATTCAGTGACAACGGATCTTGGCAGCAGCGTAACCTGCCGTTCCTTGCCGGCACCGCCCGTGCATTTGGTCTTTCCGAGTATGCTGCTGTGAAAGCACTTACCATTTGGCCGGCAATGCTGTTCGGTGTAGACAACAAGTATGGCTCTCTCGAAGTGGGCAAAAGCGCAACATTGTTTATCAGCGAGGGCGATGCCCTCGATACAAAGACCAATAAGCTCACTGCTGCGTTTATAGACGGACGTGAGATTGATCTCAGTACGCGTCACTCACGTCTGGCCAAGAAGTACCGCGAGCGTCTCCAAAGGAAGTAATCGTGCGCAACGGCACACTACTAGAAGCAACTCAGATAGACGTCCCGCGCGGCTCACTCTCCATGGCCAAGCGAGCGATGTCTACCGAAGACTACGAACGTTATGCCGCCGTAACGCTGCATGAGATAACCTATGCAAGCGGTGGATTGCGTATCAAAGGCTATATGGCACTTCCGCCTGCCGGACAGGCCTCGTATCCGGCAGTGATCTTTAACCGTGGCGGGAGCGGTCCAAAGGGAGCGCTCACGGCTGAAACAGCCATGCCCTTCATAGGTCTCTATGCTTCTTGGGGATACGTGGCCATTGCCTCGAATTACCGAGGGGTAGGGGGCTCAGAAGGCGACATAGAGGAATGGGGAGCTCAGGATGTTGACGATGCAATGAACCTTGTTCCGCTTCTCGAGAAATTGAAGTACATCGATCAGGACCGTATCGGACTTGTTGGTGGAAGCAGAGGCGGGATGATGGCCTACATGATGCTTGCACGCACGCAGCGCTTTCGTGCAGCTGTAACCTTTGGCGCCCCCTCGCGAATTCATGAGGAACAGGCTCAGGCCTATATCCGCAAGACGATGCAGAACTACCTGCCAGCCGGATCAAACCCGCAGCTCGAAGCAGAGAAGCGAAGTGCCGTGCTCTGGGCAGATACGCTCTCGCCAACAACGCCGCTTCTCATACTTCACGGCACGGGTGACAAACGCGTAGATGCGATGCATTCGTTGGAACTTGCGACGAAGCTTCAGGAGTTGCATCGGCCATATAAGCTGATCATGTATGATAATGCTGATCACGTCTTAGCTGGACGCCGCACGGAGTCCAATGCCGATATTCGTTGGTGGCTGAACAATTACGTGATGAACAAAGCACCACTTCCACGCACTGGACCACACGGTGCGTAATATGAGGGAATTACCATGAAACTCATTGCACTGATCATAACATTGTTTACGGCAGCAGAACTCGTTGCCCAACATGATCATGACGCGTTGGAAGACAAGCAGTCATTTTTGCAATGGATGATTCAGGATGCAAGCCTGCTTGAGAGCATGCAGCCACGTCACCCACAAACGATGATGCTTGGTGAATTCCCCAAGAAGGACATCGACACCACAATCGATGTGCAGTCGTATGAATTGCTTATCGACTGGTACAAATCACTTACTACGCGCAAGGACTTCCGTGGTCCCCGTAAAGCTGAGGGTCGCATAACAAGCTATGTGCTCTCGCGGGTCGATGACCTTAAAGCAATTGTCTTCGATGCGGATAAGCTTACGATCGACAGTGTAAAGGTTACAACGCAAAGCCAACAAATGGTGCCAGTAGCATTTAGTGTGGCTTCGAAGCGCCTCACCATGCCCCTGCCATCATCATTGAAGCGTGGCGAACAGGTTGCTGTTACAATTTGGTATGCCATCCAAACAGATGCCGGCTATATGAACATTTGGCACGCAGAAGATGCAGCTGTCAACGAGATTCCCGGCGGAAGTGCTTACACATTCGCTCAGCCAGAAGGCGCACGTACGTGGATGCCATGCAATGACCGCCCATCAGACAAGGCGTACTTTACCGTGGCGGTTCGGGTACCGAAGGGCTACGTTCCGGTGTCAAATGGTATAGAGTTATCAAAGGTTGCCGATGGCGACACAGCATCATTGCACATGTGGCAGCACGACGAAATGATGCCAACGTATTTGTTAACGGTGAATGCGGGCACATTTGTCAAGGACACGATGTCGTACAAGCGCAAGGATGGTACAACCGTCCCTGTTGCCAACTATCACTTTGAAGCAGACCGCAACGGACAGGTGTATAATGCCAACAACGCCTTAGCAAACACGCAGTTATGGTTTGAATCACTTGAAGAAAAATTCGGCCCCTACCCATACAAGACCTATGGTCATGTTACGGTATCTCCGATCGACTTCGGTGGTATGGAGCACCAGACGATGTCTACCATCAACAGGTTTTGGTTGCGCGGCACGGCAGAACTCGGCTATGTGCACGAGCTTGGCCACCAGTGGATTGGCGACTACGTAACGTGTGCAACATGGGCAGACATTTGGCTCAATGAAGGGGGCGCATCCTTCTCAGAAGCACTATATGGTGAGTATGTCAAGGGCAAGGAAAGCTATGCCAAGGTACTGCGCAACAAACGTGATCGCTACATGAGGCGTGGTCTTGCCGAGCCCCCTGTATACAACATACCGTTGGCGATGATTTTCAACGAAGCAACCACCTATAACAAGTCAAGCTGGGTCTATCACATGATGCGAAGGATGGTAGGCGACAGCTTGTTCTTCCCAACACTTCGTTCCTACATGGCCAAGTACGCGCATGGTTCTGCGCAGACCTATCAGTTCAAGCAGCATTTTGTTGAGAACATTCCAAACCCACCTGTCTCTTGGGACGTGTTCTTTGATCAGTGGCTGGTGCAAGCCGGCCATCCGAGGTTCTTTGCACTCGTTTCTAATCCATCTGCACCATTTGGTGCAACAGTGCCGATCACGATCAAGATATCGCAGGAACAGTTGCAGGTTGTACCTACAGTCTTCGAGGTCCCACTTACGCTGCGTGTGCAATGGGGCTCGCGTTGGTACGATACAACAATTGTGATGAAAACACCGACGATAGAAGTGAAGTATGAATTCCCGAACGATGGGTCGACACTTAGTTTTCCAGATCCAGCGTCTCCTGCAAGTCTCATCGATCCGGAAGAATCTCTTCTCTGTGAACGTTTTGGTGAAATCGTTACGAGCGTTCAAGACCAGACTCGAGATACTGGCGTCCGGCTCATCGGGCCAGCTCCAGCTAGTGATGTAGTAACTGTTGAAGTATCGGATGGACCAGCGGTTACTTGCACATGGATTGGTCTAAACGGTGAGGTTCTTGCAACAAGCATCATTGACCCAGGCATCTGCATGTTGGACGTGTCATCACTGCCGTCGGGTATTCTGCATCTACGCTTGGAACGTGCCGGCACTACAGCAGTGTTTGCGGTACCAGTCATCCACTAACGCCCGGTACCACCGAACATGTCTCCCGATATTGCATCGCTTCGTAAGGAATACACAAAGGCAGAGCTCACCATTGAAAGTGTGCAGCGCGAGCCCCTTACCCAATTCCTTGCATGGTTTGACGAGGCACTGGCTTCGGACATCAACGAGCCAACGGCAATGGTGCTCTCGTGCGCAACACCTGATGGGCGTCCGTCATCGCGCGTTGTGCTGCTCAAGGGTGTAGACGAAGACGGTTTTGTCTGGTACACGAACTACCTGAGCCGCAAAGGCTCCGAGCTCGACGTAAACCCGCATGCATCGCTGTTGTTCTTCTGGCCCGAGCTTGAGCGGCAGATCCGAATTGAAGGCGTCGTAACAAAAGTCTCGCAGGAGCAGTCAACCGAGTACTTCCACTCACGTCCGTTCGACAGTCAAGTAGGCGCAGCAGCATCTCCGCAGAGTCAGGTAGTACCATCGCGCGAATTCCTCGCAGACCTCTTCTCCATCATGCACACCGCGGCAACAAAAGCTCAGCATGTTGAGAAGCCCCCTCACTGGGGAGGCTACAAGCTCGTACCAACTGCCATCGAGTTTTGGCAGGGCAGACCATCCCGCATGCACGACCGCATCCGATACCGCAAACACAACGATCAGTGGATCATTGAACGGTTGGCACCGTAAGAGTAGCGAGCAGCGAGTAGGGGCGACCCTATGTGGTCGCCCAAAAGAATACAGCGATGTGGTCGCCCAAAAGAATACAGCGATGTGGTCGCCCAAAAGAGTATAGCGACGTGGTCGCCCAAAAGAATACAGCGATGTGGTCGCCCAAAAAGAGTACAGCGACGTGGTCGCCCAAAAGAATACAGCGACGTGGTCGCCCACCCTCGCTCGCCCCTACACATTGGGTCCCTCGCGCGCGCAAGCGCACTCGGGATGACGAGCGTGGCGTTGGATTTTATGCACAAGGGCCGTGGGGGGCCGCGAGCGCGCCCCCCGCCCACCCCGATAAAAAATTTTAGACCGGACTC
>JBIICY010000004.1:0-251755 GCA_044238605.1 Patescibacteria group bacterium
CCGTGGCGCGCATCGAGCGCGCCACGGCCCTACCTCTATAAAAGTGATGCGAGCGTCATCCCGAGGAGCTCTGCGACGAGGGATCTCTGCGACGAGTGAGCACTCGGGATGACACGAGCGTGAAGATAGATCGTCGCTCCCACACATTGGGACCCCATTGCACTCGCGAAAGCGGGCGCAGTTGTATTTTGCTTCCATGAATCGTACAACAGTTTATCAAGCATTGCAGGGGGCCGCCAGTCGTCGTGGCCGCATCGTAAGCACCGTTCTGTTGGTGAGTATAGTAGCATCTGTGCTATGCGTTGTGCTAGAGTCGATGGACCAAGTAACGGCTTTGTACTCCGGACCACTCAACATGGTGAATTTGATAGCCGTGAGTGTTTTCACTGTCGAGTATTTGCTGCGCGTTTGGACCTGTACCGAAGATCCTCGGTACAAACATCCATTGATAGGACGGCTGCGATTTATCATGTCTCCGATGATGATCATCGATGCTCTTGCAATTCTTCCGTCGTTCCTTGTCGGTATCGGCATTGATCTGCGCAGTCTGCGATTGTTCCGTTCTTTACGACTCTTTAGAGTGCTCAAGATGGCACGATACGTAACGGCACTTGAGACGATTAAAAATGTTCTACACCAGAAGAAACATCAGTTAGTGATGACAGTAGGAATTGTATTCTTCCTGCTGCTTATCACATCCTCGCTCATGTATGAATTGGAGCACGAAACCCAACCTCAGTCGTTCTCGAGCATACCCGCAACAATGTGGTGGGCTGTTGCATCACTTACAACTGTTGGCTACGGAGACATTTATCCGATAACTCCGCTTGGTAAACTCTTGGCGGCTGTAACAGCGATTCTCGGCATAGGCCTCGTAGCTCTACCAGCGGGCATTCTCGCCTCTGGATTTAGTTCAGAGGTCTCTCAAGCTGTGCATCCCGTATGCCCAAAGTGCAGGGAAGATATTAAAAGAGCGAACAGCTAGTAGAGGCGACCCTATGTTGTCGCCCATTCTCGCTCGCCCCCACACATCGGGTCCCTCGCACGCGCAAGCGCGCACTCGGGATTACACGAGCATGAAGATAGATCATCGCTCCCACACATTGAGACCCCGTCACCCCCGCTAAAGCGGGTGCAGCTGTCACGTTACATCACTCCGAAGTACTCTAGAATGTACTGGTCTCAGTGAGGATTTGCTAAACCTCGCGTAGAACAGTGTAAGGCTATGATCCTAAAACAGAGAACTCGGGATACAACATTGTATTGCAATCAAGCAGGCAATGATTATTCAAGTAAAACTATTGCGATCAGGGCATAGCTCAATCTGCACAATCGCATATCATGCCATTGCATTCAGATTCCTTAGAGTTTGATATCTAGAAAGAATACCTCAATGAGCAGAATTGATCGCCTACTTGCGAAAATGCCGCCTGAAGAGCGGCTCCTACACGAATGGCAGTTTGCGCTATCAAGAAGGCTGCAGCAAATGATGGAAGAACAAAACATTACGCAAAAGGAACTGGCAAGACGCTCTAGGCTTACGGAGCCGCAGGTATCCGCACTGATTCGCCTCGAGGCAAATCCTACCTTAGGCGTGTTGGCAAGAATCGCAGCATTGTTAAAGACAGATGTCCTCGTGTGGATAAACTCCGACCTCGAACCATGCAATGCAAACATCGAGAGTCGCCAGGCAAAGGTAGAGGAGTACTACGGTTATACTGGAACCCACTGAGTTACGAATCACGGATTATGAATTGCGGGGTCAGTACGGGCCGACGATCCCGAAGATGTTCTGGGCCTAGTATCTGTCACCTGCAATCTGGCACCTGTTAAACCCCAAACTGACGTAAGTGGTGGTCGAGGTGTTTATACATCAGGTTGTTCCACTCAAGTGCAGTGAGCTTACCGAGTGATAGCTGCTGTCTACCCTCGAATGCGTTGCGCCCCTGAGCAGCGAATCGGCGGATATACTCCTTGAGACGGATACGGTTCGGCTCAAACTTGCTGTCTTCCGGCATAATGAAGGCCGGGCTGGTTGGTTGACTTTGCTTGTATGGCACCTCATTGGTCATGGTCTTCTTGAAGAATAGCTGAAGCGCTAATCGAATGTACCACGCAGACTTTTGCGCGTCGTCTCCCAGTGCCTGTGCATAAGGCATGCAGCAGTGACCGAGCATCTGAGCCACATTCATTGTGCCCCATGTCGGCTGAGTGCTAGGTGTAAGAGCGTCGATGCGCCGATGGAGATCCGCCACGCATGTGTCGGACCAAATGTCTGGAAGTGCCATGAGGTATTCCCAAATTTCTGAATGACGGAATTCCAAAGTTCATAAGTTAACATGTTATCTCAACAGATAGACTCTTAGTTGCACGAATGGAGATTGTATGGTACTGACTGACAAAATCGCGGTAGATGCCTTAACTGGCGAGGCAGAAATGGGCTACCCTAATGAGATCGTGAATATTGGCTCATATGCTGGCGGTATACCAGAAATTGACAAGGGGCTAGAAAGAGACAGTGTATATGCAATGGTGCCGGAGATTAGCTTCAAGGTCCACAAGTATGGGTTAGAGATCAGATTCGAACTTTTGTTTCAACAGTCCTACGCAGCAGTGCCGCTGGAGTCTCTGGAATCTGTTGTTCTTGAAATCGGTGGTACAATTGATGTTGAAGAACGATCAGTTATTGGCCGCGCAATTGTTGGTGGTATGTTCTTCGGCCCATTCGGCGCTGTCGTCGGAGCAGCATCTGGCCTAAAGGACAGAGTGGTAAATGATAGCAACATGCTGCTTTTGAAGTTTGACGAAAAAGGTACCACACACAGTATACTGGTGACCATCAATGAGGGTCGAACCGAAGAAGTTAGATCGTTCTTCACCAAACACTATGCTTCAGTCTTTTCATGCCCCCGCCTACGCGAGCGCGACGACCTTTCGCATTAACGACTCTTGCGTACCCTCGTACCCCTAGTCCCTAGTCCCTAGTCCCTAGTCCCTCTCTCCTCCTACGCTCTCAACCTCGGATCAGTTGCATCGCGAAGGGCATCGCCGATGAGGTTGAATGCGGATACTGTAACGAAAATCATAAAGCCAGGGAAGATGGCTAGCCACCATGAGGCGGTGCTGGAGCGTGCCTGTTGGAGGACGCTTCCCCAGGTAACGACGGTAGGGGGCACGCCGAATCCCAAGAAGGAGAGGGCGCTCTCGAACAGGATGGCGCTTACGATGCCGAAGGCTGCGTAGATCAGCACGGGTGCTATGGCGTTGGGAATAACGTGACGGAAGATCACGCGTGGGGTTGAATAGCCAAGAGCGGTTGCTGCGCTGATGTAATCAAGGTTACGAACGCGCAGAACTTCGCCGCGCATGAAGCGTGCAATAGACGTCCACCCGGTAAGGCCGATAAGCCCCATGATAAGCCATAGGGAACCTGTCTCGACCAAGGCAACGATGGTGATGATCAAGAAGAAGCGGGGGAAGGTTATGACGATCTCGATGAGACGCGAGATGGCGATATCAACAACTCCACCGAAGTAGCCGGCAATTGCTCCAAGGATGATGCCGATGGTAAGCGCAATGGACATGGCAATAAAGCCGATGCTTAGTGCATAGCGAGAACCATGGATCACACCTGCCAGCACGTCTCGTCCGATACCGTCGGTGCCTAGCCAATGCTTGCTCGATGGAGCGCGGTCTTTGAGCGAAACAAGATTCTTGTCAGTGCTTCTTGGTGCATATGGTACAGGCGGCCACACTGCCCAGTCATAGGGGAGTGTATGCCAGTCTGCTGTAGCGAATTCTTGTCCCCATTGCGTAAGCCCAAGCGTTACGCCGTATTCGCGTAGAACTGGCGAGTAGACGTCTCCACGCAGTGAGCAGACAATCGGTTTGTCGTTTGCCAAGACATCGGCAAAAATGGCCACAACAGCGATGGTCAAAACAGTGTAGACACTGATCATCCCGAAGGTGCTTTTGCGGAACTGACGCTTAACGAAGGCGGTGTAATTCTCGCCGGTTTCTTTGATAGTGGTGTCCGTGCTCATGATGACTTCTTTCCGTATGAAATGCGCGGATCGGCCAAGCTGTAGAGTACGTCGGCCACGAGCATGCCCACAAGCGTAAGAATCGCTGATATCGTAAACACTGCCATGATCATCGGATAATCGCGGGCAACGAGTGCCTTAAATGAAAGCTCGCCCATGCCGGGGATCGAGAAGATGGACTCAATGATCACCGAGCCGCCAATGAGGTTCGGGATGAGTGCAGCAACAAGGGTGATGAGGGGTATTAGGGCGTTGCGCAATGCGTGACGGTAGATCACGGAGCGCTCAGCAAGCCCCTTAGCGCGAGCAGTTCTGATGTAGTCCTGGCGAATGACCTCGAGCATCGAAGAGCGCATCTGACGCGAGATAAAGGCAAAGTCTGCGTAGACGTATACGATCATTGGGAGAGCAAGGTGCCATGCGTAGTCGAGGAACTGACGCCAGGCAGACCAGTTCTTGCTAAAAGCCGGAGAGCGGAGTCCGCTTGAAGGAAAGATCGAAATGAACTCTGGATTGGCTAGGAATGTGATTGCAAGCGTGCCTATCCAGAAAACGGGCAGGGAATACAGTGCAAAGAGCCCAAAGGTAGACAACCTATCGACCATTGAACCCGTGTGCGTGGAGCTGTATATGCCAAGGGGCACGGCTATCGAATAGGCAAGGATGATGGCGATGAGGTTCATCGTGAGCGTTACGGGTACGCGCTCGATCATTTTATCGTACACAGGACGGTTGTCTTGAAAGGACTTCCCAAAGTCTGGACGTCCGGTAAAGCGTGCCGCAGACCAGTCCGTTGTTCCATCAACGAACACACTATCCATCTTGAAGCACAGCAAGCCCCCTGTCCAGATAGCATACTGCTGCCACACCGGCTTATCCAGATGCCATTGTTTACGGATCAGCTCAACTGTTTTTTCATTTAGCGTGCTGCGTCCGGACATGCCCCCTTCAGAGCCTTGCCCAACCTTTGCAGCCGCCGGATCTCCCGGAGCCAGACGGCTAACGGCAAATGAAATCAGCGTAATGATGAACAGCGTTGGCAAGAACAACACTATTCTCTTAAGTAGGTATCTCCACATAAGGGGCTAAAATACCACCATCTGGCTGCCAATTCAGAACGCGTTTTCGATATGGCGTATCGCGCAGCTACCTGTGGAATGGTCTACGGCGATAACATCAAACCTGCAGGGGGCCCCATAACAATGACGCTGCACCATCCATGCCTCTGCCGTGCGGCGTACGCCGCGCAGTTTGGATGGGGTAAGCGAGGCCTCGGGCGAGCCATACAGATGGGAATATCGCGAGCGGACCTCCACAAACACCAGCACACCATCATAGCGAGCTACGATGTCGATCTCTCCAACTTTCTTGTACGTGAAATTGCGGTCCATGATCTCATACCCCTGTTCAGTGAGGAAGTCTGCGGCGTGTTGTTCGGCCGAGCGACCGGTTTCTACAGTATTCATGAAAAACTTTCGATATTCGCGCCCTATGATCGCGCAGTTAACAGGAACGGTTGCACACAAGCAGGGCATGGAAGTTGTGATAGACTGCCATGGCGTTGGTTATGCAGTGAGTGTGCCACTCTCTACTGCAGATACAGTGCCTGCGATAGGCGAGCGTGTGACCTTGTTTACCACCTTTGTCGTTCGCGAGGATGCGATGCAGCTCTTTGGGTTTGCGAGCACGTCGGAACGCGAAGCATTTGCGTTGCTCACATCTATCCAAGGAATCGGACCCCGCACTGCGCTGGGAATTTTGTCGGCTACATCTCTTGCAGACCTCCGCAAGGCCGTTGCTACGAGTAATGTTCTCGCGCTAACGCGTCTGCCGGGCATCGGCAAGAAAACAGCAGAGCGACTCATCATCGAACTACGCGAGAAGATCATCAGCGTTGTTCCAGATTCCGGAAGTACCCTTGTCGCATCTGCTACCCCAGCCATCGATGATGCCATAAGTGCTCTCCAGGCCCTAGGCTATGCCCGCGCAGCTGCCGAAAAAGCTGTGAAGGCGGCCATCGCCCTTGAACCTTCGGCATCTGAATCTTCCGAAAAACTTATTCGCTTGGCTCTTCGCCAAACTACATGATCACCAATGTCCAATTACGAAGTACGAATTACGAAGTACGAATTACGAAGTACGAAGTACCAGAGACCAAGCATTCGTCATTCGTCATTAGTAATTCGTCATTCGTCATTAGTAATTCGTCATTAGTCATCAGTAATTCGTCATTAGTAATTCGTCATTCGTAATTATCAACAATGCTTCTCATCATCCCAGCCATCGACCTAACAAACGGACGCGCGATGCGATGCATTCGCGGCGTTCCGGGTACGGAGTCGTTGTATTCGGAGATCAGTGAGCACCCTGTAGAGCTTGCGCAGTTATGGCGACGTGAGAATGCGAAGTGTCTGCACGTTACAGATATCGATTCGTGGAAGGGGGCAGGCAGCTCGCTCAACATCGACACAGTTGTAGCCATGCAGAAAGCCATCGACATCCCAGTGCAGTTCGTGTCGCGTCAGCGCAGTGTTGATGCATATCGCGAGCTCCTGGAGCGCGGTGTATATCGAGTGGCGGTGAACAAGGTTGCGTGGATGTATCCCGATCAGACCCGCTCCCTGATAGAGCAGTATGGGCCTAGCAGAGTGATCTTTGGCGTGCGGGCGCATAAAGGGATGGTAGACATGGGAGACGACCATGAACCAGTAGCAGACGACGACTTCTTGCGTCATGTTGCCTCTCTGGGTGGCAAGCGCGTGATTTACACCGAGCTCGACTGGGAAGGCAACCTCACTGGTGAAGACATTCCCACGATAAACCGTGTTGCCGCAGTTGCACCGCTGCGATTTACCATGGCAGGGGGCATTGCATCTCCAGAGCATTTGTGGATGCTGCAGAGTAGCGTTCCACGGAACGTAGATTCAGTGGTTATTGGACGCGCGATGTACGAAAACCGCTTCCCGTGCCAGGGAATCTGGCGCGCAGTAGAAGCCAAGCTCGAGCCTGAGATTCACGCTAAGGCGTGTGATATCCATCAACAGTCTTCTCTTACACCACCAGCGCAGCCGTAACAGCGCTTCCTCTATAGCTCTGTGGTTATTGCAGTCTGTATCGCAATCCGAGTGCCCCGCCAATGAGGGTAAGTCCTCCGCCAATCCCAGAATGCATATAGCGGCCTGCTACATCGACCTCGACCTTTTCAGACAGAGGAAACAGCAGGCCAGCACTTGCTGTGAGTGCATACGAGAGATTTGGCTTCATGGAAGCGTTGCCTGCAAGCGAATCGGCAACGGTGAGATAACTGAATCCGACTTCGGCCCCGACATAGGGGGTAAATCCATGCTTGATGAACCGATAGTTTAAAACTGCTGACATTCCGAATACTGAAGATGAAGAGCCGGATGTAACGGTTGCGGGCATGAAGGTACCAACCATACCGAAGGACGCGCTGCGAGACGGTGACCACTGATAACCAATGGAAAATGCTGTTGACGAATGAAAGTCGGCAGAATCAGGTAAACGTCCACCAGCAGCGACATACGCGGCTCCAGCTTGAACGTAGCTGCGATCAGCTTGAGCCGATACATCACATAGCGCAAGGCAGAAAAGGACAGCAATTGTCAGAAACCAGCCGTGCATGATGAGCCCCTTATCGTTCAAGCTTGATTCTCAATTATTTGCCAAAATAGTGACATCGAACAAGAGCGCGATTTCTCGTATGTTTGCCAGCGTACGCGAACACCCGTGTTCGAATGTATTCATGAAGGACAGACATGCCCCAGATCATTATAGACGGACAGATCATAGAGGCAGCTCAAGGAAAGACCATCATTGAGGCTGCGCTCGACAATGGCATCACGATCCCGCACTTCTGCTGGCACCCTGCGTTGTCGGTAGCGGGAAACTGCCGTATGTGTCTTGTGAACGTTGGTTCGCACAAGAAGGATGTTGATGGCTCGCTGATGTATGCAGATGATGGCTCACCAGTAGTAAACTGGATGCCGAAGATGCAGATCGCCTGTGCCACTCCTGTGTCGGACGGGATGATCATCGACACATCGAGCAAGAAAACCGAAACCGCACAGAATGCGGTGATGGAATTCCTGCTCGTAAACCACCCGTTGGACTGCCCGATCTGCGACGAAGC
This sequence comes from Patescibacteria group bacterium, assembly GCA_044238605.1. Taxonomy (GTDB): domain Bacteria; phylum Bacteroidota; class Ignavibacteria; order Kapaibacteriales; family Kapaibacteriaceae; genus UBA10438. Next base: position 8,194 of record JBIICY010000004.1, read on the forward strand.
AGGCCAGTGCAAGCTGCAGGAATATGCATTTGTACATTCCAAAGGCAAGAGCCGCTTTGAAGAAGAGAAGACGCACAAAGAAAAGCGCATTGAGCTTGGCCCGAACGTGATGTTCGATGGCGAGCGCTGCATTTCGTGCTCGCGCTGCATCCGTTTTGCAGATGAAGTAGCCAAGCAGCCTGTGCTGTCGTTTGTGCAGCGTGGAGACAAGGTTACGATCAGAACTTTCCCGGGTACCACCTTTGACAGCGAATACTCGATGAACGTCATCGATATATGTCCGGTTGGCGCCCTCACAAGCATGGACTTCCGCTTCAAGGCGCGCGTCTGGGAAATGTCGTTCACAGATTCTGTATGCCCAGGCTGTGCCCGCGGCTGCAACATCAAGATCGGCGTGATGAACAACGAGGTACTGCGCTCGGAGCCGCGCACCAACATGCATGTCAATGCATACTGGATGTGCGATACCGGACGTCTTGCTGTGCCTGGTCTTGTAAACGATAACCGCCTAAGCGGTCCAAAGCTGCGCCAAAACGGTATGCTCGTAGACGCATCATGGGATGATGCAATCAACGCCGCTGCGGCAGCGCTCAAGGGGCTTAAGGGCAACGAAATCGCCGTTGTTGGATCAGCAAGCGCATCGAACGAAGACAGTTATTTGCTCGGAAAGCTTGCGCACGACGTGCTCAAGACGGGCAATGTAGACTTCATCAAGCACAACGACCACACGTTTGGCGACAACGTTCTACGACTCAACGACCGTTCGCCGAATGCCATTGGAGCACACTCTGTTGGCATTGCTCCGAAGAATGGTGGACACTCCGTTGACGCATTAGCAGAGCGCATCAATCATGGCCAGATCAAGGCCCTGATCGTGATGGGCGATGACCTCGGCGCTCACTCAGAAGCACTGGCACATGCTGCTGCGAAGGTGGACACACTTATCGTGATTGCTTCGCACAATAGCACAACTGCTCAGCAGGCCAACGTGCTGTTGCCGATGGCAGCATGGGCAGAGACAGACGGTACGTTTACGAACACCACGCATCGTGTACAGAAGTTTGATGCCGCTGTTGTAACCAAGGACAACATGCGTTCAATGGGCATGAAGATGAGCCGTTGGGACAAGTTCGGTGCACCAAACGACAGATGGTCGCAAGGCGAAAAGCGCGACAGTCGTCAGGGCTGGCGTATCGCAATGCAGATTGCAAACGCTCTTGGTGCAGGCTGGACATTTACGTCCACTTCATCAGTATTCGACCACATCGCATCACATGTTGATGCATTCAAGGGAATGAGCTACGAAGTTCTCAAGGCATATCATGGTCTTGTGCTCGGAAAGGGCACAACTCCGGATCCAGTAGGCGTTGTTTACGAATCGCATGTGATGAAACCACAGTAGACCTATGACTCTATCAACACAGCTTATCATTGCGCTTGCGCAAGCAGGAATCCTGGTAAACCTGATGCTCGTTGCGGCAGCCTACATGGTGCTTGCCGAGCGTAAGATTTCTGCATGGATTCAGAACCGCGTTGGACCAAACCGAGTAGGTCCATGGGGCTTGTTTCAGTCGTTTGCCGACGTATTCAAGCTCTACCTCAAGGAAGATGTTGTTCCAGCAGCTGCAGATTACAAGTTCCATGCATTAGCGCCAGTAATCTCGATTGCGGTTGCCATTACGGTGTATGCGCTCATCCCGTTTAGTCCTGAAGTAACCATCGATGGCATTACCTACAGCCTTACGATGGCACCGAACATGGACATCGGCATTCTGGCTGTGCTCGCTATGACGTCTGTTGGCGTATACGGTGTAGCCTTGGCTGGATGGAGCTCGAACAACAAGTACTCGCTCATGGGCGGCCTTCGCTCATCAGCGCAGATGATCAGCTACGAACTCTCGATGGGCCTTGCCATCATCGCAGTGGTGCTTTGTGCAGGTTCATTGAATCTTGTAGAGATGATCAAACAGCAGAACACCGGTGCATGGTACGTGATGTATCAGCCGTTTGGCTTTATCCTGTTCTTCATCACTGCGCTTGCTGAGACCAACCGTGCCCCCTTCGACCTTCCAGAAGCAGAACCAGAACTCGTTGGTGGATATCACACCGAGTACTCTGGTATGAAGTTTGGTCTGCTCTACCTTGCCGAGTATGCGAACATGTTGGCGTCTAGCGCCATCATGGCAGCATTGTATCTTGGTGGATGGGATGCGATTCCGTTTGTAGATGATGCAGCTGTTCTTGGGCAGTTCATTACGGACCCAACATCGCTGTCTATCGCCCTTGCACTTCTTGGACACGTTGTGTTCCTCACAAAGGCATTCGCGCTGGTCTTCGTCTTCATCTGGATTCGTTGGTCGCTTCCACGCTTCCGATATGACCAGCTGATGAATCTTGGGTGGAAGATCCTTCTTCCAATATCGCTCGTGAACGTAATCATCACGGGCTTGGTTATACACTTCACGAAGTAAACAACGACACACACGATTATGGCAAACGTTACCTCGAACACCGAATCACAACGTCTGAATTTTTGGGAGCGCATTTATCTTCCAGAGATCGCTAAGGGGCTTGGCCTGACGCTGCGTCAGATGTTCCGTCCAACGTTTACACGTCAGTACCCCGAAGAACGCTGGATCCCAGAAGGATCATACCGTGGTCGCCCCGTACTTGTCCAGGAGGAGGACGGCGAACGCTGCGTAGCCTGTGGACTGTGCTCGCGTGTCTGCCCAGCACTCGCAATTGAAGTGCGCGCCGGCGAAACCGAAAAAGAGAAAGAGCGTTACCCCGAGAAGTTCGAGATCAACATGCTTCGTTGCATCTACTGCGGCTTCTGCGAAGAAGTATGTCCAGAAGAAGCAATCGTGATGAGCAAGGACTACGAACTTGTTTTCGGCTCCCAAGAAGAGGGCATTCTCGGCAAAGACAAGCTTCTGGTTCCTGTAGCTCAGCTGCAAGAGCGCTTGGAGTTCTTGCGTCAGTGGAGATAAGAGAGCAGCGAGCAGCGAACAGCGAGCAGCGAACAGCGAGCAGTGAGTACCTAGTACCTAGTACCTAGTACCTAGTACCATCGATCTATTCCCAAACCACCTCGATCTGGTCCAACGCAGAAAATGTCTTGTCGGCCGTGACAATATGCAGACCGTCCACGATGGCCTGAGCTGCGATGATCCGGTCAAACGGGTCTCGATTATACCACTCCAAACAAGCAGCAATACGCGTGTGATGCGCATGGACGGGCAGCATCTTAAACCCGTACGCCGGCAGGTGGTGGAGAATTGACTCTACAAACTCAGGTGTGATGTCGTGATCACCTTTAGCAGCTTTCTGCCAGAGTTCATACATAGAAATGGCGGACCAGAACACATTACAATCACCGCGTGTAATCATGTTTCGTGCTCTTGCCGGCAATACCGATGGCTTAGAGTCATACCAAATCAAGGCATGTGTATCTAACAATAGATCTGGATGTTTCACGCTGTATTCATTGTGTTTAGAGGATCATTTGGGTTCTCTTCGTACACATCAGGATTCGTGTCAGAAAGTAAATCCCAACCAGAGTAATCGGCGTTTTCACACAAATGTGCGCCAAGCCCAATTGGTCGTGCCCGCTTGATCGGTTCCAGTGTTACAACTGGCACACCGCGCCGTGCGATTGCAATTGTCTCACCCTGCAATGCCTGCTCCACAAGTTGGGACAGCGTAGTCTTTGCTTCATGCATATTGATCACCTTCATAGCTATCTACCTTGAAACGAGTAAAATGTGACAGCGAGAATAGAGAATGGCTAGAAATAGTGAAAGTTAGCTAGGAGAAGGTACGAGGACTAGGGACTAGGTACTAGGTACTAGGGACTAGGGACTAGGTACAGGATAATCGCTGCTCGCTGTTCGCTGCTCGCTGGCCGCTACTTACAGCAGCTTCTTCAATGCACTCCGGCTGTTTACTTGCAGCTTTTTGTACACGTTACGTATGTGCGTCTTGGCCGTCTCGGGAGCAATGAAGAGCTCTTCGCTGATCTCTTTGTAGGACTTTCCTAATGCAAATGCGCGCATGATATCTTCTTCGCGTGGAGAAAGGTCGCTGAAGTCTGTTTTTGACCGCACCTTGTTCCGAAAGGTATCTAGTGCTTTGCGGGCAACAGCTCGCGACATGGGAGATCCGCCGCTGAGGAGGTCGAGAATGCTCGGAATAAGCTCGAGATCTAAACGATCTTTGGTGATGTAGCCATTGGCACCTGAGACAATAGCCTCGAAGATCTTGGCGTAGTCTTCGAAAGACGATACAACGAGAAATTCCGACTTAATGTCTCTACGTCTACACTCTCGCAGGACCGAGAGTCCGGTGATGTCGGGTAGGATAACATCGAGTAGGACAACCGTTGGTATGTGCTCCTTGATTAGTGTAACGGCCTGACGTCCAGACGCGGTGATTGCCGCAATAGAGAAGTCTGGCTGTGCCTCGATAAGCCCCTTGATCTCATCTGCGAATATTGGATCGTCTTCAACGATAAGAACGGACGTCATGACTGTGCTCGTTGCGAAGCTGGGAAAGTTATACTGTATCGTGTCCCATGTTCCGGCGCTGATTCGGACACTACAACAGCCTTGATGCGTTTTGCTCTGCGTTCAATGTTATGTAACCCGTTACCACGTTTTGCGGAAGAATCGAACCCTGTGCCGTTATCGGACCACGTAATGATCGTATATGAATCATCAGACCGAATCGAGAACGCAACATGGGTAGCACTTGCATGCCTGATGGTGTTTGTGAGCATCTCGGAAATGATCATGAGCAGTTCATGGCGGCTTGCATTGTCATGACTCGATGTTTCATTCACATTGACATCGATCGAACATTCAATGCGAGCATCCTTGCATGATTCAGACACATACTCCCTCATGGAACTGTAGAAGTCAAGATCTGTCATCGAAGAATCAGACATGAGCGTTAGTAGGTTTCGCAGTGATCGCACCGTCACAATCGTCATGTCATGAATCCGTGCAAGCACTTCATCGTGATTCTCTGGCGATGCCTGCCGCGCCAGTGATGCAATGCGAACAAGCCTGCTACCAATCATGTCGTGCATGTCTTCGCGCAGGAGTTCCAGTTGCTGAGCCTTTGCTGTATCGATTGAATCCTGCTGTTGCTTCCTTCGCCTGCGAACTACCTGAACACTCATCACGATTGTTGCAATGGCACACGTTCCGTACAGTAGGGAAGTAAACAGGGATTTGCGCACAAGTGATGTGTCAACAGGTACGAAGTATTGCGATGCTTGTAGCGGTGCAGAGATGAAGTAGCCGCTGGCTGCGCTGGACGGCGTGATCTGTGAGTACCAGAAGAACTTTCTATTTGATGGGAACCAATCATCTCCGAGCTGAGCGGCTTCCCTGTAGTAAAGAGGAAACCCAGATGTGACAAGATTCGATGCTATGCAGATTGTGTACTGCACATCGGGATCGCATTGATATGAGGCATCATGAGATAGCTTCCATGGAGCTTGGTCGTAGCTATCATGTGATGGCTTGATATAAAGATTCGGTTTGAACGAATAGGATTGCTGATGTAGTGGTATAGTTACAACAGCATGACCGTCAGTGTAAATGCATGAGAGAATTCCATGTTTTCGAAACACGCTAATTGCTCGGTCGCTGGAGCGATCGAAAGGTATCGGGACCGCGAACTGTGGCCATCCATGATGTTGAGATGTGTCTATAATATCGAGATTGTCCAAATGCCGAAGCGCAATGAATGGCCGTGAAGAACCAATCTGCACTGGGAAAACATCTTCCTCTCGCGTGCTCGAAGAACCATGCGACACGGCTGTTTGGGCGGAAACAAACACAGTATCACGCCCGTTCGATGTCCAGCTCCGTGAGAAGATGTTCCCATCCTGATAGGCTGTGAGAAACGCCTTGGTGTAGTTTGCATCTGTCTGCAACGCATTTACCGGATGGCACACTCTACGTGCAGGGTCGTAGACAACACAAGCAAGTGAAGGGGCATCTCTGCGCTTCACAAGAATAAACCGTTCATCGAGTGGAAGCAGGGCAACGCTGCGATTGCTGCGGCCAATCGGAATTTGCCTTGTTTCCACCTGCGCGAGAGCAGTTGTTCCGATGAGCTCGAGTGTTATTCTGTCGTAGCAATAGAGCGTTGATTCATGTAGCACGATAAATGTGTTTTGGTCTACTGAAAGAACATCGATGTGATTGTCTGTTCCACGTAACGACCGGGGAAGTACACTCGACATTTGGCGGCCTGAATTGATGCGCACGATCGAGTCTCGGGTGAAGCTGATAATCGAGTTGTCATCAAGGGGCAGTGCACACCGAATTTGATTTCGAGATGTGAAGACCGTGTCTATCGCAGCAAGAGATGCTTCACCAATCGAATTGGACTGTTCTTCCATGTACAACGGCTCTTGAAGGAGCCATTGATCGCCACGAAGGACATATGTGCCAAACCTCGTGGCGTATGCCAACTCACCATCCCTTGATGGTACGATTGAATCTGTCCATGCCAGCAGGGTGCCGTCTGCAGGAAATCTCCTGATAACTGGCTTTGGTATTGCGGCAAGGATTGCATTCTTCGAGAACCAGGAATTCTTCCATGTACCACGAGTGCTCTTGATAACATGGTCGTACATATCGATGTACTTCTGCGAATCAGCCCCATAAACAAGACGCATATCCTCGTTCCATGTATCAAACTGTTTGATGGAGTGAATCAGATTGACATCTGTTACCGTATCGGCCATCTGTTTTGTAGCAGATAGACTGGAGTATTGGGTATGAGCATTGCGATACTCCGTGAGGCTGTGAAGAGCTTCTTTGCGCAACCGCAGCTTCATGTAGATGCTATAGAGTATTCGCTGGGTCCAGATCACGCCACGAAGCGAACTTTCTGCACGAAACAGCGAGTCTGCCTGCAGTGTATAAGTCAGAGCAGTTCGTAGCAAGCCAACTCTCTCGTACTCCATCCCAAGGTTTGCGAGAGCATTGGAGCTTGTCATCGAACTGGCAATCGCTATCCGCGCATATCGTGACCGTGCGGCATTGTAGCTGCCCCAATATCGAAGGTCGTGAGGAATGCCCATGTCTAACGATCCCGTAAGGGGGCTCGCCCCTTTCAGCGTTATGACATACGAACCTACATCATGTCTATTTGCATGGGCTGCTTCAGCAATTCTCATGACCAGTACATTATAGAGTGTATCACACTCATGATCACACTCTGTGATCACTCGTTGTCTGATGTCTGCTACCTCTTGCCACAGAGCGGTGTCAAGAGTATTGCCGGCGTTCAGCCGCGCCTGAAGGAGAGTTAAATCATTATGCAGTGCATTCCTTGAGCACGCCGCCAGACATATAGCTGCTAAACATATCACGAGTTGAATAAATGAACGTAAACACATTAATCGAAGAATAACAAACTGGAACGATTCGAAAATGACGAATAATGGGGTAGTACTGATCTCAACATGCTGAAGGAGAAGTCTACCTCATTTATCAACAAATCCAATGCCGATAAACATACGTAGACTGGTCTATGAGTTCATCCCAATAAAAAGAGGTTCTGCAGTGTACATAAAGACTCAATTCTCACTGACATTGGCGCTGCTAGTGTTAAGCGTTTGTCATGCATCAGCGCAAGTACCTAGCTACATCCAAAAGAATGGCCTCGTAGTTTGCTATTCATTTGATAACACGCTGGAAGATATTGGGCCGCTTGGGTACGATGCTCTACCTGCACAGGCTTTTATTCCGGGCTACACGAAAGACAGGTTCAACAGAGACTTGGGAGCTATCAAACTTGATTCTCAGAGTCTTGTCGTACTTGATGCACCTGAGCTTAGGTTGAAAAAGGGCTCACTTGGATGCTGGTTCAATACCAGCGAGGCGCGCTATCAGTGGCTGATTCATAAGACTAAACTTGCAGCTGCACCGCAAGAAGTTGCGAATGAGAATTACCAACTGGTCATCAATGTTGACGATGGTGCTGCAGGAGTTGCTCTGCGAGGTGCGTCTAAGTATGACTCAGAATGTAAGTTCGGACAAGGCTGGATTGTGACGGATTTGAATGATCCAAACAAGGCGCTCAACAATGGACAGTGGCATCATGCAGTTTACACCTGGGATGAGTCTGAAGCAATCCTGTGGCTTGATGGCGTGATTGTCGAGCGTACAGCAATGAATGGCAAACTCGGAGATGATTGCGCAGGAAGTGATTTGCATTTTGGCCGGGATTGGAACGAAGGAAGCCCATTATACAGCGGAAACATGGATGAGATAGCTCTATGGAACGTAAAGCTGACGGAAGAAGATGTTGTAAGGTGGTATAAAGGCACGAACGACTGTGTACCACAATATGCTTCCGACTCCATACTCGGCTACCGCAATGTAGAGACACATCAGGTTGTGACGTATGCCCTGCGGAATAATCCAGCGCTATCGTACAAGTGGATAGCGACGGGTGGCTACATGCTTGGCGCATCCACGAATCATTTCTGTGATGTGATCTGGGGTTACGACAAAAACGGAAGCGTGTGCTGTATTGTGAGCGATAGTACCTGCTCGGATACGGTCTGTGTAACCACGACGATAAACAACAAGACAACGGGTGGTATAGCAGGGGACGATGTAGACGTACCAACGATGTCCGTTAAGCCTATCCCTGCGGCCGACATGATTGACATCTCAACGGCCCTAGGCGATAAGCAGGCACACTTCGAACTCGTTGATGTTACAGGTGTTGCTCTGCAACGTGTGCAGGGGATCTACGCGCGCATGAGCGTATCTGATGTTGCACCGGGTGTGTATCACATTGTCCAGCGCGATGTGCTGGGTAACGTGCTCGACATGGAACGAGTGGTCATCAAGCGATAAGTAACTCGGCTACGCCGCCCATGGAATTTGTAACCACAGCATTTTGCTGGTAGCGTGTACAGAAGTCATGGGCGGCGTTGGTATTTATTCTCGTTCCCAGTTGTTTCTATGAATTTGTCTTTTGTGGTGCATCTAAGCGTGGCATCAAGATGCGCGGATACGTGCTCAGAAAGAGCGTTTCCTGGAGGACGCTATCATTGATTGCAGCTTCTCTGAGGAGTTGCTGATACTTCTTAGGTGCAACATCACCAGCTACTAATGTGATTGATGAAAAGCCACTTTCTGCACCTTTGGGGTCGAGCTGAACGTACATACCTGCGAACTTGCGCACCAGCTCTAGGTCTTGATTCTCAGCTGCCTGTTGCATCGCTAAGTAAACGAGGCCCAGCTTCTGTTCAAGCATCAAGCGATCATCTTCAGCGATGTTGGCCGCCGTGCGGTATAGCAGGTTCGCAAGACTGGCAACACCAACCAATAGTCGACGCTCAACTAGGATCTTCCATGAGGGAAGCGAAACAGAATCGTGCAACACGCCACTAGTAGCTGAGCCCATCATCTCCATTCCATACCTAGGCGCAAGTGAGTCGCCCTTTTCGTAGGCAAACTGCCATAGCCGTTGATAAACGAGCTGGCGCGCCTCATGCAGTACGGACAGATCCTGATCATCAGTAGCAAGCTTGATCTGCCTTTCTAACGAATCGATGAGCCCCTTGGGAATCATCTTAGAAGTATTCTCTTGGACCCATGCCGAAGTGTACAACACACGTGCGCGTGAGTACATTGAATCACTCTCATGGATCTTGTTTGCAAAGTTCATACAGGCAATAAGATCGCCTTCGTAGAACTTGCCCATTGCAGCTATGTAACACACCAGCTGGTCAGTGCTTCCATCATTGATGGCCTTAAGCGACAGCTCAAATGCCTTCGGCATATCTTGCTCACGAAGAGCCTCAATGGCAGCCTGACCCAATGTGTCTTGCTTTGTACACTGCATGCCGTTACATAAGCATAGAAAGGACAGAACGACAATGTATCGCATAACTAACTTCCAATGTTATAAACCCGTAACCCGCACCCCGTCCCTAGTCCCTAGTCCCTAGTCCCTAGTCCCTAGTCCCTAGTCCCTAGTCCCTAGTCCCAATCTTTACCCACAGCTCCTTTGGTCCGCGCAGCTGGCCTTCGGACCAGACAACGGGCTTGTCGGAAACCGCCTCAAACTCTGGAAAGCGCTTAAGCCATTCTTCAAGGGCAACAGCCATTTCGAGACGCGCAAGATTTGATCCAAGGCAGCGGTGACGCCCAAGACCGAAAGCTGCATGTGGATTGGTTTTGCGATCGATGATAACCTGGTCTGGGTTGTCGAACTTTTCAGGATCGCGGTTAGCAGCAGGGAATGACAGCAAGACCTGTCCGCCCCTTGCATACGGACAGCCACCAACTATGGTGTCCTGCGCTACCTCGCGAGCCATGGTAACGGGCGAGTAGGCGCGCAGAAACTCCTCGATTGCTGTTGGGATAAGCTCTGGCTCAGCTACGAGTCTGCGTCTGTCTTCCGGATGCGTTGCCAAATGCCACAATGCAGAACCAATTGCACTCCAGGTTGTTTCCGTGCCGGCTACCATGATCAACGTGAGGGTGCCAATAATGTGCCTGTCGGTAAGGGGCTGACCCTCCATTTCGGCCTGCACGAGATATGATATGAGGTCGGTACCAGGATTGGCACGGCGTGCCTCCATGTATCGACCAAAGTACTCGTCTATCTCTACGCCGGCTCGCATTGCAGGCTCTATCGAGGAGACACTGTCGGTGCCAAGTGCCTGGATCCATCGACGAAACAAAGGCGCATCTGACGGATCCACATCAAGCATATCTGTTGTGATGAGCACTGGGATTTCTCGCGCAAACTCAGCAGAGGCATCAACTACACCGCGTCCCTCTAGTGCATCGAGCAGCGCTACAACAATTTCGCGTATCCGTGGCTCGAGCTTTGCAACCTCTTTTGGAGCGAACGGCGGCAAAATCAATCGGCGAGCAGGCGTGTGTACTGGTGGGTCCGAGGTAAGAGGGGGCATGCCACTAATCGGCAACTTCTGTTCGCGAACGACAATGCGTTGCGATGAGAAATGCTCTGTGTCATAGGCGATATCGTAAATGTCCTGATACCGCAATGGTAGGTAGGCACCACCCTCGAACCGCTGCGTTGTTGCCACAGGACATTTGGCACGCAGCTCGTTCCAAAGCGTAAACAGATCATTCGTCCACTCAGGGTCGAAGTGATCAAAATCTATTTCCCAGTCTGTTACGGGTGGACGCATAGCGAATTACCAATGACGAGTTACCAATGACGAATGACGAACAACTCTCAACTCTCAACTCTCAACTCTGAATTTGCTTTATCACAATTGCAAACTCAGGGCAGTTCGCTACCGCGAGTTTTGCTTTGTCGAGGAGTTCAGGGGTGACGATGCCCTCGCCCCTTACCAGACCATAGCCCAAATCATCTGAGTCGAAGAGTTCGGGTGCGAGCATGCAGCAGCGGCTGTGACCCTGGCATCGATCGGGGTTGATTGAGATGATGTGGTTCGGTGATTGTGCGTTGTTCATTGTGGCGCTGTAATCTCACGAAATGATACGAAGCGTGTTGTTGTACACTTCGGATTTAACCGTTAATATAAGCCTATCACGGAGACAAGATGAGTTACCCAGACCCCAGAGCAACCGCTATCGATATGCAGTCATATGCCAGGAAACACTGGTTTGATTATTTCTGTGAATTTGACAACCCGCTGATTTACAAGACGGTTCAGTTCGACGTCACAGAACTCAAGAAGTACTGTCGTGAGAACAATCTCAAGTTTTCACTTACAATGGGATTCATCCTCACGCGGGCCACGAACCATGTTGCAGAGTTTCGACATCGTATCCATGACGATGCAGTGATTGAGTACGATAAGGTTGTACCAGTGTTTACCGTCTTGAAGCCGGATAGAATAGTAGAGTTTATGCAAGGCGTCTATACAGACTGTTTTGCAGATGACTACACAGAGAACATTGCAATTCAAGAACGCGTTCGCCTTGGAGTAGAGATGCCCCCTCAAGGCAACGATCTAGGCAGAGTGTTTATCACGACGAATCCTTGGACGACACATTCGGCTGCACAACTCCCGTTTACCAAACGACTAGCCTCTATCCCGGGGTACATTGTCGGTAAGATCCAAGAAGAGAACGGTCGTATGAAGCTGGCCATCAGCCTGCAGGTGCATCATGCTCTGATGGATGGATACCATGTTGGACATCTTGTTCACAATGTGCAGCGTCACCTAGACGACCCCACTCTGATTCAACGCGAGTATCAATCATTGTTTGACAGCATCGCACTATGACAGCAGGAGCTTACCGCATAACGGACGAAGATGATTACATAACCTTTGCCGAGTGCTACAAGCATGCTTATGGAGCCAGCATCGTAAGCATCGACTTTCTGCGCAACTGCGAAGAGGTCTACCTGTTCCGTGATGAAGGTGGGCGGCCATTCGCCGGGTACAGCATCAACACAAAACAGGATTATAGAACGCTCAGTTACATCCCCATAGAACTTGCGATTCACTTCCGTGAGCGATCACAGGGACGTGACTCCTATGAACTTGGGACGGTGTGGATTGATGCAACACGTCGAAGCTTTCGTGAACGTATGGAGCTATGGGCTCACATCTTTGGCAACATGCTCTCACGTGCTGGTTCGGTTATGGTTGGTAACACCGTCTCGGAAGAACTGTATCGTGCATACGCAGATCGTGGAGTGCAGCTTGCGTATTTCGGACCAATGGATGACGGGGATGGCGGATACATTGACGGCTGGATCTTCTATCTGGAAGATGTTGCCTCAAGCAAGGTTCCAGAAGCCTACGAGCAGCTGAAGCAGCGTTTGGGTTGATGTGGCGTTTATGGTGTCCGCCTTGTATCGATCCGGTTGTTTTGAAAATTGTAGATTGGCTGACGAGCACGATCATTCCCAACAAACCGAGCATTGAACTTGCATGATTGAATGGCCAACAGGAAAGCCGATTGACCTTGATACATACCCACGACGTCAGTGGTACGAGCACTTTCAACAGTTTGAGATTCCCGTCACGTATCGAACAATTCAGATTGATGTGACTACTCTCAAGGACTATTGCAAGCGTAATGGTCTCAAGTTCTCGATGACAATTGGATTGATCCTTACGCGCGCGACGAATCATGTTCCAGAGTTTCGTCATCGAATTGAAAACGATGGACCCGTTGCATACGACAAGATCATTCCATCATTTACGGTCATGACCAAAGACAAGGTCTTTGAGATAACGAAGGGTGTCTACACCGATAACTTCGCATCAGATTACAGAGAGAACCTCGACATCAATGATATGGTTGCAAAGGGGCTCGCAGTGCCCCCACGGTCGGAAAACCAGGGCCAGGTGTTTATCACCGTCAATCCGTGGACAACGCAGACGGCTGTGCAAGCCCCCTTCACGAAGCGTTTCGCGTCGGTTCCTGTCTTCTGCGTTGGTAAGATGTACGAGGATGCCGGTCGCATCAAACTTGGATTAGGTTTACAAGTTCACCATGGGCTTGTTGATGGCTACCATATCGGACATTTTGTTCACATCCTTGAACGTCATCTCGAGGATCCGACACTTCTCGAACATCCTTACATCTCTACATTCGATCAACCAACACAATAATCCGAATGCTAACAACTGCACAATTGATCTCATCCATCGAAGATCTCAACACATTTGTCGAATGCTACGATCGTGCATTTGGGTCCAGTATCCTATCACTCGAGTTTCTTCAGGGTTGTGATGAAGTGTTTCTTTTTCGCAACCAAGAGGGAGCTCCAGTTGCAGGTTATACGATCAACACGAAACAAGCCTATCGCACATTAAGCTTTATCTCTGATGACGTAGCACGTTACTTCCGCGAAAAGGCCAGTGGGCTGCAGACCTACGAACTCGGCACCATCTGGGTTGATGATGACAGGCGCAACGGACGTGAAAAACTCGAACTGTGGATGCACATTTTTGGGAATATGATCTCGAAATCCGACATAGTCATGGTTGGCTGTACTTCGTCAGAGGAGATTTATCTATTCTATGCTCGCTATGGTATGAAGCTCGCATATTATGGTCCAATGAACACGTCTAACCATGGCAATTCTGAAGGCTGGATCATCTACTGCGACGATCTCTCTGAAAGCAAGGTACCCGAGATGTACGAGGCGCTGAAGAAAAGACTTACGTGAGTGCCGAGCAGCGAACGTCATTCCCGCTGCTCGCTGTTCGCTGCTCGCTGCTCGCTGTTCGCTGCTCGCTGTTCGCTGCTCGCTGCTCGCTATGCGAGTTCTCGTAACAATGCCTGACGCTCGATTTCTAGCTGACGTATCCGGCGTTCGAGTGAGTCGAGCTCCTCGGGCATAGAATCGATCTCTATGCGGAGTTTCGATGCTGCCTCATCAACAAGATCGATAGCTTTATCAGGTAGAAATCGGTCGGTAATGTATCGATTGGAGAGCTGCGCTGCAGCAACAATGGCAGAATCGGTGATGCGCACACCGTGGTGGACCTCATAGCGTTCTTTGAGTCCACGAAGAATGCTAATTGTATCGTCAACGGTTGGTTCTGCAACATAGACCTTCTGGAACCTGCGCTCGAGAGCGCTGTCTTTCTCGATGTGCTGCTGGAATTCATCCAGGGTTGTTGCCCCGATGGCGCGCAGCTCGCCCCGTGCCAGTGCAGGCTTGAGAATGTTTGCAGCATCCATAGCACCCTGCGTTGCCCCTGCACCGATCAGCGTGTGCAGCTCATCGATGAATAGAATGATCTCGCCATTGGCATCGGAAACTTCTTTTACAACTGCTTTTAAGCGCTCTTCGAACTGACCCCTGTACTGCGTGCCGGCAATCAGCGCGCCCATGTCGAGTGAGTATATGGTCTTGCTTTGCAACGTCTCTGGCACGTCCTGTGAAATGATGCGCTGGGCTATTCCTTCGACAATTGCTGTCTTGCCAACGCCAGGCTCACCAATAAGAACTGGATTGTTTTTTGTTCTGCGCGAGAGCACCTGCAAGACGCGACGTATCTCGTCCTCACGGCCGATCACGGGATCGATCTTGCCCTTGCGAGCTTCATCGTTCAGATTGCGCGCATACTTCTCGAGAGACTGATAGGCTTCCTCAGCGTTTTGACCGGTTACTCGACGGTTGCCGCGAACATCTTTAAGTACCTTGAGAAGCATCTCACGGGTAACGCCCTGGTCCCGCAATAGCTGTCCACCCGTAGACTTCGACACTACGATACCCAGCAGAAGGTGCTCGGTGCTCACATATTCATCGCTGAGCTTCGCGGCCTCTGCAAATGCATCCTGCAGCACCTTCTGCGCATCATTCGAGATGTGCTGTCCACCAGCCCCTTGCACCTTTAGTAAAGCTGCAATTGCCTGCATCACCTTATCGGCCAGGAACTCTGTCCGCACCTCTGCTTTTGCCAATACCAGTACAACAATCCCGTTCGTATCCTGCAGCAGTGCTGCTAGCATGTGAAGGGGCTCTATTGCCTGATTCGTGTGCTCGGCTGCAATCTGCTGCGACTGCTGAACCGCTTCTTGAGCCTTAACGGTGAGTTTGTTCATGTTCATAGGAATACCTCAAATTGAGAGCTCTTAGGAAGACGAACAAAAGGGCGATCAATTACTCAGTAACCAGTAACCAGTAACCAGTAACCAGTAACCAGTAACCCGTAACTTCGTCCCATGAGCCATATTCCAAAAAATCCAGCATTTCGAGAAACAATCCTGAAGCATCTCGAGCGTCAGGAATTCATGAGGCACATCGGTTGCCGTCTAACGGTAATCGAACCGGGGCACGTAGAAGCGGTGATCGATCTCTCAATTGAGCATCAGCAACAGATGGGGCTTGTGCACGGCGGGGTGACGGCAACGATTGCTGATGTAGCGGCAGGCTTTGCCGGGTTTACGCTGGTTGGGCCGGATGAGCATACCGTTACAGCAGAGATCAAGATCTCATATTTCCGCAAGGGAAGGGGCTCGCGTCTGCGTGCCGTTGGCACGGTGATAAAGCCCGGGAATGCCATGCATTTCTGCGAAGCCGTTGTGTTCTGTGTAGATGACGATGGCAACGAAACTCTAATAGCAAAAGCTACAACAACGATGGCGGTGATTACACCATGAACAACATATTGTGGGTAGACGACGAAATAGACCTGCTTAAGCCCCATATCATTTTGCTTGAGCAACGCGGATACCATGTTACCACGGCAACGAACGGGGAAGATGCGATAGAGCTGGCGTCTGATAAGAGCTTTGATCTGATCTTTCTTGACGAGTCGATGGTCGGGATGTCGGGACTTGATACGCTGTCGGTCCTCAAGGATATCAACAGGTCCGTGCCCGTTGTTATGGTAACCAAGAATGAGCAGGAATCGCTCATGGAGGATGCCATCGGACGCAAGATCGATGACTACCTGATCAAACCTGTGAACCCCGCCCAGATTCTGGCCGCTTGTAAGCGGTTCCTCGAGACGCAGCGCATTACGGAACAGCGTATCACTCAGGATTTCCATCAGGAGTACTCGCAGCTCTCGCGGAAGCTTATGGACCGAATGGACTGGAGTGAGTGGCTGGATGTCTACCTGAAGTTGGTGGAACGGTCGATCGAGCTCGATAAACACCCCGACGTGGGTCTTGAACAGTCGCTGCGTGACCAATGGCGCGAATGCAATGCCGAATTCTCCAAGTTTATCGAAGATGATTACGCAGACTGGCTCGTCGACAAGGACAAGCGTCCAGACGGGGCGCCCCTTCTCTCCCCGCACATCGCGGATACATATCTGCTGCCCAAGCTGAAGAATGGACGTCCAACGTTCTTTATCGTGGTAGACTGTATGCGCCTTGACCAGTGGATGGTGATGGAGGAGTTTATACGTCCGCTGTTCAATATCCAACGCGACTACTATTGCTCCATTCTCCCCACGGCTACTCCGTATGCCCGGAACTCGATCTTTGCAGGCTTGTACCCAACTGATATCAACAAACACTACCCACAATACACGATTGATGAGCGGGCATCTGATGAGCACACGCTGAACCGCCACGAAAAAGAACTTCTTCAGCTTCTCCTGCAACGCCGGCGCATACAGCTCAAAAACGATCTGCAGTATATCAAAATCATCGACACCGATTTTGGAAAGCGGATCGAGGCCGATATCATGCGCTACGCAAAGCACCAGCTCACGGCTATCGTGATCAATGCGGTGGATATGATCGCACACTCACGGTCAGATTATCCGATCCTGAAGGAGATCGCGCCAGATGAATCTGCCTACAGAACCCTTACGAAGTCATGGTTTCAGCATAGTTCGTTCTACGGGATACTACGTACGTTGTCGACCATACCAGACGTGCAGATCGTCATCACAACAGACCACGGCAGTGTGCGTTGTCTGCGTGGAAGCAAGGTTGTAGGAGACCGCGAAACGACCACAAATCTGCGCTATAAGCTCGGTAGAAATGTCCAAGCTGAATCGCGTAACGCATTGATTATAAAAGACCCTGCGTCGTACAAGATCCCAGCCGGAACGGCTACCTCGACAACATGCGTCATCGCTAAGGAAGACCACTATTTTGTGTACCCGACCGACTACAACAAGTATCTGGCTAGGTATAAGGATAGTTTCCAACATGGGGGAATTTCCCTCGAAGAGATGGTTCTTCCAGTGGTAACTTTGGAGCCCCGTTAAAGGACGTCATCCTACTAACCGCGTTCTGATACGGTGACATTGTTGAACAACTGGGATAGACCACCATGGGTGAATCTACGCTTCGCTCTGAGAGTGAGCAGGAGACCATCCTCCTTGGGGAGCAAATCGCGGCGCAGTTCCAAGCTGGTGACGTGATCACACTAGAAGGTGATCTCGGCGCAGGAAAGACCGAGTTTGTCAAAGGGGTTTGTCGGTATTTCGAAGTATCCGACTTAGTCACAAGTCCAACCTTCTCCATCATCAACCAGTATGATGGCACGATGGCAGGGGGCGAGCCGTTGAAGATCTATCATGTAGACCTCTATCGAATAGACTCTCCTTCGGAACTTGCCGAGGTTGGGTTTGACGACATGGTCTTTACTTCAAATGCCATTAAGCTGATCGAATGGCCAGAAAAGGCGGGCAGTCGCATGCCGGAGCGTCATTGGAGAATTTCGATCGAACAGGACGCAACCCACGATGACCTTCGCATCATCACGGTAAGCGAACCCCTCACCCACGAGCACGCCTGAGTTTAGCTCGTATCTTTGCACGTCAAACACCACTTCATCTTTAACACCTTCATCGGTTGGAAGCCTCGTCATGCACATAGCAGAACGTATCTCGCGTCTAGGAACAGAAACAGCATTTGAAGTTCTCGTAAAAGCTCGTGCTCTTGAAGCACAGGGCAAGAGTGTTGTACACCTCGAGATCGGTGAGCCGGACTTTGACACGCCGCCAAACATCATTCAGGCTGCAAAAGATGCTCTCGACAAGGGCTTTACCCACTATGGTCCGTCTGCCGGCCTCCCGGAAGCACGCCAGGCAGTTGCCGACTATGTGAACAAGACGCGTGGCTATAACATGTGGGATGCAGATCACGTTGTGATCACTCCTGGCGCAAAGCCAATCATGTTCTACGGCATGATGGCCATCATCGACCCAGGTGATGAAGTGATCTATCCAAATCCGGGCTTCCCGATCTATGAGTCGGTGATCAACTTCCTTGGTGCAACACCAGTGCCGCTCCCGCTTCGCGAAGAAAAAGAATTCCGTTTTGACGTAGCAGACCTCGAAGCCCGCATCACACCAAAGACGCGGATGGTGATTATCAATACCCCCCAAAATCCGACAGGGGGCATCCTTACGCGTGAAGACCTTGAGCAGATAGCTGAACTCGCAATCAAGCACAATCTGATCGTTCTAAGCGACGAGATCTATTCACAGGTAACCTACGGCGACTTCAAGCACACGTCCATCACCGAGTTTGAGGGCATGCAGGAGCGCACCATCATTCTTGACGGGTTCTCAAAAACGTTTGCCATGACTGGCTGGCGTCTAGGCTACGGTCTGTTCCCGAAGGAAATGGCCAAGGTTGTTGCCAAGCTGCAGACCAACTGCACGTCGTGCACCAGCTCGTTCTCGCAGATCGCCGGCATTGAAGCTCTACACGACCGCACGCTGCCACATGTGGACGTATTCCTCAAGGAATTCGAACGCCGCCGTGATGCCATCGTTGATGGTCTCAATCAGATCCCGGGCATGCGTTGCCACAAGCCCCATGGCGCGTTCTACGTGTTCCCGAACATCGAAGCAACCGGCATGACGTCGCAGCAAGCTGCAGACTTCCTTCTTTACGAAGCGGGTGTTGCATGTCTTTCTGGTACTGCGTTCGGTGCTCACGGCGAAGGCTTCATTCGTTTCTCCTATGCCAATAGCATTGAGAATATCAACGAAGCATTGAATCGCATCAATGATGCGATGAAGAAAAGATAAGAGTGCCGAGCAGCGAGTGCCGAGTAGCGAGTAGCGAGTAGACACATGATAGACTCACGTGTCAGAGAGCTTTTTCAGAAGCATGCTGATGCCGAGCGGGCAGTTGCCATGGCGTCGTACATGAAGAACTCGTTTATCTTCTATGGGATATCTGCTCCACAGCGCCGAGAACTGCTGCGTAGTGTGCTGCAAGAGGCGTCGAGACTGTCAATCGACAACTCGTTCGATATTGCAGAAGAGCTATATCAGCATGCTCATCGAGAACTCCATTACGCCGCATGTGATATCGTTGTGAGGTCGATGACGAAGAAGGCCGTTTCGAGTTTACTGCTCGCAGAACGCGAAAGAATGCTTTCGCGAACAGAGCAATTGCTTTTACAGCATCAATGGTGGGATACGGTGGACATCCTAGCGCCGCGCATCGCTGGAGCAATGTTGCTCGGACACAATGATCTACTGCAACGTTGGACAAACCGTTGGATTCAATCAGATGATTTTTGGCTCCAGCGGTCAGCGATTCTTTGTCAGCTCCATCACAAGAATGCTACGCAGGTAGGCGTTCTCTTTCGTCTGATTCTCGAAAGAGCAGATTCAAAGGAGTTCTTTGTTCGCAAGGCTGCCGGTTGGGCTCTTCGTAATTATTCGTACACGAACCCGACAGCTGTTCGCAGCTTTCTCGACGCACACCCTGAACTTAGCACGCTCACCCGACGCGAGGGCGGTAAATACTGTTAACTCGCTCCTCGGCACTCGCTACTCGGCACTCGCTACTCGGCACTCTAAACGTGCCCTTCCGGCTGCGTCATGCTCTCCAAGTGCGTAAACACTTCGCATTGATGATCGAGGCGCCTGCGGATAAGTTCTTCAAGATTACTCGCAAGATTGTGTGCGTCGTGCATGCGCATGTCATCGGGTACTTGCAGGTGAAAATCTACGTGGATGGTATTGCCCGATGATCGTAGGCGCAGGCGATGATAGGTGCAGGTGTGTTGGGAGCAGTACGATTCGATAACCGTGGCAGTAATCTGAAGCAGCTCGGGATCGGAATGATCCATGAGCCCCCTGACGGAAACAGCGACAAGTTTGCCACCCTCCCAAATGATGTTGGCACCAAAGAGAATGGCGATTACCGGATCAAGCCACAGCATATCGAAGAGCTGGGCTGCGTAGAGTCCGCAGACGGCGCCGGCGCTCGTCCATACGTCCGTCATGACGTGACGTCCGTTTGCCTCGACGACAAGCGATTTATGCTTCTTACCTGTTGCAATGAGATATAGCCCAAGTGCAAGGTTCACTAAAGCGGCATCGAAGGTGATGAACAAACCAATGTCAAGCTGGTGTATATCAACGCCCGTGATCAGTTTTTCAACAGCAGTCACGATGATGATGACAGCAGCAATGCAGATAAGCCCACCCTCAACCCCGGCAGACATGAAGCTAACTTTGTCGTGTCCGTATGGATGGTCTTCGTCTGGCGGCCGTGACCCCACTCGCAATGCATACCACGCGAACCATACTGCTACGATGTGCACAACGCTTTCGGCGGCATCAGAGAAGATCACCGAAGATCCCGTGAGGATATACGCAATCCACTTCGCAATGAGCATCAACACGCCAGTGGCGAGTGAGAGGTTCATTGCGCGCTGTGTAAGGGGATTGACCGCCATCGTTGGTATCAGCTGTTGAGCGTCTTAAGGAATTCCTCGTTGGAACGTGTAGCTCTCATCCGTTCAAGCATCGTTTCCATTGCTTCAATCGGTGGATCGTCTCCAAGCACCTTCCGCAGTACCCAGATCTTTGCCAACGTTTCTGGAGAGAGGAGAAGCTCTTCGCGGCGTGTGCCAGAGCGGTTTACATCGATGGCAGGGAAGATGCGTCGCTCGGCGATCTTTCGCTCGAGAACAAGTTCCATGTTGCCCGTGCCCTTGAACTCTTCAAAGATCACTTCGTCCATCCGTGAACTTGTTTCTACCAGAGCGGTTGCGATGATCGTGAGAGATCCGCCTTCTTCTACGTTGCGAGCTGCACCAAAGAAACGCTTCGGACGCTGCATAGCATTTGCATCAACACCGCCCGACAGCAGCTTGCCCGATTGCGGAACAACGGTGTTGTGCGCACGTGCAAGGCGGGTGATCGAGTCCAAAAGGATCACGACATCCTGCTTGGCCTCAACCAGGCGCTTGGCCTTTTCGATGACCATTTCACTTACCTGAACATGCCTCTCAGCAGGCTCGTCGAAGGTTGATGCAATTACCTCTGCATTGACAGAGCGTTGCATGTCTGTTACTTCTTCGGGACGCTCATCAATCAGAAGTACAATGAGTTTTACTTCTGGGTGATTACGCGAGATCGCATTTGCAAGCTTCTGCAGAAGCACGGTCTTACCAGCTTTAGGTGGCGAAACGATTAGGCCACGCTGCCCCTTTCCAATAGGGGACACAAGGTCGATGATACGCGTTGAAAACTCTGACTGCATTGTCTCAAGATTCAGACGCACCTTCGGATAGTAGGGCGTAAGATTTTCAAACAATGGACGTGGTGTATTCTCTACGAACGGAATGTAGTTGATCGAGTCTACCTTGATCAAGGCAAAGAACCGCTCTCCCTGACGGGGTGCGCGCACAAAGCCCTTGATGGTATCTCCCGTGCGCAATCCATAGCGCTTTACCTGAGAGGGGGCTACGTACACATCATCAGGAGACGGTAGGTAGTTAAAATCTGCAGAGCGCATAAAACCATACCCATCTGGCAGGATCTCAATAACGCCTGTTGTAATAGAGATGCCTTCACGCTGTGACTCCCGCATCTGCCGTGCATTTTCTGCCTCGACGATGCGGTTGATGAGATCCTGCTTCTTGAGATCTGCGAAGTCTTCGATCTCAAGATTCTGCGCAATGTCTACGAGTTCTGCAATCTTTTTGAGCTTTAGTTCGTTGACGTCGATCACCGTTCCGGCTTGCATCAACTCGCGTTCTTCGCGCTCGATCTCCAGATCATATGCTCTATGATCGCGGAAATGCCCACGGTCGCGTCCGCCACGTCCACGACGCCTGTTGCGACCATGTCGATCAAACCTATCACGACCACTGTCACGGAAGTCATGACCACCGTCGCGTCCACCATCGCGACTACTGTCACGACCGCCATCACGACCACCGTCACGTCCACTGTCACGACCGCCATCACGACCACCGTCACGACCACCGTCACGTCCACCGTCGCGACCGCCATCACGACCGCCATCACGTCCAGCGTCACGTCCACCGTCGCGTCCACCGTCACGACCACCGTCACGTCCACCGTCGCGACCACCGTCGCGTCCACCGTCGCGACCACCGTCGCGTCCACCGTCGCGACCACCGCTGCGCTGTTCCCGTTGATCACGGAACTGACGGTTGTCGCGTCCCTCGTGGCGTTCCTGACGTCCCTCGCGCCCTTCTTGTCCCTCGTGGCGTTCCTGACGCTCCTGAGGTTGCTGCCGTTCTTCACGACGGCTTGCTGTCTCTTGAGCTACTTCTTCCTTTACGACCTTTGTTCTGCGTCGTGCTGGGCGTGGCGCATCCTCAGTAACTGGCGCTACTGTCGGCGCGGCTGGTGCTGCTGTTTCAGCATCGGTTTTCTTCTTGCGAGTGCGTGTTGCGCGTGGTGTGCTCTCTGCTTGAGCATCATCGGACATGGTGCGTTTTGCCATGGTTCTAAAACGAAAATGTGGGATCGTCGAGCTTGAGACACCACAGCCAGACGTGCTGGGGGTGATGATTCTCTAGTGTAGCTGGCCTTCGGTAAATCATGCTGCATATACAGCCAGGATGGCTGTGAAGGCCTTGCAATATAGTCGCAATTATTGGTTCAGCAATATCTCTGTATATTTGCACCTCACGGCGGTCGTAGCTCAGTTGGTAGAGCCCCAGATTGTGACTCTGGTTGTCGCGGGTTCAAGCCCCGTCGATCGCCCAAATACTCGTTGATTTCAGACGCCACGGCATTTCACCGTGGCGTTTGTTGTTTCGGTTGGTAGTTTGCGTAATTAGGTATGATCACCTTCGTACTCCATACGCATTTACCCTACGTCCTGCACCACGGACACTGGCCACACGGCAGCGACTGGCTATGTGAGGCCGTTGCCGAATGCTACATACCACTGCTGCAAACGTGCAGACGCCTGATGGCCGAGGGCATCAGGCCTGGAGTTACCTTCGACATTTCTCCCATACTCTGCGAGCAGCTGGCACACCCCGATTTTTCGCCGCTGTTTACGGAGTACTGTCGCAATCATATCGAGCTTGCAACGACTGATCTTCGTCAGTTCACTGCAGACCTGGCAGAGCCTGCAGTCATAGAACAGGCGCAGTACTGGTCTACCTGGTATGAAGAGGCCCTTCGTGCATTTCATGATGAGTTTGCGGGCAACATTCTTGCTGCATTCAAGGATCTGCAGGATCAGGGGGCTATCGAGATTATGACGTGCGGCGCAACGCACGGGTACTTCCCACTGCTTGCAGAGGATTCATCGATAGATCTTCAAGTAAACCTAGCTGTACAGTCATACAAGCGCCACTTCGGCAAGCCCCCTCGCGGAATCTGGCTTCCCGAATGTGCATATCGTCCGTCGTACCCGTGGCGAACCTACCTACCGGTCTACGCATATTCACGCGAAGAACGTCGCATGGGTATTGAGCAGATTCTGCAACAACACGGTCTGCAGTTTTTTGTAACGGATGAAGCCGCGATACGGAAGTCACAACCGATCGGTGTGCGCGGCGAGGATGGGTATCGCACTCCGTATCATGAAACATACGGACACGCCAGAGAGCTTCTTGATACAAGAACACCCTACAGTGTATACTCTGTCAGCGGATTTGATCATCATGATGCCGTTCGTGTTCTTTCGAGGAACATGAACATCGCGCTTCAGGTATGGAGTGGTCAGACAGGATATCCTGGAGATCCGGACTACCTAGATTTTCACAAGAAGTATCATAACTCAGCGTTACGTTACTGGCGTGTAACCGATTCCAAGGCAGACATGCAGTACAAACAGCCATATGTTCCAGTCTGGGCCGAGTCACGAGCCAAACTGCATGCCCGGCATTTCGTTGATTTCCTGGAAGTAACCGTGAAGTCGCGTTTTGCGCAAAATGGATACGAACCAACAATATGCCTGCCCTTTGACACCGAGTTGTTTGGACATTGGTGGTTTGAAGGGCCGATGTTTATCGAACATGTTCTGCGCGGCATTCATGCTTCGTCTGTTCTCAAGACGCGGACAGCCTCGGAGCAGGTTGATCACCCACGTCCGATCTGCGAGGTAGCCCTTCCTGAATCGTCGTGGGGCAAGGACGGCGATCACAGTGTGTGGATTAACGATGACACAAAATGGACGTGGGAAGCAGAGTATTCGCTCGAGCGCAGAATCACCCTGCTCATGGAGAAACATCCCGTGCGAATATGGGATGACGTCATGAGGCGCGTAGCACTGAACATCCACGCTGAACTATTGCTTACGCAAGCTTCAGACTGGCAGTTCCTGATCACAAATTGTACTGCACGCGACTATGCTGAAATGCGATTTCATAATCACGTGCATGACACGCGCCGTTGCTGCGAGATCTTTGAGAGGTATGCGGTTACAAAAGAACTTACTGACGATGACCTACGGTATCTCGATGAACTAGAGCAGCGCGACGGAGTCTTTAGGCAGGAACTAAATCTCTATTTTGCAGGCCATGCAGCATAGTTCGTCATTCGCACGTGTCGTGATCAAACAGATTCGCGTGTATCAGTGGGTAAAGAACCTCCTGATCTTTGTTCCTCTTCTGCTCGCGCACAAGACAGACAACGCACAGGCGATTATTCATTGCCTCATCGGTTTTGCGGCCATGAGTTTCCTTGCTTCCGCGGTCTATGTTCTAAACGACCTCGCCGATGCAGAACACGATAGGGCGCATCCTCGTAAGAAGTATCGTCCGATTGCATCTGGGGCCGTCTCCGTAGCTCAGGCATGGACAATGGTTGCCATCCTGCTCGGTACAACTGTGCTACTTTGTACGCTGTACCTGCCGATGAGTTTTGTGGCATGGCTGGCTGTGTATGCGGTGGCAACAACGCTGTATTCGTTTGTACTCAAACGGGTTGTTCTGGTGGATGTGATTGCTCTTGCCGGACTTTACTCACTTAGGCTTGCTGCAGGGGGCGCTGCAGGTAACGTTGAGGTGTCGCCGTGGCTTCTTGGCTTTTCGTTGTTCTTGTTCATGAGCCTAGCTTTTCTGAAGCGGTATACTGAACTGCGCGACACGATCGAGCGAGACGGACATCATGTTTCGGGCCGGGGGTATCATGTTGGTGATTCAGAATTCGTTCTTATTGCCGGCACGGCATTGGGATTTGTGGCTGTCTTGATCTTTACGCTCTACGTCAATGGAACACAGGTACAGGCCCTGTATTCGCATCCTACCAGAATGTGGCTTATCTCACCATGTCTTGTGTATTGGATCAGCCACTTGTGGCTTACGGCTCATCGTGGCGGCATGCATGACGATCCCATCGTCTTTGCAGCGCGCGACTATCCGTCGTGGATTGTCGGAGCAGTGATCACGGCTATCGCAGTATCCGCAACCTAGGTGCAGATATGAGCATGCCTGCTATGTCGTGGGGACGCTACCCACGCGCGCAACATACAAGAGAAGAATCACCAGAGTGGCGTCAGCAGCTTGTTCGGGCGATGTCCGGACATGATACATTCCTTGCATTCGGACTCGGCAGATCATACGGAGACGTCTGCCTCAATGACGGTGCTGGGCTTGTCCGTATGCACAGATTCTCTCACATCCTGTCGTTCGATACAACCACTGGTGTGCTTCGCGCTGAGGCCGGGTTATCTATAGCCGAGATGCTCTCGGTAATCATACCCGCAGGTTGGTTTACGCCTGTTACTCCGGGCACGAAATTCGTTACGCTAGGCGGCGCAGTGGCTAACGATGTTCATGGGAAGAATCATCATAAGGTAGGTACATTCGGCCGCCATGTGCGGGCGTTCGAGCTAATGCGGTCGGATGGAACGGTGATGGTCTGTTCACCAACACAGCACGTAGATCAATATCGGGCAACTATTGGTGGAATGGGGCTTACCGGAATCATCACGTGGGTTGAACTACAGCTTACCCCGATTGCCTCTCGGATGGTCGAGGAACAGAGCATTAAAGCGCGATCCCTTCAGGAGGTGGTTGAGTTAACGGAAGAGGCCGATGCCGACTGGGACTATACCGTTAGTTGGATCGACGTGATGGCCTCAGGTAGCTCGTTAGGAAAGGGTATTCTGCTACGGGGCAGGTTCTCCGACGCAGCTGATGGTTCACTTGCTTCGCCGCAAAGCTCCCAACTACTTCGAGTGCCATTTGATGCGCCTTCATGGGTGCTCAGCAGGCCCACGATCAAGGCCTTTAATACATTCTGGTATAACAAGCAGCTCGCACGAGAACACCGCCGGCATGTTGATCTTGAGCCATTCTTCTATCCGCTGGATGCCATAGGCAATTGGAACCGGCTCTATGGAACACGTGGTATGCTCCAGTATCAATGCGTGGTGCCAATGCAAAACGGCGTTGCTACGATGAAGTCGATCATCGGTGAACTGCAGCGAGGCGCAGGAGCCTCGTTCTTGGCCGTTGTAAAGAAGTTTGGCTCTCATACGTCGCCCGGCTTAATGTCGTTTCCGCAGCCTGGATTGACGCTTACTTTAGACATGCCGAATTCTGGTAGGCGGCTCTTCGCAGCTCTGGACCGCTGCGACGACATTGTTGCCTCGGTTGGCGGACGGGTCTATGCTGCAAAGGATGCTCGCATTCGTGGTGATCGCTTCATTAGCATGTATGAGAACTACTCTGAATTTGTCCAGTACATTGATCCTCGGTGCTCAAGCTCATTTTGGCGCCGCATTCACAATAGCTAAAGCGTAGGTTTTTTATGTCTTCGAAGTCGATCGTCATCATTGGTGCAACGTCAGCAATTGCGCACGGCGTTGCAAAGCTCTACGCCAAGGACAAGGCACGCTTTGCACTTGTGGCCCGCAGCGCACAAAACCTTGACGTTGTTGCGAATGATCTTCGCTCCCGAGGTGCATCGCATGCATCGACGTTTATCGCAGACCTGAAGGATATTGCGCGTCATGACGAGATCGTACGCTTTGCAATGTCAGATCTCGGTAGGGTAGACATCGTTATCCTCGCTCACGGCCTGCTGAAAGACCAGACAGAGATCGACAATGATGTTGACGCAACGCTCGAGATGTTTGAGGTGAACGCCACGAGTATGATATCTCTGGCTCATCGCTTTGGATGTGCACTCGAGAAACAGGGAAGTGGCACGTTGGTTGGACTATCTTCAGTAGCTGGTGAACGTGGTCGCCGCGCACTCTATGCCTATGCCGCTGCAAAGTCTGCCGTTTCAGAGTTTCTCTCTGGAATGCGAGGACGCTACCTACCGCTCGGTATCAATGTGCTGACTGTAAAGCCTGGACCAGTTGATACGCCTATGACAGCCGGCCGAACCCTGCCGCTTATGGCCAGTGTTGACAAGGTCTCGCTCGATATCCGTAAGGCTATCGATACACGTAAGCATGTGCTCTACACACCAGGTATTTGGCGCGTTGTCATGGCCATCATGCGCTCTATCCCGGAAGGGATTTTCCAGCGCATGAAGATCTAATGAATGCTGCGGCCTAGGATGGACTCAGCGCAAGGCTGCCTTCATCTGCACCAGAATCAGATTCAGTTGACGGGGCTTGTGGGGGTGCGCTGTTGCGCAGCTTTTCACGGAATGATTCTACATCCTTGATGATCGGGCGGAGCTCGCCCCCTTGGATAAGTACGTCCAGCTCGTTGCTGTCGAGAGTCTCACGTTCCATGAGAGCCTTGGAACATCTATGGAGCAATTCCAAGTTGTTCCTCATAAGCTCTTCGGCCTTTCGTTCTGCATCGATGATAATGCGCCGCACCTCGGAATCGATCGATCTGGCTGTTTCCTCAGAATGGTCACGGGGCTGAGAAATCTCACGTCCAAGAAATACTTCTTCCTGATGATTCGCGTAGCGAACAGGACCAATTACATCGCTCATTCCGAACTCGCACACCATCTTCTTTGCGATCATGGTTGCACGTTCAAGGTCGTTTGATGCACCAGTGTTGAGCTGATTGAACACCACACGCTCTGCTGCGCGCCCGGCAAGAAGTGTAACGAGTCGTGTAGCCAGTTGATCGGCACTCATCGTGTGCATTTCTTCGTTTGGCAGATACGACGTAACACCGAGTGCGCGTCCGCGTGGAATGATGGTAACCTTGTGTACTTCATCGCCATGCGGCAGAAGCTTACCAGCGAGGGCATGTCCGATCTCATGGTAGGACGTCGTTTCCTTCTCGCGCTCGCTCATGACCATGCTCTTACGCTCTACGCCCATGATCACTTTGTCTTTCGCGTTCTCAAAATCGTACATCGCAACGTCCTGGCTATTCCTGCGAGCTGCAAGAAGCGCTGCTTCGTTCACAAGGTTAGCAAGGTCAGCGCCGCTCATGCCTGGAGTACCGCGGGCGATCACTTCAAGGTCTACATCCTTGCTCATCGGAACCTTGCGTGTGTGCACCTTGAGAATACCGAGTCTGCCATGAACATCTGGACGGTCCACAACAACCTGGCGGTCGAAGCGGCCTGGGCGAAGAAGCGCTGGATCTAAAACATCGGCACGATTTGTTGCCGCGATAATGATGATGCCAGAGTTTTGCTCAAACCCATCCATCTCAACGAGCAGCTGGTTCAATGTTTGTTCGCGCTCGTCGTGCCCGCCCCCTAGTCCAGCACCGCGATGGCGTCCAACAGCATCAATCTCGTCGATGAATACGATACATGGCGACTGCTTTTTAGCCTGTTCGAACAGATCACGCACGCGGCTTGCACCAACACCAACGAACATCTCCACGAAGTCTGCACCTGAGATCGTAAAGAATGGTACACCTGCTTCACCAGCAACCGCTCGCGCCAGGAGAGTTTTGCCAGTGCCCGGAGGGCCGAGTAGAAGCACACCACGTGGGATCTTGCCACCGAGGCGGGTAAACCTCGCAGGTTCACGGAGGAACTCAACGATTTCCTTCAATTCTTCCTTGGCTTCGTCCGCTCCTGCAACGTCAGTAAACGTAATGCGCATGTTCCCGTCATTTAGCAGCCGTGCACGGCTCTTTCCGAATGAAAAGATGTTCTTGCCGCCCGATGCTCCAGACTGCATTCTGCGCGTAACAAAGATGAATGCCACAAACAGGAGCACCCATGGCAGAAACTGTACGATTGACATCCACCATGGCGTGTCACCGCTTTCGTATTTCCATGTTACACCATGGCTAACCCAGTACTGTTCTGTCTGACTGTCTACAACTCCAAGCTTTGTCTCGAAAACATCACCAGGGTTTAGTACGAGTTTTCCTTCAGGGATGTGTGACCGATAGACCGTGACAGGAGACTTTAACTCTCCGCGGAATTCAAAGTCGTTGAGCTGGGTCTTGTAGATCGTTGCTCGAGAAACCTTGTTCCCGTCGATTGCAAGCTTGTACTCACTGTAGGTAAGCTCCTGTACGACGCGATCGCCCTTTTGCATAAGTATGCCCACCATGACAAGGGAGACAAGGATGCCCACCCAAATCAGGACGTTGCGTAGGACGCGTGAAACCGACATGTCGTTGTTGTCTTCTTGATCGCGCCGTGGGCGCTGCGGCTGTTGTTGTTGTCCGTTCATAGGCGCTTAGACGTATACCCTTGCAATTTCATGCCTCGTGCGAGGCATCATGAACCCAAATATCGGCCAGATGACGACCCTGTTCTGCATAATCGAGGCCATATCCGACTACAAACTCGCTTCCGATTTCTTTACCGACGTAGTCAACCGACAACGGCTCTTTGTGAGCCTCAGGTTTACTCAGCAGGGCAGCAACAGTAAGACTTTTAGGCTGAAGTATGCTGAGATGTTTTTTCAATTCTGTGATGGTTGTACCTGATTCTACAATGTCCTCGATCAGGAGGATGTTGCGACCCTCGACATCTGTAAACAGCCCTTCGATGGTGACCGTTCCCGATGACTGCATCCGTGACCCGTAGCTGGAGGCACGCGCGAACTCCACGACCACAGGCATCGTGAGGCGCCTGACCAAATCGGCTGCAAAGAGGAATGAACCTTTCAAAATCACGATCGCCGTGAGCTCTTGTCCAGAAAAGTCGGCGTTGATTTGTGCAGCAACAGAGTTGACCATCGATTCGATCTCTACGCTGGAGATCAGCGGACGAAATGTTTTGTCGTGAACCTGAATTTCAGTGGGTCTGTTGCCCATTTCATTACCTGTCTGCGATAGAGGTTTCGTGTGTACTGAATGTGCAGCGCAGTACACGTGTAGTTGCGTTGGTTACTGGGGCAATGTTACTGCGCCGAAAACCGCACACCCACAAAATACTGCTGCCGTTGGTAAGTACCCGTACGTTCCGCCGGATTTCATGAGGCACGCGAAGGTTGGTTAAGATGTCGCTCACCAGTGCAGATTTCCCATCCATCCCGAACGGAGCTATACGATCTCCATCGGTCCACGTGCGCCAGTAGAGCGGCATGAGCACGTGATCAGCATCAAACAACGTCACGTTTGGTGAAAAAACTAGCCCCTTGTCATAACTCAGAGTGTCAAGATCAAGAACATCATCTCCGGAAAGATATCGTCCGCCCCCATCTATGCGTATCGATGCCGCATCATGGGTTCCATCTGCCCCAACAATCACGTAACCACGCTCTTTGAGGGCCATTACATTGTTGCTTAGCGAAGCGCGTGTGCCGGGTTCTTGCGTTAGGAGCACCTGAATTCTGTCTTGATCAATTGATGACAAAGAAAGCGTGTCGTGCAGAAGAAGCGCCCGAAGATCAGGATGCAGTTCGTTGAGAGCATCTGCGTCGAGCACGACCCGCTCTGCGCCATTGCAACTGGAGCGTTTGACCGCGTTGCGGTAGGGGGCAAGCAGAACATCAAGTCCTCTCCGAAGCTGCTTCATGTGCCGAGTTGTCTCATGAATGCCGTTCAGAGCTGAGGCGCAAAGAGCACTCGTCAATGCGGGAAGGACAGTGTGTCGCACGCGGTTGCGAGTATACTCGTCGCTGTCGTTTGTGTGGTCCTCACGCCAGGATAGTCCATGTTCTGCCGCATACAGTTCAACCTCGCTTCGAGGACAGTCTAGGAGCGGACGTGCTATGGAGTATGGGGCATCGGCACGTAGTGCAGGGATTGCCGAGAGACCCTTGTACCCAGAGCCCCTTGCAGCGTGCATGATAAAGGTCTCGACGTTGTCGTTCATCGTGTGTGCTGTGCATACAAACCGCGCATTGGTCTGTGCAGCCCAGCGTGCAAAGGCGCTGTATCGCTGCATACGTGCGCATGCCTCTATGCCGCGTTCGGCTGCAAGATGGTGGTCTCGCGTTGCAAAGCGTTCAACGAGGATGTCACAGTTATATGTATTGGCAAGATTCCGTACAAAGTGCTCGTCGCTATCGCTGTGCTCTGCCCGAAGACAGTGGTTAACGTGAGCGATGCAGACGTTGACGCCGCGATCGCGGCCTGAATGAATGAGTGCATGGAGAAGCACCGAGCTGTCGATACCGCCGCTAACACCGACCAGAATCGTCTCGTCCTGCACGCCATGTGCTGCGTAGAACGAACGAACCGCGGTATCGATTTGGGTGGTCATACAACGGCTGTTGGATCGGGGGCTTCTAGTTCGCTGGCAAAAGCGAGCATTCGCTCTTCAATCAGCGGATATGTTTCAAAGCGAACGACGTCCTGCCGGCACAACGAGTTGTTCCGAAGCCCCTTGAGATAGCCTCCGTAATGCTTCCGAAACTCGTGAATTGCCCTGCGTTCCTGCTTATGGAGCAATTCGAGACGCAAATGTTCAAGGCATGTTTCGATACGCTCGCGCGGTGTGACGGGATCGTAACTACCTGTGGCCATGAACTGCTTTGCACCGCGAAAGACAAACGGGTTGCCGATTGCTGCTCTGCCGATCATCACAGCATCTGCCCCTGTTTCATGAAATGCGCGTTGTACATCCTCGGGAGTGCGAACATCGCCGTTGAGAATTATTGGGATATCTACAACCTCTTTAATACGAGGAATCCAGGACCAATCGGCGTCGCCATCGTGTCCCATGTCTCGCGTTCTGCAGTGAACAGTTAATGCCGCAGCCCCTGCATCCTGAATCATTTTTGCAACATCAAGAATTACAATGGTGTCCCGAGACCATCCAAGACGTGTTTTTACTGTAACCGGTTTGTCTACCGCATCAACAATTGCGCGGGTCAGCCGCTGCATCTGCGGAGGATCTTTCAACAGTGCAGCACCGGCATTTCGGACGACCACGTTCTTCACCCAGCAGCCAAAATTGATGTCGACGAAGTCCGGTCCAGCATCTGCGGCGCGCCTGGCAGCCTCAACCATTACGTCTTCGTCGCCACCAAAAATCTGAATCGAAACGGGGCGCTCATTCTCTGCAAGTTGTAGTTTTTCCATAGACCTACGTGCATCGCGCACGAGGCCATCGCTTGATATAAACTCCGTGTAGACGATGTCGGCACCGTACTTTTTGCACATCTGCCGGAAGGGTAGGTTTGTTACATCCTCCATAGGTGCCAGCAGCACCCCTTGGTCTACGTCGACATGTCCGATTTTCATCCTGCAAAGCTACGATTTCCCGTTTTTTTTCCCCGACCTCTTGCATAGCGCGCAACAAATAGTGATGTTCGTGTCTGGTAGGGGGCACTCGGGACGATAAACAAATGGGTAAAACTGTTGTTTTGTCTAATTGTTTTCTGTTCGTATAATAGCAACCACCCAAACAACGAATTCAACACTATTATTCATTCAGGGATTTGGTCATGCATAAACTCTGCCTCCTTGCGGCATTCGCCGCACTCGCCGTCAGTGCCTCAGCAGGCGATGGCGATCGTACGCAGAACGTGACACCAGGTATCGATACGATGCCACCAGTCATCACTGCTACATCGCTTCCTTGCGGTGTACGTGAGTTCACTGCTACGGAGCTCCGTAACAACCCTAATCCGCCAAAGCCAACGCCAGGCGAAAAGGATCAGGTTGAGAGCGGTATTCAGCGCATTCGTCTTGCGCTCGACCCATCAGCGACAAATGTTACGCTGACACTTATCACAACACAGACCTTCCCGAAGGATAATCCTGTATTCTCGTGCACGTTCCAAGTTGCACTGAAGGATCCGTCCAAGCCAGGTAGCTGCGTTATCGAAGTGCTCGACTGGAAGAACAACCTCACACAGCAGCAGATCAACATCGCAGCTGCTGCACCTGCAATCTCAGTTTCATCTGTGAATGTAGGATTGGTTAAGGTTGGCAACGTTGGTCAAGGCACAGTGAAGATCACCAACAACGGTGATGGTCCGATGATCCTTACAAACGTTTCGCTTCGCACAGGCTCACGCTTTGCGATTACAGCTGGCAACAATGTTCCTGTAAACGTTGCACCAAATGGTGGAACACATGACATTGCATTCAGCTACACACCAACAGCTGCTTCTGAGAACGGTGATGACGATGTCCTCACAGTTGAAACAGCTTGCGGTAACGTTACTTCCGCTCTGAGCGGCAAGGGCGGTGTGTCACGCATTGTTGTAGAAGACTGGAATGCAGGCGAAGTTGCTGCAGATGTTCAGAAGTGCAAGCCAGATCCAGGTCTGTTGATCCAGAACACAGGTAACGTTGATCTTACGATCACAAACCTCCAGGTCAGCGATCCGAAGTTCACGCTTTCAACTCCAACAGTTCCAGCTCTGCCATTCACAATCCCAGCTGGTGGTTCACAGAGTGTTGGTCAGCTTTGCTACAAGTCATCTACGCTTGGCAGCGCTTCAGCAACCCTCACAATCACATCAGACGCAACGGATGCAACAGACAACGTAGCAAACCTTTCAGCTTCAACGTCAACAAGTGTTGAAGACGAAATCGGTCAAATCGCTCGTGTTTGGTTCGATGCTGCAAACAGCCAGATTGTATTCTCACAAGTTCAGCCATCAACGGTTGTAACAGTTGTTGACCTCCAAGGCCGTGTTCTTGCTACGCAAGTAGCAGAAGGCTCATCACTCCGCATCAATGCTTCGGCTTGGACGGGTGTTGTAATGGTTAGCTTCACAGATGAGAGTGGTGTTAACTCACGCACGATCAGCGTTCGTTAATCTCGCGATCTATCGCAAATCCAAAGGGGCAGGTGTTTACACCTGCCCCTTTTTCGTTTTGTAATGTATACGGACAACGTATCCAGTGCTGGCAAGGATCAAGGCTACAACGTAGCCGATCCATACACCTTGCTCTTTCAACGGCGTTGAGGTGCTCAAGAAGTAGCCAAGGGGGAGAGCCACGATCGTGTAGGAGCAGAATGCGATGATAGTTGGCACCTTGGTGTCTTCGAGACCACGAAGGATTCCCATTCCCACCGCCTGCAGACCGTCGAATACTTGAAACACCGCGGCATAGATGAGTAAGACGCTGGCGATGTGAATCGTCGACGCATCATCGATGTACACATCAGGCAAAAGCCAACGGCCTGTCAGCAGCACAAATGCAGTAGCGATCTCATAGAGTGCTACCAGACCAAGAGCGGTGAATGCCTCGCTGCGCACATTCCGCCAGTTACCAGCGCCGCACTCTTGTGCAACCGTGATCGTCGAAGCAGAGCCGAATGCAAGAGCAATCATGAAGGTTACCGACGCGATATTCAGAGCGATCTGATGCGCTGCCAGTTCAGTTGCTCCGATCCAGCCGATCATGATTGCACCAGCCGCAAAGGCCATTACCTCCATTGTGATCTGCGCTCCGATGGCTGTGCCGGACTTCCAGATTTTGGAAGCGATTTCCGGAATCGATGATACAGAGGCTTTGGCGTTGCGCAATGGTGAAAAGAAGTCGTACCGTTTCCAGGCAGCATAGGCCAGTACAACACCAAATCCGCGAGATAGGAACGTTGCAAGCCCGGCACCCTCTGCTCCCATGGCTGGCAGCCCTGCAATACCCCAGATCAACAGCCAGTTGAACAGCACATTTAACAGGTTCGCAATGATGGCGATCATCATTGGAAGCTTTGTATTGCCCATACCTTCAGAGGTCTGTTTGAAGATCCCAAAGGTCAATCGAAACATGAAACTTGCAACGAACCATCGATAATATGGGCCTGCCTCAGCCGTAACGTTTTCTGGCGCCCCTAGTAACCACAGAAATGGACTTAGCGCCAAGAGCAGGGCTACGAGGACAGATGCCACGATAATGGAGATCCTGGCACCGGAGACAACTACCGCCTTTGCCTGCTCCACGTCTCCACGGCCCCATGCAGCTGCCAGAAGAGGCGTGATGGCGATGTTGTATCCCAAACCGAACAACAGGACCAGCATAGCACTGGAGCTTGACAACGATACAGCGGCCAGCGCCGTTGTGCCGAGCGCTCCAACCATAATCGTGTCAACAGCGACGGTTACCATATCGCTTACCTGAGAGGCTGCTAAGGGAGCTGCCAAGCGGCCGAGACGCTTTGCACGTTCAATTCTATTCATACTGGCAATCTGCCAAAAAAACGAGAGGTGGAGTTCGTAACTTCGCGCATGAAGAGTTTTCGATTTTTCTCAAACGACGTCGGCATTGACCTTGGCACTGCCAATACCTTGATATGGCAAAAAGGTAAGGGCATTGTCTTAAATGAACCCTCGATCGTAGCATTTGATCGCACTACAAAGAACATCATCGCGATCGGTAATGATGCCGAACAGATGGTTGGCAAAACACACCGCGACATCAAAACGATTCGTCCTCTCAAGGACGGTGTGATTGCCGACTTCGAAATCGCTGAAGGAATGTTGCGCGCATTTATCAATAAGTCTTCGACAACCATGTCGCAGGCCAAGCGCATGGTTATCTGCGTTCCTTCTGGTATCACCGAAGTAGAAAAACGTGCAGTTCGCGATTCTGCTGAACATGCAGGTGCTAAACAAGTTCATCTTATTGCAGAGCCTATGGCTGCTGCGATCGGCGTAGGTATTGATGTTCACGAACCGATGGGCAACATGGTTGTCGACATCGGTGGCGGAACAACAGAAATCGCAGTGATCGCTCTATCGGGTATTGTTGTAGCAGAGTCAATCCGCATTGCCGGTGATGAACTGACAAGTTCGATTGTAAACTGGTTTAAGAGACAGCATAACATTCTTATCGGTGACCGCTCAGCAGAGATCATCAAGAAAAGTGTTGGTTCTGCGTGGCCCCTTAATCAAGAGATTGAAGTTGAGGTCAAGGGGCGCGACATGGTAACCGGCACTCCGAAGAGTATCATCGTGTCGAGCGAAGCTATTCGCGGAGCTCTCAACGAAAATGTTTCTACGATCGTAGAGGCGGTTCTTGCACTTCTCGAGAAGACTCCGCCGGAGTTGTCCGCAGATATCTTTGACCGCGGGATCATTCTGACCGGTGGCGGTGCGCTCCTGAAGGGTCTTGATGAGCGGCTACGCAGAGAAACAAGCCTGCCCGTGCACATTGCAGATGATCCGTTAACGGCCGTTGCGCGTGGTACCGGCAAGGTACTTGAAGATCTTGATGCCTATTCATCGGTATTGATCAAATCTAAACGGTACTAATGCGCGGACTGATCGAATTCGTTGTCCGATACAGGAACTACATCACACTCAGTACGTTGGTTGTGATGTCGTTCTCGCTCATGAGCATTGGTAATCTTTCAGACCTTGGCGGCTTTCGTGCGGTTATTGTTGGATCGATCGGATGGATCCAATCTGCTTTTGCCTGGATACCGAACCCCGTTGCACTAAAAAGTGAAAACACGGCGCTTCGCGAGCTAAACCTTCAGCTTGCTGTTGAGGTTGCGCGTTCTCGCCAGGCCATCGTTGAGAATGAAACGATGCGAAAGATGATGAGGCTGCCGCAGTACACAGAACACAAGCTTATTGCAGCAGATATCGTCGGAAAGACAACAACCGAACAGCGTAACTATGCAACGATTAATCGAGGCAAAGCAAACGGTGTGCGCGAGGGCATGAGCTGCATCAATGATGCAGGCCTAGTCGGGATCGTTATCGGTGCATCCGAGAATTATTCCGTGCTTGAGCTGCTGATAAACAGAGATACGCGGGTAAGCGCCAAAGTATTGCGAACCCGAGTCGATGGTGTGATTCAATGGGAAGGCGAGAATATTCTTGTCCTTAAGAACGTGCCACGCTCTCTTGATGTGCGGAAGTACGACGTTATCGTAACATCTGCCTACAGCTCCAAGTATCCAGCGAACATCGTTATCGGCAGAGTATCAACGGTTGAAGACGAACCCAACTCGCTGTTTCACCGCATCGTGGTGCAGCCCTCGGTTAACTTTTCAACACTTGAACAGGTATTCATTGTAGACGCTCGACCAGATCCTGAACGGATCGGACTCGAGCGTAAGGTCGACGAAACCTCACGTCAAAAGATCTCGCAATAGCAACCACAATGGCACTCAATTTTGACATACGTCGGTCCGAGTACGTAACCAACCCTGTGCTTCGATACATCGGGTATGGCGTTATCGCTCTGCTCTTGAGCGTAGTGCACGTTGTATTCCTGCGATTCATGCAGGTAAGCTCAGTTACTCCCGACCTGCTGTTGATCTTTACGGTCTTTATTGCCATTTATGAAGGACAGTTTACCGGGATGATCGCCGGGTTTCTGTGTGGTCTTCTGTTCGATGCGATCTCGACAGACGTTATCGGTACCAATGCACTTGCCAAGACGTTTGCCGGATTTGTAGCCGGATACTTCTATCGCGAGAACCAGGGAATACAGATCGTAGGCAGTCTGAACTTTCTCCTGATCGTGGCCCTAAGTGGATTTATCCACAACTTGGTCTACAGCTTTTTCTTTATCAAGCCCATGCAGGTATCATTCTGGGTTTTCTTCTTGCAGTACGGCCTTGCGGCCACACTCTATACAACAGTTACGGCGCTCTTCCTGATGCTTTTTGTGAACAGGCGTCGCGATTAACTTGTGGATAACTAGGTTGGTGTGGATAACGATCCGCGTCGCAAATTGACCCCATGTATCTCTCAAAACTTGAAATGGTGGGCTTCAAGAGCTTTGGCTTGAAGACTGATCTGGATTTTACTGACGGTGTTACGGCAATCGTTGGACCAAACGGTTGCGGCAAGACCAACGTTGTCGATGCGATTCGTTGGGTACTCGGCGAGCAGAAGACATCCATGCTTCGGGCCGACTCAATGGATCAGGTGATCTTTAACGGTTCACGGACCCGTAAGCCCCTTGGCATGGCTGAAGTTTCGTTGACGATCGAAAACAATAAAGCCATCCTTCCTACCGAATACTCGCAAGTAGTTATCACGCGACGTCTTTTCAGAAATGGTGAGAGCCAGTATCTGCTGAACAAGACGCAGTGCCGGCTTCGTGATATCATTGACTTGTTCATGGATACTGGCATGGGCTCTGACGCCTATTCCGTGATCGAGTTAAAAATGATCGAGACGATTCTGTCCGACAAGGCAGACGAGCGCAGGCACCTGTTCGAAGAGGCAGCTGGCGTTACGAAGTATAAAGCCCGAAGGCGCGAAGCTCAGCGTAAGCTTGATGCAGCGCAGCGTGATATCGCGCGGGTGCAGGACATCGTCCGGGAAGTACAGAAAACAGTAAACTCACTTGCGCGTCAGGCCGAAAAGGCACGTCAGCACCAGGAATTGTCGACGAAGCTCCGAGAACTCGACCGTCTTCTCTTTGCCTTCGAATACGCAGAAGAATATGCCCTGCTGCTTCAGCTGCAGGCGATGGTGCAGGGTATTCGAGAGCGGAGAGAGCAGGCTGAACAGTCCATTACGGATCGTGAAAAGGCAGTTGCTGATGCTGAAGTCCAGCACCAGCAGTCAGATGCCGACATGCGCACGGCAATGGCATTTGAGACAGATGTGCGCACTGCGCTTGCAGAGATCCAGCAGACAATCTCACTTGTTAACGAGCGAAAGTCATCAACTCAGCGTACGCTCGACAGACTCGACCGTGAGAACGACGAGTCACAAAATCAGCAGTCGTCAACCTCTGAAGAGCTCAAGCATGTGCGCGAGCGCATGCTCGCTGTCCAGCAGGAGCACGCCGTCGTGACGCAGGATCTTGCAGAGTATCGTACCAAGGTGCAGGAGGCTCAAAGCGCTGTTGATGGAGTCCGTGCATCAATGGGTAGCAGACGTGAAGCACTGGCTGCGGCCCGTCAGCAGCTCAACGAGCGATCCAATCTTGCTGATCGCTCACGAGTGCAGATGGATGCGCTGGGCCGTCGCAGACGTGATGTTGAGCAGCAGCAACAGCAGTCGCAGGAACGCATGCGTCAGGTCGAAGACCAGATCACTCGTGAAGGGGCCGACCTGCCAAACATTGAGCAACAGCTATCAGACGCAGAAAACCGTCTTCAGTCTGCAGAGCAGCGTCAGCGCGAACTCGAGGCACAACGCGACGTTCTGCAAAAGGAGCTTGAGGATTACCGCTCTGCCTTGGCACACAGTAAAGCATCGTTGGAGTTTTTGACGGGGCTTGTCGATACCACAGAGAGCAGCAAGTTCCTGCTCAACACCAAGGAGTGGCAGCCTTCGGGAGAGCGTGTTACGCTTGCCGAGGTGATCAATACCCAAGAAGAGTACCGTGTAGCGATTGAAGCTGCACTAGGAGAGGCCGGACGCTATTTCGTGGTGGCCAACAGAGCAGAGGCCCAACAGGCAATTACTGCATTGTCGAAGAACAGCGTTGGTAAAGCAACGTTTCTCTGCCGTGATACGATTCCGGTGATGCATGCCCCTTCCTCGGAGAACCTTGCCGCTGGTGCAATTGGCTGGGCATCAGAGGTTGTCACAACAGACGATCAGCTCCGTAGCGCGCTGCGTAGCCTACTGGGCGCTACTGTACTTGTAAGTAATCTCGATGATGCATGGTCTGCTGTTGCTGCACCGGGAGTTTCATCGGCCGTTACGCTTGCTGGCGAGGTTGTGCACAAATCCGGAGCTGTGCGTGGAGGATCTACCTCGAAAACGGAAGGCGTGCGCGTTGGACGTAGGGAACGCATTGATCAGCTGAACGAAGCGATCGCAAAACTTGAGAGCGCCATCGGCATCGCTGAAGGATCTCTTCGTGAGGTTCGCCAGGAGCTGGGTACAATCGATCTCCGGAGACTGGGCGACGAAGTGCGAAAGATTGCTCTGATACGTAATGATCGTCAGCAGCGCATCGATGCTCTGCGCGGACGTGTCGAAGATATCTTGTCGCAACAGCAGTCATTGCACGACGAACTGCAGCGCATTGCAGAGGAAGTGCAGTCTCACAGTACAGACCTTGCTGCTGTGGAGCAGGAAATCGCCGAAGCCTCGAGCATCGTAAGTGCCCGTGATAAGGAAATTGCCGAAGCAGAGCAGCATCTGCGCAGTGTTGAGGCTCAGAGTGCAGAACGCATTGCCGAATTGCGCACAGTGGAAATCCGTCTGGTTCGTCTGCAAGGCGAGCAGCAGACGTTGACCACAGACGAACAGCGTTTGGCCAATCAAAGTCTTACTATCGATCAGCGGCGTGCGCAACGGTCACAGGAACGCATAGATCTTGTGCAGCAGCTTGAGCAGCTTGAACAACAGCGAGTAACAGACGAAGCGCAGGCCGCAAGAATCGTTGCGCGTCTTACAGAGGCACGTGCTAATCGCGAGAATCTTGAGCTCCAAGTCAAGGGTCATGCAGCTGCAGTGCAGGAAGGCAGCGAGCAGCTGCGACGCGATAGAAAAGCGCTCGATACACTTCTTGCAGAGCAGTATGATGCAGACGTCAAGCTCAACGAAGTAACCCTGCGTCTTGAATCGCTTGTTCGCAGGGCAACTGAAGAGTTGGATATCACACCGGATGAAACCCCATCCAATCCGGAATCGGAAATCGGACCAGAGCAGCTTCGCATCGATGTGCAAGAGCTGCGTCGAAGACTAACCTCGATGGGGAACGTAAACTTCCTGGCTCTCGAGGAGCATGAGCGTGAAAACGAACGGTTAAACTTCCTAAATCAGCAGCTCGCAGACCTTACGGAGAGCGAGCGCACACTGAACGAAACGATTGCAGAAATCAATCAGACTGCGCGTGAGAAGTTCACAGCAACGTTTACGGCTATCCGTGAGAACTTCACGGTGCTCTTTAAAATGCTCTTTAGTGAAGACGACGAAGCTGATCTTCAGATGGTCGAATCCGAAGATGGTGATCCGCTTGAATGTACGATCGACATCACCGCAAAGCCCCGTGGAAAACGTCCGCATAGCATCGAAATGCTCTCAGGGGGCGAGAAGACGCTAACAGCCATTGCACTGCTGTTTGCGATCTATCTCGTGAAGCCGAGTCCGTTCTGTATCCTCGACGAAGTTGATGCTCCGCTCGATGATGCAAACATTGACCGGTATCTCAAGATCATCCGCAAGTTCGCTGAGAACACGCAGTTTTTGATGATCACCCACAATAAGAAAACGATGGAAGCTGCTGATACGTTGTACGGTGTAACGATGGAAGAGCCAGCCGTTTCAAAGGTTGTCTCGGTTCAACTTTCAGGCGCAGCAGCATAAAAAATCAAACAGAGAACAAGGATCTAGTCATGAAACGTTTCACATTGATACTTGCCGCAACAATCATGCTCGGCATCAGTCCTGCTCTTGCTCAGGAAGAAATTCAGGAAGCAATCACGCTCACCGAGACTGTACCTACAACGTTCGGTAAGGTCTGGCGTGCCATTAAAAAGTCAATGGAAGAGGTCTCCTGCACGAAAACCCAGGTTGAGAAGATCATTGAGCCGATGGAAGACGGCGGTCTCTATAAGGGGCAGTACTTCTCGGAATTCTGTGTGCTAGCTCAGGGAGCAGACAGCACGAAGGATGTGATCAAGAGGTTCTCGGTGATACCTCGCATTCGTGGTGGAATCTGGACGACGTTCCGTATCCAGTACAAGTTCAACCTCAAAGAAGAGGAAGGCAACAAGACGAAGATCGTCCTGCGCGCTCAGTGCTCAGGGTACGAGGAGTTCATTACGCAGGAAACACACTTCTGGAACTCCAACGGAAACCTCGAGAAAGAAATGATGGCCCGCCTTCTCGTGAATATCAAGAAAGAGATCGAAAGCGCTACGCAGGAGTGATATCGTACTCGGCAACCTTGATATCGAAAGTGGCTTCTGCTGTGTAGTGCTTTGCCATCTCCTGGTTGTTCGGTTCGATTACTTTTACGGTAGCCCAGCAGCCACCGTGAAACTTTACAACCTCAGCGCGGTAGAGCGCTGTGCCTCGAAGTGCAACATTGTACTGCTGTCCGGGCTGAAATTCTTCGAGAGCTACCTTATCGTGTTGAATGCTCATGATTCACTGGTCTTTCCGCAGAGCTGATGGTGGAGTGATTCGAGAACGTTGT
This sequence comes from Patescibacteria group bacterium, assembly GCA_044238605.1. GTDB lineage: Bacteria > Bacteroidota > Ignavibacteria > Kapaibacteriales > Kapaibacteriaceae > UBA10438. The sequence goes on from JBIICY010000004.1 coordinate 51,184, forward strand.
ACAACAGCTCGTTACGCACAGCAATAGTGAACGCTTGCGACTGCTGATCTGCATGGACGCGCATGATACCTGAATCGTGGATTTCCCGAGGCAAGGCCGTAACAGCCTGTAACCACTGATGCAGGTGGGTAAACATTACGGTTACGGACGTGTAGGTTTCTTCGGCGCTCGTGATAAACACAGGGATACCAGCCACCTCCTGATCACTGATACACGTTGACTCGCCCAATGGATGATGGGCAGAGGCAATGCGGATAGGAATTCCTGCCTCTTCGGCAGGGGAGATCATCGTAGGGTAGATTAACTTGAGTCCCTGTACCGCCGCATGTCGCGCCTGCTTGTAGGACAACTGCGTTCGCACCGCCGAGTAGAGTCCGAACTTCGGATCGATACTCCGCACACCCTCGACGTCTGTCCAGATCACCACCTCAGACGCGCCCATCGTTGCCCCTAGGACAACAGCGGTAAGGTTCGAGGACTCCTTGCCCATCGTTGTGGTAGCCCCTTCTTCAGACTGGCCTACAAAGCCCTGTGTCACAACAACCGTGCGTGCCCCGAAAGCCTGCCCAGCTAGCAGCTGCTCAATTCGAACTGCCGATTTCTCGAAAAGGGGCTTGGCAGCTCCATGCTCGGATGAAGTTACGATAAGCTCCCGGGCATCAATCTGGACTGCCTCTACGGAATTGGCACGAAGTACAGAGCAAGCAAGGATCCGAGAAAGGTCTTCGCCCAGTGCCATCAAGCGATCGAGCGTTCGAGAGGATAATTGTCTTGTTACTGAGATACTTCGAAGCAGTACTCGTGCCTGATGCACCACACCACTGAACTGCTCAACTGTATCATGTAGCGCGGATGGCTCATCAAGCAGCTCGGCTGCCGTTGCATGATGGTATGCCTCAATGCTGCTAAGAAGTTGAGCCGCTGTGTCATACTCCGATGCCATCGCAGTCTCTGCTGCCTCGATCAGACTTCGTGTTGTGGACCCAAGGGCACTGACGACAACAACAATTGGATTGGCCTGTTCCGACCGTATGATCGAGACCATATCCCTAAACCCTGCTGCGTGCTGCAGCACCGCCCCACCGAACTTCATGACGATCATAGCCCACAAATCTACACCTCATTCATAGACATTTCACACCTAGTACTTGCACAGTATCCGGCGACTCCGTAGTTTTGCGATTCACATTTACACGATCAATTCACCCTCAAGAAATTTGAGGCCACTATGGCTAAGCAGCAAACGTTCGGCGATAAAGGAAAGAAGAAAGCTGGCGATACCAAGATTAGCGTCAAGGTTATCAAGGCGTTTCGCTCTGAAAAGGGTACTATTAAGTACATGGAGCGCTTCGTTAAGGTAGACGATGTTGGTCAAATTGAAAAGATGGACTTCTCAAGGTAATCGAACATGAAAAAGGGCATCCATCCCGCATACAAGACCATCGATATCGTTATGACCGATGGCAGTACATACAAGACACGTTCGTGCTACAAGGGCGATCGTATGGTATTGGAAATCGACTCAAAGTCGCATCCATTCTATACTGGCCGTCAAATGCTTGTTGACACTGCAGGTCGTGTAGATCGTTTCAAAAAACGCATGGAAAAGACAAAGGCCGTGCGCGATGCTAAGGCATCGGGTAAGTAAGGTTAAGGAGTTTTTCTCGTGGCAATCCCATCAGCACCAAATCCTAATACGATCAATTCGCCTTTCCGTCAAAAGCGGAACCAGCCGAAGAAGCGTACAAATCCGCTCAAGAAGTCTCGTATGATCGATTATCTCGATCCGAAGTTTCTGAGCCGCTTCACGAACGATCAGGGTAAGATTCTACCTCGCCGCATCACCGGCGTAACAGCTCTGCAGCAGCGCAGACTTGCACGTGCGATCAAGTACGCACGTCATCTTGCGTTGCTACCTTTCGTAGCGCAGGATACGCGTTAATAACACAGTCAACAAAGCCCTTGCTGTACGAAACATTGTGCGGCAAGGTAATTGGGGCGTCGCCAAGCGGTAAGGCAGCGGGTTTTGGTTCCGCCATGCGTAGGTTCGAATCCTGCCGCCCCAGCACACGATCACTAGCTGGAATTCTACGTGAACTCGGAGATAAAGATCGTAGCCGGTAGATCTAACCCAGAGATTGCTCTGAAGATCGCGCGGGCCACGCATCGGGAACTATCGGAAGTTACCATTCGTAACTTCAGTGACGGTGAGATCTGGGTCAAGTACGAAGAAAACGTTCGTGGCGTTGATCTATACATTGTGCAATCAACGGTTGCCCCTTCGGACAACTTGATGGAACTGCTGATGTTGATTGATGCGGCAAAGCGGGCCTCGGCACGCCGAATAACAGCAGTGATCCCGTACTTTGGATATGCAAGACAAGACCGCAAAGATCAGCCACGGGTTGCAATAACGGCTAAACTAGTGGCAAATCTGTTGGTAGAAGCCGGAGCAAACCGCGTGGTTACCATGGATCTGCACACTCCGCAGCTTCAGGGATTTTTCGACATCCCGCTTGACCACCTGTATGCGTCATCGGTGTCGGTTGGGATCCTGAAGGCTCTGCAGCTCGATAACCTAGCGATTGCCGCTCCCGACGTTGGGGGAGTGAAAACCGCCAGGGCATTTGCAAAGATGCTCGGTGATGCAGATCTGGTAGTTGTAGACAAGCGCCGGCCGAAACACAATGTTGCTCAGGTGATGAATATCATCGGAGAAGTTCAAGGAAAGAACATTGTTATCGTTGACGATCTTATCGACACAGGTAGCACTTTTGTGCAGTGCGTCGAGGCGCTGAAGAAGCAAGGGGCTGCGCAGATCATCGGTGTGTGTACGCACCCAGTGTTCTCGGGCTCAGCGGTTCAAAAGCTTGTGAATTGTGAAGCACTCACAAAGTTGTATGTAACAGATACCATACCACTGCGCGAGTCACACAGCAAAATAGAAGTCATGAGTGTTGCTCCATTGTTCGCAGAAGCGATCATACGGACACATGAAAATCAGTCGATTAGCTCATTGTTCGACACGAGCCAGGGCTAAGCACAAAACGTCGGTAATACATTTCGTTAGGATGTTGGTATGAGCCAGATTGTTCTTCAAGCAGAATCGCGTGTTCCAGGACAGAGCATCGCAAAGAAGCTGCGCAGTGACGAACGCGTTCCAGGTGTGTTCTATGCAAACGGACAAACCCCAGTGCATTTCTCTGTAGCATACCTTGCGTTGCGTCCGGTAGTCCATACACCGAAGGCAAAGACAGTGAACCTGGAAGTAGACGGCAAGCACATGCTCTGCATCCTCAAGGATGTAACGTTTGATCCTCTCACCGACAAGATCCTGCACGTAGACATGCTTGGCGTTAAGGCTGGTCAGAAGATCCAGATGAAGATTCCTCTCCACGTTAACGGCCTTGCTCAAGGCGTTCGCGAGGGTGGTACACTCGAGCATGTGCTTCACAAAGCAAATGTCAAGGTGGATCCTACCGAAATGCCGGAAGTGATTGAGATTGACGTCACGAGCCTTGGTCGTGGTTCAGCAATCCACGTTTCAGACCTCAACGTCCCTGGCGTTGAGTTCCTCGATCGGCCAAGCGCTATTGTTGTTGCCTGCCACGCTCCAAAGGTTGTTGAGAAGGCAGAAACGACAGAGACAACGAAGAAGAAGGGTAAGAAGTAAGAAGGGCACGAGGGTACTGAAGGTACTAGGGACTAGGTACTAGGGACTAGGGACTAGGGACTAGGGACTAGGGACGCAAGAGGAAATATATAGGCGCACGTATCGGAAACGGTACGTGCGTTTTTCGTTAGAGAAGCTTGAGTGCTTCTGGTAGCAATGTGCGTTGTATCTCCTCTCGAAACTCAGTGTACAAGCGCTTCTGGGTTCGAATATCAGTGTGGCGCTCGATGTTCGTTAACTGACGGTGCATCTTGAGTATCAGCTTTTTAAGGGGCTCGGCACCAGCGTCATCGCCGCCAGACTTCAATACAACAATCAGACGTTCAAATGCCTGTAGCGAGTTGAGGACGTCGTCCTGCTGCATCGCACGAATGATATCAACAACCCCGGAGTGAACGATAGATAACCCCCGTTGTTTCCTCCTACGCAGAACGGACTTAAGGAGCAGTTGATTGCCGGATAGTACGGCTACATAGCCAGCGGACTGAAGAATCACGCGCTGAATGTCTGCACGCTGCTTTCGAAATCGTTCGTGAGTAACGGCATCCGTAGCGATCTGTGCTGCAAGTTTATAATCTGCGCTGTGGAGCAAACGCCCCATGAGTTGATGCGTAACGAGAAACCAATTGGAACTGCCAACACGGCTCAATTGTAGCAGTTTCTTTGTTGCTGCGGCAACTCGTGTGCGTTTTCCAAAAAACTGATGAATGATGATACTTTGAAGAATCCATGAGCTGTGATGTGAATCATCCCAAATCCCAATTTCTTTACACGCATCAGGGTATGCAGTAAGCCACGTTGTGGCAAGCTCATAATCATGCAGTATCTGGCTCGTTGTAACTGCCAGTGATAACCCCGCCGTAACAACGATAGGTTCTGTCTCCTTAACATTGATTCGACTCAAGATACTGGCGGCTTCGTTTGCTATTCGGACCTTATGCTGCTGCCGCAGATTCTTTTTAACATTAGAGAGTATCAGCTTCCGTAAGACGGTATCAATTGCATTCAGCAGGTCGTGCGTTTTTTGGGCATCCTCAAGTTCTTCGCTGTAGCGATTGAAGTCGAGGGTGTTCGGCTCACTCGCGGCAATGGTTCTTAGCAGGCGGAGAGCATACAATTTTACATCGTACAAGTCTGGTAACACGATGTTGCGTATCGCAAGTTGAAGCTTGTGCTTTGCCAGCTGATGTGCCTGACTTCGGTACGCAATTCCAGCCGCGGCAACGAGTGAAAACACTTTGCGCGTTGAATCAATGCTCTTTCGCGCCGTAGACGATGGTTGAAAGGCTAGGATCATACCATCGAGCTTCTCGAGCAGTCTTGACTTTGCTTTTCGTGCAGAGTCCTCTCGCATACGAACATCCCGATCGTCAAGAAACTGGGGCCTTTGCCCTTCAATCACCTGCATAATGTAGCGTTGCTCTTCGTAGGTCAATGTGACTGCCAAGAGGTGCTGTAGATACAGACCATTGCCATAGAGCGACGTCAGGACGTCTGCATATTCCCGAAGCTTTTGATCGATCATGGATGCCGCACAAAGTGGTCAATTTGGCCGTCCGAATATCTGCAAAAAGCAGCTTACTTCTGTTCGTTGTAGTTGAGAGTATTGAAACACACAATTGTTTCACTCTATTCAATGGACTCTCATGACCGAATTTTTTATCGCTCTGCTCATCTGGATGGGGCTGCTCGATCCAGCAACCAGCTACACGGTAAGTCAGGTAGAACAGATCTCAACAACGAATTCATCGGCTATTCAGCAAGCCGCTTCGTCGTTGGATACAACTACCGCATCGTGGCAGAACGCACAGGCGCTCGTAAAAGAAACGCTGATCATCGATCCACGGGAATTATGACCGCGTCTCGAACCAACGTCCGTCAGAACGTATAATGTCGATCAATGCTTCTACAGCCCCGGCTGACGGAATATTCCGCTGCACGATTTCTTGTCCGCGGTAGAGTGTGATGCGGTCCGGACCCGACCCTACATATCCGTAGTCGGCATCGGCCATTTCTCCGGGACCATTGACAATACATCCCATGATGCCGATCTTCACACCCTTGAGGTGATCGGTCTGGGCGCGAATCATGGATGTGGTCTCCTGCAGGTCAAAGAGCGTACGCCCGCATGATGGACAGCTGATGTACTCGGCTTTTGTCATGCGGGTGCGTGCGGCCTGAAGTATGCCGTAGGACAGGCGCACAGCGTCTGCCGACATACTATTGTTGCCGATTGACACATTCAGCATTACAGCATCACCATATCCTTCAACGAGCAAGCCCCCTACGTCTGTTGACGCCCAAAGTGATGCCTCATCGAGAGAGGTGGCCGAAATGTCTCTGTGCAGGATTATCGGGCATGCAATCTCACGCGCTGCCAGTACATCTAGTGTTCTTCGCAAGTCTCTGTAGTAGGACGTTGCGCTGCTTGAGATGCATAACACGGCTGTTGTGTCGTGTAAGAGCTTTTCGAGAAGTGCATGATCGTCTGTCTCATCAGGTGAACATGCAACTACGTTCATTACTGTATGGCGTTCTTCAACGGTCAGATACTCCTGAAGTGTCAAACGCGGAACGCAGTAGAACTTGTCATCCTGCTGCAGCCACGCTGCATGATCAAGGATCTGCCGTGTTCCTGCAGGTGCCATAAATGGCAATGGGGTAGCCCCCATGAAGAGAAACTCAGCAGGCTGATCGGTCGTGGCCCACTTGTCTGTTGCGGCGTCGTAGATATGACCAAGGGGCGCTAACTGTTCCTTGTCGCTGATCTTTAGCTGTGACAGATCCGCAATAACGCGGGGCACGTTATCACCGCCAATGATCGCAACGTAGCGCGTTGCATACCGGTGATAGGCATATGGCGATCTCATGCATACCTCCGCGCGAGCGCTTGCGCAACAGGGATTTCGGCTTCTGGTTCTTCTGTGAGGGATACCCGAATGGTGTCTCCTAAGCCATCTTCCAAAAGTGTACCAATGCCTAACGCACTCTTTACGCGTCCGTCTTCGCCATCTCCAGCTTCGGTTACACCCAGGTGCAACGGATATGGCTTGAGGCCTTCTTGCCGGAGACGAGACACAAGAAGCCGGTAGGCATGGATCATCACGAGTGGATTGCTGGACTTCATCGACAGCACGATGTTGTAGTAGCCTTCATCTTCGGCAATGCGCAGAAACTCGAGTGCAGACTCCACCATGCCGTCGGGATTATCTCCGTAGCGACTCATGATGCGGTCTGACAGCGAACCATGGTTCGTTCCGATGCGCAGGGCTGTTCCGTACTCCTTGCAGATCTTGATCAGTGGCACAAAGCGCGCACGAATGCGGTCGAGCTCTTCCTGATATTCTGCATCGGTATACTCGATGATGTTGAACTGCTTTTTGTCGACGTAATTCCCTGGATTGATCCGCACCTTTTCAACTACACGGGCTGCAATCTCGGCGGCATTTGGCGTGTAGTGGATATCTGCTACTAACGGCGTTGTATAGCCCCGTTCGCGCAGACCCGTGCGGATCATTTCAAGGTTCTTAGCTTCTCGCATGGAAGGGGCGGTAATGCGCACCAGCTCGCATCCGGCGTCGATCATGCGGATAGATTGCTCGATAGTACCTTGCGTATCCATGGTGTTCGTTGTAGTCATCGATTGAACACGGATAGGGTAGGCAGAGCCCATGGCGAGGTCGCCAATGGTCGCGGTTACCGTTTCACGACGGTGATAGGTCGTAAGCGACTCGCAATACGGCGGTAGGGTGTCGTGGTGCTGCACGGTTAGAGCTGACGGCTAACTTCAAAAAGAATGTTTTTTTCACGCTCAGACAATCCGTGGTATCCGCCACGCGAGATCTTGTCGAGGATTTGATCGATCTGTTCCTGCGATACAGGCTGCCCTTCAACTACAAACTTTGTTGGTGTCTGCGTAGCAGGTTCGCTACGAACCGGTTCCTGCGTAGGAACGTATTCATAGCGAGGGGGCTGGCGTTCTGAAAGATCTCGAAAATCTGCATCGATCACGTTGGATCCCCGACGGTAGCTGTCTTTGTACTGCGATCCCTCGATCTTCCGAAAGAGCGGTTCCCCAAACTTGATGAGCAGATAGCCCCCTAACGCACCTCCCAAGTGTGCAAAGTGCGCTACACCATCTCCCGCGTTGAAGAGTCCGCTAACAAGATCGAACCCTGCGTAGATCATCACAAAGATCCGTGCCGGGATAGGGAAGAACAGCGGGAACATCATGATCGGCCTGTCGGGGAAGGTCATCCCGAAGGCAAGAAGAACGCCCATGATCGAGCCCGATGCACCGATCGTTGGGGCAAGGCCTCCGCCAAGCAATGGGGTGATCGCAAGGTGCACAATGCCGGCCGCTATGCCGGCCAGGATGTAGTATGCTGCGAACCGACGTGACCCCCAGATGTATTCAAGCTCCACGCCGAACATCCACAGGGCGAGCATGTTAAACAGCAGATGCGAAATACCACCATGCATAAACTGATACGACAGTAGCTGCCATGGATAAAACAATCCGCTGCCTGCAGGCCATAGGGCAAACGTCTCCATCACTACGTTGTCGATTGGCTGTCCACCAAGTGTGAGCCCCTGCAGAAACAGCGACTGAATCACAAAGACGATCACGTTGCTTGCAAGCAAGAACTTGATCACTGGTGGGAATGCGCCCATGCGGCCTTGGCCAAATTGTGCTGACATGTCTTAGACTTCCAATGCAACAACGCCCGGGAGCTGTTTGCCTTCGAGAAACTCAAGCGAAGCACCGCCCCCTGTAGATAGGTGGGTGACGTTCTTCGCATGACCGAATTGCGTGATCGCTGCGGCAGAATCTCCTCCGCCTACGATTGTGACCGTACCCGAGGCCGTTGCCGCCGCCATTGCATCTGCAACAACACGTGTGCCTTGCTGGAAGTTCTCAAACTCAAACACGCCCATCGGGCCGTTCCATACCACTGTTCCGGCCGTTTTGATTGCATCAGCGAAGGCCTGTTGCGTGGCAGGACCAATGTCCAGCCCCATCATACCGTCTGGGATCTGATCAACCAACACGACAGTGCTTTCGGGTGTGTCGGCAAACGATGCAGCCACAACGGTGTCGGTTGGGATCAGAAGATTCACGCCCTGCGATGCTGCACGCTCAAGGATTTCTTTGGCGAGTGGGATCCTGTCTTCTTCCACCAATGATGAGCCTACGCTGTGTCCCATGGCCTTGAGAAAGGTAAACATCATGCCGCCGCCGATCAGAATTGTGTCGCAGCTAGACATCAGCGCAGTGATCACATCGATCTTGCCGGAGATCTTCGAGCCGCCCATGATCGCAACGAGCGGACGCTTTGGATTGGCAAGCGCGCTGCCGAGATATTCGAGTTCTTTGGCAATGAGTAGTCCAGCACAACGCTCAGGGAAGTACTTGGCAACACCCTCCGTGCTGGCATGAGCTCTATGCGCGGTGCCAAAGGCATCGTTGCAGTAGATATTGCCGAGTTCTGCAAGCTGCTGACAAAACACCGAATCGTTTGCTTCTTCCTGTGCGTAGAACCTAAGATTCTCGAGAAGTACAACACTTCCGAAGGGGGCGTTGTTGACAGCCGCAAGAGCATGCTCGCCGATGCAGTCGTCAGCAAAGGAGACTGCTACGCCCCTTGCCATGAGGAGCTTTGCAAGATGCTCTGCTACCGGACGCAGCGAGTATTTCATCTTGCGCTCTCCTTTGGGACGGCCAAGATGCGACATCAAGACTGCAACGCCACCACGGTCCACGATAGACATGATTGTAGGTAGCGACTCAACGATGCGCGTGTCATCTGTTATCGTACCGTGCTCGTCTTGTGGCACGTTGAAGTCAACTCGCGTCAGAACGCGCTTGCCGGCAACGTCTACGTCATGGATCGACGTGATCACGCTGTTACCCGCATGAGAAGGTCTGCAATGCGGTTTGAATAGCCCCATTCATTATCGTACCAGCCAACAACCTTCACGCTGTTGCCAATTACCATGGTGCTGAGTGAATCAAAGATGCATGAGTGAGGGTTGCCGAGAATATCAGTTGAGACAACTGGATCGATGCAATACTCAAGGATGCCCTTGAGCGGACCTTCTGCTGCAGCTTTGAAGGCAGCATTGATTTCGTCCTTGGTTGCAGCCTTTTCGAGTACAACCGTGAAGTCTGTTACCGATCCATCTGGAGTTGGTACTCGGAAGGCCATACCATCGAGCTTGCCCTTCATCTCTGGCATCACTTCACTAACGGCCTTGGCGGCACCTGTTGTAGTTGGGATGATGTTCTGCGCTGCTGCACGTGCGCGGCGCAAGTCTTTGTGCGGTAGATCGAGAATGTTCTGATCGTTTGTATAGGCGTGAACAGTAGTCATAAAGCCGTTTACCAGACCGAAGTTCTCGTGAAGAACCTTGACCATTGGTGCAAGGCAGTTCGTTGTGCAGGATGCGTTGGAGACCACATGCATGTCTGCCGTAAGCTCATTGTCGTTTACACCGAGCACGATCGTGCCGTCGAGCTTATCCTTCGCTGGTGCTGTAAGGACAACCTTGCGTGCATGCTTGAGGTGCTTATCGAGATCTGCCTTGGCGGTGAACTTGCCGGTTGATTCGATCACTACATCAAGGCCAGACCATGGAAGGTTTTCGATCTGCTTTTCAGCACTGATGTTGATACGTGCGCCGTTGACGATGATCGATGCCCCGTCTACCTCTACCGTGCCATTAAAACGTCCATGCACCGAATCGTACTTCAGCAGATGCGCAAGCGTAGCGGCGTCTGTAAGGTCGTTGATGCCTACAATCTCAACATCAGCATTGCGCTGCAAAAGTGCACGAAACACAAGACGTCCGATGCGTCCAAACCCGTTAATGGCAATCTTCGTGGCCATGGCTTTCCAATTCGTTAAGAGTTATAAAAACGTGGCGCAAAAATACCATGCTTTACTGTTTCTTGACGCGGCTCGGGTTCTTCTCTACGTAGTCTTTCCAGGCGTTTCGCTTCGAAACTTTTCCACCACGCTTTGCGGCAGGGGGCGGTCCGCCATTTACGGCATGACATATCGCTACGGCAAGAGCATCAGTAGCATCAAAAAACTCGGGTGTTTCATCGATGGACAAAATCGCCCGCACCATATGCTGTACTTGATCTTTTGTTGCAGCTCCGCGTCCGGTAACACTTCGCTTTACCTGCATCGGCGTATACTCGACGGGGTCGTGTCCACCCTGCGCGCATGCTAACACGGCAACGCCGCGAGCATGGGAGAGCTGAACGATTGAGAGGACATTTTTTGCGTAGAACACTTTCTCAAGAGAGCACACATCGGGGGATGTGCGGGTGATCACAGCGCTCAAGCGCTCATGGATCTCTCGCAGACGCTCCGGAAACGACGAGCTGCGTCGCTTAACGGCTATCACGCCGTATTCGACAAGCTTCATGGACGAGCCCTCGGCATCTATTACACCGTATCCACAAACAACAGAGCCTGGGTCGATGCCAAGTATTCTCATGCTTCGTCCTCATCGGGCAGGTCGGCGTTGTGAAAGACGTTCTGCACATCGTCGTTATCGTCGAGCACATCAAGCAGCTTGTCGAGCATCTTTGAGTGGTCCTGTTCCGTAACCTGCACGGTTGTATTTGGCTCAAACACAATGCGCGTCTCTCGCACATCAAGACCCTTGTTGGAGCATTCATTAGCACACGTGCCCAGCATGTCGACTGCGCAATAGACGAGCGCGCCCTCATCAATCACTACCACGTCATCAGCGCCGATGTCCATAGCGATCGTCAGGAGGTCTTCTTCTGTGCGCTGAGTTTCGATGCGTATCTCGCCCTTGCGCGTAAAGTTCCAGCTTACGGAATTGGTTTCTCCAAGGTTGCCGCCAAACTTGGAAAACGTAGCACGCAGTTCTTGTGTAGAGCGGTTGCGGTGGTCTGTTGTGCAGACAACGATCACGGCAACGCCGCCCGGACCGTAGCCTTCGTATGTGACGTCTTCATAGCTCACACCTTCAAGTTCACCGGTGCCTCGCAGGATTGCGCGCTTGATGTTCTCTACCGGCATCGACACCGACCGTGCATTTTCTATTGCCATCCGCAGGCGGGCATTTGCGTCGGGGTCGCCCCCTCCGAGCTTGGCAGCAACGATGATCTCCTTCGAAACCTTCGTAAAGAGTTTCCCGCGCTTTGCGTCGACAACTGCCTTGCGACGCTTAATATTTGCCCATTTACTGTGTCCAGCCATGCTGCAAAGCTACAACTGTGGACGGTGTCGGTAGAGTGATGCGATTGCCTTTGCATACACGCTTGATGTAGACAGGATTTGTGCATCGCCGATCATGACAAACTGTTCTTTTGCACGAGTCATGGCAACGTTGAGTTTGCGGTCGATGCGAGCCCCATTGTAGTCGATCTCAGATCGAATCTGATCGAACTCCTGCAGAGTTGATACAGCGGCTATGTAGATGATCACGTCGCGCTCGCTTCCCTGGAAGCGCTCTACAGTATCGACTGTGCAGTGCTGCCGTATATCGAACGGAAGAGCTTGCAGAATGGCATTATTGATGATGCGGAAGGGGCTAATGATGCCGATGCTCAGATGTTGTCCAGACGGATAGGGCAGAAGTGCGAGGGTTGATGCAAGCTCTACAGCATAGCGCACTTGCGTAGCTGTATCTATGAGGTCAACATAGCACGCTCGGTGTGGTAGAATGTGCGACCACGGAAGCGGACTGATGTCTGTCTGATGGTCGTGCAGACACGTAAGCGCGTCCGCGTAAAACGCACGAGCGGGAAAGGTCATCACATCGGTATGCATGCGGCCCTGCTGATGCAGCATTGCAACATGGTCATTGGTGGTGGCGCAGCGAAGAAGGCGCTCAAAAGCGCTGATGGAGGTAGACGTAAGATGAATCTCCTGCAGCAGAGGATGGTTTGTCGAAAGACGGTCAAGGGGCTGCACAACTACGGCAGGCAGCTGACAATGATCGCCGATAAGTATGGTACGTCCAGCACGCGCCATTGGAAGCAGCAGCATGGGCTCTAGGATCTGGGATGCTTCATCGACCACGGCAGTAGTAAAGCTCCCAAACTCCCAGATCTCGGGTGAAGACGTAAGCGACTGAATCGTAGAGACAACGCACTTCGTCGAATACAGATGCTCTGCTAGAGCCTCTGCCGAGAGCGTGCGTGCCATGTGGGGTATGCTGTGCGATCCGGTTGCCCCTTCAAGACTTCCATGACGTACGTATGGAATGTCGTACCTCGCCAGTGCCTCACAGATCTCGTTTGCCGCACGGTTGGTATATGCCAGCACCAGGACGCGTTCATCTGGATCCTGAGAGAGCTCCTGAACTATAGCGCGAAGCACGGCAGATGTCTTGCCTGTTCCGGGTGGACCCTGGATCAGGAACAGCTCACGGGCACTTAGGGCGCGCCCAACGATCGTGCGCTGCGAGTCCGTAAGATTCGGTGCCGTGCACGGCCTTGGAGCATCCATTTGGGGAGTCCTGCGCCCAAGAAGCACTGCTCGTTTGTCAGGAGGAAGCTCGAGAAAGGCCCTAATCCCAGCATAGTGTGCCTTGGATGCCGTATCCATGGTATCGAGCTCAATGTCCCATGTCCTCTGGGGAAACTCATGCACGGGAGCAAACTTGTTGCGGAGAGAAAGCACAACCGTTGTGGCGGTGAGTTCTCGAACCGAGGCCTTAAATCGTGTTGAGAGGAGAGGCGTTGCGTCATCGGGCTGCCAAAGACGCAAGACAACCGCATCGCCGATGCGAATGGGGGTGTCGGTCACGAGCCCCCTTCGTTGAAACACCAGATGCATATGGGCGGTATCAGAGGCCTCGGCATGGTACTCTAGATCGGTCAGCACCGTTCGCGTGCGCAAAGCTCCGATGCGCTGCTCGAGAAGTTCCCCCGAGACAAGGCAGAGCCATGCGGCAACAGCGTGTTTTTCGGTAGTGTCGAGACTGATGAGCGCCCGTGAGGTGTCTTCTAGGTCCACATGCTCATAGCTCGATACATCGCTCGTATTGTTCGGATGAAAGTTGCTAAGCACCCTCAATGGGCTTGTATCTGACCGGGATAGAGCAAGATCAGAGGCTACAATGGCATTCCTCGCGCGCAGAAGGGCAGCAAAGGCCGCATCGGCGGTCCGCAATGACCTGAGCGGGCGCTCTGCGTCTTGCACATACCACAGCATAGACCGCACCTGCATATGCGGGTGCTGCTCTTGCACCATCATCTGATAGGCTGCTACCTGCGCCCGATGATCGAGACGGACTCCGGATGTTGGGGCTTTGCCGGCCTTCATTTCGACAATATCTATCCTGTCCGGACGCCGGAGGACGATGTCGGCCCGTCCCTGCAAACCGTACGACTCAGATACGAAGTATGGTTCAAGTGCCAGGTCTTCGTCGTGCCAGGTTGCCTGAACCGCACGCAGCCGGGGGAGCAGTTCGGCAACTTTTGCAAAGACGTTGTTGATCTCCGATGCAGACCGAAGAGACGCTAGTGAGAGTGGACGCAACGTGGAAAGATGTTGGCTGATCTCGGCATCTGAGATGTTTGGCAGCTTTACGATCACATCAAAGGCCGCATTCACCAGGCTTCCGGTTACTGTGGCATGTAGAACCTTTGCTGGCTTAAACTTCCTGGCCACGATCTTCACGTCGATTGGACCATCTGCTCCAGCTACACCCGCCGCATCCGTTACATCAACCACATAGTCGGGCTGTAATATGAGCAAGGGGCTAGCCTGCTCACTGTGGATAACCTTGTGGATAGGGGTGCCCACAAGCCAGGCCGGATGCTGTGAGTGTGACCCGATGACAAGCCCAAGATCAGCAAACGTGCGCTCTTCGACGAGCCCTGTATCTAGTTGAATTGATATGGACTTGCCGCTGTTATCCACAGAGCAGATTTGACCTGTGTGGATAACAGGGCGTGTAGGTTCAGCCGACATGAGGACGTGTGGATAACTACGAAAGTGGACGTAGGTCCTTGAGACGAATCTGCGGAGTAGACGTTCCTTGGAAGATGTTTTCCTCCAAGGTGTAGACCATGGAGAAGTGTCTGCCGTGGCTGCATTCCGAGATCTTCTTCCCGAGATTGAATCCAATAGCGTCGATAGCAAAGTTTCGTTGCAAGGCGCGGAACTTCAAATGGTTGTTCCCAACAATTTTAACGCCGTTGGCAGAGGCAACATTGTCTGTGTGGAAAACCGGACGATGGTTCTGGTAACCGTACGGGGCGAACTTCCCTAAGAACTTTAAAAAGCTTGGAGTTAGTTCGTTCAGCTGTAAATCGGTATCAACCACTATTTCGTGTTCAAGCATCTCTGGCGTAATGGCTGAGGATGCCATTGCATCGAATCTGCGCTGTAGTTCGGGGATGTTCTCTACAGGTAGCGACAGCCCAGCTGCGTGGATATGTCCGCCAAATTCTGTGAGCAGATCCTCACACTGTTTAAGTGCGCCGTGGATGTCGAAATCCTTGACGGATCTAGCAGAACCCTTTGCGATTCCATCGATTGTGGTAAGCATGATCGATGGCACATTGTAACGTTCTACAAGACGCGAAGCCACGATTCCGATTACACCGGCATGCCAGTTATCGCTATGCAATACCAGCGACTTACCACTGCCAGTTGCGAGTTGCTTTTCGGCCTGAATAGCAGCCTCTTCAAAGGTGTGCTCATCGATTGCGCGTCGCTGACGGTTGTCGTGTTCAAGTTCCTGTGCGATGTGGAAGGCGCGGAGTTCATCCGGCTGGATCATCATCTCAACCGCACGGCGTGGGTCTCCGAGGCGTCCTGCCGCATTAATCCGAGGAGCTAACCCGAAGATTACACTGGAGTTAGTGAGCTGTCCAAGGTGCAAGCCGGCGCAATCAACAAGCCCCTTAAAGCCCGGACGCGGGTAGGAATTGAGAAGTTCCAAGCCAAAATGGCTTAACACACGGTTTTCGCCAGTTAAGGGGGCTATATCTGCTGCCGAGGCGATGGCCACAAAGTCGAGGTATTCGAAGGCCAGTTCGGGATGACCCTGACGTTCACTGAGGGCTTGGAGCAGTTTGAATGCTACACCGCAGGCGGCTAAGTCCTTGTAAGGATAGCTACATCCGGGTTTGATCGGGTCAAGCAGGGCTAGCGCCTTCGGGATCTCTTCAGCGGCCTGGTGGTGATCGCAGACGATCACATCTATACCCAGTTCGCGTGCATGGTCTACAGCTCTGGAAGCCGTAACCCCAACGTCTACCGTAACAATAACCTTGGCACCGGCCTGATGGGCGCGGTCTACAGATAGCGGGGTAAAGCCGAACCCCTCTTCGAGTCGGCTGGGGATATGATAGTCAGCATGAGCACCAATTCTGCGCAAGAAATGCAGAACCATCGCAGTGCTCGATGTGCCGTCCACATCGTAATCACCATGAATCCATATCAGTTCTTTATTCTGAATGGACTCCTCTATACGGTCAACAGCTTGATCCATGCCGTCCATGAGCCATGGAGAGTGCAAGTGATCAAGCGACGGTTCAAAGAACCGCTGAACGTCTTCAACTGTGGATAGCCCCCTGCTCACCAATACGCGTGCGATCGGTGGGGGGACGTGAAGTTGTTGTATTATGGTTTGGACAGCATGCTCATCGTGACAATCCCGGGTAATCCACCGGTAGTTCAAAATGTTCCTGTTAATTTGAAAACAAACTGTCCGAAGATACGAACCAACCCATCCTGTGGCAAAACGCATACACGACTACATAGCGGGGCAACCCGACCAAGACGACCACGAACTGGGGTACCGTGCGCGCACACGGGAGCGAGCCAAGCTGCTGGATAGAACGCGCACGCGGGTAAAGCAGGGCAACATCCCTGAGGGGGCTCTCCAGGGCACCGTGATGCGTCCGCTGGGTCCGCGCTGGATGGTTGCCACACCTGGATCCGTGTGGGACTGTGCCGTTTCGGGCATCATCGACGTGCCACACACATCCAGCCTAGTAGCCGTTGGGGACACCGTCTGGATCATGCCCGATCAGCGGGCATCCGGAGCAGCCTCAATCGTCAAGGTTGAAGAACGCACCACGGTACTCTCGCGCAAAGCTGCCGGACGCGGCAAGAAGGAGCAGGTTTTGGTGTCCAACGCCGAGCAACTCTGCATCGTTGTGGCAGCAGCCCAGCCAGACTATAAAAAGCGGCTCATCGACCGGTATTTGATCGCTGCTGACAAAGGCGAGCTTGCGCCGATGATCGTGATCAACAAGATCGACCTCATTCCTGATGAGTATCGCGAGGACTTTGTTGATGACCTTCGGGTGTACTCCGAAGACCTTGGCATCCCTGTGCTGTTCACAAGCACCACAACAGGGGAGGGCATCGAAGAACTTGAGCAGCACCTCTTGGCGCACACCTCACTGCTTGCCGGCCCATCAGGCGTTGGCAAATCCTCCATCATCAACCTGATCAGCAACATCCCTCAAGCAGTTGGGGAGATCTCCCGCAAATACGATAAGGGGCGTCATACCACCACCGCGGCTATCGTTATTCCATTGCGCAACGGCGGCATCGCCATCGACACCCCCGGCATCCGCGAATTTGCCCTTTGGGAACTGGGAATAGACGAGCTCCCATTCTACTTCGAAGAGTTCGCCCCTTTTGCCGAACACTGCAAGTTCAATTCCTGCTCTCACACCCACGAACCCGGCTGCGCCGTAAAGCAAGCTGTGGAAGATGGCTTGGTGGATGAAGAACGATATGCTTCATACCTGCTGTTGAGCAGCGAGCAGCAAGCAGCGAGCAGCGAGTAGCGAACAGCGAGTAGCGAACAGCGAGTAGCGAACAGCGAGTAGCGAACAGCGAGTCCTAGTAATAGATTTCGAATGATAAATGACGAACAACGAGTTACTCGCTGCTCGCTACTCGCTGTTCACTAACAGCTTCCCGAGAATCTCGAATCGGACGATTTCACTGTCTGAAAAAGTGCTGGGCAATTCGCCAAGGCGCTTACGAAATGCGTTTAAGTCTGCTCTTGAAGGAGCTGTTGCTCGATGCTGATACAGAAATTCTATAAATACACCGAATCGGCTGTTATAGCGCATGTGCTTGCGACGCTGTATGAATCGCCACAGCGTAGTAAGTGTCTCATCATACTGAAGCTGACGGCACTGAGCAGTTGATTCAATCAACAACCATATATGCGATGCAATGAAGAAGTGCCGAGCAAGCGATCCTGCGCGTATTTCTTCTAGCAAATCTCGGATAAACTGGTGAGGTCTGCCGCGACGTGGACCGTCCAGTTGCATAAGGGTCTCTAACGATATGCAGTAGGCTTCGGCAAGCCTCCGTCCGACCTTCAAATGTGTGTCATGTATAAGAGCATTGGGTGTTGATCGCGTTTCTTGTAAGATGCCAGCAGCAAGCTGTGCTTCCCCCTGCAGTAGAAGTGCTCTTACAGCAAGATCTGAGCAGAGAAACCAATTCCTTGTGCCTTGTGCAAACAAATCTCTTGCCCGCATAGCATAATCCGCTGCCTTGTATAAGTTGCAAAGCGCCATATGACAAATTGCTGTCTGCAGGACTGTCTCACGCTTCGGCAGAAGTGATTTGCGCAAGAAAACAATAAGTTCATCGTAGCGCTCGGTGACTTGCAGGGTTGTGCACGTGATGCGCGCGACAGACTCAACAAACCATGGCATCGAGCATTGGCCAAGTGCAAGATTGCATTCGTTATAGAGCTCGTTCCATTGTTGTCGCATTCGTTCTGATAGCACACTGCCCGTAAAAATTTGGGCATACAGAACATCATGATTTCCACGCAGTGTGGTTTCAAGATGGAGGGCATCATTCGTTGCTATGAGTTGAGTATGATATTTATGAGCATTATGTCTTTGACCGTGTAATGCAACATGAAGGAGCAATTGGCGCAGCCCGGCAACGCAAAAGCCTTGCCAGGCTGCTGGTATTGTCTCGTGATGTCGTAGCCCCTTTCGAAGATGAAATGATGCACCATCACCGATGTTGTGCTGGGACAAGTAAAGTCCGATGATGAGAGATCTAACAGCCGCGATTTGTTGCACAAGAAGAGGGTCATCAGAAAAACGTGAAGGGTCTAAGAAGAATACAAGATTCTCTAATCGAGCTATGGTTCTTTGCATCAACCGATTAAAAGCACCTACAGGCTGGATGTTGCCAGAACTGAGAGTCGATAGCCGGAGTCTCGCAGTTGCTGATGTCATTTCAGGGTCGAGCGCGAGTTTATATAACTGAAACGTCTTCGTTGCGGAGGATAAATTATCCTCATTAAACACCTCAATTGATTTAAATCGCATTTGCTGAATTGTTACTGCCAGCGCTTGTAAATACGTGAAGTTTGACATAATTATTGATAATAGTGATGTCGTTAACATTTGTATTGTGGTAGTGCTGATAATCTACGGCATTTCGAGGTTGCTCCATCATTCACACTCACGATGGAACAATCGCAATGGAACTACTTTTGGCAATACTTGTCTGGCTTGGCTTGCTTATGCCAGCGCAACAGATAACTTCATCGCAGTACGACGAAATCATCAATACAAATTCACAAGCAATATGTGCTGTCATCGATGACAGCGCCACTGCACAACAGGCTCTATACCAATACTCGACGAAGCCAGCAGCCATCGTAATAGACCCTTTAACACGTTGATCACAAACACTTTGAGGACATTCCCCGTATGAACATTTACATTCGTCAACAAAAGTCCGCGACCATATTGTGGCTGTTGTTAACAATCATGTCATTTGTTAGCTTTTCGAATGCCAACGCTCAATGCCCAACATCGTGTCCTCCTACACCCGACTGTCATGCTGATGCGTGGAACGGCCCAGAACAAACCACCTACATTCTGTGCGTGGGCGGTAGGCCGTGCACCATTACAGTGCAGTACTGCTACAGAAGGGCATGTGGTGTTTTCAATGATGTGGCTGTTACGTGCATTGCCTTTTCAGATCCAAGCTGCGCCTCAAACTACACCATGGCACAGATTGGTGAGTTCGCTGCTAACGCAGCTTTCAATCATCGATATCAACAAAATGATACCAACTATACGGGTATTGCCACCTGCCCGAGTTTTACCGTTAGCTGGCGAGTGTATGCGGCTTCATGTTGGCTCAATCGCGATGGTAACTTGTTACCATGTGCCGGAAGTGGTCAGTGCTTTGCCACGTACAAAGTATGTTTGGACCTGATGCAGTACGGATGCAATGATGTACCCCAGCAGCGGATTCGATCAACTCGGGCAACAGTGATTGCCTCCGGCAATTGTCCGCAATGGACTCCTGAAGCAACACCCTGTTTGGAATGGTGTGAATAGTTATGAAGCTGGCCCTACATTTACTCATCGCTACCTGCCTACTATTAGGCAGTGCTTCCGCTCAAGACTGGCAGCGTTATCCGGTGTTCCCGCCGGGGTATGCTCGAGTGTGTGCTACAGAGACACAAGCAAATGGAGAAGTAGTAGCTCTGGATATCTGTGGGCGCATCATCGATGCCAAGACGGCGCGAGTAATCTCGTATCCCAATCGAGGCTCCTCGGTTGACAATGCGTTGCGGACGGAGTCTGGCTGGTTGATACGATATCTCGACGGATCGCTTTACGTTGGTCAAACGTTAGCCGGCGATTTATCAAAGCGTCATGATAGCGTATTGCAGATCGTTCCAGATCGAAACGCGGGAGCCTATGTTGCCGCATCAAACGGTGATATCTATGCACTGACAAATGGCATGTTGACGAAGATCGGTTTGTGTTCCAAGGTAAAGACCATTGCTGGTGTGGATCAGAAACGGCTCTTTGCTCTTGATTCCGCAGGCCAGCTCTTTGATATGAGATTCCAGCAAGTTGGCTCTGAATGGAAGCTGCAGAAACTGCAATCATGCAATTCATACAGGGATATCAGCAAGTTTGTCTGTGTGATGATGAACGATTCATTGCTGGTTCGTAAAACGAATGATGCCTATAGCATCTACACCATGAGTAATGATTCACTCCATGCTGAATTCAACATGCGCTCCATACCTGGGTTTGAACCTATCACCACCCTGAAACACGTAGGTGCTGTTGGTGCTATTGCCAGTAATACCGGTGTTGTGCTGTTCGAGATGGGAACGCGATTTGACGAGTGTCAGATCTATCCTGTAGCCTGTGCAGCATTGAGATTTAGCAGCAGAACATGGACGTTATATGCACGCGACCAGCTTGTTGATGGTCGTCTGACGTCGGCCGAGATTATCGCTGATACGCTCGTATACGGGACAACAAACGGGAGCATCACCCGCGTTGATCCGGCAGGCTACCGAACGCTGGTTCGCAGACCAATGCGTGGCGACCTTGTTCGTTGGCTTGGATCGGTTCGTAATGGCAGCACGGTTGTATTCTATACCGAAACGGTAACCTGCGATTCAAACAATCCAGCTGGGATACTGTTTGCGGTCTGGGACGCAAAAAATCGTGAGTGGGGGCGCGTTTTCGATGTAGTTGCTTCGCCCACGTGGCCGTATAGTGATGGAAATGGCTTGCCGGGCTGTGATGTATCAAAAGCCAACAATAGAATTGTGTTTTCGCGGCTCAATGCGATCATGATTGTCGATTTGTCTACCGGCACCATCCTTCGTGAGACGCGGCTACCTGAGGCAGTAGTCAGTTTGCGATATCTTCAAAATCACTCGATCTTGGTGTCAGGTAGTACTCAGCGTTTTGTCGTTGATACCTTGTTAGTCGTTCGAGATCAAACAGTGTACACTGATTGTTCAATGCGGTATGTTGTCGGTTCGTCCATAGATCTCGACGGCAATTGTCTTCTCAATGTTGGCGCCAGCAACTATGCAGTTTATCACGCGGCATCTGGGAATTTGTCACGAATCATGAACGATTTGGGCTATTCTTCCGTGGAATGCGCATTTCTCGGAAACCGGCCTGAGTTTCTGGTTGTTGGAGAACGTGACGGTAGAATAGAAGTACGAATGTTGAGTCGAAATGATGTGAATCTTGTGGGTTCGTTTTCCGCTGGCAACCCATCTCCAAATGTGACAGCACAAAGCGGAAAGCTGTCGGATGGTCCGGACTATGTTCGCCCATTTTGGGCGGCGCCCTCGTTTGTTATCGTCCGTGGAAAGGAGCGCGACGTGCGTTATGTGCCTCCACCAAGGGGCTGGTTCCCACCAACGCCTACCCGAGACCGGTGGACGAACAGTGGTCTGCAACACCAGCTCGATGACAGCACGTATATGACCATCTTTTCACAGTCAGAGATGTGGGTTTACACGCTCCGTACGCAGGGAACGAGTGTTGCAGGTGAATCGCAATCACGTCAGCTCAGTGTCTATCCTAACCCGGCACATGACGTGGTCACGGTTTCGATAGATGCTACAATCACAGCCGGTGGCATGCCTTCAATGCTTCGACTGATCAATTCTCATGGTAGCATCATTGCACAACAAGAACTGCTCACGGATGGATCTACGTCGTTTCACACGCACAGTTTCTCACTTGCTTCGTTGCCCTCCGGCGTCTACTTCGTCGAGGTCATTGGATCTTCTACAACAACCATCCCCATTTCTGTGGTACGGTGAAGCTGTTCGCTGCTCGCTGTTCGCTACTCGCTGTTCGCTACTCGCTGTTCGCTACTCTTTCTTATCTTCGCACGTCTCATCAATCACACACCACGGAGAGGTGCGAGAGTGGTTGAATCGGACGGTCTCGAAAACCGTTATAGGAGCAATCCTATCGAGGGTTCGAATCCCTCCCTCTCCGCAGGCTGGTGAGCGTTGAAGATTGGGCGAGTGCTGAAATTGGCAGACAGGCGGGTCTCAGAAGCCCGTGTTCGCAAGAACGTGTGGGTTCAAGTCCCACTTCGCCCACAAAACTGATCAACGGAAAACCGGGAAACCTTCCGTATTTTGTCGCTGTTTGGATAGCGATTACTCCTCACACTGATCAGGCGATATGTCACTACCGGTTTCGAATTCGGCTACGATTGAACGCGTAGAAAAGCTCCGTCAATCAAAGATCCTGCGTGAAGTTCAGGACAAAGACACTGTTGCAATGTTCGAAGATCCGCTTGAGAACGATATGGTTCTCAACATGGGTCCGCAGCATCCTGCCACTCACGGCGTGCTTCGTGTGCTGTTGCGCCTTGATGGCGAGACGATCGCTAAGTGCGTTCCAGAGCTAGGATATCTGCACCGTGGATTCGAAAAGCTCGCCGAGAGCTGCACGTATCACGAGTTCATTCCGCACACAGACCGCCTTGATTATCTGTCACCCCTTTCCAACAATGTTGGAATCTGTATGGCGATCGAGAAGGCAGCAGGCGTACACGTGCCTGAAAGGGGCGTGTGGGTGCGTATGCTTGTGAGTGAGCTTGCCCGTATTTCATCGCACCTGCTGGCCATGGGTGCTACGTCGATGGACGTTGGGGCATTGACGCTGTTCCTCTGGACGTTTACCGAGCGCGAAAAACAATACGACTTGTTTGAGCGTATCTGTGGCGCACGCTTTACTACGAGCTTTGCCCGTATCGGTGGTGTTGCAAATGATATCCCAGACGATGTGCTTCGCGACGTGCGCGCATGGCTTAATCAGCTTCCAGAGCGCATGAAGGAAGTAGAAGGCCTTGTTAACCGTAACCGCATCTTTGTTGATCGTATGGCAGGTGTTGGACACATTACTGCTGAGAAGGCGATCGACCTTGGTCTTACAGGACCAACACTGCGCGGCTCGGGTGTTGCACGCGATCTTCGCCGCGACCAGCCGTACATGTTCTACAATCAAATGGACTTTGACGTCATCACCCGTAACGACGGTGATTGCTACGCACGATACTCTGTGCGAAATGCAGAGATCTGGGAATCAATGAAGATCTGTCACCAGGTGATTGATCGTCTCGAAAAGATGCCTCGCACACCTGTATTGGCAGAAGATCAGCCGCAGTCGGTTCTTTCGCGCAAGGCAAACATCTATACAAAGATGGAAGAACTGATCAACGACTTCATGATCATCAACTTTGGTACGATGCCTCCTGCAGGTGAAACGTACACTGCTATTGAGTCTCCGAAGGGCGAGTTGGGCTTCTTCATCGTAAGCGACGGCACAGGTCATCCGTGGAAACTCAAGATCCGCTCACCGTCATCAAGTAACCTGCAGGCACTGAAGCACATGTCAGAAGGCTCAATGGTTTCCGACGTAGTTGCAATCATCGGTTCGATCGATCCCGTGATGGGCGAGGCAGACAAGTGATCAGGTACTGAAGACTACAGCTAAGGACGTTACAAGAAGGAGCGTAACAATGGGCAACCATAGTCGACGCTCCTTTTTACTTGGCGTTATTGCGTTCATGATGGTTCCCAAACCGCAATAGCCAAGGACTCCCCATGATAACGTCATGCTGAGTTGGTGATATTCAGGGAAGAGGTATCCTGCCCGTATCTCAATGATTAGGGCAAAGAACAGCACGATTACTGCCGACAATGCCGAGGCTAGTCGTAAACCGATTGGTAATCTGCCAGGAAAACGTCCGCCCCATGCATAGTCGCCCCATGGCGCTCCGGATGCCAATGCAATCTGAAACCCTACAACGACCATCGCAGCGACCGTAAACATGTGGGCCATAGTTTCCATTTTGTCTAAATTCATGAATGCCACAACCGCACAACATAACCCCAGAGCGTAAGGCGAAAATTACGCGAGTATTGCAGAAGCGTCAACCGACGCTAACGGTTGTCTTTGAGAACGTGCACGATCCTCACAACGTAAGCGCAGTGATACGCTCGTGCGATGCAGTTGGCGTTGCGGAAGCGCATGGGATTTACTACGGACGCACAGTGTTTCCAGATCTCGGAGAGAAGTCATCTGCAAGTGCGCGCAAATGGGTTGATGTGCATTTACACCAGACAGTAGATGACTGCTATTCGGCTCTGCGAAGCAGAGGTTTTGCGATCTACACAACGCACATGTCGAGCGATGCAGTATCCTTGCATGATCTCAATCTAACCCAGCCCGTTGCGCTGGTGTTTGGCAACGAGCACTACGGTGTTTCCGACGAGGCGCGTGAGAAGGCCGACGGAAACTTCCTGATACCGCAGATGGGGATGATCCAGTCGCTGAACATCTCGGTCGCCTGCGCCGTTACGCTATTTGAAGCGATGCGTCAGCGTTTAGCAGGGGGCTTGTACAGCACCCCGCAATTTGATGCTGAGGTGCTGACACAGAAGATCGAAGACTGGTGCTCGCGGTAGAGCAGTTGCGCTTTCGCCTTGAGTGGCGTTATTTCCTGAGGAAACTCTCGAACCAGCCCTTCTGGTCCTGCACGCCATAGATGAACACACCACGGTGATCAGCGCTTTGTCCGGCAGAAAGTGCCTGTGTAGGACCACCGCCAACCAGCGTCTGAAATCCGGCAGGGAGTTCGGCGATATACACTGGTGTAACCTCGTCTCGTCCGCCATGATAACAGCGTAGCGGAGTAACACTGCGCCAGCGGTATCCATGTGTGTGCTGCAACGTCTGCCAGTAAGGAGTTTCGCCACCGATGCTGGACTTTACAAAATCATCGTTGAGCATGTCCTTGACCTTGAACGGAACAATCTTTGAGTACTCCGACCAGCCGATCTTGTTTGCATGGAGATCACGTGCGGCCTGCAAGTACTCCGGCTTGAATGCACCTGTAGAGAGTCCGGGTTGATTATAGTAAAACTCGTGAGCATTGATCTGCAGCGCTGCACAGCCGGTGAGGTATACTGCGTCTACCGGCTGGAAGTTGTTGATCCACCTGTTCATGATCGTATAAACATCGGCAGGAGCACTCGCTGCGGCTGCCGCAGTTACGGGAATGCCGAGATTCTCGAGGTGATTGAGAAACACGAGTGTAGCCCAGCCCCCTTGAGACCAGCCGCTGAGAAAGAAGTTTGCGGGCTTATACCCCACGGCATCGAGGATGATCTTTGCTGTGTGAAACATGTCGGTACAGGCCTGCTGCGTGCTGGCCTTGACGAGGTAGCTGTCGGGTTCGTCTGAGAGCCCCTTACCGAAGTAATCTGCAGCAACAACGATGTAGCCATCACCGGCAAAACGGGCGATCATCAGACGAGTCTCGTATGATTCTTCAGGGAACGATGGAACTGCTGTCTTTGTAAAAACGGTTCCATGCTGATACATTACCACAGGCAGGTTTTTGTTGGTAACCTTGGGAACGGCAATCAGTCCCGAGGCGCGCGTAGGACGATTCAGCTGCTCTGGTACTACCGATGGATATGTTACACGGTAGAGATCAACAGCATTCTTTGCCTGCGGGAAGGTGATCGTGTTATCAGGTGCAAATTCCTGGAGCTCTGTCGACAATATCTTGTTGAGTCGATCAACCGAATACGTGCCAAGAAACTGATAGCTCAATCCTGAAGGAATAGCGATCGGCGTCATGTTCGCAGGTTGGGCAACGGCTGATACCACAGCAACAACCACTGCCAGCACTGTGAGAACACATTTCATGGACCTTCTCCTGTAGATGTAAAATCAGACAACCGCAAATTACTTCGGGGGTGTCAATCGCCGCCAAGGTACATTTCGACCGTAAGAACCGCTTCGGTGCGCGCACGGACCGAAGGGTTAGCATCGATAACGGAAACAGAATCGATGGCTGTAAGCCTGCGCACATCGGCACGGATCGTGCACCAGGACGCAGCAGCATAGTTCATGGTTGCCGTTGCACCTGCAGCTGAAAGTTCATTGATCGGAAGGGGGCTGGCATAGCGGTCATCAGCAACGATTCCATGTCTATCAATCACATATTCACCCCGTAGACCAACTTGCAATCGATCATCTACATCATAGTAGCATCCAAGTAATCCGCTAGTCATTACCAAACCTGGGGTAACAGACGTGGGCAGCTCAGCACCAATGTTGACCTCACCAATCAGATGCCATGAACCACGATGAAGTGTTGCACTCATCTGCGTGTATGATTGGTACACGCGTTGCTCATTAAGTGGTTCTTCACTGAGAATAGAATTCCATGCAAGTTGGGTAAGGCTGTCTGGACGATACTCAAGGTTGAGCGAATAGGCAGGGATTTCGCCGTCGATCTCTAATCCGTTAAATGATGTAAGAACGTCGGCATGAAACAGCATAACATCAGACACAGCTACATAACACTTTACACCGCCAAAGTAGTTTGGATCGAAGAAGCCGGTAGTAGAAACGATACCACTGTAGTTTTCTGATGGACGCAGCCCCTCAACACCGAAATGCGATAGGAACACACCCGCCTGAATATCCACGTCACTTGTAACTCGGTATCCTAACCAACCTTCCTGAAGTGGAAACTGCTTGCCCCATACAGTCTGAGCAATATCTCCATACTGAAGCGATACCGCACCGTGTAATCGTTCTGCATCCAATTCAACGGTTCCGCGTAGGATGTTGAGCCCTGCGCCTGTCCTAGCCGCTGTATTCATGAGATCATGAAAATCATACCGTCCGTTATCGGCAGTATTGAGAGCATAGTAAGAGCTTGCTTCTGCAGACCACCGAAGGGGCTGTCGCGGTTGGGCATGCAGCATAGCCGCACTCAGCAGTATGACTACGAACGTGTAGATCATCATCTAACCGAAGTTATGATCTGGAGAATCGAGACGTGGTCCATATATGGCGATGTTGAATAGTGCTCGAAGATAACGGCTCTCTTGTGCAGAACCAGTATCCCGTGTAGCTCCGTTACAGAGCCATTTCGTTCATAGATCGTTGTTCCAAGTGCGCGTGATGTTTTGTTGTCGACATCGCTGCAGAGCAAGAAGACATCGCGCGCGAATTGGTACTGCCGGGTTACCTGAAGGCATTTCTCAACATCGTTTTCCGAGAATGCGATGATGCGCGCGCCAGAGGCGCGGAACTCTGATGTGTACTCCTGAAACTTGACAAGCTGCTGCATGCAGTGTGTACACATTGAGCCAAGGAACCGAATGGCGATCACCGGTGTAGAATCGGAAACAGCTGCAATGTCAATCGTCGTGCTGTCAGCAGAAAGAATCAACGGCAACCGCAATGCCGGATGCTGCGCACGAGCGGCTGTATGCAAAAAGAATAGAAGGACAATAGCATACACGATACGGATCATCGCAGCAGTATGATCATGTCCGTGTTGGTAAACCGCACACCATCTGTAAGACGCACGTAGTATGTCCCAGCAGGGGCCTCAGCCACGTTAAAGACTGTCTTTCCTGCGTTTGCTGGAACATTTTGCCGTGTAATCTCGCTTCCAGTAACGTCGTGAAGAATGGCTACCAACTCCTTGCCCATAAGGAAATCAGGAACACGAATACTGATTTGAGCATAGCGTCCGACTACTGGATTGGGAAATGCAAGGGGCTCTGTCCAAGGTTGCTCATGCACACGAGATGTCTTTGGCAAGATTTCAATGAGGTTCATCATGCCCCAGTCTTCGTGCATCAGAAAGTGACAATGCAGTACTGTGAGACCGTCAAACTCCTGAAACCTGTGCCGTATTGTATAGGTGGTCTTCGGAGAGAGCCACAATACATCGCGCCATACTGGTGGACTGAGCTTCTCATTGTTGATTTTCGTGACGAGAAACTCATTTACATGAATGTGGAATGGATGATATTCTGATCCACTGTTATGAACGGTCCACTCTTCAACATCTCCAACTCGCACGGTAACGTTTACCACATCATGATTGTACGGGGCATTGTTGATCAGAAATGTGCGCATGATTGCTGTTGAATCTACCAGCGGACTCACCGAGCGATCTTCTGAAACGGTAATCTCACGAGTTCCTGTAATCTCACTGTCAAGAATGGGTCCGCTTATACACGGTGCAGGCAGCCGCTTCGGCATCTGCATGGGAGGTTCAACCGAGGTGCCTTCTACAACAAGGTCTATCGCAAGCCGAGTGGCAGTAGTTGTAAATGTGCGGTCGATAGTCGTAAGCTCAACAACATACTGTCCAGCGCTAGTTGGTGCGTTGACGAGCACATCAGACCGTCCACCCGTCGGTATAACAACAGACTCCACAGTCTTTGCTGCATCATAGTACAGTCCGTCGATGGCAATTTCGCTCTGTGGCACAACAGCAGTATCTGAGCCACTGATGCGCAGCCATCGAAGCTTCACGAGCGGCTCGTACGTTGCATTGATTAATCTCCAACGCTGAATTTCACCAGGCCGCATCGACATTGTTCCACGAACTGCTCCGTTTACAAGTACAGGAGTTTCAATACCCATAACTGGTCGGTTGGCGGTGGCCGCACGAAGTCGGCGTGGCTTGGGTACAGCATTTGTCGTTGTGTCTACCATGAACATTGAAAACATCAGTACACGATCTTGATAGCCACGCAGGATAGGATCAGTTAGAGCCGGATCAGATGGATCTTCAACAATAAGTGTTCCGGCAACCGAGCTGGATCCCTGGTAAAAGGAAGCTGTGTGATGGTGGGGGTGATACCAGTGCGTGCCGCTGGAGTGGTTTTTAGGAACGATGATTTCGTAATCAAACGACTCGCCTGGCAGGATCGAACGCAGAACGTTGTCGGAGGAGCCCTTGGGCGATACGTTGAGTCCGTGGGTATGGAGGTTCGTTGTATTCACCCGCTGTGGATAGTTGCCCTGATCTGTACTGTCCTGGTCAGAATTGGGAGGGAGCTGGTTGTTCAGGCGAATGCGCAGGGTATCGCCCGGATACACGCGCCATATCGAACCCGGTACTCTGCCGTTATACGTGGCAGCCGTAAAGGTGCGCCCTGCAGCGCTAACTAATGACTCTTTCAGGGTAAGCGTATCTGAAAGGAGCCCCCTAACCGAGCGTACCGATTTCGGTTGCGGGATTTCGCCGCCGATGCAAAAAGCGTGTGAGGCAAGAGCTATTGCGATGGTTAATCGTGCGATAACCATAGACGCTACCTAGCCTTTGCATAAAACACTGCGTTGCGTAGTGCCTTCTGTTCCGGTGTAGGTGAAGGATTGATCTCGATAAAGTGATACTCTTTGACGTCGAGCGTGCGTGCAGCCCCTTTGAGCTCAACAAGAGCGCCGTTGCGCGAAACTGTCATTGTCATTTCATCACCAAGTTTAGGACTACGGAACTTCGCAAGCTTCTGACGTCCTTCGGCGGACTGAAACGCCTCTTCCATCGCCATCCCCTCAATTGACACCACAACGTCGCCATCTTCAACCTTCATAGGGTTTTCAGCGGACGTTGTGCGCAGAACCAGCGATGGTTTGCCGTCGGCCATCGAAAAGTCTCCCTTGAATCCGAATCCTGGTTCCTGCTTGGTCTTTTCTGCAGTGTAACTCCAGCCGATCTTAGCGAACATTTCTGCTGCTGGGATTCGTGAAGTGCCTTTGACATAGGTATCGAGATACCTGCGCACAGTTGCGTTGGTGATCTTCTCTATGTGATCAAAAAGCTCGTCGTCGTTAAATGGTTTGTTCGGCCCGAACTGCTTCATAAGTGTGAGCACAACATCGAGCAGACCTTGTTTGCCCCCTGAAGCATCACGAATTGCGATGTCAAGCAGGAATGCATTTACAGCGCCGTAGGTGTAAACCTTGCCGTAGTATTCGTGATACTCGTCCGAAAGCACATTTTTTGAAAATGTGGTAAGTGAAAACTCTTTGGGCAGATCCTCATCATCACGCAGCTTCTGCTGGATTTCGCGCTTAAACGACTCTTCCTTAATTGTGCTGTCGTGCAAAGGGGCAAGTGTTGCGAAGTACTCTGTTGTGCCTTCGTAGAGCCAGAGGTGCTGACTCATCTTTGGTGTGCGAAAGTCGAACGCGTCGATCTCTACGCTGTGGAGGTTAAGAGGCACAAGTATGTGGAAGAACTCGTGAACGGCGATCTCGCGGAGTCCGAGCGGACGTTTCTGGAAACCGAGAAAGTAAAACGAGCTTTGATTATGCTCGAGAGCTCCCATTGCAAAGGGCTTGGAAACTTTTGATCGGTCGCCGCGCCAGAGGTAGAACAGAAAAGCATATCTGTTTACAGGCATCGACGGCAGGAACTTTGCAATGGTGGTTGTAAACTTTGCAAGTTCCTTTGCATAGGCCGGTGCAACTGTGTCCAAACCCGAATGCGCGCAATGCACAAGCACATCAACACCCTCGATGCTATAGGTGGCAGTATCCGGCAGGGAGTAGAGCACGGGCGAGTCTACGAGCTCGTCATAGGAGCGTGCTGCATAGACATCCAAACTGGGGCTAACACGCTCGATGGAGAGCGCGCTCCCGCCCCAAAGATGTGCAGGCTTGTGAACAGCAACTTTGTATTCTCGTTTCTGCATTCCGTCCACGTACGGAATTGTCCCTCCATGATTGAGCACAAAAATGCTATCGGCCTCCCATCCTGTACCGGCTGGTGCGAAGATGTCTACCTTACCCGTTGTATCGTCAAATGAGTCTTCAAGTTCATAGGTAATGTATCGAAGCTCCCTAGCATTGCGGACAACAAACTGCGAATCGATGCTACGTTCTACCACCAGTGATCGGTGGTTGCGGTCATAGGCCCTGAAGTTCTCGACTAGCCGCCACCAGAAGTGTTCCTCGTATGTGCCCGGCACCGTTACGGGAAAGACAAACGTTGCCGAATCCGACGTAATCGCTGGAGGCCAGAGCATTACACGCAGACGGTCGTTTGTAACGTTCTGGAGATCGATATCAACACGATAGCGGTCTGACTGTGAGTAGGCCGCGACACTAGTGAATGTTAGAAGCAGAGCTAAGAGCAGTCGGGATAGGTTATTCATGGTTCTTTGACAGATAATCAGTTTGGTGAGTTTCAGCATTGGTTAAGGCTAGCCCAGAGTGCACAATGCACGCCCCATGCTTCAACAGTGTTAGCTACTACAGTGTGCCAGTAGTTTGCGGCAGGTTGTTCGCGGAGCCGCTGTGCGGAAAGCAGGATGTTCTTTTGCGTATGCTCCTGTGAGATAAACTCTTCAAGATGGGCATCATAGCCCTTCCACCGGAGGATATCACGCCGCATGGTGTCTGTCACGAGATCTCCTAGACGTTCTTTGGTGATACCGTCATCGAGAAGCGGACGCACCGATTCTGGTACGCGATCTTTATGAAGTTGTTTCTGGACGTAATGATGACAGCAGGGGGCAATCAGCATCCGTTCGGCAGAAAGACGAAGACCCAACTCGATTGCCTGGTCTGTGGCTGTGTCGCATGCATGCAGCGCAATAAGCAGATCGCACGACGAAACACCCATGATGTCTAGGGCCGAGCGAATATCCGATACAACAAAGCTTGCATCTGTAAACCCCATCTCACGAGCAACATGCTCGCACTGCCTGATCACATGCTCGTTTGAATCAATTCCAATAAGCCGAACCTTGCGCCCCATTCGCTCCAGAACGTACATCAGCGATAGCGACAAGTAGGCCTTCCCACATCCAGCATCCACAATAACAAACTCGCTGCTCTCTGCTCTCTGCTCGCTGCTTGCTGCTCGCTGCTCGCTGCTCACTACTCGTGCAAGCAAGTGATTGACCTGACGAAACTTATCGGCCATGGCAGTAAGGATCTGTCCATTTTCGGAAGCTAAGCCCATCAGATGCAGGAACCCGCAGTCTTCTGAAGGCGCCAGCAGGCGCTGTTTTACTCTGTCCGACGTTACCGATTCCCAGTGCGTGCGACTGGCTGCCGCATGCTTTACTGCTACCTCAACACGATCGTGCTTGAAACTGCGCAGCACATGAACATCCTGGGATGGGGTCTGAACAAGAATTTGCCGAAATGAATCAGCAAGCAGTGCTGACAGCGCTTTGTCAAGGTTATCCACAGGTTCTTGCGAGGGGGCCGTGAACGACTGTTTGGCCGTAAACGACTCTACTCGCAGGCGCCATCGGCCGTCTTCTCGTTCTGCACGAACGACGGCTTTTGTCCATTGAGAGTTCTTGAGTGGACGCGAAAACGTGGCAACAAAGGCATCGGCCCCTGACAGCAGTTCAGTTAACATTCCACAAAACTACGCCCTTCGTACTTTTGTGGTTTCCTTTACGCCCCCTTACAGACTCAATGACTTCACGCCAGATACGACAGACGTTTCTCGAGTTTTTCGAAGCTCGCCAACACCGCATCGTTCCCTCAGCTCCGGTTATCCCGCACGGAGATCCAACTCTGCTGTTTACCAATGCTGGTATGAATCAGTTCAAGGATGTCTTCCTTGGAACAGGCAAGCGCGACTTTACCCGTGCAGCTGATACGCAAAAGTGTGTGCGCGTCTCTGGCAAACACAATGACCTGGAAGAAGTTGGGTACGACACATACCACCACACGTTTTTCGAAATGTTAGGCAACTGGAGCTTTGGAGATTACTTCAAGCAAGAGGCCATTGCATGGTCATGGGAACTGCTGACTGATGTCTACAAACTGCCGAAGAACAGACTTCATGCAACCGTCTATCGTACCGATGATGAGTCGTTCGAGATCTGGAAGAAGTATCTGCCCGTAGAACAGATCCATCGGTTCGATGAAAAAGATAATTTCTGGGAAATGGGCGATACAGGTCCTTGCGGTCCGTGCACGGAGATCCATTTCGACAGAACACCAGACCGCACCGGCGGGCCCCTTGTGAACGCAGGTGTGCCAGAGGTGATCGAGATCTGGAACAACGTGTTTATCCAATACAACCGCAATGCAGACGGCTCCCTGAGTGATCTGCCTTCGAAGCACGTTGATACTGGTATGGGTTTTGAACGCCTTTGCGCGGTGATGCAGGGTAAGGATTCGAACTACGACACCGATGTCTTTCAGCCGATAATCGCCTACACAGAAGACTTGTGTGGACGTAGCTACCGCACTGAGCTTGAAAACCCGGATGGCGTTGCGATGCGCGTGATTGCTGATCACATTCGCACATTGTCGTTCGCCATCGCTGATGGTGCTATTCCAGGGAATGAAGGACGCGGCTATGTGCTTCGGCGCATTCTCCGCAGAGCTGCCCGCTATGCACGTAATCTTGGACTTACCGAACCCGTCTTGTGGAAGCACGTTCACATCCTGTGCGACACTATGGGCGATGTTTTTCCAGAGTTGCCCGAACGCCGGGAACTCATCGAAAAGATCATTCGCGCAGAGGAAGAGTCGTTCCTTGCCACGCTCGACCGTGGCCTACAGCGATTTGATCTGATCTCGACCTCAAGCACCGTCGTAAGTGGTGCTGATGCATTTGAACTCTACGACACGTTTGGTTTCCCACTAGACCTAACGCAGCTCATTGCCAGAGAGCGTGGACTCGAGGTAGACATAGACGGTTACAATACGTTGCTCGACGAGCAGCGGGCTCGTTCGCGTGCAGCTAGGAAGTCTGTTCTCCAGCAGGCATCAACCGAGTCTATCGATGCAATGTCACGTTTTACAGGGTATAACGGCACAGAGACTTCAGGAGAGGTTCTCTACGTTCAAGGCAATTCCATCGTGCTGGATCAAACACCGTTTTATGCTGAAATGGGCGGTCAGGTTTCCGATACAGGTATCATCACTGTAGGGGGCTCGCAGTACCGTGTGGAAGACGTGCGCAAAGTTGGTGATGCCATCGTGCACGTTTGTGAAACAGAGATCGACGCAGTTGTTGGTGATGTAGCAAAGGCAACGCTTGATGTTGCGCGCCGGCGTGATGTTGAAAGGGAACACTCGGTTACGCACCTGCTTCACGAGGCACTTCGCAGAGTGCTCGGTACACACGTGCAGCAGTCGGGCTCACTTGTAGAGCCGGAGAGACTGCGGTTTGACTTTGCACACTTCGAGCGCATGCGAGACGATGAGATCGCTGCCGTAGAGGAAATGGTGAACGAAAAAATCTTTGAGTCTATCGCTGTCCATACCGAAGAGATGACCATCGAAAAGGCACGTTCGGTGCCAGGTGCGAAAATGTTCTTTGGAGATAAGTACGGTGATTCTGTACGGGTGGTGTTTATCGACGAGAACTTCTCTGTTGAGTTCTGCGGAGGAACCCATGTGCGCAACACGGCAGAGATTGGCCTATTCAAGATTATCAGCGAATCGAGCGTAGCGAGCGGCGTGCGCCGTATTGAAGCCATTGCCGGACGCAGCATGCCGCTCTGGCTTAAGGAACAGCACCGCACTGCAGACAACCTGCGCGACGATATCGCACGTCAGGCAGAGAAGATCCGTCAGCTCGAAAAAGAGCTCGCCTCATACAAGGTTGATGAGCTCAAGACGGTGATTCCCGACATGATTTCTTCTGCGCAGCACCTGGACGGATATCAACTGGCGGTGCGCCGCATTGATGGTGTTGAAATGGATCAGCTCAAGACCTTGGGCGATGAGCTCCGTTCGGCGCTCAAGACACAGGGTATCGGTCTGTTAGCATCGGTAGCCGACGATAAGGTACAGCTTGTCTGTGTTGTTACAGACGACCTCACCAAGTCTAAACCAGCGGGCAAGATCGTTGGTGCAGTTGCAAAGGAGCTAGGCGGGGGCGGCGGAGGCAAGCCTCACATGGCTACGGCAGGGGGCAAGGACATTCAACAGCTAGATGCCGTACTTTCGAACATTCCAACATTGGTTTCAACAATCTAATCAGGTACTACCATGTCAAATTCCTACGAAGCAGTTGGTACGCTTCACTTCCTCACGGAAACACAGCAGGTGAAGGACACCTTCCGCAAGCGCGAATTCGTGCTTGAAATTCAGGATGGCAACTATCCGCAGCATATCAAGTTTCAGGTAACGCAGGATCGCTGCGCCATCCTTGACAGCTATAAGGTTGGACAACAGCTCAAGGTGATGTTTAATCTCCGTGGCCGCCCCTTCCAGAATAAGGACGGACAGACACTCTACTTTACCAACCTCGAAGCATGGCGCGTCGAAGCTGCTGGAGCACCAGCCCCTACAACAACGGATTACTCGCAGATCTCAGCTGCTAATCCTGGCGCAAAAGACGATTTTGACGATGTGCCGTTTTAGTGCAATGCTGACAGACGTCGGTATCACCTGATGATTCACTGAACAACACCATGAACGAACGAATTCTTCTGATCGGGTCAGGCGGACGTGAGCACGCACTTGCAAAGGCACTGGTATCATCCGACTCATGCGAAAAGCTGTGGGTAGCTCCCGGCAATCCAGGCATTGCGCGCGAAGCCGAGTGCGTTTCACTGCGGGTTGACGATCATGAAGCGATAGAGCGATTCTGTTCGCGCAACGATGTATCGCTCGTTGTGATAGGTCCGGAGCAGCCCCTTGCCGAGGGGCTTTCAGATTTTCTCCGCGAAGAAGGCATCGATGTCTTTGGTCCGTCGAAAGCTGCTGCACAGCTCGAAACCTCTAAAGGCTTCTCAAAAGACTTTATGCAACGGCACGGCATACCAACTGCGCCGTATCGGCGTTACAACGCCATGCAGCATGATGACGCTCGCTCCTATGCCGCAGCGCATGAGTTGCCTGTTGTGATCAAGTATGACGGACTTGCTGCAGGTAAGGGAGTGGTTGTTGCTACAACGCATGCAGAAGCTCTTGATGCAATCGATTTCATGTATGCTGGCGCCTTTGGAACAGACGGCGTTGTGATCGAAGGATTCCTGAGTGGCCAAGAAGCCAGCGTGTTTGCTATATGCGATGGTCAAACGTTTGTAACGCTTGCACCAGCTCAAGATCACAAGCGCGTTGGCGATGGAGACACGGGCAAGAACACCGGAGGCATGGGCGCATATGCTCCAGCACCTATCGTTACACCTGTCGTGCTTGCACGTGTGCATGAGCAGATCGTTCAGCCCGTGCTCGATGGTATGTACAATGAGGGTATGCCGTTTGTTGGGTGCTTGTTCTGCGGCTTAATGATCAACGAACTAGGCGAGCCATCGGTTGTTGAGTTTAACGTCCGCTTTGGCGACCCCGAAACGCAGGCCGTGATGAGCGTACTCAGCGCCGACACCGCAGCATTGTTTGCATCGGCTGCCAGGAGTAGCTTGGATGCAACGACAATATCATCTGTTGCGATTGGTTATGCCTGTAACGTGGTTCTTGCATCGGCAGGATATCCAGATGCATTTGAGAAGGGGCTGGATATTAGCGGCATAGACGATGCGGAATCGGATCCATATGTAACAGTCTACCATGCTGGCACAAAGGATGCAGATGGTAGTCTCGTAACCAATGGTGGACGTGTACTTGGCGTAACGGCGATAGGAGACACGCTTGAGCAGGCCGTTAGCAGGTCCTATGCGGCCGTTTCAAAGATTTCGTACGATACCAAGTATTACAGAACAGACATTGCAAAGAAGGCCTTGTGAAAATTCTCGTAACCGGTGGGGCGGGTTTTATCGGCTCACACGTTGCTGAAGCATATCTGTGTGCAGGCCATACTGTTGATATCATCGACAACCTATCGATGGGATATCAAGAGAACGTACCGGCAGGTGCAACCTTCTACAACATGGACATCACATCGGATGCGTGTACAGAGCTGATACTCAATGGCGCCTATGATGCGATAAACCACCATGCCGCGCACATGGAGCTTCGTGTAAGTGTTGAGAAGCCGGTGCACGATGCTGGAATAAACATTCTGGGGTCGTTGCGGATCTTCGAAGCCGCCCGAAAATCAGGCGTGCAGCACGTGATCACAGCATCTACTACAGCCGTTCTGGGTGAATTCGTCAACCTTCCAGCCGATGAAACACATCCGGTCTGCCCCATAGCGCCATACGGCGTTTCAAAGAGGGCGATGGAGATCTATGCCGAATATGAGCGCATTGTGCACGGCATGAGCATTACCATCCTTCGGTACACAAACGTTTACGGTCCACGTCAGAACCCCCACGGCGAGTCGGGTGTGATTGCCATCTTCCTAGAAAAGTTTCTGCGCAATGAGATTCCGACGATCCATGGAGACGGTTCTCAAGAGCGTGACTATATCCATGTGGACGATGTCGCAAGAGCCAACCTTGCAGCTCTTGAATACAAGCCACAAGGCACATACCATATCTGTCGGAACGGGGCTGCAAGTGTAAACGATGTTGTTACGGCATTGCGTTCTGCACTTGGAAGAGACTATCCAGTGAATAATGGTCCGGCAAAGCCCGGAGACCCAGCGAAAACACGTGGGTCGCACCATCTGTTCAGTAGTGTAACAGGGTGGTCACCATCAATAGATCTTGCACCGGGAATTCTTGAGACGGCAGATTGGTTTATGCGCAAATGATGATGGTTATCCACACCAATCCTCGAAAAAGATCTGCACAGGAACCCTCTTGTTTTTTCACATGGCAAGTTGATCGTATTTTGGCGCCACTTGACTTGGACTATCTCATTTCACGAGGTTCACACACATGCAGACTTTGAAGACACGAATTCTTCTTTTGTCGTTTGCTGTTTGTTCAATCACAGTCCTGAGCGGCTGTAACATTCAAGGGTTGTTCACCTCATATGGTGACGATCCAGTTTGGGTAGATCCCAATGCAGCAGCTGCCGAGGCGGCAGGAACAGCTGATGCTGGCGGTCCTGGCAAGGCAGTGTATGGTCGAATCTGCGCAGCATGCCACCTAGGCAGCGGCAAGGGTGTTCCAGGTAACAATATCCCACCATTGGCGGGGTCGGCAATCGCTCAAGGTGATGCCCGCAAGCCAATAGGAATTGTTCTTCACGGATTGCGTGGTCCAATAGAGAGAAACGGCGTTCAGATCAATGGCCAAATGGCAGCTTGGAAAGATCAGCTCAGTGATCAGGAAATCGCCGATGTTCTCACGTATGTTCGTGCCAACTTTGGAAATACAGGCGCAGCCGTAACTGCAGACGAAGTAAAAGCACTTCGTGAAGAAACAGCATCGCGTACGCAAGCGTACACGGAAGCTGAGCTCCCATAAGCGCCCCTGCACGGGCATTCTTGATTGACGTAGAAACAACACTTTCCATCTCCTTGGAGAAACTGATTCATGGATCGTTTGCTTAGCATCTTCGACATGTTGGTATGGTTCCCTGAGAACATTTCAACGTTCGGACATGAACTCGACAACTTGTTTGCGATCATCTACTGGGTGAGCGTTGCAATCTTCTTTTTAACCTTCGGCGTTATGGGGTATTTCCTCGTGAAATACCGTTACCGTAAGGAAGCGCGGGGCTATAACTACCATGGCAACAACCTCGTTGAGATTACATGGACGATACTCCCGACCATTCTTTTTGCGAGCATCGGTCTGTATTCAGACGACATCTGGGAGCGCACGAAGTATTCGTCGAGACTTCCTCAGGCTGATGTAAAGGTGCTGGTGATGGGTAAGCAATACGGCTGGCAGTTCCTGTATCCGGGCGCTGACGGAAAGTTTGGCCGTAACGCCTACACAGATCGCGATAACTGTCGCAAGCTGATCAGCATGACGAATCCGTTTGGTATCGATTCCAGTGATGCTGCCAGCATGGATGACTTTACAACTGAGAATCAGTTTAAGGTCCCTGTCAACGCTAATATCGTATTCCACGGTTCTTCACAGGATGTTCTGCACAGTTTCTTCCTGCCGCATGCACGAGTTAAGCAGGATGTTGTACCCGGCACGTGGATGAACATTTGGTGCAACCTGTTTAAGACAGGGAAGTATGAACTTGCCTGCGCAGAACTTTGCGGCGGCGGACACTACTCCATGCGCGCCGAATATGAAGTCTTGAGCAAATCTGCCTATGAACAGTGGGTAGACAAGAAGGTATCAGAGGCAATCGCTGCACGTTCGCCTCAGCCAGTCGCAGCCCCGGTCGCAGACACGACCAAAGTAGCCTCTCTTACCAAGTAATCGGAAACAGGAGAACATAACATTATGAGCACAGCAACACTTGAACATGCAGCAGATACTGCACATGATCATGGACAGGAGCATCATCATCACGATCTCCCATGGTACCGCAAGTATATTTTCTCGACAGACCACAAGGTGATTGCGAAGCAGTTCATGCTTTCATCGCTTTTCTTTCTCTTCGTCGGTGGAGCATTTGCGCTCTTTATTCGCTGGCAGCTGGCGTACCCAGGCCAGCCTGTTCCCGTTATTGGTTCGATCCTTCCCGACACATGGGTAACGGAGGCCGGTAGTGGTATCATTACACCAGAGTTCTATGCACAGCTTCTGACAATGCACGGATCGATCATGATCTTCTTCGTGATCATCCCTTTTGCAGTGGGTATGTTCGGAAACTTCTGCATCCCTTTGATGCTCGGTACAGATGATATGGCCTTGCCACGGTTGAACATGTGGTCGTTCTGGCTAGTGCCGCCAGCTGGACTTGTGATGATGGCTGGCTTCTTTACGCAAACAGGATATGCGGCTGCAGGCTGGACGAGTTATCCGCCCCTTTCAGCGCAAACAGGGCTGGACGCATTTACGATTTCGGGTCAAACGCTCTGGACGATTAGCATCTTCCTCGTCGGCTTTTCGTCGATCATGGGTGCGGTCAACTACGTCTCTACAGTTCTGAACAAGCGCGCCAAGGGAATGAAGCTGTTCGACATGCCGCTCACGGTTTGGGCATTGTTTATTACGGCCATCATCATCACACTTGGAACGCCTGTGCTTGCTGCGGGATTGGCCATGCTGTTCATGGACAACTTCCTCCACACGAGCTTCTTCCTTCCAGATAATCTGGCTACATCACAGAAGTACTTCGGCGGTGGCCAGCCAATCCTGTTCCAGCACGTTTTCTGGTTCTACTCACACCCAGCTGTGTACATCATGATTCTGCCTCTGATGGGTATTGTTTCTGATGTTATGGCAACCTTCTCACGCAAGCCCGTATACGGCTACAAGGCCATGGTGTTTGCTATCGCTGGAATCGCCTTCCTCGGTTTTGTCGTGTGGGGTCACCACATGTTCCAATCGGGTATGAATCCACTGTTGGGCACAACATTCATGTTGTCTACCATCGTGATCGCCGTTCCGTCTTCGATCAAGGTTTTCAACTGGCTTGGAACACTTTGGCGTGGTAATATCAAGTTCTCATCAGCCATGCTCAACGCACTTGCGTTTGTATCGATGTTTATCATCGGCGGTCTTTCGGGCGTGTTCATGGCATCTGCTCCGGTTGATATCTACATCCACGACACGTATTTCATCGTTGCACACATCCACTACGTTCTCTTCGGTGGTTCCCTCTTCGGAATCTTTGCTGGTATCTACTATTGGTATCCGAAGATGTTTGGCAAGATGCTTAACGAGCGTCTTGGACGTCAGCACTTCATCCTTACGTTTATTACGTTCAATTTGACGTTCTTCCCGATGCACGTGCTCGGGTTGGGCGGTCATATGCGTCGTATCTACGATCCAAATGTCTATGACTTCCTTAAGGGTCTATCAGACATCAACGAACTTGTAACTATTGGCGCTATTGCTCTTGGTTTCTCTCAGCTCATTCTTGTTTTCAACGTCCTGTGGTCATTGAAGTTTGGCAAGAAAGCTCCTCGCAACCCATGGCGTGCCAACACACTCGAGTGGGCTGCACCTGAACATCCGGGTCACGGAAACTTTGATCGTGACATCACGGTGTATCGTGGGCCATACGAATTCGGTGTAGAAGGACGTCAGAGCGACTACTGGCCGCAATGGGAACCAGGTGCTTCAAAGACCATTAACCACAAGACTGTGGTTGTAGAAGACGATTCACGTACGTTCGGTGCTCACTAATCATAGTTGCCCAACAACAACGAATGTCTGAAATCCATTCACAACACCGTTCACACAGCGCGATACACAAGGTAGCGTTGGTGCTCTGCGTGTTAACGTTTGCTCTCATTGTATGGGGCGGACACGTTAACACCACGCGCAGTGGTATGGCATTTCCGGATTGGCCAACATCCAATCTAGCCCCCATGGTAACCTACACACCATCAGAATGGTTGTGGGCCAAGGATAAGTTTTGGGAGCACGGACACAGACTCTTTGCTGCACTGGTAGGGCTGGTAACCACCAGCATTCTGGTACTTTCATACAGGGCAACTCCCAAGGGGGCACGTCCCAACACTGCACTGATGACCCTTGTTGGCGTGGTGTTCCTTACGATCTCCACAGCCGTTATCGGCGTCAATTCGATGCCTGCCGGAGTTATGGAGGCATTTATGATCGCCCTCGGTGTCCTCATGGTTTCGCTTCTTACGAAAGCAGCACAGGCACCGAGTCATCAGCGATTAGTCTGGTTAGCGATGTCGGCCTTTGTAGCCGTCTGCCTGCAGGGTTCGTTTGGTGGGTATACGGTTCGTAACAATCTACCTGACTGGACATCCACCACACACGGCGTTCTGGCAGAGATCTTCTTTATGATCGTTATCGGCATCACGCTGATAACATCAAAGTCTTGGAACAGTGGTGCTGTAAACAGTTCACTTTCACGTGGCGCGTTGATCGTTGTTGGAAGCACATGGGGCCTCACGTTTCTTCAGTTTGTTCTAGGCGCACTTACGCGCCACACAGACTCATGGGGCGTAAGCAACACATTCCCAGCGTGGAGTCCGGATGGATTTCTGCCAAGCGCAGATCTTTGGCAATACTCCCAGGTACTGATTCACTTTGTGCACCGTACAACCGCATATGTAGTAGCCGGGATGATCATTGTTCAGGCACTTGTGCTTCGTAGGCAGCAGATCTCAGGACCAATAGCAACGGTAACATTCGCCACGGTACTCCTCGTCGTGGTTCAGATACTGCTTGGCGCAGGAATAATATGGACCGCTCGTGGTGAACTTGTTACGACGCTTCATGTGATGGTCGGCGTACTGCTGCTTGTGTCGAATACGGTTATCATGTATACAGCGTTCCGTTCTCCGGTTTTGGTGGAACAAACTTCTTCTGCTCATGATGCAGCTCATGCCGGAGGAAACGCGTAATGTCGTCGTCACGCAACGAAGCTGTTATGAACGCCTCAGTAGAGCAAGCAGCTCCATCCCTCATTGCCCAGTATTACGAGCTCACGAAGCCCGGAATCAGCAAGATGGTGATGATGACAACGCTTGCAGGGTTCTACCTTGCACTTCCGAGTGGTCAGTCGATGTTTGATAGCGACGTAGCATTGCTGCTTGCAACCACAATTCTGGGCACACTGCTCATCAGCAGTGGCAGTTGTGTTGCGAACCACATACTGGAACGCGATGTCGATGCACGCATGAAGCGCACAGCGGCTCGCCCCTTACCGGCGGGTACAATCAGTATGCAGCGTGCCGTGCTATTCAGTGCTGTGCTAACGGTTGGTGGTGCGGTAATGCTCATGTATGTGAATACGCTTACACTGATGCTCGCAATTGCCACATGGCTTGTGTATGTGTTTGTGTACACGCCCATGAAGACTCGATCATCACTTGCAGTAATCGTAGGGGGCATCCCTGGAGCACTCCCGTTCATGGGCGGGTGGACGGCATTTACCGGGCAGGCTGATCCAATGGCGTGGGCACTGTTTGCGATATTGTTCTTCTGGCAGCTCCCACACTTTTACGCGCTATCATGGATGTACCGCAACGATTATCGTGACGGCGGGATGGTCCTTCGTGCAATTGAAGACGAGACAGGCAAGACACTTGCAATACAAATGACGGTTACAAGCATTCTTACACTGGCTGCCTCGATCATCCCAACGGCTCTTGGGTCTACGGGATATCTGTATTTAGCCGGTGCAAGCATCCTAGGGGTGTATCTCACGGTTCGCAGCATCATGTTTTATCGGCAACCAGATGCAGTGCAGGCCCGCAAGGTTCTCCTTTCTTCGTATGCTGTCCTGATGGGCATCATCATTCTCATGTTTATCGACAAACAATGATCATTTCAAGGGTGTACGTATGTCAGCATCGCTGAACCTATCACACGAGCCAGTTACCAAGATCGCAAGCGGCAAGATCGCCATGTGGGCATTTCTTGCATCTGAGCTTATGTTCTTTACGGGCTTCTTCGGCACATTTATCGTGCTGCGAAACACGAACTATCAGGCATTCTTTGATGCATCGCATCACTTGAACTGGGTGTTGGCTCTTGTAAATACCTTTATTCTCATCGGTAGCTCGCTAACGATGGCTATGGCTATTTACAAGCTGGAGCGCCGCGAGAATGGGCCGTTCCAGGTGTATCTGGGTCTAACGATTCTTGGCGCATGTGGATTCTTGATTGTGAAATACTTTGAATACAGTGCAAAGTGGCACGACGGTTTGTTCCCGGGACAAGAGAATCACACGTTGTTCTACTCGTTCTACTTCCTGATGACAGGCTTTCACGCGCTGCACGTGATCGGCGGTATGATCCCAATGTTGTTCATGCTGTTCAAGTCGTTTACAAAGAAGGGCTATCCGTATCCGGTAAAGGTAGAGGCACTCGGCCTTTACTGGCACTTTGTTGACTTGATGTGGATCTTCATCTTCCCAGCCCTGTATCTCATTTTCCCATAATCACGACAATTACGCTCAACTTTTGTTCGTAGGACAACTATTATGAGTCACGATCACGGAAACATTCTCCCTTCATACATGAAGGTGTTTGCAACGCTCTGCACGATGACCGTGCTTACTGTTGCTGCTGCCAAGCTTGTGCACTTCCCAGATATCCTTTTCATTCCTGGATACGCAGTGAATATAGCCGTTGGTTTGGCTATCGCGGTGTTCAAGGTTATCTGCGTGATGTACATCTTCATGCATCTCAAGTTCGACAACCCAATGCTACGGTTCTTTGTGTACGTGCCGGTCTTCTTGTTCTTTGTGTTG
Source organism: Patescibacteria group bacterium (assembly GCA_044238605.1). Classification (GTDB taxonomy): domain Bacteria; phylum Bacteroidota; class Ignavibacteria; order Kapaibacteriales; family Kapaibacteriaceae; genus UBA10438. The sequence goes on from JBIICY010000004.1 coordinate 95,584, forward strand.
TCGTTCGGACTTAACCTTGAGTTCGGCGCCAAGGAGTCAAACGACCGCGTCACACGTACCGTGTATCAGCAGCTTCATCCAAATGCACATCACGGCGGTTCACACGGAGCAGGGCATTAAGAACCAATATTCATGAGAGCTATAGCATTCATAGGGCTTCTAGTGGTTGTGTTGGTATCTGGTTGTTCAACCGATAGCAACAAGACCGCCGGTGCAACTTCGCCACTGGATACACTTCCAGTGCTCCGAACTGTGTCTGCGTTTACAGGCGTAGACCACAGGAACGCCCCTTTCAATGCATCATCGATGAACGGCAAGGTTTGGATCGCATCATTCTTCTTTACACGATGCGGTACTGTCTGTCCGGCACTGAATACGGTGTTATCCGGACTTCAGAAAGATTTCGGTACCAAGGTTTCTTTCGTTTCACTAACGTCTGACCCTGAGTACGACACACCCGCTGTGATGAGCGAATATGCTCAGCAGTATGGGGCGAAAGAGGGCAGATGGTGGTTTGTGACCATGCCTCTTGATTCAATGATCACGGTTGCATCGCGAGACCTAGGCTTGATTGAGCCTACGTCTCCGGATATCCATTCGACGAGATTTGTGCTCATTGATTCTGGAATGAAGGTGCGCGGGTTTTATGACAGTGCAGACACTGCTGATGTTTCCAAACTTCGATCTGTCCTACAGGCACTGTAATGAATTTTGATCAACTGCCGGCATTGAATGCCACGCTCAACGCGATCTGCACCGTACTCTTGGTGCGGGGGTATTCGTTGATTCGGGCAAAGAAGATTGAGCAGCACAGAACAGTGATGGTCAGCGCCTTTGTTGTCTCGATAGTGTTCCTAGCCTGTTACCTGCTGCATAAGTGGCATCTGTACAATACAACAGGCGCATACAACACGACGTTTGCTGGGCAGGGGGCATGGCGTATTGTGTATCTCGGTATCCTGATTTCACATGTTACGCTCGCGGCAACAGTACCGGTGCTTGCACTGATTACGATCAATCGCGGATTGAACATGAGAGTTGAACTACACAGAAAAATTGCGAAGATCACGTTTCCCATATGGTTATACGTATCGGTAACAGGCGTGATTGTGTACTTTATGTTGTACCAATGGTTCCCATCGGCGGTATGAGCACAAAGCATATGATCTCGTTTGTTACAGTACTTGTGTTGCTCGCGGTTCAAAGCCTTGAAGCATGCCCAGCATGCAAGGACGGCTTTGGATCAAATGGAGCAAATGCGAGTGTAGGTGATGCGTACTCATGGTCCATTTTGTTTATGCTTGGAGTGCCGATAACGATTCTCACGGTATTTACGGTCATGCTTACCCGTAAGATCCGACAGAATCCAAACAGCAGACCAACAATGTGAACAATCATGTGATGTAGGTTCGTGATGAGCGGTATATTTGCACGACATTTCTAGGTGAGGATTGCGAATGTTTTCACGCAAGTTTGACAAGGGGGTTAAAACAGGCGGAGCCGTGTTAGGCGGCATCGTCGCGGTTCTCTTCCTTGTGGGCTACTTTGGTTTTCGGAATAGCTTTGCCGACGTTGGATATCGTCCGGAACAGCCAGTCCCATTCTCGCATAAGCTTCATGCGGGTGAGCTTCAGATAAGCTGTCAGTACTGTCACGCAGGCGTTGAGAAATCTGGACATTCTCCAGTTCCAACAACGCAGACGTGCATGAACTGTCATACAGCGGTGAAGGCTGAATCTCCAAAGCTGCAGCAGGTTCGTGATTCTTATGAATCCGGCAAGCCGATTGAGTGGATTCGCATTCACAAAGTTCCAGACTACGTGCACTTCAATCACAGCCGCCACATTCGTGCCCAGATTGATTGCCAGTCGTGTCACGGACCGATCGAGCAGATGGGTGTTGTGTCGCAGAACAAGCCCCTTTCCATGGGATGGTGTCTTGACTGCCACCGCGCACCTGAAAAGCACATCGTTGGTGCGCGTCCAATCTCTGGAGTGTTTACGGGTAAGCTTCACAGCGTGAAGAACCTGCTCGACAGCAGCTACATCTTCACTCCGATAGCTGCTCAAGTGGGCAAATCAACACCAATGACCGTTCCACAATTTGGTGGTTATCACTCAGAAGTTCCAAAGCAGCAGGTTGCTGGTATTCCGCACCCGAAGAAGGCTGGTATTGGACCTGAGAACTGTTCGGCATGTCACTATTAAGCGTGACACACTCCTCATTCGAAACACGATCTTCCTTTTAAGGTTTGCATATGTCTGATCGTTCACTCCACGCTTCATCCAACACACCGTGGAAGAGCATAGATGGCCTTGCTCAAACACCAGGCGAGTCGTCTGAATTCACGCCGGGAACTACAACTCATGCGTTGACAGATTCAACTGTTAGTCGTCGTGGGTTCATGGCGCTTGTGTCTGCATCGATGGCACTTACAGCTGCCGCGTGCCGCAGGCCAGAGCAGAAGCTTGTTCCCTCTGTGAAGTCACTGCAGAATGCCACACCGGGTCTGCCGATGTACTATGCCTCTGTGTACGCACACCGAAATGTTGCGTACGGCGCGGTGGTAAAGACACGCGAAGGGCGTCCGATCAAGGTCAAGGGCAATGAGCAGCACCCTGTAAACTGCGGCACTGCTAACGCAGAGATGCAGGCCTCCCTTTTGTCACTGTACGATCCGGACAGAATTCGTCGCGCCAAGATCGACGGCCAGCAGGTGTCCTACGATGCTGCCGTAACAAAGATCTCGGGCGCTATCACCGATGCCCAGGCCGCTGGTAAGAAGGTACTTGTCTTTATCGATGAGCACTGCTCACCATCGTATACGCAGCTGCTCAATGATTTTGTTGCTGCTGTGCCGAATGCAAGTGTTGTATTTCTTCCTGCGATTTCGCGCGACAATACAGCTATTGCCAACAATGCAGTGATCGGTGTTAACGGTGAGATCGTACCAGATCTGTCCAAGGCATCGGTAATTGTTAGTGTTGATGCAGACTTTCTAGGCACAGACCTCGCGGCTCTATACCACACAGGACGTTTTGCTGCGCGCCGCTCGCCATCGAAGAATGGTCCGGCGATGTCGCACCTTACCGTTGTTGAAGCAAATTATTCAACGACTGGTATGAACGCAGATGTTCGTGTTCGTACATCTGCTTCAGAGATCGAGAACTTCCTTTCGGAACTTCAGAATGTTATCAAGGGCGGCACATCATCCAACAAGCACGCTGCCGCAGCTGGTGCCCGTCTGAAAAAGGCCGGCTCATCGGGCGTTGTTATGGCTGGCGCACACTTGTCTGCCAAAGCACAGGCTACAGCGCTTGTGATCAACGCACAGTTGGGCAACATCGGCGCCGGTAGCATTATTGATCCAAAGAACACCCTCCCGAATTCTGGCGAAAAGGGCACAGCGCTTAAGGCTGCCATCGCAGACATTGAAGCAGGGAATGTGCATGCTGCGCTCTTCATGGATGTAAATCCTGAATACAGCGCATCGCGCTCATTGAAATCTCTCTTGGTAAACAAGGTTAAGGTTCGCGCGGCAATCAATCTTTTTGATGATGAAACGGCTACACTGGCTTCAGTTAGCGTTCCAGCAGCTCATTGGTTAGAGTCATGGGGCACAGCTGTAGCCTTCGACGGTACGTTTAGTGTCCAGCAGCCGATCATTGCACCTATGTGTGACGGCATTCCTTCAATGCAGGACACACTGATCGCTGTGGGCAAGAAGATCAACGCAGCGTTTCTGGGTGAAGTAACAACGTATGCCGACTATGTGAAGAACATGGTCGCTACGGTGTATCCAGCGGCCTCGTGGAATCAGCTTCTCCAGGACGGACAAATCCCAGCTGGAGCCCGCACGGACCTTGTACTTGGTATCGACCTTGATGCGCCGAGCAAGCTTTCTGGCGCTGCAGCATCTAACCTATACATCCTCACAGTTCCTTCGTCGTCGCTTTATGACGGCAAGTACGCCAACAACGGCTGGCTCCAGGAGCTGCCTGATCCTGTGACCAAGGTTGCATGGGACAACGTTGCACTTGTTAGTCCGAAGAAGGCCGAAGAACTTGGTCTTACCTCAGACCGCAACGAGCCAAGCTTACTCGTGAAAGCGAACGAGCGCGTGATCTCGATCACAACGCAGAACGGCAGCATTGAGCTTCCGGTTATCGTTCAGCCAGGTCTTGCCGATAACGTTATTGTTACGCAGCTGGGATATGGCCGCACCAACGCCGGAACGGTAGGGAACAACGTTGGTGCCAATGCGTATGTGTTGGGAACCACAGGCTACATCGCTCTGCGCAATGACTCGGTTACAGTAACCGACGAGCGTCGCAAAGTTGCAACGACACAAAGCCATCACTCGCTTTCTGAGCGTCCTGGTGATGAGGAAAATGCCCGTAATGTTGCGCGTACAATAAAGCTCAGCGATATTAACAAGGGCAACTTCGAAGCAGTAGAAAACGAGTACATCAGTGACGGCAAGGATGGGCGCTACAACAAGCCCCTTTCGATTGTAAGTGCATATGAGTACAAGGGGCATCGCTGGGGCATGGTTATCGACATGAGCGCCTGTACAGGATGTTCATCATGTATCGTAGCATGCCAGAGCGAAAACAACATTCCAGTAGTTGGTAAGGACCAAGTAATCCTAGGCCGTGAAATGCACTGGATTCGACTAGACCGTTATTACACTGGTTCCGTAGACGACCCAACGGGCACTATTCTTGAGCCAATGTTGTGTCAGCACTGCGAAAACGCCCCTTGTGAAAACGTATGTCCGGTAGCAGCAACAACGCATTCGCCGGAAGGTCTGAACGAAATGACCTACAACCGCTGTGTAGGAACGCGTTACTGTCTGAACAACTGTCCATACAAGGTGCGTCGCTTCAACTTCTTGAACTACAAGGACGAGCGCCAGCCGCTTGATCTTGTTTTCAATCCGGAAGTATCTGGACGTCAGCGTGGTATCATGGAAAAGTGCACATTCTGCGTACAGCGCCTGCACGAAGCAAAGTGGCATGCCCGTGATAACGGACGTTCCCGCGTGCTCGATGGCGAAGCGGTAACAGCATGTCAAGAAGCATGTCCAGCAAGTGCTATTATCTTCGGCGACATGAACGATCAGAAGAGCCGTGTAGCAACAGCGCGTCAAAATGAGCGCGGTTTCCATGTTCTCGCTGAGATCAACACGCGTCCATCGGTAACGTATCTAGCCAAGGTTATCAACGACGTTGCCTGATACTCCTAATTAGAATTTTTTCCTTCGAACGAAACACTGACGGGAACCAAACATGACGGTGGTCCAAGAACATGACAGATTGCAGGCGACTGCGCTCGGCGAAGAGCCGATCCGCGAAGAGCTCGTCCTTGGCAATCCATCGATGCGGGATGTAACTGCACGTATCGCAAGCATCGTGGAGTCGAAGATCACGATGAAGTATCTTGCTACGCTTGCCGTAACAGGTACAATGGCTGCATGGGGCTTATTCGCGCTCTATTACACGATTACTACCGGTATCGGTGTATGGGGCTTGAACAATCCGATCGGTTGGGGATGGGACATCACCAACTTCGTTTTCTGGATTGGTATCGGCCACGCTGGTACGCTGATCTCAGCCATCTTGTTCCTGTTCCGTCAGAAGTGGCGTACAGCAATCAACCGCTCAGCCGAGGCTATGACGATTTTTGCCGTTGTCTGTGCGCTCACGATGGTGTTGAGTCACACAGGGCGTCCGTGGCTCTTCTATTGGCTTCTGCCGTATCCAAACCAGATGCAGATGTGGGTAAACTTTCGATCTCCTCTGATGTGGGACGTGTTCGCTGTTAATACGTACTTCACTGTTTCTGCATTATTCTGGTTCGTTGGTCTTATCCCGGATCTTGCAACGCTTCGTAATTACGTCAAGGGGCCTGTAGCAAAGAAAGTCTACGGCGTGCTATCCCTCGGTTGGACTGGTTCAACGCGTGCGTGGCACCACTACGAAATCGCCTACATGATCCTGGCTGGTATTTCTACACCGTTGGTATTGTCGGTGCACTCGGTGGTTTCTTTCGACTTTACCGTTGGTGTTCTACCGGGATGGCACACTACTATCTTCCCTCCATACTTCGTGGCTGGAGCTATCTTCTCTGGATTTGCCATGGTGCTTACGCTTCTGGTAATCACACGAGAAGTGCTGGATCTGAAGCAGTTCATTACGCTGAAGCACTTTGAGAACATGAACAAGATCATGCTGGCAACTGGCATGATGGTTGGATATGCCTACATCCTTGAGTTCTTCATCGCATGGTATTCTGGCAGTGACTGGGAACGTTGGATCTTTGTAAACCGTGCGTTTGGTGACTATGCATGGGCGTATTGGACGATGTTTACCTGCAACGTGGTTTCGCCGCAGGTGTTCTGGTTCAAGAAAGCTCGCCGCAACATTCCACTCATGTTCGTTATCTCGATCTTCGTGAACATTGGTATGTGGTTCGAGCGCTTTACGATTATCGCAACAACGCTGCATCACGACTTCCTTCCTGCATCATGGGGCTATTACTCACCAACGTGGGTTGAAATCTCGATCTTCATCGGAACATTCGGAATCTTCCTTTCGCTGTTCCTTCTCTTCGCAAAGTTTGTCCCTGTTATCGCTATTGCCGAAATCAAGAGCATTATGCCTGGTGCGCAACCATCGCATCATCATCATGACGGACATGGCAAGCACTAATTCGACGAAACAGGTAGAATCGACATCAAGGACTACGATACTATGAGCACAACACCAACAGGCGTTATCGGCGAATTCACCGATGTGAACGTCATCGTAACGGTTGCCGAGAAACTGCGCGACGCAGGATTTCGCAAGTGGGACATCTATACGCCATATCCAGTGCACGGTCTCGACAAGGCGATGGGGATCAAGCGTTCGATCTTGACCTATATCTCCTTTGCAGGCCTCTGCGGCGGACTTACTGCAGCACTTGGTCTTCAGTTTTGGACCGGCGCAATAGACTACAAGCTCAACATCGGCGGCAAAGGATTCTTTGACTGGCAGTTCTCGATGCCTATCGATTTTGAGTTGTCCATCCTTGGTACAGCCCTTTTCACGGTCTTCGGCATGTTCCATCTGGTGCGAATCCCTACGTGGTATAACCGCTACCAGGATGATGCATCATTCCAAAAGGCAACAGACGATACCTTCGTGGTAACTATCGATGCCGATGACGACAGATTCTCTGCCACGGAAACACCTGCACTACTTGCTGGACTTGGCGCACAGAATGTGCATCTCGTCCACTCGTCGGTTGAATAATGTTGAACATCAATAGCGCAAACGCATGAAACTCCGATTACCACAAATCCTCGCAATTGCAGCCGTTCTAGGAATTGCTGTGTTGCTTGTTATGCTCTTCACTGGACAGAAGACGTGGTTCTCCACGAATCCTCCAGTGGAAATTCAGCCTAATCTGGACCACCAGTTCAAGGCAATTCCACAGTCACCCAACACGTTCTTTGCCGACGGCAAGAGTCTACGCGAACCAGTAGAGGGAACAGTGGCAAGGGGCACACAGGTCTACACGCTCGGTGCTGGTGACATTGATGCCGCTGAAACGCAAAACGTTGAGCCTGCTAATCTCCCGAAGGATTCGGAGTTTTTGCTCTCCCGAGGACAGAATCGTTTTAACACGTTCTGTTCCCCATGTCACGGATTCAATGGGTATAGCCCTAAGTCAAAAATTTCGCTTCGGGGCTGGGCCGGTATTCCTGCGTTGGCGCTTTCTGACAGTGCAAAGCAAGGTGGTGAGGCCGAGCCCAACGCTACACAGCTTTCAAACGCCCGCATCTTTCACATCATCAGTGTTGGACAGAACTTGATGCCAGGGTATGCTGATAAGATTGATGCAATTGATCGGTGGGCCATCATACGCTATTTGCGCAAGCTTCAAGGTGTTGAAGGTATTGCGAGCAACCCACCAGCAGCAACAGCTGCCACGAACTAAGAATGAGGGGAGTTTATTAACATGTCACACGTGAATCTTGGTTCAAGTCCTGTTGTAGCAAAAATCAACAAGATCGGTCTAGCACTCGTCGTCGTAGGTGCGCTCGGGCTGGCAGGTACGTTTGCTACTGAAGGCATCGAACGCTTCTTTGCAGATTACCTCATTGGTTTCTGGTATTTCGCCGGCATCAGTGTCACAATGATGTTCTTTTCGGCACTACAGTATCTAGCGCGTGCTGGTTGGAGTGCATCCGTGCGCCGTATCGCCGAGCTCTATGCTGGCATGGTGCCAATTCTTGCAATCTTGATACTGCCGCTGGTAGCTAATGTGTTCATGCACCATGGGTCGATCTTCGAATGGACGCATGAGTCTGCAGCAACGGACCCAATTTTGATCAAGAAAGCCCCATACCTGAACACAACGTTCTTTGCGATCCGTATGGGCTTCTATGTACTTGTGTGGTTTGCGATGCACCGATTCATTATCGGTAATTCGATCAAGCAGGATGCATCTGCAACAGACATCACGCCAACGCGCAAGAACTGGAAGCGTGCTGCGCCGTTTGTGCTGCTCTATGCTATTACAATCACCTTTGCAGCATTCGACTTGCTGATGTCACTCGAGCCGCACTGGTTCTCCACGATTTGGGGCGTTTACAGCTTTGCAGGGCACTTCGTAGCAGCTCTGTCGATCATCGCAATTACGGTTGTGGTGCTCTATAACAATGGCCACCTACGCGAGTACGTCACCGCAGAACACTTCCACGACCTTGGAAAGCTGATGTTCGCGTTCTCAGTCTTCTGGGCATACATCGCGTTCTCGCAGTACTTCATCATTTGGTATGCGAACCTTCCTGAAGAAACGATCTACTTTACACATCGTTTGAGCCATGGCTGGCAGTACTTTGGATACCTGCTCATCGCTACGCACTTCCTTGTGCCGTTCATGGTTCTGCTTCGTCAGGATGTTAAGCGTAAAACAAATATCCTCGTAGTTGCTGGTATCATCATTCTGATCTCGCACTTTATCGATATCGTGTGGATTGTTATGCCTGCCGTAGGACATCACATTCTCAAGATCGATGGCGTAGTCTTTGGATGGCAGGAGTTTACGGGATGGCTATTCTTTGCCGGTATCTTCCTCGTGATGGCCATGAAGAACTTCCAGAAGCACAGCGCTGTTGCCGTCAACGATCCGCTCTTGGGCGAATCTGTCGAGTATCACAGCTAACATCAATCCGCGTTCAATCAAACGGCCCTTCTTGCACACGCAAGAGGGCCGTTTTTCGTTGTAGGCAACGTTGCGAAACTCCGTAACTTTGCACCGGATTTTGACATCATCGATCATTCACCTCATCACAGAATTACATGAATCAGCACTCGTTTGACCTCGTGGTCATTGGCTCGGGACCTGGCGGATACGTCGCCGCAATTCGTGCTTCACAGCTTGGACTCAAAGTTGCCTGCGTAGAACGTGACAGGGTAGGGGGCGTCTGTCTCAACTGGGGATGTATCCCTTCAAAGTCGCTGCTCAAGAACGCCGAATACATGAACTTCCTCAAGCATGCAGATGATTACGGCTTTGGTATCAAAAACATTGATATCGATTTCCCGAAGGTTATCGCACGCTCGCGCGGAGTTGCTGAAAAAATGAGCGGCGGAGTAACGTTCCTGTTTAAGAAGTACAAGGTGACACAGGTAAAGGGGTGGGGTACGATAAAGAATGCGACAACAGTAGAAGTCAAGGATGAAAACGGAACAGTAACCGATTCGATCACATGTAAGAACATCATGATCGCAACCGGCGCACGTCCGCGCACGATTCCAGGTATCGAAGTAGACCGTGAGTACATTCTTACCTCTACCGAAGCCATGCTGCAGCAGAAGACGCCAAAGTCCATGATCATCATGGGTGCAGGTGCCATTGGTATCGAGTTCGCATACTTTTACCAGTCGTTCGGTACAGCAGTTACTGTGATCGAGATGCAGGATCGTATCCTTCCTGTGGAAGATGATGACGTATGTAAGGAACTTCGCAAGTCGCTTGAGCGCGACGGAATGAAGATCATGACTGAGACAAAGGTGCAGTCTGCGAAGAAGAAGGGTAAGGGAGTTGAGATCATCGTTGAGAAGAAGGACGGTACGGTTGAAACCCTAACGGCCGACCTCGCACTCAATGCAATCGGTGTGCAGGGCAATATTGAGAACATCGGACTTGAGAACGTGGGAATCGTTCCGGAACGCGGATGGCTTAAGGTTGACAAGTACATGCGCACCAACGTGCCGAACATCTATGCCATTGGCGACGTAGCAGGAGCCCCTTGGCTTGCCCACAAGGCATCTGCAGAGGGACTTGTAGCAGCGGAGTATATTGCCGGACATCACACTGACGGCGTTGACTATAACAACATTCCTGGCTGTACGTATTGTCAGCCGCAGGTTGCCAGCATCGGCCTTACCGAGAAGAAGGCCAAAGAAGCCGGCTACGAAGTCAAGGTTGGTAAGTTCCCATTCACAGCAAATGGTAAGGCACATGGAATTGGTAAGACACAAGGTTTTGTAAAGCTTGTTATCGATGCCAAGTATGGTGAAATCCTCGGTGCCCACATGATCGGTCCTGATGTAACTGAAATGATCGGTGAAATGGGTGTTGCGCGTAATCTTGGCGCAACCGGTCAGTCGATTCTCAAGACGATCCACGCTCACCCAACACTGAGCGAAGCGATCATGGAATCAGCTGCCCTTGCATACAATGAGTGCGTGAACTTCTAAGCCCCATGCTTGTTGAAGACTGGGGAATGATTGATTTTAACGATGCGTGGCGTCGGCAGCGTGAGCTGTCCGACGCCATTCTGCATGATAACCACCCCGATACACTCGTGTTCTGTCAGCACCCACCTGTGATCACCCTCGGGCGCAACACACAGTCTGGCAGCGTTCTTGCAAGTCAGGAACTGCTCAAGAGCATGGGAGTGGATGTTGTTGAGATAAATCGAGGCGGGGAAGCTACGGTGCACAACCCGGGTCAGCTCGTAGGCTATCCGATCTTCCAGCTGCAGCGCACGAAACCTGACTTGCATTGGTTTCTACGCACCATCGAGCAGTGCATCATTGACGCGCTCATGGAGATTGGTATTCAATCCGGTCGAGTAGACGCACTGACTGGTGTTTGGATCAAGGAACAAAAAAAGATCTGCGCCATTGGAATCCACTGTAGCAGGTGGATTACCTCCCATGGTTTTGCATTAAACGTAAACAACGATCTGCAGCTATTCTCAACTATTGTTCCTTGTGGCATCACTGAACGAGGCGTTACATCAGTGCAGGAGATCATTGGCGGTACAGTTTCGTTTGATCATGTGCAACGATTGGTCGAAAAGCATTTTTTGCTGAAGTTTAGGTCGGAAAGCGTAAGTAATTGAAAGTAATGGGCATAGCAATATCTATGGCGAGCGTGTAATTTCTCTGTACTGAAAATTAACCGTGTGGATAACTATGTGGATATCTGTAAGAGTTCTTAAATACAAGGGTTTAGCTCATGGTGAAAATTTTGGGTTTGACAAGTATAGGCGGTTGGTTTAGTTTTGTACTGTTCTTCTAAGCGGGAATAGCTCAGTTGGTAGAGCACAACCTTGCCAAGGTTGGGGTCGCGAGTTCGAGTCTCGTTTCCCGCTCGACGACGCAAGTCGTCACTTCCTCTTTATGCTGCATGCCTTGCCATCTCATTCCCCCCTGATGGCGAGGCATTTTTTTTTGCAGTAAATTCTGCCTGTGATCTGCACACTATATCCATCACTTGGTGCGTCAAATCGAACATGGCAAAGATCATAGTTCTATGCATTGCGCTTGCAGCAACAACGTTGTTTGCGCGCGTGCCAAACGGGTTTACCGTTACGGCAAACACAGCTACACAGTTGCGAGTAACATACGTTTCTGATTCAACGCAATTGCTCGGTCCATCTCTGCGTGAGCACAGGTCTGCAGATGGAGCCTTGCGGCAGATCATCGCAAGTGCAGATGTTATTGTCTCTGGCGAGCATGGATTCGAAGTAGTTGGGCATACGTCCAACATCGGGAAAACGCAGCTTCAGTTGCCAGCAATGCTACAGCAGGATGTGCGCGAGCAGCGGTACCCGGATGTATTGGCCCAGCGTGCGGTCTTGAGATACGTTGGCGTAAGCGGTGACAGACATGTTGCCCGCTTATCGCTTGTGATTGCTGAGCAGAATGGTGCCGGCCCCCTAACATGGTATGCAAGGCATACGGTTGATGTGAGACTTTCTGGAGTTCCGCAGAAGGGGCGCATGACGCCGACGATGCTTTCCGTGCTTAATCCAAACGCGCCGTGGTGGATTGGCAGAGATCTACAGGTGCACACAAAGACCAGCGACAATGCACAGATGCTTGAAACACTTTCCAATGTGTTCGCTCTGCGGATCCAGGAAGAAGGGTTTTATAGAGTTAGCCGAGATCAGCTCCGCAGTTCAGGTATTCCCACTGATGCTGAGGCGGCGCGCACACTTAAGGTTTTTGGTCGGGGAGGTATGGAGCTGCCGGAAATGGTGGATTCAGCAAAGGCGAGCACCCTCCGTGAGCAGCCGCTACTTGTGCGAACAGAACCCGATGGATCTATCCGTGAAATCGTGTTTTATGCGTGTGGCTTATCCGGCTGGTCGGCAACGGCCCAAGGCATCACGCATAACATACATCACTTCTCAACGTCAGCGCAGTATTACCTCTCGTACGGCGGGGCAGACGGAATGCGTGCCAACTCGCGTGCTGCAGCTACGGCCGAACCCGACGTGCGTCCTACGTCGACGATTGGCAGAGTGTTTCAGGAAGAGGAACTCATTCATCCATACAACAATGGCTCTGGACGTCGGTGGTATGGTCGGTCGATTGAGAACAAAGGGTCGCTGACCGTGACAACGCTGCTGCCGGGTTTTGTCCAAACCGGCGATGTGTTCTACAGGTACGTCGTAGGCCATAGGGGAAATGCACCGGGCTATGTAACAATCTCAGAGAACAACACACTCGTGGCTCAGCGAACCATCGATGCTGTGCCTGATTACATGGATGCGTTTACGATCTCTGGCAACGGAACACTTGCTGCGTCTCGTATTGCAGCCGATGGTCGCAGTGTGCTGAAGTTCGGGTACAACAGTGCGGACAACAGTTCAACTGGTATGATCGATTGGTTTGAGATTCATTACCCACGTAATCTCAATGCGCACGAGAACACCTACGAGTTTTGGACGCAGCCGCAGGATGGGGTCCATGAGTATTCCGTCAATGGCTTTTCGGGTGAGGTACTTGGCGTAGACGCTACAGATCGGTCACGTCCGGTCTGGATTGAAAACACCGCTGTTACCGGCGGTATGTTCGTTGTGAAAGAGCAGCAGTCGAAATCGGCGTTACGACGATACACATTGAGCTCGGTACTGCGAGGAACCGAGATCCGCCGGATTTCCTACCCGAATCTTCGACTCAATCCGCGCGCAGCCGATGCTATCATCATCACTCATCCGTCCCTTAGGGAGTCTGCAGAGGCATTTGCTGCCTACAGGTCGAGCAAGGGGCTATTGTCTACAAGTGTCGTAACAACCGACGAGATCTTTGCAGAGTTCTCCTACGGTATGCTGGACCCAACAGCAATCCGCGACTTCCTCACAATGGCCTATACAACATGGCAGCCTCGTCCGCAGTATGCCGTGTTATGGGGAGACGGACATTTTGATTACAAGAACATCTCAAGCTCGGCACCGAACTACGTTATCCCGTACGAAAGTTTTGATCCCGATAACGAAGCATATGGTTTAACAACCTATACAACCGACGACTACTATGCACGGATCATTCGGAACGATTCACAGGTTGACCTAGCAGTTGGTCGCGTCCCGGTTTCTTCCAACGCACAAGGCAAGGCTTACATAGAAAAGCTTCGTCGCTATGAGGAAGAATCTTCAACCGACGACTGGCGCACACGTATAACGCTGATTGCCGACGATAGTCAGGCAGCAGAGAAGACAGACGGTGTGCTGCACCTTAACCAAAGCGAAGAACTGGCAAATAAGTTCGTGCCGCGTGAGTTTCAGGCAAAGAAGATCTATCTGGTAGAATATCCTACGGAAAGTGTCTCGCGCGGTCGTAGAAAACCTGCCGTTACGCAGGAAATGCTCTCAACGATCAATACCACAGGTTCGGTTCTGCTTAACTGGATCGGTCATGGAAACCCTCGGGTATGGGCACACGAGGAGATCTTTCGTCGTGAAACAACTCCAAACGACATGCTCAACGTCTCGAAGGCATTCTTCCTTACGGCGGCAACCTGCGACTTTGCACGGTATGATATGACAGAGACACAGTCTGGTGCAGAAGAGCTTCTTCTAAAGCCCGATGGTGGTGCAATCGGTGTATTCTCGGCAGCACGCGTTGTCTACTCAACGGCGAACGCTGCTCTTAATGAAGAGTTCTACACGCATTTGTTTGAGCGCGAGGACAACGGACAATTCCCAACAGTCGGTGTGGCAATGTATCGCGTGAAGCAGCGATTCAACAGCAACAACGATGAGAAATTCCACCTGCTCGGAGATCCTACGATGCAGCTGCTGGTACCAAAGAATCTAGTTCGCTTCTCGAGTATCAATGGCACCGATATCGCATCGGATTCAATGCGTGTTACTGTTCCAGCTCTCGGCACAGTTGTTGTAAACGGGGAGATTATAGGCGCAGCAGATTCTGCAGTTATGGAGTCGTTTAACGGCAACATCACGATCTCACTTCTTGATGCACGTCGCTCGATTTCCATCCAGGACAACGACGTCAACAAAACGGTAGCAACATTTACAAAGCCGGGGCCTGCACTGTATCGAGGCTCATTTGTTGTGCAGAACGGACGCTTTACGGCCACGTTTGTCGTTCCGAAAGACATCTCATTCTCAGCCTCACCTGCCGGTCTCTACGGCTATGCTGCAAGCTCAGCAAATCAGTTTGCAATGGGAATGACAGATCGGATCATTGTTGATGGCGTTACCAGCATCAGCGATCCCGAAACCGATGGACCAGCTATGCAGGTCTTTATGGATTCTCGCAAGTTCCTGCCAGGGGGCTTGGTGCGGATGAATCCGGTTGTGATCGTTGATCTTGAGGATGCAACGGGTATTAACACCACTGGTATAGGCATCGGACACGACATTACAGCCACGTTTAACGATGATCCGGAACAGGTAATCCTTACGCCAACGTTTACCACATCACTGAGTAACAGCCGCGCAGGCACGGCGCAGAAACAGATCTTCGGACTCGGCGCAGGACTGCACACGGTAAAGGTTCGGGCATGGGACGTACTCAATAATGTTTCGGAAGTAACAACAACCTTCCGCATCGAAGAACAACAAGAGGGTATTCGGGCTGAAGGCTTATTCAATTTCCCCAATCCATTCTCGTCGCGCACAACAATACGCTATACACATGCCAGCCAGCGTCCGTTCACGGCAACGCTGATGATCTTCGACCTTACGGGAAGAATGCTCGTTGAGCGCGAGATGCATGTAACGGACATGCAGACAGCTGATATGGTCTGGGATGGAAACGACGACAGGGGTGAGTCTGCAATGTCGGGCATCTATCAAGCAGTCGTGCGACTTACCGATACCAATGGTGCCTCAACATACGTCAATGGTAAACTTACCCTCATTCGCTAACTTTGCTCGTTAACGCTTAACAGGAGATGATATGATTATCCGCTCATGCGGGATAGTAGCTGCAATGTTTATCGTAGCAACGTCTGTTGCGCTTGCCCAACCGGGCGGTGCTGCAGTACCGTTTCTGCTGATCACTCCCGATGCGCGCGCCAGCGCCATGGGGGATGTAGGAACAGCTACCACGAATGATATTAACTCGGTTTTCTGGAACCCAGGGGGCTTGGCATTCAACCAAGCTGATAATCAGGTTGCGCTCAGTTATTCAAAGTGGCTGCCACAGTTCAATGCAGATCTCTTCTACTCCTATGGAACGTACGGACAGTACGTTGAAGATTTGGGCGGTACCATTGCTGGAACATTCATCTTTATGAATCTTGGTGAGTTTACCAAGACAAACGAAGCCGGACAGGCTCTCGGCAAGTTCAGGTCAAATGAGTTCTGCCTCGGCGTGTCATACGGTACAGAGATATCCGACGAAGTTGGACTTGGTGTTCAGGTCAAGTACATTCAGTCCAACCTTGCGCCAGCGAGCGTAGGAGCCTCAGGCGCTGGAATTGGTATTTCCGGTGCATTCGACTTGGGTGTTATGTGGCGTCCGCGCGATGAGTCTATCAAGGGCCTCAGCGTTGGTGCTAACCTCCAGAACGTTGGTCCAAAGATGACCTACGATAAGGAATCGGATCCATTGCCAACGAATTTTCGTCTTGGTGTTGCTTACGATGCCTACGAAGACGAATTCCTAAAGTGGACCATCACCGCAGAAGCTATGAAGCTTCTTGTCCGTCGTGACGGCAAAAACTCCGACCCAATTCCTATCTCGCTCATCACGGCATGGGGCAAGGGCGGCATCGAAACAGGGATCGGTACGGAGCTGCTCATCGACCGCGTGTTTGCTACGCGTGCTGGATTTTTCACAGAGCCATCAGCTGCTGGTGGACGTCAGTACTTCACTGCCGGAGCCGGTGTGAAGTATGATATCTTCCGTGCCGACTTCAGCTACTACATCACCGTTGAGCGCAATCACCCTCTCGGCAATACCCTGCGATTCTCTCTGATCGTTGATTGGGGAGCAGAGGGAGTAGACGGTAACAGCTAATACCGCACTCGGCAAACGGTAACAGAAACAGAAGTTTATTCAGCGGCGGACCCAGTGGTTCGCCGCTGTCGTTTTCTCATGAAGAACACAGCCGCAGCAATGATCACGAGACCCGTTATCACCCACCCATAGGTTGCGATGTACGTGTCTACCTCGCGCCAGCGCGACCCGACGTGTGCGCCAATCTTGAGCAGGAGGTAGTTCCATGCAAGCGAGCTTATCGTGGCATAGACCATTGTGCGCGGAAGAGGAAGCTTCACAATTCCCGCCGTAAATGAAATCACTGCCCGCGTCCCGGCAAGAAAGCGGTTGCTGATGATGATCAAGCCGTGATACTTGTCGAACAACCGTTCAACCTTAACGATAAGGGGCGGGGTGATGAACGGTACCCATGGAGACTGTGCAATAGCCTCGCCGTACCTGCGTCCAAGTCCGTACGCAGAAGCAAACCCAGCAAATGAACCGGCCGTCGACACGGCCAGTGCTGGCCAGAATCCAATCACCTCCATGCCCACAAACGTGCCCATGAACACCAACAGCACGTCTCCGGGCCACGGCGGAACGAGGTTCTCGATGTACACAACCACAAATGTTGCGACCAACAAGCCCCATACCGGCCACCCAGATACTATACTTACAACGAATTCGAGCATGCGTCCTCGGAATCAATACCACCAACCTACAACAACGTGACGTAATTTTGTGGTCAATCATGTTGAGAGGAAAACAATGAAGCAGTTTAGCAACGAAACATTCCAAGAATTTTCCAAGCCGGCAGTAGCGGCAAAACAACGCACCGCACTTGCGGCAGTGCGCAAGGCGTTTGGGAAGGAATACCCAAACATCATCAACGGGAAACGCGTTGTTACGAAAGACAAAACAACGAGCCATAATCCTGCGGATCCTGCAGAGATCGTAGGCGTGTTTCAGAAGTCAGGCAAGGACGATGCAGAGAAGGCAATGAATGCCGCACTCAAGGCCTTTGAATCATGGAAGAAGGTTCCGGCAAAGGATCGTGCCAAGGTGCTGTTCAAGGCTGCGTCGATCATTCGCAAGCGTCGTAATGAGATCAATGCTTGGATGATTTCCGAAGTTGGAAAGAACTATCTCGAAGCAGATGCTGATACGTGCGAGGCGATCGACTTCCTAGAGTTCTACGGACGTGAAATGCTGCGTCTTTCCGGGCCGCAGCCAATCGTGCCGCAGCCTGGTGAAAAGAACGAACTTCTGTACATCCCACTTGGTGTGGGCGTCGTGATCCCACCATGGAACTTCCCATTCGCCATTCTCGTGGGTATGTCGTCTGCCGCTATCGTAGCTGGCAACACCGTTGTCTTAAAGCCATCCAGCGACTCTCCGATGATGGGCTGGCTGTTTGTTGAGATCATGAAAGAAGCCGGCCTTCCAGCTGGCGTTCTGAACTATCTGGTTGCCTCCGGCGCTGAAGCAGGGGACTACCTCGTTGGACATCCAAAGACACGCTTTGTATCGTTTACTGGCTCCATGCAGGTTGGCCTGCATGTGAACGAGCTTGCTGCCAAGCCGCAGCCGGGTCAGATCTGGATCAAGCGTGTGGTTGCTGAAATGGGTGGTAAGGATGCGATCGTTGTAGACAGTGAGACAGATATAGACACAGCAGTTGCTGGTGTTGTCGCTGCGGCGTTTGGATTCCAGGGACAAAAGTGCTCGGCATGTTCTCGCGCTATCGTGGACGCTAAGATCTATGATGAGTTCGTTGCAAAGCTGAAGATCGAAGTAGATAAGCTTACAATCGGTCAGCCCAAGGACGACGGACGCATCGGCCCTGTTGTCTCTCCACGTGCTGAAAAGACCATTCTTCAGTACATCGAGATTGGCAAGAAGGAAGGCAAACTTATCTGCGGTGGTAAAAAAGTTGACGGTCTGCCTGGCTACTTTATCGAGCCTACTGTATTCGTGAACGTAAAACCAACTGCACGCTTGATGCAGGAAGAGATCTTTGGTCCAGTACTGGCTGTCTGCAAAGCAAAGAACTTTGACGACGCACTCAATATCGCCAACAACACGATCTACGGTCTAACGGGTGCGGTCTATACGCGCAATGCAAAGAAGCTTGCTCGTGCACGCGAAGAATTCCACTGTGGCAATCTCTACCTCAACCGCAAGTGCACAGGCGCTATGGTTGGCGGACATCCGTTCGGTGGATTCAATATGAGCGGTACAGACTCTAAAGCGGGCGGACACGACTACCTCTTGCTCTTCCTGCAGGCAAAGTCTGTTGCAACAAAGGTTAAGGGGCTATGATCATCATAGCCCTGCTGATTCTGCTTTGTATTCCGGTCTCTGCTCAGGAGTATGCCGAGTTTCACGGCACGTGGATCCATTCTAAGGTGGTTGAAGTGCTCAATGAGACCAGATCAATTGAGCGCGCGCTGGCTGCTCGCCCCATACACGAGCCCATCTATGTTGTGATCGACTCTGCGAACAACGATGGGAACGTTACGCTAGCATATACCCTTGGAAAATCTGAGTCTATGGTCTGCAGGAAGTCGTCGTTTCAACATGCTGGAATAAAATGGGGGATTGGTGATCAAACCGGCCCCCGTTGGATTCTCACTCGCGATGAAAAGGCTAGGTCGTATATAGCGCTCACGCCTGTTGATAGTCTGGAGCAATCCCCGATCGTACTCGGAAAGCTGCCTTCGAAGAACTCCGACCCGGCGTTTATCATTCGCAGGATGGTCAATGCGTCAATGCTCGGTGGGAGATGGAGTAGCGCAAAGAATAAGATCGTAGAGTTCACGACGAACCAGCTTATGGTTACCGACGGTGCACCTACGCCGTACACTCTTGACATCTCAGCAGATGGTGCAACGGTAACGCTTGTTACCACTTCTGGGCAACCACAGAAGTGGGTTGTTAGGCGAAATGGTCCCGAACTCGTGCTTACATCAATACCCCAAAAGCCCAAGAAGCGGTCAAAGTTCGAGGCCCCAGAGATTCGGCTCAGGTACCTTGGAAAATAATTGAACGGATGCTAAGTATCTATCTACTATAGCACTTGCGTATTGTTCAAGGATTTTTCTATATTTGCGGCCCGATTATCAGAGACATTTAAACACGGAGACACAATCTCATGCATCCTAAAGTAAAAGCCATCGAAACAATGGCAGCGGCCGAAGCCTTCGAGCAGCGTAAGGCAAAGGCTGGCGAGGCATCACCGGTTCTTCCATCCTTCCGCCCGGGCGATACAGTAAAGATCGCTGTTCGCGTTGTAGAAGGTGAAAAAGAGCGTATTCAGAACTTCCAGGGCGTTGTAATTGCGCGTCGTGGCAGTGGTATGAACGAAACATTCCGTGTTCGTAAGATCTCGAACGGCGTTGGTGTTGAGCGTATCTTCCCGATCCACTCACCAATCATTCAGTCCATGCAGGTTGTCAAGGAAGGTACAGTTCGTCGTGCGAAGTTGTACTACCTCCGCGGCATGAGCGAAAAGAAGATTCGTCAGAAGCTGTCATAAGCAACATTGTGCTGCAAATAAACGTTATAGCATGGCTCCGAGATTACGGGGCCATGTTAGTTTTTACGAGGTCACATCGATGAATGTTGGATTGATCACCATTGGCGACGAAGTACTGATCGGTCAGATCGTCAATAGAAACGCCGCCTGGATTGCAGACCGCGTCACGGCTGTGGGCGGACGCGTGGTGGAGCATTGCACCGTGGCCGACGATGCTGGGCAACTGGTTGCAACGATCGACAGAATGCGCACTGCCTGTAATGTACTTCTTTTAACCGGTGGCCTTGGCCCAACGCACGACGACATTACAAAGCCCGTGCTTGCCGAGTATTTCCACGATACCATGGAGATATCGGAAGAATGGATGAAGCATCTTCACGAATGGATGGCACAGCGCGGCAGAACCGTTACCGAGCGCAACGCAGGGCAGGCATTAACGCCAACATCGGCTAAGCTTCTTTCGAATCCGATAGGCACTGCCCCCGGCTTGATGTTTGATAGAGACGGAATCGTGATCGTAGCAATGCCGGGTGTTCCAAAAGAAATGCAGAGCATCATGCTTGATCATGTGCTACCATATCTTCAGGAGCGTATAGCGGAAGAAGCACAGGACACCACCGAGTATCTTACTCTTCTGTCAACCGGCATTGCAGAGAGCAATCTTGCCGATCTCATCGGCAATCCATTGGATTTTCTCGGTACATCCACATTAGCATTTCTCCCCAACTACCTAGGCGTACGCATGCGTATTGGTGCGCGTGGGGCAGATTCAGATGTGCGCCGGGAAGAACTTTTTCGCGTTCGCGACGTGCTTCTGCAAAGGGCCGGCAAGTACGTCTATGGAGAAGGCGATGTTACAATTGCAGAAGTAGTGGGGCGTATCCTCAAAGAGCGGGGTGAAACAATAGCAGTTGCAGAGTCGTGCACTGGTGGACTTCTCGCATCGATGCTAACTGACGTTCACGGCTGCAGTGCTTGGTTCGTTGGCGGGTTTCTACCCTATGCCAATGAAGCCAAAGTGCGCGACCTCGGTGTTCGTGAACATTCGCTTCTGGAACATGGTGCAGTGAGCAAGGTTGTTGCCGAAGAACTTAGTCAGGGGGCTCGCAGGATAACTGGTGCCTCGTATGCAATAAGCATCACAGGAATCGCTGGTCCAGGCGGCGGAACAGAAGAAAAGCCGGTTGGTACTGTGTGGATCTCTGTTGCCGGACCCGATGGTACGATTACACTGAAACATCAATTCGGCACTGATCGCCGCATCAATCGTGAGCGAAGTGCTGGTGCCGCACTTGGAATGTTGTGGAGAATGCTCACGTGACGATCCTCGGAATAGAAACATCCTGTGATGATACATCGGCAGCTGTTGTTGTTGATGGCAACGTTCGTAGCAATATCGTGTCGTCGCAGGCCATCCATAACACCTATGGCGGCATCGTGCCCGAGCTTGCATCGCGTGAGCACATCAAGGGAATTGGTCCCATCGTCCAGGCTGCGCTTTCGGAGGGCGGTGTTTCTATCGAACAGGTAGATGCAATTGCTGTTACCTACGGACCAGGCTTGGCTGGTTCGCTGCTCGTTGGGTCGCACTTTGCAAAGGGGCTCGCCTTGATGCATAACAAGCCCCTTTATCCTGTGCATCATATCGAGGCACATCTCTACTCAGGATATCTCGAAGAACCAGATCTTGAATTCCCAAGTATCAGCCTTGTTGTCAGCGGTGGTCATACGAGCATTTTCTATGTGATCGATCCAACGCACTATGAAGTTCTGGGCTCTACGTGCGACGATGCAGCAGGTGAGGCCTTTGACAAGGTATCGAAAATGCTTGGGCTCGGATATCCCGGCGGACCCGAGATTGACGCGCGAGCAGCGCACGGAAATCCATCAGCATTCGATGTTCCGAGGGGGCTGATCAACGACGGTACGTATACATTTTCGTTCAGTGGCCTTAAGACGTCTGTTCGGCGCACGATAGAAATGCTACGAGCTGCTGACGAACAGGACCTTCCCATCAACGATCTGTGTGCATCTGTTCAGGAAGCTATTGTTGATGTGCTGGTGCACAAGACAATTCGCGCTGCCGAAGAAAAAGGCGTGCGTGCAGTTTCCATCTCTGGCGGAGTAAGTGCCAATTCTCGGCTTCGTGCGCGAATGCGTCAGGCAGCCGAGTCTCGCAACATGCGTCTTGTTACCCCGCGCCTGGGATACTGCGTTGATAATGCGGCCATGATCGCTCATGTAGCGCACATGCGCATCAGATTCGGCGTGCTTCCTTCTGATCCAAGTTTTACGATTTCGCCCAAAGCACTCCGTACAGTGTAAACAGCAACGCCCGGCAGACGATGTACCTGCCAGGCGCCGTGGGTGCATATTGAAACCAGACAGACTACGGTACGATGTCGATCACAACAGATCGGTTGTACATGCGGCCTTCTGGAAGATTATTCGAGAATGACGGCTCGTCTGGACCAAAAGAACTGGCTGAAAAGCGCACACCGCGTACGCCCCTTGCCGCAAGCTGGTCCTTCATGATCGACATCACCTGGTCTGCGCGCTTCATTGCTAGCTCCATGTTGCCTTTGCCTACAGCATCTGTATGACCATAGACGTAGACCTTAGAGTTGCTGCGCACCTGCGGGATAACGTTGCTTACGAGGAAACTTCGTGACCGTTCAACTGGGTCATCTTCGTTGAATTCAAAGATCAACCGGTGACTGGTAGAAAGCCCTTCTCGGTCCGTGCGCACAAGTGTAATCGGCTCTGTTTCAGTGCGCAGTGAACCATCACGCAGCTTTGCATTGACGGTGAGATCATACTTCTGCGCCCGTACTTCTGTGCCGATCAAACCCGTCGGATCCAGATATGCGCTGCTGCTGCGGAACGGACCAAAAGACCTGCTAGCCCCGTTCCCGGAAATCGTTGCACTCCACTCAGATACGTTCTGCATTGACGCGATATCAACATAGACCTCATGATCAACTTCGGCTGTGCGAATAGACGAGACCGGAACACGGGCACCAAGCTGATCGGGCTTCATGTTTCTGAATTGTACGCGACGGTTCTCGTCTGAAATAGCCGCTTGATCAGAGGAGGTAGTTCTCGCCGAACCAGAACGCGGTTCAGGTTCGCCGGTACTGATCGTTATTTGATTCGGTGAGACAGCCCATGTGTCGACGAGATATTTCTTCACGCTTTCAGCGTAGGCGCGTGCATCCCGTTCGTTCGGATCAGATGCATATAACTCGACGCTCGAACCGGGGATAGACGATAGTCTGTAGCCCATAACGTTTAGGATGTTGTAGTAGATATCCCGTTGAATAACAGGACGAACATCCACATTCGCTATGTCGTCTGCTGTTAGGCCCGACGATGTTGCAAACAAGCGAGTCTGTGCACGGGATATCTTGTTGTACCGACTTGGAATCTCTGCTGAGCCCTTGTCGAAAAACACAAATGGACGCAGAGGAAACTCTGCACGTTCAATGCGCTTTGAATAAACGCCATCGGTTGGATCAACCACCTGGAATAGCCTTCCTGCGGGGGCTTCGGCCGTGCGTGCCGGTTCCATTCTCTCTGGCAGAGCTGATGTTTCGAATATCTCTCCAAGTCCAAACGCGAGCGAAACACCTGCGCGCACAGAGATAGTGCTCATTGCATCATCAAATGCATTCTGGTTCGTAAAGTCAACGCCGCGCTGGCTTACCATGTACGATGTTTCAACAAAGGGAGTCAGAATCCACTGGTTACGTGTTGCAGGATCGGACAAAAAGAAATCATAACCAACCCCGGCAAATCCTGAACCAGTGAACTTGTGCTTGATTGAATCCGTTTGTGCAACGTCAAGATCAGTTTGCTTTGTGCCTGCTTCAGGGGCATAGTCAAAGGTGTTGGTCAGTGCAAGGCCAACCCCAACACCAGCTGTAAGATGGAGCTTTGAACCGAGGTAGAGTTTGAAATACGGTTCGAGTGCAACGTAGTCCGTGTGAAACGTGTACTCATCGTTGTAGTACTGTCCGGGGGTGGTTGTTTGAATCGATCCCGGCTTGGGAAAGGACTTGTCGTCATTAGCCGTCAGACTGCGATTATCATACGAAATCCGCGTCCCGAAGTGAAGGTTATCTGTGAGTGATGTCTGCACATTGAACCCTCCGTAAAGGCCCCCTCCGTAACCATCGTTATAGACAAGTTCGGAAAACTGCGGACCGTTGCGATTAGGGTCCTTTGCCCAGTTGCCGAACCCAATGCCGGCAATGTTATAATTACCTCCGAGATGCAGACCCCATCGTGTAGACACCGACGGTGTAATCTGTGCAATCGCACCCGTGCTGATGAGTGACAGGAGAGCAAGGCGGAGAATGAAGCGTGTAGCAGCGTTCATGGTGATGACTCCAGCTATGTGAAACAATGTGTTGCATGCTCTGATTGAACACCACAACAATTGCAATGCTAGAGATCTGTTTGCTTGACTCATAGATTCGGCTGATGAACACCGTAGCTCGTATACATGCCTGTATAACCATGTCTGAAAACGAGTAAGCCCCATATCTCACAACGGAGATACGGGGCTTATCAATGCGTCGAACAAATGATGTCGTAGGGGGTTAAGCCGAAGTAAGTGATGGGTAAAGAGGGAACTGACGGCAGAAGGTCTGAACATCAAGCTTCACATTCTTGTATGTGTCTTCATTGCCAATATCGCCGATGACGCGATCGATAAACCGTGCTATCTGTCGCATGTCGTCTTCCTTCATACCACGGCTCGTCATAGCGGCTGCACCGAGCCTAATACCACTTGTTACAAGAGGTGGTTGTGTGTCGTACGGTACAGCATTCTTGTTGCACGTGATGCCACTGGCATCGAGAGCATTTTCTGCCTGCTTGCCCGTAACGTTCTTATTGCGCAGATCGATGAGCATGAGGTGATTTTCTGTGCCGCCTGAGACAATGTTGTAGTCAAGCTTCATCAGCTCGTCTGCCATCGCAGAAGCGTTGCGCACAACCTGCTTTGTGTACTCGTCGAATTCATCAGTAAGGCATTCACCAAAGGCAACAGCCTTTGCCGCAATCACGTGCATAAGTGGTCCACCTTGAATACCAGGCATTACCATCGAATCGAGGAGCTCACCCATCAGCTTTGTGCGTCCGCTCTTCGGTGCAACCTTACCAAACGGATTTTCGTAGTTCTTGCCCATCACGATCAGGCCGCCGCGCGGACCGCGCAGAGTCTTGTGCGTGGTGGACGTAACAATGTCACAGTAGGGAACGGGGCTCATCAGGCGCCCCTTTGCAATAAGCCCAGCCGGGTGTGCGATGTCGGCAAGGAGAAACGCCCCAACCTTGTCGGCGATCTCACGGAACTTCGAGAAGTCGATCTCGCGCGAATATGCACTTGCCCCAACAGTGATCATCTTCGGCTTGTGCTGCTTGGCTAGATCCTCAACAACGTTATAATCGATACGTCCTGTTTCCTTGTCAAGTCCGTATCCGATGAAGTTGTAAAACATGCCGGAAAAGTTTACCGGAGAACCGTGCGTAAGGTGTCCACCGTGCGAGAGATCCATGCCAAGCACCGTATCACCAGGCTTGAGATAGGTGAAATACACGGCCATATTAGCGCCGGACCCCGAGTGCGGCTGCACATTCGCATACTCGGCACCAAACAGCTGCTTCAACCGCTCAATTGCTATGTTCTCGGCAACATCTACCCATTCGCAGCCGCCGTAATAGCGCTTGCCTGGATACCCTTCGGCATACTTGTTGGTAAGGATGCTACCCTGAGCTTCCATGACGCTGAGCGAGGTAAAGTTCTCACTAGCGATCAGCTCAACTTTATCGCGCTGCCGGTCGTATTCGCCTTGCACGGCGTGAAACACTTCGGGATCTGTTGATTGCAGGTGCTTATACATGTGGTTGTGTTGTTGAGTTTCTCGGTTGGTGTTAGCGATTGGAGTTGTTTTAACGGATAACAGACATTGGAATGGCGATACTTGCCCCCTGACGTTGCACATGAAGCGTGTACATACCGGCAGGGAATGATGAAACGTTCAGTGGAAGAGCAATACCGTCCAACCGAATGTTCTCTCCAAGTGGATACACGCGACCTGTCATGTCGATTGCTGTGATTGTCGCAAACGTTCCCATCCATGAGTTTGGCACTGTGAGAGCGGCCATGTCATATGCAGGATTTGGAGCAACTGCAAATCCTTGTGCAAGGGCTTCGTCGGCGATGCTTGTTACATCTGAAGAATCGAAGCAGAAGGTCTCTCCAGTGGTGACATTGTGGATACATGTCAGCCCTGGGTCTGGTCCGTTACCTGTGGTGTCTACCACAACGCTGTCTACGAATGCACTCCATGTAAGCAGCCAGAACACATTACCGTCGGCAATACCAATATTGCCGCCGTTGCTTGCCTCAGACACGGATAGAATTGCCAGTGAGGCATTGCTGTCTGGATAGGCTGTACGGAAGCGTGCAAACTTTGCATCCTTACCCAGTGCAGTGATCAGTGCAGCCCCTTGCGTAAAATCTGCTGGGATAGCACTCATTGGCGCATCAGCTGGATCGAACGCATCGGCTGGAATCTCGATTGGAGGGGGCGTGCAGCTTGTGAGAAAGCGAATCAGTGGTACAAACGCAACAGTATCCTTTTCGGCACTCCGCACGATGTAGATCCACATGCTTGCCTTGCCATCTTTGGCGCTCATACCGATGTTGATCGGTGTTGTGCCCAGGGGCACATCAACGCCTACTGCGAGGATACCAACGACCTTACCGTCAGTTGCTCCAGTAATGGACCTTTGTGCTGCGGAATAGCAGTCCTTAGGCGCATACGTTGGAAAACTGAACTGAGCCGATGCGCTCGCAGCTCCTAAAATGACTGTGGCAAGAAGCCCGACGATAAAGGAAATACGTTTCACGTGGGTAACCCGTTTGTGTGGAGTAAAAAAGTCCTGCAAATCTACCACACAACGTAGTTTTGCAGCGAATACTAACTGTCAACCACCCACACGCCATATGACCAAACACGAATGGTTTGAGGTAGCGCGTACTGTACTCGCTTCACGACTGATCGATCAGATCGAAGAGACCGAACTAGCCCCTTCCGGGAAGGTAACATATCAGTTCTCGGCACGAGGACACGAGCTGGCACAAGTGCTGCTGGGACAGTTCCTGCGTCAAGGCAATGATGCCGCCACCGTCTACTACCGGTCACGTCCGCTCGTGCTTTCCGCAGGGATGACGTTCGAAGAGGCATTCGCTGGGCCATTGGCACTATCTGGCAGTCGTAACGGCGGCCGTGACATTGGCGTAGTGCACCATCTGCCAAACCGCAAGGGCGTAACGGTTCTTCCTGCTTCAGGCGATGTTGGAGCTCAGTACACACCCTGCGTGGGATGGGCGCAGGCGATACGATACCACACCACGGTGCTCAATGATGAGTCGTGGAAAGGAGCTGTAGCGGTTGCACTCGGTGGTGACGGTTCAACGGCCACGAACGGGTTCTGGGCTGCCTTGAACATTGCAACAACCTTGAAGCTCCCGATGATCTTCTTTATCGAAGACAATCAGTTTGGTATCAGCGTACCAGGAACATTCCAGACGCCGGGTGGGAACATCGCCGCAAACCTTGCAGCGTTCAATGCGCTGCGCATTGTTGAGGTTGATGGAACGAATCCTGAAGAAGCCGAGAGACTAATCTCAAAGACTCTAGAGCATGTGCGCGAGAAGCAGTCACCAGCGCTACTGCGCGTGCGCGTGCCCCGTCTATGCGGACATAGCGGTGCTGATAATCAGTCGTATAAAACACAAGAGCAAAAAGACGAAGAGCTCTCACGCGATCCTGTTGAAAAGCTCAAAGCAATGTTCATTCGGAAGAAGTATACAACCGAAGAAGAGTGGACGGACTTCGTTGCTGCGGTTGAGGCAGACGTCCGCGCAGCAAGCGTGAGCGCCCTTGAGCAAGACCAGCCAGTTCCAGAAGATGCGCTGAGTTTGCTTTTTGACAATGGCACACGAGCAAAGCATGGTGGTCTGGCTGCAGCCGGTATCGAGCCCCCTGCATCAACTGGGGAAAAACATGAAGACGGACCACGGATCAATCTGATCGAAGCTGTAAAACGCACGCTCGATTACGAACTCAAGAACAACGACAGACTTCTCGTCTTTGGTGAAGATGTTGGTGTAAAAGGGGGCGTGCACGGCGCAACGGTAGACCTGCAGGCCAAGCACGGCGTTGAACGTGTCTTCGACACATCGCTAAGTGAAGAGGGTATCATTGGCCGTGCAGTAGGTATGGCCATGGCCGGACTTGTTCCTGTGCCGGAGATTCAGTTCCGCAAGTATCTCGATCCAGCAACAGAACAGATCAACGACTGCGGCACGTTACGCTGGAGAACCAACGGCGATTTTGCAGCACCCATGGTAGTGCGCATTCCTGTTGGATTCTCAAAGCGCACCGGCGATCCATGGCACAGCGTCAGTGGTGAGGCAATTTTCGCACATACGCTTGGCTGGAAGGTTGCGATGCCATCGAATGCGCAGGATGCAGTAGGACTGCTCCGCACAGCACTGCGTGGTAACGACCCAACATTCTTCCTTGAACATAGAGCTATCCAAGACACAGCACCCGGACGCGGCATCTATCCTGGCGACAACTACACAGTGCCGTTTGGTGTTGCCTCCATTGTGCGCACAGGAACAAGGGCCACTGTCGTGGCATGGGGCGAGATGGTTCACCGCGCTAAGTCTGCTGTGGAGCAAACAGGTGAGGACATTGAGATCATCGATCTGCGTACCATCGTGCCGTGGGATCAAGATTGCGTCCTGAATTCTGTTCGCAAAACCAATCGCTGCATGGTTCTCCACGAAGACACCATCACCGCCGGATTCGGCGCAGAAATCGCTGCTGTGATCATGAAGGAGTGCTTTACGCACCTTGATGCTCCAGTTGTGCGCCTTGCCAGCGCCGATGTTCCTATCCCGTACAACAAGGGCATGATGGACGCTGTTATCCCAACGATCGATCGGGTTGCGCAGGAGTTAAAGGCGCTGCTGGATTATTGAGAAGCCCCTTGCGGATCAAGAAAGCGAAAGGGGCTTATGGCCCCTTTTCTATATCGGGCCCATTTCAATAGGCGGCCTTCGGAGCTTTTTTAGGGGGGCTTTGGGGGGCTCCTTTTTTTTGGGCTCTTTTTTTTGGGGCTCTTTTTGGGGCTCTTTTCTATACGGGCACGATATATCGTGCCCGTATAATCAGGATCGGAATCCAGATCGGAATCAAGATGCCCCAAGCCCCCTAATCAGCTCAACTTAGGGCGGGGATGGAGCCTATTTTCGATTGATGCGGCTGCTTCGCCTTCTTCGCCGCGCCAGATGAATCTGAGTGTTGTATGTGATGTATCCCTCCACCCGATGCACATATTCAGGCTTAAAGAGCACTCGCATATAATAACCACGGTGGAAAACTAACAGCTTCGGGTTGCTGAACCTGCGCCGTATCTCTCTTGTAATCGCCGCCTTGAGCGTTCGAACGATCGTAGGTATGCTGCCGCGAACTGGTTTGCCAAATTGCTCGGGTTCCTCGGAGTTATCTGGCAATTCAATTATCGTGATCAGCACGTGAATATGATTCGGCTGGATAGAATACAAGACCCTGATGACGTTTGGGTGATGCTGCTGTATGGATTTTAAACATGCATCTGTTATCAACCCAAGTTGTGTCAGGACAACACTATCTGCGGCATAGTACCCTAGCGTAGGCTTTTTATCTTTCGTGCTAATTGTGATAAAGTACGAGGCAGATCGAGTATATGAGTAGTTGTGCCAGCGGATCGATCTCCGCTTCGGCAGAAATTTGTTGTGCATACATAGTCATGTGCGGCACAGCACATGAAATGTGACACGTAAATTGCCGCATGAAGAAGATCGTGCTTCGGCCGGCGAGTGTTGCCCCAAGTGGCAAGGCATATCGCATTGATTATGCCGCTGTGCTCAATGCGCAACAGTATCAGGCGGTGATGCATGATAAGGGGCCTGCATTGGTCCTCGCTGGCGCAGGCACAGGAAAGACGCGTACGCTTACGTACCGCGTTGCAAGGCTCGTAGAAGACGGTGTAGATCCATCTTCGATTCTCCTGCTGACATTCACACGAAAAGCAGCAACAGAAATGCTCAGACGTGCTTCGCAGCTTCTCGACGGACGCTGTGAGAAAGTAGCTGGGGGGACGTTTCACGCTTTTGCATTTCGAGTGTTAAAAGCATATGGAGCAGCGAGTAGCGAGCAGCGAACAGCGAGTAGCGAACAGCGAACAGCGAGTAGCGAACAGCGAACAGCGAGCAGCGAGCAGCGAACAGCGAGTGGCGAACAGCAGACGGTGTATTCGATTATTGATCAGTCGGATGCAGAGGACATCATGAATCTTGTGCGAAGCAAGTTTGATCTTGCTGCACGCAGAAAGAGATTCCCGAACAAGGGAACACTGCACGACATGTACAGCAAGTCTGTGAATATGTCCAAGCCCCTTGACCAACTCATTGCCGAGCAATACCCGCAGTTTGTGGATGATACCGAGACGATACGTCAGATGATTCTCGGGTATACCGATTACAAGCATCGGAACGGACTGTTTGACTACGATGATCTGCTGCTCTATCTGCTTGCGATGACCCGTCACGAGATAATTGGTCCTGCACTGCGGAATCAGTTCCGTCATGTTATGGTAGATGAGTACCAGGATACCAACAATCTGCAGCATCAGATCGTACTCGGGCTTGCCGGCACGTCGGGCAACGTAATGGTCGTAGGTGATGATGC
Source organism: Patescibacteria group bacterium (assembly GCA_044238605.1). GTDB lineage: Bacteria > Bacteroidota > Ignavibacteria > Kapaibacteriales > Kapaibacteriaceae > UBA10438. The sequence goes on from JBIICY010000004.1 coordinate 126,684, forward strand.
ACAGAGCATCTACTCGTTTCGGGGTGCCAACGTTCGCAACATTCACAGCGTGCCCGAGTCCTTCGACACCTGCACGATCATCCGTCTTGAAGAGAACTATCGCAGCACGCAGCCAATCCTGGATCTCTGCAATGCAGTGCTGGAAGACGCTCCCTTTATGTTCGAGAAAAAGCTGATTGCTCATCGTGAAGGGGGCGAGCATCCCATGCTCATCACCGCACGCAGTGAACGTCAGCAATCACAATTCATTGCTCAGCATGTTCTCCAACTGCGAGAAGATGGTATTGCACTCTCCGATATCGCAGTGCTTGTACGTAGTGGATTCTTGTCGTTTGATCTTGAGATCGAACTCCAGCGGGCCAATATTCCGTTTCGGAAGTTTGGTGGACTCAAGTTTGCAGAAGCTGCTCATGTAAAGGATCTGCTTGCGCGTCTGCGCATCACAGAGAACGTCCGCGATGTTGTCTCATGGTTCCGTGTTCTCCAACAGCTCGAAGGCATTGGACAAAAGACTGCGCAGAGCATCCTTGATAATCTGCTTGCGCATCCAGATCCGCTCTCTGAGCCAGAACGCACGTATGGAAGCACAGGCAAGGCGGCAAACTCACTGGCGAATCTTCTTCATGAGCTTGCCAAGGCCCGGCAGGTGCGTCATCCACTGGAACGTTTGCGGTATATCGCTGAGCAGTATCGTTCAACGCTTGAACGATTGCATGATGATGCACCTAAGCGCTGGAAGGACATCGAGACGATCATTGGAATTGGTGGACGCTACGGCACATGTCAGGAATTTCTTGATGATATAGCCCTTGAGCCCCCTACAGACGGACTCGACACGATCGACCCCGATGATGGCGAAACAGAGTTTATGACCATCTCAACTATTCACTCGGCCAAGGGGCTTGAGTGGAAGGTGGTCTTTGTGCTCTCTGTTAACGAAGGGCGCATTCCATCTGCCAAGAGTGCTGAGTCTGAAGAATCTATCGAAGAAGAACGCCGCTTGTTGTACGTAGCGTGTACTCGCGCAAAAGACATGCTGTTGCTTACGTATCCCGATGTGATGGCTGAGTGGCAGCATTCGGATGTTCTCTCACGTCCGAGTCGCTTTCTCGACAACGTTACTCCCGAACAATGTCCACGGTATTTTCTTGCCGAAGAACAACAAGATCAGCAGGAGCTCCTATCATGAACAAGGCCTTGTTTCTCGACCGTGATGGTGTGATCAACACGCGGCTGGTAGGGCAGTATGTCCGCACGCCTGGCGAATTCGAGTTAATTCTTGACGTCGTGACGATTCTCAAGCTTGCAAAGAAGCGTGGCTACCAGCTTGTACTAATCACGAACCAGCAGGGCATTGGTAAGGGGCTGATGACCACACGTGACCTTGGTCTTGTGCACGACCACATGCAACAGAGTCTGCAGTCGGCAGGTGCACCAGCGATCGATGCAATCTACTGGTGTTCTGATCTTGATGGATCAGGTAGCACGCACCGCAAACCAGCACCCGGTATGCTGCTTGATGCTATGCGAGATCACGACATCGAGGCCTCGGCATCATGGTTCGTGGGAGATTCCCGCAGCGATGCTCAGGCAGGTCGCGCAGCAGGTGTAAAGACCCTGCTGTTGGGCGAGTATGGCACCGAGGAAGCAGACATCATTGCGCCCACACATAGTGATGCTCTCCGAGAACTTGAAGCAGTTCTATGAAGCGAGCAGGTGTTCGATACGCTGCTGGTGTTACCGTGGTAGTGCTTTTCCAATTGGCTCCGCTGGCCATACCATTTGTATGGGCAACAGCGTGGAGCGCGTCAGTCAAGGGCATAGTCTCTGCTCTGCTCGCTCTGGGTATTCCAGAGCTCGGAATCGTTATAGCAGCTATGCTCATCGGACGCAAGGAAGTTCGCCGTATCTGGCGGATTGTTAAGGTAATTGCTAAACGCTGTTACAAATACGCTTCCAGCTCGCTCTCGCTTTGAAGCAGGACGGGACGTCCGCGCGAACCATCTGGTGGGCCAACAATACCGGCCATTTCGAGCTCATCAACGATGCGAGCTGCACGCGCATATCCAACCTTTAGCCTGCGTTGCAGCGTTGATGTGCTTGCCTGCTGCAGCTGCACAAAGATCCGCGCTGCTTCTTCGAACAACGCATCGCGGTCGCTGCTGCCTCCGCCGCCGGCACCAGCACGCTTGTTGATCGACGGAAGCATGTACGGCGTCGAATAGCCCTTTTGTCCGCCGATCCATTCGCACAAAGCTTCGACCTCCTCGGTGGAGATAAATGCATTCTGCATACGAATCGGTAGCGGTGTATTACCCGGCGCAAAGAGCATGTCGCCGTTACCAATCAGGTGCTCAGCACCGGTTCCGTCGAGGATGGTGCGAGAGTCGATTCGCGATGATACCTGATAGGCAATGCGGGCAGGGAAGTTGGCCTTGATAAGCCCCGTAACAACGTCCACACTTGGACGCTGCGTTGCAACGATACAGTGAATGCCAACGGCGCGGGCAAGCTGAGCAAGACGGCAGATTGGTTCTTCAACTTCCTTCGAAGCCGTCATCATAAGGTCTGCAAGTTCGTCGATGATCACCACGATGAACGGCATCGGGCGATGCATAAAGCCGCCTTTATCCTTGATCTTGCCCTCATTCACCTTCTGGTTGTAGTCCGTGATGTTGCGCTGTCCGGCAGCGGCCAAGATGCTGAAACGCTGCTGCATCTCTTCAACAAGTGCCTTGAGAACCACTACAGCGTTCTGTGGCGACGTCACGATTGATTCGTTGATATCCGGCGATATCGCCAGGTAATGATCCCTTAGCGAAGCGTAGAGATTCATCTCCACGCGCTTCGGGTCTACGATCACAAACTTGAGATCCTTTGGATGGATGCGGTAGAGCAGCGACGCAATGATCGTGTTGATGCCAACCGACTTTCCTTTGCCCGTGGCACCGGCGATCAGAAGGTGGGGCATCTTCGTCAGGTCTGCGCAGAACACCTCTCCTACAACTGTCTTGCCCATGGCAAGGGGCAGGCGGATGGCCGGATCATGATACTTCGGACTCTTGATGATCGAGCTAAAGCGCACAATAGACGGATGTTGATTCGGGATCTCAATGCCAACGGTGCCCTTGCCGGGGATAGGTGCAATGATGCGCACACCCTGCGCTTTGAGCGCAAGGGCGATGTCGTCTGATAGGTTCTCGATCTGCGACACCTTGATCCCAGATGCCGGAACGAACTCATACTGCGTCACCACTGGGCCAGGTGTTACCGTGAGATTTTCGATGCGTACCTTAAACGTCTCGAGTTTCTCCTGAAGTGTCAGCGCTTTGGCCTGAAGTTCTGCATCGTCAACAGCGCCCTCGTCCTTTACCTCTATCAGCAGTTTCGATGGAGGGGGCTTGTAGGCGATTTCCTCGTCATACATCGTAACGTTCGAGAGCTTGATCTCTGGCTCAACAGGGAAGAGCGTATCCTGTACAGTTACCGTAAGTGGACGCTGCACAGACACTGGAGCACGCGCAGGTACGCTGCGTGGCTGCTCTTGCTCAACCTCTTCATCTGCTTCTTCGTCGAACTCTTCTTCAGCCTCTGCTTCTTCAAACTCGTCTTCAAGTTCCTCTTCCAGCTCTTCTTCCTCTTCTTCAAGCTCTTCGTCGTTACGGTCCAGAGCGATGCCTTTCTGAGGATGCAATTGCTGCAGACGACGCTTTACTTCGTGCAGATCAACAGAGGTTGACGGCGAATCATCTTCTTCCTCTTCCGGCTCGGGGGCCGGTGAAACAGGCTGCGTTATCGGGCTCGGACGAAGGATGCGAACAGAAGAAGAGAGTTGTCCGGCAAAGGGCGACTCTTCCTGGGGTTCCTGAGATGCTCGTCGTAGTCGCACGGCAGGCTCGTCATCAAGCTCTGTCGGACGAATGATCGACCGTTTCTTGCCACCAAAAATCCGAGGAGCCGGAGCAGCCGGCGGTTCCACAGGGACTTCATCTTCCTCTTCCGCTTCTTCTTCAGCGTCGAGTTCTTCGTCTTCTGCCTCCTCCACGCCCCTTGGCGCTGAGCGACGTGGGAGCGAGATACCAGACGTGAGGTTGGCTAGCGCATCTTTGATGGGCTGCAGAGAGCTTTGGGCGGATCGAAGATCTATCTCAAATCCTAAAACAATCACTGCGGCCGAAACCAAAAACCAGACGAGTGCGCTGCCAAATTTTCCGATCAGCTGCGTTACAACACCGGCCAGGAACTGACCAATAAATCCGCATGCTTCGGGCGGTATAAATGAAAGGGGCTCGATTAGCTGCAGTGTTGCAACAAATGCAGCAACGGATACCGCAGCAATTGTTGCAATGATAGAGTACCTAGTAACCCGAGGTGTTAATCGTTGGAAGCGATAGACGTCCCACGCCCACACAATCAGAAGGACAGGGAACAATAGAGACCATACTCCAACCGTGCTGAGCAGCAGCCAATGGGCTACCACAGCTCCAAGAAGGCCTATCCAGTTGTGGGTTTGATCGAACTGCTGCCGAATCTCATCGTCTCCGCGAACAACTCCCATCAGCTCCCGCATAGTAAGCTGGGCATTGGCTGCATCGGCCCGTGCATAGGAAATGATCGACACCACCATTAACAAACCAAGCAGGGCCATCAGGACAGCGAAGATCTTGGTACGACGTAGCCGTTCCACCTCACTACCGAGAGTTAACTGTTGCGGACGCGACGCGTCGTCGGCTTCCTGCGGAATGTCCGACCCTGTTGATCGTCTGCGTAACGGGATATGTTCTGGGCGTTGTGCCATTCACTCAATGCTGCACGGGCAATTTAATGGTATTTTGCCGCATATATGCATACCGAATCTAAAAGACCCATCGTCATCGCCGGGCCGTGTCTGGTAGAATCGCGCGATGTTATCATGCGTGTAGCAGAAACACTTGCCACCGTCACAAAAGACATTCCAGTTTCGTTGTACCTCAAGGGTTCCTACCGGAAGGCAAACCGCACAAGTGCGGGGTCATTTCAAGGAATCGGGGATGCAACTGCACTGTCGTATCTCCGAGAAGCTGGGGCCATGATCAATGCTCCAACGCTCACGGATATTCATTCCGACGCCGAAGCTGCAATGGCCGCTGAATACGTTGATGTGCTTCAGATCCCAGCGTTTCTCAGCAGGCAAACTTCGCTCTTGGAAGCTGCTGCTGCCACTGGACGCATTGTGAATATTAAAAAGGCGCAGTTCATGGCGCCAGACGATATGGCAAAGGCTGCTCAGAAAGTCACCGATGCCAACGGGGCAGCCGTGTGGCTCACGGAACGTGGAACCACATTTGGGTATCATGATCTTGTGGTGGATTACCGTTCACTGGTGATCATGCGTCAGACCGGACATCCCGTGATTTTTGACGCAACGCATAGTGTGCAGCAACCATCCGTTGGTGCTCAATCTGGCGGAAAACGCGAGTTTATCCCGGCGCTTGCACGTGCTGCGGCAGCCGTGGGCATAGACGGCATCTTCTTTGAAACACATCCCGATCCAGCTAATGCAAAGAGTGATGCGGCAACGCAGCTGCCTCTTGATCAGGCTGGAGACTTTCTTTCATCCATTCTGGAATACTGGCACGGATGAGATTTCCTGCATATGCAGTTATCGGTATCCTGTTGCTTGTGATGGGCTGCAGTGATCGTGCCGTTATTCAGCGCAGTGCTGATGACCCGTTCCTGCAGGCCCCGTCTCATACTGCTTACAATGTGAAGATCTTGTTCACGGACAGCAGCAGAACGAAGGCAGTGCTCTATGGACGTCAGGGGATCATCAATGAACGCACTGGCACCACCACCATCGTGGGGTCGGTTGTGGTTGATTTCTACGACCGCACTGGTCGCGTCGTGGAGGCGCGGCTTACGGCTGATTCTGTCGTTGTAGATGATCGGACAAAGAACATGACTGCATACGGTGCGGTGCGTGTTGTGTCAGAGCAGCGAAGTGTAACACTCACGACAACCCAACTCGATTGGGTGCAAAGCACCTCGCGTGTGCGAACCGAGTTGCCTGTGCATATCGAGACCCAAACTGAATCGATCGACGGAACTGGATTCGAATCAAACCAAGATCTTACATCGTATAGGCTGTTTCAGGTGCGTGGAGTGCGTAGGAAGTCATGAAGAAATTTATTGTCGGCAACTGGAAAATGAACCTCACTCATGAGGCTGCGCGCGAGCTCGTTAGCGCACTTCATGCAAACGGTGCCCACTCAACAGAACAGGTATCCGTGGTGATCTGTCCACCGTTTACAGTACTCTCTGCGCTGCAGGAGCTTACCGGACACTCCATCGCACTCGGCGCTCAGAACTGTCATACTGCAGAGAAGGGGGCCTACACCGGCGAGATAAGTGCGCAGATGCTCACCGATGTTGGTTGTGCATATGTGATTGTTGGGCATAGCGAACGCAGGCGTGATCAGCACGAGGATGATGCTCTGATCGGACGCAAAGCGCATCGTGCGCTTGCATCGGATTTGCGTCCAATAATCTGTGTCGGCGAATCCCTCGAACAACGTCAGCAAGGCATCACGCACAGCGTGATCACGGCTCAGTTGAACGGCATCATCGATGCTGCTTCCGAGGAGGTAGTAGCATCATCGATCATTGCTTACGAACCAGTCTGGGCCATCGGTACGGGGCTGGCCGCCACGTCAGAGCAGGCGCAGGAAGTGCACCGTGATATTCGCCAGCATCTTCAGTCGCGCGGAATATCGAGTACTGTTCCAATCCTCTACGGCGGCAGTGTAACATCGGCAAATGCCTCGTCGCTGTTCGATTGCCCTGATATCGATGGAGCTCTGGTAGGGGGCGCATCCCTCAACGCGGCTGATTTTGCTGCGATCGTTGCTACAGCACAAAAGGCATGGTCGTGAAGTTTACGTACGCCAATATCGTAACGCTTAGTCGGTTCTTTATGGCACCGCTATTCCTGATCTATATGCTCTCGGGAACAGCTACTGGCACCATCACAGCTCTCGTAATCTTTGTCATTGCTGCATTAACAGACTGGCTGGATGGTTTTTTGGCGAGGAAGTACGGAGAGGTAACTGATCACGGCATTTTTCTCGATCCGCTTGCCGACAAGGTTCTCACAACATCTGCCTTTGTAGCATTGTACATTCTTGACGTTATGTCGGCATGGATGCTGATCATCATTATAGCCCGTGATTTTGGAACCACGGCGATGAGATCTATAGCCGATGATAAGGGCATGACGATGCAGACCAGCTACGTGGCAAAGGTGAAGACCTTCCTGCAGATGGTCGTGATCATTGTTGCTGTGCTTTGCATCGCACTTCATCGATCAGATCCCGACGGACAGCTTGGTTCCTATGCACGATTCATGCTCATCTATCCGATCATTTCTTCAGGCCTGCTCCTTGTAACTCTGCTCTCAGTGTACAGCCTGATTCATTACATCATCGTCAACAGGAGACTCTTCAGTCGTGGCAGCTCATAAAATCGCACCTCCAAAACTTCGATCAGTTCAGGACTATGTTGCCACGTTCGGTGGGGTTGGACTGCTCCCGATCATGCCGGGCTCATACTGTAGCCTGCTTGTAGCCCTTCCTGCAGCGTACGGATCGCTCATCGCGTTGTGGCCAACAGAAACCATGCAGATGTATTACGGTGTGGCGTTTCTGGTGTTCACGATCATCGGTGCGTGGTCGTGCACGCACGTGCAGAAGAATTGGGGACACGACCCAAGCGTTGTGGTAATCGATGAAGCCGCTGGCATGAGTCTCACGCTTATGTTTCCGATGGCCTACAACGGGCTGGCACTCTGGGCAACAGCAGTGCTGTTATTCCGAATCTTTGACGTTATGAAGCCCTGGCCAATGAACATCATCAATGACCGTACGGAAGCATGGGCTGTGATGGGAGATGACCTTGTAGCAGGCCTTGTGGCCGGGTTCTCAACGCAACTTGTTGGTGCTGCACTCTTGGCACTGGGCATCGGACTTGCAATGTAATCATGCCGTAATGCATCGTTTCTGGCCCCATTTTACGGGCATCTCAGAGGATAAAGCCCCTGAAAGCCCCATGAAATAGGTCGATGTGGAGAATTCATACTTGAAACGCCCTGTAAACAGAGCATATTTTGCGATTACAACTGGTTTTATCCAATCGTTTACATGGGGGTTCCTATGAACAAAGCAGAGCTTGTAGAAGCTATTGCTAATGCTGCCGGACTCAGCAAGTCACAAGCAGACACAGCGCTCAACGCAACAATCGGCGCAATCAAGGCCGAGTTGGGCAAGGGTGGCAGCGTTTCTCTTATTGGTTTCGGATCATTCAGCGTTGGCAAGCGCGGTGCACGCACAGGTCGCAACCCAGCAACGGGTGCTACGATCAAGATCGCAGCTCGCAAGGTTGCTAAGTTCTCAGCAGGTGCAGACCTTAAGGCCACTGTGAACGGCGATAAGAAGTCTGCTGCCAAGAAGGCAGCTCCGAAGAAGGCAGCTCCAAAGAAAGTTGCAGCCAAGAAGAAGAAGTAATTGAGATTTTCAGAGCCCGCCAATTGGCGGGCTTTTTTTTGCCCTATTTTTGCAGTCGATGTCGATGCGCCACCTTCTGTCGAGTCAGCAATTATCCGTCGAGAGTATCACTGAGATCCTCGATACGGCTTCGGCATTCCTAACACCGAGCGGGCTTGTACCGGTCCTGCCACGGACGCTTGAGAACAAGCGCTTTGTTCTCGCGTTCTTCGAACCTTCTACCCGCACAAGATTGTCCTTCGAAGCAGCTGTCCAACGCCTCGGAGGCTCTGCTGTTGTGTTCTCCCAATTAGGCAGCAGTGTTGAAAAAGGCGAGACGCTGCAGGAGACCATCACTACGATTGAATCCATGGGATTCGATGGGATAGTTATTCGACATGCCGGAAATGGTACGCATGCAGCGATAGCCTCGTATTCAAGGATGTCCGTGATCAATGCCGGAGAAGGGTCCATAGCACATCCCACGCAAGCGCTGCTTGATGCATCAACGATTCGTGAGCGTTTTGGCAGCATCAACGGCGTCAAGGTTGCAATCGTCGGAGATCTGGGACATTCGAGAGTTGCACGGTCAACGTCGGACATCCTTGTGCGCATGGGTGCAGAAGTTGCCACATGTGCTCCTGAAACCCTTCGTCCAACCGACGCCGACCTTTCTCGCCTCCAACGTTTTGACACCATTGATGAAGCACTCACCTGGGCAGACGTGATCTTTCTGCTGCGAATCCAGCGTGAACGCATCACCGATGATATCGTTCCGAGTGTCGACGTCTACCGTGAACGCTATGCGATGACCACCAGTAGAGCTGCACAGTTCCCCAACGTCGTTATCATGCACCCAGGCCCAGTCAATGTAGGTGTAGAACTCGACGAAGAGCTGCTGTCGGTTCCTCAGAGCCTTATACACAGACAGGTTACACACGGCGTTGCAACACGCATGGCCGTGCTTCAGATGATTTTTTCGAACAACGGTTAACACTGCCACAGAACAATGCCAAAACGTACAGACATCAAAACAATTCTCGTCATTGGTTCCGGTCCGATCGTCATCGGGCAGGCCTGCGAATTCGACTACTCAGGAACGCAGGCATGCAAGGTGCTCCGAGAGGAAGGATTCAGAGTTGTACTGATCAATTCGAATCCGGCAACCATCATGACGGATCCCAATATTGCTGATGCCACGTATGTAGAGCCGATCACCCCGTATTACATCGAAGAGGTGATCAAGAAAGAAAAGCCTGATGCAATCCTTCCAACCATGGGCGGACAAGTGGCTCTCAACGCTGCTGTTGCGCTTCATGAAGAGGGCATTCTTGAGAAGTACGGTATTGAGCTCATTGGTTCAAAGATCGAATCGATACACAAGGCCGAAGACCGCGAGTTGTTTCTGAATGCCATGAATAAGATTGGCATGGATATGGCGCGTGGCGGTTTTGTGCATGCCTTTGAAGAGGGCATGGCCATGATCGACGAGATCGGCTTTCCTGCGATCATTCGTCCATCGTTCACGCTCGGCGGAACAGGCGGCGGCATTGCCTACAACATGGAAGAATATCGCGAGCTTCTGCGGAACGGTCTGGTGGCAAGCCCCATTAGCAGAGTACTTGTCGAAGAGAGCATCATCGGCTGGAAGGAGTATGAGCTCGAGGTGATGCGGGATACCAAGGACAACGTGGTGATCATCTGTTCGATCGAAAATGTTGACCCAATGGGCGTTCATACCGGTGACTCGATCACCGTTGCTCCAGCACAGACGCTCACAGACCGCGAATACCAGCGCATGCGCGATGCTTCGCTGAAGATCATCCGCGAGATCGGAGTTGAAACAGGGGGCTCGAATATCCAGTTTGCCGTTAACCCTGCAAACGGACGCATGGTCGTGATCGAGATGAATCCTCGCGTGTCACGCAGCTCGGCCCTTGCATCAAAGGCAACCGGATTCCCGATTGCTAAGATTGCCGCCAAACTTGCAATTGGCTATACGCTTGATGAGATCATCAACGATATCACGAAGAAAACACCTGCATGCTTTGAGCCTTCGATCGATTATGTGGTTGTAAAGGTTCCGAGATGGGACTTTGAGAAGTTCCACGAGTCAGACAACACGCTGGGTATCCAGATGAAGTCTGTAGGCGAAGCCATGGCCTTTGGCCGCACCTTCAAGGAAGCATTACAGAAGTGCATGCGGTCTCTCGAACAGAAACGCTACGGTTTTGGTTTTGATCAACTGCGCTATCTCGAAGACACTCCGCACGATGGGGAAACGCAAGCCCCATTGCATGTACGACTCGGACAGCGCACGTCTCGTTCGATGGATGATCTATGCGATGCTCTGCGTGCAGGAATGACCATTGATGAGATCCATGCGATATCGAAGTACGATCCGTGGTTCATCGTGCAGTGTAAGCAGATTGTTGATGAAGCTATGAGCTTGATCGATGATGTGCGCTCCCATGCGGAATCGCTCTCTCGCATTTCACGCGTTAGAATGCACAAGCTTAAGCGGTATGGTTTCAGTGATGTACAGCTTGCTTTGCTCTTTGGTGCATCCGAAGAGGATGTTCGTCAGCGCAGGCGTGAGCTCGGCGTGCTTCCAGTCTTCAAGACCGTTGACACCTGTGCAGCAGAGTTTGAATCGGAAACACCATATCACTACTCATGCTACGATACGGAAAACGAGGCGCGGCCGAGCACGAACAAGAAAGTCATCATCCTTGGTAGCGGTCCTAACCGCATCGGACAGGGTATCGAGTTTGATTACTGCTGTGTACAGGGAGTGTTTGCTCTGCGCGAGATGGGGTACGAAGCAATCATGATTAACTGTAATCCGGAGACAGTGTCAACGGATTATGACACAACAAGCAGACTGTACTTTGAACCGCTAACGTTCGAAGACGTGATGAATGTTATCGACCTCGAAAAGCCTGATGGCGTAGTGATCACCTTTGGCGGACAGACCCCGCTGAAGCTTGCGCAGCGTCTAGCAAAGGCCGGTGTGCCATTGATTGGTACTTCTCCCGAAGGCATTGATCTTGCTGAAGACAGACAGCGCTTCGGAGATCTGCTCTCAAAGCTCAGTATCCCATGTCCACCATGGGGCACAAGCACCGACGAAGAACACGCAGTTGAAATCGCTGAACGGGTTGGGTATCCAGTTCTCGTGCGTCCATCATATGTGCTTGGCGGACGTGCCATGCAGATCTGCTATCGCGAAGATGCTCTTCGTGCATATATGCGTAAAGCCATAGCCGAAGATCCGTCGCGTCCGGTATTGATAGACCACTTCCTCGAAAACGCAACAGAGTTCGATGTTGATGCCATCAGCGACGGCACAACCACTGTTATCGGTGGGATGATGCAGCACATCGAAGAAGCCGGTATTCACTCCGGCGATTCCTCTTGTGTTCTTCCGCCATATAGCATCGGACAGGACGTGCTAGATGTGATGAAAGAACATGCAGTAAAGATTGCGAAGGAGCTCAAGGTTATCGGACTCCTCAACATGCAGTTTGCTGTGCAGAACGGCAACGTCTATCTGCTTGAGGTAAACCCCCGTGCTTCCCGAACAGTACCGTTCGTTTCAAAGGCCACGGGCGTAAAGCTTGCACAGATCGCTACACGCGTGATGGTAGGGCATGAGCTTGCATCGTTGAACATGCCCGAGTTCGATCCAAAGATGACGCGTACGGCGATCAAGGAATCTGTGTTCCCATTTGCAAAATTCCCGCATGCCAGTGTGTTTCTGGGTCCGGAAATGAGGTCTACGGGCGAAGTAATGGGCATGGATTCGTCCTTTGGTGTGGCACTTGTAAAAGCTCACATCTCTGCTGGACAAACACTTCTGAATGAAGGCAGCGTGTTTGTCTCGCTCAGCTCACACGATAAAAATCAACGTGCCATCGAAATGGTACGGGGCTATGCAGACCTCGGATTTAAGATCCTTGCCACAAGCGGAACGGCAGACTTCTGCGAGCAGCACGGCGTCACAGCCACAAAGGTCTTGAAGCACTATGAAGGTAGACCAAGCATCATTGATCAGATTGCCAACGGCGACGTGGCAATTGTGATCAACACGCCGCTCGGAGAGAATGCCCGCTACGACGAGGCCGTGATGGGCAGAACGGCGATGAAGTATAAAGTACCGTTCTTTACAACCCTTGCCGCGGCTGAGGCCTCACTGCATGGTGTAAAGGCACTTCGTGAGCAAGTCTTCACGTCTACGTCACTGCAGGATTACTATGTCTCGGACGCGTCCTGAACTGCCACAGGTCTGGACCGTTCGTGATATCATCCAGTGGGGCAAGGAATTTTTCACGAACAGAGAAATCGACGAGGCCCGGCGCACCATCGAGATGATGGTCTGTGCCGTGCTGAATGTAAAGCGCATCGATCTCTACACAGATCACGACCGCCCCCTCTCGAAGGATGAACTTGCTCTGCTGCGTTCGATGGTTCAGCGCAGAATCGCACGTGAACCGCTGCAGTACATCACCGGCAAGGCAGATTTTTACGGAAGCACGTACATCGTAACGCCCTCAGTGCTGATTCCAAGGCCTGAAACAGAACTCATATCAGACAGAGTTGCCCGGTACTGCAACGCACGGGGAGATCAGGAGCTTCGGTGTCTGGACATAGGAACCGGCTCTGGCTGCGTGCCGATCTCGATCATCAAGCACACACGGAACACTGCGTGGACTGCTGTAGACATCTCGTCTGAAGCGCTCGACGTTGCCAGACAGAACGCTGAGGCACTTGATGCATCTGGAAGAATAACCTTTGCGCAATGTGATTTCCTTGCCGAAGTACCGCCTGGTGGACCGTGGGACATCGTGACGATGAACCCTCCATATATCGGGCAGCAAGACATGCAGGAGCTCGAGCCCGAAGTGGGTGCCCATGAGCCGCATCAAGCCTTGACAGACGATGCCGACGGGCTCACGTTTTATCGAAGGGCTGCCGAAATCTTCAATCAACTTGTCAGCCCTGCCGGCTACATGTTCCTCGAAATAGGGTATGGACAGCACCTCGATGTGGAAAACATTATGCACTCGCATGGACTTGTAACCACAACAATCCCCGATCTGGCAGGCATTCCAAGGCTGATAGTCGTAGAGCGATAAACGTAACGATATCGTAATGAAGCACACCAAATCACCTCTGGGATGCGTCATTTTTCGTAGATTCGACGACTTTAAACAACGGAACTAACAACATTATCTATCTCAGCAAGGGTTGAAGTATGAAGAACTTGACGAACGTGATCTTCATCGGTGGATGTACGATTGCAGCATATCTCCTGTACTACATGGTTCTGGGGAATCCTGGCAACTTTAATGACGTCGAAAAGCTCGACCCAAAGAACGCACTCGGCACGATCTATACTGGGGGCTTCCTTGTAGGTCTTCTTATCGCCTGTATCCTGATCGCCATCACCTTTACGATCGAGCGTATGCTTACGATCGGTAAGGCAGGGGGCAGGGGCGACATGAAGTCGTTCGGTCACACAGTTGTTGAGAATGTTCAAAAGGGCAATTACAGCGCAGCAATCGCAGCTTGCGATGAACAGCGTGGATCGCTTGCCAACGTGCTTCGCGCAGCAGTTTCGCGTTACCAGTCGATCGAAAAGGATGCCGCACTTACTGGTGACCAGAAGATCGCCGAAACACAGCGTGTGATCGACGAGAACATGAACCTTGAGACACCGCTTCTTGAAAAGAACCTTCCAATCCTGTCAACAGTTGCTTCGGTTGCAACGATGATTGGTCTTCTTGGAACAACTCTTGGTATGATCCGCTCGTTCCAAGCACTCGGTGCTTCGGGAACGGTTTCTGCACAGGCTCTCTCGATCGGTATCTCAGAAGCTCTCTATAACACCGCCGGCGGTCTTATCGCAGCTATCCTGTCGATCATTGCCTATAACTACTTCACATCGAAGGTGGACGACTTTACGTACCGCATGGACGAGGCATTGCTCGACCTCATGCAGTCACTCGCTGTTAAGACTGGCACAAAAGCCTAACGTAGCTCCACTCCGGTTAAGGAAGATCACATGTCGAAAATCAAGAAGAAGCGCCTTGGTTTTGTGCTGGACATGACGCCGCTGGTGGACATTACGTTCCTCCTGCTGACGTTCTTCATGTTCACTGCGAAGTTCAAGAGCGATTCAGAAAATCAACAAAAGGTCGAGATCAAGCGTCCACGTACCACCGTTGACACTGCGAAGCTTGCTGACAAGGACCTCGTCATCATCAAAGTTGGTGTAGACTCGGTCCTCAAGGACACAGCATACTACGTTTCCATGATCAACGAACAGGATGTAGTGAACCTACGTCGTGCAATGACGTCGTTGAAGTTTCCAGGCATGGACGATAAGACAGTTTCGTTCAAGGTCATGGATACCGTGTGGCTTGCTCAGATCATCGAACAGGCACGGCTTGTCAATCCCCGTGCATCGTTTGCCATCGACGCTGATAAGCGTCTGAGGTATCAGTGGATTGAAACTGCGATCAACGAGATGAGGAAGAAGAAGGCCACAACCTTCAACTTCGTCACCGAAAAGAAAATGTAAACAACGAGGTAACTCATGGCAGGCGGTGGTGGTGATTTAGGCGGAGGGAAATCCGAACGGCGGGGGAAGAAAGGCAAGCGCAAGGCCAAAAAGCGTCTTGGTTTTCGTCTCGACATGACGCCGCTCGTGGATATTACCTTCCTCCTGCTGACATTCTTCATGCTGACCACATCGATGATCACTCCACAAACAATGGAGATGAACGTTCCACCAGAGATCGATGAGCCAGTAGAAGTAAAAGAGTCAGAACTCCTTACGGTCCGTATTCGTGAGGACGGCGTGATCTTTGCCAACATGGCCAAGGATACACCCGAAAAGTATACGCTGAAGACGCTGCAGAAGTACGTAACAGATCAAAACGTTACGCTCAAGAACAGATGTATCGTTGTGCTGAAGGCTTCACCAAGTGCCGAATACGGTCTTGTGGTTCAAGTGCTCGATGTGCTGAATGCGTCCGAACCTGATATCCTGCAGGGACTCAAGTCCGCTGGTATCAATGAGCGTAAGCGCAAGTTCACAGTTTCTCCTTTCGACAAGACCGAAGACGAAGAAAGGATCAAGGGACTATGACAACGGCAGCAGTAAATGAGGTTCTCGACAGCACCAAGTATGGTGCTGCTGAGATCAAGGAGCTGATCCAGCGCAATACGAAAAAGGCATTCGTACGTACGATGCTGATGCTATTGCTTATAGCTCTGTATACGTTCGTTGGCCCTATCATCTCGGAGTGGTTGTTTCCATCTCCAAAGGTGGTGAAGGTAAAGCTTTCGCGTCTTTCACTCGAAGCCTTGCCTCCGCCGCAGTCACAGACAGAGGAAGCACCTCCTCCGCCACCACCGTCAAACTTGCCTCCGGCCCCAGCCGCGCGTGCAGGCACGCCGGTAGCTGTTCCGGATGCCGAGATCACTGCAGACATGCAGGATTTTGCGAATGTGGACCAGATCAACCGCTCTTCCTCGCAA
The DNA here is from genome assembly GCA_044238605.1 of Patescibacteria group bacterium. Taxonomy (GTDB): domain Bacteria; phylum Bacteroidota; class Ignavibacteria; order Kapaibacteriales; family Kapaibacteriaceae; genus UBA10438. The sequence continues at coordinate 142,748 of JBIICY010000004.1, forward strand.
GGCGGTAGTGGTGAAGATTCAGGTGTTCTAAGCTTTGACCCAGGTGCGGGTGGTCCTCCGCGTGAGGAAGAAGAAGAGATTATGGATGCCTTCGAATTCGAAGACGGCTTCCTGCCGGTTACAGACGAAGGCGATCTCGTGAAGAAACTCCGTGATCTGTATACCACAACACAGTCATTCCGCATGGGCTTTGAAGGCACCGTGCTTGTGAGCTTTGTTGTTGGTAAGGATGGACGCATCTCTGAAGTGAAAGTCGATCCTGAAGGGTCCAGCGGATACCGCGACCTCGACGAAGCTGCCATCAAGGCAATTCGTGGCGCGGTGTACACTCCGGCAAAGAACGCAAACGGACAGCCAACGGCATGCCGTCTGCAGCGTCCGGTAACATTCCGCCAACGCTAACACGTACCAGCAAGCCCCGTGTCAACTTCGGCACGGGGCTTTTTCTATTTTAAGCATATCTCATCACCGTTGGTGCCGCCCCATGTATGCTGTGAACATTATTGCCCGAAGTCTTGTTGCCATAGTTGGTCTGCTCATCGCTTTGGGGGAGATATCCGTAGGCACTCTTGGCTCGCCGTTTCAAGAAACCTTCGGCATAGTCGTCTTTTTGTTTGGTGCGCTACGCGTTGCCCAGTTTATCACAAGGAGCCGAAATGCAGACCCGGAGTAGTAGGGGATGGACCATCGCAGCAGGGCTGGTGATGATCACCGTTATCATCGGCTGCACAAGCGAGCCGCAGCAGGGTCAGCCTGGATACGAATCTGCCCTTCAAGGCGCTATCACGGTATTGATCGACCCCGAAGTGCGCACGCTGATCGATTCACTTCAGCCGTTGTACGTTCGGGAACATCCCAAGGCGGAGATCACCTTTCGGGAAGCTGTTGCTGACGAGGCAATGAATGCAATGCTCAATCGAACAGAGCGCATTGCTATCGTTGCGCGGTCCTATACACCGGTGGAAAACGACCTCCGATCAGAGGCCGGTGCAGACTCGCTGCCACGTGCACTTCTGGCAATGGATGCTCTGGTAGTTGTTGTTCCTCGCACATTCCCGTACGATACAATGAATGCCGAGCACATTCGCGGCTGGCTTCGGGGCGATGCCACAGTGCTGGCTAGTTACCCAAAACTTGCAAAGAACCCGCAGTTTGTTGTTCCCGGAGGGGCCGATGCCTCGGTGTACGGGAACATCGTCAACGTAGTCCTAAATGGATCACAACCTGCTAAGGGTACGGTGGCATCTGTATCCACACGTGACTCAGTAAAAGACGTTATCAACTCGAAGGTTGGAGCATACATCGGCTTTGGACTGCTGTCGCAATACGTTCGCGACTCAAGTGTGAAGATGCTTCGTCTAAGCTATACCGATTCAACGGGCGCTCATGTTTGGCCCAAACCCGTCCACTCGTCATACCTGATGATGCGGCAGTACCCGTTTCCGGTGCCGATTTACGTCTACCTTAAACGAGCGCCAAGTCAGCGTGATCTTGCCAGCGGCTATATGCAGTTTGTTACGCGCAGCGCCAAGGTGCAGCGGAAGCTCTTTGACTGGGGAATTGAGCCTGGCTATGCCAAGATTACCCTGTACAAAGAGGATTAAACGGGGCTGATATGCCCGTTTGGTAACACGCTAGCAGTCGATTATCTCGAGATAATTTGGGTATTTTTGCGCCCCGTTCACTTTTACCCGTACAGAACCACCATGAACCATATGCTTTCTAGAATGCTTTGCTGTGCAATGCTCATTGCAGGTCTTGTGCCGGCCCTTGCCCGTGCAGACGAGTATAGCGATGCGCAAAAGGCGGTAGAAGAAAAAGACTACGTGAAGGCGCTCGAGCTTATTCGTGTGGCCATTGCCAAGGAGCCGCAAGACATCGACCGGCTGCGTCTCGGTGCAAAGGTCTACCTGGAAATGAACATCCTTGATACGGCAGCCCAATACGCTAAGCGCGTCTATAAAGACGATGATGATGTAAAGGAGAACGTGCTGCTCTACGCAAATGCGCTCATCGCAACCAATCAGGCCGCTGAGGCATGTGTAGCAATCAAGAAGTTCCGTAAAGGCGTTGACGATGTAGAGATGGCCCTTGCTCACGTAGATGCTCTGGTTGCGGCAGACAGTCTGGTCTCTGCTGAGCTCGTGGCAACGACGGCTCGTTCGAAGTTCTCAAAGAGCCCCTTGGCATACCTTGCCTTGGGCAACCTGTATTTCAACTGGAAGCCGCGTCCGATCCTTGAAAACGCCGCCGATAACTATCGTGCCGCATTGGATCTTGACAACAATAACGTTGAAGCTCACTTTAATCTTGCCATCTGTTATTGGAAAATGCGCAATCGTGAGAGCGATGATGCACTTGCCACTGAGTATCTGACCAAGTGTCTTGATGAGTGGACAACCGTTTCTACGCTTGATCCGAAGAACGCTCGCGCGTGGTTTGAGCAGGGCAAGATCTATTACTACGCAAAGAAGTACACAAAGGCCGTTAGTGCCCTCAAGGAGTATCGCGTGCTGCGTCCTGTAGGCTCGGGAGAGCCCATGGCATCGTGGTTCCTTGGTGAGTCGCTCTACAAGCTTGCCAAGTGCGATGAAGCTCAGCAGCATCTCGAGGATGCTGCACGCCAGGTAGACTCGCTCAAGTCAAAGGTTGCCCTGATGCTTGCCCGCTGTAACTATGATGCAAAGAAATGGGGCGAGTGTGCCAAGAAGTACGATGAAGCCGTTGTGTTCGAATCATCATGGGAGCCAACTGACTACTGGAATCACGGTACAGCCCTGATCCTGGCCGGTGACACCGTGAAAGCCATCAACGTGATGCTCGTAGCTTCTGATAAAGCCCCGAAGCAGTGCGCAGCAATGTTCCGTCTTGGCTTCCTGCTCCAAGTGCGGAAGCAATATGCTTCCTCTAGCAAGGTTTTTCTTTCGCGACTTGCCAACTGTTCCGACAGTAACGACACGCGCGTGAATATCCTGATCGGGAACAATTTCTTTGCAGACAGCTTGGTTGATAGCGCCATTACATATTACCAGCGTGCCCTTACGATCTCGCCAAAGAGCATGTGGGCGCAGCAGCTCATGGGAGAATCCTACCTGCTCAAGGGTGATGAAGTGATCGGGGATTCGCTCCTGAACGGCGTGATCGCCAATGCGCAGACATCAACATCAAACGATGAAAAGCGCTACGGAATTGCCGCTATCAATGCTCTGAATAACTTCGATATCAAGAAGCGCGACTACAAGGGAATCGTAGACCGGTGTAAGATCGGTACCCAGATCAACCCTCAGTCTGCCATCGTATGGCTGTATTTGGGCATCGGATACCAGGGCCTAAAGGACCTTGATAATGCCAAAGAAGCCTATCAGGCAGTCCTAAAGATCGACCCCAATAATCAGATGGCAAAGAAGAACCTGCAGTCTCTAGGCAAGTAACCTAGAGCTAAATGCTTGGTAATTTAGCTTCTACGCCATATTTTTGCGGTCTTGTCAACACACGATTCTGCCTCACTGCCATGATATCACTCGACATCGTGGGTCTTCGAGAGGGGAATCATCCCTTCACAATCGAATCGACGGCCCAGGACATTCCACATCTCCCTGCGGAGTATACGGGGCTGGTCACGGTGCAGGGTCTGCTTCAAAAGCATGGGCGGCGATACACCATCGACGCCACGGCCACAGGGCAGGCGCACTTCACATGTGATCGTTCGTTGGAGGAGTTCGACGAAGATATTTCGGCCGATCTTTCTCTTTCGTACATCGTAGATCCAGCACTTGCAGCTGAACAGGCTGGTAAGGGGCAGGATCTGGACGAAGAGGTGATTCGCGGAATTCGTGAGGAAGACAAGCGCATCGACATCACCGAAGATGTGCGTCAGGTGTTAGCGGTAGCAATCCCATTGCGCCATGTAGCACCGGCATATCGAGACGTACCGCTGGAGCAGCTGCATCCGGCACTTGCACCCAAAGCTCGTGCTGCTGATGATGAGCCAGTAGATGATCGGTGGGCAGCATTGAAGAATTTAAAACGAACGTAATCCGAGGATACAGTCATGCCAAATCCAAAGCGCCGCCACTCGAAATCACGTAGTGCGAAGCGTCGTACACATTACAAGGCGTCAGCGCCAACAATAATGTCGTGCCCTAACTGCAGTGCTGCAAAGCAGCCGCACATCGTTTGCCACTCTTGCGGATATTACAACGGCCGCAAGATTATCAACGTCGACTAATCACTGCACTGTTGTGCACTGTGACGTGGGACGTCGGTGAGTACAACGACAACAATTGAGGCACTAGCAGAAACTCCACGCCCTCGGCGTGTAGTTGTTGATGCAATGGGAGGAGATTTTGCCCCACTGAACGAAGTTCAGGGGGCTTTTCGTGCGTTAGAGGCCCTAGGCCCGGATGTGGAAATCATTCTCGTCGGTCGTGAGGACGACATCCGAAAACACCTTGGAACTTCCGGCGGCCGTGTGAAAATTCTTCATGCGTCGGACGTAGTGGGCATGAGCGACGAACCCTCTTCGATTGTAAAGCATCGTAAAGACTCATCGCTGTATGTTGGACTGGACCTAGTCCGCCAGGGCTATGCAGATGCTTTTGTTTCCTCTGGCAACACAGGCGGCGTAATGGCAACTGCCACGATGGTGCTCGGACGAATTCCCGGTGTAAGCCGTCCAACGATTGGTTCGTTCTTCCCAACGGTTACAGGCAGGCCAACATTGCTTGTGGATGTTGGGGCTAATGTAGACAGCAAGCCCCGGTTCCTGCACGACTTTGCCGTGATGGGCAGCGTGTATACCGAACTGATGCAAGGCATTTCGAGCCCAACAGTTGGACTTCTCAACGTTGGCGAAGAAGAGGGCAAGGGCACCGAGGTTGTGCGGGAAACACACGCACTGCTCAAGAACAGTGCCGTGAATTTTGCCGGTAATGTAGAGGGACGAGACATCCTGAAGGGTACGGTAGACATCGTAGTCTGCGACGGATTTGAAGGCAACATCGTCCTCAAGTTTGCCGAAAGCATCCTTGGATTCTTGAAGCATCGCTTTGTAAGCTATGCGAATAAGGGGCTGATGCAAAAGCTTATCATCGGTGCGTTCAAGCCCGTTCTCAAAAGGGTGCTCAGCGGTATGGATTACCAGGAATACGGCGGCGTGCCGCTGCTTGGTGTCAATGGCGTTGTGATTATCGGGCATGGGAGCGGCTCGCCCCTTGCCATAACAAACATGATTCTAAAAGCCGAGGAAATGGTTCGCAAGGATGTCAACCGCGTCATCCAAAGCAAGCTTGCCATACCTCGCGAAACGAGAGATCAACAATGAAAGCTGTGATTACAGCCATCGCGCATCATGTGCCGGAGGGAGTCTATGACAACAACTGGTTTGCGCAAAAGGTAGACACCACAGATGAGTGGATCCGCACCCGAACAGGGATTAGCGAGCGTCACTTTGCATTTGAAGGTGGTCTCACGGACATCATCGTGCCTGCTGCCGAGGCAGTTCTGAAGCAGCGAGGTATTACGGCGGAAGATATCGACTGTATCATCATTGCAACTGTTACGCCCGACAGAATCTTTCCGTCGAGTGCGGCTATTCTGCAGCGCAAGATCGGTGCAAAGAACGCCTGGGGCTTTGACCTTGCGGGCGCGTGCAGCGGCTTCCTATATGCACTTGTTACAGCTTCGAAACTTATCGAGTCGGGCGCCTCGAAGAAGCTTCTGCTCGTTGGTGGCGACAAAATGAGCACGCTTCTAGACTTTGAAGACCGCACAACATGCGTGCTCTTTGGTGATGGTTGCGGTGCCGTGATCCTCGAACCTAGCGAGTCGGATGAATACGGAGTGATGGACCACATACTTCGTATGGACGGTAACGGAGAACAACATCTGTACCAAAAGGCAGGGGGTTCGTTGCATCCACCTACCATTGAGACAGTGACCAACAAAGAACACCACATCCACCAAGAAGGTCAGGCAGTGTTCAAGAGCGCGGTCAAGGGCATGGCAGATGTTTCCTACGAAATCATGGAACGCAACAAGCTTACGGCCGATGATGTAGCATGGCTTGTGCCGCACCAGGCAAACCTGCGCATCATTGATGCTACGGCAGAACGCATGGGGCTGAGCAAGGACAAGGTGATGATCAATATCGACCGGTACGGCAACACAACAGCTGGTACGATTCCGATCTGCTTGTCGGAGCTCTATCAAACGAACAAGGTACACAAGGGCGACTATCTCGTGCTCTCCTCGTTTGGGGCCGGGTACACATGGGGCTCGGTGCTCCTGCGCTGGTCGCTGGAACAGAAAGAGACGGTATAACGCGATGTCAAAGGCTCTACTATTCTCCGGACAGGGATCGCAGTACGTTGGTATGACGAAGGATCTCGTTGATGCTTACGACGCTGCCCGTGCGATTGCCACGCAGGCCAACGAGATTCTCGGATACGATCTCCATGCCATCATGGTGAACGGTCCGGAAGACGAACTCCGCAAAACCAAGTACACACAGCCCGCGCTCTTTCTGCACGAAGCAATGCTATTGGCGCTCACATCGAGAGATGGTGTAGCAGCCGTTGCCGGACACTCCCTCGGGGAGTATTCAGCCCTGCATGCTGCAGGCGTCTTAACGTTTGAAGATGCCCTAACGCTTGTGCAGTTGCGGGCGCAGCTAATGTGGGACGCTGGCAATGCGATTCCAGGTACGATGGCTGCTGTGGTAGGACTCGACGACGATGCCGTGCGCGCGGTGTGCCAGGAGCTTAATGGTCAAGACGGCAACGTGATCGTTCCGGCCAATTTCAACTCGCCCGGTCAGGTGGTTATCAGCGGTTCTGCAGAATACGTACGTGCCTGCATGCCTGTGTTCAAGGAACGCGGTGCCAAGATGGTCAAGGAGCTGCAGGTGAGCGGTGCGTTCCATTCGCCCCTTCTCGCCGATGCCGAACAGGGGCTGGCAGAGAAGATCAAGGCAACAACATTCTCAGCACCCACCGTGCCTGTCTACGTAAACGTAAGCGGCAAGCCGGTCAATGATGCGGAAGAACTTAAAGGCAGCGCAATCAGACAGCTCACATCACCGGTTTTGTGGACGTCCACGATGAATACCATGTGGGCTGATGGAATCACGACGTACTGCGAAATGGGTCCCGGTAAGGTGCTTCAGGGACTTGTGAAACGTACGCTTGCTGAAGCGGTGATTGACGGTGTTGACACAGCCGCAGATGTAGCTCGATACAACGGATAACGGAGAATAATCATGAAGACCTTTGATCACACGGGAAAAGTAGTTGCTGTTACTGGCGGTTCGCGCGGTATCGGCGAAGCAATTGTGCGCAGGCTTGCTGCTGAAGGGGCGCATGTGTTCGCTACCTATAACTCGCAGCCTGAGCGCGCCGAAGCAGTGGCATCGGAGATTCGCGCTGCCGGTGGTAACGTAACGTACCTTCAGGTAAACGTCTCGGATGAAGAACAGGTAAAAGGGTTTATCGAGGCTGTTGTTACTCAGGGCGGACGCATCGATGGACTCGTGAACAATGCAGGGATTACCCGAGACGGACTCGTGATGCGCATGAGCACAGAGGATTGGACGTCGGTGATCGACACCAATCTTTCAGGTGTGTTCTACGCATGTAGAGCAGCTGCGCGGCCCATGATGTCGCAGCGCAGCGGACGCATCGTCAACATCGGTAGCATCGTTGGACTTCAGGGCAATGCCGGACAGGTCAATTACAGCAGCGCCAAGGCAGGCCTTATTGGGCTTACAAAGTCGCTCGCCCGCGAACTCGCCAGTCGTAACGTTTTTGTAAATTGCGTCGCTCCGGGCTTTGTAGAAACAGACATGACTGGCAAGCTCAACGACGAACAAAAGGCCGCCTATTTCGGGTCGATCCCGATGAAGCGCGGTGCTCAGCCGGACGAGATTGCCAGTGTTGTATCGTTTTTCTTGGCACAGGAGTCGTCATACATCACCGGACAAGTCCTCAATGTAGACGGCGGTCTTGCGATGTAACAATCGCAAAGCCGTTGTAGATTCGCAATTCAGTTTAACCTCATTTCTTTCAAGGGTTTTAATATGTCAGCAGTGGCACAAAAGGTGACGGAAATCATCGTTGCCAAACTTGGCGTTGAAGAGTCACAAGTAACACCTTCTGCGTCGTTCACAAGCGACCTCGGTGCAGATTCTCTCGACACCGTTGAGCTCATCATGGAATTCGAAAAGGCGTTCAACCTTACGATCGACGACAGCGATGCCGAGAAGATCCAAACAGTTGGAGACGCTGTAACGTATATCGAGTCGAAGGCGTAAGGAAGATCGACGAAGGTACTAGGTACTAGGTACCAGGTACCTTTTGATATGTACTATGTCTCCAGTGCTAGTCCCTAGTCCCTAGTCCCTAGTCCCTAGTCCCTAGTCCCTAGTCCCTAGTCCCTAGTCCCTAGTCCCTAGTCCCTAGTCCCTAGTCCCTAGTCCCTAGTCCCTAGTACCTAGTACCTAGTACCTAGTACCTAGTCCCTTTACTTTTCTTCACCACAGGTTATAACTATGTCGAGAGTGATCCCACGTATTGTCATTACAGGTGTTGGAGCCGTTACCCCAATCGGGAATACGGCTGCTGACTATTGGCAGGGACTGATGGAAGGCCGCTCTGGTGCTGGCCCTATCACACGTTTCGATCCGGAGCACTTCGACACGAAGTTTGCCTGTGAGGTAAAGAACTACGACCCTACACAGCATATCACTCGTAAAGAGGTTCAGCGAATGGACCTCTTTACGCAGTATGCTATGTCGTGTGCGGTTATGGCTGTTGAAGATTCTGGGCTCAACATCGAAGCTGTGAACCACGAGCGTGCCGGGGTAGTCTTTGGCTCGGGCATTGGTGGTATGTGGACGAATCACATTCAGCAGCAGGCGCTCTTCGAACGTGATGGCAAGCCCGATCGGATTTCACCGTTCTTTGTGCCGATGCTTATTTCTGACATTGCCGCAGGACACATTGCTATTCGATACGGTTTCAAAGGACCGAACTACGCAACAGTGTCGGCTTGCGCAACGTCTTCGCATGCTATCGCAGATGCATTTATGATCATGCAGCGAGGTATGGCGGACGTCATGCTGGCAGGCGGCTCCGAAGCATCCGTATGTCCTATGGGCATCGGTGGATTCAATGCCATGAAGGCCCTTTCCACACGTAACGATGATCCTCACACAGCAAGCCGTCCGTTCGATCTCGACCGCGATGGGTTTGTGATGGGTGAAGGGGGCGGTGTAATCGTGATGGAAACCCTCGAACACGCCATGAACCGCGGTGCGAATATCCTGGCCGAGATCGTTGGTATTGGTCTTACTGATGATGCATTCCACATCACGCAGCCAGCTCCGGGCGGAGAAGGCGCTGTGCGGTCGATGAAGATGGCAATTCAGGACGCCGGTCTTGAGCCAACGGATATCGACTACATCAATGCGCACGGCACGTCCACGCCGTTCAACGACAAGGGCGAATCTGCCGCCATCCGCACCGTATTCGGCGATCATGCAGATGCACTGTTAGTAAGCTCAACGAAGTCTATGACTGGCCACCTCCTCGGGGCCGCGGGCGCTATCGAAGCCATCGCAACGGTTCTGGCGATCAATAAGGGCATAGCGCCCCCTACGATCAATCAGATCACTCCAGATCCAGACTGCACGCTGAATTATGTTGCCAACAAGCCTCAGAACAAGCAAATACGTGCTGCTCTGAGCAACACCTTCGGCTTTGGGGGACACAACGCAACGTTGTGTTTCAAGGCCTTTGCAGAATAAGATCCTTCTCACCAGCCGGAATAGGTTGTGAAAGACATTGTTCGTCAGCTCTACGCGAATCTGCTGAAATTCACAGCACTGCGCGGCAACGCCTCGAACGCAGCATTTAAAGAAATCTTCCCCCCGATGGGGCTCTTGGACGATGAACGTGTGCGCAATCTCGAAGAGATCCTCGGCGTAACGATTCATCTTCCCTCGCTCTACGAACAGGCTCTTACACACCGTAGTTACCTACAGGTAGCAAACACGCCAGATCACCGTTCCAATGAGCGCCTGGAGTTTCTTGGTGATGCTATTCTCGGTATGGTAACAGCAGAGTACTTGTTCTACAACAACCGCGAAGTGCTCGAGGGCGAGCTCACGAAGATGCGGTCGTGGATCGTGAACAAGAAGTCGCTGGCAGTCTGCGCGCGCGCACTGCAGCTGGATACCTACCTGTTCTTGAGCTATTCGGCAAATCAATCGCTTCAGCGCGGTAATGACTCAATGCTAGCCGATGCCTTGGAATCGGTGATCGCTGCGATCTATCTCGACAGAGGCTTTGAAGAAGTCCGCAGATTCATTGTAGAAAAACTCCTACCGATCATGGTGCGAGAATCTCTCGTGCACGACACTAACTTCAAGAGTTTGCTCCTCGAATCTGTCCAGGGCAGGGGGCATGCAGCACCACGCTACGTGGTTGTGAAAGAGGAAGGTCCGGATCACGAAAAGCACTTTACTGTGAACGTTATCGTGGACGATAACGTGATTGGAACCGGATCCGGCAAAAACAAAAAAGAGGCAGAACAGGCGGCGGCAGAAAGTGGGATGACCTACCTCGCAACAAATCCGAAGTGGAAGCGTCAGCGTGATAAGCCGCCAACTGATGCATCATGAAGCCCCCTACAATTACCCTCGTTCTCGCCCTTAGTATCCTGTTTGCCGCATCTAGCGTGCAGGCACAAATGCTCGGCGGATTTACGCCGTTTGGAAAGAACAAGAAGCAGTACGAGAAATTCAACTGGCGCTATATCTCCTCAGCCAATTTTGATGTGTACTTCCACGGCAGCAAGCCCGACCTTGCCCGGTACACATCGCGCGAAGCAGAGATTGCGCTCACAACGATTCAGGAGCAGCTAGGGTATACGATCACCAAGCGTATCACGTTCATCGTGTATAACTCGCACAATCAGTTCCAGCAGACGAACGTGATTAGCGAGATGATGACCGAGGGCATTGGTGGCGTTACCGAACTGTTCAAAAACCGCATCGTCGTTCCCTTTGAAGGCGACTATTCAAAGTTCCGTCATGTTGTGCACCACGAACTGGTCCACGCCGTTCTGAACGACATGTTCTATGGCGGCAGCATACAGTCACTCGTAAACAACCCTAACGCCGTACGTATCCCACTCTGGATGAACGAGGGATTTGCCGAGTTCTCCAGTGCTGATGGTATGGATGTGAAGACCGACATGTTCATGCGTGATGTGGCCGTAAGTGAGTATCTACGGGGCTTTGATCAGCTTAACGGATACTTCGCCTACCGTGGTGGACAGGCCTTTTGGACGTATGTGGCCAACACATACGGCAAAGCAAAAATCGGTATGGTGTTCAACGCACTGCGCATGACGCGTGATTTGGACCAGGCGTTTATGTCGGCCTTCAAAATGAACGTCGAAGACATGTCCGAGCGCTGGGTCAAGGAAGAGAAGAAGTACTACTTCCCCGATGTAGGCAAATACGAGTATGTAGAAGACTTCGCAAAGCGCCTTACGAATCACCAGAAGGACGATAACTTCTACAACACATCGCCGGCGATTTCGCCCAATGGTGACCGTGTTGCGTTTATCTCCGACAGAGGAAGCGGCACCTTTGGTGTGTATCTGATGAACCTTAAGACGAAGGAAGTAGAAGAACTCGTAACAAGCGGACGCAGCGCGGATTTCGAAGAGCTGAACTTTCTTACGCCCGGCATTTCGTGGAACCCTAAGGGCACCAAGCTTGCCGTAGCTGGTAAGGCTCCTGGTCAGGATGCGATCTACATCGTAGATGTTACTTCTGGTGACTACGATCGCATAACCCTGAACATGCAGACGATAGGGGGCGTGGCATGGTCTCCAGATGGACGCCGCATTGCATTTGATGCCGATACAGGGGGCAAGCAGCGGGACATCTACATCTACGACACGTTCAAGAAGACCACGTCCAAACTCACCAACGACATCTTCACAGACCAGACACCTGTATGGTCTCCTGATGGTGCATACGTGTACTTCATCTCCGACCGCATGGCATATCTATCGCAGGCTGATGTGCCGTTGGGCTTTGATCTTGCCAAGCACGACGTGGATTCACGTGATATCTATCGCGTCCCGCTTGCTGGCGGCTCTATTGAGCGCATCACAGAAGATCCAGACGTAGGGAAGTACTCGCTTGCTATCGCACCAAAGGGCAACACCATGCTCTACGTTGCTGATTACAACGGCATCAGCAACCTGTGGAAGATGGACCTTGCAACCAAGAGCCGAGTGCCCCTTACCAATTCGCTGCAGGAAGTTTCGCAGATCTCGCTTTCGCTTGACGGCACAAAGCTGATGTTTGCTTCCCAGAACCGTGTAGGATATGACCTGTTCCAGCTGGATTTTCCACTGGAGCTCAAGGCCAAGGATACGCTTCCGGTAACGCTGTTTCAGAAGCAGCGAATGCAGGAGCGCAATGCTCTTACGGAGATTATCAGCAAAAGGGCAGAACCAACAGCCGCAGAGACATTTAGCTACGGGAACTTCGATGTTGATCTAGCAGATCAGAAGTCCGTAAAGCCCAATGAAGACCTCGTAGTCTCGCCTGACGGAAACCTTTCCGAGGACGGAGACCAAGGCTATGACACCGTCTCTGCTGTAAGCGACTACAAGGTTGCCTTCTCGCCCGACATCGTAACGGGCAATGCTGGGTTTGACAACTTCCTCGGCGCAACGGGTCAGATAGACATGCTATTCTCCGATATGATGGGCGATCACGAGATCTACCTTCGTGCTAACCTTTTTTACGATCTAAACAACAGCAGCATATTCCTCTCCTACAGCTACCTTCCAAACCTGATAGACCTGCGCATTGCGGCATTTCAAAACGCTGGTTTCCTTGAGCGTGCAAGTCAGTTTGGTCTGAACTGGTATCGTGTGCGCAGTTATGGTCTGGACTTCCAGGCATCCTACCCATTTACCCGCTACACGAGAGTAGATGCAGGCTTACAGGTGTTGGGCCTTTCGCAGAACAATCTGGACGTGCCGCAGGAACAGCTGCCATCGCTCTTCGTAACCGTGCCAAGTGTGTCATTCGTGCTTGATGACGGCATCTGGGGCATGTGGGCGCCGATGAAGGGCACCAGACTAAACCTTACCGTAGAGGGCTCGCCCAAATGGTCGGGTAAGGGGCTAGAGTTTGCCACAGCACGTCTTGATGCACGTCACTACATCCATTTAGGCGGAATGTACTCGTTTGCGCTGCGTGGCACGGCTGGTATAAGCGCCGGAACCGAGGCGCAGAAGTTTTACATCGGTGGAACCGATAATCTGATCTCGCAGTCAAACGGACGTATTCGTGCATGGCCATTCGTCAACGTAGAAGACTTCATGTTTACGCGTCCAGGGTGGCCCCTTCGCGGATGGAGTATCAACGAGCGCAATGGCTCACAGTTCTTCGTTACCAACGTCGAGTTCCGTTTCCCGTTCCTCTTTGCGTTCAAGGCTGGCCCCATTCCATCGCTGTTTCAGGGTATGCAGGCACAGTTCTTCTTTGACGCAGGCAATGCGTACTGGGAATCGTTCAATCAAGCACTGCAGCGCGGAGGAGACTACAACACGGGAGATATGCTCAAGAGCGTTGGTGTTGGCGTGCGCAACGTTGCACTCGGCCTGCCGCTGCGCATCGATGTTGCGTGGCGCTTTGAGCAAACTGGTGGTATGTCTGCTCCGGTGTGGATGTTCTCACTCGGTGGTGACTTTTGAGTATCCCGCTCGGGAGTTCGTGCGGGCAATGATCTCCTGCTGGAGAAACTCCCGATGTGCTTCGGCAATATTCACATCAAAGCTGATGGCATCGCCATATGTTGCTTCGAACTCAGCGCCTACCTCTTCAAGCAGTCTGGTGATAACAGACACATCATCGTATAGGCAGTGCACCGTAAGCTTCATACGCGGCTCTACTAGCACCGATTTGCAGGCATCGATAGCCCCTTGGCCAGCCTCTGCATAGGCCCGTGCGAGAGGTCCTACACCGAGCTTTACGCCCCCATAGTAGCGCACAACTACAACCATGCAGTCCGAGAGCTTTGCACGCTGCAACGCAAAAAGAAGGGGCTTACCGGCCGTACCGGAGGGCTCGCCATCGTCGGACATGCGAGACTCGAGTCCGTACGGACCCAACCTGTACGCAAAGCAATGATGCACGGCATCCCAGTACTCCTTTCGGATAGAATCGAGAAACTCCTGCGCCTTTTGCTTGGTTTGCACCGGCACGAGAAAAGCCCGAAAGACTGAGCGTTTGATGGTAATTTCGAACTCGCTTTGGCTCGTTACCGTATGGTAGGGTTGAAAGGACATCTGATACAAAGGTAGATATGCGCATTGGAATGGTCTGCTACCCAACCTATGGCGGTAGCGGAATCTTGGCCACAGAACTCGGACATGAGCTCGCAAAACGCGGGCATTGCGTGCATTTTATCACGTATGCGCAGCCGATGCGGCTGGATAGGTTTCAGGACAACATCTTCTACCACGAGGTAGAGACACCGTCGTATCCGCTGATGGAGTTCAACCAATACACGTTGGCTCTGGCAGGCAAGATCCTGGATGTTGCCAAGTATGAGCAGCTGGATGTTGTGCATGTTCACTATGCAATTCCGCATGCTATTAGCGCATATCTCGCAAAAGAGATCTCACAGACCACTCGCCCCCTCAAACTTGTGACAACGCTTCATGGAACAGACATCACACTTGTTGGCATGGAGCCTACGTTTCATCCGATTGTGAAGTTTTCGCTGGAAAAGTCTGACGTGGTGACGGCTGTCTCTGGGTTTCTGCAGGAGAAGACACGGCAGAGCTTCGGAAACGATCTTGATATCAAGGTTATCCCAAACTTTGTTGACACCAAGGTATACGTCCGCAACGAGAACTCTGCTGTAGCATCAAAGGTCCGCGGCGATGCAGACTTTGTCCTGATGCACGTCTCAAACTTCCGTCCAGTAAAGCGCGTGCAGGACTGCATCCGCATCCTTGCCGAAGTGCGCAAGAGCGTGAATGCACGCCTGGTCTTCGTAGGAGACGGACCCGAGCGTTCTGATGCAGAGCGCCTGTGCCGTGAGCTGGACGTAGTAGACCACGTACTCTTCCTCGGAAAACAGTCGGGTCTGCCCGAGCTGCTTTCATCTGCCGATATCTTCCTCTTGCCATCGCAGCAGGAGAGCTTTGGTTTGTCGGCACTCGAAGCCATGAGCTGTTCTGTTCCTGTTGTTGCCACCAACATCGGCGGTATCCCCGAAGTGGTGCGTCACGACGAAACAGGCTTTGTAGCTGAACTTGGAGACGTGCACCGAATGGCCAAGTATTGTCTCGACCTGCTGAATCATCCAAAGAAACTTGCCGCGTTTCGCGAGAATGCGCGCCAGCGCGTAATCGACCATTTCGACATCAACACCATCGTACCGATGTACGAAGACGTGTATAACCTAGCTATTTCGAAACCATAACTTCTTTTACGAAACATGACACCCCAAGAGTACCTCCAGCAGAACACCGCGCTCTACGAAGAGCAGCTCAAAGAGTTTTTGTCAATCGGTAGCGTCAGCACCGACCCTGCATGCGCGGACGACGTAAAGAACTGCGCCACGTGGCTATCAGATCACCTCAAGGGCATTGGCATGCCCACGGTTACGATCTATCCAACGCCGGGGCATCCTATCGTGTATGCAGAAGACCTCTCAGCAGGCGAGTCCGCACCAACGGTAATGCTGTACGGTCACTACGACGTGCAACCAGTAGACCCCTTGAACCTCTGGACAAATCCGCCATTCGAGCCAGTTATCCGCGACGGCAAGATCTATGCCCGCGGCGCAACAGATGATAAGGGGCAGGTGTTTCTGCACGTAAAGGCCATCGAAGCTATCTACAAGACGGTAGGGAAGTTGCCGATCAACATCAAGCTGCTCATCGAGGGCGAGGAAGAGATTGGTTCACCGAACCTTGCTCCGTTTGTACGCGAGAATGCAGACCTTTTGAAGTGCAATGCCGTGCTTGTATCCGATACATCGATGTTCGCACCAGGCGAGCCATCGATTGTGTACGGCCTGCGCGGACTTGCCTACATGGAGATCAACGTGCAGGGTCCAAACCGGGACCTACACTCGGGCTCGTACGGCGGTGCCGTGCAGAATCCGCTCAACGCCCTTGCAACAATCATCTCGAAGCTCAAGGACGAGTACGGACACATCAAGGTTGAAGGGTTTTATGATGACGTGCTTGCGCTTACCGAGCAAGAGCGCGCAGACCTTGCAGCGCTTGGTCACAGCGACGAGCGCCTCAAGCAAGATGTAAACGTAGACACACTCTTTGGCGAAGACGGCTACACATCCATCGAGCGCCTTGGGGCGCGTCCAACGCTCGACGTAAATGGCTTCTTGGGTGGCTTTACCGGAGAAGGCGCCAAAACAGTTCTGCCGGCGCGTGCCATGGCCAAGGTAAGCATGCGTCTTGTGCCGCATCAGCGTCATGACGACATAGCAAACAAGTTTATCAGCTATGTGAAGTCCATTACGCCCCCTGGCGTAACTGTAGAGATCACAGACCTGCACGGAGCAGACCCCGTGCTTGTAAACCGCGATTCTCCAGCTATGCATGCGGCCGTAAAGGCACTCGAAGAGACCTTTGGCACCAAGTGCAGATTTACGCGCGAGGGCGGCTCGATCCCTGTTGTGCTGTTGTTCGACCAGGTGCTCAACGTGCCTACCGTGCTTATGGGCTTTGGACTTAACAACGAAAACGCGCACTCGCCGGATGAGCATTTCGATCTTGGCAACTTCCATACAGGAATGAAGGCAGCAGCGCGCTATTACCAGCTCGTTGCCGAGATGGTCCCTGCATGAAGCGTCACACCGCAGAAATACTCCTCGTAGCGGTTACTGCATTGTGGGGTGGCACATTTGTGCTCGTAGGTGATGTTGTTGACGGAGTGCATCCAAGTACTGACCCAAGTACCTTCGTAGCACTGCGGTTTCTCGTTGCTGCAGTACTTAGTATGCTCTTATGGCCTACCGCACTTGGCGTGATCGACGCCTCGGTTGCCAAGAAAGGAAGTATCCTTGGAGTATTGTATGGCGCAGGCTTTATACTGCAGACCTTTGGTCTGGCATCGACCAGCCCGTCTACATCTGCGTTTATCACCGGTACGATGGTTGGTTTCGTTCCAGTTATCCAGTTCGCCTTGTTCCGGACTCGTATACAGCTTTCGCACCTTGTATCGATCGTCCTGATCGTAACGGGACTATACTTGTTTACAAAGCCCGATATGCATGGAGTCAAGACTGGGGATGTACTCACGCTCATCAGTGCGTTTGTTTGGGCGCTCTACATGGTACTTATCGATAGATGGTCGACGCAGCTGCGCGACTATCCGACGAAGCAGAACAGCCTTGTAATTCTGCAGTTCGTTGTAACGTGCATAATGGGTGTTATCGGTGCCGCAATCCATGCTGCTCCGCAGACTGTAGATCTTGTTGTGCGATGGGATAAGCCCCTTATCATCGCAGTAGTGTATTGTTCGATTTTTGCGTCGATCATACCAACATTTGTCCAGACCCGATACCAACAGTATACGCATCCCGTTCGCGCGGGTGTTATCTATGCTCTTGAGCCACTGTTTGCCTCAATCATAGCCTGGGTTCTGATCCAAGAACATTTTGAGCCACGTCAGCTTGTTGGTGGCGGGGTCCTGATTGCAGCCGTCATCGTACCCGAGATCTGGCAATCGTGGAGAAAGAAATGACCAAGAACGAGATTCGCGAAACTGTGCTTGAAAAACGCAAGCTTATTGCCGATGCCGACCGCGACCTATGGGACCAGCTCATCTTTGAGCGCGCGCATAAGCACAAGGCCTTTCAGCTTGCTACGCGCGTGCATGTTTACTGCTCAACGCTTGAGGAGGTAGAATCTACCCCCTTTATGGAATATGCCTGGGGCATTGGCAAGGACGTCTACGTGCCGGTGAGCGGTCCGAACGGACGCCTTACCCACTGCCGCATCACATGGCGTACCTCGTGGCGTGAGGGGGCCTTTGGCATCCGCGAGCCCATCCCTGATGCGCCCGAAGACATCGTAACAGACCACGCATTCTTTGGCAGCGAAACAGCCATTATCGTGCCCCTTGTGGCATTTGATCAGACCTGCGCGCGTATCGGTTATGGCAAAGGGTATTACGACGGATTCCTTGCAGAGTCTGCCGCAGCAAAGATTGGCATTGCCTACGAACTGCAGAAAGTACAGACCGTGCCCGTGTTTGAGCACGACATAGCCCTTGATGCCATTGCCACGCAGGAGCGCTGGTACAAGAAGCCATAAGCGTATTTTTGCATCCATGAGTACAAGCATGCACACTAGCACCTTTGTTGTCAGCACAGAAATCGACGGACAGCGTCGGCACATCGAACTCCAGGCTAATGGGTCGGCCTCACACAACGGCGAGAGCATTGTGCTGCTCCCAACCGACGTACCCGGCTTGTGGGAGTGGGATAATGAGGGTCAGCTCGTACCCGTGCATATTCACAGCGACGGCATCCAGACCGTAACGGTTACCATTCGTGGCTATTCGTACTCGACAAAGGTGCTCTCTGGACGCAACAGCGAACTGCTGGAGATTTTAAATGCGTCGCCGGCGCAGCAGAACCGCGTTACCAAGATCGCGGCACCAATGCCTGGACTACTCAAGCAAGTTATCGTGAAGGATGGGGCAACTGTTCGCAAAGGCGAAACGCTCTTTATCCTCGAAGCCATGAAGATGGAGAATGCCATCAAGTCTCCCGTTGCAGGAATTGTACACAACGTTACCACTAGTGAGGGCGGCGCCATCGAAAAGGGCGCGCTGCTATGTGTTGTTGAACCACAGTCTTAATCATCACCACCTATGATGCGTTTCATTGTTGTTCTCGCAGCAATCCTGTTCTCTACAACCTGTGCTATCTCCCGCACTGATTCAACGCAGCTGAGCGTTACCGTGCTGTCGAGGGAAGCCGACACGCCCCTTCGCGGGATAGAAGTGCTTGTGATCGATGATTCAACATCGAGCTCGCAGAGCGCCAAGACCGACACCATTGGTAAGGCCACGTTTAGCGTTGTGCGTGGATCAAAAGTGGCGGTATACATCATGCGCATTGGCATTCTCAACGGTGCAGAGAAGGTCTTTACTGTCCCCAGCGAAGGCCTCATGACGCCCATTGCCGTATCACTCTCGAAAGAGCAGATCGAACAAGCCAAGGCCAATCTCGACAAGCAGGCACAGTCGGCGCGTCAGATCGAGGCTCTCAAGGAACAGCTCAGCGGCAGCATGGCTTTCCGGACGGTCCGTGCATTTCTGGACACCATCCTTGTTGATGCGCCCCTTGGCAACGAGACCATCGAGTTTACGTCGATTGCTACGGGCAAGAAAATGTCCGTTACCTCCGACGCCGACGGTTACCTCTTCCTGAAAGGGGCATCCATTGGCCTTAAAGAAAACGACAAGTTCAGCATGACAAGCATGCATCGTGATTCGGAGAAGATTCCGTTTCAAGACGGCAGCGAAGTAATGAAGTTCGACTTCCAGCCCATTAACACCGGCGGTGAGTGGAGCGGTCAGTACCAATACCTTGCCGTACCCGTGCCAACGCGCAGACTCTCTGGAATAGATCTCAACACCAACAGCGCGAGCATCCCTCTAACCGATGCACTGCGAGCAGACCTTGCACTCGTTGCTGACATCATCAAGCGCAAGAACTATGTTGTCGAGGTACAGTCATACACCGACAACACCGGCACAGACAAGAACGAAGACAAGCGCAAGACAGCCAACCGCACACTCTCGCAAAAGCGTGCCGACGAAATCGTCAAGCACCTCACAACCACCTATGGTGTGAATGCCGCCAACCTCAAAGCCATCGGCTACGGAGAAGAATTCCCGATTGCCGACAATGCAACAGAGCAGGGAAGAATGGCGAATAGAAGAGTGGTGGTGAAGGTGGTGAGGTAAGCAGCGAGCAGCGAACAGCGAACAGCGAGCCGAGAGCAGCAAGCAGCGAGCAGCGAACAGAGAAGCCCGATTACTGATTACTGGGTACTGGGTACTGATTACTGGGTACGACGTAGCACTCGCGAAAGCCGAAGACCCCGCGAACGGGTGGGACGGGGCGAGGTAAATGTGCGCGACACACCGTTTGATTTACATTTTTCGGTTAATGGTCATCATTCGAATCAAGATGGTCGTTAGCCTCGTTGTCTGGCTTGTTCAGTCCGAGCTGTTCGACATCGTCTGAGTCATATACGAATCTGCTCCTTCGTCGATCATTGTCCAGTTGTATGTTATGATTATCTAGGTCATCGTGTGCGAGTGAATCGAGACTCAAAACACCTCTAATCTTCCGTAGCTCCAGTTCTGCATCTTTATCTAATCTCTCAATTCCGTCAAGAGCAAGCAGTGTGCCTTTGAAAGCCGCTAACTTTTGAGCTACTGCCATTTCGAGATTGCTGATCCCATTCAGTATCAGCATGCCTTTGTGGTGGGCTAGTACCTCTGCAAGTTCAATACTCAAGATTTGCAACCCACCAAGAGATAATGTCCGGTGCGTGAGTAAATCGTTGAACACCTCTTCCGTGCTGTCGGTGCTGTGAGAATCCGTATCTGATTTCGTTTCATTAACAAGAATCGATGCCACGCTCGGATCAATTGAAACAAGTCCATTGAGAGAAAGAGATGGTAGGTGGCCGTATACTTTTGCAAAGCATTGCGCTATATCTTCATCAAGGCTTGTGATTCCGTTAAGTTCAAGTCCACCCTCGTGTTTACCAAGTGCTTTGGCAACTTCTGTATCAAGTTGTTCAAGACCGTTTAGTAACAGCATGCCTTTATATGCGCTTAATGCCTCAGCTACTTCTGCATCGATATCCTTCAATCCATCGAGCGACAGAAGCAGTCCTCTATGTTGCGAAAGAATCTCTGCAACTGCAGGCGTAATGGCAGTAAGGCCGTCGAGGAATAAATCGCAAAACTCCTGAACAAGGATTGTAGCGGCTTCTTCTGTGATTGAGTTGTATCCTGCAAGTGTGCGGGGTCCTAGCTCACTAAGCACATCAGGATGAAGATCTTTGGCTGTTAGCACAGCACTGTTTTCACTATGCATGGATATGTCGAATGTTTATGATTGGAACATTAAGATTCAAGCTGACGCGGTGAAAATACTAAATCAACAAGTAGATGTTCGATTTGTAGTGCCTACCATGATAATCACATTCATAGGAAGTGGTACAGTGTGCGATATTAGCAAGTATGAAAAACTGGATACTCGTTTGTAAAGACCAAAAGGATGCCGGCGGGTCAATGACCGCAAGGCAAGTATGGCAACAAAACAAAGTGGCACGTCTCTGGGGTGTAGGCGAGTCCGCACACAATCGTAGCAAGATCCAAAAAGGTGACAGAGCGGTCATCTACCTCGCTGGACCTAAAGAAATGGTATTCGTAGGCTCTTGTTCAATAAAGAGCGCGGCACGGTCCACAGATGTGCTCATCAGGGAATCAAAGATAAAAACTGCCAAGCGGAAAGCTAATCTGTCACCATACTACCTCGAGTTAAATAATGTTGTATCCTTCAAGAATGAGATTCCTGCTATACTGATGGTGCCTAGGCTCGAGATTTTTCAAGGCAGAAGCCCGTCCAAATGGGGTGTTACATTTCAAGGAGCCATTCGATCCATATCAGAAACCGATTTTGATTCTATCCTGAGAGAGGGACGAGGAGATAAATCAAGCACGTCGGCAGTTATGGACGGAGAGCTTGAACTTGCATTCCGAGAGGGGAAGCGAAGCCTGGTGAGCCATTACATCATAGAGCGCTCGAGAGAGCTGCGAGCTGCAAAGATTGCAGAGATTTCTAAAGGCAAATCAACATTTGACTGTGAGGCATGCGGAATGAACTTCCGTGAGGCATACGGAGATGTCATAGGCGATTACTGCGAGGTTCACCATAAGATTCCGCTGAATTCGCTTGGAGGCGAAACCAAGTTATCAACCAAAGACCTATCAATACTCTGTGCTAACTGCCACAGAGCCATTCATAGGACCGGTAAAAATTCCATTTGGACAGTGCAGCGGCTCAGAGAACACTTGGTAAGTCTGAGGAAAAAAGACGATTCAATTTAAATGGTATGCATCATAAAAGTTGCTTCTCATATCACGTTATGCAGATGTGTTCCGACATTAAGGCCCTCTATCCGAGGATAGGGTGCAAAAACGAGCTCCTTGCACTGGCTGATTAAGTGTCGTACTGAAGCGAGATTGCTCCTATAGCACTAGGAATCTGGATGATGAATGAAAAACTACAAGCACTTGAAGGCCCAATGAAGGCTGCTGTGCAGCAGTATAATAGAGTTCTCCTTGGAATTTACCGCGATGCTGATGAGACCTGCGCCATTCTCGAACGTGTGCAGAAGTCGATTCTTGATGGAACGTATGACGGTACACTTGATGAGGCTCGTGCTGCTCAGATGCATGAGCGACTAACGAACATGCGGGACAGGGTTGCAGATTCCTTTGATGATCTTTTTGCATTATATAAAGATATCTCGGTTGGTATTGCACTTGGAAAGTTTGAAAGTATATCAACAGTTCAGCAAAACTTTGATCGTTTTAGTAAGACAAATGAACTCTACAGTAAGGAAATAGCAGAGCTTCGGGAGATGTTCGCAGCCAATGCTGCAGAAGTAGATGCTGATGCAGAAGCAGACAAAACGGATGCATTTCCGCCAGTTCCAGATTTATCAAAGTATGATTTTTCATTTCGCCCAACGCTGAATCCTATCGCTGCTGACGAACAGGATGTAGAGGAAGAGGACGATGAGGACGACGATGACGATGACGATGACGATGATGAGGATGTGTTTTCTAGGTATCACGAAGTCGCATCGATTTGCCCAGATCTTGTTTCGATTGACGGCTACTCGTCGGTATACTGTTCTGTTGAAGGGGGCAGATACACCTACTTCATAGCATCAGAGGAGTATGATCAGTCGGATGGGCCCTCTGGTGAAAAGTTGCAAACTGTAGAAAACCCATTGTCATTCGGAGAGATGATTCTGTATCTCGAAGAACAATACACGTCACAGTTGCAGCCATCAGTAGGTTACTTTGTTCACTGCGCTATAGATGAGTGCCCGGATTTGCCAGTTAAATCATATACCGATGTGGAGGTATACAGTGATATTTATCCTCAGCTGGCAGATTTTTACGGGTTAATGACGAAATACCTCATTGACTGGGTAAATGAACGTAATGAAGTACCCGAGCTTGAGGATTTGTTTGAAGCCGTTGATTACTTTCTCGAGCAAGTCACTTGCTGAACGGTCAGGAAACATCACTATCGTTTGTAACGCCCCAAGAGTTGGGTAGCACGAACTTTGGATTGTTCAAGAGAGCATCTTTGGTGGCTTCGGAGAGCGCGAAAGAGTTGTTCATACCTGTCAAGAAGACCGACCCCCTGTGTTTGGACAAGAGAATTGCTATTTCTTCAGTGAGGCTTGTAAGACTATCGAGAAATAGTTCGCCCTCGTGATTCGAGAGGGATGTCGCCGCATTTAGAGAGAGGGATGTTAATCCGTCTAAACTGAGATCGTAAGATGGTTTCGCCAGCTCATGGATGACCTCATCACTGAGGGTCGGGCAGCACAGCATTAATCCACATCCTACTTTCGATATGTGTCGAGCGATTCGAACATCGATATTGACGTCTTTGCCAAGCAACAGAGAGCCCGGTAGGCGCGATAATACTCCGGCAACCTCCTCAGAAATCGAACGTAGGCCATGAAGCTGAAGCTCGCCTCCATATTCTGACAGGACGGCCGCTTCCTCAACGTGCAACTCCTGCACATAGGGAATCTGGATGATACCACGCCCCCTCATTTGCTGTAAAAGTAGTCTCGCAGAATCGACATTCAAGGACTTCATTCTCCTTATATCCAGAAATCCCTCGTGCTTCATCAGCGCACGCGCTACTGCAGGTTCCAGGCCTTCAAGTGCAAAGAATCTTATCTCACCTCTGTGTCGAGCGAGGATGGTTGCCACTGATACAGATAGGTGAGTCAGATTGTAGAAGCCGATTTGTTCACCGAATTCGACAGCAGCTTCAGCACCGCGTTCTGTAAGCTCTTCAACTTCTTCAAAAGGAAATGATGATGATTGCAATGTGAGCTCCTCACAGATAATTGTATAATTAGTCGCGGATTTGCAAAAATATTGTGGTACGAACCTACGGATAGCTGGTAGCATAATGCTGACAAATCAGACGAATGGCTTGCTACGTGTGAACATGACAAAACAGTAAAGTGGTTTACGGTGCCTATGACCTCCAGAATAGGGTAACATTAAAATCACATTCAGCAGTGTCGTCCGTATCTAAACAATCTCGACTTAGATCATGATTGAGAAATACCTTTTACCTATTTTATCAAAAAGATGTTGTGATGAAAATTATCGTCTGTAACAGCGGTGATCTATAATCAAATCATGTGTAGTGGCCTGTGAGGCGCTCTGACATTTTGCGATGAAGCTACTGGCATTTGTAACCATAACAGTCTGTGCATACGCCTCTGCCCTAGCACAGGATATCTCAAACAGCTATGTATGCTGTCTGGCAGCAGTGCCATCCGAGCGAGAGGCAATCGCTACGGTAGACAGATACAGGGCGCAAGCTGTCACAGCTGGTTATCTATGGATTCCGGATTATGCTGGACTAAGTGGTAAACCCTTTTTCCTCGTATATGCTGGGCCATACGCAGATATCCCAACGGCGAAAGACAAACTTGCAGAGCTAAAAGACCGATTTGATAATCGATCTTTTTATGTCAAGAACGTAGGGCAGAAGCTTGTGGAGAGTGCATCAAGTGGGGCCAGCGCCCGGGCCGTCGAGTCTGCCTCCGTTCCCGCCCAGCAGGCACCTGCCATTGTAACTCAACCAGTCATTAGTCCAGCTTCAGCGCAGAAGACAAAAGCCATTGAACAGCCGGCACGGGATTTTAAGAAGACGCTGAAGCTAAACATTGGCAAAGACAATGTATCGGGCAGTAAGAAACCTTGAAGTCAACATCAACAATCCCAGTTCACACTGTTTTGGAGATTGTTGTGGTTAATGACAAGTGCGATATCAAATCTTGAGGTCCCATGAGCATTTCTGAGTTTCACAGATGGCTAGAGATAGCAGCTAGTGACGGTCTGATATCTAAAGACGAGGAGAAAGCGCTACTTGATCGCGCCGCAGTGCTCGGACTAGACCATGCAACAGCCACTCTGCTGATCGAACAGCGCCGTCAGCGGGCTCCTAGATGTCCTGGGTGCAATCTGCCGCTAACTCAGGCCGACATACTTTTAGTATGTCCAAATTGCGGAGCCGATACGGGTTCGGTCAAGGGTAAGAGCAAAGATGGGGGGGGGATAATTGATCAGCTTAACAAGACTGAAGACGCCATTACTGCACTTGCAAGTCTTCATATTCCAAAGGCTGTAAAGTCCAACAGTCCACTGCACAGTACATTTGCTCAATTGTTGGCAGAGGCCGAGCAGGCTGTCTCTCAATTGGAAACTCGATACAATGTAAATCCGACCATCGTTGAGATGTCAGAAAAGTACCGTGCGAAGCTTCGCGACCTTGATGGTAAATATCAGGCGTCCAGCAAGCATGGTAGCAGGCGACTGTTTTTGCCTATAATCATAGGTGTAACGGTACTTGCGGCATGCTTTTCCTTTTACTTTTACAATCAGACTACTCAAGAGTCTCGCTCCAAATATCTGAAGGCAGAGTTCAATAGATTCATCGATCAAAAAAACTACGACTCTGCTATGATTGTTTACCAAATCATGCGCTCTGAAAACGTTGAAGAAGCTTACATCGAAAAGATCTATGCTAGGGGCAACGACACCACAAGAATACCGGAGCTGCTGACGATCATCATGAATCGCAAGGCTCTCGACTGGCTGAATCCAATTGTAGCTGGACTGGAAAAATACAGTGAAGGAGGTCCATACGACAGCTGTCTTGCCCTTTTGAAAAAGATTGATCTTGAGTGGAGATCATATCCCACTACAACAGATTCCGATGATGGCTTAGTCGGGGATGACAACACGTTGAAAGTGATCAGCGAAATACGTGAGGTCATCGAGAACAGAATGTTCGATTATGAACTTCAAAATGGCACAATCTCCGAAGCTCTAAAGATCCTGTCAAAGGTTACTGACTCTCACAGGCGTAAGGCTATGCTGGAGCATGCACTCGAGTATTTGAAAGAAACAAACCGTCCAAATGATGCTTCTCAAATATCTGCGCTTCTCGGGGAGTAAGAAACAGGTATTAATTTATAATCACGTTAACGAAATAATTCCGAAAAGGGGCGTTACATGGGCTTCTTCGATTTTATGAAAAGTAAGAATGACGAAAAGGACAAAGCACCGAGAGGTGAGTTGCTTGTTTCGTCTGAGGTTATTGCGGCGGATGGGTCTCCATTGACTCCCGGGACAGATCAAATGCCTGTTAATTGGGATAATGCCCTGGTGATTAAATGGAATGGGGCTATGCCGAAGTTGACTGATCGACTCTTCATCGGAATGGGAGTCGCAGCGTACGTAAACTGGGCATTTCAAGATTCATCGGGTTCAGATCATCATGGTTTCAGCAAGATAGAGGGTCCATTCGGCGGACGCTTCATTGAGGTGTGTAAACAACTTGATCATACGACGCCTAGTGAAAGTGCTTTGCCAGCATCACTGAAGGCGGACATTTACTTTTTGAGTCTTTCCGGTACATATAACCTCCGCTTCGGTCTCGGTGATGTACGTGTTATTGAACCTGCTTTGCCTGACCATCCGGGTGTGCCAACACATATCCGTGGTGAATATCTAGTTGCCATTCACAGCGCAGACGAGTTCCTCAAGCTGAACCGCTTACAGACTTTTAAGCTCGAAATGCTGTTGAGTAAGATCAAAAGTGCAGTCGAAGCTGTAGTTGTTCGTGCAGTTTCACGTGCCACTCTTGAGTTAGGTGTGCCGATGAGTCAGATAAACACGATTACAATCGAACTCAGCAAACGGGTGCAGAGTCTAGCAGGCGACGAGCTCCGTGAAACATTCGGTATTGCACTGCGAAAGGTCAACATCAGCGCAATCGAGATCGCACTCGATTCTCCAGAATATGCAACTGTGTTTGAATTGTTGGGCAGTAAGGGTGAAGCCACGGCTAAACTCAAGGCAGACAGTGAAGTAGACAGACTTCGGGCGCGTCTGAATGCAGAGGGGTCAATCGATGACCTTGAGCTGGAGCGAAAGGTTAATCTTGCGGACATCGCGTCGAAGATAGAAGGAGCAAAGGCCGAAGACCTTCTGAAGGATACCTTGCACTGGCTGTCCCAAAAGGATTCTGTCAGAGACCATGAGAGTGACCTTGATTCGCTCCGTCGACAGTTGGATCTGTCCAAAGAACAGAAGTCAGCAATGAGCGAACTTGAGCTGCTTCGAGCCCAACTATCAGGTAACAATCGTGCACAGATTGCCGGTATTGATCAGCAGGCGGAGCTGGCCGAGCTAAAGGCAAAACTTGAGTCAATGAAAGCCAACGATATTGTAGATGATGCGGCGGCAGACCTTGCCAAGAAGAGGAAAGAGCGCAATCACGCTGAGTTAATGGATGACTTACGGAAACAATTTGAGGCCGCGGAGCTTACCCAGATACTCGAAGTGCAGTCAAGAAAGTACCAGGTTGAATCTGAAGCAATACTGAATGACCTTGCTGTTGTGCAGCGGTCGGCGCAGTTTGATAAGGTAAAACATGGTGCACTTGTTCATCAGCTCATGGTTGATGCTCGCAAGTATGAAGGTAATGCAATGCTCGAGCTTGCAAAAGGTCAGCGAGAAGTTGAGGTGACGATGGACGATCTCGCAAATCTCAAGAGTCGTGAGCGCGAGATATACGAGTTCCGATCGAAGCTCGAAGCACAAAGTGAGTTTGCAGATGCTCACAAGACAAACATTGAGGCTCAGCTTGGAGAGCTTGAGGCAAGACTCAAGCTACAGGCATTTGAGGCAGACCGCCTTCGGATAGTAAATTCTTTGCAAGGTCAAAAGAGCAAGCAAGCGGTAGCGTCTAGTAAACATGACGATACAGTTAAAGAGAGCACTGGTAATCAGATGGGTCCCGTTCCTCAGAGCGGGACACAAAAGTTGTCAAGCAAGCCTGAATCTTTTGCTTTTACTAGGGGTGACAGTGATGAAGAATTAGTTTTAACTCTTCAGCAGGTTGTAGACCTGATAAAGCTCGGCGGAGTTCCTAACATCACGCCACTAAAGTATCGAGATCAAGAACGGAGTAACAAACCGTCAGAATTGGACAGGTCTAACCCTATATAACAGATTGTATCAATCTGAAAGTTTAACCATATGAACATTACAAGTGAACAGATCATTACGCTAAACAGCAAGTTGTTTCTTATGCTAGAGTCGACATCAAAGGTAACCACGTTGTCGATGGATAGCATTGATAGTAGTGGTCAGGGTCTTAAGTTTCTTCTCTACTCGGTATTTGAAGAGGTCTGTAGTGACAAGGTACTCCTTGGTAAAGCGATCGATCTATTCTCTGAGAGTGGTAGAACGTACAACCACACGATCCCACAGGTCAATGTTGCCGCAATCATTGATGATATGAAACGGTTTATCGAGATGCTGGAAGCTCCAGCTGATAAACTCGATGAAGAGGCATCAGATCTCAGTTCGGCAGAAATCTCTGAAGTCGTCACTGATGGAGAGGAAACTGTGCAACAGGACGATATCGAGGCAGCCTTGCTCGACCTGATAGCAAGCCTTCAAAGCAAGGAAGGGGCCAATGATGATGCAGACGTCACAGATGAGGATGAGGAAGAAGTTGATGTTGATGACGAGTTATCGGATGTTGCTGGTAATGAAACACTCGAGGTGCATCTGTCCAGCAGAGCAAGAGATGTGTATGGGATCAATGTCCCGCTACATGGATTCGATGGCGATGAGTATCTAAGCCAGCACGAGGACGACTACTATCAACTCTCATCTGATTTGATCGAAAGTGAACTTCATCTTGATACTCTTCGGATTTCTCTCATCTACGAGGGATCGACACTACTTGATCAAGTAGCATATGACGACATGCCTATTGTTTCGTCCGGTGTGAGTGAGTCGTACCGGGATCTGCTGCATTCGAGCGATGACGAAGTAGCTGTAGTTTGGTATCACGATAATGTTAATTACGTGAATGTCAAATGGTATAACATTGAGAAATTCGACATAGGCAAACTTAGAATCTATAGTTCAATTCGTGTTGGCGCTTCAGGCGAATTCGGAGTGTTTTCTCACATACAATATGACGGCGAAGAACCCGATGAGTACGAAATTGATAGCGTACCCAAATCAGGTTATACGGGGCCGGACCTCTTTTACCCCGATAACTATGATGTTGACGATGCTGAACTCGACATTGAGCTCGATTATGACACAGAACCTGAGTCAGAACCAGAACCATCGCCGTCGCCCATTAAAGCACGTTCTCGATTCTCAAGTGGAAGCCAGACTTTCCGTAGTGGAGATGAGTGAAATGAATCGATGAGTACTGTGGGTTTTATCACATTTATTTACCAATCGTTGGTCCAGTTAACCAACGCTAGAAACATAAAACTGTAACAGTTGAAAAACCACAGGAGGGCCCAAATGCTTCGCTACACAGATGCACAAGCGAAAGAGGATCTTCGTAAATGGCCGATTGTTTCTCAGAAACTATTTGGGCCAGAAATATGGTTGCGGAATCTCCCGTTCCCCCTGCCTCATGAGCCCGGTCTTCCCTCTTTGCCATATCTCTACAGAGTCGGTGATCGGTCGAAGACCTATCCCGATGGATTATATGCACGATTTGGTGCGGGCTATGCAGATGTAATAGCAATCGAGCATTGTGGCACGCAACAAAATCTCAATGACAAAAGATCACGGTATGCGGCCTCTCGTGCTGTCAATATCCTTGCACTACCGAAAGAGTGGTATTCGCAGTGGGAAGTACTTGTTTGTAGCGGTCGAACTACAAAGTACCGAACGATGCGAAGTCTCATATACAAGCACGGCTTCAAGGGACAACAATGGATGGGGCCGAGACCAGGTGGTACAACGAGTATGAAAGATTGGAAAGTTCCGATCCGAAAGCTGCGCGTGGTTTATGCAACACCATTCGAACCAAGACAAAGTCTTGACGCTCATGAGCTTCACGTAGGCGAAGACCAGTTAGCCAAGATCATTGAAGTTAAAGGTGCTGCGATGTTGGCTGTGCGAAAGAAACTTTACACACTAAGATGATGCCTCTATATGCAGCGGTCGCCCTTAAACTCCACGAATCAATTCACGTTAACGCATTATAATCAATGTTCTTTACGATGGTCTAAGGCCAGATATATATGATTTTGATAGGCCACCTAAATCAATTTACACGTTTGAAACTGAGACCGACGTTCTCATCATGCCAACAGTCGTTTAACAAAAACAACTTATGAACAAAACGAGTGTGCTTACAGAACTCATCGACGTTGCTCTTTCGGATGGTATGTTAAATGCAAACGAGATGCAACAGTTACGGAAAAAAGCTGCAGAACTTGGTATCCCTGAGCCAGTTCTCATTGATCTCGTCGACAGTAGACGTGATGGTTTATCAAGAAGTAATCATGTAACGCCTGGTACTGGCTTCACGCGAGTGCTACGATGCCCTCGATGTGGAGAGCCAATACGAGAAGTAGCATCCATATGTGATTGGTGTGGGACATCGCTTACCAAACTTATCGATCAGGAATCAATGCGACAGTTCCATGAGAGGGTTATGTCAAGCCCTTTGTCTGATCGATCGATACTCATTAGCTCATATCCTTTACCATTGGAAAAGTATGAGATCAGTGCGGCACTATCAATTGCTGTTCCAGCTGCGCGTCAGCTGACAGATGAAGAGCGTGTACAATTGAGTAAGTTGTCTGGTATTGGTAGCAATTCCGAATTTGTGCGCGCAAGTATGGAGATCTCAAGAGCATGGGCATTCAAAGCACATGCAATAATCAATAATGCTCGAGTTCTTTATGCTCATGACGAAGCCTTCATCCAAAATATTGCCAAGTTTGAGCGGGAATTACTACTTAACGAAAAGTATGCAGAGGTAAAGCGCAGTAGTAAGGAAAGAAACGACAACTATAATATGTTGCTGGGTTGTATAGCAACGATCGCAGTCTTAAGTATCGTGATACTACTGTTCTATTTAATAAAGATGTTAACATGAAGCTATAAGTCAATTCATCGAGTTAGGATTATTGGCAATCAGGTTAAAACGCATGCACGAATGTTACATTAATGGATGCAAAATAGTTGAAGCATCAATCATGTTCATGCTGGCACAACTAGTACAAACTCTACTCACAAGGAACTTCATAGTGCCTAGACATTTTTCAAACACATTGCAAAAGCTATACAGTATCGGGGGAAGTCATGACGTCAAAAGTAGTGCCCCAAACATTGATGAGGATGGCCGGTTATCTAAAGTGCGAAGTGCCTTTCCGTTGGGATGTCTGCTTGCTCTAATCATAGGGAGTATGGGCGTCTACTACTTTGCTACATTGATTTTCTAATTAGACGCGACAATCTCCGTTCCTGCATAAAGAATGCAGAGACGTGGATTTGAAGTGGGTTAGTAACTCAGGACCAGTCGTGAGTCTAATTATCAGCCTCAGCAGTCCGATTGGATAGGAAAGAGTCACCTCAAAATAAGTAGTACCTTCGGCGAGACCATGTGCAAATCGCATGCTGAGGACGTATCTGAGACAACAAATATGTGCAAGGCAAGCTATCGGATAGATCGATTTTATCTCTTGCAGGTAAATGGGCACAATGAAGCACTTATGCCGTAAAAAACTAACTCTCCAAAGCAATTATTGCCGATAGCACCAATATAATTGCTCCAATAATAACAAGTCGATTTCGCTTTTTTTGTGTGATCTGCGCTTCATACTTATCTAGTATGGACTGCATTGACACATCGTCAGCGTATATGGCTCTAGAATTGGCAATCAATGCTTGCGTTTTAGAGAGCCATGCGCCTCGTTCATCAAATCGGCTTCGATCATCTCGGCTGATTAGATTCGGATTTGTACTAGATATTATTGCACTGATTGTGATTGCTTCGAGTCCTAAAGGAGTCGCTAAGGAAAGAAAGGCAATAACTTCATTTTTTTCTGTCGGTAGCGGATAGGATTTGATCATTTCGTGTCTTCTATCGCTACTTATCTTCATGAGGCTAGAATGAAACTCATCTACTTTTTGACTTGTCAAGGTCGCTGTCAACGAGGCTCCACAGTATTCACATGATGTCATCATTTCCTTGTGAATAACCGCTTGACACGAGGGGCACTTTCTGGCAGCCGATCGCACTTGTCGTTGTGAATTGAGCGCAAGTCTTCTGGACTCAATCAAGGACTCCAATTCAGCCGTTCTCATTCCAATTGATATGGCATTCTGATAAAGTACCTTGCGCTCCATCTCGTCGAGTTTGCCGTCTATCAGAGCGATGTCAATGAGGTTTATCAAATCCTGGGTATTCATTAATGCTCTCCAGTGCTAGGTTCATTGTGTTTGAAATCGAAAATACTCGAAAACCGTTCAAGGCTTACGGCTGATATTAAAGCTAAAACTATTGCCCCAGTAGCGGTCCTCACTAAACTCGAAATCAGTGACGCCACTTAATTCAGGTATCTTCATGATCTGCATGGTAGGGATGTTCTTATACTTCTCAACGTACACGCTAACATCAGTTGCAGTTCCAATATAGTCGAGGAAATCCGTCCAAAGCCGTTTGTTAAATCGGTTCCGAGCGAGTGTGAGCGATTCTAGGTTCAACGCTTTCAAAGGTTGCAGCGATTGAAGACCTCCACAACTTCCGACGGTCAGCTTGCGCAAGTTGGTCACAGACTCGATTCCTTGTAGAGACATGGCGTCCTCTATAACCAGTTCGGTGATTGAGGGAAGATCTTTCAAAAAACTAATATTGTATACCCCGGGGCCAAGAACAAGTTTGGTTAGGTTCGGTAGCTCGTGTAACGGACTCAGATCGATTGCAGCATTACCGCTTCGTGTTGAGCCCCATGGCCGGATGGCGAGGTATATCAAGCCGTTCTTGCCATTAAGCGCTTCAACGTGAGATATTGCAGGCGCATCAATCTCGAGTTCACGAACGCCCACGTCTTTTAAGAACTCAAGATCGACTATCTCGTCTCTTTGAATCTTCATCGTACCTCTTCAGGAATCGCAAGGTCATTCATCATCATCAGCTTCATAATCATCGTCTTCATACTCCTCTTCTTCGTAGTCATCGTGTTCATAATCTTGACGAGGAATCTCGTAGCGTTCAAAACAATCGTATCCAGAAGCACGAATGAAATCTATCGCATCCACATCTAAATTGTCCGCATCACAATTGCTGATTCTCTCCAAAAACTTGATGGCAAAAAGGTTCGGGCGATTGTAAACCGGGCTTGAGGGATCGTTAAGACCACTAGCATATCTCCAAGAGTTCCCTCCCTTTGCTAGCAGTACGATATCCAGATCGTTATCCCACATGTTGCCAACGTCTGCGTAGGGATCATGTTTTAGCGTGCAGGTGACAATCTCTTTGTCATTCCTGTAATGTTTGAGACAGTAGCCTTTAGATGCAACACGTAGCGCAAAATCACGATCACACAAGGACGTGTTAGGCACTGCGTCGAGGCATTCGAGCGTACGTCCAGAACCATTTTCTACTACAACATTGATAATGTCAGTATCAACCTGAAGTGCTTTATCGATATAGGAAAACACCGATGGTTGGCTCAGGAGAACACTTTGTATCAATTCCTTGTTCTTTGCGTAAGGCTTAGGCAGATACTGAAACACGGATGGGTTTTCGTGCAGTAGATTCTCAAGAAAACTGATGTTTGTTAAGACTGCTGTAGTGAAGTACTTCGCGTTTTCCGGGCAACGAATGCAGGCAACAGATGCAATTGACTCATTTCCTCGTAACTCTGCCGACAGATGTTTAAAGAACGTCTTCGACTGGTTCAGCAACAGTATAGCATCATCAACTGTTGTGACGATACTCGCAATGCGTTTGAGCTCCACGGTGGTGAGCTCCCGCTTATTGGAAAAACTATCGGAAATGATGTTATCTGAATATCTGATAAGGTAAAGAGTCTCCTCATCTGTCATGGTATCAAACTGGCGATCCTCAATCTTGTTAACATAGGATATCAGCTCCTTGTTCTTTCTTACTTCATCTGGTATATGTTCTAGGTTAGCTGCATTCTTTGCTACGAGCATTTTGGCGAAAGTAATGTCTGCTGCTAGTTCTGGTAATAGATTGCGATCAAAAGAGCCGCTAAGCATTAGCAGCTTCGCAGCAGCTTCCGGACCGATTTTGTGTTTAAGGAGTGCATTGAGGAAAACTTGTCCCTGCTTATCGGATAACTTGGGCCCTCCTGAGATGGACAGCGTGAATCCATGCAAATAGGCTCTACTGATGTTATCGATTGCCTGAAGCACAAAGCTCTTGTTATTCAGCAGGCTTTTGTGAACGTACTCAATTGATACGTATTGAAGTGAGAGTATGAAGTCTTTGTCTGCTAGTAAATCATCAGTTGCATATTTTATGGCATCAGGATAACTATTCGAGGCAAGCTTGACTAGCTCCTTGTCACCTTTTATCTCAGCGCTAAAATACTTCAAAGCAGAGCCATATTGGGACAAAATGGTGCGTGCAACAGCTCGGTCAGATTTGTATCTACTTGACGCATATTCTAATTGGTCGAACCAACTTGAAGTCAAAAGTGTATTGACAACATCTCTGTCATCCCGCAGTTTATCTGATGCATATTGGAAGTTGTCTGGTCGGGCCTTTACTGCTCGTATGACGAACTCTTTATCGTTGCGAAGTTTCGAAGTAACATACTTTAGTAACGTCCCAATGCCCTGATCTAGGTTTAAAAATCGAAGCATCAATTCTTTATTCGAGATAATCTTTGCATCTGCAACCGCAATAAAATCGATCGGTAGTTCGCTGCAACTATTCGCAAGTGCCGAATAAAAATCCACACTGCTTCTCAAGTGTATCGGGAAATACTCGACTAATATCGTACTGAAGAGATTCTGCTTTGCAATCTCACGAAATGTTGCAAATTCTTGGCCGTCATTCTTTACGTCTTCCCATTCATCAGTGCTGATGTCCCAAGCATAATCAACACCTCCTTTTAATGCATAACAGATACCTACGACGCGTTCTGGATTAAAATCCAACTTAGGGAAGTCACGTAGCACTGTTATCCCATCTTTGATTAGATGTTGATGCCCATTGCCCGCCACGTCGGCTGTGCTTTGAATGTTCGGTAAGTGAAGCTCGTTCTTCCCGGGCGTGCGCTTAACACGACCAAGGTTTATCGCACTCGTTTCAGATAACGATGTGCAGCCAAGATGGAGTATACCCTTGTAGGTGGCAAGGACTTTTGCTACATCATCAGTAATCGACTGAACACCCGTTAACTCCAGATGGGAGCGGACGTTGACAAGATACTCCGCTGATGCCAAGTCGAGCTGTCTCAGTCCATTCAGTGAAATTCCCTTTTTACAGCTGGAAACTGCAGATAGCTGCTTGGCGGATAGGGAACCAACATTGTCTAATCTTAGGGACACATTACTCAATAGGCGAAGGTGTTCACTCTCAATATCCGTTAAACCCAGTGAGACCGTGTTAGTATGCCTTGCAAGTTCTTTTGCTGCCTCTGCTGAAAATGTCGTTAGGCTGCCCAACTTGATCTCGCGGCTTGGATTACATTTGACGAGCATTTTAGCTATCGAGGGGCTGATTGATTTGAGCGAGGCCGAAAAGTCTTCTGGTAGGCTCACACCAGCCTTTAGTTTGCAAATGAGCTGTGCAGTATTGTCGCTGATTGTAGTCAACCCCCAAAGGCATAAATCAGCTTCCAGCTGGTCAAATGCTAGCAGAAGGTCTCTATCAATGTCAGCTATGCCAAGTATGATATTGTCATTGTGATGAGCAAGCTCTTTAGCCGCATTGAGCGATAGTGTTTTTAAGCCACTTAGATCAATCTCTCTGTCATGATTGCATTTAACAAGAAGCTTAGCAACAGAGGTGCTGATATGCGTAAGAGTCTGAGAAAAATCTGTTGATATAGTTAGCTCAGCCTTCATTCTGGCCAGTATCTCAGCAACATCATCACATATAGTCGTTAAGCCAGACAGATGCAGTGGACCATTGTGCTTGACAAGTTCGGCTGCTACATCAGCATCAAGCTCCGTTAGTCCACCAAGCGACAAAATGTCCTCACCAACGTGTTTTGCTAAGGCTCTTGCAGATTCGACGTCCAAGTACTGGATGCCATCGAGCACGATCATTTCATCCAGCGTAGCCAGCAAAGCCGCAGCTTTTGGATCTATTGAGTCATATGCGTCGAAATCGACATAGCTATCAATGGACTTCTTGGCAGTCTTTATGTCTAACAGATTCTTACCCTGGAACGCTTTTCTACCTGCAGGTTTATCTTTTTTCTTCGATGTACTGCCTGCTGATGTATCATTAGAAAGCAACGCCATAAACTCCTGTTCGGTAAGAATTGTGACCGTTCCTAGCTGCTGAGCCTTTGTGAGCTTACTACCTGCATCAGATCCCACTACGAGGAAATTCAGCTTGGCTGTAACACCTGAAAGGACTTTCCCGCCGTTTGCCTTAACGAGTTCTTCAGCGTCATGTCTAGTGAATTCAGTTAGTGTCCCGGTAAACAGAAATGTTTTGTCCTTGATTGTCGATGTTGTCGGCATGAGCATGGCAAAGAAATGGTACTAGTTGTGTTTATTGAGTGCTGATTGCGACCAGCACCGTCGAAGATATAAAGGCAAGTATGCTACGATAAATGTGGTAAAAGTAGTAGGCCCCTCAAGAGTTGTTTGACAAGCAGCAGGGCAGATGTAACTTTCCCTAACATTCAATGAACAAGCATTACTATAATCACGGAGTGCACCCGTACAATGACAGCTATACGCACATATAAGCCAAAGGTAGCCTCTCGCTACATTGCCGTTGAGCCGGAAAGTGCAGCCATAAAGATTACGGACAGTGAATACTATTTGACCTCGGTTAAATACGATGGTCACTTATCGTTCCTGGTTATCGAGAACGGACAGGCCACTCTTCTGGACCGAAAGGGCGAAGTGCTCAACGTTCCGAAGATCTGTGAAGCAGCAGTCAAAGCAATCGCAACTGATGTTGTGCTCGCAGGAGAGCTCTGCTGTTTTGTCGGGGATAGATCAGCCTCGCACCGTGAGGTCAGTGCCGCAATTGCAGATCCGTCCTCGTATGATGTGCGTTTCGGGGTTTTCGACATACTCTCAATGAACGGCTCTGACGTTGAATCTGCTCCGAAGGAGAAGTCGGAACTGATTGCACAGATAGTCCGTGGAAACAGCGAGGTGTTTGTTATTCAGCAGCATGTGTTCACGAGCAGAAAAGAGATACTGGAGTTCTATGCATCGGCAAAGCAGGATGGGGCAGAGGGTGTCATTGTCAGAATACCCAGTAGCATCACGTACAAGATCAAGCAGATCCTGAGCTTGGATTTGGTAATACTTGGCTTTGCGGAAGGGTCTGGTGACAGGAAGGGCATGCTACGCGAGCTCCTTCTTGGATTTGCTCTCGGAGAAGATCGTTATCAGATCGTGACAAAATGCGGAGGTGGATTCAGCGATGCAGACCGCAAGGGGCTTCTGGTACAACTTGATAAACTTGCTACTCCATCAGAGTATACAGAAGTCTCAGGTGCAAAGACGGCGTTCGTATTTGTCCGGCCAGAAGTAGTTGTCGAGATATCGTGCCTTGATCTTATTAACGAGACAACTGACGGTCCTGTTCGCAAAGCATGCTTGTCGTTCGACGGTAAAAATGGTTACAGTTCGCAGGGCAACCGGCCCACGCTGAGCGTGATTTCTCCAAATTTTGTTCGCATTCGCACAGATAAGCAGTGCACGCCTGACGAGGCAGGGACGTCACAGGCATACACGTTGGTTGAGCCCCTTGAGCGAGCTGGCCAAGCTTTGGAGGAACCACGTTCTGCGGTAGTGAAGAGAGAGGTGTACACGAAGTCCAGCAAGGGCGGAACAGCAATTCGGAAGTTCGTAGGCATACAGACTAACAAGGAAACATCTGGAGCGTATCCTGCCTACGCCGTGGTGTTTACGGATTTTTCAGGTGGGAGAAAGACACCTCTGGAGCAGGAGATCTACCTCTGCGCCTCAGAGGCCGATGTGGAGCAGCGCTTCAGCGCACTTCGCGAAGAACACATCAAAAAAGGTTGGGAATTATCTGCAGGAAAGGGATAGACATGGCAAAGCAATTGACTTTCGTCGCTGGCAAGTTGCATGTCCAGGCAGGAATATCAAAGGTTGATCGAGATAAGGTATACGGATTCATTGAAGACGTTGCACTGGACCGTGACGGAAATCCCTGCAGTACTGCGAATCTGCTAGAAGACGGGGCAACGATAGTCCTTTCCGGGGGAACCGCGCTGAAAACAGTTGCTGGAAACTTCGAAGAGGTGGACAAAGCAACACTGAAAACAGTCTATCAGGACGGAACCGATGCTGTACTTGTTCCATCATCCTATGACGCCCCGATAGAACTTCAGCCAGCATCGCTGGAAGACCTTTTCAGTTTGGAAGTGCAGGCTTTGTATCAGCTTACGTGGGACGATCTGACAGCAAAGAATGAACTGCTTCAGGCACTGTCTGGCAGCACTGTATACCGCTTTGTGTTCAACTACAGAGCCGACTATGAAGGGGCTGATGCTGTTGTGATCCGGTCGGGAGATGAAGCTTTCGTGCTGACAGGCCGGATGATGGAGTTTGAATATCTCAACAATGTGAATGTTCTCCCCTCTATCGATCTTGAGCCGACGGAGCAGGAAGATGAAACTGATTTTGCAATGCTGTAACACAACGACCATTCTATGTCACGAAAAATACATTTAGCAGACAGCAAAGGACGGGATGCGGAGGTGGTCATCACCAGTTTCCCGAAACGGCCATTGGTAAAGACTTTAACGCAGTCTGGTGAAGAAACGCGTACGGTTCGAGTACTGAAGAGTTCGGGAGCCAACTCTTACGAGGCACTCACGCAAACGTATGCTGACGATGAGGCGATAGCCCAGGCGATCATCAATGGTGATCCTGAGATTGATCTGCAGATGACCGGTAGATTCATACGCGGTACGTCGCGTGTGTACATCGATAGACATCTCAAACCGGTATCGCGTATCGAGCATGTGGAACGTGTGCATGCACCGGACGGTTCTGTCAAAGAAGAACGCACACCCAAGGAGCTGTTGGCCAATGTTCTCGGAGAACATCCACTGAGACCGGGCAAAATGTTTCCGAAGGCAGAGATCTACAACAAGCTTGTCTTTGCAAAAAAATACCAGATTCGACATACGAACGGTTTGACGTTTGATTTCCTGTTTGAGCTGTCGAAGCAGCTGCACGACCAGAATTCGATTATGATGATCGGTGGCGGCGCGAAAGGCAACGAACCTCTGGTCTTTCAGGATGGCGGAAAGTCTTACCGGGGATTCCTCGAAGGCAGAGTAAAGAATGCCAGCTACATACTGCTGTTGCATCTTTCCAATCTTGAGGTAAAGGCAGTGCAATAGGTTCGGGAATGCATGTCTAATCAGATCCACAGAGTTGTAAAGATCCTTAGCCGTCTCTCCGCTGGGCATGTGCTCACAGTGGAGGACATCCTGGATTATTTGAAGCACGAAGACAGCTCAATAAAGCCCGTCTCTCCCAGACAGATAGAACGTGATCTGCGCACGATCATGGCGGCCGGCGTTGCAATCGATGTCGAACGTCGTGATCGGAAAGTCTACTACTCGCAGCGCAAGGGGGCTGGCATCACAGCTATGAGCATGGCTACGTCGAACGAGTCGTTTCTACTTTACATGCTCAAGGCATCTCTGCCCATGTTGCGAGAGTCATCACTGCAGGATGTGGTTGATGAACTGCGCACCGAACTTGAGTACTTCGCACCAGGAGAGGTTGTCCTCTCAGACGCGCTACTGGCCTCTATAAGTCTCGGACACTACGCCGGAGGCGTTGATCAGGATATTCTGAGTGGCGTAATCGCGAGTGTTGCTCAGAAGAAGTGGATCAAGGTGATGTATGGCGATCAAACAGTTTCGCAGCTCCTGTTCCCATTCAAGGTGATACCATATCTCGGTAGACTCTATGTGGCGATCTGGCATAACAAGCATAAGAACTATGGCGTCTATGCCATTGACAAGATTCGCATGCTGTTTGATGCGCCGAGTCCTACACCGCCCGTACCGCAGTTTGATCTTGAACAGTTTATGTCCACACGTTTTGGACTATGGGAAGATGCCAAGAAAGAGTCCGTAAAGATCGAGATCGCCATGACGAACCCACGACTCGCAGAATTCTTCATGAGCAGCTATTGGCATCCGACCCAAGAGATTCGTAAACAGCCAGATGGAACACTTCTTATCACAATGCAGGCTGGTGTAAGCCCAGAGCTCGTATCGTGGGTGCTACACTGGGCGCCAGATCTCAAGGTTGTGTCCCCACAGCGCCTGCTCGATCAGGTGCAGGATAGGGCGAAACAGCTACTAGGCTAACTCTAGTCAGTGCTGGACAGGGTAAAGTGGGTCTCCCCAGTCCTGATCTGGATCCGACATGATAATGTCAATAATCACCGGTACGATCTGTCGCATCACAGCGGCCGCATCCTGAATCTGTTGCCGGTTAGCACTGCTCTTCCATGTTGAAGCACCATGCACTACTTGATTTCGCAGTACACGTAAGCGTGCAAGAACAATCATGAGATATGCGAGGGATTCTCGCTTTCGCTGAGCGCCGCTGGCCTGATTGACAGCGATGTTGAGACTCTTTTCCCAGTCAATCCCTTGTCCAGGCTTGAACTGATTAAGCCAGTATTCGTGCAGCACGTACTTGTTTTCAATCAATGTCTGAAGTGAATCAGAAAACTGATCAAAGAGAACCGATGCCAGCCGGTTCTTTCTGTCACAGATAATGATGCGCTTCAAGAAGTTCTCATATCTCTCATGCTCACGGGAGATCAGATCTTCATCAGCCTCACGAGCATACACAGAATTGAACGCGATCCATAAAAAGACAAATGCGGCGTCGGGGTCGTCATTCTCCATTTCCGCACGCTGAAGCCAGCTCAACGCCCTGTGTGTTCGCAATGCAACGCCCGGTGGCCAAGAATCACGCTCTGCACGCTGCTTAGCTTTTAGCTCATTATATGACAATACTGACTGCATACGTTTAACCTTAGTAGTATCTCAGCACGGACATCGACAAAATAGTATAGAACCACGAGTATAGCTGGTGAGACGACGCAACATGTCGTTCTGCTTCTGCGCCGTACATCCGACTGCCGACATATAACGTCGTCCCAGACAGGAATTTCGCTTTCGTAAAGAGTGTGTGTTTTTCTCTCACTATTCGTCTGGAGGCATGACGATGTTTGAGTACAAGGATGAGAAGGGCAAAGTGATTGCCCGCTCAAAGGATGAGGGCAGCCGTACTGTGCTGTTCGATTCAAAGGGCCACAAGGTTGGCACCTACGATAATAAGCTGGATGAAACCCGCGACTCTAAGGGTCACAAGGTTGGTACCAAGGGCAACTCACTGTTTTCACTTCTTCGTGATTAAGGAGAGCCCCGTGACAGCCACAATCTCAGCTCGTGAACTGTCCGTTATGCCGGTTGACGGGGGCTATGCCCTCGTCGCCGGTGGTAACGTTATTCGCACTGCATTCGGCAAAGCCCTGGCGCATCCGTCAGAGGCCATTATGCAGCATCTGCTTTCTGAACTTGTTGAACGGGGCGAGGTAACGATCACGGACGATGAGATCATGGCACCGCGATTCTTCGGATTCACGGCACTGATTACCATTATGCGTGATTATCTCGAAGTTGACAACGACGACCTCACACTAGCGTTTGAGCAATGCGTGCTGTCCGACCCAATTCTGTATGCAGTGCCGGGTCCGGAACAGGCAATGCGCGAAGCAGAGTACGGTCCTGTACGCGACTTTCTCGGCGGCGACTTTGCCTTCCTGCGCAACTACGTTACGCACATCGAAAACCAAGCCTTTGAGCCCGTGCCAACGCCTGTAGATGCCAAGATCCATGCCCAGGCAAAGCGCATGATCAAGCGCATTGAGCGCATGTACAGGGGGCTTAGCATTGAGGAACGCACAGTGGTAATGTACCTCTATGCACTTCATAATCATAGTGTCCTGTTAGCTTTGGCACTGGTGATGAATAGGCGCTGCACCACCGCAGCCTATGCAGCAG
Source organism: Patescibacteria group bacterium (assembly GCA_044238605.1). GTDB lineage: Bacteria > Bacteroidota > Ignavibacteria > Kapaibacteriales > Kapaibacteriaceae > UBA10438. Next base: position 185,273 of record JBIICY010000004.1, read on the forward strand.
GAGTTCTAGCCTCGCAGATGCTGAACCACGAGGTGTTTGCCGATGTTAAGAAATCGGAATCGAGAAAGGCCTTCCAAGGGTTTGAGCGCGACGCCGAGGTGGCTATGCGATTTGTGCAGATGGCACGGCGTCATGCAGAGGTGAGATGAGGGAAAGAAACGGCATGGAAGTTGTTGCATGAGGGACTAGGTACAAGGGACTAGGGACTAGGGACTAGGGACTAGGTACACAAGGGTACGAGGGTACACAGGTACTAGGTACTGGGGACACAAGGGTACGGCTATTTATATAACATGGGGGCGATATGATACTGCGCAATAACACACTGATATTTTCTCCGTCGGACCTTATTACATACATGGCATCTCCATTTGCATCGTGGATGGACCATTACCACCTGTGCAATCCGGGAGAGCTTACGCCTGATGAAGATTCTGATCAACTGAAGATGATTCAGGATGAGGGTAATGCGCACGAAGCGAAAGAGCTGCAAAAGTTCTACGCAGAGTATCCAAACCTTGTGGCGATAGAGCATACAAGGGATTATGCGAAGGCCCTTGCCGATACGTTGGCGGCCATGAACTCTTCGAGTCCGCTTGTGTATCAGGCATATCTTACCCACGGCGAGTTTGCTGGTTGGTCCGACTTTGTGATTCTTGACAACGACGGACGCTACCAGGTCTGGGACACAAAGCTTGCCCGTAAGCCCAAGCCCTATTATGCAATTCAGCTCTGCTGCTACACAGAGATGCTGCGTACGCTCATTGGTGATGATCGTGTATCCGACCACTACGGTGTGATACTCGGCACTGGGGAGCGTGTGCAGTTTCGTGTTGCAGACCACTTTGATTATTACCTGACGCTAAAGGAGAGTTTCCTTGCGATGCATAGCAAGGACTTTACAGGCATTTCGATGTCCGAGCGTCCAGAACCCTTGCCACGTGCCGAACATCGCAGGTGGACGTCCTATGCAGAGAAGTACTTTATAGATGCAGACCACTTGGTGCAGGTGGCGGGAATGTCGGCAGGCAACATCAAGAAACTTCATGCGGCCGGTGTGACGTCAGTTGAGCAGCTCGCAAAGATTGCTGTTCCAGATGTGCCCGCAATTGCAACCGACACGCTTCACAAGCTCATACGTCAGGCGCAGCTGCAGGTTGATACGCGCAATGCTCGTATGGCTAACCCCGATGCGCCGCCTGTCTTTGATATAATCCCCCCGAATCCCGCGCGGAACATCGTCTCGGGACTTACACGTCTGCCGGAGTACGATCCGGCTGACGTGTATTTCGATCTCGAGGGCTATCCTCTTGTGGTAGGGGGCTTAGAGTACCTATGGGGAGCGTGCTATCATGATGGCAACACCATTGCATTTCGCGACTGGTGGGCGCATACCTCAGCTCAGGAAAAAGAGGCGTTTGAGTCCTTTATCGACTGGGTGTATAGCAGATGGAAAGAATCGCCGTGCATGCACATCTATCACTATGCTGCATACGAGCTCAACGTTGTCCGTAGGCTCTCTACGCGCTATTCAACGCGTCAGGACGAAGTTGATGAATTGCTGCGTAGTCAGGTCTTTGTGGATCTGTATAAAGTCGTATCGCAATCGATTATCCTTGGTGAGAAAAGTTATTCAGTTAAAAAAGTAGAACTCCTTTATAGGGGGGGGCGGAATACAGATGTTGCCACTGCAGGTGATTCCATTGTCCAGTATGCGCGTTACATCGAGAAACACGGCAGTAGCCGTCCGAACTGGACGGAATGCGAAGTGCTGCAGGGGATCCGAGCATATAATGAAGACGACTGTAAGTCTACCCACGAGCTCACTGTTTGGCTTCGAAAGCTTGCACAACGACAAGGCATACCATTGAAGCCGAATCAAGAGTGTATCGATGGACAGGAGCTTGGCGAGCGCGCATTGGCAAATAGGGAGATCATAGCTGAACGTCAGAATCTTGAAGCAGAGCTTAGGTCGCTTGGCACACCCATAGGAACTACGCTGGCCGATGTTCTCGACTTTCATCGTCGCGAAGAAAAGCCTATATGGTGGGCATTTTTTGACAGGCAAAAGGCAGACGAGCAGGAGCTCTGGCTTGACCGGTCCTGCATTGCAGGCGCACAACTTCAAGGCGAACCCGTTCCGGTAAAACAATCGCTTGTGCAACGCTATGTGTTTGATCCAGTGCAGGAGTGCAAGCTTGCAGCGGACGGCAAAACCAGAGTAATGTTTGCACATGATCCCGGCGTGAAGCTAGAGATTGCCGCTATAGATATCCTGAATGGCATAGTTGACCTCAAAGTTGGAACAAAATCACTGGCGAATTTCACAGAGAAGGTCTTTCCGAGTTATGGATCGCTCATTCCCGATGAATATGTAAACCCTGCTCCTATACCAACAGCGCTGCAGGAAGTATGTGCGTCACATCTGCGTGGTGAGCTCCCGGCATGTACTGCGTCGTTACTTACCAGGCATCGGCCACCCGGACTACCCAAACGTAACGGTGAATCAAACGCCGAGGCCGCATCACGCATCGCGGCAGCAATGCACGGCGACTGCCTCATTATTCAAGGCCCTCCAGGAACAGGTAAGACATACACGGCAGGAATCGTCATAGCCTCTCTGCTTAAGAAAGGGGCTAAAATTGGTATCGCATCAAACGGCCATAAGGCGGTAATGAACCTACTAACGGAGGTGGGTAAATCGCATCCACTGAAAGGCTGTAAAGTCGGTGGCGACGGAAAGGATGAGCTGTTTGCGAAGAATGCTTCTCTAGTGCACGTAAAAAACTCTAGCGATGCCGCAAATGAGTTTACTGAGGGTATTCTTGCCGGCACTGCATGGCTGTTTTCACGCAAGGAATGGGAGGGTGTTCTTGACTACCTGTTCATCGACGAAGCAGGACAGGTCTCTCTTGCTAATGCACTTGCAATGTCGAGAAGTGCCGCAAACATCGTACTTATGGGCGATCAGATGCAGCTGGAGCAACCTATTCAAGGATCACATCCCGGGGACGCATCGCTCTCTGTTCTCCAATACTATCTCAAAGACACTGTGAACAGCAAAGGTGAGCTACCTTCATTCCATGCTGTTGTTGAACCAGAGCAAGGGCTGTTTCTTGAAACAACGCATCGCATGCATCCAGACATTTGCAGTGTTGTCTCGGACATCGTGTATGATGGACGACTTCATGCGGTGTCTGACTGCGCTAATCAGAACATTGCAATCGACAACTTAGTTGCTTCATGCATAACAGCTGAGCACGGAATTGCATTCTCACACGTGCAACACGATGGCAATACGCAGCAGAGCATTGAGGAAGTAGAGAGAATTCAACAGATAACAACGGAGCTGCTCGGCCGAACGTATACAAACAAGGATGGTTTACAGCGTCCTTTGTCAATGGCAGATATCCTGTATATAGCCCCTTACAATGCTCAAGTGCGACTTCTGCGAGAAGCGCTGGGACCAGATGCACGAGTCGGAAGCGTAGACAAGTTTCAAGGTCTCGAAGCACCAGTCTGCATCCTTTCGATGTGCACGAGTCATGGTGAAAACGGTGGGCGAGGGTTAAAGTTTATCCTCGATGTTAACCGACTAAATGTCGCGGTTTCGCGCGCGCAGTGCCTAGCGGTAATTGTTGGCGATGAACGCATCTGTACCTCATCAGTCTCGAGTATAGCAGAGCTTACACTTGTTAATGCGTTTTGTAAATTAGTTCGGGTAGGCGGTAAACACTGAAATCATTAGGAGTTATTATGGCTAAGAAGATAGCTATAGCGGGTAGCACATTTCTATTTACGGGAACGTTGACCGAATTCACTCGGTCAGAAGCAGAGTCTATCGTCAAAGAGCATGGAGGTTCTGTACTATCTGGAGTAACGGCCAAACTAAACTATTTAGTAGCAGGTTCTGATGCTGGCAGCAAGTTGAAGAAGGCAACAGACCTTGGCACAGTCAAGATACTTACCGAGAAGGAGTTCCTTGCGATGATAAAGAAGGGTACGACTACGGTGAAGCCGAACAAAACAATTGTTCGGAACGAAGTGAAGCTAAAGGCGGATTTGAAATCGTTCGAGCAGCTTATCAAAAAGACGAAAGGCAAACTGGAATACGAAGATTATGATGGTGTGGTTCTGAAACTTATCGAAAAAGTCAAAGACAGAAGTGAAGATGTACAGTTTAAGCGCAGAGGACCTTTTTTTATCTACATAGAATCTGAAAATGTTCTGGTGTTCGCTCACGCTGTTGATCATTCTGTATATCAACGTTGCCGATATGACGAAGACTTCTTCAAGGGGCTGTCAAAGCTGACAGATCAAGATTTTAAGATTGATGTCTGGGATCATGAATCAAGAGAGATACATTTTTGTAAGTACGTTAACGGCAAGCTTACATATGCTTCCGATGATGAAGAAATGTGGTCGATAGATTTTGATGGATATCCCTACTTCATCAAGGTTGCAAAGTCTCGAGGGTTCAAGAAGGTCAAGAATGAAGACGGTTTTATGGATTATGATGCAGATGACAAGTACGCGGTAATCTACGATCTTGTGGACCTGTTATTGAACGGAATTGGAGCAGACAACATCGCACCTTCATGGTATACGAAGGGTTGATCATTCTGTAACTCATGAAAATCTATCACACAGCCGATGTTCACATCGGACTAAAATTCGGTACCTACGACGCAGATGTCAGCAGGCGTCTTGTTGAAGAACGTTTTGGTGTACTTGAGCGCATGGTGCTGAAGGCAAATGAAGAGCAGTGTACATTCTTTGTGATTGCGGGCGATCTCTTTGAGAACGTGTCTGTTCCGGATAAAGACGTAAAGCGCACTGTCGAGATATTGTCCTCCTTCACCGGCGAGGCAGTTCTGGTACTTGCCGGCAATCATGACTATTGCCGCGACCGTAATGCTAAGCCATGGTCAACTGTAGTCAGGTATGCCGAAAACACGAACATCTATCCGTTGTTAACGGCACAGTGCAGGGCCTTTGATGTACGCGGCCGCAGTATCGTGTTCTATGCATGCCCATGTCCAGATCGTACGAGCTCGAACCATCAGATCGGGTGGGTGCAGGATATCGAAAAAGACCCGAAAGCTGTGCACATTGGTCTGGCGCATGGCAATGTCGAGGGACTTAGCCTCGACGATAATCATGCTTACTATACAATGACAGAAAAGGAACTTCGAGGTGCTGGCTGCACAACCTGGTTGCTAGGCCATGTGCATGTACCGTTCCCAAGAGCCGGCACCACAGGTATGCCGGCATTTTTCATGTCGGGTGCTCCAGCTCCAGATTCCGTGAGGATGAGTCATCCAGGAAGTGCATGGATCATACATTTCGGTACAAATGGACAAGCTTCATTTGTATTGGACTCTCAAGCCTCCATTGTCTTCAAGCGAATATCAATGATCCTGTCAAATGCTGATGATGTGTCCATGCTCCAGCAGAGAGTTCATGCATTGAACTTAGCAGATACGATTCTTGATTTGCAGCTACAAGGGGCATTGGATACTTCAGATCTTGAGAGGTTGAGTCTACTGATCGCTTATCTCCAGAGAACTACACTGCATCTTTCGTACACGTCGTCGGTAAAGGAGAGCCTCACTGCAGAAATGATAGCCTCATCGTATCCGACTGGCACACTTCAGCACCGCGTTCTTTCTGCGCTGCTGTCGGACGTCAACCACCCTGATGATGTGCACATTGCCTTTGATATACTGCAGGATATCGGCAAATGATCATCGTTTCAATTCGACTTCATCCGTTCGGTAAATTCAGTGACCGAACATTTCAGTTTGATTCTGGTGTACACGTTGTCACGGGACCGAATGAGTTTGGTAAATCGACCATGTCATCGGCGATCCAGCATGTTCTCTACACACCTTCTGGACTTACTCCTGCAAAGTTGAACCGGACAATGGGAATGTGGTTACCACATCCGGGTGGGAAGAACTGTGCTGTTACGCTCGTTGTGGAAGAAGAAGGTGTTACGTGGACTATTCAAAAGAAGTGGGGTCAGGGCGATTACACGTTGCTTTCGGGATCTAACGCCATACAGCTAAGCGGTGAGGAAGCTGAGAAGAAAATCTCAGAGATTGTCGTCTTTAATGAAGCAACATGGGATAATGTCTTTCACACGAGTCAGGCAGAGCTTGCCGACACCGTGACCGAACTTAGCCGAAACTCCGGCAACCTTGATGATCTCGTTGCATCAACGTCGGCATCTGCACTACATGATGTATCGCCTGACCATTTTCTGCAGGCCATTGACAGGCGCATATCGGAACACTATTCAAACTGGGATGCCGATCTCAAGCTCCCCAGGGACGGGCGTGGTATATCGAAACCATGGAAGCAGAACGTAGGCGTAGTCCTAAAGGCATACTACGACTGGAAGAATACCGAGGCTCTGAAGCAGGAGGTAGAAGACTACAGTGTTCGTCTTGATTCTCTTCAAATGCAGCGAACAGCTCATCGTACTACGATTGAGAGCCTTGAACAGTTTGTCAGCGAGGGTGTGCAGCACAGAGCACAGTTCATGTCGAGGACTGGACTTGAGTCTGATCTGCTCCGAATCGAAGATAATCTCTCCCGCCAGAAAGAAGTATTGTTTTCATGGCCATCGGCAACGAGTAATCTGCAGAACAGTATTAAGGAAACCGAGCGTCTTTCGGAAGCATTGTTGCGACTTCGAGGCGAATATGCCGATGCCGAGCTCTCTGCAAGGTCGGCGAGCATGCGTCAAGCCTTCGAAGCTCTTCGTGATGCCAGGAAGAAATTGGAGGATGAGCAGCGTGCGTTGGAGACCGTCAGGATCGTATCTCAAGATGCAGTCGATAGCGCTGAAGGCTATGAACGAATCATCCGTGAAGCAGACATCAAGATTGCCGCTCACAGACTGTCAGCCGAGATCGCTGCCAACCGTACAGTTTCTGTTGATGTCTCCATCGGCACGGCAACTGCCGAGAATCTCCAGCTTGATGCAGGTACTTCTTGGCGAAATGACAGTATAGCGGGGACCATTTCCATCGCATATGAGGGCATCACGTTCACGGTCTCCAGCGTATCCGACAACGTGCAGTCGTTTCTACGAGAACGTCAACATGCGCTGCAATCGTTGCAGGAACTTCTGGCCGCGCATACCATTCAGACTACCGATGAACTGCGTATTGCGCATCGTGATTCGGTGGCACGGCTGCAAATTGTCGAAGAAGCGCGTAGCTTTTATCATCATTGCCTTGCAGGCAGGAGCTACGAAGAGTGGGAGACGCAGAATAGTAGTTTACGTTCAATTCGTTCAGCTCGCAGCTTGTCTGATATCAATGATGAGATGCAAAACCTGCACAGACAGACTGCAGATCACGAGCACACCATCGCAGAATGCAAGCGTCAGCTGGAGCAGTATGCTGCGCTCTACACGGATCAGCAGTCACTGCTGTCACTTGTCACTGCTAACACATCAAAGCTGGAGTCGCTTAAGCAACAGATTGCTGGCCTTCCGGCGCTTCCCAACGGTTACGGCAATGCTGATGAGTACCTGGCAGATATTGATGCAAAATCACAGCTCCTTGCAAGCTCACGTGAAGCACTTGTCAAGATTGACACAGAGATACACATGCTTCATACTCCGCCTAGTGAGCAGTCGATAACAGAGCTTACGGACAGCGTAGATCTTCAGTTCAGTGCATTTCAGCGGGCGCTTGCACAAGGAGAAGCGCTCATGCGCATACGCCGTGTTGTGCAGGATGCGGCCAGCACACAGAGTGTCGAAAGCCCCCTCAAGAAACTTCCGCCGGTTGTGGCAGGGTACTTTACACGATTAACAAACGGGGCGTATACTGATGTAGTGATGGTTGATAAAGTTCCAACCAAGGCCTCCGGTCCTTACCTGCAGGACTTTGATGTAAGCAGACTCTCTCAGGGTACCAAAACTTCACTCGCGCTTGCAACTCGTCTTGCAATCGCACAAGCCTACCTCTCGGGCCGAAAAGGTGTCATCATGTTCGATGATCCATGCGTGGATATGGATGCCGAGCGCAGGGCAGCGGCCATGCAATTACTTCAGGATATCAGCAGGGAACATCAGATAATCTTGTTTACATGTCACTGAAACTACCATGTACAGCAAAGTCCTGTTAGTGGCATAGATCAATTTCAACACAATACCACCATCTCATAGAAAAGGAACAGCCATGACCTTATCTGATGCACTGCAATCATACGAATCCGTTATCGAAGACGCTTCGCAGGACGGTGCGCGCGTACTGTTGTCCACCTACGTAATGATGGATGTTATTCTCAAAGAAGCAGGGTTTGATGATCTTTTCCTGTTCAAATTCTGTTCGTTCCACATTTCACTGTTTACCGCTGAGGCATATGAGTGGGATAATCGACGTGAAGATGGACGTATACCTAAGGACATGCTCGTGCAGTTTCGCGAAACTGCACACCAGCTTGTTGAAGCATACCTCCAGTCAAAAGATGAAGTGACGTTTCGGTCTTTGCTAAAAAGCATCGGGGCTGGTGGTTGGGCACCAGTCTTGACCCCGGAAGAACGGGGAGACGTCACGCAGTTCCTGCTGATCGTTAAAGAACTCGTAAGTAGACACCACATTGACCATGCCGGTGCAGTAAGCTTAGGCATTGACAACCTGATAGAAGATATCGACTGCACCGAGCTCACAGAGGATCTGAGCCGATTCGCCAAAATGGCTGTGGATGGTTTAGAAGATATCTACCTAGAGGAACGCGAACAGAATTTATGACGCGAGCTTCAGCAACTGAGCCTCATTAATCACCTTTACACCAAGTTCCTGTGCCTCCATTAGGCGTGTGACCATGAGAGCACTCATGTCGCTTCGCCTCGTGTTGTGCACCAAATAGTCCAGATTCCTGTCGATGGACTCGGCGACTATGCCGCCATTATCTTCAACAATATCCTCACCTTCTCTTGTTGAGAGATTCTTCATAGTGAAGATGTCCAGGAAATAGAAGGACTTCCCAGCAATGCCGTTGGTTTTTGCCGCTGGTGCTGTTTTTTCTTTCTGAGGCGATGCAGCCTTCGCAGCCTTTGCCTTCGGCGCTGCTGCCTTCACAGACTTTGCCTTCGGCGCTGCTACCTTCACAGCCTTTGCCTTCGGCGCTGCTACCTTCACAGCCTTTGTCTTCGGCGCAGCGACCACAGCGTTAGCTGGAACCATCTTCATGAACTCCTTCTCTGTAAGGATCTTCACGGTTCCAAGCTTCTTGGCTTTCTCAAGTTTGCTGCCGGCGTCTTCACCGACGACCAGGATGTTGAGCTTCGCTGTAACGCCTGAAAGGATCGTACCGCCGTTATCCTTGACGATGCCTTCAGCTTCTGCACGCTTCAGATGTGTGAGTGTTCCCGTGAACATGAAGGTGTTGCCAGCAATGGTCAGTTTGTTTGCCATGAGGATTCTCCTGTTACTTCGATTTCTCTAATGTTTATCAAGCTGTTTTTAGAGCCGGGTGTCTTTCTTGATTCGCCCCATCTCTGCCGGTACTCAAGATGCTGGTTTCCACCGTTCGGTTTCATGTTTTGATTAGCATGGTGGCTGAAGAAACATCTTATCCAGCAGTTGCATGTAGAACAGTGCGCTATGCACCATCGCTGTAACTAATCAGGACAACGTTAATCATCGTTTCCGGATGCTTGTCAAAAACCTTGGCAATCTGCGATGTCTTGTTTAAGATATAAGCACTTTCCTTGGGCTTTCTGCGATAGACAACGACACCACAATCCGAAAGGTCTTCGATGATATGCTGCTTAGAGTAGAGCTTGACAAGCTCTGCAAATGAGATACCGAACCGCAGCATTCGCTTGTGCTCATCAGACGTGATGTGATCGAAATCAAAGTCTGCATCCTCTTCCCAAGCACCCCAGTTATCATCATATTCCAGCTCTCCGTCTTCTGTCTCTTCAGCCAAGGCATCGAGAATATCGTCGAAATCTGTTTCTCCAATACATGCAGCGGAAAAGAATCTTGGTACGTGGATCGTTTCGCTTGTGAGAACAATTGGCTTCTTACCCAATATGTCACTTAGCTCAGCATCGCTATCTACGGTAGGTAGCTTCACAACTTTATTTGCAGGTAGGGCATGTTTGACCGCCTTCTCCTTTGGCACTTTCGACTTCGCAACTATCGAGGATGAAACTTTAGCTACCTTGGGAAGCATCTTCATGAATTCCTTTTCTGTAAGGATCTTCACGGTTCCAAGCTTCTTGGCTTTCTCAAGTTTGCTGCCGGCGTCTTCACCGACGACCAGGATGTTAAGCTTCGCTGTTACGCCTGAAATGATCGTGCCACCGTTCTCTTTCACGAGACTTTCAACTTCCGCGCGCTTCAGACTTGTGAGTGTTCCTGTGAACATGAATGTTCTACCCACGATGCCGTTTGAGGTCGCAGTTGGTGTTTTCGCCTTCGGCGCTGCTGCCTTCATAGCCTTTGCCTTCGGCGCTGCTGCCTTCACAGCCTTTGCCTTCGGCGCTGCTGGCTTCGCAGCCTTTGCCTTTGGCGTTGCTGCCTTCACAGCCTTTACCTTCGGCGCTGCTGCCTTCGCAGCATTTGCCTTTGGCGCAGCGACCACAGCGTTCGCTGGAACCATCTTCATGAATTCCTTCTCTGTAAGGATCTTCACGGTTCCAAGCTTCTTGGCTTTCTCAAGTTTGCTGCCGGCGTCTTCACCGACGACAAGGATGTTGAGCTTCGCTGTAACGCCTGAAAGGATCGTGCCACCATTATCCTTGACGATGCCTTCAGCTGCTGCACGTTTCAGATGTGTGAGTGTTCCCGTGAACATGAACGTGTTGCCAGCAATGGTCGGTTTGTTTGCCATGAGGATTCTCCTGTTACTTCAATATCTATAGTGTTGATCAAGCTGTTTTTAGAGCCGGATGTCTTTCTTGCTGAAATGCGAGTAGAAAAGCGCTTTGAATCTATCTAACGTCATCTCTTTCTCTACTGCGATAGTTAAATCTTCCCATGTCTTGTTCGCATTGTCCTTGTCCATGATCTTCTTAATTCTGTTAAGCATCCTGTCGGTTATGTCATCTATATCATCGTAGTTGTACGTGTGATCTCTACTCAACCCTATCACGAACTCACCATCACCCCTGCTCAGTGACAGAGTTACGTTCTTAAACAGGTTGCCGTAATCGTCGTATATGTATGCGGTTGGATCTTCACAGAAATTGATTGTGATGTACCCTTCATAGGGCTGCTGATACACCGCGAACAATACTTCGGGATTAAACAACTGAAAGAACTCTGTATAATCGTTCGCTCCTTGTTCCAGCGTTAACAGACCATTCTCGGAGAAGATGTTGTCAAAAGCATGTTCACCGAACGTAACTGTGTCCATGAGGTATTGTTTGACCTGATCAAGATCAACCTTGTCGCTGTTGAAATCAGCATATACAATCTGGTTCTCCGTGCGTCCTAGCCGAAGAGTCGAGAACTTCTGGTCCTGGACCTTGGTCGATTTCGCCTTCGGAGCTGAGGCCTTGCCGGTTTTCGCTGCGGGTGCCGCTGCCGCTTTTGATGGAACCATCTTCATGAATTCCTTCTCGGTGAGGATCTTCACTGTCCCGAGTTTCTTGGCTTTCTCAAGCTTGCTACCGGCGTCTTCTCCAACTACCAGTATGTTGAGCTTTGCAGTGACTCCCGAAAGGATCGTGCCGCCGTTGTCTTTTACAATGCCCTCTGCTTCTGCTCGGGTAAGACTTGTCAGCGTCCCCGTAAACATGAATGTCTTGTTGGCGATACTCGACGTCTTGGACATGATTGATCTCCGCGTCTATATCAACGTATATGATGAGATACCCACTCATTGTTTCTTTGAAAAATAAGCTAATGGTAGTGTTAACAGCAAGCATGCTTGAAGAATCACATTAGTAGTATGTTGTCTGTTACTACCGCTATATATAGCTTGGGAAGTTCTAACTGGATAAGCTGTAACGTCATCTGCAACGCTATAAGTGTCCTGCACGACACTTCTTTACACAAGGCATGCATTATGCTGATCTGGCTGCTAGAGAAGATACAAGGGTTTTTGTCGCTTCTTACATACTGGCGTGCACGGCGGATGTTCAAAAATGATCCCGAATTGCAAGCGATCAATAAGCGTATTCATGAGAGCATTGAAAAAGCCGAACGCCAGGCCGAGGCGTACTGCGATAAATACGGTTGTATTGAGCCAACAGAGAACACAATAGTGCTGGAAAAGTTCAAGGATATCAGAGCAAAAAGGAGTTCGCATCGGTTGGATTGACTTGTTTATTGATGAGTTTGAACTGTACTGTTTGGTCTTTGTGAACTCTTCATTACTTTTGCAGCACAATTAACTCATCTGGACGGTCTGAGGGACGTAGCCCTGTGAAGACCACCAACCGGTTTAAAGCCGGTGGCAATGCTACGATCGATGAGGAGCTTTTATGCGACTGCATGAATACCTTGCGCAACAGTGTGCGCAGCACAAGATCCGACGGGGAGCAATCCCGTCGATGTTACACCTTAAGAATGCGAACAAGGCGCTCAAGCGCTACGATGCGCTGCTTCGTGGCGAACTCAACGACGCAGACTTCATAGCTCGCATACGTGCATGCCCCGAGCTCGCAGGCGACGGATTCGACGAGGCTCTTGAAGAGACACGTCGATACGTGGAGGCATGCAGAGAGGAACGCAGACTTGCGGCAGAACTTCGTGCACGGGCTGCATTTACGCCGCACCTGTGGGTTGTGCCTGAGAACAAGATACCGTCGCCAATCTTCGTTGTGGGGTTTTTCGGCGTTGAGGCATTCAAGAGGTTTGAAATTCCTGAGGAGATTGCTTCTCTTAGCAACCCAGGTGATATCCTGATTGCGCTGGGATCAATGCTCAAGGAACGCTGCAAGGATCGCGCGTATATGGCCTCTCCATTCGGGCGGGCAGTGCAGGTGCTGTATCGTGAAACCTACGATCACTCCTACGTGTACGATATCGAGCAGCAGGGGTGGATCGACGAGCTGTTTACGTGCCCGCCAACTGGTCAGGCACGCATTTCAGTGAAGGGCTCGTCAACGCAGTTCCCGAAGATCCTGTAATAGTAAAGTTTATCATCAGTCAATCTTTTCATGAAAGGTTCATTGCATGTCCTCGTATATATGGACTAGTGAGTATGTTTCTCCCGGCCATCCGGATAAGATTGCCGATCAAATCTCCGACACTGTGCTTGATGCCTATCTCGAGGTAGATCCGCATGCAAAGGTTGCATGCGAGACGCTCGTAAAGGATCAGACGGTTGTTGTTGCCGGAGAGATATCATCTTCGGTACCTGTGTCACAGGAGGAACTTGAACGTCGCATACGCGCTTGTATCTGCGCAATCGGCTACGATGATGATGCGCTGCGATACAACGGGAACACATGCTCGATTCAGTTCCTGCTATCACGCCAGAGCAGGGAAATCAATAATGCTGTTGTAACGGACAAAGGTATTGCTGCTGGTGACCAGGGCATCATGTTCGGATATGCAACTCGTGAAACACCAACCCGCATGCCCCTTGCCATCTATCTGGCAAAGGAGCTCATCACGGAAGCGTACGGACGCGTACGCAGGAGTTATGCGCTGCGTCCTGATATGAAGAGTCAGATATCACTGGTGTATGAGGGAAGTCGGGCAATAGCTGTCGACAGCATACTTCTCTCTACATGTCATGCGGAGTCGCTATCGCACAGCGACGTTGAAGAACTTGCCCGTGAGGAAGTCATCAAGTCCGTGATTGCGCGTCAGCCAGAGCATATACAAGCATTGTTTACAAACAATCCTCGTATACTCGTGAACCCAGCGGGCAAATGGAACATTGGTGGACCCGTTTCTGACTGCGGTCTTACTGGACGAAAGATCGTAGTCGATCAGTACGGCGCAGATTGTGAGATAGGGGGCGGAGCATTCTCTGGAAAAGACCCAAGCAAGGTGGACCGCAGTGCCGCATACATGGCAAGGCATCTTGCGCTGCATATACTATCTCAGCACGAGGAAGCTCAGCGCGTAAAGGTCCAGCTTGCCTATGCCATTGGAGTTGCCGAGCCAGTTTCCTATCGCGTGTTCGATCCACTTACCCATGCCGAGTATAGCCTAGGTTCGTTCACACCTCAAGATCTCACGCCACAGTCCATTATCGATACGCTCAAGCTTCAGGCACCGATTTATGCTGTTACAGCACGAGATGGACACTTTGGAAGAAGCTACTATTCTGAAGATGGCAGAGAATACTATAGGTGGGAGAAACAATGAAGATTGGTCTTCGTAAACCATCTTTAAAGAAGATGTTTGCAGCACGTACCTCGCCCAAGCGCTTTATTCGTCAAAATCTCGGAGTCAAGGCACCTAGTGGATTCGGCTGGTTAACCAACCCGAAAAAAGCGTTGTATAATCGCATCTATAACAGAACCACGTTTAGTATCTGCGATGTGCTCAAGAAGCTTTTAGGCTAGGTTATCTGGAAGGCTACGTGTCTTATGCTTATATGATTCAATTTTCTCACGCTCTGCCAGGTACTCTTCTTCCGTACAGAGTCGATACCTGTATCGCTTTTCCAGCGCACTAAGGCAAGCATCAGGATATCTGCGACAGAAATCTTCGTTGTTTTTTTCCATTGCGTAATAGGCCTTGTGCATATCCTTGATGTGTCCAATCAGCTTTTTGTTTCGCATAAATGCACGCTGAAGCAGATACGGCGCAAGAAATACCCAGACCTGTATGATGATGTACAACGCGATTGCACCCAACACGTAAATCACAATGTTTCATCCTTACTATGTGTCAGTCATACTCAGCTTCGATAGCTAGTCAGCAAAATAAAATTAATGAGTAGTTTATTGGCATAGGAAAGCAAGGTTATGATACATCATACACATAGGAACAGACAATGAAACGAGAACAATACTGTGTGGTTCAGTGGAGTCAGTGGGCTTATAAGAATGAATGTACTTTTGATATTACACTTAACTCCTGTAGCATGAGCCCACCAGAGAACTTTCTCAAAGAATGCCAAGAATGTATTGAGATAGGGTACATTCCGGTCGGCAGCATGGGTATGACAGTAGTCGATGTAGATAGTGGAACATTTCTTTGCTATCATCAATCTTTTTATCATCCAGATTGGACCATTAATGTAAGGCAGGAAAACATCTACAGAGCAGTTTTAGTGCGCAAGTTCAATCCGTTACTTGTGGGTAAGAGCAGCATCATACAAGAAATCGATGTCAAACGAGCTCTTGAAGCACTTACCGGTCTCCCTCGTGAACAATGTGAGAACATTGTCACATCATTAAAGGAGATAAAGTCGAATCTATCTCGGACAGAGGCGGATCATATAGCAAGTGTTATTGAAGGAGCTGGTGGCAAAGTTCATATTTATAACATGCTCGGCGAGCTTGTATCGGGTGATGCATAGCCCCTGACCACTCAATCTCTGTCTGATTCTCGGCATATCATGCAAGGTGCACTATGAGTAATGAAAAACAAGTCAGCCCCGGAGAGTTTGTCATGGGTGCTGCTCTCATGGCTGTTGTTGCGGTGATAGCAATAGTTGTTATTCTGCTGCTTGCACCGGGAATGCTTGTGAATCTGCTTCTGGATCGATTTGCTGATTCACCGGACGGTTTCATTGGGGCATCTGTGAAGGACGAGGCAACATGGATTGTGTCGATGGTCTTCTGGACTGGTCTTATTGTCTGGGGGCGACGTCGTTACAAGCGGTATATCGCCCACACAGATGTTTCATAAGGAAGCGCTGTAATGGGGTACTGTCAGAACTGTGGCGCCAGCACTAGCTGTTCATGTTCCAGCCCAGGCTGTTTTGGAAAGATACTCCTGGCCATTGGCTACAGTATTGTTGGCTTTCTTCTGCTGGCAATTGTGCTGTTTGTTGTGCCGGGGCTTGTATACAACTTTCTCGCTGGACGTTTCATGGGCCCCGGGGCAGACTTTCTTGGAGAATCTCTCGACGACAAACGCACGTGGGTTATCTCCGCTGTTACCTGGATTTGCCTTGGTATTCTGTGGTTTCACAGGCAGACCCGTGTGCCGCGAGAATGATCGATCAACTCGCGACTGAAGAAGGAAACCTTATGATTTTACATCGAACATTGTGTGTGAAGGGGGCTTAGTATGCATCCAGAAATTGAAAAACTGCTGGCGCTGGCAGCAAAAGATGGCGTCATCACAGATACTGAAAAAGGGATCATCCTGCGAAAGGCTGAAGCGCTTGGACTCGACCTGGATCATGTGGAAATGGTGATCGAAGACAGAAAGTCTACTGCATCGGCGAACAAGCCGCGTCAGATCGTAGGCATAGAGCGTGTCTGTCCTAAGTGTCGCGGTCCCGTGCAACCTTTCCAGACCTCCTGCGATCATTGCGCCCATGTGTTTCAGTTCGATACCCTGTCTGAACTCATCCGTAGCATCAAGGAGGATCCGCAGAGAGAGCGGGAGATCATTTCAAACTATCAGCTCCCGTTCGCTGAAGCCGCCATCGTGGAGCTCTTCGCTTTCGGATGCGGCAAGATTCAGGACGAAGGAATTTCAGGTGATATTCGTCAGGTTTGGTTCTCCAAGATGAACGAGCTACTTACTATGGTGGAAACTGCCGGTAAGGTGCAGATAGACGAACAGTCTAAACAGTCTATGCGGGCTGCGATTGAGCGCTTCCGGTGGGCTGCAAGTATCGAAACACAGACCGTTGAGAATAGCTCCTCTGCTTCAGAGCTACTGACCATCGTGGCCGAAGTGCGGAGAAAGTATGCTGGTGCTGACGACGACAGCGACACTGAGTCTGAGGAGAACATGAACAAGGAGATAGCTCTTGCCATCGAATCGTTCCCCATCCCAAGTAAGAAGGGCGAACTGCTAAATCTTATAGCTGTGTGCGTTACCAACGGCACTGCAAGCTCACTTGGCGTGCTTCAGGAGGACGCATCGGCATGGAACAGAAAGGGGCTGGCGCTGATCGAAAAGGCACGCATGCAATATGCAGGTGATGCCGCCTTCGTTCAACAGTTAAACAGTCACTACAACGATCTACGCCGAGTAGAAAAACACAGTAATCTTATATCTATTGTGCTTGGTGTTTTGTTCGTCGTTGGTATTATCTATTGGCTGAAAACCTGCGAATAACCATTCGCGCTGTTCGCTGCTCACTACTCCCACAGCCTTCTCGTTTTATCCCTACACACCTCTTTGAGCTTTGCGGGGGAGACAATCGTAAGTGCGTCCGACCATGACACCACCCATGAGACGAGTTCGGGTGAAAGAGGCGCGGTGATGCGCAGATCGAGCGAGCCGTCGCGTTTGCGAGTTATCTGTTGTGAAGGGTGCCACGCGCGGGAGGCAAAGAAATCTGCGGCGGATGCATCAACACGCAGGTGGATCGATCTGACGTCACCATCGTACACGCCGAAACGTCCGCTCGTATAATGTGCTTCGTTGAATTCATGCAGCGGCCATGTGATATCATCAGCACATTCAACCTGGTCTATGCGGTCTGCCGCAAGCGTGATGTATTGCTTGTACGTTGGATGCCACGCGGCAACGTAAAGACGTCCGGCATGATTGATAAGCCTGCAGAACGACACCACAAATGTCTTGGTCGAGCCGCCATGGATGGAACGATACGTTACTCTGTCCCAATGCGGATCGGTGATTGCAAAGACAATCGTCTCCATCACTGCATCATCAACGGCCGTGGCATAGCGTCCAGGCGAAACATCTGCAACTAAGTCCTCCTGTATAAACACCGTGCCGGGAGCAAGACGCTCCAGCTTCTGCTGCAGGCGGTCGATGTCCTTGTGCACGCGTGTATGCCGAAACGCGCCTAAAGCCCCCTTCAAGAGATGCAGTGATAGGATCTCGTTACTGGAGATGATAAGGGGCTGTAGCGATCTGTAGTTTGAGGGTACGTACCAGCGCTGTTCGCGTCCAGAGCGCTCGCACTGGAGCGGAATGCCGGCATCTTCGAGGGTGCGCAGATCTCGCTGGATCTGACGCCGAGTAACCGGTCCAGATTCGCGCACAGCAACCGCATCTGCCAGTTCCTGTGTAGAGAGCTTGCGTCCACTTGCCAGCTCCATGAGGAGTCGTATTGCACGAGAGATTTGTGTTGACATATCGCAAAGGTATCTCAATACGTGACATCATACGTCGCCTATCGGCCCATCTTTGCAGCTGGCAGGATAAATAAACATTTATTGTAGTTGTATCCGGGCGGGCCTTCGGGCCCGCCCTTTTTAGTATCAACGCATCACATGATACTCACATTCTCAGGGTATATGTAGACCAGCGATACTATGGGGCAGTAAGTTGAACGGCTGGTTACTGGTTACGGATGACGATGTGTGTCTCTCTCTCTCTCGGAGGGTCAGTATGAATGGGCAGATGAGACGGAGACAATGACAAAGGACGAATTACCAAGTACTTCTTTGCACTTGTGAAAGCTATTCGTACTTCATTCAAACGTCTCAACTCGCTTATTGACATCTACATCTCGGATACCGAATGACGATTGTGCGAATCTGTTACTAGGATCACCTTGTACTCGGAAACTCAGTGTGAGAGTATACGTTTCAGCAGATGCAGTAGAGAAGAGCTTTTGCAAGGTAGTAATGTCTCTATCAATAAGGTATTCATCATCCGATGAGTTGTTTATTCTTGCTTGCCGGACCACCTTGTTGCCATATTCATCTCTGTAGGTATAGGTGGCACTTTTGCTAAGTATGCCCTCAATCGGATTGTTCAAGTAGAGCGAGAGGACTTGATTAGGGTAGATCACTACTTCGGGAGAGGCAAGCTTGGTGACAGTAGTTCCGTTTGTTGCGGAAAACGAAGAAGACTTGCTCGACCCTGCAAGCCTCTCGGTAGACAGAAACGCGTACGGATTGACACCCATCGTTGAGTTCTCACTTACGGAGCTTGTCACGGAACTCGCATGAAATGAGTACTCTGTATATGCATCGTCGGCAAGTGGTGTTGTGCTGATTATAGTGTCTGCTACCATAAGGTTAGCCGTCCTTTTGTCTATTACAACTGGCCTTGTGCCAATGTTTTTCAGCATCATTCGAAACACCGAGTTATTGCCAGAGTTGCTATCAAGGGAGAACAGCAGAGCACCATCACCACCAGATTGAGCGCGTTGCTCGATCTTGTATCCACGTGAAAGCACCGTGTATCGGTTACTGGTACAGCCAGTGCCAAACAATCCAACAGCAAAAAGTGCAATGAAAAGAGGTATGGTAACAGTTGGCTTGACGTGATTAACAGATGTTAGCATTCTCTGCATCCCAAAATTCTGAATACATGGTAGTAGTGAAACCGAAGCTATCATTCCAAATCTACGTCGAATGTCTATCACACGACAGGGTACTTGCTGGTATGGTTGCCAACCAAGGGGTGAGTCGATCCCAACCGCTCAAGTTTGAATTCAAAAAGGGTGTGGATATCAACCAGGTGTATACGCTGATTTGTAGGCATATATTGTAGGCCAGCCTTACATATCTGCTGCGTAGACTATCAGTAATTGTCGTTGTATCTGCATGCAAACAAACGTCCGGACGCCTCAATCGATATTTATGCTTCCTCAGCGGCTGTTAGTGCCGCTGTTTCAACGTCCGTATGTGTGGAACGAAGAGCTCCAGTGGGAGCCGCTGTGGCGGGATGTGGAGCGTGTCTCAAACAGATTGCTGTACACACCCGCAGATGCCATCCCGCACTTCATCGGGGCTGTGGTGCTACAGGCACGGACAACGAACGTTGGTGATCTGCCCGAGTTTGCCGTTATCGATGGACAGCAGCGATTAACAACGCTGCAGATCCTGCTGGATGCGCTACATGCGCAGTGTGTAGAGGTTAACGCAACTGCACCGGCCGAGCGACTGCACGAGCTTGTAGAGAATAAGAGCGCATACTGTAAGCATCCAGAAGACAGATACAAGGTTTGGCCTACGAACAGAGACAGGCCGGCATTCAATGAGGTGATGTCGGCTCCGACGCCTGTGGAGTACGACGGACTCGACCATGCTCAGGCACGTCTGGTCCATGCGCATAAGTTCTTTTTCGAACGTTCACGTGAGTACATCCTCGCAGAGGGTGAGCAGCGTGCTCTCGATAGGGCAAATGCACTTGAGCGCACCGCGCGCGAACTCCTCCAAATGGTTGTTATTGAACTTAGCGTTGATGAAAACGCCCAGGAGATCTTTGAGACGCTGAATGCACGGGGCTCGCTGCTTACCGCGGCAGACCTCATCAAGAACTTCATTTTTCAGCGTCTTCTCGAAGAGGGCGTGGATGTAGACAAGGCATACAACGACTATTGGAAAGAATTCGAGACGCCATTCTGGGAAGAAGAGGTCTCGATGGGACGTCTCATCTACTCGCGTGCGTCGGTTTTTCTGGGTCATTGGCTCATGGCAAAGACCGGCGAGGAGATCGTTGCACGCGAGGTGTTTACGCGATTCAAGACCTATGCTCTGCATGACTGCGGATTATCCATGACGGACCTATTGCGTCAGGTGCACACGGCTAGCCATGTGTACAGAGAGTTTATCGAAGCCGGCAAGACAAAACTTCCATCGATGACTCGTAGAGACCTGTTCTGCTACCGCACAACCGTGATGGAAAGCGACATGATTCGCGTGCTGCTCCTCTGGTTGTACGATCCGGAACTTCAGCGCGTTGATCCAATAAGCAGCGACCGCCTGGACAGGTGTCTGCAGGTAATCGAGACATGGTTTGTGCGTCGGATGCTTGTGCGTGCAACAACGAAGCTGATAACACGCACGCTTGTTGAGCTAGTAGCACGCCTGAACGTTGCGGGACGCACCAATGCCGATGAAGTTATCGAACAGTACTTTTCTTCCTTGCAGGCCGATGCCAACTATCTTCCGGATGACGACTACGTAAGCCGTGAACTTCGAACAAGCTCTACCTACCGTCGCATGCACAAAGGCCGTCTGCGCATGGTGATGGAAGCCATTGAGGACCACCTTAACGGCTACAAGACCGGTGGCAAGCCCCTTGCAGCAAACCGCATCACCAAGTATGCGCTCACCATTGAGCACATCATGCCGCAGAAGTGGGAGACGTCGTGGGCAGCACCGGACGACAATGACATCGAGACACGAAACGTCCGCGTACACCAGCTTGGCAATCTTGTGCTCACCACGCAGTCGCTGAACTCGGCTGTTTCCAACGGACCCTGGGAAGGGGCTAGTGGAAAGCGTGTAGCCTTGCAGCGTCACGGATTTCTTGCCTCTACAGCAGACCTTTTGCGCGATGACCAAACATCGTGGACAGACGCTGACATCGACAAGCGCACACAGCGGATGATAGATGCCATACTCGAGATTTGGCCCGTGCCGCCAGGGTACCGCACGCAGCTAGCGAATGAGGCAGACGAGCGTGCGCGTGCTGTTGACTTGCGTGACCTCATCAATGCTGGGTTGCTCAAAGCCGGACAACGACTCTATGCCATTCGCTCCAAGTATATGGACGTGGAAGCATTTCTCACATCGGACGGTAGGATTGCAATTGGTAACGAATTGCACGATACTCCATCTGGCGCAGGGTTCGCGCTTCGCATGCGCTCCACGAACGGGTGGGTGTTCTGGACAACCGATGAGCAGAGGAAAAAGAGTTTACGATTGTATCGAAGCATCTATCTGCAGCAAAGCGGATTAGAGCAATCAGGTGATTTTAATATTGATGAAGCAATTGACGAGCTTACAGCATCAGATCGCTCAAATTCAGGCACTCAATCCGACTTTTGGTACGACTACTGGGCAGAACTCAAGAACTATTTCGAAGACTGCGACTCACCGATCAACCTCCGAACTCCGCTGCGCCAAAACTGGAAAGACGTAGGCATCGGTAGATCGGGTTGTTGGCTTTCAATGCAAGTATGGTCGCGCAATAGTTCGTTAGAAGACTCTGGTCCAGGGATGAACGTAGCACTTATCGTCAATCGTCCGCAGTGGTTCGAACAGCTCCAAAACCATCAGAGCGAAATCGAATCCAAATTCGGTTCACCCCTCGATTGGAACGTAAAGGAAGGCCGGAAGCAACGGTTTATCGCCACGCGAACCAACCTCGATCCCACGAACAAATCAAACTGGCCAGAGTGCTTCGAATGGCACCTCGAAAACCTTACTAAACTTCGCACAGTGTTGCAGCCATTTGTGCAAGAGTTGGTGTAACAAATTTCTCTTTTGATTGCAGTCTATGTCCCTCGTAAAATCAAAACAGCGTGTTGCCGATCACGGCGAAGTTTTTACACCGGAATGGATGGTTGATGCCATGCTTGACCTTGTTAAAGACGAGAGCCAGCGCATTGATTCTCGGTTCTTAGAGCCTGCATGTGGCAGTGGTAATTTTCTTGTGAAGATCCTTCAACGGAAGCTGGCAACAGTTGAGTTGAAGTATGGTAAGTCCGACTTTGACAAGCGTCAGTTCTCGTTGCTTGCTGTCATGTGCACGTATGGCATCGAGCTCCTGGCAGATAACATTGCTGAGTGCCGTGCTAATATGTTGGAGGTCTTGGCAGAGTATCTGCAGCTTGATGAGGCCGATGACCTGTACAAAGCAGCGGCCTATGTGTTATCTCAGAACCTGGTTCATGGCGATGCACTGTCCATGCAGACGCTAGAAGGTCAGCCTATTACGTTTGCTGAATGGGGCTATCTGGGCAAGGGGAAGTTTCAGCGCAGGGATTTCCGTTATGATGTGCTAACGCAAACATCGTCGTATTCTCAAGAGGGCACGCTTTTTGCTCATCTCGGTAAGCATGAGATCTTTACGCCAGCAGCTACATACCCTCCTATGACTATTCAAGATTTAGCCACGAGAGGTGGTGAATGACTACCCAGGCCCAGTTTACGCTCCGCGGACGCAACCCAGACATTCTGAGTTGTATCGCGAGTCTCTCGAACGACGAGGTGTTCACTCCTCCCGAGTTTGCTAATCGTATGCTCGATTCCATCGCTGATGCCTGGGCTGCTGATCATAACGGTGCCAGCATTTGGGAAGACAGTAGCGTCACATTCCTTGATCCTTGCACAAAGTCAGGAGTGTTCCTCCGCGAGATTACTCGACGTCTCACTGATGGTCTTGCGAGGCAGATACCAGACCTGCAAACACGTGTCGATCACATCCTTACGAAACAAGTTTTCGGAATCGGCATTACGCGTCTTACCAGCTTGATGGCCAGACGCAGTCTCTATTGCACAAAACACGCAAATGGGGCTCATTCAATCGCGCAGTCGTTCTCCAATGATGCTGGGAACATCTGGTACGACCGGATGGAGCATACATGGGAGGGTTCAAAGTGCGTCTATTGTGGTGCACCTAAGACGATTCTCGATCGCGAGGGTGCGATTGAAAATTACGCCTATGCATTCATTCACACAGATAACATTAAATCTCGTCTAGCAGAGATGTTTGGAGCTAACATGCAGTTCGATGTGATTATTGGAAACCCGCCTTATCAGATGAAAGGTGGAGCCGGAGGGTCTAGCGACTCATCGATATATCATCTTTTTATCGAGCAGGCGAAGAAACTACAGCCACGCTTTTTGTCAATGGTAGTCCCGTCAAGATGGTTGGCTGGTGGGCGCGGTCTTGACGAATTCAGACGTGAAATGCTAGATAGTGGAAATCTTAGAATACTGTGTGACTACCCATCAGCCAGAGATGTTTTTCCAAGTGTAGACATAATGGGTGGAGTCTGTTACTTCCTTTTGTCTCCAGACCATAATGGACCTTGTAATGTGTCTGTGGATAGAGATGGTGAAAAAACTCAGTCGATAAGAATGTTGGATGAGTTTGATGTATTCGTGCGTGATTTGGAGGCTGTAGAGATATTGAGGAAGGTAATTGCTCGAGGAGAAAAATCGGTAGTGTCAATTTTAACGGCTGATACTCCGTTCGGCATCGCTACTAATTATGAGGACTATCGTGCGGAACCTAAGGAGGGAGATATAGAACTTCACCTTGTCAAATCAGGAAAGCGAACTACGGGATACATTGCACGAGATGCTATTCACAAGAATGCGGCTCTGATTGACAAGTGGAAAGTTCTTGCACCAAAGGCACATGGAGCGACAAAAATACCTCTCACCGTGCTAGGCAAGCCTTGGCTTTGCCAACCTCCATCAGCTGCGACGCAAACTTTCTTGGCTTTCATTTTTGATTCTAAATCCGAGGCACTGAGTTTTGAGACATATTACCGGACTAAGTTCTTTCGCTTTCTAGTTTCTACGCGTAAGATTACGCAAGATGCTCTTCGACAAACTTACTCGTGGGTTCCAATCCAAAAATGGGACCGGCAATGGACAGACGAGGCACTATACGCAATGTATAGTCTTACAGGCGAGCAGATAGATCATATCGAATCCATTATTAGACCCATGAATGGCGATACTAACAACGATGAATAATCTTGTTGACCAAATTCTCGCCCCAAAACTTGAATCCCAGCTTCGCATCTACGCATACGAGATACACGATGAAGCGCACAAGGGCATGCTCAAAGTCGGCCAAACAACGCGTGATGTTAAGACGCGTGTTGCTGAGCAATTGAAGACAGCCGGGATTACGAACTATACCATCCGCATTGATGAGCCAGCAGAGCGGCTTGACGGCTCGTTGTTCCGGGATTACGAGGTGCGAAAGGTTCTCCAGCAAAAAGGACACGAAAATCCTATGCTGGAATGGATGCGTTGCACGGTTGATGATGTAAAGAATGCCATCAAAGAGTTGCGGTCGGGTCTTACGTTCTCTGGCACACATCACGCAGACTATGCAATGCGTAGTGAGCAAGCAGAGGCTGTGAAGGTTACGCATGAGTACTTCATGTCCCGCTGGGCAGAGGACATGCATGCCGTCCCACGTTTTCTTTGGAACGCAAAAATGCGTTTCGGTAAGACCTTTGCTTCCTACCAGCTGGCAAAGAGGATGGGCGCAAAGCGAGTGCTTGTTGTCACCTTCAAGCCAGCTGTCGAAGATGCCTGGCGGACAGACCTGCAACAGCATGTTGATTTTGATGGATGGCAGTACTTCTCAAAGAACACCGATGGAGATCCGCGAAAGGCCAGCCCACATAAGCCCCTTGTCTACTTCGGTTCATTTCAGGATTTACTTGGCAAGGATGATCTAGGAAACATCAAGGCAAAGAATGAGTGGATCCATGAGCTGGACTGGGACATCGTAATCTTTGATGAGTATCACTTCGGTGCTTGGCGCGAGAGCGCGAAAGAACTGTTCGAAGGTGAAGAAGAGAACATTACACGTCAGGAGACGCTCTTTGAGAATGAGCGTAAGTTCAACGAACGCGTTGCGGATTTCCAACAAGAGCTTGAGTCGGAATCAACATTCCTGCCCATAACTACTCGCGCATACCTGTATCTCTCAGGTACGCCATTCCGAGCTCTGCGCAGTGGGGAGTTTATCGAAGAGCAGATCTTTAACTGGACCTATACCGATGAACAGCGGGCAAAGGAAGAGTTCGCGATCCAGCATCCTAACAAACCTAACCCGTATGCACAGCTCCCGCAGATGCGTTTGCTTACGTACCAGATGCCTGATGAGCTGCTGGCCATTGCGAGTGGGGGAGAGTTTGATGAGTTTGATCTGAACGAGTTCTTTGCCGCAACTGGAACAGGTAATGGGGCTCAGTTCAAACACAAGAGTGAAGTACAGAAGTGGCTGGACATTATTCGTGGCTCGTATGCATCACAGGCATACGATAATCTTAAATCGGGGTCGCGTCCACCATTCCCGTACTCCGACGTCCGCCTACTTCCATACCTTCAGCACTCCTTCTGGTTCTTACCGAACGTTGCATCGTGCGATGCCATGGCAAATCTCCTGGCGGAGCGCCACAACACATTCTGGCATGAGTACAACGTGGTAGTTGCAGCTGGCACGAAGGCAGGAATTGGTTTAACTGCCTTGCCCCCTGTCCGAAAGGCTATTGGTAGTGGGTTTACGACAAAGTCCATAACGCTATCTTGCGGTAAGCTGACAACAGGTGTTACCGTGGCGCAGTGGTCGTCGATTCTGATGCTGCGCAACCTTAAATCACCTGAAACCTACTTCCAGGCAGCTTTTCGTGTACAGTCGCCCTGGACCATTAAGAATCCCAACGGCGATAACCCGCACGAAGAAGAGATCCTCAAGCCAATCTGCTATGTATTCGACTTTGCACCAACAAGAGCGCTACGTCAGCTCTCCGAGTACGGCAACAACCTCGCACCTCAGAATGCGAATCCTGAGCAAGCGGTTAAGGACCTGATCTCATTCCTGCCTGTGCTTGCGTTTGACGGTTCCAACATGATGCAGATTGACGCAGGTGCCGTGTTGGACATTGCCATGGCAGGCACCTCGGCAACGCTCTTGGCGAGGAAATGGGAGTCGGCCATGCTCGTCAACGTAGACAACGAGACCCTCCGCAGAGTCCTCAACAACCCTGAGGCCCTTGCTGCCGTTGAGCGCATTGAAGGGTGGCGTGCATTGGGCGATAACATTATTGAGACCATCATCAACAAGAGTGAAAAGGTCAAGGAACTCAAGACCAAGGCAAAAGAGAGCGGGCTGTCGACAAAGGAAAAGAAAGAGCTGTCCGACGAAGAAAAGGAATACAAGTCAAAGCGTAAGTTGATTCAGGAAAAGCTTATCAAGTTCGCAACGCGCATACCCGCCTTCATGTATCTCACGGACTTCCGCGAGAACACGCTCTATGATGTGATCACCAAGCTCGAGCCAGATCTCTTCCTAACCGTAACCGGCCTCACTGTGGAAGACTTC
The DNA here is from genome assembly GCA_044238605.1 of Patescibacteria group bacterium. GTDB lineage: Bacteria > Bacteroidota > Ignavibacteria > Kapaibacteriales > Kapaibacteriaceae > UBA10438. Next base: position 212,134 of record JBIICY010000004.1, read on the forward strand.
AACTTGCTCGTAAGCCTACGTGTATTCAACACTGAAAAAATGAATGAAGCAGTATTTGCGTTTCGTCGATACGAAGATGCATCACTGCACTACACAGGCATTGCAAGCCACGACGGCCTAACCCAATGGGGAGGCTATGATACTGTGGTGGCGAAGGAGAGGTAGATACTTGTAGGAATTAAGTTATGCTAACGTTTGAAAGTCAGATACCACATAGTGATCGAACAGTCTGCATTAGTGTTCTCAACCATGACATGAATGGTTGGATTGGAAACATTGGATTTGGCTGGCAGCAATTCGAGTGGGGAATCATTCATGACATGCCATGGATAAGTGTTGGGTTTGATGGGAACGGTATCCGCTTTTCGAGACACAAGCCGGTGTGGTATTCCGACTGGGTCTCTGAGTACGCAATCGGAGATGATCAATGTCTATTTGTTTTAATGTTATCAGATAGGCACTTGGTATTCGAAACCTTGCTTGAGCTTACCAACTATGTGATGCTCAATGTTGAATCTGAAAATAATTTCGGTTCAGAAGAGGTGGAGTACGGCGAAGTCTCCCTAATCTTTACAACATCAAAATTGATTGTCGACCTAAGGTATACGTTACACAATGACGTGTTGTTTAGCGAACAAGTCCGTTGTGATATAGGGTGGGTAAGTGCTCATGCAAAGAGAGATCTGAGAGGCCAGACCATTGATTTATCAGATAGGAAACTTCGTACTTACTGGTCTGTCGAATACCACGGTACACCTGAAGATCCTGTCAACGCGATCATGGACAGATTGTTCAAGGATCGAGATACTTCAGATTTGGTTGAACTTGATTGCTTTGATCAAGTATGGTGTAGTCAGCCTGATTTCATAGAGCCAAGCACAGATTTTACGTATCGTTATGCAATCATAAACAAGTGGAAGGCCTGGTCCTACCATAATGAGGGTGAAACAGAGCGTGTATATATTGGAATGCTTCTAAACGCGCCAATCATCGTGTTGCGCCATGCCTACTACGCATTCCCATCTCCAGGACTTCTTGACAGTTTGCTACGCTATAACTCACAGATGTCCACTGAGATATATGATGCGATTCTGGAATTATATTCGGAGTATCAAACTAAAATCAATACCTACCGACCATGAGTACTATCCGCTTTCACTTTGATTTAGCAGAAATACTCTACCGTAGGTATCAATTGTTCATCACGTCATCGTAGTTAACCAATGAAAAAGACTCTACTGATAACTGCAACCGTCACAGTACTAGCATTAACTGCTGTTTTGACTGTCTTATGGAACATCGTGGTTGTCGATGCAGTTTTTGTGGAAAAACCAGAGATTGACCCAGCAGGCACAGCAGCTATTAGTGCAATGGTAGACCCACAAGATCGAAGAGCTGCTGCCTATTTACGGGAATCTATCGAAAATGCACGTTTGAAACGCGCTGCCGCTACTCGAACCGTCGTGATAAAAAGGAGGCTTTTGACAGGAGAAGTGTGGAAAGAGTATTTATGAAATCACCATTTCCTGATGTGTTATCAAAAATAGGCCTCGTAAACCTCAATGTTATGCTACACAAACTCGGTAGCAACGCAAGAGATAACGAACGCCAGAGCAACGGCATCCGCACAAGATCTCTGCTCGGTGCAAAGACTGCCAACCAACGCAGGGGCGTTGCCCAAGCATATCGCCAGTTGAATGGTAAACGCTCTGACTTAAGATTCAGCTGGGCCAGTAGAATCTGACAATAAGAAAAATAGACACTCGAAACAGCTAACCGCATTTTTTCTGATCCAACGAACAACTGGGGAACCAAACATGACTGCGCAGAATCTCTCTCCATTCTCCAACATCGACTTTTCCTTTCGTCCCGTTGTAAGCCCCATACCTCCAGACGTTATCGATGAGGATGATCCATTCACATCATACCATGATGTAGCAACGATCTGTTTTTCGACGATGCTGGGTGACTATATGACAGTGTATTGTCATCATGATGGCGACCATTACACCTATTTTCTAGGTTGCGAAGAATATGATCAGTCTGACGGTCCGTTTGGCGACCACATGGTTACCGTGGATAGGCCAATGTCTATGGCAGAAATCATTCGGCTTCTTGAGACGCATGAAGAAGGTGCTCCTGCATTTTCCATGTTTATCTATTCTTCGCTAGAGGAAGGCGGAAATGTGCCTATCAGCACAGGTTCAGATATTGAAGTATTCAGTGAAATGTATCCGCAGCTGGGAGAGTTCTACTCGGTGCTTACAACCTTGATTATTGATCGGGTTAACGAGCGTGGAGAGTTTCCTGGTGGGGAGGAGCTCCTTGAGCTTGTTGGAAAGGTAGTTGACGGCCAACCTTGACGTCAGTTTCTGATATGGGCTGTGTCAGGTAGGCTATAGCCTCGCACGGATTTATGAAAGGCTATTTGTTTATGCTTTATAGAAAGGATAAATGATGAGTTTGGAAAGCACAACCTATGTAGGTTTCCATGGTGGTATTTGGACGCCGTCTTTGCGATCAGAGTATGATGCCGTTGCTACGCTTAAGTATGGAGATAAAGACCTTGTTTGGGATTTACCATCGCGAAGGGTCGAAAACAGAATTAAGGGATCCTCATTGCATCCGTCTGTTCTTGATGAGACGATTTTCACGTGGTTCTTTGGCACGCTCATGCAGACACGTCATGTCTTTGGTATCGACACACCGTTTGGCTGGCCACGGGGCTTTACATCATTTATGGGTGGCGTGAATCCAGATCCGCTACCAGATGTGGAAGACGAATCGAACAATCCTGTGCTCTATCGCGAGGCAGATCGATTCGCCGAAAAGCTATTGGGAGTTTGGCCCGAAACAATGCTCAATGATGGTGACAGGTTGACGAAGATGCAGACTGTTGTTCGCATCCTTCAGCAGCGGGTAGACGCTCATGTAGCTTTTGTCGGAAGGGCTTCCAGTGGCACGTGGTGCAGGCTTAACACAATTGTGGTCGAGACTGACCCGTACCTTGCCACCTTTGATCCAAGATTCAAGCAACGCCGACGAGAACTGCTTGCACGAATCAACATGGAGTTAGCATTTGATGGTAAGCCTCGTCTGAGGCGTTCAGAAAAGTCGGCATTAACATCAGCACTCATTACACTTGAACTTGATCAAGCGATATGTAATCCGACACCTAGTCGCACGGTTTACCTGATTCCGGATGGGATGTTACCCGTTGGCGACAAAATGAGCGACAACCAGGAGTATGACTGCCAAGATGGGCCGCAATTAGTTGCGAATGATCTCGATAGGAAGTCCGACTGGCGCAACGAACTCGATCATGACCTGCTTCCGTTCGAAGGATTCCCTGCATACCCAATCTTGAAAAAGCATCTCGATCGTTTGGGCAAGAAGTCGCGAAGGAATAGAGGCAAGTGAAGAGTTATCTATCGTCACCACAAGCCGTTTTGTGTACATGCTACAAAGTCGTTCGCTACGCTAACGGATCATCGTGTGTGAATATGGAGTAGCGACTGTGCAATCGCCCAATGCAATGCATTACGGTGGAGTATGCAATCGACATAGGAACTGCACGAATGTGATAATTGGAAACAAACTTAGTAATGCATTATTTTCACGTTCAGAGCAAAGGCATTGATTCGTGCACGTATACTTAGAGACATATGGAATACGCTATTCAGCTCACAGATTCATTCCAAAGTGAGTTAGACAACGCCCCAAAAAAAGTAAAGGGCAAGATTGTTGCTGATGTGTTTAAACTCTTGAGGGCTCACCCAGATAATAGCCAGTCCTCAAATGTCAAAAAACTTAAGGGTTGGAAGTTTCTCTGGAGATACAGAATAGACGATTGGCGATTAGTCTATGCTCTAAAACAGGACGATCGTACCGCAACCCTTTTAATGTTGGGACATCGAAAGAATGTATATGATCGACTTGGTCACGACGACAATGGACCGACTGCCAAAGTCATAAGCAATAAAGAGCTTGAACATTATCTTGAAGCAGAAGTTACACCCAGGATGCGATCCGAGGCATCACTGGCATATTCACTTTCTGAAGTTGAATCTGGGGAACCCACCGGAAGTCTAAATGAAATGCTGCCTCGAGATGTAAGTAGCGAGGTATTGCACGACTTAGACATTCCGAGCATATACCATTCATTGTTTCTCCAGATTCGTACGGTTGATCAATTACTGGACCTTCAAGCAAAGGTTCCAGGTAGGCTGATCGAACGTATGATGAATTACTTCTGGCCATCGACAATCGAACGCATCGTTCAAACACCGGTTCGAGTGGTTACAAGCGCTGCAGAGTATGAAGCACTGTCCAATGGTGAGATCACACTTGAGTCTCTGTTACTGAAGCTTGATGAGGACCAACGTGCATTTGTGGCACGATTTGAAAATGGTCTCCCGAACGGTCCATGGATGATAAAAGGGGGCCCAGGATCTGGCAAGTCTACTGTCGCTTTGCATTGCATCAGGGGTTTATTGCAACAAGGGCATGGAGCTCTTGATCTAGGGACGAATAGCGTCAAGATACTGTTCACTACGTATACCAAATCATTGGTGTTGTCGGCTAACCATCTGTTCTCCACTTTTAAGCTCAAAAATCAACCCTGCCTCGACACTTACAATATTGATAAGGTGGTACATAGCATGCTACCTTCCGAGTGGAAGAATAAGACTTTAACAAAAGACAATGATGCAGAGCAAATGATTGCGGATATCACGCGCAGATATCTCCACAAGGACAGTAGTTTCCCGTTTTCCGAGGCAGATACTACATTTCTTCGAGAAGAGATTGAGTGGGTGATCATTGGCGAAGACATAGAAACAGAAAGTGATTATCTGACTGTTGACAGACGAGGTAGGGGCAGGAGACTTGATCAGCGTCAGCGCCGTGGTCTTTGGAGGATTTATCAAGAGCTCACGAATCTCTTACGTGATAGTAAGCAATGTCTATGGTCGCAACGATACCGCATTGCAGCATTGCATTCGCGCCAAGTCTATGATTACATATTTATAGACGAGGCACAGGATTTGAAGCCTGTGGCATTACGTTTCATTTTGGGACTGGTACGTGATCCGAAAAATGTATTCCTAATGGCCGATTCTAACCAGACTATCTATAACGGAAGTACTGCTTGGCAAAAAGCATCAGATGATCTCAATTTTCGAGGACGTTCGAGAGTGCTGAGAAAAAATTACAGAACAACGTTTGAAACATGGCAAGCCATCACGCCAATTGCAGAAAGCTCCCCTGATATTGATGTGGAAACCTTGGAGGCCGAGCCAGTGTTTCATGGTCCCGTGCCAGCATTGGCTTGGTATCAAACTGTTGAGGATGAAGCTACAGTTATAAGTAATTGGATGTTGAAATCGCTCTTAAAAGAAAAGATATCGAGAAGCGGTGGTGCAATTCTTTGCCCGACAAACAAGGAGTGCATGAGAATCGCAAAATGGATTGATCCAGTGTTAAACGCCAGGTACTTCAAGAGTGGAGAATTTGACCTATCTCATGATGGAGTTAAGGTGATGACCATGCATGCTGCTAAGGGGTTGCAGTTCCCAATCGTCGCGGTTACTGGATTAGAAGATGGTTTGTTCCCGGAAAATGAGCATGGCGGAGTAGATAGAGATGAGAACATTCAAAAGCAGAAGCGGGTATTTTTTGTAGCGTGTAGTCGAGCTATGAGGCACTTGTTAGTCTGTGTCAATAGAAATCGTCCATCTCAGTTTATCGACTTACTCAATCGCGATCATTGGGAGATTCATGATACATGGGAATGATGCTGACAGCGTTAAAGCAAATCCAACCTGAATGGATTGAGAAGACAATCCAAGCACTTAGTGACAATGGTTATTCTTTTCAGCAACGAAACGCACAGATTCTCGCGTGGGACGATATGGCGAGGTCTGAATTCAATAACACACAGTATTCGGATGGTTGGTCTCTAGGCTCTCTGTGGCTCGGTCCAGGTAGCAGTGCAGTTGGGATTACACCGCGAAGATTGTACTTCGAGCATTCAGGAATACTAGACTTTCGGAAAGAACATGAGATACTTGGCGACAAGTTGAGGCAGAAAATCGACGTAGCGTTAGTAGTGTCAAGAACACTCCAGTTATGTGAAGCTCTTTGTAAGTGTAGCTCGAGTTGTTTGGATGATATTGTTGAACTTTCGGCGTCGGCTACATCCTTGACCAACGATGTGGAAATTGTGTCTGGCAAAATGAAGTATCAGTCCGAAGCCAGCCTAAACTCGATATACAGTCATTGCGGATTCGACAAAGTACCTGAAAAAATGGCAATTGTCGTTGCTTCTGATACTGGTGTAAGTGATTCACGCAAAAACGAATTTGTAGAATCACTTAAAGCGGCCACAAACTCGTTCAAGATGCAATCATCCGTAGCGAAGGTAAAGCTTGAGAGCCTTTTGCTCCGATTGCGAGAAATCAGATCTGGGAGGCAGCTAGAAGGCCCTGCATTCATGGTTCTATTTTTACTCAACGACGAGCAGCAGCCCCTCAGTGAAAATGTACTTGAAGCGGTATCAATTCTGGATGACCTGGGCTTGCAGTGGCGCAGGGCTTATTCAAATGATGAGTTTAGGTGGAGTGTTCGTGATCAAATGGGCTCAATACTGAGTGCGGCTCGAGGTAGAACGCATCGAGTTAAAGTACTCTCGCTTCCATTACCGTGGTCTGTTGGAATTGACATCTCACACCCAGTTGGATCAGTGTATTCTAAGGTTTGTGTCACGGTCGTAGATAAGTATGGCCAGCTAGCGAGAGCATGGACAATGTTGCAGCCAAGAAATGAAGAGATAAAGCAGCCGATATTGCGACAACTTCTATGCGAAGTATCAAAGTTTTTGAAAGAGGCGGAGGTTAAAAAGGATGTACTGATTATCAGGGATGGGCGGCTATTCGAAAATGAAAATTCCAGATTCTACAGAGAATCGTTTCCAAGTAGTGTCACGCTTGTTGAGATTCGGAAGCGCAAAAATCCACTGTTATTCAATCCAGATACACGGATGACATTTCAAACTCCAACATATGGCCAAATGTCGAGTTCATCGTTTGGTCATAATGTCGGATTCATGATGCCTCTACCTATCAATTCTCAATCAGGGCTTCCAACTACTTTGAAGATTCATTGGAGGGATGATTGGGATGGGATGCGTCTTGGTTCGGAGTATCTACCTAAGGTGCTTTATGCTTTGACCAAGGCTCCTGGTTTAGGGATGCGACCGCACACGTTACCTGCTCCTATATACTGGGCTGATGGAATAGCAGCAGCAAGCGACAAGAATTTAAAGTTCCGGGGGCAAAGAGTCATCAACCTGTAGACTGCAGATTAGTCAATCGGCGGTATGTAATAGAATCATCTCGATACTCATATGCTGGAGCAGATAGAATGTCTTTGGAATCACAAGCCTCTTCCTGAGTAGGGTCGATTCTGTACTTTGTATCCGCGAGAGACCCCTGCATAGCCTTAGTTCGTGCAGGCTGTTGTAAAGACTGCAAGTATCACTGTCAACGCCAGCAACGAGCTGGTGCGTCTTGAAGATTGGGTTATAGGTCCCTTTTACATGATTCCATTTTTTTGTGAATAACTTACTTACTCAGGAAGTCGTGATCGGAGCTCGACGAATCGCCCAAAATTTAGAACGTACAGTAAACAACCAGAGTGTTAACGCTAGGATACGAAAGACCGCTAAAGTCGACAACTTGCCACAGGACGATGGTCATGGCAATCATTCAATTCAGGGTTTTTTGCCACGAAGACAAACGGGAAACACCAACAGTGGCTAATTCAATTTCCTAATGTTCTTTACGAGGTTCTTGTTCAACAGCAGCATTGCCTTTACATCGCGTGGATCGGTTGAACCCACAAAAACACGGATAAAGAAAAAACGCCCGTTGACGACGAGATAATTGGTAAGCATCGCAGTGCTTCCTGGTAATCCCAGACCTTTGGCCGTATTCAACGATATTGTTGTAAGGCGTTGTTGGTCTTTTTCGACAACATGCGGTTTGCCACTATATGCACCCGTCAACCGAGCTCTGCTGCCCACATCGGTAAAAAGTCTATTGAGTCTGTCGAGGTCTTTAGAGCCTAAAGAAAGACCATTAACTGATTGCGAGTTGAGCTTTGCAATGCTCTTTTCCAGATCAACCAGTATGTCTGTCGTTGAATGTGTTTTACGTGCATCTCGATAGCATGAAAGTGTGCAGTATACGTCGCCAGGGGCAAGGACTCCTTCGTTATCCATGATTGACAATGGATAAAACTGTCCAAGGACAATCTCATTGTGGGCATCTGCCTTCTGCCATTCACCCATCATTTCACAAATCGATTTATCGTATCTGCATACATCAACATAGCCTGTTGGCAGTGTGATTGTAATCTTAGCCCCGTCAACATTGTAAACATTAACCTGACCGATAAGGTCCAGTGAGCAAAGAAACAAATTCAATACGAAGGCGCATCCGAAACATCGCCCAATACAATGTGGCATAAACACTGTCCTTTAACTTGTCTAACGGATAGTCGGAATCTAGGTACTAAAGGTGAAAAACTCACCTGAGCAATAGCCTGACTTCTTCCTAATCATTTGAAAGAAAGCTAATTTGAAATCACACAACGAGGAAAGGAGGTAACTCTATAGGAAATATTGTAAGGGTTAGAATCTGCGTGACTAGATGCATCTTTCACATTAGTTCTCCATATGGCTGAAATACCCATCTGCTGTTACCCATCCCCCCCCCTTACTCAAACTCTATAGTCCCAATCGAGTAGCCATAGTAGCCCGTAATCTTGAGTAGTGCGCGGTTTCCATAGCCGTATTGGTAGCAGAAGCGTGTGCGGATATAGAGCGAGGTTCCATCGACGCGGTAGACGTTGCTGTTGACGCGCGTAACGCGCACGTCATAGGTGCCAGCGTTTTGGTTGTAGCGCTGGAAGAGCATCTCGACATCGCGGAACTCACCATCAGATGTATACGCGACGAGGTCCCTTGCTTCGAGCAGCTGATACACCGCTACGACGTCGTATCGGGATGATGGGGATGCACCCGTAACAAGTAGCGATGTGATTGCTAGAAGAATAGGTAGCGCATATTTCATCGGTTCGTTCCTTTGGAATGGTTTCTGAAAATCATTTTAATGAAGTTTACTCGCCCTCATAGAGCATCTCGTAGACAGTATTGGATGTTATCGATAGTCGAATGCCCGGACCCGCGCTGGAGATCGAGGCATCGATTTGTTGACCATCATCGCAGTATATGGTGTATGACATCGAGTTTGGTCTGTGTAGGGAGTCTACGGCCCGTTTGCGAAAGGTCTCCTCATAACGTCCTATGAAGCGGTACCGGTCTAGCCCGTCTGTAGGGTAGTAGATGATGTCTCGATTAAAGAACTTTCCCATATAGGTGCGATAGTGACGTAGGTTGTATCCATCGACGTATTCGTATGTAACAACTTCCGTAGTGGAATCCACAATTATACCTGCATATGCATGAGGTGACGTGCGAAGTGCGGCAAGTAGCTCCGTTGAATCTGCTCCAAATGGAACTGGAACGTCACCACAGATGGAGATGTGACCTGCGTCGTTGGTGTAGATCACAGAAAGACACGTTAGAACCAGGATTACTGTGCTAAGCATAACGTTAGTCCTTGTTGCGATCGACAGGATCGTCTACCATCACTGAAAACAGAACTCCTCCATCGCGCACAAAGAACACCCCAATTGCACGATCAATGCCATCAGAACATGGGTAGATCTTTATTTGTGCATCGGACGTGCCATCTATCTGGAGGGCATATGTTGCCGCATGCTTACGAAACCAATTCATCCGGTTTATGATGTAAGGTGAATAGTACGTTACATCTGCACCGACATACTGTCCCTTATGAAAGGCGAAGCTGTACACGTAGGTTGAATCAAGCCATCGATAGGAAACGTTTCCTTCAGCAGTATCAGTACTTTTCCATGCCGTGCGGGTTAATCCGAGTTGCTCCAGCTTGGGGAACAACGCTGTGGTGTCTTGATAGAAGGGAATCACAAAGACAGCACATGTGTCCAGTGTGCTCAGCTTTGGCTGTGGATCATCGTTGTACGCCATCATGGGCAGAACAGCCGCAACAGCTACCAATGTGAAAATGATCGTACTCATGGTTGTTTTCTGTTTAGACCACTGCACGGGCATGGGCCTTCAAGGAAGGTTGCCATGCCCGTGAGGAGAGAGATGTAGCCGAAAGGAGGGTTACGACTACATCGTGATGATCAGTGGTAGGTATGTTGTTGATTGTGGGTGAGATACTCGGATGGTATAGCGTCCAGGTGATAGCGTTGGTGGAAGTTGTAGGTAGACACTGCCTGACTCTTGTGTTTGTGTTGATACAACAATTCTGCCCTGTAGGTCCATCACGTGAATGGTAGCCCCTTCTCGTACGTCGGTGATGGTTAGCTTGCTCTCGGATCTGGACACAACGTTGGGGCGAACTCGTTCTGAACCGCGCTGAATGGCATCATGTACGTTCGAAGTAATGCTGCAGAAGCTTGCTGGACCTGGATCTGCATACTGCAATGCAAAGCCGCCTTCCATGGTTTTGATGCGAAACTCATAGATGGCATGGGGCTCTTCCTTGCGCGCAGAACTACCCCAGCCCGCTTTGCCGTTTTCAACAATTGTGGTGTCGGATGAAACATCTACGCCGTTACGGATGACGGTTGGTTTGCGCTCTGGATCTTGCCAAACCCAAATGCCCCAATGCTCGCGTCCGTTGCCAGTATAGAGCTCAAACAGGTTGTAGCAGCTGGCGCTGTTCGGCACCTGCGTTGCGTAGATCCAGTCGTTAAGAATGTGCACTGTGCCGTTGCAGTATTGCGCGTAGAGGTCAGAAAACATCCCGCTGGCAGGTACCGCACCCGTCCACTCACCAGGCGTGAAGGCCCCGTCAATTGTGCCAACTCCAGTGCAGGCGTTGGTAACGGATGACTGAGAACCAGAGCGATAGGTGATGGTTGAGCCTGACATTTCACCTGCAATGTCATTGGGTTCTTTCTCCAACCCAACAATGCCTCCTTGCGGGATGTAGCGCTCGTACTGTTGCGTAGTTACTCCAGATGCTCCAAATGTGGCCGTACGCATGTTGGGCTCTCGGATAAGTCCGTATCCCTCGACGCCGTTTTCATCGCACTCCAACGAAGTGCTTGTTGATGGCACATACTGCACAGGATCGCTGCCCGTTGGTATGATGAAGAGTCCTTCCGTAACAACGACTGAAAACTCATAGATGGTGTGTGGCGTTGTATCGCTAGGAGATGGACCAAATCCAAAGCCGCCACCGATGACAAGGTTTGTATCCTTGGTTACATCCACGCCGTTAAGAACAACGATCACTGGATTTGTGCTATCGTGGGTAACCTTGATGCGCCAGTGCTCGCGTCCGTTACCGGTGGTAAAGTCGAACAGGTTGTAGCAGCTCTTATTGTATTCTGATGATCCGATAAGCCAGTCGTTCATCAGGTACATTGCCTTGCGTTCTGCGCAGTAATCGAGATAGAGATGCGAGAAGCGTCCGATCATCGGAACAATGCCTTCCCATTCCCGTGATCCGTCTGACAATCGCGTAAAGCGTCCGTCAATGCGGTGTTTCTCAGCGCATGAGAGCGACCCGCCATGACCACCATTAGGATAGGTGGTGACGGGGAAGTCGAACGGGCGCCGTGAGCCCCCTGAGAGATCAAGTCGCGGACCATTCTGCGTGCCTGGATTAGGGTCTGTCTTATCTACCTGCGTATCAAGCGTGTCTGTGTATGCTTGAATACTAAACGAGTCCACGGCATAGGGTCCATCAGAAACGCAGATGGCGATTTGATGTCGGCCAGCAGCGAGGCTTGCCTGCGTACGTACGATGATTGCTTTGTCTGAGTTTTGGAGAATTGGTGTAGCCACGCCGTCTACGTAAGCCGTCATACGGGCTGGAGAAGTTCTGGCAAATGCTTCGCCTTGCGGCGGAAGAAGTGTAAGGGGCTGACCAGCCACCACGACCGTACCAGCAGGTACGATGCGAAAGGTACTTGTGGTGCTTTGGTTGCATTGTGCCGCAGCGGACACAACGCCGGCACATATCAGTGCGATATGAAGGAAGATCTTCATCAGGTTGACTTTCGATTGTTTGTTGGGGATTGGGTTAATGCTGCACAATGAACTGTGCTGTGCGAACTGACGCGCCTTGTATGATGCGGCAGACATACACTCCGGCTGCCAGCGATTCGGTTGGAATCGTGATGCGCTTTACGCCGATGTCGGCAAAGCCATGGTCTGCGCGGCCCACAAGCACACCATCAATTGAGTACACCTCTGATCGGATGTTCCCAGGTATAACGCTGATCACATCAAAATGCGCTACATCATGCGATGGAGTAGGAATTGCCTCCAGAGCGTCGGGATGATCGATATCGCCGTGACCAGGTGCCACCGACGTGGTCTTGAGATCACAATCAACAGTCAACTTCTTGGACAGCGTGCTTTCGCCATCAACAAACACCAAGCGAAGTGTGCGTTTGGTTTGCCCCTTATCACACGGTGGAATGCGGAAGTAGAGACGACAGCAATCATCCTTTGCAAAGTTCTCTGCAAACTCTGTGTAGACAGCTTCCAGCTCCTGGCCTGTGGTGATTTGATAGACTTTGCCAGAAGGAGCAGCTGCAACAAAGAGTCTCATTGTGTCAAGTGCCAGGCGTTCGTCTGCTGTACCTGCAAACCCTAAGGCAATGAGATACAGCGGCACGTTGGCCTTGCGGATTGCGTCGATCACAGGTGCTATCTCGCCAGGTGCCTGATTGTTCAATCCGTCTGTTAGCGCAACAAGTGCCTTGCGCTGACGTGCATGTGTTGAAAGCTTGTCTAAGCCCTGGATGAGTGCGCTATAGAATGCGGTGGAGCCACTAGCGAAAATTCTATCGATTGCCTTGCCGATCTTCGCCGTGTCAGTTGTCCAGTTCTGTGAGAGCACGACCGTTGAATTGAATTGTATCAGACTAAGGCTATCGCCAGGCTTGAGCTTACGCATAAAGGAATGGATCGATGATTTCAGAGCATCGATGCGCTGCACGAAGTCGCCATTGTAGCTGATAAGCTCACTCATGCTTCCCGATACGTCAACGACGAGGCATATCGAGACCGGCTCGGTTCGGGCTGTATCACAAACGAGCGAATCTGGACAGATGAACTTACCATCAGCCACGATGCCCAGTTGATCTTTCGAAACAAGCTCGTTGCGCGTTCCAGTAAGACTTGTTGAGTCAACCCGCACGATCGACGCATCAACGCGTATTCCAACAACATCATTGCCACTCTTGATGGGTGTGGCATTACAGATGTTGATATCCTTGGCAAGAATTTCTTCGACCACAACGGTGAGTCCACCGCAGTTGTCCTCGTAGCGAGGGATTACAGCTCCAAGGGCTACGTTATAGGTTGAGTCAAGAATCTGGAAAGAGATCGGCTGGTCTGTACCTGCCATCGTAACCTGATACCTGTGGAATGTCTGATCCAGCTGCATTGGCGGCAGCGGCTCGTTATTGATCCGAAACCCCAGATACTTGCGAAAGCTCAACTCAAATAGCGGGTTCACCCCGAGCCCCTTAGGAGGGAATGCATACGCCGTGGAATCACCAACCCAATGGGGGATTGTTACAAATGGTGTTCCAAGGATTGTTGCAGGGGGCCAGCGGTACGCATCAATCTCTTCTTTGGGAACGTCGTACACCCATGCGGCGTCTACTCCATGACAGTCAGTAAACTGTGGCCATTGTGAGTATGTACCTGTAACAGTGATACGGTAGCGCGCGTTGCTTTTCGTGGGGGGCGTCGTTGTAACATCGCCTGAACGCGCATTCAGTTGAAGTGTGACTGGAAACTGTGCCTGCAGCGATAGGCTGCTTAGAATTACAACTGCGAGCAGAGCAGTTGCCATCCGAATACATCTCATAAAACCTCCAAATGTTGCGTGTATGCTGAGCTTCTCTCGTGCTCAACACGTGCAACATCCGGGTGCAATAGAGACATGCAACGTTGGCAACGTTGCGGAAATGTTCGCGGCCTGGCTTAGCGGATCCGCACCTTCGAATGGTCGATTTTGAGCCCGTAGCTTTTGGCTTGACGCGGCCCTTGTCCGTCGATGATGTAATACTCAGCAAGTGTTTCGTCGATCACTTCGCTGATCTTCGAATTCAGCTTAGAGATATGAGAACGAAACTGCTCCACGGGTATCATCATTTCCTTGTTGCGACGGTATGTGCCGTCCGAATCCGCATAGTTCGGAAAGCTCTGCAGCCGGTACTCATACACCTTCTTTATGAACATTTCATCCATAAACATTGTGCTTACGCGGTATCGGGATTCATCGCCGTGTTTACTGGATCGAATGCGTTCCAGGAAGAATCGGTAGTACGCAAACTGCATGGGAGAGAAATCGATGATTGAACCACCGATCTTTACGTGCCCCTTTTTTATCGACATTTCGACGGCGGGTATCGCAATCTGCTTGAGTGTGCGATTCTCCTGCTCGAGAGCCAGGATACGTGGCAATGCTGAATCGAGACGCACTTCGCGAACAGGTTTGTCTGTTAGTTCTGCTTCAACAGTTCTATACAGTGAGAGCTTGGCGTCACCGGATTCTGCAAGAAGAACCCAGCAGACTTGCATCGATGGTGTACCGGAAGAAATTGCTGCGGCAAGGGGCTGTTTCTGATGCGAATACGTGTGTACAATGTCGCGGAGTTTAGGGTAGATATCATTGTGATCTGTTGGATCATCGATGTCCATCGTGACGATGGATACCTTTACACCTTGGGCTACCTTTTTGATTGCCTTCTGCAGGCGAGCAGCTCCACCAAGTATGTCATAACGGACGCCGTCGCCAGTTGTAGCAATGAGGACGATGTTTTTGGGGTTGAGTCCACGAATGGCCGACAACGCCGGCCCCCTTAACTCATCGACGAGATTGATGTCGGTAACGCCAACAAATGAAAACAACACCATAGCGATAATTTCCCATAGTTATCCCATCCTTTACATATTTGCGATTGGTAGCAATCGTTTTTTCTCTCGCGTCCAATATAGGATATCTACGTGAATTCAATACAGGCAAAGACCATAGAGGATAGGGCCATTATGCCGATGGCGAGTTGTTGGCATTCATGAGGGACCTGCATGTCTTGAAGAGTCTTCGCATTCGATCGTCAGATGTATTTTTGTCCGTCACAGTACGGCGCGGACACAATTCTAAATTTCGCTAGGTACAGAATGGTAAATGGAGATGATCTTCAGCTCTTGAGGTCGGGTGAGAAAGTGCTCTTGCATTTCCTACACGACGCACTATCGTCAGTTACGGAGGACTACTTCGCCAAGATTGTTGTGCCATATGTGAATAGTGATCAATACCAGGGAACTGCAAAAGCCTATAACGCGCGCGGTGTTGCAAAGACCAGTCTGAAAGAGTTTGATCTTCAGTTTCTGCTGCAGTTGTTTGAGTTCAGTGTTGACAGACGAAAGCCAATGGCACTCGGTATCGTGATGCCGAATCTTACGTCATTCCTGCCACTGACACAGAATACTGTTTACCATAAGATTCGCAGTGCCATCACTGTACGCAACGATTGGGTGCACGCAGAAACGTCGGCCATTGATGAGACCAGGCGTGCAATTAACATCACTAAGCTACTCGATCTCTTTCGAGAGGAGATACTTCATGTGGTGTTGACGAGGGAGGACATGTTTTCGACTGAAACGAGGGAGGTCGCAAAGGCATATGCCGACGAGTTAACTGCAGCGATGCTCAGAAAGCCGGTTGAAGAACCTCCGATGAAACAGGATGTCATAATCAACCCAGAGCCAATGCTCTCGGTCGAATCATCGAATAAATCTGCAACCCATTCACCCAGTGATAGCTGGATGAGCAGGGGTAGAAGGCGGAGCTACCTGCTTGCGGTGGTTGGTGCGATCCTCATTGGTGGGCTTCTACTCTCGTGGTTCCTAGGTCAGAAATCAGAGAAAGCTACACCTACACTTCATGTTGCGGCATGTGAGTCTGTGACGACGCAAGAGGAAGCATCTACTCGAAAAAACCTCTCGTCTCTCATAGGGAGATATTCTCTGCAACGAGTTGTTGTGCATTCGTCTGATAATCCGCAGGGAACTGTCTTCGATGTAGGGAATACAGACAGTGAATTAGATAGTGTGATCCGACACTTGGGGCAGATTGCCAAGCTTGAAGACGCATTCCAGATTCGCACACTTTTCAAACATGTGATTCCAGCGATGAAGAATGCTTGTGAATCAAATTCGGTATTCCTAGTGCTCGGTTCAGTTGGGGACTTTACCAAGCAGGAGGAGCAGGCATTACATTCTGTTCCAGATACACTCTTCCCCGATGGAACAGGATCTACATTACGTAAGAGTAAGGCTCCACTACTGTTTTTATCTCTTGGCAGAAGAACAGCATCGGATGACTCAGTTCTCAATGGATTCAAAGAGGCAGAAATCAGATGCGAGCAACTGGCACCATAGCTCGGTTGAGAACAGTTCTGATAATCGTTGTCGCCATCAGCTTCACGATTGTCGCATGTTCATCTTCGAAGCCACGGACTAAGGTAAAGCCTAAGCCCCCTCGGGTGAAGGTTCCTGATTAGGGGAAGGCATGCTATGACGTCGCACTTGGTATCCTTCGTTGGGACGACCGACATCCAGCTTGCCCATGAAGGGAGGGGGCCAGTCCTTACTGCAATCAAGGAGCTTAAGCCCACATCTGTAACACTTATCGTTACGGAATCTAAAGCTGGTGCTTCGAAGAAGAAGTCCAGATTTATGGAGGACAGCATCAGAGTTGTTGATGCAATTGAGAATACCTTCCCCAAGGTGAGTGTACAGCGTTGGCCTATTGTTCTCTCTGACCCAACTGATCACAACGAGATTTATCCAAAGCTTCGCGCGATCGCGCGAGAGATAGCAACAGAGTTCCCTGAGGTGGCTGTGGCGATCTCATCTGGAACGCCGTCGATGCAGGTCTGTTGGATACTTCTTGCCGAATCCGGTGAGGTATCGTTGAAGTTGTATCGTACTTCTGATCCTGACATCAGCAACGTTGTGATTCAACCGGTAAAGCTTGAAGTTGGTCTGCCGCGAATCATAGGATTGGAGCAGCAGCACCAGAAGCTACAACACCGGACGAATTCTCTCGAAAAAGTTGCGTTCAAGCAGATTCGCATGAGTGTGCCCAACGGCACCATTCACGTTGGTGACGTAGAGCTTAAACTTTCAAGGCGGCAGTTCACGTACTATCGCTACTTCTTAACTCAAGCAGCTGAACACACTGGGACAGCAGATGCTGGACTCAGCATTCGTAATGGCCGGATTCCTAAAAACTTCGTCGAGGCAATTGTTAGTTATGATAAGGAAACATGGCCACTCGAACCAGATCCCGATATGCTCGCGCTGCGTGTTGGCGGAGAACTGGATGTAACGGTCTTTCGGTCAAACCTTTCCAAGCTCAACCGCAAGATCGCGGATGCACTTGGAGATGTTTCGGCACTCTATAGCATACAGTTTATGGGTAGGGCAAAGCTCCGCTCCTATTCGCTTCTTGTACCTGCAAGCAAGATCAAGATTATCGATTGACTGGGCCTTGTTAGCTCACATACTGAGTCCATCAGGCAGGCATAATTTCCAAGTAATTTCCACAGAATAGCCGATTTCTATCGGTTGTCAGACCCCTTCTCACAGACGGGAAGTTGCATGTGTTCAACAACACATCACACACCGTTTTTGGGAGAAGGACAATGGAAACAACACTCGTTAGCCCTACAGTAGGTCGCTCTTGCAGACGTCTAGATCGTAGTTATAACAACGGCCATCGCAAAACCCCTGGATTCGATACAGGATGGGCATTGGCGCTGCATAGACGCTACGATTCTGCAACGAAGACTCTGATAAGGTCAGAACAGGGTGAGCTCGTGAATCGCATGAAGTACTATCATGATATGCGGGCTCTCAACGTGTTGGTCGAACAAATGAAGCAGCGGATTACGGATCGACTTGCCGAACTAGGACGCGAGACTTCTGTCTTTGACGCTATCATCCCTATACCCCCGTCGATACAAAACAGACCATTCCAGCCGGTGATTGAGATAGCTCGCAGGCTTGCAGAGCAGCTGAGCATTCCGTTCGACGCTGATCTAGTGTCAAAGCAAGGAGACCTTCAACCAATGAAGAATCTCGAGAGCTACGAGGAGAAAGTTGCTCATTTGCGTCAAGTTCTTAAGGTTGCGGATACACGCTATGCGGGAAAGAGATTGCTAGTTATTGACGATATCGTTGATTCCGGTGCTACGCTAGATACGGTTGCCTCGCTGCTCAAGACGCATGGTGCTGTAGGGCACGTCTATGTCCTTTGTGCAACAGAAACACTTATGAAACGGTGATCATGAAGGCCTCCTATCAACAACAGTTTCTGTCGTATGTGTTGCTCCTTACGCGTGGCGTTGGGAGTGTTGCGGCAATGAAGATTTATACGGCCATCAAACAGGCTGGCATTGATGACCACTATGTTGGATACATGCTTCATGCTGGTAAGCTTGACGAGATTGCTCATTTGTTTGGGCGTAACGCTGAACACGTGAGTGCTGTACTTCGGACTTCAGTGCGAACCGACTTTGAATTGCTACGTGCAGATGGTCAGTTCCCAGTTTGCCCCTTTGATTCACTTCTGCCACAATACTACTGGGATCGCGCAGTTTCCCATCGGCTACCGCTCCTGTTCATTGCTCGCGGTACACCACCACCGACAGATAGGACATGGATAGCGGTGATTGGATCACGTAATGCGAATGAGGATGGCTTGCAGCGAGCCCGCGCAGCTGGTGCGCGCAACGCGTTAGATGGACACGTTACGGTTTCGGGAGGTGCCAAAGGTGTTGATTTAGCAGCGACCACAGCGGCAGCCGAGGCATCTGGCATGGCAGTCATCGTTCCGGCTGGTGATGTGTCAAGCGTACGAAGTACAGATCATCAGTTAGTGCTATCACCCTATGCACCGGGAACACATTTCTCACCTGGTATTGCAATGGCGCGCAACGCTGTTGTTGTGGCGTTGTCGCAGAGTGTAATTGTTGCCGAAGTTCGAAGTGGCGCCAACGGAGCACCATCAGGCACACAGCATGCGATAAGTATTGCAAAGGACTACGGAGTGCCCGTCACTTTGGCTACGTCTCCATAGTGTTGAGACCGTATGCTGGTTTCATCAGCCCATAGCCCATCTCTACCCAAACAATCACCAATAAGCTGTCCGGTTGGTATGAGTAGGGTTTGTGTTTGATTACATCCAAGGCACAGCACCAGCATCCTTCGGATACACGCTCATCACTAACGACCTGATTTGGTGGATTCCATTTGTGATAATGATCAATCAAGCACGCAAGGCACGTGGTTAACGCATCACTCTCAATTGTCGTCCATAGTCATCAAACTCACCTTGAACCACTCTTCACCATCGCTTTGCAACGTGAGACTAGATTGGTTTTGATTCAGTTGCCAGTATGTATCTGCGTTATACCAGATACACGTTCCTGTGCCAGGCACAACAGCCCCCTGCGGTGTTCGTGCGGACCCCTTGCGGGAACGGATAATCAGGACTCGTCCAGCAGATGTATCGGCTTTGGGTAACATGATGTTGACCGTTAACGCAGAATCAACATCAGTAACGATGGTGTAGTCTTCCAGCGAAACGTGATATGTGCTGTCCTGTTTAATGATTCGCACAGGATATCGAACACCTCCTCCATGCCTTACGCTTCCGTTGAACCCTAGGGTTCGTTTTTTGAAGTCGCCTCGTATCAGCGCGCTTTCGGTAGCTTTGGTATCAATGTAAAGTTGGTGGTCGATAGGGGGATTTACTTCATAACGGCCCCACCAATCCTCTTTACCCATGTACACGTCTGGTGGGCCCGCGTTCACCCCAATGAAAACATTGCTATCTCCTTCACCGAAATTCCAGCCAGCACGCGCACCAACTGCAATATTCCCAGAGCCACCCAACGTCCTGCTCAGGGCCTTGTTGCCAATCGCCGTGTTTTCGCTACCATACCCGTACATGTGCATGGCCTCATTACCTATTGCAACATGATTGCCGCTTCTGAAAGCAAGATCTCCATAAAAGCCTCTACGTGTGAGGTTATGCCAGCTGTTTGCATTGTATAACACTCGATTCCCAATACCAATTGTGCTATCAAAAGCCTTCCCAGGATAATCTTGCGCCATCGACGCCCAATTGCCATGCGCTTTAGCGTTGTATCCATACCAACCCTTAATGGTGTTTCCGCCCGCAGCTTCATAACCAATCAAAATATTATCCGAACCTCTGTACAGCTGATTACCGGCACGGACTCCGATCGCGATGTTTCTGCTGCCACCTGGTGTCGTCCAATTTGATCGGATATGTTCTACAGTTGTGTCCTTGCCCAGGTTTTCTAGAGCTGATGCTCCAATTACGGTGTTCATTTCAACGTTGAATATTGGTGCACGACGGATGATGTTGCTACCAATGATTGTGCTTTGCGACCCGTTGCTATCTACACGTGTAAATGACCCTATCCCAAGTACTGTAACGCTGTCCATGGCTGTAAGGCTTGGAGAACGGGGCTCCTGTCCAACCATGATCGAGTTCGAAAATCCAACTCCGCCCTCACGCACGTCTGATAGGTAATCGAGACGCGTTGGTATTGTTCCAGGAGAAAAGTCTTGCAGTGTTAGGGATGAATCCTGAACGTTGTGCGAATTGACGGCATCGCGCGCAATCTTTCCGTTGGTAACAGCGCTATCTGCCATTTTTATCGTTGTTACGCTTCTATCAAAGATCTTCTCAGTTGTCACAGCACCCTGGCGTAGCTGAGGATTTGGATATGTTCCTGTGAGATCGCCCCCAGCAGCGGTCACAATGGAATGTGTACCAATCTCTGTGATGCGCCCCTTACTGTCTACTGTTAGAGAAGGTATGGACAATGCATCTCCATATGTACCGGGTGTAACCCCCGTGGAAGATAGTTTCTCGGTCGTTACCGCTCCATCAAGTAGCTGCAGCGTCGTGACTGCACCATCACGAATCTTGTCACTGGTGATAGCGTTTGTCGCAATTGCCGGATTGGGATAGCTTCCGGCTAGGTCACCTCCTGCTGCACCAGAGGGAGGTAGGGTGCGTGGTATGACGTTATCGGCAATTTTGACAAGAGTTACTGAGCCATCTGAAATGGTAGCGGTCGTCACAGCATCGTTGGCAAGTTTGCGTGTTGTAATAGCCCCGTCGCGCACATCGATCTGTGCAAATGGTCCGGCCTGGTTGGTAATTGCAATTGTGCTATCTCTGCTGCCAAGCATCTTGATGGCATCAAACGAGAGATTCATGCTCAATCGCAGCGTATCGCCTGACGTTGATACAATGATTCCGTTTGATCCCTCAATCAGTACATTACCTCTAAGGTCATTGATACTGCGCACGACACGGAGGTTGGTGGAGTCAACATATGAGGCAGAGTCTGCAAACTCTGCCCGCACTGCATAGGGTACAACAGATATGAGAGTTCTTGGGAACGGACGCTCACCAGTAATAGAAGTCTCAAGGTACATCTGGACCTTCAAGAAGTCCACATTCTCAAGCGTTACAGCTGAGCCGAGGTATACCTGAAAGAGACCCTTTGTAACAACAGTCTGCTGAGTTTCTTCCCATAGTAATCGGCCAGACGAGAGACTATCGTACAGCCTGAACACCAGCTCGTATGGTCCGTCTGGAAGGGGCTGGCCATTTGACTGTGTCAGCAGACCCTGATAGGAGATACGTCTATCAATCTGCGACTCCAACTTTGCTGGCTGGAAAATCCACAGCACAGCAAGCAGTGCGCTGACAAACCAGACACGAGGATAAATAGGCATATGGACAAGTGTCCTATATCATTGAGGTAGCGCTAGAACGTTTGTAAACAAATATATGCCTAGGTGCTAAGAACAACTCTATTTTGCGCGATGATACGAGACCTGTTTACCGAGAAGACGTCACGCATCGTCTGGACTCTGCTCCTTGCTGGCGCTGGTACCGCGCATTTTGTTATGCCCGAGTGGTTCGTTGCATACTATCCTAGCTACATGCCGTTTGCATCACATGCTCATGATGTAGTCGTAATATCTGGCGTTGTTGAGTATTTCGTTGCAGCACTGCTGTGGATACCGCGAACGCGGCGCATCGCATGGTTAAGTATTGCAACGCTCATGGTGCTCTACATACCCGTGCATGTATACGTGATCACACATCACGATGTGATATCCCATCCGCCCCTTACCATACCACTATGGGTTGCCTGGCTAAGGCTAACCGTGCAGTTCGTCTTTGTCTGGTGGGCGGGATATGAGGGCAAGAGGGTCTAGAGTAGTGATCTGCTCGAGCAAAGATCCTAGCAATGTGATCATAATGCTATCCCAATTGTTATGTTGATGGTCTAATATCGACTTCTTGATAGTTTATCATTCTATGATCAAACAAAAGCTTGAGCGAGCCCGTCAAGATCTGATTGACAAGGGGCTACGGCATAACCCTCTCCTCAACTTCAAGCTATCGAAGGCCAAAGGCGTTGCAGTTGTTGATGGAGACTCTGCCACCGTGTATGCCTCATTAGTTGTCGACGAAAAGGGGCTAGTGTTCGCATCGAACAGCTATCGTGGCACAAAGAATGTGCTACATACTGACTACGACGACGACACTCTGCAGAAACGACTACTGAAAACTCACTCCGATGCCCGTACCTGCATCGAAGAACGGGGTGTGAATGTTCTCTACCTCGCACTTGGTATGCTGCATTGGTATGAAGAAGCTTCGAGTTCTACAGAACTAAGGGCGCCGTTATTGCTCGTGCCCGTTAAGATGGAACGGTCTTCTGCATCCGACGCATTTGTGGTCAAATATTCGAATGAAGACATAGAAGAGAACATCTCGTTAGCTGCTCGAATGTCGGAGCTGGGATTGAAACTACCGGCTATCGAGGACAAAGATGAGATTGATGTAGATGCATACTTCGATCAAGTAGAGCGCGCTATCAAAACGCAACGCAGGTGGCGCGTAGAGCGAAGCGAGATCGCATTGAGCCTGTTTTCGTTCTCGAACATTTTCATGTTTCGTGATCTGGTGCCAGAGAACTGGTGCACGGAGACGTCGCCGAATGGATCACCTATTATCGAGTCTCTTCTTGGGTCGGGATTTGGTTCCGACGTGCCATCCATATCAGAGGATGAGTATCTCGATAAACACATAGCTCCCGATGTTCTGCGACAGGTTGTAGATGCTGATAGTAGTCAGGCCCTGGCAATGCTTGACGTTAAACGTGGAATGAACCTGGTTATCCAGGGTCCTCCTGGCACAGGAAAATCGCAAACCATCACAAACATTATTGCCGATGCTGTTGCCGACGGAAAAAAAGTACTCTTTGTTGCAGAAAAAAGTGCGGCTCTTGATGTCGTTAAGCGCAGACTGTCCAAGGTGGGGCTGGGAGATCTATGTCTCGAGCTGCACAGCCACACTGCCAACAAGAAGGCACTGTTGGAGGAACTGCGCCGTACACATCAGTTGGGGCGGCCAGTTGCTTTCAAGGGTTGGAGCATCCAGAATTACAAAGCCAATCGCGATGCTCTGAATGAGTACTGCTTATCACTTAATACGGACATAGAAGGCACGAGCTGGACGCCTCATCAACTGATTGGAAAGCTGGCAGGAGTCCGTGCCCGAAACATTCATCAGAGCATCCCAGATGCTGAGTTACCTGCCTCTGATGTTCTCTGGACAAAGTCTCAGTACCAACACAAGCAGAATATCGTTTCAGAGGCTGCCAGACTGTTAACTGAGATCAAGGCACCTTCATCGAATCCATTTCGGTATACGCAGCTTGAAGTTCTGATGCCGTTTGAACAGGATGCTGTATTGAAGCTGCTCATGCAGGCCCTGGATACCTACAAGGATCTTTCAGGCAAACTACATGAGTTTGCCGCGGGCACAGGCTGCATAGCCGATGGAACAGTTAATGAGATCACGTCGATGATGTTGGCAGCTCACAGAGCGAGTTCTGCGCCAACGTGCAACGGAATAGACAGCAGCCTCGAGGCATGGGAGGAACGCGGAGCGGAGCTTTTCGAGCTTGTGAAGAAGGGACGTTACTGTTCAGATCTGCGTCAGCAATATGCATCTATCCTTCACGAGCATTCCTGGGAAACGGATTGTTCTGTGATGCACAGAGTATTGGAAGAAAAGGGTAGCTCATTGCTTCGGTGTTTTTCGTCTGACTATCGGAAAGCGCGGTCGAGCAGCAAAGCCCTCATTGCCAATGGTCAGAAGTACGACGTGTCTGGTACGAAGCAGATTCTGGAAGCTGTTATCGCATTTCAACAAGGAAAACGTGATATAGAAAATGCGCCGTCGGGGCTTCGACTGCTTCTCGGACAGCATTGGAAGGGGATGCAGACATCATGGTCTTCCGCAGAAGAGATTACAGCTTGGGTTATTGACTTTGTCTCCAGCCCGCAGACTACACCGTATGATGCAGATATGCTAAAGTATCTCGCTGCGTCGTCTGCAAATGCTTCCGGGTTGCGGGTGTATGAGGGTGAGATTACTCGAAAGCTGGCAGCGCTCAATGAACAGGTGCAGTCCATCGTATCGAAGCTTGCATATGATGCCGGTGCACAGCACATGCTCCTTTCTGGCTCCGTTTCTCAGATGAGTAGTTTACTAGGATCAATGATCGACAACATTGGTTTGCTACAGCATGCTGTTCGATGGAATGGTATGAAGCGTGCGCTCGAATCAGAAGGCATGATGTGGATGTCGGGGATGATAGAGCAGCGGAACCTTGCACCATATGACCTTGAAGACGTGTTTATCTTCAACGCGTTGAATCCGCTGCTGCGAAAGGCCTTCACTGAGCGTCCATCACTTGCTCGTGCAGATGGCAGCTCGATGACATCCAAGCGGGAGGTCTTTAAAGATTTAGATCAGGCAAGTTTCCTTTCCACGCGTGATGAGCTGTTGGCAAAGCATCACATGGGGATACCAAAGACAACTGATCAGGGTCAGGTTGGTATTCTCGCGCGAGAGTATCAGAAGAAGCGCAGACACATGCCGATTCGTAAACTGATGGAGCAAACACATGATGTGATACAGGCAATGAAGCCCGTATTCATGATGAGCCCCAAATCGATAGCTGCGTTTCTACCGACAAATTCAGTTTCATTCGATCTAGTCGTGTTTGATGAGGCAAGTCAGATACGGCCTGTTGATGCATTTGGAGCGTTATTGCGGGGCAAGCAGATCGTTGTTGTAGGTGACACAAAACAGTTGCCCCCTACAAACTTCTTTGCTCGCATGTTGGATGATGAGGCAGATGATGATTCATCTGATTCTGTAACGTCAGATATCGAGAGTTTGTTGGGCCTTGCTGCAAGTCAAGGTGTGCGCGAGCGTATGCTTCGCTGGCACTATCGAAGCCGCCACGATTCGCTCATCGCGTTGTCGAATCAACTCTTCTATGATAATCGACTAATTGTATTTCCGAGCCCAATAGCAGTCCGCTCTGACCTTGGCTTGGTGTTTCATCATCTGCCTGATTCGGTCTATGATCGGGGTAAATCACGCACCAATGCGGCCGAGGCCGACGCAGTTGCTATGGCTGTGATCGAGCATGCTAGAAACAATCCGGGTAAAACACTCGGCGTTGCAACCTTCAATACACAACAAGCAGAGGCAATCAACAGTAGGCTAGAGCTATTGCGCAGGCAGCATACAGATACCGAGAATTTCTTTCAGGCCCATCAAGATGAACCGTTTTTCTGTAAGAGTCTCGAAAGTGTGCAGGGTGATGAACGGGACGTGATATTCATCAGCATTGGATATGGGCGGGATCACGCTGGTTATTTGTCTATGTCGTTTGGAGCGGTCAACAAGGACGGCGGCGAACGACGACTCAACGTGCTCATTACACGTGCGCGAGAGAGCTGCCATGTGTTCTCAAACATCACGCATCATGATATCAATGATTCGCGTTCATCATCATCTGGACTTATGGCCTTGAAGGCTTTTCTCCGTTATGCTGAAAGGGGCGAGATTGATATTCCAACCTCAGGTACGGAGGATGTAGAGTCTCCTTTTGAAGAGGAAGTTGCTAATGCGCTCAAGGCTCGTGGTTATCAAGTGGCATATCAGGTTGGCAGCGGAGGCTTCAGGATTGATCTGGCGATCCGTGATTCGGAAAATCCATCCAATTACATTATTGGAATCGAGTGTGACGGGGCAACGTATCATAGGTCACGTTCGGCTCGAGACCGCGATAGGCTGCGTCAGCAGGCACTTGAGAACATCGGTTGGAGATTACATCGGATCTGGAGCACAGACTGGTTCCGATCACCCGACGAGGAGATGAAAAAGGTGATTGCATCAGTTAATGAGGCAACTGTTCACGCGCGAGCACGCAGCACACAACAACGCAGTGTTCCAGTTGTCTCCGCGTCAACCTTGCCTGTCTCCGCGTCTGCCAATGCTCTTGAGCGACAACCAAAGCGTACAGAAGTATCAAAGGAGATTGTTGGCATACCGTACAAGTATGCGCGGTTACAAATCCGTCTAGGAAGTCGACAGTTACACGAGGTAAGTCCTCAAGAAATGGCAAAATGGATTGTAAGTGTTGTTGATGTCGAATCGCCAGTTCTTGTCAGTAATGTTATCGCACGCATCGCCAATGCTGCAGGTGTAAAACGTGTGGCTAGCCGGATCGAAGAAACCTACAATGATGGGCTCAAGCTTGCGATTCAATCCGGAAGCGTAACGAAAACGAAGGATTTTCTTTACAGTTCTAGCAACACACAAATACACGTGCGTGACAGGGCTGACTTTGATCCGTCTGACAAGCGCACAGATGCAATCGCTCCAGAAGAAATAGATGCTGCCATTGAGCTTGTGATACGCGAGACATTTGGAATCGCAGCAGCAGACCTTAGTACGGCCGTTGGAAAGGCACTTGGCTTTAAGCGAACATCAGAAGACATGCAGAGTTATGTCAGACAGCGATTGAAATCGATTCAAAAGGGGGGTAGAGTTGAGGATAAAGCAGGATTGTTGAGGATTGTTTCTGAAACGACATGATGCGTCGTTGGAGCTCGTAACCTTGTAGTCAATAACAATGCTTCGATATCACAACAGGTAAGGATACACGATGATGACGGTTTCTGCCGCCGATCTTGCGGTTATTACGGTTGAAGGGGGCTTTGCACTCGCTGCTGGTAGTGAGGCACTTCGCACGCCCAAGGGTAACGTACTCCAGCATTCTTCTGAAGAGTTGATGCTTGAGATATTGACGATTCTGCGCAGTCAGGGAGTCATCACTCTGGAGTCAGGTGCTTTGTCTGTGCCGGTATCAATGAGCCCCTTGTATCTCTTGACGGACATGCTCGATGTTGTGATTCCGGAGACGGGTATCTATGCAACAGACTTTGTGCAGGCCTTACTTGCAGACCCAGTGCTTTATACCATTCCAGGACCGGAGCAGATTTCCCGTGACGCAGCCTACGAATGCGTGCGTGCGATCCTTGAGACGGAGTTGCCACCACTTCGTAGGCATGTAACCGAGCTCCAGTCCCGCGCATTTGAGCTCGAGCCAGACACTGCAGACGTTGAGCTTTCAGAAGAAGCAGAAGTAGCAATCGAGCAGGTCAAATGGCTTTACTCGATTCTCTCACCCGAACAGAAGGCTGTGATCAATGCGCTTACTACGCTGCATAGCGGGTCAATTCTTATGGCAATGTCGCTGATGATCAGTCCTCTTGGCTCGCCTGCAGATTATGCAGATGGAGTCATTGCTGCGCTCATGCTTGATGGCAAGCAGTTTGCCGACGTCAGCAGCAAAGAAACCATCACGATCCGTCAGCTTCTCGAGCAGGATGCGCAGGCAGCGATGAACTTTCTCGCACTCACC
Source organism: Patescibacteria group bacterium (assembly GCA_044238605.1). GTDB lineage: Bacteria > Bacteroidota > Ignavibacteria > Kapaibacteriales > Kapaibacteriaceae > UBA10438. The sequence goes on from JBIICY010000004.1 coordinate 240,202, forward strand.
AACGATGATCAGGATTGGACGGAAAAAGAAGAGGGTGAGTGAGAGATTCGGAACCCCAAGCCTCTTCCCATCGTTTTGTGGACAGTGATATCCATTCGCAAGCCACATCTATGAATTCGCGCCTCGCTTCTGTTCTCCGCATCGCAGCACTGTACAACATAGCCTGGGGTGCATGGCAGGTGCTTGCACCGAACAGCTTCTTTGAGCTAATGGGGATGGAGCCTATCAACCATCCGATGGTGTGGCAGGGGATGGGCATGGTGTGCGCAGGGTTTCCGCTCCGATGATACGTGAGCTGTTTACCGAGAAGACGTCGCGCATCTGCAAGACGTAACTGGGTTGCCACACTTGGTCTTGCTTATGGCAAAGGAAGAGTTACTTGTTTCGTGCAGTATATTCATTAAGTCCATGATACATCACTAGACCCATGAGTACCAAGAAAACAACGCGCAACGGAAAGGGAGTAAAGTCCGAGGGGGCCGATATTAGGTCTTCAGCGGCCGAGTATCTCACGTTTGTCGCGGCCGGCGGTGGCGCGGAGTCTAGCGTAGAAATGCGATATGAGGATGAGAACATTTGGCTCACGCAGAAGATGATGGCTACGCTGTACAATGTTTCGGTGCCGGCAGTCAACCAGCACCTGAAGCGCATATTTCATGATAATGAGCTGGATCCTGATGCAACTGTTAAGCAATACTTAATAGTTCAGATTGAAGGAAGCCGCCGTGTTGAGCGGTTGGTGGATCATTACAGCCTTCAGGCGATCATCGCCGTGGGGTTCAAGATAGAAAACGAACGCGCCGTGCAGTTCCGGAAGTGGGCCAATCAGGTTGTGAAGGACTACACCATCCAAGGCTGGACGATGGATGTGGAGCGCCTAAAAAAGGGTGGTACTCTTACAGACGAGTTCTTCGAGCGTCAGCTTGAGAAGATTCGTGAGATCCGGTTATCCGAGCGAAAGTTCTACCAGAAGATCACGGACATTTATTCGACAGCCATGGATTACGATCCATCGGCCACGGCAACAAAGCGCTTTTTTGCAGCGGTTCAGAACAAGATGCATTTTGCAGTGCATGGGCATACAGCTGCCGAGGTGATTAAGGATCGTGCCGACCACACCAAGCCGAACATGGGCCTAACTACATGGGAGGATTCACCGGACGGGAAGATTCAACGATACGATGTGTCAGTCGCGAAAAACTATCTTTCCGACTTCGAACTTGCGCAGATGCAACGTATAGTCTCAGCATACCTCGACATGGCTGAAATGCAGGCGATCCGCAAGATCCCAATGACGATGGAGGATTGGGAACAACGACTCAGCGGCTTCCTTCGGCTTTTGGATCGGGAGATCCTTCAGGACGCCGGTAAGGTTACAGCGGAACTCGCTAAGGCTCACGCTGAAAGCGAGTTCGAGAAGTATCGAATCATACAGGATCGGCTGTTTGAGTCCGACTTTGATAAAATGCTCAAGGCATTGCCGCCAGAGCAAGAATTGAGGAAACCTGTATAGGTGTCAGCACTACTTTCGGAAAAGATGTCACGCTTTGTGTGGACGCTGCTCCTTGCTGGAGCTGGCACAGCGCACCTTGTTATGCCCGACTGGTTCGTTGCATACTATCCCTCGTACATGCCGTTTGCATCAAGCGCTCTTGACGTTGTCGTGATCTCTGGCGTTGTTGAGTTTGTCGTTGCAGCACTTCTATGGATTCCGCGCACGCGCCGAATCGCATGGCTGAGCATCGCTGCGCTCATGGTCCTTTACACGCCTGTACATGTATACGTGATCACGCATCACGACGTGATATTACATCCGCCCCTTACCATCCCTCTGTGGGTTGCATGGCTACGGCTGCCCGTGCAGTTTGTGTTTGTGTGGTGGGCGGGGTATGAGGCTAGACAGACAGTGAACTAGTGTCGCTGCCATCGACTTTCTCAAACATCATCGCCATCAAAGTCCCAGTCCTCATCATCTTCATCACTCATCTGCGAGTCTTGCCCGTCGTCAAGGCTTACGTTACCATGTTTGGCAAATGCAAGCGCTACATGATCGCTGATGTTTACAAGCCCCTGTAGCGAGAGACTTCCTTTGTGCTGCGATAGCGCCGTGGCAACTTCATCTGACAACTCACGAATGCCGTCAAGATGCAGACCAGCCTTGGCACTAGACAACGCCGTCGCTACGGGCAGGGTTAGCTCTGTAAGTCCACAGAGATACAAATCAACATCGCACTTTACAAGTTCGGTTGCAGCCAATTCGGATAGTGATTTTAGGCCATTAAAATTCAGAAAACTCGTAAAGATACCTTTGCTTCGATAGCGTTCACCAAGTATTGCCGCTGCATCATCGTCTATGCTCGTGTAGTGCGCAGTTGGAGCCATCGAATCGCATACTTCGTGGGCGCCCTCTGCTGTTAATGTTTCATATAGTGCGTCTACGGTTGAAAGCGAGATATTGTTGTTTGCTTGCAACAACGCTATCGATTCTGGTGAGATCTGTGATACGAAATCAAGGTTCAGCAGACCACGGGCCGTTGCCAGTTCCTCTGCAACTCCGTCTGATACTGTTGAACAACCGAGTGATGTTGGACCCAACCGCGCTGCGAATGCAGTTGCTGCACGGACGCTGATGCTGTCTAGGCCTTTTAAATCGATCCATCCCTGGTGTTGAGCAAGTGCCTCTGCGGCTTTATCAGATAGTTTAGTAATACCCCCAAGTAGAAGAAAGCCTGGACTGTATGTAACCATGTGCTGTTCAAGATCCACGTTGAAGATCGCAAACCCTTCGTCAAAGTCATCAGCACGCGCTACAGCACCAAAAGTTGCATGACGTGCTCCGGGATCGCCAGGACCATTTGGGGATCTGTGTTCTGCTAACGCAGATGCGGCGTAATCGCTTATGTGTGTCATTCCATCGAGAGCCAGGCCACCGCCGTAAGCAGAGAGCGCCTCGACGGTATCGTCACTTATCGAGGATAGCCCGCCAAGAAGCAGATATGGACCCTTGTGGCAGGCGAGACGTCGTGCAGATTCCGAGGTGAGATGTTGGATGCTATCCAAACGGAGCCCCTTATCACTCTCTGCTAGTAACGAAGCTGCGTCGTCGTCTAGTGTGGTAAAGTCCTCGAGGCTTCGATTACCTGCCAGGTAGTCAAGAGCGACTGCTGTAGTGATGGTTGTTGCACTCATGGAGTAGTTGTCGTTACTTCGTTACAGCCTTAAGGCCCGCTAGCACCGATTCGGTGTCTTCGTACCATGTGTCTAAAACGGCCTCGAGCCCGAGATCGTCGGCATCAAAGAGTGAGTCGTCAGCCGTCTTAGCATAGAGAACAACCTTGCCGTCAGCGATGATCAACTGATGCATGCCAGATAGTTCATCATCTGCCTCTTCACTTTCTGAAGCTCCACGTATCCATGCGCTTCCTTCGGCCTGCACACTTGTTAGGAGACCGAACCCAAGTGAATCCTTGTGCTTCTTGCCATAGTGGAAATCGCTCGCGAGCACGGTCAGGGGGCCAGACCAGTCGTCAGAAACTTCGCCCTCGGCGTACAGATATGTGCTCTGACTTTTGCACGTAACAATGAAGCACCCTTTTTCAGGAATTACCACACTGTTGCGCACGGGCTTTACGCGGGATTCATCTCCGCCATCGTCGGTGTTAAGCCATTCTAGTTCGTCGAAGAAGTCCGACGATTTTTCTTCGCTATCCTGAAGCATTGAAAACTCGCAGTCCTCGAGAAACACGCCGTTTTCATGGTACAGTGTCGGAAAATTATAGTACTCCGTGCAGTAAGAAGACTCAAAGTACTCCTCTGATTGAATGAGATCCGCAATCTCCTGGATCTGCTCTTTGGTTACTTCAGCTATACATACTTCCAATCCGTGATGTTCACTGTAATCGGATTCAGCATGCGTGGCAAAAACAAGATTCTGACTCATCGTAGTTTGTCCTTGAATAGTGCTTTACTCGTTGATCGCGAGATCAAAATAAACTGCTCCACTTCTTCAACGTGCGAGTCATACAACGATGTGAATAAGTCACATCGAAATGCCCTAAATCATGTTAGAAAAGTAGTAGTTACATGTTCCAGATGGGAGATACAACATTCGGCTGGAGAATCGAACTACAAAATGCAACACGTACGACTGCACAGCTCTGTGAGATTGCGGTGATCAAACCGCGCGTCGCCGGCTAGGGAATAGGCGCAGCTGTTCTTCGATTGCATCAGCGATAACGTTCATATCGTTTAAACGCATTGGGCATGCAATTCGATAGTCAGTATCGCGGATTGATGAACGATCAACCCACGGCGGCCAAGACACGATTTCGTACATGCGTGGATGTGGCTCAGCGAAGCACGCTACCAGAGCCGGCTCGTTATTGAGAGTCTCCTTTATTATCCAGAATGTACCCTCGAGAAACACGGCCTGCGCCTCATGTTCGGCAGTGGCAGCTGCGCGGATCCAATTGGCTAGATATGCATATTCGCCCACCTGCAAACAAGGATCGATGAATTCCCACATTTGGTTGCCACGTGTTACCTGGATACGCATGTCTAACCAGTCGCAATCATCATTATACGTTGCTTCCTGGGGATCGAGATCAGGGAACTGATACTGCACAATTGATAATGTGAAACGATCAGTGCCTTCGCCTATGAATGTCAAACCCATTGGAGTTCTCCTAGATACATGCTATTGATGAGATGTTGATGCAACGATACGCGTGAAGGCGACATTATATGTCGCACCATCTTCTACCTTCGTCACAGATACCTTTAATCATGTGTAAATGAGAAAGAAGTATGTATTGATCATTAACGGGGAGCAACACCATGAAAACCTCTCAGAAAACTATCACGGTATCAGTAGCTGACAACACTCTGGTGTTTACGCATGCGCTAACTGCCACGGATGTACGTGAACAATGTGAAGCCCCCTACGGACCTATGGTGGGGTATGTAACGCACATGGACGCGCTCGACACACCGCAAAGTGGCGTCTATGTGATTAGCGTTGATGGGTTGCTGGTATATGCCGGCAAGTATGAGTTATCCTTTGCCAAGCGGTGGCTCCATAGACGACGCAACATGATCTATCACCACAAGCGCTCCATGATTGCATCGCAGCTGCTTCTCGGAAAAACTGTTTAGGTATGGTCTTCCTCTTGCCAGAATTTGGGTCATGATGTTGCGGCGTTAGAACGTGCATTGATAGACAATCTCTCACCTCTTTGGAATAGCCCATAGAGAGTTATCGAAAGGACGTATCTCATGCCAGAAGCAATGATCGTTGAGGGGCTTGATACGCCCTGGATGGAATGATCTTGACATTATCCAAACGGAGTAGCAAACCAACGACATAATACGTCGGGCCGCACGATACCTTTGTAATGTAGTTGATCTTATAACGTTAGGAAGGAGGAGTGAGATATGGGTAAGAAGAAGATGATGAGTGTAGGGAATGTAGTTGTGGAGAAGGGGAGCGCCAGCACCCTTCGCCCAGTATCAGAAATGCTGACAGAATACGGCCTGTCAATCCGCACAGCTGTGCCACGCCACGGCGACAAAACCGTCCCATCCTATGTTCATGAGCACGTTCTCATGACGTCACTCAAGGATGTTGTTTCCTCAATTGAGGAGCTGCGCATCCTTGGCGCAATGTGGATTGAAGCAACATTCCCATCATGCGGACATTCCGGACATGATGTTTCTACAGTAGCCGAGCTGCTCTATGTTGTGTTTGATCCTATGCAGTCATTTGCAAAGAGCGCTGTTGTTAAGGATATGATGCAGCGCGGATTGATTGTTAATGGAGAGAACCGCCGCAAGTATTCTATGATGAGCAATGCAGCCAAGCCGTTCATTGAGCGCTCAATTGCACTTCCAGAAAGTGTACTTGAGCACATTGCCGCGCTTGATGCGCGTGCTGTTGTTGAGCAGCGTAATGAGGCACCTGCAGAGCTGCTGACATTTATGAACAAGAAGCAGCCGACGTTTGATGATATGGATCTGAGCTATCTCAAGCGCTCTGCATCTGCTATAACGCTGGCCGACCATTTTCTTGAGCCGGAGTTAGTTGAGCGCATTCATATGGCTGCTCACGCCCGTAATGCTGATGTGCGTGCAATTATGCACCGCATGGGCGTGTATACTGGCCCGATTAAGCGTGAGGAAGCAACCGTTAACGCAGAGCGTAATGTCATCATTTTGTATGGTCCTCCTGGAACCGGCAAAACTTCTGCTGCATATGCTCTTGCCGGAGAACTGGGTCTGCCAGTGCTTACTCTTGGCGTAGATGATGTTCTTGATTCGCTATGGGGCGAAGCGGAGGATAACATGCGCGCTGCATTTGAGGAGTATAATAAGGCAGCCGAAGTGCTTGGACGCAGGCCAGTGCTGCTTATGGATGAGTGCGACTCATTGCTGCTGCGCCGCATGCGCAATAGCGACAACAACTCTGGCATCAGCAATGCCATGGCCAATGTTGTCAATGTTGCCCTTCAGGAAATTGAGCAGTTCCGTGGAACGCTTATCATGACAACCAATGATATTGAGTCAATTGACCCAGCATTTGCCCGCCGCGTAGATGAGTCCATCAAGCTGGACTATCCATCAAAGGATACCCAGCGCAAGATGTGGGCAAAGTACCTCACTATCAATGCACCGGGCGTTGACTCTGTCGACATTGAGCTATTGCTCAACGCCGGAAGCCTCACCGGTGCGCACATCGTAAAGTGCGTAGAGCGCGCCGTTAAGCATAAGCTCATCACGTGCGGAGACAGCTTTGTTCTTTCAACCGACGATTTCATCCGCGAAATCCAGCAGGAACTCCGCTCCTTTGACCGTTCTTTGCTTGCCAAGAACGATATCAAGGCTGAAGATGTGCTTCAAGAAAGCCGATCCAGCTCGTTTGGATTTGTCTAGAGTTGTAGTTTGCAAGCCGGTGCGCAGGTCCCTGCGCACCGGCTTGCATGTTGTCTTTTATCATACTCAATTGCGCTCATTAAGTCTGATATGAAAAACCTTCGGCTAGTGCTATTCCTTTGCATTTGTATCCTGTTCTTCAACCAAACACCACTTGCCGCGCAACGCTATGGTAGTGCCCAAGATCGTGCGTTCAATGGGGACCGTGTCCCACAATCCCGCGTGATTACCGTCAAGATCAAGTTCAAGAATTTGATTCGAGGCTATAGGGTTTCAGTAACATGGCATCCGCTGGGAATGTATCACGGAGTTCATGGTCCTGCACAGATCACCTTTCGCAACCCAAAGACCAATCAGAAGCACATATACTGCACAAGCTACTTCAGCCTACCCAAAGAGGTTCTTCCGAAATCGTTCTTCAAGGCGGGGGAGTATGAGTTCAATCATATGGCATCGGATACAACGCTGACCTTTTCGTATCCAATAATGGAAGAGTCCATAGGTGAGAAAAAACAAGTACCGTCCAAGATGCCGTTCCATTTTCTGGATGTGAACTTCGACGGAAAGGACGAATTGATCATCGCCGAGGCAGGCTTTGCACAGCGCAGTGGCATGAATTTTACAGCATACAATTTTGAATGCGACTACAATTACTTCAACGATGATGTGCCGATGAAGATTGATTACCACATGCCGCTACGTGAACGTTATGGCGAGTTCGATTATAAGGCTCAGTTCGATCGCAAGAAGAAGACAATGACGGTGCACTGTTCCTCAAGTCTGTTTGATGGCAACGTTGATATCGTTTATGGTTTTGAAAAAATTCTCCCCAAGGAGTTAAAAGGCACGTTCGAAGAAGATGATCGTGGCTTGTTCATTCCACGAAAGGTCGTCAATAGTGTTTATCAAAACATCAACGGTGTAGATTCGAGTTACTACGATGTCTATTCGTCTCCAAAACTCCGCTACAAACACACGGTTGTGCCGTATGAGGAAGGAGTAGATCCTCTTAGTGCTCCACACTCAAAGTAATGATGGCCCCGCACCCTCGTACCCCTCGTACCCAGTAATCAGTACCCGGTAATCAGTAACCAGTGCCCATTACCCCGCAACCAGTCGCATGCCTCTCTTCCTCCTCCTCTTCCTCCTTCTCACCTCCTGCGCATCTCCCGACCCCTGGGTAGAGCCAGATGATTATGTGCTTACGCTGGATGCACGCACCACGCTCGACAGCAACGGGTACTATCATCTAAAACTCATGCGGGATCGGTTCCAGACGGTGCATCGCATAACAGGCACGCTGCTCGATACCTCTGGTAATGCCCCTTATCAGGAACAAAAGGTGTGGTGGGAGAGCTCGCATACGTGGACGTTTCAGCCAGGTGATACGCTGATGAAGATTATTCGGCGCAAGGTGGACTTCCGCGGACGCTGGGTGTATGTGGATTCGTCGGTCATCAAATCGCCAGGGGAGTTTGTTGTACCCACCGTAAACCCCGCCAGTTATAGCTCGGCAACGGGAGAGATCAATACGATGATAGGGCCGGTGCTAAGTATGCTGGGAGATACCATGACCGTCCAGTGCATGTGGACGTCCCAATGGTACACAACCGACACCATTCGCAAAGACATCAAGATCATCCTCGAGTAGATATCGTTATGAACGCAGTATTCCTTGTATCGCTGTTGCTTGCAGCACTTCAATCGCATCCAATCGACCGTCTTACAGGCGTCTTTAAAGGCAGTGCCCGAAACCAAAGTGGCGTGCTGCAACTGGGGGGGACTGCAACCAATACAGTGTTTCAGCTACAGCACGGGGCCGACAGCCTGCACCTTCGGGCATTGACTCTGTCTGGCACAGAACGCACTGTTGCATCGTGGCCACTCTCTCGCGTTACAATATCTGGTGATTCATTCACTGCCAAGGGGCTACCCAAAGGCCCCCTTCACCTGCGCCGCACCCTTACGTGGACGCTCTCTGCTGGCATACGCGTAAGTGCAACCGTCCGCACAAACGCGGCATCTCAAAAGTCCGATGACTTCTTTGGAGGGGGCGAGGTAATCCTAACGGCGGTGAAGGTGAGGGACTAGGGACGAGGGTACACGGGGGTACACAAGGGTACTATCAGATACAGCGCATTGTACATTGTCACAAAGTTGACGCTCGGTAGAACGTAGAACAGGTGGGGTAGCCCCACGTGTTACTCATGTACTGAGAGGTTGCGTTGTATAATCGTGATGAAATCACTCCGTGGGTTATTGGTCCGGTGTCGCTTTATGCAATAGTCAGAAACGGGGTGTGTTTAGCTGACGAGTTTTTACTCCACCTGGAGTTGGCAGACAAGCGAAGTGCTTTGTTGCTGATAGACTTTATACAAAACATGTCGATGCTTGAATATGTGAGTCAGTTGCTACTGAGGCCGGAACTGCCCAGATACGGAATCTTTGCAATGTATAGTCGTAACGCACTGACCGGTGAACCGTATAATCCCGCTAGATTGCTTTGTTCGTATGTTAGCGCGAGCAGCAGAATCATAGTAGTCGGTGCCGGGTTTATAAAAACACAGAACGAGTCAATACAAGACAATGTGGATGCCTACTACGAAGCAATGTATCTTTTCGATATCATGAAGGAGCTGAACGCTAGGATCGATAACGACGAGATAAAAATTGCAGGGTCTGAGCTTTATTCCGAATACCCCGACTCATTCGTATTCTAACCTTCAGGAGAACGAATAGTGAATATTTTGCAACGCTTGGCATCCGAGATTCCTATGCAGGATAGGGTTCTAAGTGAATGGCAGTTTGCACTTGCAAAAAGCATTAATGAGCTGCGTCACGAACAAGGTCTGTCGATAGAGGAGTTTGCCAGCAAGGCGGACCTCTCGCTCGAAGAGGCGTATCAGATTGCCGGCGCCACCGCTAATCCTACGCTGGAAATGCTCGCGAAGATCACCGTGTTACTTCAAGTTGACATTCTGAAATGGAATGGTTCATCATCGAAGTAAAGATGTTCCAACGCTCACATCTCCCGCCCGATTAGGTAGCCCATGATTGCAAGGTACGAGATGAATACAGCGACAAAGGCGTACATATCGAGTCTGCGTGACTTGCGCTTATCCTCCTCAGAGCCCTTTTCGTAGAGGTGCAACGAGACTACTGCGGCAACGATAATCAGAAAGATGTAGACAAAGGTGAGATTGTGAAGGTTGTCCAGCATTGAGACTTCGCTTGTGCTGGGTACGTTGCTCTCCACGATGTATTTGTTTCCAATAGCCGCGAATAGTGCACCAACACCAAGTCCGAATCGGGGGTCTGTGTTGTTTGCGCGCACGAAAAACGAACAACACGAAATAACAAAGGCAACGAGAATTCCAGTGATGAGTTTGACGAGGATATGAATACTGTCCTTGCGGCGAAGGTCAATAACAATGTCAAATCGCGAAAATCCCGATCTGCTGTCCCGAACATCATCGCCGAAATCAGAACTGTACGCAGTCTCGGATGAGAGAAACCGCGTATTCGTTACTGTCCATTCATCCAACGATTCATATACCGATGGGTCAAGTCCGCAATCGCTGCTGTCTGCTCTGAACACTAGTTTGTCAACATCCGACTCATATGCTTCAACTGAGATCACTATCCTCTGAGAATCAAGTGGATAGTTCGTCAGATTGTAGTTCTGTCGAACTCGTGCCGAAGCCTTTGTATGGAACCGATACCTCTTTGCTAGGGTGTCGATACCACTGTTGAGAAACGAAACGCCTGACGACTTCTTCATCTCGAAATCATTGGAGAAATCGAGATCTGCCCTGTTAAAATGACACCAGTAGTATATATCCGCCCGTATCGTATTGCTCTGCAGATCGAAGTCGTACAGAGACTCGACATACGCACCGATGTTCACGGTGTCAGCAACCCTCCGAGGCGGTATATCATCTGGTACGGCTTGCACGCTCATTGTTGCTATTAGCATCAAGCTCACAAGTATCGTCCGTGTCAGGGTCATTTCTCTCGTCCCTTTACTTACTCTTCTTTCTGTTCATTCTTCGTTCAAAACTAACAATCGCTGCTCGCTATATCCCAACAACCCGATGATTTCTTCGGAGGGGGCGAGGTAATGGTAAGCTTGATTGAGATTAGGGACGAGGGACTAGGTACAAGGGACTATGTACGAGGGACGACGCGAAGCGAGGGGGGGCTACTCAAACAGTGGTGGTGGCATAGAGCGCATTGTTGGATTTGTGCGTTCTATCAGTGCTAGCTTCTTGGCTCGGCGATATGCCTTAATCTGTTTTTCCCTAGAAATAGCGTCTACGATGTTGTCGAACCATTCAACATAGATGACGTCGAACGCACGATATCGACCGCAGAATGTTTCAACCCCTGATGATCTATGTTGCAGCCGACGCCGCACAAGGTTGGATGTGACACCTGTGTAGAGAACAGTGCGTCGTTTGTTGGACATGATGTAAACACAGTTCCGCTTCATGCACATATGTGCATTTAACCGCACGGAACGTGACAAGTGAGCGCAGCGTCATTGGTCCCTCGCCGCTATCGCGGCTCGGGATGACGCCACTGCGTAACATCATTAACAGAGGTGGGGGCGCGTTTAGCGCCCCCC
>JBIICY010000014.1:0-32021 GCA_044238605.1 Patescibacteria group bacterium
CCATTCCGAACAGAGTCGTTAAGCCCCGTTGCGCCGATGGTACTGCATCTGAACTGGTGTGGCAGAGTAGGTAATCGCCAGGTTATTCTGTTAAAGCCCTATGGTCTATACGATCGTAGGGCTTTACTTTTTTAAGCAGCGAACAGCGAGCAGCGAACAGCGAACAGAAGGCAGCGAGTAATTACTGTAATTACGTAATTACTGTAATTACTGTAACTACCGTAATCACGTAACTACCGTAATTCATAGTCGTATAGATATCCGTATAATTACATAGATGTATTTCCACCTACTCCGAGAATTACCATGATACGTTACTTTAAAGGCGCAGGCACTGCCGCTGTTATTGCTGCCCTCCTAAACTCGTGTAGTATGCAGCCTACGTTGCCGGCTGATGAGGGCACATCAAAAATCGATGTCAAGATCTTTGCTGCACCAAAGGGAATGAGTAAGATTCCAGATCATTACATCGTGTTGTTTAACGACGACGTAGATATCGACTATGTAAACAACGAGATTCAGCGCCTTAAGGGCAATTACGACTTCGAAGTAACTAACGTGTACGACGGAGCCGTAGCTGGTTTCTCGGGCTTTATTCCACCTGGCCAATTGAAGAAGCTCGCTGGTGATAGCAACATCGAACGTATCGAAGAGGATTTTACTGTTCAGCTTGAGGTTGTTAGCGACAAAGCCCTACTCAAAGGAGCAACTGCTGCTGTTGCACAGTCAACTCCATGGGGTATCGCTGCTGTTGGTGGGTTTGTTGACGGCACGGTTCTTAAGCGTCCCGATAACTCACCAAGACTTGCCTTCATCATCGATACAGGTATCGATCCCAAAACGGGCGATCTGAACATTCACCCCACACTAAACAAGAACTTCGTCTCACGTACAAAATCGTGGTATGATGGCAACGGACATGGAACACATGTTGCCGGTACTGTTGCTGCGAAGAACAACAACGTCGATGTTGTTGGCGTTGCAGCAGGTGCTACCGTTGTTGCCGTTCGGGTGCTGGATAACCGTGGATCTGGACAGTATTCCTGGATTATTGCAGGCGTAGACTACGTCGCCAGAGTTGGTGGCAGTACAGACGTGGTAAACATGAGTCTTGGTGGCGGATACTATGCCACGCTCAACAATGCAATCATTTCTGCATCTGGTAAAGGTATTCGGTTTGCTCTGGCAGCGGGCAACTCGTCCACAGACTGTAGCGCTACGTCTCCTGCCAGTACGAATGGAAACGGTATCTATACGGTCTCCGCACACGACATCAACAAGTACTTCGCATCATTCAGTAACTATGGTACGCCGGTAGACTTCGCAGCTCCAGGAGTAAATATCCTTTCATCCCGCCCCGGTGGTGGCACTGCTGCAATGAGCGGAACGTCTATGGCCGCTCCGCACTTGGCAGGAATCCTCATGGCGTACGGCTCTGTTGTCGGCAATGGAGTTGTGATTGGTGACAAAGATGCCTCTGCCGATCCGCTAGCCTACCGTCCGTGATTCAAATACAAAGAATTGAGCGCCCCGTTAGTGAATCAACCGACGGGGCGTTCCTATTTGTGCGGTAGTTTCGCATGTATTCATGATGACAATTCTTCACAGTGCGCTATTGATCCTTAGCTCGGGTCTGCGTGCAGATTCTGCTATGGTCGACTCGCTGCGGGAGTCCGAAGTTATTGTCGTAGCCGAGCCCTGGCAACAAAGCATGCAGCTGGCCACACAGTCTAAGCTTACATTTACACGTCAGCAGCTGCGGGCGCTCGCCCCCTGGCAGGCACGTGATGTCCTGTCGTTGGTGCCTGGTGTGTTTGTTCTTGACTACGGTGGTGCTTCAGCGCTTCAGACTGTGTCATTTCGAGGGGGCTCTTCATCGCAAGCGTTGGTCATGCTTGATGGAGCTCGCTTCTCATCAGCGCAGAGTGGATCTGCAGATGTATCGATGATTCCGATGCGATATGTGAGCTCGGTTGACGTTACCCGAGGCGGTGCCTCTGCTCTGTATGGTGCAAACGCTCTGCATGGTGCTGTAGACATGCGCCTGCGTCTGCCGGAGCAGGCCAGCTATCGGGTATCTGCTATGGGAGGATCGTTCGATCAATGGACGCTTTCAGCTGGAACTACGCAATCGGTTGGTAGAAGCTCTGTTGGTGCTGATCTCGAGTTCATGGGCTCTGCCGGTTCGTTCCCATTTACCACCTCGCAGTTTGGATCAACAATAAACATCAACCGTCAGAACAATGATATCCGAGCAACACGTGGAGTTATTCGTGTAGAGGATCGAGACTCATACGCAGCTACACTGCTGCTGCGCTCGGTTGACAGAGGTGTTCCGGGCGCTGTAGTGCAAGGCAACATTACACAGGCGCGTGCTCGTATGCAGGATGTAGACGCTATCGGTATGTGGTCGGCATCGTTATCGCCGTCCTCACGTGAACATTCTTCCTGGAAACTTGCCGGCTCACTGCGATACCTCGACCAAGCCTTTCAGGATCCAGATGCTACCATCGTTGGATCTCAGGGTATCGACGTGCGGTATCTTCAACGTGATGTTACACAGAGCCTACTGGCAGACTATCACGATGTGCTGCCATCCAGCCTATATACCTGGAATGTTCGCGGACGTATCGACGCATCCTATGCCGACATTCGGGGTCCGCTACTGCAGGGGGCCAATGCTCCCTTGTTCCGCAGCTCACTTGCAACCACACTGGATGCTGATATTGTTGGATATGGCCAAACACCATGGGTTGCCCGTGCAGCTGCCCGATGCGAAATCTTCAGTGATGTAGGACTTGTTGTTTCACCATTGATCGGTCTGCGGCTGCCGCTTGGTACGTCTACTGTACTTCGTGCACTTTGGAGCTACAATGTTCGGCCGCCGTCGTTTAATGAGTTGTACTATCTAAACTATGGTACAAAAGATCTGCGTCCTGAACGATCACAGACGACAGAACTTGCACTACACATGCAGCCAGCAGACTGGTTTGATGTTAGCGTAACAGGATATCACATTTCTACTCGAGACCTGATTGTAAGTGTGCCCGTGAGCCCCGTAATCATGAGTGCGCAAAATGTTGGTGCTGCTTCTACGTACGGAGCAGAGCTCGTAGCACGTGCGGCAATCCTTCGTGACAAGCTGCGATTGCAGTACTCGTATGCCTACATGCAGGCACGGGATGCAACGAAGCGTCCGTACCTGGATGGTACACTTCTGCCTTACTCTCCTCCGGAAGTGCTATCTGCATTGGTATTGTGGACAGACGCACGGTGGTTTGCATCAGCAACAGTGTCGTACACCAGTTATAGGTACCACTCAACCGGAAGCACCTTAGCGTCACTTCTTCAGCCGTTTACATTGGTAGGGATGCAAGGGGGCGTGCGGCTTAGAACGTCAAGAACCGAAATCGACATACGCATGCAATGCGACAACCTTTTCGATGCCTCGTATGTTGTGGTACGCGGATTCCCAATGCCTGGACGCACCTTCCGACTCATTGTCTCGATGGAGCTGGGCGCATGAACATGTCCAAGATCTCAACAGAGATTCAACAGCTCCACGATAAGGCATGTGCCCAAGGCGACGAGCAGTATGTAGACCCTGCAACCGGTTATATTGTTCTGACGCGACTTGCACATGAACGCAGAGGCGAATGCTGCGGTAACGCCTGTCGTCACTGTCCTTACGACTGGAAAAATGTACGAAGCCGAAGTGGCAGACTCTCATCGTTTGTGCTGCTGCTCATGCTCGCTCTGTCTGCACACGAAGTGCATGCGCAGTTGGAGCGCACGCTGTGCGATACCGTATCGGCGTTTGTGCCGGGGACCGGACAACACACCGGACAGGGAGCAACGTTTTTCCCACGGAATGTCTTCACGGGGCCGGCACCAACTGCTCGTGGAGATGTACCCTCAACAGACCCACGTGAGATCTGTTCGCTGGGCTTAGGGGGCTCTATCACTATCGGACTGCGCACAAAGGTGATCGTTGACAGAGAAGGAACAGACCTGACAATTTTCGAGAATGCGTTTTTCTACAATGGCGGACGTGTCTTTGCAGAGCCTGCACGCATCGAGTTGAGTAAGGACGGACTCAGTTGGATTGAAGTTCCGTACGACTCACTTACACTGTCGGGGCTTGCAGGCCTATTACCAACACTTGATCCCGAGGCTTCCAATCCAGCTACATGTGGCGGCACAGCTGTAGATCTTGCAACCGTGGGGATTGATTCTGTTCGATGGATTCGTCTCACCGACGTAACGCGCTATATCCTGAGCAACCCGAAGAGCCCCTTTTACGACCCAACGCTCTCAGGGTTTGACCTGGATGTCGTGATCGCATGGCATACGGCAAGCAGGGCATTCGAGGTTCAAATTGAACAGGATCCAGCTACGGGGCTTACCCACATTGGTTCGCCATCAGATGTTGATATGCGCGTGTATGATGTAGGTGCGAACCTGCTGATAACGAGGCACCTACCGGCAGGGGTTCATACGGTAGATATCCGTGATCTAGCTCCTGGATGCTACTTCGTTGTACTGAGCAACGGCATCACTACCCGAACACTCAAGGTGCAGGTTTGATGCGCACGTTGTTGATGATAGTAGGCCTGATCTCCTGCATGGGGTGCGTGCCGACCCCCTTACCTCCTGAGCCTGGCGAGATAGCGATGGATTCTACCGGAGTGTTTGTGTTGTGTGAAGGACTCTGGCGTCAGGACAATTCAACACTTGCCATGATCGGTGACGCAGGAAACATCGTTAGTGACGTTGCATCCGATCTTAATGCACCTCTTCGTCTTGGAGACACAGGCTCTGATGTGCACGTGCGTGGAGACAGCGTCTACGTTGTTGTCAATGGTTCACGAACGATCGAAGTCTTCCACCGCAGAACCGGCAGATGGCAGGCACGCTTACGGTTTACCGATAATCGTGAGCCATACAAGATTGCCTTTGCCAACGATTCAGTTGCGTACTGCACATTCCTCAACGACAACACTATCGCCGAGTTTGATCCCCGCACACTGGTGATTCGTGTAGCTCGAGCAGAAGTTGGCCCGGCACCAGAAGGAATCGACGTGATTGGCAATCATGTTTACGTTGCAATTAGTGGTCTTGGAGATCTGCGCTCATCCGAGCAAGGGGCAGGCACGGTTGTAGTCCTCGACCGTGTAGAGCTGCGAGCGATCGATACGATCAAAAACCTTCCCAATGCCATGTCGGTTGCGGCAGACAAGGATCGTGGCATTGTTTGGATCTCCTACCGCAACCTGCGCTCACGTCCAGACTCACTCGGCGGCGTGATCGCTCTCGATGCGTCAACACGCAAGCCCCTTCGATCGTGGCGATACTCTTCTCCACGAGGCATCACCGTTGATAACCTTTCGGGCATCTGCTACGTACTGCATGATGACGGCGTCGATGAGTTGTCGCCTCGTATCTCAAAGCCGCTTCGCATCATCACCCACAGCTCGCGCGCCCCAAACGACATCTGGTATGGCATTGGTGTCTCTCCACGACGACAGAAACTTTACATCTGCAACGCCCGCTCATATGTTACGAACGGAGAAGTGCTCGTGTACCGCACAAACGGAGAGCTCCTCAATCGCTATGATGTTGGAGTTAACCCAGGGGGAGTAGCGAGCAGCGAGTAGAAAGCAGCGAGCAGAAAGCAGCGAGCAGCGAATCTTGTACCCAGTACCCAGTACCCAGTACCCTCGTCCCTAGTCCCTCGTCCCTACCTAACCTTATACCCCTCATCCACTAGGATCTTTTTCAGTCTGTCTGCGTGGTCTCCCTGCATTTCGATAGACTGGTCTGCGAGTTGACCGCCAGCGCCGAGAGACTTTTTAAACAAGGTTAAGAGTCGGTTGAGCTCCATGGGGTGGGAGAAAAAGCCCCATACAATCGTGACAAGCTTGCCGCGACGCTTCTCTGTGCGAACGCGCAGCTGGAGCACTTGTCCGTCGTGGCCAACGCGTTTCTTCGTGTCTTCGTGTTTGGGTTTCTCGGGCATGCCGAGCATTGATCCAAGGTCTTCTAGTCCAGGCATACCTGCAATGTAATTACTTTTGCCCCATGCGCACGATCATCGCACTGCCCGCTATCATCATCGTTACGGTGGTCTACTCAATTGCCGTGAGTATTCACATGAAGCTCTGGCATAACGGTGATGTCTTTTTTGCCTACGCCCGATCATGGTCGAGGAAGATTCTCTGGCTCTCTGGCGTGCGTGTAACGGTTCATGGTGCAGAAAACATTGTGCCTGGCGTACGCTACATCTATGCGGCTAATCATACCAGCTTGTTCGATATTCCCGTGATTCTGGCATTTGTGCCTGATAACGTGCGCATTATGTACAAGCAGGAACTCGAACGTATACCCGTGTTTGGATGGGGCCTGCGGCTCTCTCCATTTATCTCAATCAACCGTGAGCGTAGCCGTCAGGCAGCAGATACGCTGGATCAGGCAGTGGCGTCAATGCAGACGGGAAGTTCGGTGCTGGTGTTCCCGGAAGGAACGCGCAGCAAGGACGGACGTCTTGGGGAGTTTAAACGGGGGGCCTTTACCATGGCCGTTCGCAGTGGACGGGCCATTATTCCAATGTCTATTCTTGGTGCGCATACGATCATTCCGACCGGATCGTATTGGCTGCGTGGCGGTGATGTAGTCGTTACTCTGCACAAGCCCCTTGCCGTGCCCGACAATGCAACGCGCGAGCAGGAGCGCCAGCTGATGTCGGTTGTGCGGGAGATCATCGCAACCGACGTAGTTTCGCAGTCATGACTATTCAAGACATCCACGCTATCGCAGAACTTGCCCGTCTTCGTTTTTCAGACGACCAGGCCAACGTGTTTCTGCATGAGTTTGAAAAGATCATTGCCTCGATGAGCGTGATCAATAACATCGACATGTCTGCTGTAGAGCCGATGACGTCGATCACGGCGCAAGAAAACATCATGCGCGATGATGTTGCCGGCGAAACAGTCCCTACGTCCGATGCTCTGCGCAACGCACCGAAAAAGAACGAGGCATTCATCAAGGTGCCAAAGGTTCTGGGATGATTGTCGGTGTTATCCCTGCTCGGTATGCAGCTACCAGATTGCCTGGTAAGCCCCTTGTAGATCTGTGCGGACAAACAATGATCGAGCGTGTGTGGCGTGCAGCAGCTGCATGCACCGAACTTGATCGTGTGATCATTGCCACAGATTCTGAGCTCATCGCAGCCGAGGCAGCTCGCATAGGCGCGGAAGTGATGATGACAGATCCGAACCTTCCAAGTGGCACGGATAGATGTTATGCCGTTGTGCAGCAGCTCGATGCAGAGCCGGATGTTGTGATTAACATTCAGGGTGATGAGCCATTGCTAGAGGCAAGTGTACTTACACGACTCGTCACTGCGTTGTCGAATTCTGATGCTGACGTGTCTACACCGGTAACGCGTATTGCCCATCATGCCGACATCGCAGATCCGAACGTTGTGAAGGTTGCCATGTCTGCAGACAACACAGCCGTGTACTTCTCACGGTCACCGGTACCGCATTTGCGTGGTGTTCCCGAAAAGGAGTGGCTTAGCCATCAGGTTTACTGGAAACACATTGGCGTTTACGCCTACCGAGCTGCCGCATTGCAGCATCACGTGCAACTTCCGGTCTCGCAACTCGAACGGTCTGAATCGCTCGAGCAGCTTCGCTTGCTCGAAAGCGGGACACGTTTCATAGCAGTAGAGACAGATGTGCAGTTTATCAGCGTAGATACCCCTGAAGACGCCGAGAGGGTGCGTGCGTATCTAACGCAGCACCCTCTCTAGAATTTAGACGTTGTTGAGATTACCAGATAAACCATTCAATGCCAACAGACGGCATCATGATTCCAAAGCTGAGTTCCTCTACGTTAGTGTCGAACGGCAGGTTCACTGCAGTTACCTGTGCATAGATGTTAACGTCCTTCGTCGGGAAGTACGAGGCGCCTGCACCGGCCATAAATCCAGTGTTTGCCTTATAAGCCTGGCCGCCCATTCCGCCGTGACTTACATACAGTGAACCAACGGCATACGGATGGAAGTTGCCTTCGTGCGAGAGAAAATACCTGAACTGCGGCGCAATCGTCGGATGCGTGTTGTCGCCCGATACATGCAGTCCCAGCTGCACACCCAAATGCATGTCCTGATTGATAACGTACGTTAGGTTAGCCCCCTGATGCCAACCTGCTGAAATGCCGATACCAAAGCTTTCTTCTTTTGGCTGGGCGAAGGCAGCTACAGATGTGAGCCCGAGGCACATCAGTGCGAGTACAAGATTCTTCATGCTGCAATCCTCTACAATGGTGAGTGAAACAAAGCGTCCAAATATAGCGCAGACCCGTAACTTCGTCACTAGATCCAACCACCAGCACAACGTGATAACAGTACACCGATATACAGAGTCCTGCAAGCAGGAATGGGATGCATTCGTTGCGGCATCGAACAATGGCACGATGTTTCACATGCAGGCGTTTCTGGATTACCATCCCGAAGGGAAGTGGAACTGGCACCATTTGATGTTTCGAGAGAACGGCAAACTCATTGCTGTGCTGCCGGGCGGGATAAATAGGGAGGGGGCGTATTGGTCTCCAACAGGTGCATCCTATGGTTCGATCTGCACTGGTGATGTGTCCTTTGAGTTATCCCTACGCATCGTGGATGCCTTCATTGCCTATTGCAAGGACGCCGGAATCAAGGATGCATATCTCATCCCAGCGCCGCTGATCTACACGCTCAATTACAGTCAGCACCATGAGTATGCAATGCTCTACCGCAAGGCGGATTTTGAACTGCATTACATCTCGCATGCGATCGACCTCAAACACGAAAAGAACTTCTTTTTACATTTCTCACCATCGGCTAGACGAAACGTTAACCGTATTCTGCGAAACAAACGAATCTCGATTCGCGAGAGCGATGATTATGAAACGTTTCACAGGATCCTTGTTGAGAATAAGGCAAAGCACGATGCCAAGCCTACGCATACGCTAGAGGACCTGTTGAAGCTTCGGGAGCTTATGCCTGATAAGCTGCGTCTCACGATGGTCTATCATGATGAAACACCGATTGCGGGTTCGCTGCTGTTCTTGCCCAATAGAAAGGTTGCCTTGTGCTTCTACAACATGCTCCTGTATGAATACGAGCATTTGCACCCTGTCTACCTGATCATGTATGAAACATGTCAGTGGGCTGTTGAGCGCGGATACGAGTGGGTAGACATTGGTGTGTCGCAAGACACAAAGGCCGAGGATCCGATGACGCCGTCGATCAATCTGATCAATTTCAAAGAGCGTTTTGATGCACGAGGCATTCTGCGTAGCACATACCATCTCAATTTGAGCTGACATGCCGCAGCACGTCGATGTTATCCTTGCAGCACTTGCCGATGTAACACGTGATGCACGCACAGTGAATCTTGCACGGCGTCTTGCCAGTGCCGGACTCTCTGTTGCTGTGCTTGGATCGTACCGTGAAATGCATCACGAACCATTCGTACAGCTTGTATGGAACGATCCCGGTGGCAGAGCGCTTAAACGCTGGTGGTCGTTCACACGCGCATGCGCTGCCGAGCATACAACTGCGTCGCTTGTGATTGCCATGGATGTCTTTGCGCTAGCCGGCTCATTGCGTTTAGCACGCCGTTCGTCTTCTGCATTGTTCTACGACATGCGCGAGCTGAACTTTGCGCTTGGTCCGCTGCAAGGTAATGGGCTAAAGCAGACGGTGATCACGCGTCATGAAGAACGTTCTCTGCGTTACGTAGCGTCAGTACTTGTTTCGGGAGAGCTCGACGCTGATCTCGTACAGCAGCGATTTAGACTCTCTGAGCGTCCCACAGTTCTGCTCAACACGCCCCCATATCGCGGTGTTGTGCAGAGTCCGCTCCGCAGCTCGTGCGGTCTCGATCACTCAACGCCACTGGTGATCTATCAGGGGGTGGTCCATCACGGACGTGGACTCGAACCATTCTTTCATGCCATGACACTGATGCCGGATGTGCATCTAGCTGTGCTTGGAGATGGACCGGCGATGGCAGATCTGCAGCGCAGCTCGCAGCAAATCGGAATTGGCCAGCGCGTACATTGGCTGGGCAGTGTGCCGTATGACGACCTACACGCATACACGTGTGGCGCAGACGTAGGCCTTTGCCTCATCGAGCCACTCTCACTGAGCTATGAATACGCATTGCCCAATAAACTTTTTGAGTACATGAATGCCCGCATTCCGTCGCTCACAACAGACCTGCCAGCACTTCGACAGCATATCGAGCGCTATCCGGTAGGGGGCTTGGTAGACCGCACACTCGATCCAGTGCAGATAGCAGAAGTAACAAAACGCCTTCTCAACACAGAAATCTCGTCACCAATGAAGCATGCCTGCGAGTCTATTCGTGAACTCTCCTACGAGCATCAGTCAGCCGCCGCATGCTCACTGATCACGGCCGCGGTTCGCAGCGCATGATCTACCTCCTTCTGATCATCCAGCAGCTGATTGCCTCCAGCACGCACCTTGTTGCCGACGACATTTCAGAGAAGCTTCATCCAGTGCACGTTGTGCTGATCCGCGGGATCTTTACGTGCCTTGCCTTTCTTGGTTGGTTCGTGATACGCCGCGGCGGATGGAAGCCGATACAGCGTGCTGATCTTGGACTTATCGCGGTTCTTGGGCTGCTGAACATCTCGATCAATCAGGTACTCTTTATCTGGGGTGTGAAGTTCACTACGGCACCAAATGCCTCACTTGCCTATGCGTTAACACCCGTGTTCGTGGTGTCACTGGCCAGAGTGTTTCATAGCCAGCACGTAACGTGGAAGAAGTGGATAGGCGTTGTGACGGCTATAGCCGGTGCCGGCATTGTTCTTGCTGAACGGGGCTTTGCATTGCAAGCCGATCAAAGCATCGGCAATATCATGGTTCTTTGTGCAAGCATTAGTTGGGCTGCCTATACATACTATGGTACGCGTTTGATAGAACGCTACGGGGCTGTGCAGGCAATCACGTTGACGTTCTTCAGCGGCTTACTGATCTATCTTCCGTTCTGGATACTCATGCCTGTTGAGGCATCATTTTCGGTACTTGCAGGACCGCATGCAGCAGAAACATGGTTCCAGCTGTTTTATCTCGGAGTGATTACTTCGGGTGTAGGGTACGGACTTTGGTACATCGCACTCGGTAAGCTACCATCGAGCAATGTTGCCGTGTTCAATAATCTGCAGCCCATTTTTACCTCTGTACTTGCCCTGATGTTGTTCGGACATGAGCCAACGCACATGTTTATCGTAGGCGGCATCTTGGCCTTAGTGGGTGTGGTTATCACACAGCGCTCATAACGCAATCGAGAAGCCCCTTGCCTGCGTAGTTTTGACAACGAGTACCACCTACTTTGGGAAGCACCAATGATACTGGACACAAAACACACGCAGGCCATCTGCGTAGATATTCAGGAACGTCTGTTTCCGCACATCAATGAGCATGACGAGCTAGCGCGGAGATGCGCGATTCTTATCCGCGGATTGCGCGTACTGGACGTACCGATTATGGTTACGGAACAGTATGTAAAGGGGCTTGGCAGAACGATACCAGCTATCCATGATGCGTTGGGTGAATACTCGCCGATCGAGAAGATCACCTTTAGCTGCTGCGGTGCGCCCGAGGTAGAGGCACATGTGCTGAACGGACATCGCACGAACGTGCTGCTGTTTGGCATAGAAACACATGTGTGTGTGCAGCAGACAGCTCTGGATTTGCTCGCACAAGGACGCAAGGTTGTGATCATCGAGGACTGCGTGTCATCCCGATCAGCCAACGACAAGCGCGTGGCTATCGAACGGATGCGTCAGGCCGGTGCAGTGATCACCACGATGGAGTCCGTTTTGTTCGAACTGCTACGCGCGGCCGGCACCGATACATTCAAGCACATTTCAGCTCTTGTGAAGTAAGGACATCGTCATGGACGACCAGCGTATCTCGTCGGTTCTCAATGAAGAACGAACATTTGCCCCTTCTGCGAGCTTTGCTGCAAGCGCACGCATATCAGGTCAGCGTGCGTTGTCGGCCCTTGTTCGCCAGGCAGATGCAGACGTCGTATCGTTTTGGGAAGAGCGTGCGAAAGAGCTTGCATGGTTCTCACCCTGGAAGAAGCCGTTTGTTTGGAAACATCCTCATGCTCAATGGTTCGTAGGGGGCAAGACCAATCTTGCAATGAACTGTCTGGATAGGCACCTCGGCACATCGCTGCGCAACAAAGCTGCCATTATATGGGAGAGCGAAACCGGCGAGGAACGCACCTACACGTATCACCAGCTTCATCGCGAGGTATGTAAGGCGGCAAACATGCTGCAATCGCTTGGTGTTGAGGCCGGTGATGTTGTTGCCATCTACATGGGCATGGTGCCCGAAGCGGTGATTGCCATGCTTGCATGTGCGCGCATCGGTGCAACGCACAACGTGATCTTTGGCGGCTTTAGCAGCGAAGCACTTCGAGAACGCATACATGACTCAAATGCAAAGGTGCTGATCACGCAAGATGGTGTGATGCGCCGCGGTGATGTAGTCCACTTGAAGCAGGCCGCCGATGCTGCGCTGCAAAAGTGCAAGACCATCAAGAATGTAATCGTCCTGCGTCATACCGGCGAAGACATTGCCATGAAATCCCGACGGGATCACTGGTGGCACGAGCGCATGGAACAATCCTCTGCTGTGAACCAGCCTGCGGCGCTCGATGCAGAACATCCGCTCTTCATCCTCTATACCAGCGGATCCACGGGCAAGCCCAAGGGCATTCTGCACACAACTGGCGGCTACATGACGCAGGTGGCGTACACAACAAAGATGGTGTTTGATCTGCGCGATGAAGACGTGTATTTCTGCACGGCAGACATCGGCTGGATCACCGGCCACTCCTACGTTGTGTATGGTCCGCTCCTTAACGGAGCAACGGTGATGCTCTATGAAGGCGCCCCCAACTGGCCAGAGCCAGATCGGTTCTGGGACATCATCGAGCGTCACGGCGTTACGATCTTCTACACTGCACCAACGGCAATCCGCTCGTTTATGAAATGGGGCGACGCCTGGCCTAAGAAGCACGATCTATCCTCGCTGCGTTTGCTTGGTACGGTGGGAGAGCCCATTAACCCTGAAGCATGGATCTGGTATCACCAGACGATCGGGCGTGGTAGGTGTCCAATCGTAGACACATGGTGGCAGACGGAGACAGGCGCAATCATGATCGCCCCGTTGCCAGGAGCTACGGTTACAAAGCCGGGCACGGCTACCAAGCCCCTTCCCGGTATCAAGGTTGATGTGGTAAGAAAAGACGGTACTCCATGCAAACCCAATGAGGGTGGACTGCTCGTAGTGCAGCACCCGTGGCCGTCGATGCTGCGGACCGTGTTTGGCGACGATGAACGCTACACCAAGACCTATTGGAGTGAGTTTCCAAAGTCTCGCACGCATCCTGGTTGGTATTTCACTGGAGACGGGGCTCGAAAGGACAAGCAGGGGAACATCTGGATCATTGGACGGGTGGATGATGTGGTAAATGTGAGCGGACATCGACTTGGCACTGCCGAGATCGAGAGTGCTCTTGTGTCGCATCCGGCGGTGGCAGAGGCCGCCGTTGTAGCGCGTCCAGACCCGATCAAGGGCAATGCTCTCGTGGCGTTCGTTACGATAAAGTCTACCCAGAAGAATTTCAAGCAGGCAAAGCTTGCTGAAGAGCTTCGCAACCATGTGGCAAAGGAAATCGGACACATTGCCAAGCCGGACGATATACGGTTTGCCGAAGCTCTGCCAAAAACGCGCAGCGGAAAGATCATGCGCAGGCTGCTTCGGGAGATCGTAACAGGGGCTGCGGCCACCGGTGATACAACCACGCTGGAGGATACCGCAGTGCTGGAGCGATTGCGGTGATTGTCTCGTGCCTATTTTTGAACCTATGAGCATACGCAAAGCCGTCATTATGGCCGGTGGTTTCGGCACCCGACTACGTCCGCTGACGATGTCGAGTCCCAAACCAATGGTCCCCGTTGCCAACAGGCCAATGATGGAACACATCGTAGAGCTGCTAAAAAAGAGCGGCATCCGAGATGTGGTCTCATTGCTCTACTTCCAGCCTGAACACATCACTGAGTACTTCGCCGATGGGTCATCGCATGGAATCTCTATGGGGTACATGCTCGCCGAGGCAGATTACGGCACGGCCGGCAGTGTAAAGAATGCGCAGCAGTTTCTCGATGAGCGCTTCATCATTATTTCGGGCGACGTGCTGACGGACATCGACATTCAAAAGGCTGTTGCATTTCATGAGCAGAACGGAGCTGCGGCAACGATCGTGCTTACGCGAGTTACAGAGCCCCTTCAATATGGGATCGTGATGACCGATGCCGAGGGACGCATCACGCGGTTCCTCGAAAAGCCCTCATGGGGCGAGGTGTTCAGCGATACCATTAATACCGGTATTTACATTCTCGAACCTGAAGTACTGGATCTGATACCGGCAAAAGCTGAGTTTGATTTCAGCAAGGACCTCTATCCACTGATGCTGCAAAAGGGGATGCCCTTGTACGGCTATATCGCCGATGGGTACTGGAAGGACATCGGAAACCTTCACGAGTATCAGCTTGCGCACGATGATGTGCTAAGCGGTGCGGTGCAAGTAGAACTGAGCGGTGAGAGATGCGATTCCTGTGTCTGCGGTGAAAACCTTACCCTTGCTCCGACGGCCGCGCTTGAGGGGCTGGTTGTGCTTGGCAACAACGTTACGATTGGCGAACATGCACGCCTACGCAACTGCGTCATTGGCGATGGATGTGTGATCGGTCATGGCGCGGTGCTCAGTGATTCGGTGCTGTGGAATAATGTTCAGATCGGCGACTACGCAGAGGTAAACCATGCGGTGCTCTGCAACAACGTCACCGTTGGTTCCATGGCGGTGATCGGTGAGAACTCGATCATAGCAGAGGACTGTGTCATTGGCGATCATGCGCGCCTCTTTGCAAACGTCAAGCTCTGGCCACGCAAGGTTGTAGAGTCGCATGCCATCGTTACACGGTCTATTGTGCAAGAAGAACGTTGGTCGCGCGAGCTCTTTACTGATGCGCGTATCAGCGGCATCGCCAATATCGAAGTCAACCCCGAGTTTGCAGCCAAGCTTGGCAGTGCCCTCGGTGTTGCCTTTGGTGTAGGAACAACTGTTGTTGCATCTCGTGATGATGATCCTGTATCGCGGATCGTAAAGCGCAGCATCACAGCTGGTATCATGAGTGCAGGGGGCAATGTTTCGGACCTACAGACCACCTCCATCCCGCAAACACGGCAGGAGCTTCGGTCGGGTAGGTTCGTAGCGGGCTTCCATGTTCGCAGATCTCCGCGCAATGAGCACCAGACAGACATCATCATTTTTGGACGCGACGGACGCGACATCCCGCTGTCTCAGACCAAGGGCATCGAACGGTACTTCTTCGGGGAAGATATCCGTCGGGTAGATCATACCGCAGTTGGACGCCTAACCTTTCCGGAACGTTCCGCAGCGATGTATATCGACAGAGTATTGTCGTCGCTCAACACGGCCAGCATTCAGCAGAATCAGTTCAAACTCCTTGTAGACTATTCCTTTGGACTTGCCTCAACGGTGTTTCCGCAGATCCTCGGAGAACTGCAGTGCCGAACGCTTGCGATGAATAACTACGTAGACTCTGCACACTTTGCAGATCCGCTTAGTGAGGTACTCAACGAATCAGCAACGATTATGCGCTCGCTTGGGTATCAGATCGGCTTCAAGTTCGATCCCGGTGCCGAGAAGCTTGCATTAGTTGATGAACGGGGCGTATGGTATACATCGCTTCGATTGCTCACCATTGTAACGAAGCTGTTTCTCGAGACCAATAAGCATCGCGATCGGTACGTGATTGCTGTGCCTGTGCAGGCAACAGAAGAGATTGAACGTATTGCAGAAGACTACAACGTAGAAGTGCGCAGAATTCGGAATTCGCATTCGGCGATGATGGATGCAACCAAGGATGCAGATGTAGCATTTGTAGGGGGCACACGCGGCGGATTTATCTTCCCGGAGTTTCTGAACGCATCAGACGGGCTGTTTACGGCATGCAAGATCCTTGAGATGATTGCAGCTACGGGGCTAAGACTCTCTGATCTTGATAGAGACCTCCCAAAACGATATCAGTCAACCCAGATGGTGAAATGTCCGTACGAGTCTCGCGGCACGGTTATGCGCCGGGCCATGGAGTTTACCGAGGGCAAACAACGATTACTTGTAGACGGCGTGCGGGTGCGCGAAGAAGATGCCACCGTACTTTTGCTACCTCACAAAGAAGAAGAATTATTCATCGTCACAGCAGAAGCACCAACGTCCGAACAGGCCGAGAGCTTGAGGGACAAGTATGCATCGCTTGTGCAGTCGTGGCGCTCAGGAACATGATATGGACATGAAGATCGCAACCATCCTGGATCCGGCCTGTATTCGCTTGAATATGGAGGCCTCCAATAAAGCCGATGCACTTGGCAAGATGGTAGACCTGCTGGCATCGGGCGGCAAGGTTCTTGACAAAGTAAAACTCTCATCAGTGATTCACGAGCGCGAAAAGCTCATGTCCACTGGTATCGGCAACGCTGTTGCCCTGCCCCATGGAAAGACGGACGCCGTGGACCGATCGATGATCGCAGTAGCAACACTGCAGAACCCGATCGATTTCGACTCTCTGGATGATAATCCCGTACAGATCGTTATTCTCCTTGTAGGCACGGAGGCAAATGTGGGACTCCACTTGCGTTTGCTTTCGCGCATCTCGCGTATGGTTGGTTCCGATCAGTTTCGCGCATCGTTGCTGCACGCGAAGTCAGTAGACGACGTGATGATGCTCTTCGCATCGCAGGAGGAGGATCGCGCATGAGCATCCAGGCTGTGCGTGGAACCCGAGATATTCATGGCGAGGAAATGCAGAAATGGCACCGCGCAGAACAAGTGTTCCGCGATGTTGCAGATGCATTTAGCTACCAGGAATATCGCACCCCGATCTTTGAGCAGACAGAGTTGTTTAAGCGCGGCGTTGGACAAGACACCGACATCGTGGGCAAAGAGATGTACACCTTTGAAGACAGAGGTGGAGACTCTCTTACGCTACGTCCGGAAATGACTGCTCCTATCGTACGAGCATGTATGGAGCATAGCCTGCTGCATCACAATCCTATTCAGCGGTTGTGGTATGCCGGCCCTCAGTTTCGGTACGACAGACCGCAAAAGGGACGATACCGTCAGTTTCACCAATTCGGTGCTGAGTGTATCGGATCGCCCCATCCCGAAGCCGATGCCGAAATCATCTTGCTTGCCTATGAGGCCCTGCGTAGGTATGGTGTTACATCGTTTACCCTCGAGATCAACTCGCTGGGAACAGCGGATGTGCGCAGCGCATATCGAGCGGCACTCATCGCATTTCTGGAACAGCATGCTGGACAGCTCTCCGAAGACAGTCAAAAACGAATGCATGCAAATCCGCTGCGCGTGCTGGACTCCAAAGACGAACGCGATAAGACTGTTGTTGCACAGGCGCCGTTGTTGCGGGACTACCTTGACGACGCCTCACGTGCGCACATGGAGGCCGTGCTTGTGCTGCTGGATGCCGCAGGAGTGCCATATCGGGTAAACCCGTATCTGGTGCGCGGACTTGACTACTACAACCATATCGTGTTTGAGTTTACAACCGATGCTCTGGGAACTCAGAATGCAATAGGCGGAGGCGGACGCTACGATCCGTTGTTCAGCATTCTTGGCGGAGGCGAACAATCGGCTGTTGGATTCTCGATAGGCATTGAGCGCATGATACTTCTGCACGATGCAGAACATGCAGATTCTCTAGAAAAACCTGCTCCGCATGGGGTGTACATAAGTGCCATCGGAGACCAAGCGCGGCTGCCAGTACAGATCATTGCTCTTCGACTGCGTCGAAAAGGCGTGCATGTTGTTACAGATCTTCTCCGTAGGTCTGTGAAAGCACAAATGAAAGACGCCAACCGTGAGAATGTTGCCTTTTCTGTGATGATCGGCGAATCCGAGCTTGCAGATCAGACAGCAGTTGTAAAGAACATGATCACTGGCGAACAAGTAACGGTAGAGCAGGGTAACATCGAATCCGTGGTGCTAAAGCATGAGTGATGAACGAATCGAACCATCGATCAATCACGAGTACATCGTGGAGGTTACGACAGAGATCGACGCGGAAACGCGCGAGCAGATGCTGGTTCTCCGCGTAACCACCACACGGGAGTTTACTTCCTTTGCCTACGACATATCGTTGCAGCTTTCGGTGAACGAATCCGAGAAGCAGCTCCACCTAGAGATAGGGGGCTTATCCATCCCATCGGTGATGATGCCCTCAACCGGCGGTGCCGTGTCGGAGCGAAAGACGAAGCTGCTGCCTGCCGGCACCTATCAGCTGACGGTGGCCAAAAAGAGCAGGACGCTTGAGTCAAGTATTACGATTGCAAAGAATGGAACCGTAACGGCCAAAGCGGCCGCAAATGCATTTGCTGTTGTTCGAATCTAATGTCTGCGAAATCACGTACAGGCCGTGCCGACCGAATCCGGATCTTCAGGGCCAGCGTTACCAAGTGGCAGCTCAAGCTGCTCCTTACGGTGCTGGGTCTTGGTATCATGGGTGCTGTGCTGTATTTCACGAAACACATCGTAGACCAGCTGGCAAGCAACGAACGCAGAACTGTTGAACTCTATGCCCGCCTACTTGCGCGTTCGTACGAACAGGCATCCGACGAGGACCTGCTGTTCTATGTTGACCTTGCGTATACATCGATTCACTTTCCCGTTATCCTAGCCGATACTAAGGGTCAGCCCGTGTATCCATACCAGCAGTTCATGATGAACGTGGATATGGACACAACACTCTCTGTAGCGCAGCAGAAACAATGGCTGGTTGCGCAGATCGAGGAGATGAAGCAGGACTATCCGCCGTTTGAGATACGCGATCCAAACGGACAGGTAGTGCAGCTGATGTTCTATACCAACTCGGCCATCGTACGTCAGCTGCGCTACATGCCGTTCGTAGAAATCCTGATCGTGGCTTCGTTCATTCTTGTTGGATACGTAGCGTTCTCAACAATTCGGAAAAACGAAGAGTCAAACATCTGGGTAGGAATGGCCAAAGAAGCGGCTCACCAGTTAGGCACGCCCCTTTCCAGTCTGCTTGCATGGTTGGAGCTTTTGCGCATCAACCAAAACGATCCAGTACAGGTTGTGGCAACGGCTGCGGAGATGGACCAGGATGTTGAGCGACTCAAGGTGATCGCGAATCGATTTGCGAAGATTGGATCGCAGCCCAAGCTGGATCCGGCAAATGTGGCCGGAGTGATCGAACACGTTTGTCTCTACTTCGAAACACGGCTTCCGAATCTCGGCAAGAAAGTCTCGCTGGTGCGTCAGCTCGATGCAACCATCGAGGCACGGATCAATATTGAACTGTTTGAATGGGTGGTTGAGAACCTGATCAAGAACGCGGTAGAAGCTCTGGAACGTCAGGACGGCATGATCACCATCACCCTGCAGCGCAAGCCCCGTGGCAAGATATGCGTAACCGTTGCCGACAACGGAAAGGGCATGACGCGTAAGGTTGCCAAAAAGATTTTTCAGCCGGGTTACACAACGAAGAAGCGGGGATGGGGCTTGGGGCTTTCACTCTCGAAGCGCATCATTGAGGACTATCACGGTGGAAGCCTTGTTGTGCGCGAAACACACGTTGGCGTTGGAACAACCTTTGCTATCGAGGTCCCAACAGCATGAGCACGCAACGTCCGGAACCATCAAACATCGACTGGTTTATTCTGCTCCCGATTGTAGCTCTGCTGCTCTTTAGTGTTGCCTTTGTCTACAGTGCCAGCGCTGCCTTCGCCGATGTCAAGATGGGCTCGTCTTCCGGTATGGCCTGGAACCATGCTATACGCGTGCTGCTTGGACTTACCCTGATGATCATCTTTGCAAAGGTTGATTACAGACTGTTTGAGCGTGCATCATCAACCATCATGCTGATTGCCTACGGATTTCTCTTCATGGTGCTGGTGATGGGTGTAAGCCAGAAGGGGGCCAGTAGATGGGTGCAGATAGGTCCACTCAACTTTCAGCCGTCAGAGCTTGCCAAGTATGCGGTAGTGCTCCACACAGCAGTGTTGCTTAGTGCCAATCAAGCGCGCGTGCGGACGTGGAAGCACGGCATGCTGCCGGTGCTGCTCTGGAGTGTGCCAGTGAGCGTGCTGATCGCCCTGCAGCCGAACCTCTCAACTGCCTCGGTGATCTTTCTCATCGTTGCCGTGATGATGTTTCTGGCAGATGTGAAGATCTCACACCTTGTTGCACTCGGGGCCTCTGGGTTTACAGCGGCTGGAGTGTATGCCATGACGGCCGAGTACCGGCGCAGGCGGCTGATGTCGTTTTTTGGTGGAGACGGTGCGGCCGTTGATGAGAATGTTCGGTATCAGGTAGACCAGGCGTTGATTGCCTTTGGCAATGGTGGGTTAACGGGGGTAGGTCCCGGACAAAGCCGTCAGCGTGACTGGTTTCTGCCGGAATCGTACGGCGACTTTATTTTTTCGATCGTCGGCGAGGAATATGGCTTTATCGGCATATGCTTCCTGATCGGTGCCTTTGCTCTGATCATGTGGCGCGGGTACATTGTTACGAAGAAAGCTCCTGATGCCTTTGGACGGTTGTTAGCTGGCGGGATAACAACAACGCTAGCCATCTATGCCTTTGTCAATGCCGGTGTAACGTGCGGCGTACTGCCAACAACCGGCCTTCCCATGCCGTTTATCTCCTATGGCGGATCGAGCGTGTTTTTTAGTGCCATAGCCGTTGGTGTTCTCTTGAACATCTCATCTCAGGCCGGCGTGTATCGTCGGAAACGTCCGCTCCCAAATTCGTAATACCCTATATTTTCAACGAATTTGTAGTATTATCGCAGTGTGATGAACGATTCGGCAACCAAGTTATACTTCTCGATTACGGAAGTATCCAAGATGCTCGGCGAGGAACAGCACGTGCTCCGGTATTGGGAGCGCGAGTTCACTCAGTTGCGTCCGCGCAAGAACAGAGCCGGCAACCGCATCTACACCGAACGCGATCTAGCCGTATTGATCGTTATTCGCAAACTTCTGCGCGAAGAGCGCTACACCGTAGCTGGTGCCAAAGAGTACCTCAAAACCAACGGCATTCCTGAGCATATTGCGGATGATCTCAAGGCAACCTTGAAGCCCCTTTCTACGACAGAAGTGGCTGCTGAGGAGAACCCACATACAACTCCCGACCCCGAAAGAATGAAGCTGGCAAAGGAGTTAGTTCAGGAATTGCGGGATTTGGCAGCCTCGTTGCGAGTGCAAAAGCCATAAATCGGCCCCGAATTGGGGCACCTTTTCGTATATTCGCACCCCTACACCGCGGTCCCGTGGTAGAGTGGCTATACAGAGCTCTGCAAAAGCTTGTACATCGGTTCGAATCCGGTCGGGACCTCACTTATCAAAACAGTATCGAATAGATTTTCTATGGCAACAACAGCCGATCTCCGTGTAGGAGCAGTTATCCGTCACAACGGAGAATTGTGCGTCGTTCTCGAATCCATTCACCGCACTCCAGGCAACCTGCGTGCCTTTTATCAGGTAAAGATGCGCGTGATCAAGACCGGTAAGCTTCGTGAAGAGCGATTCCGTTCGGGAGAAACGATCGAGTTTGTTCGCGTAGAAACACGCAACTTCCAATACCTCTACAAAGACTCAGACATGTTCATGTTCATGGACCAGGAGTCGTACGACCAGATCCCGGTACCTGCCGAGATCGTCGGAGATGGCGCTAAGTTCATGAAAGAAGGCATGGAAGTACAGATTGCTCGTGACGAGGCAGACAACGTGGTACAGGTAACTATGCCAAACCACGTGGCTGTGCGCGTAACGGCAACCGAGCCTGGCGTGCGTGGCGATACTGCAACGAACGTTCTCAAGCCCGCCACCGTTGAGACCGGCGCAACTGTTATGGTTCCGCTGTTCGTAAACGAAGGCGATCTCATCCGTGTAGATACCGCAAATGGTTCGTACATGGACCGAGTTAAAGAATAACAGCGAACCTACGAGGAGGATCTCATGGATCTGAATTATCTCCGCCGTCTCCTTCGAATTTTCGATGAAAGCAGTGCCACCGAACTCACTATTGAGGAAGAGGGCATGTCGGTATCATTGGCAAAAGGGGGCCAGCAGCCAGTAGGAATGATGCAGCCGATGTACGGCATGCCTCAGCAGATGGCTCCAGTTCAGGCGGCTCCTGCACCGGCTGCGCCTGCCGCACCTGCGGCTCCGGCAGCGGCGGCAGCAAGCGCTGATGATGCCAATCACAAAGTACTCTCTCCGATCGTTGGTACGTTCTATCGTGCCCCATCTCCGGATGCCGATTCATTTGTGCAGGTTGGACAGCACGTGAATGTAGGAGACACACTCTGTATCGTTGAAGCAATGAAGCTTATGAACGAGATCGAGTCAGACGCATCCGGTACGATCGTGAAGATTCTGGTAGAGAACGGACAGCCGGTTGAATACAACCAGCCAGTGTTCGTTATCAAGCCAGACTAATCCAAAGGACGTCAGACCATGATCAAGAAGTTGCTTATCGCCAACCGTGGCGAGATTGCCCTGCGGATCATTCGTGCTGCGAAAGAGCTAGGAATCAAAACCGTTGCTGTGTACTCGGAAGCCGACCGTGCATCTCTGCATGTTCGATTTGCCGATGAAGCCGTTTGTATCGGACCTGCACAAGGCAAGCTTTCCTACCTCAACATTCCCTCGATCATCGCAGCTGCTGATGTAACGAACGCCGACGCGATCCATCCCGGTTATGGGTTTCTCGCAGAGAATGCAACGTTTGCCGAGATCTGTCACGACTGCAACATTACATTCGTTGGGCCTTCACCAGATGCCATCGTGCGGATGGGGAACAAGTCCATTGCCAAAGACACCATGCGTGCAGCCGGCGTGCCTGTTGTGCCGGGCTCAGATGGTATTGTAGCAACGGTCGAAGAAGCTCGTGTTGTTGCCAAAGAAGTTGGTTATCCAGTGATGATCAAAGCTGTTGCCGGTGGTGGCGGCAAGGGCATGCGCTATGTGGAATCGGCCGATGAACTCGACCGCGCCTATGCTACGGCAAGGGGCGAGGCAGAAGCCTCATTCGGTAATGGCGACATCTACATTGAAAAGTTCATCGAAGAGCCTCGTCACGTCGAGATCCAAGTGTTTGCCGACAAGTTTGGCAATGTTGTGCATCTCAACGAGCGCGAGTGCAGCATTCAGCGACGTCACCAAAAGCTGATCGAAGAAGCCCCTTCTCCGATCATGACACCTGAATTGCGCAAGGCCATGGGCGATGCCTCTATCAAGGGGGCTGCCAGTGTGGGGTATGTTGGTGCTGGTACGATCGAGTTTCTCGTCGATAAGCATCGCAACTTCTATTTCATGGAAATGAATACCCGTATCCAGGTGGAGCATCCGGTAACGGAACAGTCATCTGGTGTGGATCTGATCAAGGAACAGTTGCTCGTAGCCTCGGGAGAAAAGCTTACGCTCGTGCAGCGCGATCCGATCATGCATTCGATCGAGTGCCGCATCAACGCTGAAGACCCGTACCATGACTTCCGTCCGTCTCCTGGTGTTATTCAATCACTGAACTTTCCAGGCGGTCCAGGCGTTCGTGTAGACTCGCACATTTATCAGGGCTACATGATTCCGCCGTACTACGACTCTATGGTGGCAAAGCTCATTACCTTTGCTCCAACGCGTGATGGTGCTATCGCGAAGATGCGTCGCGCGCTGGACGAGTTTGTGATCGAGGGCATTCAGACCACGATCCCGTTCCATCGCAAGATGATGGACAACAAAGACTTTATCGCAGGAACATTCGACACGAAGTATCTCGACACACACGATTGGAAGGCCTAACCATGAATTTCCCAGCAGACCTCAAGTACACATCAGACCACGAGTGGATTCGCGTTGAAGGCGACGTCGGCATCATAGGTGTTACAGACCACGCACAAGGCGAACTTGGCGACGTTGTCTATGTAGACATTCCAGATGCATCAGCTACTGTTGCTATGGGCGGCACATTTGGTTCGATCGAAGCTGTAAAGACCGTTGCAGATCTCTATGCTCCAGTAAGCGGACAGATCATCGAAGTAAACGACGTAAATGCAGCTCCTGATACCGTTAACAAAGACCCATACGGAAACGGCTGGCTGGTAAAGATCAAGCTCTCCGACCCATCAGAACTCGATGGCCTTATGGATGTTGATGCGTACAAGGCGTTGGTAGGAGCGTAAAGAGAGCAGCGAGCAGCGAACAGCGAACAGCGAAGATTATGTAGGGGCGAGCCGGTGGCTCGCCCTTTTTCGTTTAGTGGTATCATCATCTGCCATAAACGAAAAAAGGTGCGTCGGAAACATCCAACGCACCTTTTTCAATTGTTATCCGAGCTCGCTACTTACTTCCCCTGCGCTGCCTTAACTGCATCCTGCAGAGCTGAAATGATTTCCTTGAACTTATCAGCTTCAGCGCCCTTGAGGCTGCCGCGCTGCATAAGCGTGAACATGTTTTGAGCTTGTTCGATCTTCATGTCAAATGTTACTGCATCGTCGTCTTTCTTACCGGCCTTTGTTGCTGCTTCTACGGCATCTGCCAAAACCTTGCGTGTATCGAGGTAGGCATCTACTTCTGTGCCGCGGATCTCGATGCCGCCGAGGAACTGGATAGAGGCGCGGATATCATTGACCTTCATTTTTGGCTTGATAACCGTTGGAGTTTGTGCTGCTGGCGTAAGTCCTTGAGCGGAAACGTCAAACGAGCCAAAAAGCATAACAGCGACGAACGCTGCGATCATCATATTCTTCATGGGTGTTATGGAGAATGTTTGGAAATACATTGAATTGCGTTGTGGGTCCAAATATAGCGGAAAATACCGCTGAAAGCGTTGTGACGTAGTGGATTGGGCGTTTATTGTAGTAGAGGGCCAGTAGTCCGGCGAAGGGGCATGTAGTAATTAACTAGCGGACGAAAGTGAGATCTTTTGGGGCGGAAGTTAGTTCACATAGGTGTTGGAGCACTAATGCAGACCGATAAATCGATTCTGAAGTATCTGTAAAACGTCCAAGTAGCTGGGTATTGAATATCTACCATGAAAAAAGTCGATACACGCACAGAAAAAGTACTTGCGCGGGTGTGAAAAAGACTTATTTTTGTGTGAGAGTCACATACGGATTGCAATAATTCGGTAGGCATGCAGCATAACTCATAAACTCATCACGCTTCGGGGAATCTGCTCCCAATGGCAAAACGTACAACCACCAAAGTAACGCAGCGCGTCCTTCAGCAGGACCAGCAAATCGCGAAAGCGGTGCTGGGCCTTAAGGACTACAACCCTGCGAACAAGGAGTTTACGAGCCAGAAGTTGCAGGAAGCGCTGAAACAGGTGGAAGAGGCAACAGCGGCAGAGCAGCAAGCAACTGAAGCTCTAGCGGCAGCAAAGGAACGGTCGGCCAAACTCGAAACAGCATTCCACGAGCTCGTTCTCGGCGTCAAGCGGCAAGTCTTAGCGCAGTATGGAGACGATTCCGACGAGATCACCAGCCTTGGAATGAAGAAAAAGTCTGAGCGTAAATACGGCAGGCCAAGAAAGAGCGCTCAGCCAGAAAAATAGAAAACTCGGCCCACGACATGCCAGGGGAAGGCATGCAGCATAGAGAGGAACATCGCATTTCTGTGGGAAGGATGCGAAACACAACGGTCGTCCATTGGACGACCGTTTGTGTTTGTGGATTACCTGCTCGTGAAATGCTACGGCACCTAGTGCTTAACGATCATCATTCCACGAATTGGATATAAGCCTCGTGCAGCTATTGTGTAGAAGCCTTCATTGAAGCTACTGACCGAAAGACGCGCGTTGATGAGCCCACTGGGCGTTGCTGCAGCCAGGCAGCTACCAACGAGGTCGCCGGCCAGGTTGTAGATGTCCAGGGTGATCTGTGCTGGCTTGCCCGTTGTTTGAAGCCTGCTGTAGATCGATGGGACTCTGCACATCAGCGTGACATCCTCTGATGCTGGATGTGGCCAGACGTCTAAGCGCTCGGCTGTGATGATATCGGTGATCAGTCTCATCGCATAGCCATCGAGCAGGCCGATGCTGCGCGCAGCAGATGATGCCGACCTGCGAGCAAACGGCTCCTTGTGGGCTGCCATTTCTACGTCTTCGGCAGCTAGCGCCTGTGGATCTGTTGCCGTGAGCACCAGCCGGTAGCGCTCAGCAGGGTCTGTGAGTACCGTCCACTGGTACTGCAGAGGCTCGCGGCTCGGTGCTGCTCCGAGCATCTGACCCCGCACGCCGAGTACTGGCAATTCTACGATCTGGTGGTCACTCTCACGCTCAAGGGCGGCATGGGCCATCGCAGCAGACTCGCCCGATGTGAGGGTCTTGAGCTCAAGCTCGACCACATCCTGAGCCTGAAACCAGTCTGTATGCAATGCATACTTCGACGTGCCTGCATCCCACATGAGCTCATATGTGTTGTTGTCGATACGAATGTCTGAGAGAAGTGCATCGAACTGCTCTGAACGGTAGCCCCGCCAGATGCGGTCTCGTGGGATGAAATCTTCGTCGGTCTCCTTGAAAAACCCACGAGCGCTTCTGTCGATGCTCGGTGTGGGCAGATAGGTAGCATTTCTGTAGACCGTTGCTTGATCATGCAGAAGAGCCGATTCACTGAAGCGCCTGTTCTTGAGCAGGGACGGACTATGGACAATGCTGTGACGTGCTGCCACATGGGGCATGCGCTCGCCCTGATAAGCTCCATTGGATGAGCGCATCGTAACGTCAAGTGCTGCCCAGCCTAGACCATTGATCTGACCAAGGACGACGGCCTGATCTCTGTAGTATCCGTCAAGAAATGTCATATGGTAAACGCGTGATAGTTGCGTTTGACTCTCGGAGTTAAACGATAGTACCACCGACGTGTCCCCATAGGCCCATGATTGAGCAATCTGATCTGATGATGAGCTCGCATGTAAGACCGTTTTCTGCTCTCCCTGAATCAGCTCCGGATTGCGCAGATTCACCGAATCATGATAGACGTTACTTACGGCCGAATGCCATAGTTGGTTTGGAACCGCGCCTGATGCGCAGCTATCCCAGCAGTCAATGCTCATGCGTTGTATCCGCCATTTATTGGCGGTGTACCCTGGTAGCATTGCCGTGGCTGATGAATCCAGCTGGGTAGGGTTAGCCGCATGAATCTCTCGGTGCTCCCATGCAATCCTTTCAGCCTTATGGTTCGCGTAACCATAGGGTTGTAGTGGGTTTATCGTGTCCATTTCGGCGTCGTCATACTCGGACATCTGCCGGTAGATCGTCGGCTTACGGTTGTATCGAGTTATACCTTCTCCGCTATGGACACTTATGCACAAGATTCTATTGGCAGTATCGAGGAGGGGTGGTACTGGGTTGAATGTACCACGAGCCTGAAATCTGTGCTCTACAAAGTCACCGTTGTGGAACAGTCGGGTATACAGGATATGCTCGCCTTCATTGCAGGATCCTTCGTCGAGGTTTCTACCCAGAGCGCCCTCCTGCCAGACGAGCGGGATGTCGTCTTCGCCAAGGGCCATCTTCGTGTAGGAGGGCAGCGATGGAAACTGTGCCACCACGCCGTTGCCGGGATGCATTCGAAGATATTGCAGTGACCCATTGGTGAACCATGCCGTGTCGGGACGCTTGAAGCCTGCAACAATTCCTACACGGTAGTCGGACCAGGCATAGAAGTTGCCCCGCATGGTTGCGCCGATCACTGGCGTACCCCAATTGCGCAGACGGTCGGCAAACTCGTCTGGACACGACGGAAACGCCTTACTGTAGGCTATCACATTGGATCGATTTCTGTGATATAACTGCACTTGTTCCGTGCGACTTGCCGCGTTGGCACCAAAGCGCGCCTCGCAGATGGCAATGTCTTCACCGCCGTTGTTCTGGCATGCATAGACCACGTAGACGCATGGGTTCATGTCCGCAGGTAGATGTGGGTCATCACGCACGACAAGCGACGGATAGCCGCAGTTGGTAGACTGCCGATACGTTGTACTATCCTGCCGAATAAACGTATCGAGTGCGATAGGATCTTCCCACACAATCGCTGGGTTGTAGATGCCTCCAGAGTCGACTGATGACGCTGAGTCACTGACAGATGAGAGCAGCTGACTGCGCCGGTAGTATACCTTGAGCAGAGCGCTCGAATCTTCCTTCATGTGATAGACCGCATGATAGCGAAAACCACCTGCCTCACGTGCTCGAATGACCTGATTGGCACTGGCCGCATCCATGCAGCTGCAGGTAGGTTTTTCAAGGAATGTAGTATCATACTGTGTTCGCAGGGCTTGATCAGCATTCGGGCTCGAGCCCGTGCCTGGAGCATTGTCCTTAACAAGAGTGGGATAGACCACAACCTTGCGCTGGGTGTTATGAGCCAGCCAGCCCTGCATGTCGGCTGGCTTCTCGCCTTCTAAGACTGTTACGCGGAACATCTTACCTTCGCCGGGCAGGAAGTTGATCGCGATCTCGCGGTCCTGCCCGATGATCGTATCGATGCCGCCACCCATCTCCTGAAGACGCAGCAGGCGGTAGGCTCCGTCGGTGTTCTTGTAGTTGAACGGCAGTGTTATCTGACGCGTCCCTCGCTGGTCGAGCCTGCCCGAGGCACCGCGTGCTGCCCACTCTTGGTATCCAGCAAATGACCACTGACTTGTTGATGCATTGACGTACCGGTAAATGCCCGGTTCCGAGCTCTGAGCAAGCATGCGCGGGTCAGTGCGTCTGTTCAGGACGCTGATAACGCATGAGTTGGCCATTTCTCGATCCGTATCAAGGGACATCATCGTGATGTCAAAAAACGATGAATCATACGATTCGTAGCTGACGTGCCCAGGGATCTGTGATGAGGCAACAACATTGGTGTTTCTGTATGGATGCCGTGTGCGGAGGCGTTCTCTGATATGGCTGATATCAACATACCGGGCAAGAGGATTTGATGTATCACGCGAGATGGATATGGTTGTAAAGCCATGACCATACCAGCTCTCAAGACGCAGAGTCGTCAGTATGTGAGGCATTGTATCGGAACGTCCGTTGCTACCTCTGCCCAGTTTGGTGCGCATGTCTTGAAGCTTGTCGAGAACATCAAGCGTAACATTGCGATTGGTATGTGTGCCAACGTAGATACTATCCTGTGCAGATGCTGCAGACAGACCTCGCAGGTTGGCTGCAACCTTGTTCAAACTTGGATAGAAGTATGCGTCTACATGGGTGGGATCTCCAGCACTGATCCAATCATCGCCGGATGCGATGCTGCGAAGCCATGCGCTGTCAACGCTGTTTGCCATTGAGCCGTGTGCAAGTGAATCCTGATTGAAGAAACCTATGAGTCCGCCTTCAAGATTGTCTGCTGGTTGATTGTTGGGACCTACAAATAGAGACGAATCTCTATGAAATGGCTCACCTGATCCCTCACGGCTTGTTGTGCCTCGGTAGAACATCAGGCCCTTAGCGCCCAGGATCAGTGGTAGCCATAGCGCCGTGCGTGTCTCGCCAAGTGTACGTGGCCGATTGTTGAGAAACCATGCGAAATTCGTGTCTAATGAGTCTAATCGTCGCACCTGCATGTGATAGTTGAGCCACACTTGCGAAAGCCATGGAGTTGTACCAAAGAGCATCTGCTGG
The DNA here is from genome assembly GCA_044238605.1 of Patescibacteria group bacterium. Taxonomy (GTDB): domain Bacteria; phylum Bacteroidota; class Ignavibacteria; order Kapaibacteriales; family Kapaibacteriaceae; genus UBA10438. The sequence continues at coordinate 29,832 of JBIICY010000014.1, forward strand.
TTCTTCGTGTAGTCGAGTAGCAGCATCTGCTCCAGGTTCGAGAGCACCCCGCGGCTTTCATCGCGTGGAGTAAGCCGAAGAACGGAATCGACAAGCGTATCAGGAATGGGAAGCACAGGCTTTCTCATTCTGCCATTGATCATCTGAACGTGCCGCCATTCTTGAAAGGTATCCGGATCGTCGTCGTATTCGGTCACAGAACCAACTACTGTTGGTAGCATACTATTGAGACCATAACGGATGTTGGCATATCCTCTGCGCACTTTGTTATCTCTGAGCCAACCTGCGTAGGTAGTGTCTGCGGGAAGAGCTTGTAGTGAATCGTTGAACCCCTTCTTATAGGTGTACGATGCAATATGTGGCGACGTGGTTGCCGCAGCTCCCTGCCAGAGGAGCTTGAACTGTGTGCAGTGCAGAAACTCGTTGGCGTCTTCAATATTTACCTCTGTCATCAGACGTCCGCCGAGCAGCTTGTTGATGTACCGGTAGCTCTTCCAATAGCACTTAGGTCCCTCGTCGCGTCCATAGAACATCCAGACCTTGAATGATGGATCAGTGCGCGGCCCCGAAACACTCGCCTGGATCGAGTCTTGCATTGTCTTGAGATCTTCCAAGAAACGGTTTGCAGATCTCTGTATACGCTCATCATGCTCTCCCGTAAACAACCGCCCAGCCTCTGGTGTCTGCAGGCGAATACTGCGAAGCTCTATGCCGAGTCCCGTCTCAGGGTCGTCGTTATGCCAGACTGTGATACCCATTCTGCCGATCTCGGTAGGGCTCGCAGTCTTGCCATCTTCATCGCGGATCTTAGGATTGTTGGCAGCTTTCCCATCGCACCGAAACCTCGCAACTAACGTCACTTCTCTTGTAGAATCACTCATTGGTGGCAGCATGTGGCGCGTAATGACAAATATTGTTGAGTTGCCTGGTGAAGCGCTAAACAAGTTGGTCCGGGCTACGAGTTGCCCACTAAGATCAAAGTGGTTTATAAAGGCTGAGGAATCATCTGGAACTTCATCAAAACGAATCAAACAGTTCAATTGACTGTTTGTCCCTTTTGCGTACGGTACTTCGATAACTAACACCGTGTCATTTTTATCTCCAGTGGCAGTATCATTTTCGCTTCTTCTAAGTGTAACAGCGATCTCCATTTTCTTCGTGTTCTGGATCTCATAGTGTTGTTTATCATACGGCGAATTCCATGGCGTCCAGGCTCTGAGTTCTCCATCTGGCGTTGCACCCTCCAGAATTGGATCTGTGCTTGGCTGACTACCTGCGGGTTTGCGTTTATATCGCATGCGATACGTGCCAGCAGAGTCGACAGGCTCTCCACGTCTGTGGGTTTTCCAACCGAAGACCGCACCAGTGGCATCATTGGCTTTGAGATCAAAGTGTTCTGTGCTGCCAATTGGATAAAGCCACGGAGCAAACTCCATTGCCACAGCTTCACTGGGATTGGTTCCTTCTTTTTCTTCACCATCATCCGAAGTATCGGGTGGTACCCTTCGAACGCCTTCAGCCTGGCCGATGCCCTTTACACAAGGAATCAGCTGCATGTCTGGGATGCCATCGCGTAAGAGCACTCTCCGCATCTCATCGATGTTTCGTACGGTGCTATCAGATCGATATCGGAAATCATTGCAGTGGTAGCGCCGCGTTGCGATGAGGTTGCCAGCATTCCAAGGTACAGTTGTCCAGTTCCATCCAATCTCAAAGTCGCTGATAATCGGCGTTGGATTAGTCGGTGTGGAATCAGCCAAATTCCACATCATCTCACGGCCGGGAAGTGTGTCTGAACGCACCCAGAGCAGACCAGGCAGCACTTCTGGCTCACGAAACTGCGCGCAGCATACCTGTGTGGCAATAACACCCCAAGCCGCCACAAGAAATGGCAGCATCGTAATGGTTTTCAAGGTTCACCCTAGTTCTTTACAAGGGTGAATTGCTGCACATGTTCTGCAAGCACGTCGCGCACGAGCAGAGTATAGTTGCCTGCTGCAAGGTCGCCAGCAAGGACAATGCGCACATCACTCCCTTCTCGCGTAGCACTTCCATAGTCCACAAGCTGTCCTGTCGCAGATACAACTTGCCAATGAACTGTTTCATCGGGCCATTCCCAGCGCACGGTCACAACTCCGGTTGTGGGGTTGGGGTAGAGAGCAGTTTGCTGAGTGTTTGTTGCGCCACCTT
>JBIICY010000003.1:0-321037 GCA_044238605.1 Patescibacteria group bacterium
GCGCAACTGCCGCTGCTCTGAACTCGTCGTCATAGCGACGACCCCTGTTGTCATTTCCCATCGTTTCCTCCAATCCAAATATGTGATTAGAGATCGACTTACTGTCAACTAAATGGGGGGAAGATCATTTCGAAGATGAAATGATTTAACAAGATTTGACGACGTCTAGTGCTAGAAACCGATAAAAGTAGACTAGCATAAACCAATATACATACTCAGGATCTGGCCAATTGGGCATCCAATCAATTTGAAATGAATCCAGCAACTGCAAATGCAGAAGTAGCACCAGGAGAAGGCGCGTTTAGCACATGGACTTGATTTCCGACGTGATTGATGTTGAAATCCATGAGAAGATTGCCGGAGGTATCTATGGCCTGGGCGCGGACGCCAGCCGAGCCTTTTACGAGCATGCTCTCACTGATCTCTGGCATCATAGCACGGGCTTTGTTGATGAAGGAGCGCATAGAGAGGGATGATACGAATTCTCCCACTGCAAAGGCGGTGTTCTTCCTGAGGAAGTTCAGCAGCCCAGGGTAGGTAAGGGCGTCGAGCGCATCACGAAGGTTTATATCGGTGTTTGTGTATCCCTCTCGCTTTAGGGCTAGCACAGCGTTGGGACCAACCTCGCGGTCATCGTTGATAATTCGGGTAAAGTGGACACCTAGAAATGGGTACCTGATGTCAGGCACGGGGTAGACAAGGTGGTTGACAATGTGCCGATACTCTGGCTTAAAGCTAAGATACTCGCCACGGAAGGGGACGATTCGAAGTGGGCGCGGATGCTTCGTGAAAGCCGCAAATGTCCTGTCGGAATGGAGCCCTGTGCAGTTAATCAGCATGTTGAACTGACGTTCAGTATCAGACGTCGTGACTATGACCTCGCCTTGTGCAGATTCCGCAACAGACCACACCCGACTGTTGAAATGGACGATTCCGCCTCGATGCTGTATAAGTTCAACAAGCTTGCGCATGACAGCACGGTAGTCTACGATGCCTTCTTCCGGTACGAGAAGTGCCTCTGTTGCCCGTACATAGGGCTCTCGGTTTTTAAGTTCCGTTTGGGAGAGAAACTTGAGTCCCGTTAGACCGTTCGTCTTGCCGCGCTCCGCGAGCTTGTGGAGAGTATCTTTCTGCCGCTCGTTGGTAGCAACCACAACCTTGCCGCAGATCTCGTGTGGTATGTCGTGGTCTCTACAGAATTGCGTCATCTCCCGAATACCCTCGACAGCTAGGCGCGCTTTCAGGGAACCCGGCTGATAATAAAGGCCGCAATGCAAAACGCCACTGTTGCGACCAGATTGATGGTGTCCGGGGCCTGATTCTTTTTCAAATAGCTCGACCTTGAGTGAGGAGTTGTTCAGCAGCAGCTTGTACGCCGTTGCGAGCCCAATGATTCCTCCGCCGATGACTGCGATGCGCTTCACAAGTAGGGAAATTATTGGTTCGAATACTTATAGATACGCTCAATGATCTCGACTACCTTGAGCCCCTCGAGTGCATTCGTTGTGATGGATGCGCGATTATTAAGTACATCCACAACATTGTCGATCACGTAGTTGTGGTTTTGCGCCGATCCCTTGTACGCCCCATAATCATTGCCGGGATTGGTCAGGGCAAGCTCCGGCATGGTGTAGTCCTTAATGTGACAATATTCGACCTTGTCCATGTACTGTCCGCCGATCTTGACAGATCCATTCTCTGCGATGATGGTCATGCTACTTTCGAGGTTGGTATCCCACACAGCAGTCGAGAAATTCATAACACCGCTACCACCTTCAACAAAATCGAAACTTACGATTCCCGAATCTTCGAAGTCCGTTACTCCATAATGATTGAAATCGTAGAAACGACTCTTAATGTTATGGATATCTCCAAAGAGCCAGTACATGATATCAATAAAATGCGAGAACTGCGTGAACAATGTGCCACCATCGAGTGCTTTATTTCCATGCCAGCTTCCGGGCTTATAATACCGGTGGTCACGGTTCCAATAGCAGTTCATCTGGACCATGTAGATCTTGCCGAGACGTCCGGATGCTACAAGGTCCTTGACCCACGCAGATGGAGGGGAGTATCGGTTTTGCATCACAGCAAATACCTGCCGATGCACCTGAAGAGCTTTGTAGATGACTTTTTCGGCATCAGCCTTTCTGAGTGCCATTGGCTTCTCAATCACAACATGCTTGTGTGATTCAAGCGCTTCAACCGCATGCTTATAGTGCAGTCCATTCGGCGTGGCGATATTAACAACTTGTATCTCAGGATGGGCGTGTAGCATCTCGGTTAACGTGCCGTACACAGGAACATCTGCGTAACCAAGATTGAGTTCTTCTGTAGGAAGGACATCGCAAAGTGCCATAAGGTAGGCCTCCGGATGGCGCCGAATCATTTCTGCGTGACGTTTTCCGATGTGGCCGCAGCCGATTACGGCAAAATTAACAGTGCAAGCAGCCATAACTATGATGATTTTCTAAATTCTTAACCAGTAATATACGAAGAGTTGTCGTGTTAAGAGCTGAGCTCGTAAGGATGAATCTGCGCAACTTCGATAGAAAAGATCGCGGCCAACTACTGATTAAATCGGTATTCAGTACTTTGCGTCTTGAGATAAGCTTGTCTATAAATGATACATCTATAGGCACCAGTTCTTAACTAGTAATTTGTCAGCACAAATTTACTGAACGGAGTCAGAACGAGTGGTTGGTGTGATTGACTATGGAGTTGGTAACAATGCATCCGTGCATCGAATGATTCAGCGGGTAGGCGGGTCGTCGATAAGTGTTTCAAGACCGCATGAGTTATCAACAGTAGATAAAGTCATTTTGCCTGGTGTGGGGCATTTTGATGCGGGAATGTATGAGCTAGTCGCTCGAGGTTTTCGAGATGCCTTAGTTGATGACATCCGCAGCAAAAGAATAACGCTACTGGGAATATGTCTGGGAATGCAACTGCTTTGCCTAAAAAGTGAGGAAGGAGAACAAACTGGACTCGGCCTTATTGATGCTCATGTCGTTAAGTTTGGTTTCAACCCTCCTCTGGGCTTAAAGATTCCACACATGGGCTGGAATACGATCGCGACAACAAGGGATAATCCATTGCTTCCCGCTTCCGACATAGAACGAAGATTCTACTTTGTTCACTCGTACAAGGTAGTCACAAATGTGCCGGAGATAACAATCGCCACCTGCGATTATGGCGGTGATTTCTGTGCAGCATTTCAAAATGCAAATATCTTCGGAGTTCAGTTCCACCCAGAGAAGAGCCACAAATTTGGCATGGATCTCATGAAGCGGTTTGTCGAGTTGTCCTAATATGTTAAAGCACCGAGTAATTCCCGCCCTGCTGCTGCGTGACAACGGCTTGGTTAAGACGACAAGATTCAAGGATCCCAAGTATGTCGGCGATCCAATTAATGCGATACGGATTTTCAACGAAAAAGAGGTAGACGAGCTCATGCTGCTCGATATCTACGCAAGCAGAACCCGCCGCGATCCCAATTATCAAGTTATCGAACAGGTTGCCGGCGAGTGTTTCATGCCACTAGCGTATGGTGGAGGTATTAGCACTTTTGAGCAGGCACAGCGAGTATTCTCCTTAGGTGTAGAAAAGGTGTGCTTGCAGACTTCTGCGATTGAGAATCCAAAATTGGTTCGAGAAATTGCGGAACACTACGGCAGCCAAAGTGTCATTGTATCCGTCGACGTCAAACGGAACTGGCTGGGCAAACCTCATCTCTATAGTAGCGCAAATGAGAAGACGCTGGATGGCAATTGGGTGGATATTGTTAAAAAACTGGTACATGCAGGTGCGGGTGAGGTGCTACTGAACTCGACTGATAAGGATGGAACGCTGAGTGGACCGGATCTTGCGTTGATTCGTGAAGCGAGTACTAGTATCGGCGTCCCCTTAATAGCCTTGGGTGGCATTTCTAGTCTGCTTGATATCAAGGATGCTATCGACGCCGGTGCGAGTGCAGTTGCTGCCGGTTCGTTTTTTGTGTTTCATGGCCCACATCGCGCGGTTTTGATCACGTATCCAGAATACAAGGTTCTGGAGAAACTTCTATACACGTCATGATGAAAAGACAATCGGCCGCTCATTACCAGCAATGTACTCGGTGTGTTATGGATACTACCGCTATCGACATAATATTCGATGCTAAAGGTATTTGTAATTACTGTAAGGAATTTATGTGGCGCGCTGGTGCTATACTTTTCGACAATTCTGAGCAGCGTCAGCAACGACTTGAGAGTATCGTACACGAAATCAAACAGTCAGGTAAAGGCAAACCCTATGATTGCATCGTGGGTGTGTCTGGAGGCGTTGATAGTTCATGGACACTTGTAGAGGCCAAGCGACTTGGATTACGACCTCTAGCAGTGCATATGGACAATGGTTGGAATTCTGAGTTAGCTCAGAATAACATCGCCAATCTTATAAAGTGTCTAGGTATCGATCTCTATACACACGTCATTGATTGGGAAGAGTATCGCGCATTGATGCAGGCTTTCTTCGATGCTGATGTGATTGACGTTGAGCTACTCTACGACAATGCCATGCTAGCGGTCAACTATCAACAAGCATGTAACTTCGGAATAAAGTACATTCTAGCTGGTACCAACCTCGCCACTGAAGGCATGAGGATGCCACCTGGATGGAACTGGTTTAAGTATGACCGTAAAAATATCCGTGGTATTGCTAGGCGCAGTGGAATAAAAAAGTTTCGATCATTCCCGTCGATAGGAGTCGCCAACTATCTCTACTTCGAAGCCATCAGACGCATCCACTGGATATCGTTTCTTGATTTAGTAGACTTTAACAAGTTTGTGGTGTTAGATAAACTCGAAGCCGATTATGGTTACAAACGCTATCCATTCAAGCACTATGAATCCGTGTTTACAAGGTTTTACCAGGGGTTCATATTACCGAATAAGTTTGGCGTTGATAAGCGTAAAGTTCACCTTTCCACACTGGTAATAGCTGGGCAGATGAGTCGTGAGGATGCGTTAGCAGGAATCGCAGACATTGCCTATCCGTCCGCGTCTGAGTTACAGCAGGATCTCGAATACTTTTGCAAGAAAATGAAATGGGATATTACTACTCTAGAGCAATATATTCACAGACCTGGTGTGTCGCACGAACAATACGGTACTGAACGCGCGCTTTTTGATGTGCCGATGAACGTGGTTCAGTCCTTGCCCACATCAATCAAGAATCTGATCATGAGGTCATTTAAGAGATAACAGTTGTTCGTTAAACTGCTTAATGTACATAACAACTGCTTCTGCATGCTCTGGTTGCAAATGCTCTCCCATAGGAATACTCAAAACCTGATCGTCCATGGTGCATGCGTTCGGGCAATCATCACGCTGACCAAGGTACTCATAAGCCTTCAGCTTGGGTAAGGCAATGGGATAATGAATGCCCGTTTCAATTTCATGCTCGGTTAAGTGCTTGATCAACTCTGCCCTATAAGGTGTTCTGATTACAAACAAATGGAAGGAATGGCGAACATCGGTCTGCACAAATGGGAGGTGGGTGTCGGGCAGGCCAGCCAGACCTTCTAGGTAGACCTGGGCGATTTCGTTGCGGCGGTCAATCCATTTGTCAAGATGACGCAGCTTAACGCTAAGAATGGCAGCCTGCAGACCGTCCAAACGACTATTGCGGCCTTCCATGATGTGGTTGTACTTTTCGACTCGACCATGGTTGGCAATCATGCGACATCGAAGTGCTAAATGCGTATCGTTTGTAACGATTGCTCCAGCATCTCCATACGCACCTAGGTTTTTTCCAGGATAAAAACTAAAGGTGCTAACGTCTCCAAGCGTTCCAACACGTCTACCCTTGTATTCAGCCCCGTGAGCCTGAGCGCAGTCTTCAATGATAGCAAGGTTGTGAGCGTTGGCGAGCTCACGTAGGCTGTCCATGTCGCATGGCTGACCATATAGATGTACTGCGATGATGGCGCGCGTGTTTGGGCCGAGATGTCGCTTAACGTCTGATGGATTTATGAGATAGGTGCCGGGATCGATATCGGCGAATACTACGCGGTGTCCACTGCGCGTTACTGCTTCGGAGCTGGAAATGAAGGAATTTGCTGGTACGATGATCTCCGAACCGATTGGAAGCGCTAACGCCTCAATGGCGATCTCTAAAGCGTCCGTCCCATTCGCAACGCCAACGCAGTGGGCAGCTTGTTGATAAGCAGCGAATGCATGCTCGAATTCTGTTACCGCACTACCGCCGATAAAAGAGGTGTTGCTGATTGTGTCGGCAATGGCTTTATCGATCTCGGATTTGATGGACAGGTACTGATGGTGAAGATCAAGGAACTTTACCATGGTGCTATACTACCTTTCGAATAAGCCGGGCAGGGTTGCCAGCATAGATCCCGGGTTCGGTAATGTCCTTCGTAACAACTGAGCCTGCACCTATTACAACGTCGTCGCAGATGGACACTGGCATGATCGTCGAGTTCGACCCAAGCGATACTCGGTTACCGATCGTGGTAGACTTCCATAACTCTTTACGTCCACGTGCTGGGCCACCAACCTGAAAGGTGTCGTTGATAAACATTACGCCGTGTGCAATGAAGCAGTCGTTGCCGATCGTGACGAGTTCGCAGATGAATGTATGCGATTGAATACGAGTTCCAGATCCGATAGTAACGCCCGACTGGATCTCGACGAATGGTCCAACGAAACAGTTGGAAGCGATGCTGCAACCGTAGATGTTCACCGGTTTGACGACAGTAACATTCTCGCCAAATGTGACGTTGACGATGCCCGACTCTCGAAGTATTGGTTCAGCTGACATGACTTCCAAGCTTGCTACGGCGTGGTTGAAAACGTAAAGATACTTCGCTCTGTGTTTCGATGGATTCGTAGATAGCGGTAATGAGCTCAAGACTCTTTCGACCCTCGAGACCATCAACTAACTGTTGCCGATTGTTTAGGATGCAATCGACAACGTGCTCATAGTATGCTTGATGACCAAAACCGTAAACGTTTGGTGGGTTAACGGAATACGAGCTCAAGACATCCTCATCGCCAGTGTTAGGTTGCGTAAAGTTCCACGTCTTCATATTGTTCACGGCAAAGCCCTCAATCACTACCGTGCCGTTTTCGCCTAGAATAGAGATTGACCCTTCAAGATCCTTAGGCCTCACAGCTGTCGTTGCCTCAATAACGCCAAATGCTCCATTAGCAAAGCGAATGAGCACCACAGCAGTGTCTTCGGCTTCGATATTGACTAATGCAGTTTTAGCCATTGCAAAGACGCTGACGGGTTCTCCGAGCATCCACTCGAGTAGATCAACATGGTGGCTTGCCTGATTTGCCAGAACGCCGCCATCCATTGCCCACGTACCACGCCAGGCATCTTGGTCGTAGTAGGACTGATCTCTACACCATCGAACGCGAATAGTGCCCATCACGATCTTGCCAAATCTGCCTTGATCGAGCGCTTCACGGAGCTTTACGACGGGCACATTGAACCTGTTCTGCTTTACGACAAAGAGTTTAATGCCTGCCCGATCACATGCCATGATCATTCTGTCGGCATCTGGAAGCGACAACGCCATGGGTTTTTCAACGATGATATGCTTACCGTATGGAGCGAGTGCCTCGACATGTGCAGCGTGGTTGCCGCTTTCTGTGAGGACCACGACAACATCAATCGCCTCGCGTCTCATCATGTCATGCATGTCTGTATAGTGCGGCACATTGAACGCTTTGCCTATCGCAGATGCCCGTTCAGGCTTGATGTCGCAAACAGCAGCTAAGCGAGCGTGTGCAATGCAGTGGCTTCCAAGAAGTTCAGAGTGCCTCTTGGCGATGCGGCCACAGCCCACAAGGGCAAATCGTAGTTCACTCATATACGAGACACGTGTTGTGAAGTCATATCTATCAATCCCAAAATAACCACTAGCAGTGTGCGATACCGTCGTTTGAAACAGATTCTGTGTAAACTTCCTCAACTAGAGTTAGCATCGCTTCGGCCCGGTTCTTTCGGGTGAAGGTCGATAAATACTTCGCGTTCGGCTGCTGCATTCTTTTGGTGGTGTTGGCGGTGACAACAGCCAGCTCATGTTTGATTGCTGCAACGTCCGTCGAAAAATGTTTCCCAGTATTACTAGCGTCTAGCATTCGTGCCACTGAATCGTCGGCCTCCGTCCCGATGGCCCAGATCTCGGTGCCCGCAAACACATATTCAAAGATCTTTCCGCTGAGTAGCCCCTTGTGCTCCGTTGACTGATACTCTAGAAACAAGAGGATATGTGCATCCCGCTGAATGCGGAGGCATTCGCTTCGAGTTTTAAAGCCTAGTTGTCGCACATACTTCTCTACGTTGAACTGCCGTGCAATGCCGGCAACGACCTCTGAAACTGGCCCAACGGTGACAATCTCCAATGGTAGGTTGGCCGATGGTGTTGACTGTTTTGCTTGGAGTTCTTGTTCGAGCATTGAAATTGCTTGAAACAATGCTGAAGGATCGCGGACACCGGCTTGGATCCAGCCTGTATACACAATGCGCACAATGCCGTCATCAGGGAAACATGGTTCAGGTGCCAGAAGGTCAAGGTCGGCTTCTTCAAAACCATTTTCAATAGTTCTGACACAAAGCCCTGGGTTGCGTTGACGCAGGCAATCTGCAAGCGGTTCGCTGATTGTAGATGCTGCATCAGCAGAACGCAGGACCCTTCGTTCCAACCAGCGTTCGTAGATCGTAAATGGCCACATCCCATTATAGACATGATGATCTGTCCATAGATCTCGATAGTCTGCGACCCACGATTTTGCCCGCCCCGTTCGCTTAAGATCATAAGCCAGCAAGTGAGTTGCGTATGGCCCATTGGTACTAACAACCACGTCCCACGATTGATGCTTCACCAGCTGGCGATATGCAAGCTTCCTCCACATGAAGAATACGTCTGGAAATCGCTGTGCGAAAAGTACCCCATAGCGCTGCTGAAGCTGAGACAATGTACGTGTGGCGATCTTCACGACGCCGTTAACACAACGACGCACAACGGTTGCGGGCTCCTGACGTTGATTAAAATTGTTTCTCCGGCGATACGACCTCTCAAGAAAAGAGGGAAGCCACGGAACCTGTATCAGTTGAAATCCATGTATATCGCATTCTAAATCGTCGAATGCAGGTCCATACTTGGCGCAAACGACAGTTACATCATGTCCGGCCATGCTCCAGTATCTAGCCCACGAATATGGCCTGTGCGAGGCCATGGAGTTCTTGGGTGGGAAGAAAGCAGATATGATGAGGATGCGCATTAGAATGTTTATGAATCCAAATGAATATATCGACGTACGAGAACTACCTACGCGCAATTGTCCAAAATCCAACTTGCAAAAACATAGGCAGAAGGCGCCACGGAATAACATGAAAGATCATACGTAGTGGCTTGGGCAGAAGTGCCAGCTTGTAACCTGTGATTGGTGCCAGCTTCACAAACTCGACAGATGTAAAACCGGCCGAAAGAAGCTTGCGTCTTAAGCTTGATGCTGTTTGGAGCGAAGGGTGATACACCTTCCACCCAAAACCTCTACTTTGAATTGTTTCCCATACTGCGTTGGTGACAACATTAGGTGTTTGGAAAAGATAGACACCGTCAGGTTTCAGCACTCGAGCTACTTCTGCTAAATGCTTGTCGATTTCAGGTATATGCTCGACTAAGTCGAATGAAATGCACCGGTCAAACTGGTTAGACTCAAACTCTAATTTGCATGCATCCATGGTGCACAGGTTCAAATTTGGATACTTCAACTTTCCATACGATACGGATACTTCTGAAAGATCTGTACAAGTTAGGTTGGTAAAACCTCTGGTGAGGAGTGCATTAGACAGTTTGCCAATTCCTCCCCCGATTTCAAGGGTGCTCAACCCTGGCAACATAAGACCGCTGAACTCAAGGAATTGCAACGCCTGTTCATAATCACCTGCATCTTCGGATCCAGAATCAAATCTGTGCTGCCATCCACGGTTATACATATCCCGCAATTCATTGTTTGTCATAACTAACTACCCAGTATTCTTCAAAAAACAGATAGTAGACTGATTTGTATGGTGCTAGCTGGTTGTCCATGTGAACACGTGCTGATGCTTGATGCCTCTATACGCCCAGTAGCTTGACAACTATTGAGTGCCTGCCATTTTTAAGCGTTACACCCACAAACCCCAGGTTTGCAACAAAGGTCTTAGCTGGCTTGCCGTCAACAGTAACGGTGAGGTTCTCGTCGTAGGGGATTTGGATTACAACAATGCCGTCTCGTTTGAGATCGATAGTGGCATCAAGGCCGTTCTTTGTGGCCTTGGTTGAGACCTGCATCAAAGAGGTACGTTCCGATGCAGCAAGGGCGAAGTCTGCGGAGCGGACGTTGCGGACGGTGTCCGTGCTGAGGTTGTAGTGCGTAGCAGAGCCAACGTTGGCGATATCTGCGCTGCCGAGAACTGCAGCCTTAAAGAGCATGTAGTCTGGGCGTCCGTTCTGCTGCGTTGCAAACTCGTCTTCCGTGATGTAGCTGTCATAGGCTATAAGCAGTGGTAAGGCGGTCTTGGCTTCGTGGATGTAGATGTTGTCTATCTGTTTCACTGCCGGAAAGAGCTGCTCGTCAAAGCCCATTGTACGGTCGTTCACGAGGAAGTACTTTACTCCTAACATTGAAGCAAGGTATGGACGTGTGATGACTTTGTACACCCACTTTGCGTCACTCGGATTCTTGGCATCCCGACATCCAAGTTTCTCCATAAAGCGCAGATAGTACTTGTTATGGAATGATGAATACCCAACAATGCCGTTAAAACCCTGCACCATGGCGTCGTTCAAACTGGTGTGCATTGTGGGGCCGCTCGGGGTGAACTTGGCAATCCGGTAGAGGTCAGCTGTGTTCTGACTCTTGATCCAGTTGATTGCCTTGAGCGACGAGCCCCCATATAGCATGCCTTGATCGATCTCTCGCGTTGTGAGCAGATCGCGCTTGTTGATTGTTGTATAGGCGTTGTACGACAGGTCGATTGATGTAAGCACGACCAGCCCAAGAAGTAGATCCTTGCGCCGCGTAACGGCATAGGCAGTTGCAACGCCGCCTAGGCCAAGTAGTAAAAGGATGAGCGATGTCTTCTGACTTGGATCGATGAGCGTTGCTGGTTTGGCAAGTGCAAACGGAAGAACAATTGCCACTAACGTTGCTACAGGGGCAAGCCATGTGTGGGTTTTGCCCGGGGCAGTAACAAAGGTGTTGAGTCCGCGCATGGCAAGGATAAGCAGTACGGCTCCAATGAGCATGGTGTACTCTCGGAAATAGTCCAGTTTGAAACCCCAAAACGCAAAGCGGAACCACGGAAAGATGAGAAGCATCACAACAGCGCCGAGAAGCACGCCATAGGCAATGCGCATGCGTTTATCCTGTCCAACAAAAAAGAAGGGAAGGAACAACAACATGGCTAGGCCGTAGTAGAGCAATGGCGCTTCGAGGTAATTCATCATACCACGAAACCCGTTGCCAGTTCCCATGAGGTTGTTGGAATAGGCACGCAGGAGGATATTGGAATACTCGGCCCGTGGGGCGGTATCAAACATCGACACAGTCATGTCTGTGCCATAGGCACTGGCAGTGGAGGCCGACTTAATACTCTCGGCACGACCACTCGTAGTGGCCATTGCAAATGTTGAGCTAAAGACTTGATATGAGGCGGCAAGACTAACGAGCAGCAAGCCAAGGCGAAGCGCTAAGGCTGTTGCCATGTCGCGGCCATGCCTTTCTGTAATTGTGCGAATGACGAAATAGACGATGAGTGCTGCCCCGAGATAAATCAGCAGATAACCTGTTACAACTCCGACATAGTACAGTGAGGCTGGGAACACGATGAAGTAGAATACCCTCTTTGAAATAGCATACTCAGCAGCCCAGAGTGTAAGGACGATTGCCAAAGCCTCCGTTGAGTGCACATACCAGCCCGAGGCACCTAGTGAGATAAATCCCGCAAAACTGAGGCAGAGTGCTCCAACTGTTGACGTGATGTTGGTGAATTGCTGATATCGAAAGAAGAAGTAGCCCAGTGGTGCTGTTATAAGTGCTTTGAGAATTTCCGTGGTAGCGATGTTAGACGCAATGTTCGCAGTACCTCCGGTGGAGATGATCCAGTTAAATGGACTCCAGACGTTGAAGCCTATGCTCTGTCCCATGGCAGTCTCAAGACTATAGCCAGAGGTGGCACGGTAGGTCTCCCACAACTTTGTCCACTGCACCCACTGCGCATAGAAGATGTTCACGGAGTCGCTGCCGATATCTTTATACAGCAGCACCTTGGCCCCAGTGATAAAGTCCCAGTAGATGTACGTGAGCATAAGGGCTGCGATAGACAGCACAACCCATATACCATGGTTGCCGAGGGATTCGAAACGCTCGATGATGCTGGTGCTCGCTGGTGCTTCTGATCGCGTGCCTGCGTTTGTCTGCTGCTTGCTCTTTGTACTCATGATATGTCCCCCATAGATCGTAGGCTACGTGCCCCCTGCAAAGCTACCATTCGGTATCTTCGTCGCAAACGAATTCGTATGTGGTGATTCATGGCAAAGCAGACTAAGAACAGCAGCGCAGGCTTTACGTTGCCGGCATGGGTGGTTGTTGTAACCATCGTTCTTGCAACTCTTCTGGCATATCTGCCGGCATTTGATGCGCAGAAGGAATTCACGAATTGGGATGATAATCTTTATGTGACGGATCAGCCAATGGTGACAAAGTTCACGGCAGATTCACTAGGGAAGATGTTTGATCTCTCAACGGGTGTGGCCTCGAATTACCATCCGTTAACAATGCTGTCGTTGGCATTGAACTATGCGGTAACGGGTAATTCCGCGCGAGGTATCGTTGCGGTAAATGTGCTGCTGCATATTCTCAACGCGCTCCTTGTATTCCAGCTGCTGCGCAAGCTTACGTCCGGCAATGTTGTGATAGCAGGCTTAGCTGGACTCTGGTTTGCGATCCATCCGATGCATGTTGAGTCTGTTGCCTGGGTCTCAGAACGAAAAGATGTACTCTATACGCTGTTTCTGCTGTTGTCATTTCTGGCATACATCTCCTACGTGACGTCGAAAAAGTACGTGTATCTGGGACTTACGTTTGTCTCCTTCGTTGCCTCCTGCCTTGCAAAGGCAATGGCTGTGCCGTTGCCGATAGCGTTGCTTCTGTTTGACTATTGGTACGATAGAAAGTTCGACGTGCGCTCGTTACTGGAAAAGGTGCCCTTCCTTGCGGTATCTGTCTGGCTTGGACTTGTTGCCATTAGCTTTCAGCAGACAGAGGCCATTGCAAAGTTCGAGGTTCTTACCCTTGCCCAGCGCTTTGCCTTTGCAGGATATGGCTTTGTGATGTACTGGGTTAAAATGATCGTGCCGTTTGATCTTTCTACCTTCTACCCATATCCCACAACAAAGGCATCGGGCAATGTAGCATGGTGGTACTTCGTAATGCCGGTACTTGCCGTTGCGATGATCGTTGTGCCTGTTCTGCTTCTGCGTGCAAAGCAGCATGCACGCAAGGTTGTTGTGATGTCCATGGGACTGTATGTGCTCTTCATTGCCTTGGTGCTGCAGTTTGTGTCGGTTGGACAAGTTATCATGGCCGAGCGCTACACCTATGTGCCGTACGTTGGTAGCTTGTTCCTGCTAGCATATGGCGTGTACGAGCTTTCGATGAAGCGTCCGGCACTTGCTAAAGCTGCTGCTACACTCTACACCATTGCGCTATTGCCGGTGTGTTATACGCAAGTTGGCACATGGAAGAATTCCGAGACGCTGTGGACCCGGGTCATCGACTTGTATCCGTACGAGTTTACCAATACCGGATCATCGATAACCGTAACCCGCGTAGGTGCGCCTGTGGCCTATGGCGGGCGTGCTTCGTACTACTACGACAAGAATCAGATCGATAAGGCATTTGCAGATCTGCGCGTGATCGAGATCGTAAAGGCCAAAGGCTGGAAGTTCTGGCAGGCGCTGGGTGTGATCTACGGCATGAAGAATGAATACGCAAAGTCGCAGGAATGTCTTACTACGGCCTTGAGCGAGCAGCCTGGTATGCCAAGCATCTATTACAACCGGGGTATTTCCTATGCCTTTGCTGGCCTGCCCGACCGTGCACGAGAAGACTTCCGGGCGGCGATTGCCAATGGCATTCAGGGCGATGATCGATATCAGTCTATCAGCGGTCTTGCGCGGGAGTCACTCAAGCTCGGTGATAATGAGACGTGCCTAACCGCAAGTGAGCAGAACATTCGCGAGTATCCGGACCGTGTAGACGGGTATTTCTTGAAGGGCACAGCACTAGTTAATCTGAAACGTCAGCAAGAAGCGGTGCCGATTCTTGAACGTGCAACAGCGATAAACCCGAACGATGCAAGCGCATGGTTTAACCTGGCTATCGCCAATAGAGATGTAGGTAACGGCAGTGCCGCACGTGAAGCAGCCAACAAGGCAAAGGCCCTTGGATTTAGAGCAGCTGATGCACTGCTGCAAAACCTGCGGTAGTAGCGGCGCGTTGCATAAATTCTAACGTAGCTGGACGCCCTGCGATGTTCCCGTGATCTTTGCTGCTGCCATGCGCTGCTGGATCGCGGCAAGGAAGCCCGGTTCTTGAGCCCCGTAGCTGACAGCATTTTGATAATCCGTGAGTGCAGATGGCAGGTTGTTGAGCATGAACCATGCCTTGGACCTGTTGAGATAGATGTCTCCGTATTGCGGAATGTTCCGCAGTGCCTCTGTGTATACATCTACGCAGTTCTGAAACTCGCCCCGAGAGAAGTAGAGATTTCCAAGGCTTACGTAGCCCTCTGGAGAGGCGGGGTTAAGCTGTATGGACGCACGGAAATCTCGCACAGCCGCAGTGATGGAGTCCATCGACCGTAGGATCTTGCCGCGTAGAAAGTAGCCGCGGTTATCCTTTGG
Organism: Patescibacteria group bacterium; assembly: GCA_044238605.1. Taxonomy (GTDB): domain Bacteria; phylum Bacteroidota; class Ignavibacteria; order Kapaibacteriales; family Kapaibacteriaceae; genus UBA10438. The sequence goes on from JBIICY010000003.1 coordinate 14,966, forward strand.
TGTGAGCGCGATAAACTGCGAGATATCCTGATACGCGCGTGGCAGATTGCCCATACTTTGATACACACCAGCGCGGTTGTAATGGGGATCGGGAAAGTCGAGGCCTGTCTCGATTGCTCTGCCGTACCAGTAGAGGCTGCTGTCCAGCTTATTCAAACGTGACAGTGCAAGACCAATGTTGTTGTACGTGCGATAGATCTCTGTGTAGCGTCCTGGATTATCTACAGCTCTCTTAAACAGATCGATAGCTACTTCTGTTTTTCCGCTGTCGAGATAATCACCAGCAAGATTATTTAGTACAAGTGCATTGTTTGGGTTTGCCTCGAGCGCGGCTCTCCATAGAGATTCGTTGTTGAACCACGTCTTAGACTGTCCGCGAGAGAGCACCGCAAACACAAGTGCAACGGCAACCGTGGCAATCTGCACCGCCCGCTGCTGGTGGCTTAGCCAGTGCTTTATGCCATAGCCGAGAGCAAGAAGAATGCCCACCATGGATAGGTAGCTGTAGCGATCGGCATAGAGGGCGTTACCTACGGGCAGTACCTGACTCACTGGACCAATCACAACCAAGAACCAGAGTAGTCCGCCAAGCAGGTTTCTGTGCGAACGCACTGCATAGAGTGCCCCAACGAAGGCCGCTGCAGAGAGTGCTCCGATGATCATGATAGAACCCATCTTCTCGGGTAGGGGATACTCGTAGAAGCAGGCTAGGTTCACGGGGGCAACAAAGCTCACGATATACATCAGCACGCCATAGGCTGCGCTGCCTAGTCGCTCAAACAGGGGCAGAACGATCTGTCCGCCCTGCGCGCTTAGCTGTCCACCACGCTGAGCTGCAATAGCCAGAAATCCGAATGCAACAGACGTTGCAAAGTAGGGGATCTTCGAAAGCAACGTTTGTTTGTCAAACTTCTTCTCGAGCATGTAATCCAGGATGAGCAGGATAACAGGGAAGACCACTGCCTGCCCCTTGCTGAGAATTGAAAGCAGGAAGAGTCCGTAGACCACTGCATGGGCCTTGAGCGACGTGTCTCCGTTCTGCACGTTTCGGATGTAGGTAAGACAGGCCGCTAAGAAAAATCCAACATAGAGCACGTCCTTAAGCTCTGCAGCCCAGACAACAGATTCAACCCGCAGAGGGTGCAGTGCGAATACTGCGGTAATGAAGACTGCTGCAAGCTGATGCTTAAAAAGACGCCATGCGATAAGTGAGACCAGTACGATGTTGGCAAGGTGCAGGATGATGTTCAGAGCATGATAGCCCGTGGGGTCGAGTCCGAACAGCGCATATTCTACAGAGTAGACAAACACCGTGAGCGGGTGATAATTGCCCACTACAAAGGTTGTAGGGGTAAAGATCTCGATTGTATTCGCAATCGAGAGGTTGTGCACCAACGGGTTGTTAACGATGTAGGCGTAATCGTCCCAGTTGACAAAGCTGTTGTTGAGTGCCGGTGAAAACGCGAACACTGCAGCCGCAAGAACACCAACTATTGCCAACAACGGGTATGCTGCTGAACGCGTTGTTTCTGCCTTCTTCTTACTCATTGATTGTGCCCCAAAACGATGATCACTTTGGCTGTATGCTCGATGCCTTGGCGTAGAATTCGTCCCGCTTCGCAGCGTTGCCATTCAGAAAATAGGCAGTTCCAAGGTCACGCAGATACTGTGGTGATTGCGGATCGATCTCTACCGCTTGTTGGAACCATTGAAGAGACTCCGCATGCTTGCCAGATATTCCATGGCCAATTCCGAGGAGGTGCGCCGTCTGTGCATCTTCTTGATAGAGCGTCCAGGATTCTTTCAAGACCTCAAGAGCGCCTGCAATGTTGTTTTCTCGTTCACCGAGCTGACGTCCAAGGTCTCTGAGCGCTCGTGCAAGTAGCTTCTGAGATGCTTTTTTGTCGCCATTGTATTGCATCGCTAAGCGCGCATCTGCCACGGCCTCGCGATACTTCCCGAGAATAACGTAGCACGTCCCGCGGTTGTAATAACACACCCCATACGTTGGATGCAACTCTATGGCACGGCTGAGATATGGCACTGCCTGCTGCGCGAGGGTCACGGCACTATCGGCACTGCCCGACTTCAGAGCATTTGTAAGGTAGGTGCCACCGCAGGCCCCATTCAGCTTTGCACTCTTTGGAGAGACGGTGATATCTGCAAAGAACAACGTCTCGTTGTTTCTCCATGCGCTTGTGCGTGCAACGGAGATAACGCTTCCGGCGATCACGAACAATCCTGTAGCAACAACTCCCACCTTGCGCAGGGTTGTGTTGCCTGCAGCACCAAGAAGGGCCCCAACGGCAAGTACGATGCCAAACGTTGGCATAAACAGAAAGCGCTCGCCCATGGTGGTGCCAATTGGGAACACCACATTTGAGACCATGCTAAAGCTGGCAATCGTTACAACAAGGCCAACCGCCCAGGGGGCTTTTGATAGCGTTCCCTTAACCGCAGCAAGGATCAACCCAACGGCGATGAGCATCCCCATAAGGGTGTTGGGGTTTGTAAAGCTGGTTGATTCGATCTGACGTGGGTAGTAATCGTGCGAGAGTGGGTAGGGTAGAACAACCAGTGTCGCGTACTTCCAGAATGTTGCAAAGATTACCTGCATCTTTTCCGCAAAACTCATCGGACTCCATCCGCTGCCCGTGAACACAAGGAAGGGGTTGTTCATGAACTCCTGGGAAGGGGCGCTTGACGCAGATCCTATCACAGCAAAGCGTGTAACGAGGTAGAGCGCTACAGCTGCCAGTGCAGGAATGCTGGTTGTAACCGCGTTCTTCCACGAAAGCTTACGAAACACTACGAGAACAAGGGGAATGGTTGCCGCAAACGTTACAGCGTTCTCTTTGGATAAGCATGCAGCGAAGATGGCAGCCGCTCCAGCATACGACAGCCATGACTGCTTGGTATCAATAGAGCGCAAGAGAAGCAACAGGCCGAGCAGTGAGAATAACAGTGCTGCTGTTTCATCAAGCCCCTTGATGTTGGCAACTACTTCTACGTGCACTGGGTGCACGGTAAAGATGATGGCACCAACAAACGCCGCTAAGCGAATGTTGCTTTGCAGCACACCACTGAAGAGCTGCACAAGACAGAGATACACGAGTAGACAGGTACCAGCGTACGCTGCGATGCACAAAGCGTGGAATAGCGTGGCACTGCCATGGGAGACATCATTAATCACAGCAAAAACGGCAATCGTCAGCGGTCTGTAGCGTCCACCAGCAACCAGACTACTCTTGCCGCTCTCGTTGAAGTATCCGTAAAAACTGTCTTCGCTGAATATCTTTCCGAGTCCAGAAGCCCCCTGCTGAACAAGCGAGTTCTTGGTAATAACGATTTCATCGTCGAGCACAAAGTCATGAGACAGCGTGCCGAGATAGAGAAGTGTTGCAATCACAACAACGAGAACGCCGCCATGGCGCACGATTACCTCTGGTACGAACTCACTCTTCGATGCCATATGTTACCCCCGCAGCCGCGTAAGTGCGTCGTTGATTGCCCCATGCCGAGGTCCCTCTGTTGTCGCTGTCGTAGCATCGGGCACGATGTATCGTGCCCCTGTCGTTTTCGGGAACACCCCCGAACCCGACACCAGCACGTTTGCGCCGGCATCGATGACGCTCCTAGCGTTTTCTACTTTAATGCCACCGTCTACTTCGATCTCTACATGCGCAAGGCCGTTGGCGTCCAGCCATGAGCGGAGGCGCTCGCAGCGCTTGAGGAACGACGGAATAAAGGCTTGTCCGCCATATCCAGGGTTAACGCTCATAAGCAGGACGAAGTCGCATGCTTCGGCAGCTTCAAAGGCATACTCAAGGGGCGTAACAGGATTAAGCACCACACCAGCCTTGCAGCCACGTTGCTTGATGCGATTGAGCGTGCGATGCAGATGTGGCGTTACCTCGGCATGCACCGAGATCCAGTCAGCTCCGGCATCGGCAAACAGCTCTAACTGATGATTGGGATTCGTCACCATCAAGTGCACGTCCACAGGGAGTGTGGTTAGCCCCTTGATCATCTTGACAAACTCTGCCCCAAACGTGATTGGCGGAACAAAATGTCCGTCCATCACATCATAGTGCAGCAGGTCTGCACCGCCCTGCTCGCAGGCGAGAATGTCGGCCTGCATATTCAGCAGATCCGATGCCAAAAGGGAAGGGGCGAGGCGGAGAGGAAGCATGGGCGAAAATACGAATTACCAATGACGAATTACGGGCACGATATATCGTGCCCGTAATTAATCGGATAATTCCTGCAACACCCGCGTCACTTCTTCCCACGTGCCGCGCGTGAACTGCTGCTGTGGCAGATCGATCACCGACATCACATCATCGACGTAGGCGGGGGTGCGCATGCCAACGAGGACGGTACCTACGCCCTGCGTGCAGTTGAGTGCATGGATTGCGATGTGCTGTAAGGGGCTTTCGGGGTCCATCTGAAACACATTCGCAAGAGACTGACGCAGCTCCTCGAGAGAGGCATTTTCGTCCTGCGCATACATGGTGTCGAGATCAGAGAGGAGAATTGTGAGGTCGTGGATGTATTCGTCAACTTCGGTAGTATGAATGCTGCGCGCGCCGAGCACGGCCGCAGCATTGATGCGGGGTGCCAGGTAGGAGCGTTCTACGTCGCGCCAGTGGATGAGGCCTTCAAACTTGGACCAGGACTGACATAGCGCACCGGCTACGCGGAAGGCTTCGTGCAGAACCTGTATATCGCGCTCCGTAAGGTTGCCCTCTGCCTGAAGTTTGTTCGCAAGATCGTGCTCTCGCGTTTCCATGTCGTGGATGCGTTGCTCGATGTCCTGCGGATGAATGATCTTCTCTGGCATGGTATGCGAGACGAGACGGATGAGGTCGTTGTCTACGATGGCGTTGAGTGGACGGTTCACGAGGATGTGGATGTTGTTCTCGCGGGCAAACTCCAGCGGGGTCTGCATAGCCCCATCACTGCGCGATGGGGTGTTCGCGCTGGTCGCTGCGAAATGCTCCAGAAGATTCATCGGCATCTGGGCATGCGTAAAGTGATGCCCCTTGCCACCAGCTTCTTCTGCTGCTTGGAGCGTGCGCGCAAGACATACTGCGTCAGTTGCATCGACGGGGTAGGCGAACGTGTTGGAGCTTACACCATAGGCGCGTAGACGTCCGCCCGCAATGGTCTGCTCAAACCAACGAAATGCGTCCGTAAACCGACGATACAGCTCATCGCGGGCATCGCCGATCGCAATGCCAGCTTGATGCGCATGCTGGAGGTAATACTCCGGATTGTGCAGCAATACAACGTCCAGCGAGGTGCGGTTCATGCGCTCGCACGAGATCTGAAACGCCTGCTCCAGAAACTCAGGATGAATGCAGTGCCAAAGCGAATCCGAAAGCTTCACAAGCTCGGGGATCTCACGTCCCATGCTCTCCTGAGCCTTGATCTGCTCGAGCATGTTGCCCTGGATGTAGCCGTACTTCGTAATCAACGCAGCGCCAGCTGCACCGTTGAAAGCGTCATCCCGAGCCGCTTTAGCGGCGAGGGATCTCACGTCTTGTTGCGCATCATGACGCACAAGTCGCCCTACTAGCCTCTCACTAGCCCCATCTCCATAGTTCGAGCTGGTGTCGAAGAGTGTTACGCCTAATTCACGTGCGCGCTCAACTGCCTCGGCGTGCGTAGGGTTGACGTCTGTAATCCGGTAGCATCCAAAACCTATCATATGCAAAAATGCGTCAATGATGGAGATGGTAGGTATTTTGCCGTCTATGGAAGCCGAAATACAGACTAAAAAGACGATCCTTTCGGGTATGCAGCCCACGAACGATCTTACAATTGGACAATACGCTGGGGCCCTGCGGAATTGGGTAGAGCTGCAGCATGAATACGAAGCGCTATTCTGCGTTGTAGACCTCCACGCCATTACGGTGCGCCAGGAGCCAGCCAAGCTGCGCAAGCGCACGCTTGATGTGGCCGCGATGTATATCGCCGCGGGTATCGACCCCGATGTTTCAACGCTGTTTATTCAGTCGCACGTGCCAGAGCATTCGCAGCTGGCATGGGTGCTGAACTGCATGACGGGTTTCGGTGAGTGCTCGCGGATGACGCAGTTCAAGGACAAGAGCGCAACACATGCAGACAATGTTAATGTAGGATTGTTTACCTATCCGATTCTGATGGCCGCAGACATTCTGCTCTACAACGCAGACCTCGTGCCGGTAGGCGAAGACCAGCGTCAGCACCTTGAGCTCACACGCAACCTTGCAGACCGCTTTAACCATCACTACTCACCAACGTTTACCGTACCAGAGCCCTTTATCCCAAAGGTTGGCGCCAAGATCATGTCGCTCCAAGAGCCGGAAAAGAAGATGTCTAAGTCGGATGCAAACGATAAGGCAACGATCTTCCTAGTTGATACCGACGATGCGATCAGATCGAAGATCAAGCGTGCGGTAACAGACTCTGGCACAACCATAGAGTATACAGACAAACGTCCGGGTGTGGCCAACCTGATGACGCTCTATCACATCACGACGGGCAAGTCGTACGCTGAGATCGAGCAGGAGTTCTCAGGTCTTGGATATGCAGAATTCAAAGAAGCTGTAGGCGAAGCCCTCGTTGCGTTTGTGCGTCCGGTACGCGAAAAGTACCAGGCCCTGCGCGCAGACGAAGATGCACTCAAGGCTACGCTGCGAAAAGGGGCTGAACACGCCCGCGACAGAGCACGGAAAACCCTGCGAAAGGTCTATAAGAAAACGGGGTTTGTAGAGTTCTGATGTTATCACTTATCCCTGAAAACCAACAGCCCCCTGCATCTGCCTTGCTGGAGGGACTCAACGAACGTCAGGCAGAAGCGGTCCGCACAATCAACGGACCCGTCTTAATCATCGCCGGTGCGGGCAGCGGCAAAACGCGCGTGCTCACGTATCGCATGGCATATCTGCTGCGCTCGAACGTGCGTGCAGAAAACATGCTCGCGCTTACGTTTACGAACAAGGCCGCGCAGGAAATGAAGGAGCGTATCTCGCATCTGGTAGGGGGCTCTACGGCCCGTGCCATTTGGGCTGGTACGTTCCACTCGATCTTTGCACGCTTGCTGCGTCAGTACGCAGAGAAGATCGGCTTTACACCATCGTTTACGATCTACGACACCGACGATCAAGCCTCGGCGATCAAGGCCATTATGAATCAGATGGGGATCTCGCAGCAGGTGCTACCGCCCAATGGTGTGCGCTCGCGGATCTCGCATGCGAAGAACAACATGATCTCGTGGCAGGAGTTCTCGAGGACGGCAAACTCGATAACCGATAAGCAGACGGGTCAGATCTTTGAGCTGTATGAGAAGCGTCTGCTGCAGAGCAACGCGATGGACTTCGACGATCTCCTGCTGCATACGATTCGTCTGCTGGAAGACAACTCCGATGTGCTGGAGCAGCTGCAACAGCGCTTCCGCTATATCATGGTGGATGAGTACCAAGACACTAACCGCGCGCAGTACAAGGTGGTGAACATGCTTGCCTCAAAGTACCGCAACCTGTGTGTTGTGGGAGATGACGCGCAGAGTATCTACCGCTGGCGTGGAGCCGACATCAAGAACATTCTCGATTTCGAGCGCGATTATCCCGAAGCAACGGTTGTGCGCCTCGAACAGAATTATCGCTCTACAAAGGTTATCCTCGCTGCCGCGCACAGCGTAATCAAACGCAACTCGTCGCAGCTCAAGAAAGAACTCTGGACAGATAACACCGAGGGTGAAAAGATTACGGTGCTTGCATGTCGGGATGACCGAGAAGAAGCCGAGACAATTGCACGCACGATCAGATCTCGCATCTCATCGAGCGGATATTCGCCGAAAGACGTTGCGATTCTCTATCGCACCAATGCGCAGTCGCAGGCGCTGGAAGATGCGCTGCGTCGCACGAACATGCCGTATCACATTGTGAGCGGTGTGAGTTTCTACAAGCGCAAAGAAGTCAAAGACGTCCTTGCATACTTACGCATCCTCGTCAACCCCGACGATAGCGAAAGCATCCTGCGGGTAATCAACGAGCCGGCAAGAGGTATCGGAGCAACGAGTTTAGACCGTGTGCAGGAGTTTGCCGTGCGCGAGAATCTCTCGCTGTTTCAGGCACTACTGCGCATTCAAGACGTCCCGATGCTGCAGGCGCGCATGGTAAAATCCGTAAACGACTTTGTTGGCATTGTTACGCGCTATCAGGACATGATGCAGGAGCTGTCTCCAGCATCGTTAGCTCAGGCGTATATCGATGCAACGGGTCTGCCGCAGATGTATCGACTCCAGCAGACAGATGACGCGCAGGACAGATGGAACAACATTGAACGCATCCTGGATCATATCGCCGAACAGCAGGAACTGAACGAGGAGATGACGCTTGTCTCGTACCTGGAACAGATCTCCCTTCTGAGCGATGCTGATGATCCGCAGACAGGGAACGACCGCATTGCGATGATGACCATGCACGCGGCTAAGGGGCTTGAGTTTCCGCTTGTGGTTATTGCTGGACTTGAGCAAGGACTCTTTCCGCTGGCCAAGGCCGAGCAGGATCCAGCAGAGCAGGAAGAAGAACGCCGTCTCCTCTACGTAGGCATCACGCGTGCCCGCGAGCAGCTGATCTTGTCCTATGCAGAACGACGCTACCGTTTTGGAGAGCTTGTCTTCTCTCGTCCGTCGATGTTCCTCTCCGAAATCGACACAGAATGCCTAGCCCCCTCCAGCAGGTCTATGGCACAGCACGGAGCATCGATCAAGCAACCGGCGCAACCGGCGCAGCCAGCAAGGCCGCAGCCAAGGGGCTCTGCATACTCGCAAGTGCCCGAAAGAGGCTCGTCGTATTCGCAGCTCCCGATGCCGAAGCGCTATACGAGTGTGTCGCAGCCAAAGGCTCGCAACGCACAAGAACAGAGCGCTGGTTCGCCAACGCTGCGCACCGGACAGCGTGTTAAACACCCGATGTTTGGCAATGGTACTGTAAGTTCCGTCTCGGGAACTGGACAGTCAGAGAAGGCAACTGTCCTGTTCGACAACGGCCAACGCAAACAGTTAATGGTGGCATTTGCTCGCCTGGAAGTTATCGCATAGACACGCTGTTCTGCTGACGGGATTATTCCTGTCGGCAGCAGTATGCTATGGTCAGCAGCTTCAGGTGCTTCTGCCTCAGCAGGAACGTGTTGCAGGCAAGGGCATTGAGTTCGGCGTAGATAAGATCACCAACACCTTTGTCTGGACCGCCAATGCAGACGTCGATGTGCCCACGTCGTATGGTCAGTTCCGCTTTGTAAATCAATACAGATCATCAGCATTCCGCACGGCATCTGTTGCAACGCGCGATGATCAGCAGTCGCAGATTGCATGGGAGGCCCCGATCGCTCCAACGCTCAAAGCCGTGTTGCGTCAGGGCTGGCAGCTTTCGCAGGATTCTCGGAGCGTTGGACTTAACTCGCTGCAGCGCGTAAATGGTGCTGCAGGTATCTCGTTTGCGCCGGTGCCTGAGGCGTCGGTTGAAGCGCTCGGTGGACTCGAGTCGTCATCACAGCTTGGGATGCATGCTACGGGTCCGGTAGCTATTCTACGGGGCGTTCTCGACAACTACAACCTAGACGACTGGCATCTGAACAGCACCGCCATTGCCGACTGGCAGAAACTGGATAATCGCCGAACAAATTCGGACCTAGACGTGCTGGCAAGCGTTGTGCGCGTGCTTGATGAGGGCACATCGCTGAAGCTGTCTGCGCAGCAGACACTACGCGGACGTGAGTTCTTTACAAGCGTAGCACCCAGTCTGCCCCTTAACGTGGAGCAGCGTGCAGAAGACATTCAGCTGATCAATGCAGATATCTCGTACCCGATCTCGCAGGTGCTTGGCATTGGATTTACAGGCTCACTCACCTCGACCAAGATCAACAGATCGTACGACACGCCGATGCAGGATCTAGTTCTCACATCGGTAAGCAGACAGTTATCTGAGCTTGCCATCGACATTGAGGGTCATGCCAGCTATACCCTTCCCGGATTTACAGCGTTCCTCAGTGGCTCGGTGTTTCAGCGGTCGGAACAAAACGGAGTGCAGGATGTCTTCGGACTTCAACCTTCGGCCCTGCAGGCACTGCGCGGACAGGAGTTTCAGCGAGATAACGAGACCTTTCGTACTCGAATGCTGGCACGGGGCGAGTGGTACGCAGGTACGCAGGACACCATCCGACTGGATGTTACAAGCTGGCTGCTGCGGTATGATACTCCAAGCCCCCTGAATGATGACGATCGAGACGAGCTCTCTACGGCCGCAACGTTGTCATGGTCGCGCAAACTTTCACACGCCCTTACGATGAACCTCGGCGTATCGGGTCAGTATTTGCACCTTGTATTCCTGCGCGCTACCCGCAGCGCATTCAACAACGTAAACCGCGTGCTTCGGCTTTCACCATCATTTGTGCTGCGTACTTCGGGACTGATGATGCAGCCACAGTTCGAGATTCTTGCCAATTACACGGCCTACGATTACGACGGACTCAGTGCCTCTGCACGGTCGTTCTCGTTCCGGCAGGTTTCCTATCGGGACTCACTCCGCGTGCGGCTTACGCCAACGTTTAACCTGGAGTCACAGATCCTGTTTCGGTATTTCGAGCGGGCATCGCTGCAATGGAATGCATTTGCAGAGTCGCCAGAGACAGGGAATCTTGAGTACCTGGTTAAGCTTCTGCTATCTGCTGATGTAGCTCCGAATGCATCTGTGCATACGGGCATCCGACTCTACACGTTAGACCAGCGGAGCATCGCCATTGGGGCTCCACAGGTGCTGAGTGGTTCGCTTCATTCGGTAGGACCCGAAGTAGCTCTGCGGTACGCTACATATGCAGGTAGTACGTTATCACTGTCGGGCTGGTATGAGTTCCAGACGATCAATCAAACGCAAACCCGATATCTTCCGAACCTGCTGCTACGCTGTTTGGTAAGGATCTAACCATGACGCGATACGCACGCATACCAAGCACACGCCAAGCTATGGCTGCCGTTGGCCCCTTTCTCGAGAGCTTTCCCGAGGTAATGGGGCTTTCCCATGAACGGCGTATGAATCTGCGCGTAGCAGTGGGCGAGATCGTTACCAATGCTATCCTGCATGGCAATAGGGAACAGTCAGACCGAAGTGTTGACATTTCGGTCTGTGCGACGTCCGACGAAATCACTATAATCGTCCGCGATTACGGCGAGGGGTTTTCGCCCGAATCGCTTCCCGATCCGCGGTTACCTGAGTTGCGAGAGCAACCAGGTGGACGCGGAGTTTTTCTCACAACTCAGCTTGCAGACTCTGTAGCATTCGAACGTGCTACTCCCGGCATGCAGGTTACCATCATCTTCCTCCGCTGATGAACTCATTTCTTCTTGCTGCACTCGTCTCATTCACCATCGGATCGCATGACGGCGAGCGCAAGGTTCCATTTCCGGCTGATGCCGATGCACGCTACACTGTTGCGCGCGCAACAGAACACGTTTCGTTCCTTGCATCAGACGAAATGCGCGGACGCGATACACCATCTCCAGAACTTGATAAGGCTGCCGACTATATCGCAGAGCACTTCAAGAATCTTGGACTCGAGCCTCTCTCAGCCGACGGCTATAAACTTCCATATAATCTGATCACTCGTGATCTCGACACGGCCCGTACAAGAACCTACCTAACGCTCACAACGAATGGCGTGAGCACAGAGATTCCGATCAAGAAGGGCTTTGTGCCTTTTGAACAGACGGGTCAGGGAGAAGCGAAAGGGGCTCGTGTAGTGTTTGCAGGCTTTGGCATCACAGCTCCCGAGTACGGGTATGATGACTATGCATCGATCGATGCAAAGGGAGCCGTTGTTGTTGTATTCCGCGGCGAACCAGAGACAGAGGATACAACCAAGTTCAATGGGAAGCGCTGGACGCGCTATTCGTTTGCAGATCACAAGAAATCTAACGCAGAGAAACATGGGGCGGTTGCCGTCCTCGTGCTTGACGCGCCACGATCGAAGCGCTCACTGATGCTCAACGAGCATGGCTGGAGATCGCTCACGGGCTCTACGCGCCCAGGAGCAGTGCAACTAGATGACCGCAAGGGCGGCATTCCTGTGTTGCATGTGGGAGAGGCCGTTGCCAATGCGGTGTTTACAAGCATTGATTCGTTAGTATCTACACTCAAGCAGCTCGACGCAACGTGTGCCCCCGTGTCACGTCAGCTTGGCGATGTATCTGTGATCTCCGTAAGCTGCAAGGTTACCCTGAACAACACCAACATCCCTGCCGTAAACGTTGCTGGTATGCTTCGCGGAGCCAAGTATCCCGACGAATACGTGGTAATGGGCGCACACTATGATCACGTGGGTGTGGGTAAGGCAAATGCAGAAGGCGACTCCATCTATAACGGCGCAGACGACAACGGCTCTGGTACAACGGGCATTCTGCTGGTGTCCGAAGCTCTCGCTTCTTCTGCAACACGTCCGGATAGGTCGATCGTGTTTATCGCATTCTCTGCTGAAGAAAAGGGGCTCCTTGGGTCCAAGGCCTACGTTGCCAACTCGCCCCTTCCCACAAAGAAGTGTGTAGCAATGATCAACATGGACATGATTGGCCGGTGCGAAGATTCGAAGCTCTCGATAGGGGGCAACCAGCGGTGTCCAGATCTTGTGAAGATCAACGAAGAAGAAAACGCAACAGCCGCGCGTCCGCTTGCACTTGCCTACGACATTGAGCAATACTTCTTCCGCAGCGACCAGGCATCATTTGCAATGAAGAAGATACCTGTGCTATTCTACTTCACGGGCGAGCACAAGGACTATCACAAGCAAACGGATGAAGTGGCCAAGCTGAATATGCCAGACCTTGTTGCCATTACACGTCTTGCCTCGCGTGTTGCATGGCGTGCGGCGCATCAGCCGCGAACAACCTACGTTCCTGCCGGCTTCGAGGAAGAGTAAAGCGAGGCACTCTCTGCGTACTTGGCCAATACATCAAACTCAAGGTTGACGCGGTCTCCAACCTTGAGCGTGCCGATCGTTGTTACAGCTAGCGTATGCGGGATGATCGAGATCTTAAAGCGCGTTGGCTCGAGTTCTGCAACAGTAAGCGATACTCCGTCAACACAGATCGACCCAACAGGAATAAGATAGCGGCGGTACTCGGCTGGGAACGATATCCAGATGTTCCAGTCGAGGTCTACAGCCGAGATCTCTTCAACAACACCTGTGGTGTCTACATGTCCCAGAACGATATGTCCGCCGAGGCGCGCACCAAGCTGCATGGCCCTTTCAAGGTTCACTGAAGAACCCTCTCGGAGCATTCCAATAGATGTCTTGCGAAGGGTCTCTTCGATAACGTCCACCGAAAACGACGACTCAGTAAACTCCGTTACGGTTAAACATACACCGTTAACGGCAATGCTGTGGTCTATAGCAACATCACTCAGCACCAGCGAACATCCAATAACGAGTCTGCTGCCGTGCTCTCCGCGCTGCACCTGAAGTACATGCCCCTTTTCCTCGACAAGGCCGGTAAACAACGTTAGCTGCCTTTGATGAAGGTACGTATGAGCTCGATGTATGCCTTTGTGCCCAGCGTGCTCGGTATTCCGGAGTGTTCTGCACCGGAGATGGTATCTAAGCGCTTAGGTTGATTTGCAGCAGCATAGATCTCCTTGCCGTGTGGGTCGAACGGTACAAACGTGTCGCCCGTACCGTGGATCATCAGCAATGGGGCAGTACGAATGCGGGAGTTGGCAACGTTATCGTACTTACCCTTCATCAGATAGTTTCCAGGAACATCCAGAAGTGTGCCAGTACGGATAAGGGTCTCAGACGAAGCAAAAATTGCTTCTGTGATAACACAGCGTGGCTTGTGCTGGAATGCTGCTAGATACATGGTTGGAACCCCGCCAAGCGAGAATCCGTAATCAACGATCTGTGTTGTGTCCACATCCGAACGTGAGCGCAGATAGTTCAGCGCTGCAGTAGCATCTTCATGCAGACCTTGCTCAGAGCTCGAACCCGTGCTCATGCCGTATCCACGATAGTCGTAGATAAACACATCGAAACCAGCCTGATAGAGTAACTCAACGCGTTCCCAGTAGGCTTCCATATTTTCTTTATTGCCATGACTGTAGAGAATCACCTGATGTGGTTCTACACGCATGGAGTCGGGCTGCTTAACATAAAAGCCGTACAACGTTTCACTGCCGCTTTTAAGCGTAACAGCTTCTACTTGAGTAGCTGGGATGATGGCAGTTGAAAAGTTGTATTCGGTGAGCGCAAGAGTGTTGAACAGGAACGAATCCATGGTGCAGCTGTTAAGAAGAACTGCACTTGCAAGAACGAACGAACGGACAATGTGCTTGATCATAGCTTGTAGATTCCTCCGATATAGAAGCCGTACGAACCTTTACCATTGATTGACGAGAGACCTTCGAACACACCACCTGTATTGTTTCGGTTTGCTGCCTGCCATATGCCCTCGATTTGCAGGTCAAAGGTCTTGTTCAGCGGAAACTGATATCCAACAAAGGGGCTTACAAAAACATCTCCAGTCGAAAGCTGGATGGTGGCATGTGAGCCCGTGTAGATCAACGACTGTTCGCCGACCTGCCACGAAGCGTTAGCAGAAAGATTCGGATACACTCGAGGGTTCGGCTCAGAAGAAAGCTTGGTGAACATGAGTAACTGTCCGCCAACAGTAACCTCGGGCACTGCGCCGTCCTGCTTCAGCGCACGGTAGCTTGCACCGTAGTCGATGCCGACAACACCGAATGCCGCCAGAAGCACATGAGCGTGTCCATGCATTGTTAGGTCTTCCGTTACACCATGAGCACCACCAACCGTGAGGTAGGGCAGTATTCCAGCCGGAGACTTCGATGGAAGAAATGCTCCGCCGATAGATCCGGTGGCAACATAGGCGTCCTTTTCCAGGACACGCACCGGCTGCACACTACTGCAGCTGGCAATAACGATGGCAATCACCGCCAGCATCGCAATGCCAGCCACTGATTTGCGTTGTTGAACGTCGTGGGTCATATTGTAACACGTTGTTGTATGAGCACAAAGATAGCTTCGCGAAGGGATATGTGATTATATGGGGCTTTGGGTTACATCAAAGGCTGATTCGATCTGGAGTGCATTCATATCGCAGGATGATCCGGCGGTAGCTATGAGGCATCTGCCTCTGGAGCGAAGCATAATCATCGTGCCCACCAGCCGGCAACAAGACGTGCTGCTGCGAGCATGGGCCATGCATCACGGACATGGCGAGCCCCCTATCATCGAGACGATGGCTGCGTTCGTGCGCAGGCTTGGGATGCATGTGATGCCAGGTGGCCCCATCATCATGGGTGAAGACAAGGTTGATGTGCTGATCCGGCAGATCACTGCTGATAGCTCCATGCTTGCCTCGATCGGGTTTGAGGCACAGAAACTCGTCCGCTGGACGCAGTACGGCGTGTCACCAGAATTTGTAGATGACCTCGCAGATAAAGCTGGAACGCACACCCGTAAAGGACGCATGATGGCTGAGATAGCTGCAGCATGGCGGAAGCTTCGAGACCTCTACGGCGGTATGGCCTGCGATAGAGGCACATACGAGCTGCTTGTGCAGGATGCGCTGAAGCAGCTCGCCGAGCGTCCTCTGCAAACCACTTCAGGCGACGCCATCTCGTCATGCGTGATGATTGCCACCCACGGTGTAACAACGGCCGACAAGGAACTACTCGCTGAACTCGCATTGCAGGGTTGGGATGTTGGTATTGGTTTTGCAACCGAACATCCTGCTGTGGTTGCTCTTGACGCAACTATGGGTGCTTCTGTAACGGATGCTGCGTGGTACGTTGCGAATGGCTGGCACCAGGGAGAGACATCTCACATGCCGGCCGATATCGATGTTCACGTTGCGGCACTGCCCTCTCGAGAAGAGGAAGTGCGCCGGGTACTAGCCGCCATCAAGGAGGATGCCGCTGCGGGAATCTCACTGCGGGGAATAGGCATATGTGTTCCGGGAGCAGGTGTGTACCGACAGATCATCGAAGACCTTGCCCGCCGTGCAGGGATTCCGCTTGATGCTGAACAGATGGTGCCTGTTGCGTCAACGCACCAGGCAACAGCAGTGCGGGCAGTCTGTGATGCGGCTGCCAATGGCTGGACAAAAGAAGATCTAGAACGTGTTCTTACGCATGTAGCAATTCGGCAGAGGATACCTAATGCTGCAGATGTGCTTGCTGTTGCGCGAACGGAACGTATTCGTGGAGGCGAGGGCCCAAGTGGGTGGCAGCGCAGGCTCGATGAGATAGCAAGCAGCTGTAGACAGACACTCGAAGAACGTCCAGATGCTGAAGATGCCTACCTAACAGAACGCAGACTGCGACGAATACATCGTGCCGCTACTGCCGTGAACAATCTGGCAACAATGATCCCCACGGTGCCGCAGAAGCCCCTTTCAGCTGAAGAGTTTAGGGGGCTCCTTACACCACTGATCGATGATAGTGGAAGTGATAAACTGCTTGAATGTCTTGATGATTACGTTGGTCTTGCCGAGAGGCATGACCTTGCCGATGCAGCGTTTGATCGGCACCTCGAGCTATGGTGGAGCCTTGTACGCGCTGCAGGTAATCAGATCGTGCGCAGCCCGGGCACTGGCGTTGCTGTTGTGGCGCCAGCCGAGCTGCGCTGCAGAGCATGGGAGAGAGTATATGTGCTTGGAATGGTAGAGGGAGAGTTCCCGCGCGTGCAGGAGCATATTGCGGACCGTGAGATTGTACCGGGCGTGCTGGAGAGAATGTATCAGCAGGGGATGATCGATATCATGATGTCTGTTCGAGCCAACGGACGTCTTGTGTTTACGCGTCCAACGCATATCGACGGCGCCGCGGCGCTTACATCGTCGCTGCTCGATGCGATCGACCATACTTCGATGAAACCTCTGCCCGCAGTGTTTCGGAAGGAAACTGCTGTTGCTCTGAAACGTCATGATGTGCGAAGTGCTGCAATGTCCAAGGTGTATCGTCAGCCACAGCACGCGGACGTCCGATCGGTTCAGGGGGCAGACCTACGCGAGCGAATCGAAGCAGAACTTACGCGTCCCGTGAGTCCGTCTCGCCTCGATCTCTACTCGCAATGCCCATACAAGTTTTACGCGGAAAAGATCTTACGTCTTGGACAGATCGATATTCCCGAGGCACGTCTTTCGCCGTTAGAGCGAGGAACAATGTTGCATGACGTTGCAGCCGAGTTCTTCCGACGTCAGCAGCCTCAGAGGGCATATGCGGAAGTTTCATCACTCGATGACCTGCTCTCATTTTCTGTACGGCTCTACCCTGAACGTACAGACCATTACTGGCAGATGCTGCAGGAGATTGCACACGAGCGCATGCGCACACATGAGTGGGCACATGCCTATGCTGATATCGACCAGCATGTGTTGTTCGGTACTGAGGATCGTCCAGGGCTCTTGAAGCAATGGCTTCTTCTTGAGATAGCCTATCAACAGACAACACAGCATTACCCTACCTTGATAGAGCTGCCGATCGAAACACGCATTGCGATGAGTGCGGATGCATCCCTTTCGGAGGTGCAGGTTGCGGCCCGGGTTGACCGCATCGATATAGCGCACCAGAATGGCATGGTAACGTTTATCGTGAACGACTACAAGGCACGGGTAAGCTCTGGCTATACGCTGGCAGAGATCATGTCGGGCAAACTATCGCAAATGCCGATCTATCTCGAAGCCGCCCGTACATGGCTGGCTGAGCACAACATCCCTGCTACGCCGTGGGCTGCATTGTACCGCTCATTTGGAACCGTATTGCACACGACAGACGATCCGATGAATAAGATTGCTATGAAGGATCCGGTAATGCAGATTCCGAAGGAAGCAGAAGGAATCAAGCAGCCCCGATGGATTGGAGACGCAAAAGAGTTTGCAGAGAAGCCCCTTACCGAACAGAACCAGGAACTTCTACAAGTGGTTGGTGGTGTTGTAGCTGGTGTATATGATGGCGTATTCGCTGTTAGGCCGGCTCCAAGAGCATGTGAACTATGCAATGTTGGCGAGGTATGTAGAATCGAACAATGGGGAAATGGATGAAAAGTACATCAGTGCATGAAGTAGCAGCAAAGAACCTGCGTTGGACATGTCCAGCATCGGCGTTGCCGTTTAAGACCAGTACAAAAGAGCTTAAGCCCCTAAAGAAGATCGTTGGGCAGCCACGTGCTGTGGAGGCTCTGGAACTGGGCGCACGAATCAGGAGTCAGGGATACAACATCTGGGCATCAGGGGTGATTGGCACGGGGCGCATGACAACGATCCGTCAGATCCTTGATGACATCAAATCGGAAAAGCCAACACTGTTTGACTTTGCCTACGTTCACAATTTCCGTCAGCCCGAAGCACCGGTCCTGCTGCGCTTTAGTGCAGGTGAAGGACGCGTATTCAAGCGCATGATGGATGAATGCCTTACCGTTATTCGGCGCCGCATCCCCCAGCTCTTCGAGGAGGAGCAGTTTCAGGTAACTCGCAATGCCATCATTCAGCGATTCCAGGAACGTGAACGTGTGGTATTGTCAGAATTCGACACCAAGATTCGTCCGTCTGGGTTTGTCGTAGGACAGCTTCAGAACGAAGACGGTACTTCTCGCACCGAGGTCTTCCCCATAGTAGACGGCAAGCCGGTAACGATCGACGACGTAGACCAGCTCGTGCAGGACGGAAAGCTCTCGCTCGAGCAAGCAACGTCTATATCGAATGCCTACGCGGCATTTCAAGAAGAACTGGCAGAGATCGGACGCGTCTCGATGAGGGTGCTGGTAGACTTCCGCAAGGAACTCAACAAGCACGATCAGGCCGCGGTAGGAATTCTCGTTACATCGATTCTCGACGACATTCAGCAGAGCTTCCCGCGCAACCGCGTACGAGAATTCCTGGATGGTGTTCGGGCCTACATCCTTGAACACCTGGATGAATACGTACGAGTGTATCAGGCAAAGCTTGCAGGTGCGGCTGATGAACCAACAGAAGATGCTGCACGTGCGTTGGAACAGATCACGTCGATCAATCTGATCGTAGACAATTACGACACCAAGACAGCTCCCATTGCAATTGAGACATCGCCCACGTATTCGTCGCTCTTTGGTACTATTGAGAAGCGCATGGATGCACGGGGCTTTGTGATGAGCGACTTTACGCACATCCGCGCGGGCTCGCTCCTCAGAGCTGATGGTGGTTTCGTTGTGATGAATGCCATCGACGTCTTAACAGATCCAATGATCTGGAGTACGCTAAAAAAACTACTCCTATACGGCAGACTCGAGATACAGCCCCTTGACTCGCAGTTCCAGCTCAATACGCTCAAACCAGACCACATCAATGTAGACGTAAAGGTGATCCTACTTGGAGATCCAGCCATGTACCTTGCGTTGTGGGCTGCTGATGAGGACTTCCACAAGATGTTTAAGGTTCATGCGGAGTTCGATGCCTACACTCAGCGCAATGCCGAAATGATCCGCAATTACTGTTCGTTCCTGTCGATGATGTCCAACGAAGAAAATCTTCTTCATTGCGATAAGGGGGCTGCTGCCACCATCATCGAATGGGCCGTGGCCTTTACAGATTCGCAGGAAAAGATCTCGCTGCAGTTCAGTTATGCAGCAGACCTGCTGCGGGAATCATCGCACTATGCTCGCATGCGCAACGGACGTGTTATCAAAGCTGAGCACGTTAAGCATGCACTTTCGATGCGCCAGCAGCGCAGCAATAGGGCAGACATGGAGATCCGCGAGAGTATCAAAAAAGACGTGCTGCTTGTTGACGTAAAAGGTACTCGCGTTGGACAGATCAATGGTCTCACAGTCTATAGCAGTGGTATCGTATCCTTTGGCAAGCCAGCACGTATTACAGCAACAGTGAGCGCAGGGAACGCTGGTATCATCAACATCGAACGCGAAGTGCAGATGAGCGGCCCCATACACTCAAAAGGTGTGTACATTTTATCCGGCCTTATACGGTCTCTCTTCTCCCGCGCACAGCCCATTTCCTTCACCGCGAGCATAGCCTTTGAACAGTCATACGGTGGCGTAGACGGTGATAGTGCTTCGGCCGCTGAGGTTATTGCATTGCTCAGCGCCATCTCCAACATACCCGTCCGCCAAGACATTGGCATCACCGGCTCGATCAATCAGAAAGGCGACATTCAAACTGTTGGTGGCGTAAACGAAAAGATCACCGGCTTTTTCGAGGTATGCAAGGACAAGGGGCTAACGGGCACACAGGGGATTGTGCTCCCAGCTCAAAATGTGCGAGACCTGATGCTCCCTGAGGAGATCATCGAAGCTGTAAACGCAAAGAAGTTTAGAATCTACGCCGTCTCGCGAATTGAACAGGCAATCGAAATCATGATGAATCACCCCGCAGGCACACGTCGCAAATCAGGAGAATTCGCGCCCGACACTGTCTTCTCGAAGGTGCAGACAAACCTCGACGTGCTGCATGAAGCGTCGAGGATGAAATAGGAAGCAGCGAGCAGCGAGTAGCGAGCAGCGAACAGCGAGTAGCGAGTAGCGAACAGCGAGTAGCGAGTAGCGTAATTCCGTAATTCCGTAAATCCGTAATTGAACTTGCACTCGCTGCTCGCTGTTCGCTGCTCGCTGCTCTACTCAGTGTCTAAAATGTCTCGTTCCCGTAAACATCATGGCCAGCCCCTTGTCATTAGCGGCTGCGATGACTTCTTCGTCGCGGATGGAGCCACCTGGTTGGATAACGCAAGCTGCACCTGCTTCGGCGGCCTGAAGGAGTCCGTCGGCAAATGGGAAGAAGGCATCTGATGCAACGGCGCAGCCGGTAAGATCGATGCCGGCGTCCTGTGCTTTTCGTACAGCAATACGTGCTGAATCAATGCGAGACATTTGTCCGGCGCCAATGGCAAGCGATCTGTCTGATGCAGCGTAAACTATTGCATTGCTCTTGACGTGTTTTGCAATCTTCCACGCATAGAGCATAGCCTTGCGTTCATCATCTGTGGGTGTGCGCTGGGTAACGATGCGCAGGTCTGCATCGTTGTAGAGAATCGAATCTTCCTCCTGAACCAGAAAGCCCCCTGCAACAGAGCGAAAAGAAAGGGAGGCGCTCTTCTCCAGCACGGGCACGATAGATCGTGCCAAAACCAATCTTCTATCCTTCTTCTTCTGCAGAAGCTCCAGTGCTTCCTGACTAAACGATGGCGCAATGAGCACTTCGGCAAAGAGGCTGTGGATCTCCTGTGCGAAGTCGATATCGATCGGACGATTCACAGCGATGATTCCACCAAAGGGGCTTACAGTATCGGTTGCAAAGGCCTTACGGTAGGCGTCCGTGAGATTGTCTGCAGAACCAACGCCACATGGATTGTTGTGCTTTACAATAACTACTGTGGGCTCGCTGAACTCAGCGCAGAGTCCACTAGCAGCATCCACGTCCAGGATGTTGTTGTATGACAGTTCCTTACCGTGAAGCTGTTTGAAGTTTGACGTGAACGAACCATAGAGCATTGCGCGTTGATGCGGATTCTCGCCGTAGCGAAGAGACTGATCCATGCGTAGCGGGATGGCTGTTTCCTGCAAAAATCCTGCGCCACGTTTCGCTGCGAAGTATTCAGAGATACGCGCGTCGTAGTATGCGGTGTGACTAAACGCCTCCATGGCGAGTTCTTCACGCAGGTCGCGCGGTACCATACCATGCGCCGTGAGATGCTCGATGATGGCAGGGTACCGAGATGGGTTTACTACGATTGTTGTGTGCTCGTAGTTCTTTGCAGAGGCGCGGACCATGGCCGGACCACCGATGTCGATGTTTTCTACGATGTCTTCGTGCGTTGAGTCCGGACGTGCCAGTGTCTGCTCGAACGGATACAGATTGATCACGACAAGATCGATCTTTTCTATCCCGTGCTTCTGCATCTGCTCTACGTGTTCTGGGACATCCATACGGGCAAGAAGTCCGCCGTGGATCTTTGGGTGCAGCGTCTTTACGCGTCCATCCATGATCTCTGGGAAGCCCGTTATGTCTGATACACTCGTTACCGGAATGCCGGCTGAAGAGATGGCGTGAGCTGTACCGCCGGTTGAAACAAGGGTTGCACCAAGCTTGTGCAGGGACAGCGCAAAGTCTACGATGCCCGTTTTATCCGATACAGAAAGGAGTACGTTCATGTCTGCAAAGTTATTCTTTTGATGTTGACCAGCGGGTCGGTTACGTGTATTTTTGTGCAACCATTACACAACAAGGAACCATCATGGCGACCACGCTCGACAAGTCGGTGATCACCTGCGATATGGAGGGAATCATCGAAACGTTCAGTCCAGGGGCTGAACAGATGTTCGGCTTTTCGAAGGAAGAAGCCGTCGGTAAGATGCGCGTTAGTGCATTTTCACCCGGTGAAGTTGTTCTCCAAAACCTCGGTGGCTGGCTGGCTACAGCTGTCAAAGAAGGTGAATGGGCAGGAGAAACAAACTTCATCCGTAAGGGCGGAGAACGATTTGGTGCTCAGATTCGGATTACGCCAACATTTAAGAACGGACAGCAGGTTGGGTTCTGCGGTGTAACTGAAGAACTCGGACGTCTTGCAGACGTGCCGATCAAGGGTAGTACAAAGATCATCTCCTGGCTTGTGATCACCCGAGCCCCGTTCCTCTCAGCTGCCCTAACACCATGTTTTATTGGTCTTGCCTACACGGCTGGAGTAGAAGGCACGCCGATCTCGTGGTTCTATGCAACGCTGGCAATTCTCGGTGTTGCGTTGCTCCATCTGGCGAGCAACGTGTTCAATGATTACTTCGATTACAAGAGCGGCACAGACCAAGGCAATACGAAGTACTTTACGCAGTATTCAGGCGGTTCCCGCTCAATTGAGATGGGGCTGATCGAATTCAAGAAAACGAAGAACGTTGCGATTGTGCTTGCGCTGATCGCACTTGGTATTGGACTGTTCTTGTGGCAGCAAGTGGGTGTTGGCATTCTGTACATCGGACTCTCCGGCCTTGCTCTCGGATATTTCTACACAGCACCACCTCTGCGACTTGTAGCACGTCACGGCCTCGGCGAGATCGTTATCGGCATGGCCTTTGGTCCGCTCATTACAATGGGTATGCACTACGTGGTCACAGGCGCTTACAGCTGGGATGCGTTCTACTTTGGTATCCCTGCCGGACTTCTCACAACGAATATTCTTCTCATCAATCAGGTGCCCGATACTGAAGGCGATGCGAAGACGGGGAAGAACCATCTGCTCGTAACCTTTGGTACACATGCAGCACCGCTCTTCTATTCAATCTTCCTTCTTGGATGCCTTGGCACAACAGTTTGGCTTGCAGGTGCATACAACAAGCCTCTACTCTACGGCGTAGTAGCTGTTGGTGCTGTTATGGGTGGCTACATCGTGAACTATATGCGTCAGCATATCGACAAGCGCACACTCGTAAAGGGGAACGTGCTGACGATTCAGCTACAAGTACTCTATGCCGTGCTGTTTGCTCTCGCAATGGTTAAGTGGTAAGGTGCTGATCGAGGTAGGCACATGCCTCGTCTGCAACATGGAAGCTGCCACAGATCACCGTAACCCCACCTGAGCCCACAGCAATTGCAGTTGCTTCGGCAACCGTCTCACAATCAACAACACTATCGTGGCCACATGCTTTTGCGCGTGTGGCCACTTCTGTATGTGGCATGCTGCGTGCGATGTGCGGCGCACATGCATAGATCGTGGCGTTGAGCGGCAGCAGTGCAGAGAGCATGCCATCTGCATCTTTGTCGGACATTACACCAAACACTACGTTGAATGGGGCTTGCATCTGCGATATGTTGAGAATTCGCACCAGCGCGGCTATTCCACCTGGATTATGGGAAACATCAAGGACTATTCGCGGAGATGCCGAGTAGAGCTCGCAGCGTCCGCGCAGCCCAACATTGCGTCGCATATGTTGGAGTCCGCCCCGTACGTGTTCGTCATCGACAAAATAGATGCTTCGAAGCGCCGGGATCGAGGCCATGACTGTTTGAATGTTCGAAGCCTGATGCTTGCCAGCCAGATCGGAGATATAGTACTGGCGAACGTCGTCCTTTATCACGGCCACGCTCATGGTAAGGTCGGGATAGATTGCATCCACTTCAACGCCTATCACGTCCTCTGCAAATGTTACAGGTGCTGAGCACGATGCAGCCTTGCGTTCAAACACACCACGTATGGATGTTTCAACACTGCCGATGATTGCAGGAGCTCCCTCCTTGATGATTCCGGCTTTTTCGCCCGCAATTGCCGTAAGCGTATTGCCGAGATACTCCATGTGGTCGAAGTCGATCGATGTGATGATCGATGCAAGGGGCATGCACACATTTGTGGCGTCTAGACGTCCGCCCAGCCCCGTTTCGATAACCGCAACATCTACCCGATGTTCTGCAAAGTACTGGAAGGCCATTGCTGTTGTGACCTCGAAAAACGTACCGCCCACAGCCTTGGCAGATTCCATGAGTGGAACAGCCAGACGTGCAATGTCTTCGTTTGAGATTAGCGTGTTGCCGATGCGAATGCGCTCATTGAACGATCGAATGTGCGGTGACGTGTAGAGTCCTACCTTATAGCCCGCCTCTATAAGGATAGAGGCAATCATCGCACTTGTAGACCCTTTACCATTGGTACCAGCCAGATGAATCACTGGATACCGCTGCTGGGGATTGTCAAGGCCCTCGCATAAATGCTCGATGCGTTCCAGGCCTGGCTTGATGCCAGCATGGAACGTCATTGCAAAAAGCTCGTCGAGTATATGGTCGATGTTCATAGGGGGCCGAAAATAAAAAAGGGGCGACACAATGGTCGCCCCTTTTCGCTGTCTTATGCGGTCACGATACGTCGTGACCGAAAGTCGGGTGTACCAGCGGCACACCCTTACCATTATTCTCCTACTGGCGTGCTGTCTTCCAGATCTTCGATCGTGGTGGCAGCTGATGCCGAGCCGTCTGCATTGTACTTGTCTGCATTTGGAACCGGGTGGTTCGCATTGTAGGCAGCAATGTCTTCTGCTGTGCGTCCGCGGAGATATTCAACGGCTGAAAGAACGATCTTCTTTTGTTCCTTGTCGAACTCTACTACCTTGAGAGGCAGGTTGTCTCCAACGTTGAAGAAGTCAGAGATCGTACGAACTGGAGCAAATGAAAGCTGTGATACAGGAACGAAGCCGTCAACGCCTTGTGGCATTTCGACGATCACACCCTTATCGATAAGCCGAACGATTTTGCCTTCTGTTTCCATGCCGACAGCGAATTCATTTTCGAAGATGTCCCATGGGTTCTCTGTGATCTGCTTGTGTCCAAGCGAGATACGACGGTGTTCGTTGTCGATAGCAAGAACAACAACTTGGATTTCGTCGCCCTTCTTCACGAATTCGCCCGGGTGACGGATCTTCTTCGTCCATGAGAGGTCAGAGATGTGGACAAGACCATCAACACCTGGCTCGAGCTCGATGAAGACACCGAAGTTCGTGAGGTTACGAACGATACCCTTATGTACCGATCCCATAGGATACTTGGCCATGAGGTCGTTCCATGGATCTGGCTCGAGCTGCTTCATGCCGAGAGCAAGCTTGCGCTCGTTCTTGTCGATGTTCAGAACAACAGCTTCTACAACCTGTCCAAGTGATACCACTTGTGACGGGTGCTTTACGTGCTGAGTCCACGACATTTCGCTGATGTGGATAAGGCCTTCGACGCCCTTTTCGATTTCGATGAATGCACCGTAATCTGTGAGCGATACAACCTTGCCGCGCACCTTTGAGTTTGGCTCATAGCGTTCGCCAATTTGATCCCATGGGTGCGGTGTAAGCTGCTTCATGCCGAGCGAAATACGCTTGCGGTTTTCATCGAAGTCGAGAACAACAACCTTGACCTGCTGATCAAGTGAAACGATCTCGCTTGGATGTGTTACGCGGCCCCATGACAAGTCTGTGATGTGAACAAGTCCGTCTACACCACCAAGGTCAACGAATACACCGAAGTCAGAGATTGCCTTAACTGTACCTTCGAGAACAAGACCCTTCTCGAGGAGTTCCAGGATCTTGCCGCGCTGTTCTGCAAGCTGCTCTTCGAGGAGCACCTTGTGCGAAACAACAACGTTTTCGCTTGGGTGATTAACCTTTACAACGCGAACGTCGATCGTGCGGCCAACCCATGCATCGAAATCACGCACTGGGCGAACATCGATCTGTGAGCCTGGAAGGAACGCCTCGATACCGAGAAGGTCTACAACCATACCGCCCTTGATACGGCGGAGGATGCGAACCTGCGTAACTGTTTGTGTTTCGGCAAGCTTGAGAATTTCTTCCCACGTCTTCATGAAGTCTGCGCGACGGCGGCTGAGCATCAGACGGCCTTCGCCATCTTCGATCTTCTCAACGAAAACGTCAACAACTTCACCTGGAGCGAGAAGCTCTGCACCAACGAATTCAGCGCGTGGAACAACGCCCAGCGACTTAAATCCGATATCTACAAGGATCTCGTCCTTTGTTACCGAAACGACCTTGCCGTGAACCATGTCATCGGCTTTAAGGGTCGATACTTTTTGTTCAAACAACAACCGGAAATCATCGTCACCCATCGCCGTTGGAGCAAGCTCGCCCGAGATAAGGTCGGCGATTGCCGAGTAGTTCTTTGCTTCTGCTGAATCAGACATACGAATACTGTTTCCACTGCAAGCATGCGGCCCTCCATACATGCTGTGGAGGTGTGTTATTGTTAGACAACCCCAGGGCCCGGGAAAGACAACAAACATACGGAACCAAACTGGATTAACCGATGTTCGGAGGGGGCTAAAACGCAACGGTAACTGGCACGAATATTGGTTCGACTTCCACGTATGGAATGGTTTGATGCCTTTGAAGAGCTCATGGTTTCCATTGAGCGATACGTACAACAGCATGGAGAGCCCCCTCACGAGGTGGCAGTCTCTCCCATGCTCTACGGGTGGCTCTCCGACATCCGCCGCGAGTCCGCAGCGCTAGCCGGAACCGTCCATTCAGACCCCGGAATCATCCCCACCCCCTGGGGCAACGTCCCCCTGATCATCGACGAAGCCCTCACGGCCTACGATATTGTTCCGCAGTGAGAGCAGCGAAGCCCGATTACGGATTACGGATTACTGGGTACTGGTCGACGTAATCAGTAATCAGTAATCAGTAATCTCTCCTCTATCCCTCTGATTTGGTATTTTTGTTTTTGTTGCGCCCATAGCTCAGTTGGATAGAGCAGCAGCCTTCTAAGCTGCGGGCCGCAGGTTCGAATCCTGCTGGGCGCGCTGTACGTGGACATCTGCATAGGAAAGGGACGCTACAATGGGATACATGAGTGGTTTTGGCAACGAGTTTGCCACAGAAGCCGTTGAAGGAGCGCTTCCGGAAGGACGTAACTCTCCGCAGAAGCCAGCTCATGGTTTGTATGTGGAGCAGCTCTCAGGAACAGCCTTTACGGCACCCCGCGGCGCGAATAAACGTACCTGGATGTACCGTATCCGCCCATCTGTCGTTCATAAGCCGTATGAGCGCATCGATAACGGACTCATCCGTTCTACGCCATTTAACGAAGTAGAAACAACGCCGAATCAGCTTCGGTGGAGCCCCTTGCCGATTCCGTCGAAGCCAACATCGTTTATCGAGGGAATCGTAACGATGGCCGGTAACGGCGATCTTACAACCCATTCTGGCTGCGCGATCCATGTCTACGCCGCCAATACGTCGATGTCCGACACCTTTTTCTATAACGCAGACGGCGAAATGCTGATCGTGCCACAGGAGGGATCGCTCAAGATTCTCACCGAGCTGGGCATTGTTGATGTAGAGCCGTATGAAATCTGCGTAATCCCACGTGGAATCAAGTTCCGCGTTGAAGTGTCAGGGGGCGTGCGTGGCTATATCCTGGAGAATTACGGGGCACTGCTCAAACTGCCGGATCTTGGACCGATCGGTGCCAACGGACTTGCCTATCCCCGCGATTTTCTGACACCTGAAGCCTGGTTTGAGAACCGCAACGGTGAGTTCAAGGTCGTTGCAAAGTTTCAGGGTAACCTCTGGCAGGGAACCTACGATCATTCGCCACTCAACGTAGTTGCATGGCACGGCAACTATGCGCCATACAAATATGACTTGCGCAAGTATCAGTGCATCAATACAGTTACGTTCGATCACCCGGATCCATCGATCTACACGGTGCTCACAGCACCAACCGATACGCCAGGTACGGCAAACATCGACTTTGTCTGCTTCCCTCCACGCTGGATGGTGGCAGAAGACACGTTCCGTCCACCGTGGTTCCACCGCAACTTCATGAATGAGTACATGGGGCTGATCGACGGTATCTATGATGCCAAGGAAGGCGGAGGATTTGTTCCGGGCGGTTCTTCACTGCATAACTGTATGAGCGGACATGGTCCAGATGCCGATACGTACAAGAAGATGACGCAGGTAGAACTGAAGCCAACAAAGATCGATGGTACGATGGCCTTCATGTTCGAAACACGGTTTGTGTGCCGTCCAACGGCCTTTGCAATGCAATCTGGGGAGCTCCAGAACGATTATTGGGAATGTTGGCAAGGACTCGTGCCGGAATTCACGCAGAAGTAATGTATATTTGCGCCCCCTAACAATGGAACACTCACGGCCAAGTCCCGTGCGATTGTGTCAGGCCCAACTCCGCCAGGTCCGGAAGGAAGCAACGGTCAGCTCGTACACAAGGCGCCACGGTCAACTTGGCCTCTTTTTTTATGCTACGTAGAATTCTCATCAACGGAACGTCCACGCATCTTCGGATTGCTATCACCGAAGATGGAAAGCTTGTGGAGTTGTTCACAGAATCTCCCGAGAACGAGCATCAAGTTGGCAACATCTATCTCGGCCGTGTAACCCGCGTTGTGCAGGGCATGAATGCAGCCTTTGTGAATATCGGGCTGGAGCAGGATGGATTCCTGCACTTTAGTGATGTTGATTCAACGATGGAAGATGATGCGTCGGACGATGATGATGACGATCGCCCGAGTTCTAAAGAGGTGAATTCGGCAGATGTTGCGCTCCGCACATCAAAGATCGATTCTCAGCGTAAGCTCCCGACGTTCTCAACGAAGCGCAGTGGTGATATCACGATCAACATTCATCCGAAGCAGATGATCGTGGTACAAGTTACTCGTGAGGCATACCATCAGAAGGGCGTTCGCATCACGACCAAGGTAGGTCTTACCGGACGCAACGTTGTGCTGCTTCCGTTCGAGAGCAGCATCGGAATCTCACGGAAGATCTATCAGACAAAAGAACGCAAGCGCCTACGGGCAATTGCGAAGTCAGTAATCCCAGATGGCATGGGCTGCATTATCCGCACCGCTGCAGCCGGCCTGCCGGAAGAGGATGTAGCACGCGATTTTGCAACTCTGGTTGAAGATTGGAAAGAGATTGAACGCGACGTTCGTGATGCCAAAGAGCCGATGCTGCTGCATCAGGAAGCTGGTATTGCGCAGAGCGTGATACGTGATCTGATGAAGGATGATGTTGCGCAGGTAGTGGTAGATGATCGTAAGGTATACCGCGATCTGAAGGCCTACATGGAAAAGACAGCGCCGCACCTCTTGAGCCGTCTTGAATTCTTTGCTGATACTCGTCCAATGTTCGATGTCTATGGCGTAGAGCGAGACGTTCACCTGACACATTCGCGCAGGGTGCCGCTTCAGAGCGGTGGACATTTAATCATTGACCACACGGAAGCAATGGTGGTGGTTGATGTAAACTCGGGTCGTGCGTCAAACGAACGCACCCAGGAAGCAAACGCCGTCAAAACCAACTTTGAAGCTCTCAAAGAGGTAGCCCGTCAGATGCGTCTGCGGGATATTGGGGGGATGATCCTTATCGACTTCATCGATATGCAGCAGGACGAAAACCGTCGCAGGCTGATCACGGAGATGAAGAAAGAAACCTCCCGTGATAGAGCTAAGGTGGTGGTCTATCCGCTGACGCAGCTTGGAATTCTCCAGGTAACACGTCAGCGTATCCGCCAGAGCATGGCAGAGCGCACCAGCGAGGAGTGTCCGTTCTGCCTTGGAACAGGTAAGGTGCTCTCTGCAGCAAGCGTCGTAAGCGACATCGACCGTTGGCTTCGCAAGTTCCGGGCTGGTACGTGGTCGGTTCGCGTTACGATTGCCACGCACCCATACATCGTGCATTACATCGAACGAAACAAACAAGAAACACTACGAAAGTGGCTTCGGTCGTATTTTCTGCGTGTTAGCCTTACGGAGGACGAAAACATCGAAGCCGGTGAGTTTCGGTGTTATGTGCCGGGGTCCTCAAAAGACATCACACGCCAGTACCAATAATGCTCGACCATCAAAACGCCACGATAACAGTTCTCGGCTCTACCGGCTCCATAGGTACCCAGGCTCTCGATATCCTCGAGCGCTCGGGCAGGGGGCAAGCACTGCGCTGGATAACGTGCAACACACGATGGCAGGATCTGGCTCAGCAGGTTGATAAGCACTCGCCATACGGAGTGGCGATTCGCGATGAACAGGCATGGCGCTCGTTCAAAGAGGCTCGGCCAGATTTCGCGGGACCGGTGTTGTGCGGCGACGAAGGCATTTGTGAGGCAGCCGCAGACCCAGACAATGGCGTCGTACTCTCCGCCATGGTGGGCTTTAGCGGCGTTCTGCCCACGATGGCGGCCATCAAGGCAGGCCATACAATTGGTCTAGCCAATAAGGAGTCGCTGGTAAGCGCTGGATCGGTGCTGATGCCGGCCGTTGATCACTACGGAGCAACGTTGCTTGCGGTAGATTCAGAACATAGCGCAATTCTCCAGTGCATTGTTGGGGAGCATCGCGATGACGTTGAAAAAATCATCATCACGGCCTCGGGTGGCCCCTTTCGAAACCATACAGCAGAACAACTGCAGCATGTAACGGCCGCGCAGGCGCTCAAACATCCGAATTGGGATATGGGAGCCAAGATCACGATTGATTCTGCAACGCTGATGAACAAAGGGTTTGAGGTGATCGAGGCCTACTGGCTCTTCGGTCTGCGGCCCGATCAAATCGACGTGGTAGTGCACCCGCAGTCAATCATCCACTCCATGGTACAGTTCATCGACGGCTCGGTGAAAGCTCAGATGGGCGTTCCTACCATGCTGGTTCCGATCCAGTATGCGCTTACGTATCCGCGCAGGGCGCAGCTGGACATTCCGCGGATGGATTTGGCTGCAATGAGACAGCTCACCTTTGAAGCTCCTGATACCCAACGGTTTCCGTGCCTTGAGATTGCCTATGAGGTGATGCGCCGCGGGGGATCATCTGGTGCTGTGGTGAACGCTGCAAACGAGATCGCTGTTGCAGCGTTTCTGGAAGGTCGTCTGCGCTTTCTTGATATCCCGGCAACGATCGAACACACGCTGGGTCACATGGAACATGCTACTCATCCGTCATTAGACGACATCGTGCAGATAGACATACGCTCAAGGGCCTTGGCACGGGAGTTTACTCAACGTCATCAACTGTAACTGACATGGATTTTCTTCAGAATCTCGTTTCGTTCATCATCGTCATCGGAGTGCTCGTATTTGTTCACGAGCTGGGACACTTTCTCGCAGCGCTGTGGACGGGAATGCGGGCCGATGTGTTTGCGCTTGGCATGGGACCGCGTGTGCTTGGATGGAACAAGATTAACGGGTTCTCGTTTGGTAAACTCTCTGATGATGTGCAGTCACAGCTCGGAGTGCACACGGACTATCGTCTGTGCGCCCTTCCGATAGGGGGCTATGTAAAGATCCTTGGCATGGTCGATGAGTCCATGGATAATGATTTTACATCCAAAGAACCCCAGCCGTACGAATTCCGCTCCAAAGGTGCTCTTGCCCGCGCGTTCGTGCTCTCTGCCGGTGTGATCATGAACCTGCTACTGGCATTGGTGTTCTTCTGGACCATCTTCGTTGTCTACGGCAGGGAAGACGTTGTTACGTCAACCGTTGGATACGTCCAGCAAGGATCACTTGCCGATTCTCTTGGATTTCGCTCTGGTGACAAGATCTCGAGCATCAACGGCGAGGTACTCTCTGAATGGGGCAGCATTTACGAACAGCTTGTTAGCATTGATAAAACAGAAGACCGCAAGGTTGTGGTCACCCGCAATGGTTCTCAGATTCTCATCCCCGTCCCAGCCAGCAGAATCATCGGCGCAATCGCCGAGCGCAAAGACGTAGGGCTGTACCCAGACGGAATCATCGTCAAGATTGCCGGTGTGATGGCCAGCTCTCCGGCCGCCAGCTCTAAGCTGGCTGCAGGCGATATTGTTGTCGATGTGAACGGAGAACGTGTTGCGGCAGTTACGCAGCTTCAGAATGTGATTAAGTCTCGCGCAGGTTCTTCACTGCTGATGAATGTGCAGCGCGGACAGCAGGTTGTGCCAGTTACCGTGAACGTGCCCCAGCGTGGCCCGATTGGAGTTCAGCTCCAGGCAGATTTTACGGGTAAGCGCACGAAGGTTACCTATGCGCCGCTCACAGCTGCCTCGATGGCATGGGAAAGAACCATCGGAACGATCAGCGCATTCATCTCTTCGGTTGCCCACGTGATCGAGGGTACACTTACGGTGAAGCAAACGTTTGGTGGGCCGATTCGCATTGCACAAATGGCCGGCGAACAGTCCACGCTTGGACTTGATGCCTTCTTGGGATTTATGGCAGGATTGTCGGTGTCTCTGGCGGTGATCAATCTCTTGCCCCTTCCCGGACTCGACGGCGGACACCTAGTCTTTGTTGGCATCGAGGCGATCATTCGTCGAGAAGTACCAACATCGATCAAGATCAGGGTGCAGCAGGTTGGCATGACGCTGCTTCTTGCGCTCATGGCCTACATTTTCTACTTAGACTTGACCAGATAATCGAATTCTACCAGGGGGCGAGCAGGTGTACATTCTTGTAACAAACGACGACGGCATTGATTCATCAGGTATCCATGCACTGGTGCATGCTATGCGCCGCCTTGGTGATGTTGTGGTTGTTGCCCCTGATAGACAGCAAAGCGCCGTTGGACATGCACTCACAGTGTCGAGTCCACTCCGCGCTACCCCGTTCCACCGCGATGGCGAAATGTTTGGCTACGCCATCAACGGCACGCCAGCAGATTGCGTAAAACTCGGCGTCAGCACACTACTTGAACGCCGGCCCGACATTGTGGTAAGCGGAATCAATCATGGCTCAAACGCCAGCGTAAATGCGATCTATTCCGGCACTGTGAGCGCTGCTACAGAAGGCACACTGATGGGTATCCCATCGATGGCAGTATCGCACACAAGCTTTAGCCACAAAGCCGATATGACGCTGGCAGCCGAAGTGGCCTACACCGTTGCGTCAAGACTTCTAGACCTACAACTTCCCAAGGGCACACTGCTTAATGTAAACGTGCCCGACGTAGACCGGGCATCGTTCAAGGGGTATCGGGTAACACGGCAAGGTCACAGCGAGTGGAAAGACAACTACGAAACGCGGATCGATCCTCAGGGACGTCCGTACTACTGGCTTACAGGTGAGTTCATGTCAGTAAACGCTGTTGACGACGCAGATGACCTTCTCGTGGCCGATGGGTGGGCGGCGATCACGCCGATCCATTACGAGTTGACGAATTTTCAGTTCCTTCAAGAGTTGCGGGAGCACCCAGTACTTGCCGACATTTGTGGATCTCAACGCTAAGGGGACGTACACATCGTGACATCGCACATCAACGAACAGGTGCTCCGAGACATCGACGCACATGCAAAGCGCCTTCGGTTCTTGTATCGCATCAAGGGCTTCGGCTATGAGCGTGCAATCGAGCTGCCCCTGATCGCCAGCTACTTGTCTTCGCGCTTTAACGAGCCCCTTCGCTATCTCGATATCGGCACAGGACAGTCGATCTTTCCGTCGTGGGTTGCTGCAAAGTCCAAGTGGGATGTTACCTGCCTCGACAAATTCAACTGGGTCGAAAAACAGCACGAATACGCTTCAAAGCTTGGTCTTTCATCAGATAGATTTCACGTTGTGTTGCGAGATTTCCTCGAAGCCGAACTCGAACCTGAGTCATTCGATGTGATCACAAACATCTCCGTGATCGAACACTTTGAAGGGGGCTTAGACTCCGTTGCAATGGAGAAGAGTGCGCGCCTTCTTAAGCCAGGTGGCATGTATGTTCTGACCACACCGCTGAACGAGGGTCATGCCCGGGATTGGTATCTGCAGCAGGATGTCTACGGCGAGAAGTACACCAAAGAACCGGTGTTTTTCCAGCGTCATTATGATGTAGCCTCGTTCAAGAAGCGCATTGTTGATGCCTCGAGACTCGAGGAAGTAGAGCGCACATACTTTGGCGATTACGATGTGCCGTTCTTTAACGATCATATCGTTGAGCAACACGGCCTAAACAAAATCGGACGCACGCTGAAGCAGATCAGGACCGTTGAACACGCGCTAAAACACGGCAGCTATAGAGATGTGCCGGTCTCCATGTCCGGCATGAAGATCTACACCTCTGCAGGCGTGTGTGTTGTGCTTACAAAACCTAAGCGCTGATAAAGATTCACAAGCTGCGTCAATGCCTGAGAATAGGGCTGAGACGTTTCTGGCATTGTTCCAGACTGTACACGCTGAATGCAATCGTGAATAGCCCGTGTGAGGTCTGCATGGTCTTCGTTGCGGAACGTTATACATCCTGCTGGACGCGGCACGGCATCAGATGCAATTGCCCAGCGCCCCATCTCCATTGCTTCACTGATCGTTAGCGAGGGTCCGCCCTCGGTGCGCGTTGGCCGAACGACGATATGGGCATGCCTTACCAACGGCGCCAATGCACCGCTGTATTCCGTCACAATGGATACACGAGAATCCTGCGCGGCCGCGGTGTGAATCTTTTTGAGAAGTTCGACATCTCGCACGCCACCAAGCACAATGCATAGGGCAGCGGAATCTGACGTCAGACCACGGAATGCAGTGAGCAGAACATCGATACCGTAGAGGTCTTTGCCCTGAAACAGCGTAACAGCGCCGGCATTGGCAAGAATGCGTACTGGGGAGGAGGTCCATGCCGACGGGATAGCAGACGAAAGCTCGCTGCGTTGCTCCCATGCACTCACCGGCAGATTTGACGGTACAACCTTGCTCCGCTTGTGGGCGATACCGAGTTCACGCTGGATATCTTCGAGAACCTCGTTGCTGATCGCAACAATTGCTTCGGCATGCTTGTAAGCGCTTGCCAATCGCGTACGTGTGCGTGGGTCTTCGAACTCCTTACGATGACGGAATGAATGCACGGTAACGATGTACTTTACACCGAGCATGCGCCAGAACCATGACAACAACAGCATCCACCGAAAATTACCTTCGTCTGTGTGATAGTGCACCGGATCGCGCGAGAGCAGATGCCATGGACGAAACGCGCGCACACTCTCGAGTCCGCCAGGCAGGCCCCCTAATGAGACGCCCTCTGCATCAACACCCAGTTCTTTGAGTGATTCAAGCAAGCGCACACAGTGGATTGCCACTCCTCCGTATGGAGGTGGAAAGGGGCCAAGGATGCGCAGGGGTTTCATGATGCAATCGTTGGACGCAGCGTTGAGTCGAGATGGAGGAACACGATGTTGTCGTTGATGTGCGCTGCATCAATTGGACAGGCCCGCAGCGTACCGTTTTCATTGATGAAGTAGGCACTGTACCCATAAGAAGCCATGAACTCCTTAAACTCTGCACACGTCTGTCCGCGGGCCTGCTGCAGATGATCGCTCAGCTCCATGATCACAAGAGGCTTATGTTGTTTGAGCACCGTCAATGCGCCGTTGATCACATCGATCTCCGCCCCTTCAACATCGATCTTGATAAGATCGATCGATGAAAGCCGCTTCTCCCGTGCGAATGACTCTAGCGTAACTGACGGAATCTCCACAAACTCGGAGGATACATTCGACTCGATGAAGACGGTACTGTGAGTGCCGGCGTTGCGATCGTTCGACAGATAAAGCTTTAATGAACCATCTACCGTTGAAACTGCCGTTTGATGCAGCGTGATGTTGTTCAGACTGTTAAGTGCCACATTCTCACGTAGACGAGCTGCATTGTTCGATTCTGGCTCGAAGGCATGCACCACCGTACGTCTGTCTGCTGCTGTTGCCATTGCGAGGGAGAGATATCCCATTTGCGCTCCCACATCCAGACACACCGATCCGGGCTTGAGTACTGAGCGCAGAAATCTGATGGTTGGCAACTCATAGTCACCGAACACATACAAATGTGCCTGCAGGTACTCTGTAACATCGAGCTGCATGCGAATACCATACCGTAGCGTTGAGACCACCCTTGTTGGAACCTTAGGTGCCAGATAGGGAAAGTACAGACGCGTTAGGATCGAGTACTTACCGTGCTCACGTGGGTAGAGCCGCGCGAGGCGTTGAAAGACTGTGCGGAGAATCGCCATAGGTGGCAAAGTTACTGTTCTATGTGCGCTTATAGCGCACCAGCAAGAAACGGAAGTGTAACGAGGGATACCAGCGTTGAAGCCAGGATGGCTTGCGCCAGAGCTGAAGTATCGAGTCCATACTTCTCAGCAAACACCATCGTAAGCATCATGGTTGGCATAGCCGTCTCCAGCATTGCTGCTGACTCGACCATTGGATCTTCAATAAGCCAGATCGTAGCCGACCACATAATCGCGGGGACGATGATGGTGCGTATGGCCACTGCCGGCAAAATCACCGGAAGACGCTGGATGTCGGGCATTCGCAGTGTGAGGCCGATGCTGAACAGCATCAGCTGGGGTACGATCTTCCCGGCTGCCATGCAGGATGATGTTATCCAGGGGGCGATTGGTACGTCGAGAACATTGATGATCATCGCAACCACGATGGTGATCATTGGTGGCAGGGTTATTACTTGTCGGACCGCATCTCTAAATGTTGCGTGTGTGCCCGACGTGCCGTAGCGGACGCAGATCAACGTTCCAGCAGAGAAGAGCAGTGGCGTCATGCCGAGATAATCATATTCAATCGGGATGTGCCGAGCCCCCTCACCGAACACTGCCGTGGTAATCGGCAGGCCAAGGTACATCGCATTGCACCAGGTGCTGGCAAGGATCATTGCGCCAGCTGCAGGAAGCGGTATTCTGTTGCGCAGAAGCACGCCGTAGGTAAGCCATGAAAGGAGGAGCCCCAGAACAACGGTGCTAACCGACACGATCGGTACCGTCCATAAGTGTTCACCGATGTGCACCTGACTCAGCGCGCCGAATGTGAGCAGGGGAATGAAGACGTTTAGGACGATTGATCCGATCACTTTGCGCACATCTGCAGAGGGCAATGCGCTGGGAACATACTTGTAGAGGACGCCACAAGCCAGAGGAATACTAAGCTGGAGGAACACATCAAACATTCCGCAATCTACAAGCAATTCACACTTCGGCGCTGAAAATGCACTATGACTATAGGAGACATAGTTTCATCTCACCAAAGGAGTTGCTGTATGATGTTCAGAGTATTTGTTGCTGTATCTCATGAGACAGAGCAATCGTTATATGCAAAACTGCTGCCCACCACGCGTGATCAACTGCAGATTGTTACACGGGCGGCCACAAATCGTCCGCTCATTGATCAGCTGCGTTCAGCAGCTGATGTATGCGACATTGTCGTGTATGACCCATCACTTGATTCCGGCGCGGGACTGGCGATCTGGCTGCATTCAGAGCCCAGAGCAGTTCTGTGCTGCTGGTGTTCGGATCCGGGTAGTGCGCTGGAGTGTATGAAGGCCGGTCCAGTCTTTGTGCTGACCAATGCCTCGTCTGCGGTGGATGTCGATATCGCATTTCGCAGGTGCACGCGTCTCGTCCGCTCTGCGTCGACTAATGCCATGATTGCCAAGTCGCCAATTGCAGAGTATGCACCTGATGTGGTTGCTCTGCCGCATCTGCGGGGGATCGAAGTGCGGTCGTGTGAGTCGATCGTTCATGTGGAAGGACAAGGCAACTACACAAACGTTGTCTTTGCCAGGGAGCCCAAGCTGATGCTGTCCAGAACCATCGGCGATTACGAAGAGATCCTGTCGGGAGCGGGCTTCATTCGCGTTCATCGCAGTCATATCGTAAACATGAGGCATGTTCGGCGCATTATACCGGGAAAGATCCCTCGGATTGTGCTCACCAACGGAGACGTTGTCTCGGTCTCGGACAGGTACCGCGAGATGCTGATGAGTAAACTCAACATCATCAAGCGCAAATAGCAACCAAGTGCAGGTAAGGGGGCTAGGTACTCTGCTGGATAAAAAGCCGCAGCATGGCAAGGCGCCAGATAAAGAGGGCGTTTGATGTGTCGCCGTTTCGATATCGCTGAACGAGCTCGTGAACCTTGCGGGAATCAACGAATGTGTCCAGTTGGGACCAAGAGCCATCGAGTGTGTATGAGAGCGCACCACGAAGCCACTTGATGTGTCCGGGCGTGATGAATCCGGTCTTGTCTTTGCGATCGAGAATCTGGTCGGGCACGATTCCACGCATAGCCGCACGGAGCACACGCTTTGTTTCTCCCCTGTGCACCTTGTGCTCTGTTGGCATCGCAAACGAGAGGTCTACAAGACGATGATCGAGGAACGGCACACGAGACTCAATGCTGAAGGCCATCGAGTTAATGTCTTCTGTGTGCAGTAACGTAGGCAGCAACGTTACGCGAAGCAGGTTGTGCAGGAAGGCGTTCAGTCTCGAACCCGACGGGGTTGTGCAGCGAAGCGGGTAGGTTCCAGCCCCTTGCCGCATGATCCATGGATACGTGTGTCCAAACTCTGTCGTGTACAGATATTCTTCGCTGCGTGCAGCTGCAAGCAGACTCTTTGCCAGAACACTCACGCGTTTTGATGCGCCATAGCCTTGGCGCCGACAGTGCGCCTGCAGCTCGGCATAGGCCTTGACGTATGAGCCTTCATTGATGTGCTCAGCAATAACACGGTACAGGGAATGCATGTAGCCGCCGAGTATCTCGTCGGACCCCTGTCCGTCCAGCACAACCTTAACTCCATTGCGGGCTGCAAGCCCCATGACGAAGTACTGGGAGATGTACGATGACGATGGCATCGGTGCATCCATAAGCCCAACGATGGTGTCAAGAGCTTGGGCTACGTCTGTATCGGTCGGTGAGATCTCGCTGGGCTGAATCGTTGGATAGCGATTTAGAAGATGGCGGATATACGGGCGTTCATCTACATCGCCAGTGCCTGTGTAGTAGGCTGTGAATGTTCGAACCTCGTGCTCAGACGTCGAAGAAGCCAGCACACCTGCGATTGACGTAGAATCGAGTCCACCGCTAAGGCACACCCCCATGGGTACGTCTCGACGCGATGTTATGCGTATTGAGTCGATGAACAGCTCGCGAAACCGTTCAGTGTTTTCCTCGAATGTATTGGTCGGATTCTCGTGTGTTGCAACATCTGCGTACTGCCAAATGCGCAATGAGCCGTTACTCCATTCAAGATTGTGCGATGCCGGAAGAGATAGGATGTCATTGAAGTACGTTTCTTCCCAATGATGCATCCAGCCGAGATACAGTCCACGCGCTACTTGTGCTTCGTTGAACCCACCGCGGAACAGCGGTGTGGACTTGAGTGCCTTGATCTCTGAGGCAAAGTAGAAACGTCCGTCACGAAAGCTGTAATGAAACGGCTTAATGCCAAACCGATCTCGGGAGCAGAACAGCGTTTTTGTGGCATCGTTCCAAATTGCAAATGCCCACATGCCGATGAACCGCTCAACTGCCTGATATCCCCAGTGAGCAATGGCAGTTAGAACAACTTCTGTATCGCCGGTAGTCGTGAAGCTATACCCAGCATCCTGCAATTCTTTGCGAAGTTCGACGTAATTGTACACTTCGCCGTTGAACGAAATCGTGAGCTCGCCCCTTGACATCGGCTGATGCGAGGCTGCAGAAAGATCCAGAATGCTTAATCTGTTGTGTCCAAGAAACACAGCGCCGGACTGCCATGTACCTCTGTGGTCGGGACCGCGATGGCTCATAGCAGCGAGCATCGCCGAACCAGCTGATACTAGTTCGTCGGATGAACGCGAAGTGTCAATTATGCCTGCTATGCCGCACATGAATGCCGAAACTACGGAATGCGCTACATTGTGTTGATGAACATGTCGTGGAAACTTCGAATTCTTCTCGGACCAATGAAGCAGTTCATTGGTCCCAAGATCGTTGAGGCCGTTTCTCGGATTCCGGAGAAACTGCGGTTTTCAACGCGCAGGGTTGTATCCATTCACGAGGGACTTCACACTGTGGCCGGTGTTATGCCACTACCTTCGGCGTCATGGTTCCGTGCGCATTCATCGCAAGTTCTCGACTTTGCCCTGTCGATGCAGAAGGGTACCGTATCTGCATACGGAGTGCATACGTGGACTGTTGGCGACCCAGATCCGCAGGGCCAGGACATTCGCTCTGTTCATGAACTTAGCCGAATGCATCACTGGTGTGCATACGCGTTAGCAGCTCACATCGAGCCGCAGCACACTCGGCACTGGGCTGCTCAGTTTGAGCGGGAAGTAGCCGCATTCAACGCTTCGTACGATAGGTCTAGTGTGCACTGGCAGTTTCCGATGGGTAATGCGCTTCGTGTGTTTTCGATGCTTGTTGCATGGGACTGGCTGCAGCGCAGTGGGTATCAGAATGCAGATACAGACCGAATGATTGCAGCACGTGCTGCAGAACATGGAGTTGCCGTCTACCTCCAACGGGAATCAAAAGGAGGCTTGTCCACATCGCATTATGCAGCGAATCTGATTGGACTGCTTGCCGTTGACACATACGTGAAGGGCGCTACAGCATTGCCGCCGTTAGCGTCATTCATCAGACGTGAGGTGCAGCGGGAAGCATGCCGGCAGTTCCTGCAGGACGGCATGGTGCAGGAAGCCAGCACCGGATACCATCGGCATGTGGTAGACATATTTATGTTGATGGCCGTTCTCTATCGAGGTAGCGGACAGACTGTGCCGGAAGATCTTTTGCCTGCTCTCGAGAAGGGGCTTGATGCACTGCGTACTCTAGAGTCCATCGGAATGCCGCTCATTGGTGATAATGATGACGGCATGGCGATGAAGCTCACAGGCTTTGCCCCAGATACGGCACTGACCTACGATTTTGCAGCGCTGCTCGGTGTTACGCCTGCCCTGAATGAGCCGTACACATCCTTCCCCGACTTCGGCCTGGATGTATGGAAGGGGCAGCTGTTTGACGTTACGCTTCGGAACGGACACGTAGGGCAGTTTGGTAAGGGCGGGCATGCCCATCATGATCAGAATTCTATCACAGTGTCGGTTCAGGGGAGCCCCCTTATCATCGATCCCGGAACGTCGCTGTACACCTATTCCGAGCAGGTGCGCAACCAGGAACGGTCGGTGCATGCGCATGCAACGATGTGGCCCGTAGATATCGAGCAGGGATACATCCACCCGGGAGCCGAGGGATTGTTCTGGCTCCCGTCGTTTGATGTAGACTCCAGTGTGCTCGAACGCAATGCCATGCGGTGGAAGGGGCGGGTAGTGCATGCGAGCGGCGTTGCTCATACGCGTGAGGTTCAGTTGCCGAATGCAGCAGATGAGATTCACTGCACAGATCT
The DNA here is from genome assembly GCA_044238605.1 of Patescibacteria group bacterium. GTDB lineage: Bacteria > Bacteroidota > Ignavibacteria > Kapaibacteriales > Kapaibacteriaceae > UBA10438. The sequence continues at coordinate 56,631 of JBIICY010000003.1, forward strand.
GATGCATCTTAACGGCGTTCCATACGATGCAGAGCTGCTGTTTCCCCTGGCACCCGAGGTACTTGTTGATCTGCACGATGATCATGCGATCCTTACAACAGGCCGTGCGCGTATTGTTCTCCAATGGCAAGGGGGCACGGGGTCCGTTCGGCAGAACACTATTGCCCCTGCATTTGCAAACCCTCGGTTGAGCAAGATGCTTGTGCTCACCGGAAATACCCTCTCATGGGTGCTCCGCAGGAGCTAAATTCGCACCATGAAGCTCTCCGAGCACCTTGGTAAGATTACGTGGTCGTTAGCCGACAAGCTCCTGTATGTTGGGTACGGGTTCGTGCAGTTCATGCAGATCAATGCGCTGCATAGCGGGAATATGGGCGATCACGATCTTGCTACGACCACGTACGGAATGTTTACCCTGATTGTAACCCTGAACACATGGGTTACGATGATCGCAGACGGGTCGGCACTTGCCGGCATCATTCAGTTCGGGGTTCACAAGGAAGACCGTAAGCGGGTGAACATGCTGGCTGTGATGATCTATGGGGCAATTGTAGCCTTCGCCGGACTGCTCTTCTACGGACTTGCAGGAGTTATCGAACATTCGCTTCATATCGACGGTTTCCCCGTTGTTGCAGCATGGCTGCCGATATACCTGATTCTTACCATGCCTCGAATGATCTGTTTGAAGATTCTTTTGCGTGACATGGGGATGCGGCAGATCTTTATTGCCGATGCCGTATGGTTTGGCGTTAGAACGCTGATGACGGTGATGGCAATGAATGCCAATTCGCTTGTGCGGCTCGAAGACATCCTGATGATCGACCTCGTTGGTATGGGAGCATGCTCACTGGTTATGCTGATTCTGACCTGGAGGCAGCTTGAGTTCTCATGGTCCGGCTCGATGTCTCTTGGAAGGTATCTGAAGTATGGTGTGCCGCTTTCACTCGCAGGTGCGCTCAGCACAGCTCCGAGAATGCTTGATGTCTATGTTATCGCCATGTTTTTTGGTGTAGGCGTGGTTGGTATCTATAATCCTGCAAAGAACCTTTACCGCATTTTCGAGCAGGCATATGATGCCGTCGTGACCTTGCTCTATCCTGCGGCGGTGAGGATGTTCAGTCAGAACCGCATGTCGGATCTGCAGATCCTCATAACAAAGGCCATCAGCTTTACGCTTCTTCCAACGCTGGTAGCCGTGGTTGTACTCGAGCTTGGTCTTGGCGAGTTTTTGATTGACATGCTGCTGCCGCAGTACCACGAGGTTGTTGGGCACTTTAACGTCCTCACAATAGCCGCGCTGGCAATGCCCTTCGGGCTGATGGCAGGTGTTATTCAAGCAATGGGGCGCAGTACACCCTTGTTGGTCTACTCTGCTATGAGCGTAGTTGCGTCTATGGCCGTTCTTTTCATCGTTGGGTATTCAGGTAATCCAGATTGGATCGGACTTGGGCTTGTAACCTTCACTGTGGTGTCGGGCGCTCTCTACATGAATCATGTCAGAAAAGAGATCCACATACCTCTTAAGGCGCTTACTCGAGCCCTTGACGACGTTCGTGTAAGCTTGTCTGGGCGCATGAAAGGAAAACAATGATGTGGATGCAAATCATCCTCGTAAAGCGCGCGCTGCTTCACAAGCCCCTTGCATGGATAGTACGATTGTTATTGGCAACGGGGCTTCTTGTTGCTTCGCTGGTCTACTGGTGGGTGAATACCTCTGTTCTGCATGATCTGCAACGCCAAGCTCAGCAGCTTACCATCGATGTAGTTGTTCTGCCCGATGCAGAGCAATCGCTGGTAGAGGAATGCGCGGCGAATATGCGGCGCAGGCCGGATGTTGCTTCTGTGACACTGCTTGATTCACGCACCGTTTGGATGCTCTTTCAGCAAGAGCTCGGTGTGCAGTCATCAGGATTAACCGATGTAGCATCCATGCCGAATGTTATCCAAGTGCAGCTTGATGGCAGTTGGGCTTCAGCACAGCGCGCTAAGGCCGTTCAGAATCATGTCTATGCAGTCCACCAGGGTGTTGTGGAGCGAGTCCTAATCCCAAGACAGGCATTTCTAGAGATCGACGCCAAGCGTGATAACGTACTGCTTGCACGTACGATCGGAACACCTGTTTTGCTATTGCTGGCATTTGCGGCCTGCATGCTTTCGCTGCAACCATTGTACGGCTTGATCATTTCGCGAGATGTCCATCAAGTGCTGGGAATCAATGCCCGCCGGGGCATAGCAACAATGGCAGCTCTTGCTACACTGCTGATTCTTGTAACAGCTGGGTTGTCAACGACTGCAGTGATGTATGCAGGAAAGCCCCTTCAGCAGAATATTCCATGGCTAATAGACTTCTTAACGGCCATTGGAGTATAGCCATCAAGATCCTTACACGATATGTTCTCCGTCAGTACCTGGCAACAGTCCTGTTTGCGCTGATGGCCCTGAGTCTGTTGTTCGTGTTAGTGGATCTGTTCGACCGGCTGGATAAGTTTCTCGATCACAAGACACCTGGGTTGATCGTGGTGGACTATTACCTTGCCTATCTGCCGCAGATAGTAGAGCTCATCACGCCTATTGCTATCATGCTCTCAGGTCTGTTTTCTATTGGCCGATTGAGTAATCAAAATGAGATCACGGCGATGCGTGCTGGCGGAATGAGCACTATGCGGCTACTGATGCCGGTGCTTGCTGCCGGTGCGATCTTCAGTGCAGCACAGATCTATTTTAACGGCTGGTACGTGCCCATGTCGAGTCGTACAAAAGTGGAAATTGAACGACGCTATCTGGGCAGTGATGCTGGCCGGAACGTCCTTAACGACCTTTCGTTCCGCGAACAGCCCACCATGAACATTTCGATATCACGGTATGATATCGACGCTCGACAAGGGAATGGCGTTACGATTGAAGAGTTTACGTCAATCGATCATCCACGGATGATATCACAGTGGGAGGTTGGTACGATCACGTGGGACAGCACGACATCCACATGGATCGGCAGGGGAATTGTGCGGCGCTGGTTCGAAGATGATTCGGTAAGAATCATGGCTATGCAGGAAGCACGAATCCCTTTTACGACGCAGCATCAGGAGATCATGCGCCTGCAGCAGTCTACCGATGAGATGACGTTTACGGAACTGGAGCAGCACATTAGAACCCTTCAAAAAGGGGGCAAACAGACTCGAGTTCTGGAGATCGATCTTGCAGGACAGTGGGCATTTCCATTTGTAAATGTCATTGTAATACTGTTGACAGCCCCGTTCGCAGCCGTCCGTAAACGTGGAGGTGTTGCGGTGAATATTTCTATTGCGATGATCGTTTCTATCACGTATATCGCATTTGCGAAGATCGGCCAGGCAATCGGTGCAACTACTGACGTGCCTGCGTGGATCGTAGGGTGGAGTTCGAATTTCATGTTTGGAGTAATCGGATTAGGCGTTTTGTATCGTTTCCGCAAATAGAGTACTGTTCATCACATGTTCACGTTTGCCATCCTTGTCATGCTGCTGTTTGTGTCCTACCGGCTTCCGGCACAGGTGTTTGGGCTCGTGACGCCAAGTCAGTCGGGGATATGGTTTCGTAACGACATCAAAGAATCTGATAGTTCAAACATCCTGGTCGATTTCTACATGTTCAATGGTGGCGGTGTTGCCACCGGCGATCTAGATCAGGATGGTCTGCTCGACATCATCTTTACGAGCACACAGAAGGGGCTCGCATTCTACAAGAACGAAGGAAGTTGGAAGTTTGCCGACCGAACGCGTGAATCCGGTCTGATACTTCCTGATACATCGCAGAATACCGGTGTGCTCATTGCAGATCTGAATACTGACGGTCTGCTTGATGTATACGTCTCCCGACGATACGCCAAGAACCGCGTCTTCATCAATCAGGGACGCGGGGAGTTTCGAGACGAAACGGACATCAGCCCCCTTGGGATACATGCATACACGACACAAGCGGTACAGATTGATTACGATCGTGACGGCGACCTGGACCTGATGCTCATCAACAGCGGCGAACCGAGAAGAAAGGGGTATATCAACCCAGGCGTCTCTGACATACTGATGAGAAATGACGGTCAAGGACGCTATACTGATGTGTCGCAAACAGCAGGTGTAACGGACAAAGGATATGGCCTCTCAGCCAGTGTGGGTGATCTCGACGAAGACGGTTGGCCCGATGTCTATGTTGCCAACGATTTCGAAGAGCGCGACAAGATCTGGCTGAACCAACGTAATGGAATCTTCGAAGAGGTTGCCTCTCGGCGGCTCTCGAATATGTCATGGGCTTCTATGGGCAGCGACATAGCAGACATCAATGCAGACGGTCTGCTCGACGTAGTCACTGTAGATATGCTTCCGCGTGATAACTATCGCCGGCAGACCCAGCTGGGAGGAATGTCGATCTATGGTCCATTCTTCGACTCACTACAGAGAGTGCAGAACACGCTGCAGCTTAATCGTGGAAGCGGTCAGTTCATCAACATCGCACACATGGCGGGTATCTCTGCAACTGATTGGAGCTGGTCTGTACTTGCACAGGATTACGATCTGGATACGGACGTAGACCTGCTCATAACCAATGGTACCAAACGCGATCTCGGCGATCAGGATTTTGCCTACAACTTCCTTTCGAATCCTAGGAACTACCAAACGGATGCGTATAAGTCGATGCCGTCTACACGGCTACCGAACTGCTACTTCAACAATAGGGGCGGTGCCGGCAATCATCTCCTCTTCGATGAGCAATCTGCTCTAAGTGGATTGTCTGATTCGATCATTTCCAACGGTGCTGCCTTTGCAGATCTCGATAACGACGGCGATATGGACGTTGTTATCAACAACACTGATACCGTTGCATTTGTCTATCAAAATCAATCAATCGAGCAAGGTAACAAACGTTGGTCAGGCCTTGTGCTGCGCGATGGCACACGCAACGTGAATGGCATAGGATCCCACATTACCTGGAGCATCTCGTCGCCAACGGCGCAACGCACTATCGTGCAGGAGTGCTATGCCGTGCGAGGCTTTCAGTCGGCATCAGATCCTCGGCTTGTGGTTGCTCTGGGACCATCAGAGAAGGTAGACAGCATCATGGTTCGATGGCCTAATGGCACGTCAACTGTTGTACGCTCTGTGGCCTCGATGGCCTACACCAAGATTTCCCTTGCCGAGACGAATCCTGCATCGCAAGCAACAGGGGATGCAGATCAGGCACGTGCCGTAAAGCCCCTTTACGTGCGCATGCCCGACACACTGTTGCCGTACCGTCACAGAGAAAACTCCTATGATGACTTCAAACGTGAGCGGCTGCTTCCGTATCGTTTTTCGAAGGACGGTCCAGCGATGGCCGTGGGTGATGTGAACGGCGACAAGATCCCCGACCTCATCACTGCTGGAGCAAAGTACCAGCCTACACAGTGCTTCCTGCAGCTTCCGAATGGAACATTCGAACCCTTCGATGCCGGCCTTGACGATGCCGTTGAGTCGGAGGATATCGATCTGGTGTTGGTGGATATTGATAACGATAAAGACCTTGACCTCGTAGTAGTGACAGGGGGCTCGGAGTTCGAACCCGACGATGTTGAGTTGCACGACCGTGTGTATCGGAACAACGGTAAGGGTGTCTTTGCGCGTCTACCCGAAGAGCTCGCTACCACTGTTGCTGGATCGTGCGTGGTTTCAGCAGACATGGATCGGGACGGAGACAATGACCTTTTCATCGGAGGCAGAGTTGTTCCGGGGCGATTCCCAGAACTGGCGCCGAGTGCGCTGTACGCTAATGTGAAGGGGCATTTTGTGGATGTCACGGACAGTCTCGCTCCTGGACTTCGCTTTGCGGGAATGACGTCTTCTGCTCTGTGGGTAGACATCGACAATGACAATGATCAGGACCTCGTCGTGGTGGGCGAATGGATGGCGCCACGTGTATGGCGCAATACGAAAGGCCGGTTTGCAGAGGCAACTACGGAGCTGGGACTCGACTCACTTCTCGGATGGTGGGCCGTTGTGAGGGCCGCTGATATCGACGGAGATGGTGATCAAGACCTCCTTCTGGGCAATAACGGAACGAACTGTCAGTTTGCCCCCTTACCCTCATCACCAATTGAGTGCTTCGCCGCAGACTACGATGACAACGGGTCTCTGGATCCGCTTGTGTTTCGCTATGTAGAGGGAAAACTCGTCCCGACTCGGGGCCGGTCTACCATCACATCGCACATGCCCACGCTTACGCGCAAGTTCACAACGTATGCTGCCTTTGCCGAGGCAACGATTAACGATATCCTTACCAAAGAGCAACAGGCAGCTTCGACGCATCTCGTTGTCAAGACGTTCCATTCAGGAATCCTTCGGAACAATGGGGGTGCATTTACATTTGAGCCATTCCCAGACATTGCTCAGGCCGCTCCGATAAAAGATATGCTTGCAGATGACGTCGATGGTGACGGCGACGTAGATATCATCGCCATTGGCAATACGCGGACGGCTGACGGGGATAACATTGGCTACGACGGTGGTATCGGGGTTGTGCTGAAGAACACCGGTGCCGGCAGGTTCACACCAATGCCTGCAAGTGAAAGTGGCCTGGCAATTCATCGAGAATGTCGCAGAATCGTCCGAATTCCCCGGCAAGCCGGAAAACCGTTGATTGCGATAACAACAAATTCATCCACTCCAGTGCTTTTGGGAACACCAGTTGAGTAAGGCTCAAAAGCGTAGTTTTGCCACATGAGAGCTTTGCTTTGTACACTCCTGTGTGCCTTCGGCGTTACTGCGACACAAGCGCAGACGACTTCTCTCACGGGTGAAGACATCGTTCATCAGTGGAACCGGCTGGTGATCGAGGTCATCATGGAGGATGGCTTCGGTCCGCCAGTAGCTGCCCGCATCCATTCATATGCAAACCTTGCAGGCTACCAAGCAGCATTTTATGCTGATCCAACATATACCAGCATGGTGGGCAAGCTAAATGGGTTTACGTCATGCCCCCTGCCTTCATCAGATTCCACCTATGACTGGCGTGTGTCTGCTGTTGCCGCATATCAGGTTGCCTGCAGTAAGCTTCTGTATCGAATTGTCTTTTCGGACAGTCTGGCCCGAGTGCATTTCGAAAAGCTCAGTAAAGAAGTGTCTGCCGATGTGTTCCGGCGATCAAAAGATTTTGGCGTAGCCGTTGGCAAGGCTATCAACGCCTATGCTAAGGCAGATGGGTATTCCCGTACACAGGGTCTGCCGGATTATGAATGGCCGCGCTGTGATTCCTGTTGGATTCCCACACCCCCAAATTTTGCACGTCCGCTTTCCCCATACTGCGGTCAGGTTCGAACAATTGTGCTCAAGAGTGCAAGTGAGTTTCCTGTGCCGCCAAGTATCAAGTTCTCGCTAGAAACGGGCTCGGCATTCTACAAGGCCGCATTGGAAGTGATAGAAACGACTCGAAATCTAACAGCTGAACAACGGGCGATTGCCAATTTCTGGAACGATAATCCAGTGCTGACAAACTACCATGGCCATTTCATCTATAATTCTCGTCAGATTTCACCCGGCGGACACTGGATGAACATCGCCGAGCAGGTGATGGTACAGCAGAAGACTCCAATGGTGCGTTGTATGGAGGTATACTCAACGCTGGCGTTCGGGCTGTTTGATGGGTTCACAGCATGCTGGCAGGAAAAGTTCCGTGGTAACCTGATCCGCCCTGTTACCTACATCAACAAATACATCGACAAAACCTGGGAACCTTTGCTACAGACTCCACCGTTTCCCGAGCATGCCAGTGGCCACTCAACTATTACGGCCGCTGCTGCCGAGATCCTTACACATCACTTTGGAGATGTAGCGTTCGTGGACAGTACTGAAACGCCGTTTGGGTGGCCTGCCAGGTCGTTCAAGAGTTTTCGTGCGGCAGCCGACGAGGCCTCCGTCAGCCGCCTGTACGGTGGAATCCACTACCGCAGGGGGTGTGATGCAGGCAACGAGCACGGTAAAATGATTGGCAAAGCTGTGATCGACAGAGTTAAGCTAGTAAAGAGCAAAGAATGATACGTATCTGTAACCTCTTTCTATTCGCCCTTCTGATCGTGTCATGCGGTTCAGACCAGCCCACTGGTCCAGTTGCTGTAGACACAACGGTGGTCTCGTTTGAGAATATTCGTCCAGACAGCACCATCGGCTGGGTCTACTACTCATTCGATGCGTCAAAGGTAGTTCCATCGGACAGCGTCTCAGGTTCAAACTGGGATATTCGTATGCCCTACATTCTGTGCTGCGGCAACACAAAGTCTATCCCAGTGCAGCTGAATTCCGGGCCGAATGGAACCGGAGGATCAGTGCAGGGGGCTGTTGTAACAGCCAGGTTTGAGAATATCAGTGTTATGCCGTCTGCAACGGTTTTGCGCGTGGATGATCGTGACAACCCAGTGGTTCCTCTTCCTGTGCTTGGATCGAACATCTTCTTTGTCTACGACATTGCCTCGCATACACTTCGACCAAGTCCAGACAAGGTTCTAATCGTCAAAACGTCTTCCAACAAGCTCTGGAAGTTTCAGATCACGAGCATCTATAAAGACGCTCAACAAAATCCGACGCAGGATACTCCCATCGGATTTTACCATTTTCGTAGCGCACAAATAGCTCAGTAGGAGAAAAGAATGTACGGTAACATCTCGGTGATCGACGCGACACCAACAAACGAAGGACATCAGGACGACCCAGTTAAGCTGGAAGAGTTCGAAGCCAAGATTGCTCGCGGTGAGAAAATCGAACCGCACGATTGGATGCCATCTGAATACAGACGTCAGCTCATCCGCATGATCGAGCAGCATGCACACTCGGAAGTCATCGGCGCACTGCCCGAGGGAACGTGGATTACACGTGCTCCGGGGTTCAAGAGGAAGATCGCGCTGATGGCCAAGGTACAGGACGAAATTGGGCATGCGCAGCTCTTGTACTCTGCGGCCGAGACGCTAGGCAAGCCCCGTGAGAAGATGATCGACGATCTGTTGAACGGAAAGTCGAAGTACTCAAATGTGTTCAATTACCCTGCACTTACGTGGGCAGATACAGCAGTCATAGCATGGCTGATCGATGCATCGGCGATCATTAACCAGGTAGCGAATTCAAAAGGTTCTTATGCTCCATATGCACGTGCGTTAGAGCGTATCTGCATGGAAGAGTCGTTCCACCTGAAGTATGGATATGACAACGTTGTTGCTCTTGCAACGGGTACGCCGAAGCAGCGTGAAATGCTCCAGGAAGCATTCAACCGTTGGTGGCGTCCGATCATGCACTTCTTTGGTCCACCGGATGTTGCGAGCCAGCATACCGAAAAGCTCATGAAGTGGAAGGTAAAGATGGCTACCAATGACGATATGCGTCAGCAGTTCTTTAATCAGTACGTCCCAAAAATACTTGAACTTGGTCTTGAGATTCCTGATCCGGAGCTAAAGAAGGACCCTGCGACAGGGAAGTGGGAATACGGCGATCCGGACTGGAGTGAGTTCAAGCGGGTGATCAACGGTGACGGACCATGCAACAAGGAACGCATTGCGGTGCGTCGTATGGCTGAAGAACAAGGCCGCTGGGTGCGTGAAGCGCTCGCACGCCCATCGGAAAAGTACATGGCGCCTCACGCGTAACTCTAACAATCAGCTACAGAAAATTGCCCAGCTCGTGAATTGACACGGGCTGGGCGTTGTATTTTTGGGGCTTGTCTTTTTCCAACGATCAAGGCGGCCATAGTGCCAACACCAGTTCCACATCCCGCGAATCCCGCTGACACGCTCTCTCAATTCGAGGCATTCGTTCGGCTTGTTACAATACTGCGCCAGCAATGCCCATGGGATATGAAGCAGACGCACGACTCGATCTCGCATCTTCTTCTTGAAGAAGCATACGAGACTATCGAATCGATACAAAACGCTGATGACAAGGAATTCTCCAAGGAGCTCGGGGACATTCTGCTTCATGTGGTGATGCATGCAGTGATGGCTGAACAGCGTGGTGCATTTTCGCTGCGGGACATCATCGAGCAGGAGTTTAACAAGCTCGTCAATAGGCATCCGCACATCTTCGAAGGCGAAAATGCCGTTGATGAGAAAACCGTTCTGCAGAACTGGGAAACCCTTAAGATGAAGGAAGGCCGCAGCTCAATCCTCGATGGCGTGCCCAAAGCGCTACCAGCTGCGCTGCGTGCGCAGCGCGTTCAGGAGAAGGCTGCCAATGTTGGCTTCGACTGGCATGATCGTAAAGACGTGTGGGCAAAGGTAGACGAAGAACTTGGTGAGCTGCAGGTGGAGATTTCTTCTGGCGACGCCGACGGGATAGAACGCGAGTTTGGAGATGTTTTGTTCGCGCTGGTCAATGCCGCACGTCATGAGGGCGTTGTTGCCGAACATGCCCTGCACCGTACAATCGGTACGTTTATGAGTCGGTTTCAGCATATCGAGACCCGCGCAGCAGAGAACGGTCGGGAGCTGCGGTCCATGACGCTTGAAGAGATGGATAGATATTGGGATGAAGCGAAAGGGAAGAAATGAGGCTGTTCCTCTTCTGTGCAGTCTGCTGTTCAGTTTTGATATCATGTTCCGGCTCGTCAGATGATGCACAGGCCGAAATGCAGCGCAAACAGGATTCACTAGATCGATACAATGACTCGATCGCCACTGCGGCTAAGAGCGACCAAGATGCAATTGATACGTCGTCGTTTACGATTACTGACTCTACAATTCAGATAAAGAACGATACATATCCCCGTCCAGCAGGCCGAGTCGTGAACTTGTTGGTTACCGGTATCGACGCGCGCCTGGGTGAACACTCTGGAAGAGCAGATGCCAATCACGTTGTCCGGTTTTTTCTCGACTCTGGCTGCGTCGAAGTGATCTCCATTCCCCGCGGAACATATGCCGATGCTGGATATCCCGATACAAGCCAGTTCAACATGATTGCAAACGTGCGCACGGCTCGTGGGCAAACGGCATATCTGAACGAGGCAGCAAAGATTGCTCAAGTTCCCAAAATCGATTACTGGGTCGAGTTTGGCTTCTCACAGGCCATCGGCCTTCTTGAGCTGATGGGTTACAAGGATAACGCATCGTCCACCCTACGTGTGCTGCGTTCAAGAAAGGCCTATGCAACTGGTGATTATCAGCGATCCTACAACCAGGGCCAATTCATCAGGCAGGCCATTTTGCGGACGTTTGATAAGACCGACGACATACTTGGCCAGCTTGCAATGCGTGCTGCCCTTGTGATCGTTGAGACGAATTTGACGTACGATGCAACACAGTACCTTCTGAATGAACTGCGTTCGCACGGCTTTTCTTCGACGACAGGTCAGCGAGCCTGGGTACGAATGAAACCCGAGATGATTTCTCGTTTTCAGGTGTTTGATTTCGACTCATCAGGCGTTAACAACCTGGACGCACAGATCTCGAAGCGAGTAGACCCCACAATCCCTGATAGTGTGGCTAAGCGGGCTGCCGATTATGAGCGCAGACTATCAGGGATAATCGAGAAAGCCGCCGCTGATAGTGCAAAATCTCCACGGAAGGTGATTACGAGTCTTCATAGGCCGTTTTCTCAGAGATCATGGCTACAGATCCAGGATAAGCGCAGGCGTGCTGCTATGAAGAACCGCATTTGCGGACTGCTCATCAGTGCATATTCACGAACTGGACAGCAGAATTCCGTTGCCCAGGTTCAGCAGTTCCTGGATATCGATAATAAGGCTAACGCAGGTAGGTAAGGGGATTAATCCGCTTACCGTCGATCCAGATCTCGAAGTGAACAACATCTCCATCGAGATTACTACCGCTTGCACCGATGCGGCTGCCTTGGCGTACTTCTGTTCCTCGCTGCACAGAAACACTGGCAAGATTGGCGTATACGGTTCGGAATCCGTTGAGATGATCAACGATGACGAGAGATCCAAATCCTGGAAGCCATGTTACTGTTGAAACCTGCCCCTTTGCAACACATGCTACACTGGTCCCCGTCGAAGCCTTGATGTCGATACCAGGATTTTCGTGCGAGGTACCTGTGGATGGATTCGTGTAGGTCCCGTAACCGTGCAGCACTGAACGACCAGGTGTTGGCCATGGTAGGGAGTTCGTTGTAAATGGGCCACGCTGTGGCGCTGACGATGAAATCGTAGACTGGCGCGAGCTCGTACGACCGCGTTTGGTAGGGGGCTCTCCTGGTTTAACCCGCTGTTTCTCCGACGACCGTTTGCTCCGCTCACGTGCAACGAGCTGCTCTATCAAGGAACGAATCTTCGCAGCGCTCTGCTGTTTCTTTCGCAGCTCTTCCATAAGCTGCTGCTTATTGGCACGGACAGTCTGAATTTCCTTCTTCTGTTGTGTGAGCGCCTGTGCTACCACAATGCGTTTTTGCTCTTGCTGGCGCAGCGACCTAGCTTGGGCCTGCGACTCATATCCGAGGTCCATCATCCGATCCGAAAGAGAATCGGCTACGCTGGCTAGCTGCTTCTTCAGAGTAACGGTTGATCGTGTCGATGCCGCGTACAGATAAGGAGCAAGCTCCGATGTTCTTGACAGTCCGCGCTGGCCGGCTACATGTTCCTGCATGCTTCTCGTAAGAAGCTTCCAACGGTCTTCAGCGCGGGAAATTGACGTTCGCGTTTGCGTAATCTGTACCTCGACAAACCGCAATGAATCTTCCAGCACTGAGAGTCTACCAGAGAGTTCAGCGATAAGGCGTTGGAGATTCTTTTGTTGTCGTTGAGAAGCAGTAAGAGACCGCATCGCACTCGACTCGCGTCGGCTAAGGTCGCGAATTCTCTGGCGTGTTGCATCGATCGACTGTCGAAGTCTCTGCAGCTCCTGCTGATGAGTCGCAACAGGCTGCTGAGCTGCTGTGCTTATCAGAGCAGCTGTCCACATGATGAGCAGCACTACCAGCGGCATTAATACTCTTCTGTGCGATGACGTTCAATGACTGCTCCAAGACCACTGAGCTTGGCCTCGAGTTGCTCGTATCCACGATCAAGGTGATACACGCGCAGGATCTCCGTTGAACCCTCTGCTACAAGTCCTGCCATAACGAGACTGGCGCTGGCACGAAGGTCGCTGGACATCACCGTGGCACCTGTGAGCTTATGATCGCCTTTGACAACGCAGTACCCTTCGCCGGTCTCAACGTGTGCTCCAAGACGTTGGAGTTCCGGTACATATCCGAAACGCGTAGGATAGATGGTGTCCTTGATTCGTGATGCGCCATTGGCAGTCAGCATATATGCAGCCCATTGCGCCTGAGTATCCGTCGGGAAGCCAGGATAGATCGATGCGGTGATGTCCACAGCTTCAGGAGTTGCGTCCATGCGAACGCGAATTGCATCCTCCTCAACATCAACCGATGCACCAGTATCAATGAGCTTCTGCGTCACGGCGTCGAGATGCTCCGGCTCTACGTTTGTAAGCGTAACATCACCACGAGTCATTGCCGCTGCCAGCATAAACGTTGCAGCCTCGATTCGGTCGGGAATAGTTGCTGCCGTTACCGGATGGAGCTCATCAACACCCTCGATTTCGAGTGTAGTTGTTCCAATGCCAGAGATCTTTGCGCCCATCTGAACGAGCATTGTTGCCAGATTCGTTACTTCAGGTTCAATGGCAACGTTCGTAAGTGTTGTTTGCCCCTTTGCAAGCACAGCGGCCGACAGCACATTTACTGTTGCACCAACGCTTGAGATGTCGAAATGAAAATGGGTTCCTTGTAGGCGAGGACACGTTGCAATGATGTAGCCGCCAGAGACATCGATCGATGCACCGAGTTTTTCTAGCCCCTTTAAATGAAGGTCTACCGGACGCGGGCCAAAATTGCATCCACCCGGAAGCGAAACGCGGGCTTCGCCATAGCGCGCTACAAGAGGCCCCAGAACATAGATCGATGCGCGCATCTGCTTTACGTGTTCGTAGGGGGCTTCAAAACTCGTGATCGAGGATGAATCCAACGTAAGCGTGTTGCCGTCGAGCTCCATTCCAACACCCATGCTGCCCAGCAGCCGGCTCATTGTGCCGAGATCGCGGTTGTTGGGCGTGTTTGTGAGTGTGAGTTTGCCATTGGTGAGGAGGCATGTTGGCATCAACGCAAGCGACGCGTTCTTTGCGCCGGAAATGGCGACGCTACCATGAAGGCGAACGCCTCCGTGCACAAGAAACTTATCCATGCACAAAGATAGGGGGCAGAGGTTCGGTTTTATTGACTTCTGTATATTCGCACATACCGTTAGAGGTGCCGCAATCGTGAATTGCGGCTGAGATCACACTCTTGGAACCTGATCCAGATAATGCTGGCGAAGGAAAACGGATCCACCTATCTAACGGACGTTTACTTCATGTTTAACTACATAAGGCGCGTCCATGCACAAGTTTATCGCCGCTGCGGCAACCGCAGCTGTTCTTGCCTCGAACCTGCTTACTGCAGCTACAGCGCCGCACGTTTCATCCGACACCGTAGCAAAGACTCTGCCGCGCATTGATGTGCGGACTCCTCGCGCGGACGAGCATTCGCCTGTAACACACACCACGATAACACCAGCTACCTTGCGGCTGCTTCACGTTGGACAGGACCCGCAATACATCGTGGAACGGGCCGTGCCATCGATCGTTGCATTCTCCGAATCCGGAACGGGCATGACGAATTATGGTTCGTTCCGCCTGCGCGGTATTGATCAAACTCGCGTGAACGTTACCCTAGACGGTGTCCCGATTAACGACATGATCGATCAGGGTGTTTTCTTCTCAAACATGAGCGATCTCACCAACGGCATGGCATCGATTCAGGTGCAGCGTGGTGTAGGTATGAGCATGAACGGAACAGCATCGTTTGCTGGATCGGTAAACTTTGAGACAAATGCCGGACAAGATGCCCCCTCTGCCCATCTTGAACTTGGTGCAGGTTCATTTGACATGCGCCGTGCCAGTGCAAGTGTGTCAACGGGCACGCTCGAGGGTGGCATTCATGCCTTCGTGAGATACACGAGCCTTGAGTCAGATGGATATCGAACGAACACTGCAACGTCTACAAACTCAGTATTGTTCTCAGGAGGTTGGACCGGCGAAGCTGATGCGCTTCGGATCCTTGGCGTTTGGGGGCGATCAGTAAATGAATTGGGATATTTCCCTGTCCAAGCCTCGGTCGCCCGCAGGGCACCGCGCACGAACCTCAATGATATCACAGACAACGACAACTTCGGTCAGCATCTGCTGCAGCTGCGATACACACGTATGCTATCTCCTGCCGAGACCTTCTCCGCTGCTGTGTATTATGGTGGAGCCGGCGGTGATTACTTCTCTGGATTTCGTGACTCAAGCAGCATCTTGACGCAGATAAACTATCCACTGGATAACCGCCATATAGGCGCAATGGCTAACATTACCTCTACGGGACTTGCAGAGGGCTTGCGACTTGAGGGTGGTCTTCATGCCTATCAGTTTGCGAGAAGAAATTGGGAAACGGTTAGCCCCGAAAACAGGAGCCCGTACTATGATGACCGTACAGTAAAGCGTGAAGCGTCTGCCTACGCCCGTGCGACATATTCCAGCAATGCATGGCAGTTCTACGCAGATGTGCAGGCACGCAGCGTGTCAATGCGCTTCGTGCAGGACGTGCCCAATATGGTATCAGCGATGGATCTCCCAACGCACACGTGGTTCTTTCTCAACCCACGCGTAGGTGCCCGGTATACTCTTGATGACGCATCCGAAGTCTATGTGTCATTTGGACAAACTGGACGTGAACCAACACGCTTCGATCTTTTGGGTTCAACGCAAATCAACGATGCCAATGTTGGCATCCTGCAAGTGCCGAACACAGTAAGACCTGAGTTTGCGATGGACCTCGAGGCAGGCTACCGTCTGCAAGGTGAACATGGCAGATTGGCAGCAAACTTCTTTTTGATGCGGTTTCAGGATGAGATTGCTCCAATCGGACCTTACATCGAACAGCAATTCGTGCAGCTGCGCAAGAACGTTGCTCGTAGCAGAAGAATCGGTGTAGAGATCGAAGGTCTGTACAGGTTGCACCGCACGCTATCTGTTGAAGGCAACTTCACATGGATGTCAGCGCGCGTTGATGAGTATGTTCCTGAGAATGTGACCTTGCCTATTGTGTACACAAATGTGTTTCCAGTGCTTACACCAAACCTTCTGGGCAATGTCATGATCCGCTATTCACCAGTCCAGCTGGTGTCGGTAGATGTTGCAGCGCGCGGTATGTCTAGGTCCTTCACAGACATTTCCAATAGTGCCTCGGCAACACTGCCTGCCTTCGTTCAGCTAGATACCCGTCTGTGGCTTAATGTGCTCAAGGGAATGCGCGTTGGACTTCATGTAAACAATGTGACAAACGCATTTGTTGTTACGAACGGCGGATCTACGTTCGGTGAGAACGGACTCGAATCAACCTATTTTGTGCAGGCCGGCCGCAACTTTATGATCACTGCCACGATGGATTTTTGACGTAGTACCAGGTAGGAGCGCAACACCCATATATTCGCAGGCATGAACAAACACGTTATCAAGGTCACGAAACAATGTGCGCACATTGGTGACAAGGGCCGTTGTAAGAAGCAAACAACCTATACGCACCCATTCTGTGGGGCACATACAAAGCTTCACTTCGGGGTTTCAGTGCAGAAGAGCTTGATACCTCAGGCAGGTAAGGGGCTGTTTGCCGAACGCGTGTTTGAAAAGGATGAGCGGATTGTGGAGTACTACGGAGAAAAGCTCACAACCGATCAGTACGAGAGACGTTACAAGAAAGATCCCCTCGGATCATATGGCATTCAGCTTTCGGAACGGCATGTTATCGACGCATGCCGAACTGACGCTGGCGTGGCACGATATGCGTGTGACTACCATGGATCTGGTAAGAGACCTAATGCCGAATACGTCAATTTCGGCGGTCGCATTTGGATCGTAGCTAAGCGCAGGATCCGCGCTGGTGAAGAGATCTTCACCGACTATGGTGATGAAATGCACCAAGCGCTTGGACTAAAGTAGTCCAGTTATTTATTGGCCACAATTTTACTACCTGAGCACACGGAGGTTTGCCATGGGCAAGCACGTCGTATCGGGCAGGGACGAGACTGTCCGCCTGTTTCACAACGATATCCTTGAGTACTTTTCTCACATCCACCCGGCAACGCCCGTTGTGGTGTTCGTTCCGCTGTTGGGGTGGGTGGGGGTCTTAGGATATGCTGCTCTTGAAGTTATCCCGTTCATCGTGTCTGTGGCCTGCGGAATTGCCCTTTGGACGATTGCCGAGTACGTGATCCATCGCTGGGCGTTTCACTTTGAGCCGCGCACCATGCTGGGCAAGAGGCTTCACTTTCTTGTTCACGGCATTCATCATGCCTATCCACGAGATTCAACGCGTCTAGTAATGCCCCCGCTTGTAAGCCTGCCGCTGGCGGGATTGTTCTACCTCGTCTTTATGGGGCTGTTAGCCCCGTTCCATCAACCTGTGTGGGTGGGGTTTGTTGCCGGATATGTGGGGTATGACATGATCCACTACGCTGTGCATCATGTAAATTTTACCTCAAAGCTTGGGCGTCAGCTCAAAACGCACCATATGCATCATCACTTTGTCAACCCTGATCGGGCATTTGGCGTAAGTAATCCATTCTGGGACCGTATTTTTGCAACGCTGCCCGAGAGATCCATACGTGTATCGATTCGGCGCCGTAAATTGGTACAGTTTTTACAAAGGCACACGACGAATGGCACTCAGCACATCCGAAATCCTCAACGTCGCAAAGGCAGTCGCATCTGATGTTCAACCAGTAGAACACCATGGAGATCTGACGCTTGTTGTAAAACTCTCCGAGTTGATTGAGGTCCTGGCCGAGCTCAAAGAAAATCCGGTTACCCAGTTCAATCAGCTTGTTGATATGACGGTAATCGATTGGGCTAAACCCGGCGAGCGGTTCGATGTTGTGTACTTCCTGTATTCAATCCCCACGGCAACGCATGTCCGCGTAAAGGCACACGTTCGCGAAGACAACCCTCATGTTCCAACAGCATCCGAGGTTTGGGAATCTGCCAACTGGTATGAGCGCGAAGCCTACGACATGTACGGTGTGATCTTTGATGGACACCCAGATCTGCGCAGGTTCTTCATGCCGGAGGACTTTATGGATACCGACGGCACGCCGTTGTATCCTCTCCGCAAGGACTTCCCACTTATGGGGATTCCAGGTTCGCTACCGCTCCCAGCGAAAGACTAGCGAGTAGCGGGTAGCGAACAGCGAACAGCGAACAGCGAGATAGTTAGCTCTGAAGCCAGGCGATGGCGTCGTTAACTGTAGGCTGAAACTCAAACAGGTATTCGATCTGCGAGATGCGGAACATTTGCCGAACAGTTTCCTGAGCACCAACAAGGATCACAAATCCTTCGTTATCCTTCATCTGTCTGTTTGCCAGCAAAAGTGAGGACAACCCTTGCGAGTCGCACAGCTGTACAGCTGAAAGATCTACCACCAGCGCCTTTACCGAGGGCTGACAGAGAATGAGAATCTCACTCTTGACTTCCGGGGCGAGCATCGAATCCAATGCAGGTTCTTTTAGGGTAAAAACTACCAGCTCGTCATCTTGTTCAACTGAGAATCGCATACTTGCTTTGGCCGTATTATTGGGTACAACTGCAAAGATCGCAAAACCCGCAGAATGAATTCAATTCTTGTAATACGACTTACGTCACTCGGTGATGTGATTTTAACAACACCGGTGATTCGTGCCTTAAGGAACGCCTACCCTGAGGCGGCGATCGATGTTGCTGTTGATGTACGCTATCGGGAAGTGTGGAACAGCAACCCACATGTGCGAAATGTTGTGGCTGTTCAGAGGGGGCAAGAAGGTCACATGAACGGCTTTGCTTCCTACGATCTCATCGTGGACTTGCAACGAAGCCGTCGCTCTGCAACGATCATTAGAAGCCTGTCTCGAACCTCGAACCTCAAAGTAGTGCGATATAACAAGCACCGTCTTGCAAAGCTTGCGATGGTCTACTTCAAGCATAGGCCCCATTCCTTGAGCCACATCGTGCAGCGCTTCCTTGAACCTCTGCGTGAGCTAGGTATACCTGGCGATAATGGTGGACTCGAGTTATGGCCGCTTCCAAATGAAGGCCGATCGGCTAGACGAGCCGGGCATACCATACGGACAAGAATTGGCATCGCACCCGGGGCCCAGCACTTTACGAAGCGCTATCCACCAGAGCTTATGGCTAAGGTTGTGAGAGAGCTTGTACAAGTGCATAACGCAGAGATTGTTACTCTTGGCGGAGCTGCCGAAGTGCCGCTATGCGATCAGATCGAGAGAGAGTCCGGTGTTGGTGTGGTACGAGGAGACGGTGCTGCCTCGTTGGCCGAGACCACCGCTCTGCTTGATACACTTGATTGTGTGATCTCGTGTGATTCTGCTTTGGTGCATATGGCCGCGGCCAGAGGTATTCCTGTTGCTGCTATTTACGGCGGAACAGTCCCTGAGCTCGGCTTTACCCCTTACGCAGTGAGGCACAGTGTTGTTGAATCAGCTGATGTTCCATGCCGGCCGTGTAGTCATATCGGTAAGTCGCAGTGCCCTAAAGGACATTTCCGCTGCATGAAGTCAATAGCCCCTGAAACCGTTGCAATGTCGGCTCTCGAGTTACTCAATCTGCAGTGACGGCACGATTGTTGCTTCGCAACAAGCATGGTAGGAATCATTCTCGTTGGCGCGGGAAACATCGCGCAAAGTGTGCATTTGCCAATTCTAGCTTCTATGCCAGGAGTTAAGATACTTGCAATTTGCGACAGGCAGGTCTCGAAGGCTCGTATCCTCGCAGAGAAGTACAACGTTCCTCACGCATACCGGACATTGGAGGAGGCGCTTACGCTTCCGGGTGTGCAGGCAGTTTTCGTTACCACCAGTACCGATGCCCATGCCTCGTTAGCGAAGGTTGCACTTGCAGCTGGCAAGAACGTCTTTATCGAGCGTCCGGCAGCTCGCACATTGCAGGAAACCGTGGAGATTCGCACACTCGCCCAACACCACGGAGTGAATGCAATGATTGGAATGAATCATCGATTCAGGCCAGATGTTGTGAATATGAAAAATGCCGTTGATCGCGGAGAAATCGGCGCGGTGTATTACGTTAAAGCTGGATGGGTAAAGCAGCGTTCAACCGATGCCAGATGGCTTGCCAATGCGGACATGTCGGGCGGTGGCGTACTCGTAGATCTTGGCATCGCTGTGATTGATATGATCATGCATGTTCTCAACTTTGGCAAGGTCCGCAGCGTTACGGCGTCAACATTTCACCAGGCAACCAAAACAGTAGAAGACGGAGTTGTTGCGATGCTCCAGTTCGAAAATGGGGCTGTGGCAACTGTCGAAACAAGCTGGTCGATCATTCGTGCAGAAGATCTGTATTACTGCAACGTGTTCGGCAAGAAGGGCAGTGCATATATCAACCCGTATCGTCTCGTAAAGCGCACGGGCAATACCATTCATAGCTCGACGGCTCCGCAGCGAAAGACACAGCTCGAGATTTACATGAAGTCGTACGAGACAGAGCTGAAGCACTTCATCAATGCCGTAAAGGGCGTTGTTCCGATGGTTAGCACGATCGATGATGCCATCGAACGCATGCGTATCGTAGAGGCCATTTATTCGAGTGCAGAACATCAGCGCGAGATCTTGTTGTAAGCAGCGAGCAGCGAGTAGCGAACAGCGAGTAGCGAACAGCGAACAGCGAGCAGCGAACAGCGAGTAGTTTCCCCATGGCGTGTTGATAACTACGCCCGAAGGTTGGCATAACTACGTCGGAAGCGCGAATCCTAAATCCATAGTTTTCGGGCATGGCAAGCAATGGTTCTACGCGCGGCATGCAGGCGCATCATGATGATCCGATAGGTAATGTTCCACCGCATTCTACGGATGCAGAAGTAGCCGTACTTGGGGCGATGCTCCTTGATAAAGAGGCCGTTCCCAAAGTGGTCGAGATCCTCAATGCAGAGTGCTTTTATCATGACAAGCACGTACGCATCTACAACGCGATGATGGCGATGTTTGAGCGGGGAGTTACCATCGACCTCGTTTCACTTACTGATCAGCTCCAGCGGGATGGTGCATTAGAATTGGTAGGGGGCATGTTTGCGTTGACTGAACTGACTGTGCGAACAGTATCGGCAGCAAACGTTGAACATCATGCTCGCATTGTTCTTGAGCGTTTTCTGAAACGGCAGCTTATTCGTGTAGCAAGTGAGATTGTACGCGACTGTTACGATGAGACTACCGATGCCTTGGACGAGGTAGACCGTGCTGAACAGCGGATCTTTGATGTTGCAGAAAAACGCCTGAGAAGGTCATACTCAGGTATGAAGAAGCTAACGAAGGATGCTATCGAAAAGATCTTTTCCATGGCGTCCAAAGAGCATGATGGCATAACCGGTGTGCCAACAGGCTTTACGCAGCTTGATCAGTTGCTAAGCGGACTCCAGCCGTCGGATTTGGTGATTGTGGCTGCGCGTCCGTCTATGGGTAAAACAGCATTTGCTCTCTCCATCGCCCGCGAAGCTTCGCGAAAGGGAAAAGCTGTTGGAGTGTTTTCCCTGGAAATGTCTGCTCACCAGCTGGTGCTCCGTCTGATCTCCGCAGATGCACAGATCAGTCTTCAGACACTTCGTAGTGGACGTCTCTCGCAGTCTGAAATGCACGGACTGGTAACGCGCATCGATGATCTCATGGATGCAAACATCTTTATTGATGATTCTGCTGGTTTATCTCCGGTGGAGTTTCGCGCAAAGTGCCGACGAATGAAGATCGAGCACAAGATCGACCTGATCATTGTGGACTACTTGCAGTTGATGCATGCACCGCGAGCTGAAAGCCGTGAGCGCGAAATCTCGATGATCTCTCATGCACTCAAGGCCGTAGCTAAGGAACTACAAGTGCCTGTGATGGCGCTGTCCCAGCTTAACCGAACACTGGAATCACGTGCAGACAAGCGTCCGATGCTTTCAGACCTTCGAGAGTCTGGGTCTATCGAGCAGGATGCCGACGTGGTGATGTTCATCCACCGTCCTGAATACTACAAGATTGCAACGTTCGAAGACGGAAGGTCCACAGAAAATATCGCTGAGGTAATCGTCGGGAAGCAGCGAAATGGCCCTACAGGCGACATTCGCCTGTTCTACCACAAGGAGCTGGCCGCATTCCACGATCTTACCTACCATCGCGATGCGTTTGACGTAGCCCCAGATGTGGGTATGCTTGGCGACGGGCCAGCCCCATTCTAATCGCTTGGCATACGTATTCTTTCGTCGTAGTTTATCCCTACGTTTATGATTTACGGAGTACGCACAATGCGTTTTCTTGTTCTATCTGCGCTTATGGTGCTGGCAGCAGCGGCATCGCAAGCTCAGGATACTCTGCTTACACTAGCTGCGCCCTCGGGTGGAGTAACGTATTACACATCGCGAGACACAATCGTGTCAATCCGATGGACAGGTGTAGCTGACACAATCGCGGTCAGGCTGGAGTTTTCACCAGACGATGGCAATAACTGGACAACGATTGAGGATAGTGCAAAGGGGCTCCAGTACGAATGGAACATTAAAGGGCTGGCACCATCGACACTCTACCGTGTTCGTGTTGTTCAGTTGCGTCCACCCGGTGCGAACGACAACGTTATCTACAGCGGTCATTCCAGCCCCGTAGCAGATGCATACTGGTCGCCAGATAATGAGCGTGTCGTCAGCGTTGCTGGTGAGGCCCATGTTTGGAGTTCACGAGTTAGTGCAAACGTTCCTCTTGTGGCTGTTACCACAGGACGTGCAGCCTATTACGGTGTTCGATGGGTGTCAAATCCTGAACGTATCATTACATGCTCAGATGATAATACTGTTAAAAGCTTGGATGTGCAGACCAACTCTGTAATGTATACATTCACACACCCAGATGTTGTGACCAAGATCGAGCTTGATCCAACTGGTCTCTGGTTGTTCACCAAGTGTGATGACAACCGGACGCGGGTGTACCAATTCCCAAGCACTGTTCCCCAGGCCGTGCACAATGCAGGATCTACCATGGACGACATGGTTGTTAACGGCGATGGAACTAGGGTTGTTCTCTGCGCTGGCGAGGCCCGTGTGTACGGACGCAGAACAGGATTGCCAAACACGTTTAACAAGCATGCTGTGGGTGCGCTTAGTGCAGCATTTTCGCCAGATGGCACCAAGATCTGTTCGATCGGTGGCGATGCAACGATCAGACTCTGGAATCAGTCCACAGCCGTTGAAGAATGGAATGTTTCCGATACAAATCGAGAAGGTGTTCGCTGCGTTGCATTTTCACCGGATGGCAAGACAGTAGCCGTTGGAATGTCTGACTCCACGATAACAATCTGGGATGCTGAGACGGGCGCGCGCAAAGGTACGCTGAGCGGCTATGGCGGAGCGGTTCGGATGGTTGCGTATTCGCCAGATGGAGCAATGATTGCCGGTGCCTCCGATGACCGATTTGCGCGGATCCATGATGCAACGTCATACTCACTGATATCAAGTTATCAGCACGGCAACGATGTAAATGTTGTGAGATGGTCGTACAGAGGAGATCGTCTACTTACGACTTCGCGTGACGGCACTGCAAGGGTTTGGCAGGTTCTGCCCGTTATTCTGCAGGCAGATACGAGCCAGAGATTCACGATCGCTCCTCCTCCTCCGTCGTTTGTGCGCTTTACGGCATCTGGCGATACGCTCGATATCGGTGAGTCCACAACGATCAGTTTCCGCACCGAAGGCGCGCAATTCCTCGGCTTAGCAGATATCGATAGTGTTGAGCTCAGAATTTCCTACGATGCTTCAGCCCTGCGTTGGGTGTCGAGCTCGATTCAGCCGAGCGAGAGAATCCCCGACGAGATCATTGACAATACTGGTGTACGCCGCTTGCGCGAGGCCGTGTTCTTCCGCATCCCACTCGATACGGTTGACAGCGACTTGTTTACGATTACCCTCCAGGCAACGCTGGGGCAGGATAGTATCACTGCCATGACCTACGACCGCATCACTCAGATCGGCACTGGCCCCGGTACGCGTGTTGACAAGCGAAGCGAGCCGATTCTTATACGCGGAATTTGCAGAGTTGGCGAAGGCCCGCGATTGTTCAATCCGTTCGGTGAACCACTTACAGTTCGGGGCATCGTTACGCCTTCCGGTATCCGCGTAGAAGGAACCTTGTCGGAAACAGCACCCGCTACTCTCGAACTTTACGACATCGGTGGCAGATTGGTGTGGTCGGACTGCACAACACGTACCGAGGAATCACAGCGCAGCTATCAACGAACAATTCCTGAGAGTCTGCTCAGCGGTGTTGGAGTGCTGGTAGTACGCACGGAGCGCCAACAGTGCTCCACCATGGTCTCGGAGGGTGCACGATGATCAATCGCCTACTTCCGATGTTGCTGGCCGCTGGAGTGTTGTTTACACAGCCTGCGCAGTCTCAGTGGTGGAAGGTCACACTTCCCGAAGACGTCTGGCTCTCGCAGATTGGCTTTAGCGCTAATCTGGGATTTCTGCAGCATCAGGGAATCTTCTCGATCCCCGAATCTCCAATCTGCTGCGCCCCCTACGAGGGAGCAACGGGTACAACGTTTTCGCTGTCATTGTTTGCGCGACACGAGATCACCAAGCACATGAGGCTAACGCTTCGTGGAACGTTTGTTCCGATGAATGGATCGTTTACGCAGGATCAGAAGATTCTTGTAACTGGCGGACAGCAGGCGCTGACACGCAACTATCTCGATACAAAGATGAATTGGGTAGGGGGCGAGTTCCTCCTTGATTTCCGCGCCATCAATCCTCTTCGCATCATGGGTGGCGTATCGTTCGGGAGTTTCCTAAGCCCAACATATTCGCAAAAAGAAGTACTCATCGAACCAAGCACTGGCACATTTGAAAACGGACGTCGCGAACGGAACGAGACAACGAACAAGAATCTTGTGGGTGTTGTCTCTCCTGCCATCGGAGCGGTCGTAGGTGTTGGTTACGATGTTCCAATGACGGAGAACCACTCGGTGGTACTTACGCCGGAACTCCTGTATACGATTCCGTTTTCGAAGAACATCGAGGGACTCGACTGGTCAACAAATCTGCTCCGTGCAGGTGTAAGTGTAGCGTTCACAATGAACGCACCAGAACCACCAACGCCGGTTGAACGCAGAAGAGAAGAGTTTGTGGATTCACTCCTCGTGGAGCTAGAGCCAGATGCAGAGGAATCGCGTGTGCGGGGTATCGACCGCATCGTGCTTGATACTGCTGTTGGCAGCGAGCTTGTAACCATTACAGAGCGCGCATACAGAACCGACACGGTATTCTATCCAAAGCCACCAGAGCTTGCTGCGACGATCAAGGCAAGAGCTGTTGAAGCCTCAGGAGCTCTTAAAGATGTCTTCACCATCAATGTCTCAACGCAGTACGTAACTGAAGCGCTCCCTGTGCTTCCGGCGGTTTTCTTCGATCCGCAAACAATCACGATCTCTCCACGGTATCATCAGGTAGAGAAAGGGGCTGATTTTAAACTCAGTGATGTAGCCCCTCGAACTACAGCAGTGCACCGCGACATTCTAAATGTTATGGGTGAGCGTATGCAGAAGAACCCGAGTTATTCTGTGCGTTTGCGCGGTACAGCCGATCCAACTACTGAAAGTTCGGACTGCGACCTTGCACAAAAACGGGCCAATGCTGTGAAGGAATACCTTATCCGTGTTTGGGGAATTGCAGATTCACGCATTGCGGTACAAAGCGGCGGGGCATGCGCGCCAGACAGGCCAACGCGTCGACTTTCCGAAGAAGGGTATGCCGAAAATAGGCGTGTCGAGATCTTCTCAGACAACTTGGATCTGCTCGCATCCGTTGCCAAGCGCAGATTCAACGAAGCTCGCACAGTAGATCCTCCACGTCTGCAGTTCGATCCAACAGGAACCAGCACGCGATTTGTGACGGATTGGGAACTCGAAGCCACATCTGGCTCACAGCAGCTGTTTGCCCAAAGCGGTAAGGGGCTGCCAAGCGTTACCATGCAAGATCTCTCCATTACTGTTGCAGACAAGATGCGCTCGGGCGAGCCCGTCAATGTGCGCCTCAAGATCAACGGTATCCGCCGTTCAACAGCGTCTGCAACAACGCAGCTAACTGTAAAGAAGGATACAATGAACACCGAGCTGGAACGCTTGACGCTCACGTTGTTCGAAGTTGCATCAGACGAGATTTCTGCAATTGCTGAGGAGCAGATCAAGACGTTTGTCGAAAACGTCCCTACAGGCTCAACGGTAATTGTTCGCGGATTTGCAGATATGCTCGGCAATGCAGAGTTCAACAAGAAGCTCTCTCAAAAGCGTGCCGACGCTGTGTGCGAAACGATCAAGAAGTACTTGCGGAAGAAGGTCGACATTCAATGCAACGACATTACGACGGACAAATTCCCTCCAGGCATCGAATCGTACACCACGCCTGAAGAACGGTTCCTGAGCCGAACGGTTCAGATCGAGGTCAAGAAGACACGGAAGTGATCTTACAGTAACAGATGTTATCGAATCACGAGCTCGGTGCCACAGAGGTTGCCGAGCTCGTTGCGTTTTACGATGAGCACCACCCCACGAAGGTCTTCCAGCAGATGTGTCGATTGTTCCACAAGCCCCTTGGTAAGCAGGTTGCCCCGAAGATCATAACACTCGATCATGTGAGAATTGCACGAATGCTCTTGCTGATCGGTCACGTTGGTTGTACCGGCTGTTAGAAATGTTGAGCCATCACTCCAGCGGCCATTGCCTGCCAGGTTGTTGCCTCTGGCACGCCAGAAGTACCTGCGTCCAGCTTTGAGTGGAGGAGTCCACGTAATCGATGTATCGCTTGCTCGTTTGAGTGTTGCTGTGGCGAACGAGGACAGGGTGTCTACTTCAAGCTCAAAGCCTTTGTCTACGACTCGCGGACGCGACCATTGGAATCGCGGACGGGTAGAGACGGCCTCTGCATTGTTTGCGGGTGCGATCGTGTATGGGGCTTGCGGCACATCATACGTTCTGAACAGTGAAACAGAGGTGTCGCCTAACGTTGTAATGCCCTCTAGGATCTGGCACATCGGAGTTATCGTGCAGACAAGAGGGGTGTTTGGGGGAAGTTGAGAAACCTCGATAGATGTTGATCCGGTAACCGTATCAAGAATTGGCGAGGGCTGTGAACCGGCATTCTGCGTCGTTAGCACGAGGTGGTACTTCACAGGAATAACAGCATCCTGCATATCGAATGATGATGGACCCCACCAGACGTCGGTTGTCAAAGGAACGTCGGCACTTCCAGAGGATGGCTTAAGGATCACGACTCTATTTGGCCGGGGTGCTCCCACTGTAAATGTCCAGAAGGGGGTTTGTGCCAGCAGATTATTGGAAACCGAAGACACACGCCACGAATAGGTGCGTCCACGTACAAGCGCATGCTGTAGGCTGTTACCCGTAACTGTCTCGGACAGAATGATCGAAGGTGACGGACCTTCCTGTCGGATTTCTAGTCTGACAGATGGCTCTGCAGCAACCCATCGAAATGTAACAACAGTATCCGTGAGCGAACCGTGTGATGGGGTGATCTGTGCCGGTCTTGGATTGCTGATTACTGCCAGGTTCTTGCCATCACTTGACAAGCGAACAAATGTGCCCGCCACGCAGTCTGTATGGCGGGTGATATGTCCGCCTGGCCAGAACACGACAACACTGTCGATGCTGTTGGAAGGTAATCCCGTGTGTAGATCATTCGTCATCTGCGACATACGTCCACCCGAAACGGTACCTGGCAGCCATCGTGTTTGAATCACGTTGCCGGAGTATACCTGGAGTCGCGCGCCATATGCACTGGCGTTCTTGCCGGGCCGCACATCCTTAAGGCGAATCGTGATCGAAGATCCAGTCTTGGCAAGATCATTACGAAACAGCTTTACACGTTCGGTGCCGCTGGCACAGATCAGATCCATGTCTCCGTCTCTATCAAAGTCAACCCTGCACGCCGTCCATGCTCCATGGATGAACATTCCTGTTTCCCAGGTATTGTCTTGAAATCGACGTTTCCCCGATGCATCAAGGGGCTTGTTGAGGTAGAAGTGTGCCGGACGATTAGCCCCGCTGCCGAAAGCTTCATAGGATATCTGTCCATGCCATAGGTCTGTGCGTCCATCGTGGTCAAAATCTGCAGCGCACACACCCGCATTCATTTCTTTGAACGCAATTCCATGCCATGATAGAGCATCATCTTTCCATGCATAGTCATTTGAAAACAGCCATTTGTTTGAGAGCCCACCATTGAGCAACATCAGTGTTGGATTAGAATACTGTGCCCGTGAATCCGGATGGCCAAGATTACCTATGATCAGATCAGCAGTGCCGTCGTTGTTAACATCCGACCATTCAGATCCCATGCCGTGTCCGAAGTACTGTGTCTGGGTAGTTGGTATACCCTGTGTGCCAGTTTCTTTCGAAACGTCAGTAAACGTCCCATCTCCATTGTTCCTGTAGAGGCGGTCCGGTGCTAGTCGGTATGTGGCAACAAAGATGTCTGTGAGGCCGTCATTGTTGTAATCGGTTAGAGATGCACCCCAAGTGTCGAAGAATGGTGCTGGCTCTCCCTTTGCTATCCCTGACGATGCTGTTACATCGGTGAACGTCCAATTGCCGTCATTGCGCCAGAGTTTGTCCTGGAAGTACACTTCATTACCATTGGATTCTGATCGTCCGTTGGCAAGGAAGAGGTCGAGGTCGCCATCGTGTTCGATATCAAGCCAAAGCGCCGTCACCAGAGGAGCATTGTTTGAAAGTCGAGAAGGTGCTGTTACATCAGTGAATGTTCCAGCACCGTCATTGCGCCACAGCTTTTCGCTTCCAAAGCCCCCTGCTACCAAGCAGTCCATGTCTCCATCATTGTCAACGTCTGCCCATGCAGTTGGTGCACTAGCGTTGAACGGGGCGGCGATCTTCTCAAATGTGCCATTGCCTTTGTTGCGAAAGAACTGCCCCGCGATACAGAAATCATCGTATCCGTCTCCATCCCAGTCTACAACGCTAAGCTGATCGGTCTTTAGTGCCGACGTGCCGGATGGCAGGCCTGCTTCTGCTGTTACGTCTATCCATGTAGGGGGCTTGCGGTACGCAGGCTTGTTGTCGATAATCAAACGCACCATGTAGTCTCCCTTGGCCAGATAATAGATGCCAGGGATGTTGAAGAAGTTGGGGTTCGGTGAGACCGGATCGTATTGATAGGATGTTGTAGGGCTTTGTCCGTTGTTGTCCTGACCCCACCGTGGACCATTCGCCGACATAACATGCTGCACAACGATGCGCTCGTTGCCATCGATGCGTATGTCCTGTCCGTCGAACATCACTGTCTTCCATCCCGGTTGATCAACCGATACGGTAGCAGCGCCCAGTGTGTTGTACGAGAAGCAGTATTGCGTAGGCGGTATGGTGCCTTCTGATGCGTCGCCGGTTATCCGAATCTGATCCTGGCCTGTGCCAGCCCCATAATAGACCATGAGGCCAGTTATCCTGCACGGCGTGTTGGGGGCAATGATGATAGACTCTTCCCAGCCGTCTCGTGGGGGATTTGTAGATCCGAATACGCCATTGTCAACACGGACTGTGTCGGGCGTGGCTAGTGCTGCTACCGATGCAAAGATGAACAGCTGCAGAACAACCCATGAGCGAGTAGACATCGTTGGCCTCCATAGTGATGTGGCCAAAATACAAGCTGTCTGCGTCTTCTAGATGTTCAGAGTGCTTTGAACGCTGCGATATAGCGCATGCCAATGAGCACCGCAGCAAGAAACAGCCCGCCGATGTTGATAAGCGCGTATATCAACGCTGCTGGTCCTGGCCCCAGGGGCCAGAGTATTGTGAGTGTGGAACCAGGCGAGTGCACCTGCGACAACGACATGTCATGCACACGAGTGCCTAAATCATCGGCTGCGGAGATAAGCTTCTTTAAGCGCTTGGTTTCGCGCATGTATTCCATGCCCCAGAGCGTGAGCAGAACAAAATAGATCATCGTTTGTCCGTCCCGCAGAATCTTCAGCGTCTCATGATCTATCCAGCCCAGCACCTGAAATCCGTAGATAACGATCCAATAGCAGCCTGCAGTTGCAAACATGAGTTTGATCACGCGTGAGAACACTCGTTGCTGCGCGAGGTAGGGGGCAAACGATGAATGAAGCATAGATCGTGACGCCATAGAATGGGGATGGGTAAAAAGACAACAGCGCGATCATAACACTATGACCGCGCTGTTCGTTTCCTACGAATGTTGGGGCGGCAGAGTTATTCTGCTGCTGCCTCTGGAGCTGCTTCTTCTGCTGGTGCTTCAGCTGCTGGAGCTTCAGCTACCGGTGCTGGTGGTGCCTTTGCTGCTTCAGCCTTTGCACGGGCACGGTCTGCACGACGCTGCTTGAGGCGCGTATAGCGCGATGCTGCAACTTCGCGATGCTTTGCAACTGCTGCGTCGATCTCTTCGGCCGTTGCGCCCTTGAAGCCAAGGTGGCGGCGAAGAAGAACGCCTTCGCGGCTAAGGATCTCGCGTACAACTTCTGTTGGTTGAGCACCAACATTAAGCCAGTATAGTGCGCGGTCAGCATTAAGCGTAACTGCTTTTGGGGTTGTCATTGGGTCGATAAACCCAACGCGTTCAATCGAAGCGCCGTCGCGACGGTCGCGTCCGTCGATCGCAATGATGTCGTAGAACGGATGTTTCTTACGACCTCTGCGACGCAAGCGGAGTTTTACCATAATGTTCTCCTAGAACGTGGTAAGTGAAAAAAATAGGTCAGCGTTTCATGCCAAAGGGCATTTGCGGAAGGCGACCACCCATCATGTTCGCCATCTTACCCTTCGTCATGTTTCGCATCATCTTTTGCATGTCTTCAAACTGTTTGATCAGGCGATTCACATCCTGAATTGATGTTCCGCTGCCACTTGCTATACGCTTGCGGCGGCTTCCATTCAGCAGGCGTGGATTACCCCGTTCTTCTTTCGTCATAGAGAGGATAATCGCCTCGACCCTGCCAAAGGCCTTGTCGTCTATCTCAACACCACGAAGTGCCTTGTCAACGCCTGGGATCATTCCCAAAAGGTCGCGCAAGGATCCCATTTTCTTGATGAGCTTCATTTGATCGAGAAAGTCTTCAAATGTGAACTCATTCTTCTTGAGCTTTTCTTCGAGGCGCTCTGCTTCCTTTTCATCTATCTGTGCCTGGGCCTTTTCGACAAGCGTGACGATATCACCCATGCCGAGAATGCGCGAGGCGATACGCTCTGGGTAAAACGGCTCAAGTGCGTCAATCTTTTCGCCAACCCCGACAAACTTGATTGGTTTGCCCACAACAGACCTGATAGACAATGCGGCCCCGCCGCGGGTGTCGCCATCAAGCTTTGTTAGCACTACACCTGTAAGTTCGAGACGGTCGTGAAATGCCTGCGCAGTATTGACGGCGTCCTGGCCAGTCATTGCATCGCAGACAAACAGAATCTCATGGGGCTTAAGCTGATTACGAAGGTCTTCAACCTCCTTCATCATCTCTTCGTCGATGGTAAGACGGCCAGCCGTGTCAACAATGACCGTATCGCGACCAAACTTCCGTGCAAAGGTCATTGCTTCGTCGGCAATCTCAGAAGGCTTGGCATTCTCTTTCGAAAACACAGGCAGCGCAATGCTCTGTCCAAGCGTCTTGAGCTGGTCAACAGCGGCAGGACGGTAGATATCGCATGCAACGAGAAGCGGAAGGCGTCCTTGCTTCTTCAACGAGTTTGCCAATTTTCCGCAGAACGTTGTCTTACCAGAACCCTGCAAACCAGCAACCATGATCACAGTTGGCGCCTGTTGGGCTTTGATCAGATCAGACTTCGAAGACCCCATCAGCGCTACCAGCTCATCATGGATCAACTTGATCATGAGCTGTCCTGGCAGGACATTCCCCTTGACTTCCATGCCAAGAGATTTTTCTTTGACGTCTTCGATAAACTTTTTGACGACCGCGAAGTTTACGTCAGCATCTAGGAGCGCACGACGTACCTCCGTTAACGCTTCGTCAACGTTCTGCTCGGTAAGTTTGTTCTGTCCTCGTATCGCCCGTAAGGCAGATTCGAGTTTGTCGCTTAGTGATTCAAACATTGTGGTCCCAAAGAGGACCGCAAAGATAGGAAAAATCAGCGTGTAATCGTTACACTCCACGAGCCAATGATGCGGCCGGAGGTATTCGTTACTACGAGGCTGTAAGCCCCCTGGGGAAGGTTTTCTACGTTCAGTCTAAGTTCTTGGGATTGTTGAACTTGCTCGAAAGATCCGGCAGCAACGGTTTGTCCAGCAGTGCTCACCAGAGCAAACTTCAGCGTGCCGTTCTCTTCCTGTGTTGGGATGCTGACCGCTAACTCGCGTGCAACTGGATTAGGTCCAACGGACCATCCACGAGAGATCAGAACATCTTCCTGTACGGAGGTATTACCACCCGGCTCGACTTCTTCCGCTGATGCATTGACGTTGCCGTTTGCATCGATAAGGATGAGCTTCAACGCCGGACCGGTATTGTTTTGAGCAGGGGCGAGGAATCCGGTAGCAAGGGCAAGCGTTGCGCGGTTGGACCCGCGAAGATCACACACATAGCCCTTGATCTTTGTGCCTTCAGCATCAGTAAGCCAGAGGGTATCTATTGCTGGTTCAACCTCTGTGTACGTTGGAGTAAGGTCTGTGTACTTAACCTTCGACGCATAGCTAGCACGGCTACTCATGATTGAAACTACAGGGGCATCTGTAACGAAATGTCCAGTACGCACAGATGTCTTGGCAGAGGCTGACTGCTCAAGCGCTCCATCAAGCACAGAGAGGCGAACTCCTGTGTACAAGCCGTTCGGATTCTTGGCAAACTTCGAGGTATCAGCAACGCCCGAAGCAACAATCGTATAGAGCCGTGATGGACGCAGTGGGTCCAGCGTAATTGTTAGAAGTGTGTCCTTGTAGGCATTTGATGCCGCTGGAGCAAATCCAACAACGATCGGCGAGTTTGCTACGACGGGTGTAAACCCAGTTGCCTTGCGAAATGCAAGATTGTCTGCAGCCTTCGTTCCGTTGATATACACGTCAACCTGAGTAAGAGCAGGATCGGCTGCGGCATGGACCAGCTGTACACGACAAGTCTGGGATCCTGCCATAAGGGGCGAACGAACCACACGCCCGTCTTCGAGAACGGAGAGCAAGGCAAGTGTATCTGTGCTCTTGTTGTTGTCTTCTAGGGTCTTAAAGCCACTTACGGCACATACGATAACAGAGCTGGCAAGTGATGCAAAGTCAACACTGAACGATGCCAGCACCTTTGTCTTATCACCTGGCTTGGTGCAGTCGATTGTTAAAACTTTGCGATCAACCACTGCTGCCGCAGTGTTGCGCTCTGTGAACGCGATATTGGCTGCTGCTACCTTAGCACCGCCACGGATCCAGAAATCGCATTTTTCCATATCGCTCGCACCATGAAAGAAGTACAGAGCTGTTTTGTTCGGGTCGGTATTGGAGTTTTCAACGGCATACGACGTAACGGCAAGCTTGGTGCTTTTCGCATCTGGATTGGCTAAGTAACTGGCTGGAGTTGAAACGCCGTGCAGAATTGCCATGTACCCCAAGTCAGGTGCAGGTGTAAAGGCATGCTCTGCAACAACATCGCCCATACTGACGCTGTTGCCCGGTGCAACCCCGATTACAAGCTCCAGGTCTCCAAAGATGGCAACGGAGTTGAGATTGTCTGCTGATTGGAAAGCAACGTCTTCGACTTTCGACGTAATGCCTGCTTGCGTGATGTACAAATCAACTTCGCGCAGCGTAGGATCTGGACTGTTATGAAGGAATGTTACGAAGCTCGTCTGTGCACTTGCCCCAAAGTAACTCAAAGAAATCAGCGTCAGAAGTAATGCTGCACGAATCATACGTTTCTCCATCTAGGATGTCGGTTGTTGATCATTGGTTGCTCAAAGAAGCCCCGTAACTTAAGAAAGTTTCATGCGTGATTCGGATACCGGCTAAATCCTGATTCAACAACACTTGGGTAGCCTCGATGGTTCGGCAGAACTCGAACAGTACAGCCGTGAAAGCCACTTGAAGCACAGATCGTATCGCCGGCATAGTATGCGATCTGGTGCTCATGTTTCACGAGATTCATCATAACAATTGATTCCGGCTGTATCTCGTGCTTGGAGCTAACAGGGCCGCTGATAAGCTGCACAATGATTTCACTTGGTGAAAACTGGCCCAGCTGAATTGATGCACGCACGTGAATTGGATCTCCAACATGCGAATGTGATTCTGTGCCGGAGACTACGTCAACGATTGTGATCTCGTGCCATCCACCCTGGAGCTTCTGCTCGTACTCTACGACTTCTCGCGCTAGTGAAGCATTGTGAGCAAGGAACTCAATGCCACGCTCGATAGCCGGTGTATAGGCCCGTGCGGAGTAGTCAGAGACCATACGCTCAGCAGCATAGCGCCATGCATTGGATCGAATGTTCTCTTTCATCATGCGCATCCACTCAGTGGGAACCCCGGATGCATTGCGATTATAGAACCGGGGAACGATGTCGTACTCGAGGATGTCATAAAAGGTGGCGCTGTCTACGGCATCCTGTTCATCGTCGTCGAGCATTTCTCCCCGACCAATCGCCCACCCATTTTGGCCATTGTATGCTTCGGCCCACCAACCATCGAGAATGGAACAGTGCAGAACGCCGTTGAGAGCCGCCTTCATGCCGGAAGTGCCCGAAGCCTCATGGGGCCTTCGAGGAGTGTTAAGCCAGACGTCGCAGCCGCGCACGAGCAGGCGGGCAACGTCCATCTCGTAATCCTCGAGAAACACGATGCTGTTCTCCAGTTCATGTTCGCGAATCACTTGATGCACACGCTGAATCAATTCCTTACCCTGAACATCGCGCGGATGTGCTTTGCCCGCCAGGATAAACTGAACAGGTCTTTCGGAGTTTCGGATGATCCGTGACAAACGCTCCATGTCTCGTGTAAGCAGGTCAGCACGCTTATATGTTGCAAATCTGCGGGCAAAACCAATGGTAAGCGCATCGGGATCGAGACAGTTCTGAATTGTCAGCGCTTGTTTTTGCGTCAGTGATGCGTGATGCTTTTCGACGATATGTTTACGCGTGCCGGCAATCAAGCGGGCACGCCGCTGTGAATGTACATGCCACAATTCGTTATCGGGTAGATTGTCGATGCCATTCCATGATGATTCGTTCCATGGAGCTTCTGTCCACGACGCACCCAGGTACTTGGTGTAGAGCCGTGCCAATTCTGGCGCAAGCCACGTCTTTGTATGAACGCCATTGACGAGGCCGTTGACAGGGATTTCATCAATTGGGAATCCCGGCCAGATGCTGTGCCACATTTCCCGTGCTACATGACCATGCAGAGAGCTTACACCGTTACGGAATGACGATCCTCGTATGCCTAGGATCGTCATCGAGAACTTCTCACGGGACTTGTCTCGACTCTGACCGAGCGAGAGAAACGCATCCCAGCTGAGCCCCATTGAGGAAACATACTCAAGGAAATAGGGCTCCAGTACTGAAGCATCAAACACTTCATTCCCTGCAGGTACAGGTGTGTGTGTGGTGAAGATGGAGTTTGACTGCATCACTTTCCATGCTTGGGCGAAGGAAAGGTGATGCTGACTCATGATCTGACGCGTGCGCTCCAGCATTGAAAATGCGGCATGCCCCTCGTTGATGTGACACGCCGCTGGCTGGATGTGCATAGCCTCGAGAGCGCGCATGCCACCGATCCCAAGCAGCATTTCCTGCATAATACGCGTATCGGTAGATCCCCCGTAGAGCCTGTCTGTGATATCACGAAGGGTTGGGTGAGTGTTCTCGCCAACATTGGAATCAAGTAGGAACAGCGTTACACGTCCTACAGCAACCTTCCACACAGAAACAAAGCACCGTCCCAGCGGCAAGTCTACATAGACCCTGAGCGGGCTGCCGTCTGCAGCAGTTACCTGTTCCAGCGGCAAGGCATGAAAATCTAACTCCTGGTACTGCTCGTTCTGCCAACCGTTCTCTGTAAGGTACTGTCGGAAGTATCCCTCCTGATAGAGAAGGCCTACTCCAAAGAGTGGGATGTGAAGGTCGCTCGCACTCTTTAGGTGATCACCTGCGAGCACGCCAAGTCCGCCAGAGTACATCTGGAAACTTTCATGCAGGCCAAACTCAGCGCAGAAATAGGCAATGCTCATTCCGCACGGTTCAGACATGTACGACATGAAGCGCCCGTAAGCCTCCTGCATATGATCCACGAATTGTGGATCAGCTGCAAGGTCCAACAATCGCGCATGCGACACTTGCTGCAGCAGCAGCACAGGGTTATGGTGCGTTGTATTCCAGAGAATCGGATCGATTGAGGCCCAGAGAGCTATTGTATCACTATCCCAACACCACCAAAAGTTGCGCGAAAGTTCAACTAATGGACGCAGTGCAGCGGGGATGGTCGGGGAGACCAGAAAGGTTGAAACGGGACGAATCATAACGCAAAACTACACAGCGCATCTGGCATGGTGCCGGAGAGTTATACTTGTCGTATGATTCATGCATCAACCCACGAGAATATCCTTGAGGCATCAACAATCCTGCAGAATGGTGGGATTGTAGCAGTCCCAACCGAAACCGTCTACGGGCTTGCAGGATCGATTAATCAACCAGAGGCTATCACAGAGATTTTTAGGCGAAAAGGGCGTCCGCAGGATAATCCCCTGATCGTCCATGTTTCTTCGTTCGAGGAAGCATATACACTTACGACCGAAGAAGGCAGGGCAGTTATTCAGAAGATCGGAACAGCTTTCTGGCCCGGACCTCTTACGCTGGTGGTGCCGTGCTCTGACGACGTGCCTTCTGCGGTTACCGCCGGACTCGACACAGTAGCAGTGCGCATGCCGTCCAATTCGATATTTCTCGATCTCATTCGGGCCGCGGGAAGCCCCCTGGCAGCTCCGAGTGCCAATGTTTCTGGACGTCCAAGTCCAACGCGTGCTGAGCATGTTTTTGAAGACCTCGGAAAGGACGTCTACATCCTTGACGGAGGGGCATGTGAACACGGCATCGAAAGCACGGTCATCCGCATTCTTGATGGTACAATCCATGTGCTACGGCCGGGTGCAGTTTCCGCACTTGACCTTGAGAAGCTTGGGTTTGGAGCGGTCGTCCGTTCAGGTCAGCCCGGCGAGTCAGAAGTTGTCCGCTCCCCGGGTACAAAGTACCGCCACTATGCTCCAGCTGCAGAGGTGATTCTCAGTAAGACAATTGACCAAGCTAACATGTTTCTGCAGGGAGACACGCGCTCATCTATCGTACTTGTCCCAGAGGAGTATCTCGGCGAGTTCCCATCCCATGCTGTTCGTTTACTTTCTGCAGCAACGGTGTTTGATGAATTGCGCAGGGCTGATAGCTTGCAGACACGATTGATTGTAGTACTTTGTGACGAATCAGTGATGGCGCACGAAGCGCTCTATAACAGACTGCTGAAGGCGGCAGGCAAGGATGGAAAGGGGCTGTAAGAGATGATCGAGAAGACACTACATGTGATGAATCGAGCTGGTCTTCATACTCGTCCGGCCGCAATGCTCGTCAAGGCAGCAGCATCATTCTCAAGTGATATCTACCTGATCAAGGACGGTTTCCATGTTAATGCGAAAAGCATCATCGGAGTTATGACGCTTGCTGCCGAGTTTGGAAGTTCGGTAGCTCTGCAGGTAGAGGGTCCTGATGAGGTGCGTGCATCGGACGTGATCAGTGAACTCTTTGCATCTGGCTTTGGAGAAGAGTAGTCGTGCGGCAACTTTACGGAATTGGTTCATCTGTGGGCATCGCTATTGCTACGGCAGTCGTGGTGCCAGCTATAGGAAGCCGAACAAGCCGTGGTAGCCATACCTCGCCCCATGATGAACTTTCATTGTTCAGAGCTGCAAAACAGAGCGTTGAACATGATTTACATGACGTTGCGCGCCGTGCACATCTGAGCTCACCAACGTTAGCGTCGATCGTTGAGACTCATGCCATGATCGTGAGCGATCCAGTTGTTTCGCAGGATATTGAGCAACGAATTCTCAATGGCGAGTCGGCTGTCGATGCCGTAACGGCTGAATTTGTAAAGCAGGCGCGGTTGCTTATGCTGTCGACAAACTCGCTCTTTCGGGACCGGGCAATAGATATCCAGCACGTTCAGGAGCGGCTCATAGCCGAGTTACAACCGCAGGCAGCTCAGACTGGTCTACACGAACCTGCCATCGTTGTCGCTGCATCACTTACTCCGGCGGATATGTTCCGGTTCTCGGAGCAGGGGGCTGTTGGGTTCATCCTTGAGGACGGCGGGATAGACTCGCATGTATCCATCATTGCACGTGATCTCGGCATTCCAGCCATCGTATCGATGCATGATGCAACATCCAGCATTGCCAGTGGTGAAGTACTCATCGTCGATGCAAACAACGGTACCTGTTTCATTGATCCAGATGATCAGTTACGTGTGGATTATAGCGCAGAACGGGAGCAGGAGCAGATCAGGATCAAGAGGGAACGTACGCCGGTTCACGGCGCAGTTGTTACGACCGACGGCACCGAGATACATGTGCTGGCTAACGTCGACAATCCTGCTGCCGCAGTTCTTGCGCACCAGTACCATGCTCACGGAATTGGACTTGTACGAACCGAAATGATGCTCTCTGGTGATGGAACCTTCCCGTCCATTGAGCAGCAGACAGCCTGGTATTCACAGATACTTCGCTCGTGTCCAGAAAAAACCGTGACCTTTCGCGCGTTTGACATTGGAGGCGATAAGTTCGGGAGCTACTCCCCGTATACAGAACAAAACCCAGTCCTTGGGCTTCGAGGGATTCGATTCCTGCTTGCACAGCCTGGAATCTTTGAACAACAGATAACGGCCGTATTGAAGGCAGCAGACAGCGGACGCACGCGAATCATGCTGCCGATGATTACGTCGTATGCTGAAGTCAGCACTGCGCGCGAGATTATTGATCACTGCATTCGTACCATCGAAGAAGAACGCCAGCAAGCCCTTGATATCCCAGTGGGAATCATGATTGAGACGCCTGCCGCCGCCATTATGTCTGATGTTTTATCGAAGTATGTTGACTTTATTTCGATCGGAACAAACGATCTTACACAATACACGTTGGCTGCAGACAGAACGAACGAACTTGTCTCGGATATGTTCGAC
This sequence comes from Patescibacteria group bacterium, assembly GCA_044238605.1. Lineage (GTDB taxonomy): Bacteria > Bacteroidota > Ignavibacteria > Kapaibacteriales > Kapaibacteriaceae > UBA10438. The sequence continues at coordinate 95,931 of JBIICY010000003.1, forward strand.
TGCATACATCCATCTGTGATACGACTCATGACGATGATCGTTGAGTCGGCACATCGAAATGGCGTTGAAGTAAGCGTCTGTGGTGAAATGGCTGCCCAAGTGGCGGCCACCGATCTCCTACTTGGAATCGGAGTACAGCACTTTAGTGTTACACCCCATGTTGTGCCAGAACTGCAACGTCGCATCCAGACTGCGCATATAGAATCCAGCAGAAAGCTTGTAGATCAGCTCGTTGAATGCCGAACTTCGAGCGATGTTCGTGCGATGCTACTCGAGTATCAGTCACAGGAACGGCGTAGTTTGTAAGATGAGAAGATTCTCCGCATTGTTCCTTATGCCGCTGATTCTCATGGTGGCAATACCTGTTCTCACATCTGCAGAAGAAGAAGAAGACTATCCCACGATTCGGTCGGTAAAGATCCGTCGATTTGATGTCTGGGATTCAACGCAGTCCGACTGGTTCTTTGCGGCTGATCTTATGAATGCGCTGCATGTAACAACACGGCAGTATGTAATCGACGATGAGTTGATGTTTGGAGTTGGCAATGAGCTCGACACCGTAGATCTGCTGGAAACGGAACGAATCCTACGAAGAATTGGGATCTTCAGTTCAGTTCGCGTTGAACATACGGTTACTGGTGGCCAGGCGGACGTAACGATAACAACGCAGGACAGGTGGTCACTCGATCCCGCCGTGATCTTCTCTACAGGCGGTGGCATTGCATCATATGGTGGTCAGCTGGAAGAGTTTAACGTTCTTGGCACGGGCTCACGCTTGCTGCTGCTCGGGCTGTATCAGACAGAAAACAACATCGGGTTTGAAGGTACGATCGACGGCCATTGGCGCCGTGTGTTTCGCTCGCTCGTTGACGTTAGTGGAATCCTTCAAGCCAATAAATTTCGAACGCGTCAGGAACTTGTCGTTGCTCAGCCGTATCGGTGGTTCTCAACACCATATGCATTTTCTCTGCAGCTCCTCAACGAATTCGGTAGCGACTTTGCCTACTCAAATGATGGGAAGCCCCCTACACTGCTTCCGTTTCACTCGCGAGAAGTGTACGGGTGGATCTCGCAGGCATATGGCGTGGGCGACCAACTCTACTCGAGCCTTAGTGTGCGTATGTCGGATGTTTCCAGGGGTCTTCCTGCCTCAATGCAGGCCTTTGATAACACAGGTCATGTATTGATTGGATTCTCATCTATTCGGCAGGCCTATTCCCGTTCGCAGTTTCTCAATGGCTACGAAACCGAGGATATCATGCACGGGGCATGGGGTTCTGCAACGATGGGCCGCGTGTTTTCTATGGGTGAGGGGGCTCCATCAATGTGGTACCTCGGCGCCGAGGGCGAGCAATCCGCTCGGGTTACGGAGAATTTCTATCTGTTCGGCCGGATCGCAGCCGGAAGTGGTTTTCAGTCGGGTGCCAGAGCCGTAAACACCTACCTGGAGATTCACGGCTTAACGCACCTTCGACTCTCGCCCCATGTGGTTGTAGCATCGCAGGTCAAGACACAGTCAATATGGAATTGGACCGGCTACCGACAGCTTGTGCTAGATCTGCAGTCCGGTCTTCGTGGATATGATGCGAACTGGATGGTTGGCGAACGCCGCCTTGTTGCAAACACCGAGCTTCGTTGGTTCCCACAATGGAACCTGTGGATTTTTGGTGTGAGCGCGGTTGCATTCCATGATATCGGTACAGCATTTACGCAGGCCTCCAACTACCTTAACGCACGATATTACAACTCGGTCGGTGCGGGGATACGGATTCACAATCTTAAAGCTGCAGGCAAGGATGCGATCTTCCGATTCGACGTTGCGTACAACTGCACAACGCAAAAGGTGGCGGGCCTGATCTTCTCCGTAAATCAACATTTTTCAGCGTTTTCTCAACACCGGTACCGTCCACCAGATGTATACGGACGCGACATGGACAGACAATAGGATACGAATATGAATCTAGCCGCCACGATAGATCATACAGTTCTCAAGCCCGACTCCACCCTTGCTGATGTGCAAAAGGTGTGTTCTGAGGCAATCACACACAGATTTGCCAGCGTTTGTATCCTCCCATGGTACGTAGAACGCGCCTATGGCATCCTGGCGTCTGAATCCATCCCTGTGTGCACCGTGGTTGGTTTCCCACTTGGGGCGTCGACCACTGCAAGCAAGGTTGCCGAGTCAGATATAGCTATCCGTCAGGGGGCTCAAGAGATTGACATGGTGGCCTCGATCACTGCCGTAAAGAGCGGATTGTTTGATGAGGTATACCAAGATATCCGTGAGGTTACGCAGGCTGTGCACGCAGGTGGTGCGATCGTCAAGGTCATTATTGAAACTTGCCTTCTTACAGACGAAGAAAAAAAGCACCTGTGCTCAATTGTCACACAGGCTGGGGCGGACTTTATCAAGACGTCCACTGGATTCAGCACAGGCGGTGCCACGATCGCGGATGTTCAGCTCCTTCGTTCCAATGTTGGTCCGTCTGTAAGGGTTAAAGCAAGTGGCGGAATACGTGATAGTGAAACGGCGATTGCCATGATCAATGCTGGTGCAGACAGGCTTGGAACGTCAAGCGGAGTGCTGATCATCCAATAGACTCATTGGTTTACATGCAGATCGCGTGTTGCGACACGCATGCACTATGCTTATATTTGTGTTTAAACACACATTATTCTACGGAGAGAGATATCATGGCAACATGGATTGTAGACCCTGCACACTCTGATGTGCAATTCAAAGTAAAGCACCTGATGATCAACACGGTGACGGGGGATTTTGCTTCCTACCGCGTTACGATGACGACAGAAGCTGAGGATCTATCCGACGCAAAGATCACCTTCGAGGCTGATATCAATAGCATCAACACGAAGAATGAGATGCGCGACGGACACTTGAAGAGCGATGATTTTTTCGCCGCTGAAACGTACCCTACGATGTCGTTTGTGTCTACGTCGTTCGTACCGAAAGGCGATAGCGCCTATACTCTCAGCGGAGATCTAACTATTCGCGACGTAACGAAGTCTGTAGTACTTGACGTTGAGTACGGCGGCACAATGGTAGATTTCTATGGCAACACAAAGGCCGGTTTTGAAATCAGCGGTGCGATTAATCGAAAGGAATTCGGCCTAGCGTGGGATGCGGTAACGGAAGCCGGCGGTATTGTAGTCTCCGACACGGTAAAACTTCTCATGAACCTTCAACTTCAGCAACAGTAAGCTCTATGCGTTCGGTACGTATCATCACCTCGTCACTTCTTACAGGTGTAGGGCCGCTGCGCGTTGCTCAGCCCCTTCCCGTGCATGCACTTCGGAATCTTGATCCGTTCATTCTGTTGCATCATGCCGGACCCCAGAAGTTTGATCCTACTGGTGATATCCAACGTATCGACCCACATCCGCATCGCGGATTCGAACCAGTAACGTTTGTCTACCGGGGGAGTGTTCATCACAAAGACTCCCTCGGTAACAGCGGCGTTATCAATGCTGGTGGCGTCCAATGGATCACAAGTGGTGCGGGGATCATCCATAGCGAAGGTCCAACCGCTGAACTTCAACGGGCTGGCGGCGAAATCGAACTGATCCAACTGTGGGTTAACCTACCAGCGCGCGATAAAATGTGTACTCCGTCGTATCAGGAGTTGCACAAAGAGCAGCTACCAACTGTTGATGCGTGTAACGGTGCTCTTACGCTCAGCGTAGTTTCTGGTGATCTTCTCGGGGTAACTGGGCCAGCCACCACGCATACTCCAGTGGTAACCGCAATGGGAACGTTTACAAGTGAACTCTCGGCTGAGCTTCCCACACCGACTTTAGAAACCTTTGCGATCTATGTTCTTAATGGCTCGTTGATCGTGAATGAAGAACATCGTGTTCAAAGGCATCAACTTGTGGCATTCAATAACGACGGCACATCTATCAGGCTCCGATGCGAAGAGCCGGGGGATCTGCTGCTGCTTGCTGGAGCTCCGTTGACCGAACCGATCGCACAGTACGGCCCCTTTGTGATGAACACTGAGGAAGAACTGCATCAGGCAGTATCAGACTACCGAGAAGGGAAGATGGGGTCACTGCTTGATTAGTGGCTCGCTGTACACGTTGGATGCATCGGTGATGCGCACGACATACATGCCTGCATTGAGATTCGACACATCAACCGATACAGGGCCTGCACCGGGTGTTGTCATCATTGTGTTGCCAAGCTGATCATAGATCGATATCAAGTACGGTCCCTTAATGATGTCCTGATGAGGACGCAGGTGTACGATACTCGAAACCGGATTTGGCGACATCACTATCGGCTTGTTCTGTCCGATGCTCACAAGGCGCACTGTGCGGCCGGAGCATACATCACCAAGAAGGACAGATCCGTCCCGGTAGATTACGTCGCACTGCTGACCAATCCATTCGAATCCGGGCATAGTCACAAAACTCAGAGGCGTCGATGTTGAGCTCGAAAGCAGAGTTCGCATCGGAATATGTGCCAGTGTATCGCCCCCTAACCAGCGTCCGCGTATAACCACATTGCTGCGTGTGTCCGAGCTGGTGCACGTCCATACGCTGCGAACATCCGAGCCATTGCGCACTGCCAGGTCCTGGAGTTGCACGGCTATCTCAAGCTCAAAGGAATCCAACAGCGTTGAGTCGATCATCGGACGACCATCCATGAGGACTGGTATCATCTCATCGGCGCCAATCTCTGATTCGATATCAGGCATGTACAGCGTGGTGGTTGCATAGGCCTCTGAAACAAGAACTACGCCTGCACGCGGTTCACAAGGGTTTGTCGTAACCACAATAAGAGAATCAAGGTGCTTGCCATATCTCTGCGTGATTTCAATATCACACGTGAGGGTATCTCCAGGCGCAATGGTGCACGGAATAGCAGGCTTGCTCCTCACGAGCGCAAAAGGCCTTGGGGCAAGGGGCTCAACAGAAACCACGTCAATCGGCACTGATCCGGAATTCACAAAGGATATCGAGCGCAGCTCTGTCTTGCCGATTATTGGCTGTGTGAAGACCACCGTATCTGCATTGGTAAGATCCGCATCGATGGCCGTACCAGTAAGCACAACAACAACTGTGGTGTCACATGGAATGAGACGTATACGAACGGTGTACGAAAATGGGCCCAGAGCGTTAGGCAGGACCGAAGCCTGGATCGTGCGACTTCCTCGTAGGGAATCTCCGCGCACAGCTGATAACACTACTTCGGATGGTGCAATGACTTCATCTATAAACCATGTTGTCGAATCGATAGACACCAAGGGGATATCAACCACCTGGGGTATTGTGGCGCAAATCAGCACGTCAGGAACATTCACAGTATCCGGTGCTACCATGCGAGGCATCTGAACAACACCGTCGACATCGATCCATAGTGTATCGCTGCATCCTTCAAACTGCAGCACTACTCCTGCACGCCCCTTTGACTGTGAAGATGTAGGCGTCCAGCGCAGAGCTATCGGCACTGTTTGTCCATCTGCCACCACTATTGGCAACGCCGCCGTCGAGCTTACAGAGCCGGTCGTGACAACATTGGTAACGACTCCGCTGCTACCCTGAATCTTGCAGATAAGTACGGTGTCTCTTGATACCCCTGTGCAAGTGTACAATTCAGGCATTACAACAGTTCGCGGCGAGATTGTATTGAGTCTATTCTGACGATTCCACGTGATCAGCGTCGAAACAACGGTGTCGCACGGGGAAAGTGTAACACTGACTAACGCAGAATTTGGTCCGGAAACCGATCCCGTCGCAATGCGCACACGCACACGAGCGGTGTCGCGAGCTGCCAGTTGCTTGGGCAAGCTATCTATGAGAGAGGTACTTGTATTAGCAAACGTGATCTTGGAGACAAACCCAGGAACAGTGCCGAGGTTTACAACAAGAAGTGTTGTGTCGATGATTTTGTCACAGAAAACATCGCCAAGATTCAGCGGAAGAACTTGCGCCTTCCAGCCTTCAAGTACGCGCACAGTTGCGGTGTCGAGTGCTTGGCATCCAGTAGCATCCGAGACCGAAACTACGTAGGACGTAGTGCGCAGCGGTTGAACATCAAGTACACTGCTACTCCCAAGTACCTTGCCACCGAGTTCACTCCACTCGATGTTTGCCACTGATCCGATGGTTCGGAGTGTAAGTGTAACGGTCTGATTTGGACAGATTGTTGTGTCTGAATTGATCGTTACGCCCAAGACGGGTTTGGGCGAGGTATTCTCTGGGATGATCGCACGGAATGCTATCGAGCCTGGATTCCCAGGTTTGGAAAGATGTGCAGCTCTTACAGCATCAGTGATTGCTGTGCATTTACCCGACAGGCCGCCTTCTGCGCTGAATGTGATCCCACTGGGAAGTGCTGTGCCCGAATAGAGCACTCCACCACCGCCGCCACCGCCGCCTGGACCGTGCAAGCCACTGTTGGACATGTTGCCGCCTTGTCCACCGTTCACATTGATATGCAAGGGGCCAACAAGCACGGAGCTCGAGATAAGGACGCATCCGCCAGCCCCTCCGCCGCCAGCGCCATCGTTACCAGATGTCTGCGCAGATGCACCAAGTGCCTGAATAATGTTTTGATTGCCGTAGATGGTGTCTGCCTTGATGATCACGATGCCACCGCCAACAGCACCCGAGGAGCCCGTGCTGTTGTTCGTATGCCCTGCTCCGCCCCCTCCGCCGAATCGTACGTATGGCATGCCATTGAACTGAATAGGGAAGCTTGCGCCGCCTCTACCGCCATTGTCAATCAGTGCATTGCAGCCCTGCCATTGGCTTCCGCCGTTGCCGCCTCTCCCGCCATTGCCGCCGCCACCGCCGCCAGAATTATGTCCGAGTCCGCCACCGCCCGCACTAAAGAGCTCTGCACTGCCGGCAACATTATCTATGCGCGGATACACAAATGTGGTACCCTTCATTGCTGCGTCTGGATTGCCTAAAGTAGTGTTGGCGATCATCGTGGAACATTGTCCGTTTGGACTGTTTACCGCCGCCCCGCCTTGGTAGCCTATCGATGATGCATCGATTGTGTTGCGAAGATTCAGAACACCCTTTACCTCAAGGGCAATGATACCGCCGCCCTTGCCGTCCCATGGCTTACCTCTCAAGATGCTGGTTACCGATGTGGTGCCGTTGTACGATGGCACACGAACTAGCTGAACGAAGTTGCACCTCTGATAGGAGTGCACGAGTGTCCGCCTAAGCTCGATGATCCTGTTCGGGCGAATGCGTTCAATGGTTGCAAACTCAAACAGACCCACAGCATCAACTGTGTAATCGGTAGCTCCGGTACATCCCATTGTTTGGTGGAGCAGCACTCTGTCTCCAGCCCGGAAGCCAGTTGTGTCTTCAACTTCGAGAAGGGCAGCACAGGCATCCGTTGTGATTTGGAGTACCGGCGTGTAGATGTTGATGATGCCGCCAATGCTGGACTGTGCGGCAGCCCCCTTGGGGTATGTAAGCAAGCAAATCCCAGCTAGTGCCAAGCCGAGCAAAAGCCGCATATATGCCAAGCAACCTTGCATGGTGCCACATTACGGAATAACGATGACGTGTCAGCACGCCCCGTAAAAGAATTTATCAGACATGAGGGGGCTTCTCAAGAAGCAGAAGACCTTCGGTACGCTGCACAGTGTAGTCGATTTCCCAATCACTTTTGAACAGCACCGCCATGCGACCTTTATCGTCGAGCACAACGGGCGAAGCAGTCGCCGGACGCACTTCCGAGCCGAGCCATCTGGTTCGCGTGTACGACATACGTTCGAGCTTTACCTTTTCGTTGTACTCATTTTCCATGCGCCATGCGAAGAGTTCCAGCTGGAGCTCTCCAACAACCCCGACAAGTGGCACGGGATTACCGTCGGACTCGGTAAAGATCTGGATGACCCCTTCCTCGCGCAGCTGATCGATCCCTTTTCTAAAGGACTTCGAGAACGAGCCCGTTGCAGGCCAAACCTTTGCAAAGATCTCCGGCGCAAAACGCGGGAAGTCAGGAAGCTCTGCTTTTGATTTCTGGGTAATCGTATCGCCAACTTGAAACAGGCCCGGGTTCGTCAGGCCGATGACGTCTCCCGGAAAGGCCTCATCAATGATCTTGCGTTCTCGTCCGAAGATTTCAAACGGATAGGTGAGCTTTGTTTCTTTCCCCGTGCGTGGATGATACGCCGTCATGCCACGCTCGAACGTACCGCTCACGATACGCACGAAGGAGATACGATCGCGGTGAGCCTTATTCATGTTCGCCTGAACCTTATAGACGAACCCCACGAACTCTTCGTCAGCTGGAGAGATCGCTCCCGTTGAAGTCTGGTAAGGCTGTGGAGTTGGCGCGAGGTCTAGAATTGCCTGCAGGAAGTGCTCAATACCGAAGTTCGTAATGGCCGAACCCCAATACACTGGAGTGCAGTCTTCTTTCAAGTAGGCATCGCGATCAAAATTGGGGATCACGTGGTCAACAAACTCGAGATCTTCAAGGAGTTTGTTGTGTGCCATTTCTCCGATGGCAGAGCGTAGCTCCGCTCCGCGAATATCACCCACAGATACAGGTGCCTTGTAGCGATTGCCAACGGTGCGCTCGAATTCAAAGAACTGATCTGTGGATCTGTCGTATATCCCTCGGAAGTCTGGACCATTGCCGATTGGCCACGTGCGTGGGATCGCAGTAATGCCGAGCGTCTGCTCTACCTCATCAAGAAGCTCAAGAGGATCCCTGGCTGGACGATCCATCTTGTTCATGAAGGTGATGATCGGGATGCCGCGATCACGGCACACCTTGAACAACTTGAGAGTTTGTTCCTGTACACCGCGGCCTGCATCCAAAAGCATGATCGCAGAGTCTACGGCCATCAATGTTCTGTAGGTATCCTCAGAAAAATCTTGGTGACCAGGAGTGTCGAGGATATTTAACAGAAGATCTCCGTACTCAACACGCATAGCGCTTGAAGAGACGGAGATCCCGCGTTGCTGTTCAATTTCCATCCAGTCCGATGTTGTCGAACTGTGCTTGCCCCCTGTAACTGCCCCAGCTTTGTGGATAGCTCCAGAATACAGGAGGAGCTTTTCTGTCATCGTCGTCTTACCAGCATCAGGGTGACTGATGATAGCTACCGTGCGTCGACGTTGGATTTCTGCAGAAGTGTTGGCCATAGCCAACAAACTTACGGCGCGATTGGTGTAGAAACGGCCTCGAGTTTTGTCATGTTGATCAAAAAGCTTGCTCCAACGCGCAGTGGTGAAGCAGTCCAAGACGCATCGGAGACAACACTCGTAAACATAGGAGCATAGGAAACCTCGGGCATCACCGTAAGGCTGGTTCCAAGGGCAATTGCCGTGCGCAGGCCGATAACTGCCCCAAGTTGAAATCCGCTTTTGTTCGGGATGTCTCCGCTGGTGTTATTCCAAACGCCGCTGCCGGAACTGAAGTCATACGGCAGTGATGGATCGGCAAGTTTCTCACTCTGCTCGTATGTAGCGCTCATTATCGTGCCAAGACGCAGTCCACCTGAAAGGTAGAATCCCTTTGCAATCTCATAGTTCAGTGTTGGCTCAACGAACAACGCAGCCACACTGGTAGCGAGCGAGTGGTCGATAGATGAAGTTACTGCGCTGTTGCCTACACGTACGGTGATTGGTTCCTTTGCTGTGAAGTCTGCGCTCGAGGTTTGAAATGCTACGCGAGCTCCAAGTTCGAGTCCGGTCGAGATGGGAATCATCAGCTCCGCCCCGATCGCGATCCCGGATCCTGAGGTACCTTCATACCCTGGACAGCAGGACGGAATGGTAGGGAAGCGGAAGCCTGACTCTACAGCATTTCCAACCATCGGTGCGTACAAGGCTACGAGACCCAACGACATGGTACGTTTTTCTACCATCGCTGGCTTGGGTGGTTCTGGTGCCGGCTTTGGCTTCGGCTTTTCTTTTGAAAGAGATTCCTGAGCCATTGCGGTCTGCAGAGAGGCAACTGCCAGCAGCACAGCTACTGCAACGAGGCGAAGGGTGGTATTGGTATTCATAGAGATGTCCTTCACCTGATTATCGTTGTAGTAAAACTGTTGTGTGAGTCGTTTCGCCGCGAGCATCGATCGAGAGAACATAGACGCCGGCAGGGAGAGAGTGAACGTCTATTGTCTCAACAACACTTCCGGCTGCATCTGGGTTTTGCGCACCGACTGCAACAGTCTGGCCAAGCGACGAGGTAAGTGTCCACCTGAGCATATCAGTTCCCATTCCACCAGCATCGATGGTTACTTCATTCGCAGCTGGCATTGGATAGACGGACAACCGTACACCAGACGTACGGGGCTTCAACAGGCGCGAGCCCCCTTCCTGACAGATATCAGTGATGGTGACATTGCCTGGTGTTGCTGTAACCGCTGATCCTGCTGCTTCCGTCCATGCAAAATCACTTATCGTTAGTGCTGTTGTAGCTGATGTCCCAAGAACAGCTGTGAAATTCAAGGCGAAAAGAACACCAGTGGTGTCGTTGCCGCGCACACCGCTGATCTGGGATGTACAGGTACCAGCAGTTGCCGGCACATAGCAGTCCGGCGTATTGCCACGGCCAACTACCACCATTGGGTCGTAGGTGATCTTTGCGGTCCACGTCTTTGCTTTTGCGGCATTGAGTCCATTCGATGAAACAATACGAACAGGAACTACAAACAGTTCGCCCACCTTGACCCGTACCGAGTCAACAGAAAGCGCAGTGGAGACCTTTGTTGTTTGCTCACATGTTCCCGTAACAACTGAGGCTACGCTGGAGGCGCAAGGGGCTGTGACAATTGCTTCGATCGTATCTGAAACAACAGTGCGGTTATCACATCCCGTCAGGAAGTCAACTTCGACCTGCGATCCTGGCAAAAGTGCCGCAATGTTTGCCGGGCGAGTGGCTGTTACCGCAGTACCAGTTGAAGCACGCAGTCCAACAAGAAGTGTGTCGGTGCCATCGTTTGTGTAACGAATTGTTCCTGATGCAGCGCCAGTGATCAATCCCAGCGATGTGATCGGGTTGTCGGCTTTCAGAGATGGGCGTGTGCGCATACCTGTTACGCGTACAACGCGGCGCACGTCGCACGGATCGAACGTCACCACAATACTGTCGATAAACACACCTTCTGCAGAAGGTGTCCACGTTACGTTGAATGAGAGCGGCGTACCCGGTGTGAGCGGCTGTCCCTGCGACAGTGTTGCAGACAACGCTGTTCCGCTAGTAACGCTTTTGATAGTTGCACTTCCAGTGCCATCAAACGAGAGCGAAGCAGTACGCGTGGTGCTTGGTGCAGCATTACATGCAGAAAACTCACCAAAATCAATGTTCGATGGAGTGGTAAAAGCTACGCCGTTCTTTTGCGCACTGTAACTCACGGTGAGTTTCTTGGCACATGGCTCGATGGAAAGCTCAGATGTTTTGGCAAATGCACCTGCTGATCCCGGACGGATCGATACTTGAACGTCTACCGAAGACTTCGCACCAAGATCAATTGGGCCCGTCGGTGTGTAGACGATCTCTGGATCTGTTGGCAGCGAAATCTTAATGGCCACGTCTGAATTGTTGATGAGTGTAATCGAAGTGTCTCGTTGATTTTCACAGCCGGAAAGAGTTCCAACGTTCACTGATGGACTGCTAGTGGTAACTGTTACTGCTGAGGTAACAGCATTCAGCTTCACGCGCAGTGTATCCTTACATGCACCCGAAGTGAATGCGAACTTCGCTTCTAGGCTGTGGGTGCCAAGTGTAGGAGTGTACTGCACGCGAACAACGTAGTCCTTTCCAGGAGCGATGGTGATCTCTGCTGTAGGATCTATCACGCTATATGGGGCGCTTACGATTGCAGGCTTTACAACAAGTGGCTCAACGCCACGGTTACGGATCACCACTGAGTCGGTCTTCGGTGTTGATTCGCATTCAACTCCTGCGCCGAACGAAACAGTGCTGGGCACTACCAATGCAGTGAGTTGAGCTTTTGTGACAGTGTATGTAGATCGAGCAGACCATGAACACGGCGTGCCTGTGATAGAGAACGAACCATTCGTTGTACCTGCAGTAGCGGCTGTAACGCTTAGGCGGACAGTAACCGAACCTTTCGCAGCTACTGGGATGCCGCCAGCGACATTTGTTACCAGGCTCAAGCGCGGATCATCTGGGGTCATACCAGTGATCAGAATCGGATAATCATGCGGATTATTTACCGTTACGTCCTGCTCCGAGCTGCTTGTGCAGGCATCAAGCGTACCAAAATCAATAGAGGACGGCGAAAGGATCGGACGAGGATCAATCACAGTTACGAGCATCGTATCCTTCGCAGAGCAGCCATTGCTGTCCGTTACCGTGATTTCATACCGCGAGGTGGAACCTGGGTTAACATTTGGATTTGGGATAGTGTCATTGTCAATGAACTCTGTTCCAGTTTCAATGCGATTCCACTTAAACTGGTACGGACGCTTACCGCCTGAAGCAATGGCGTTGATCTGGATTGATGATTTGTTACACAGTATCGTATCGCGACCAGCCGTAACCGAAGGCTTCGGATTGCGTGCCATATAGATAGTGTCGCGGTAGCGGCAACCCTCAGCTGTCATACACATAACGCTGTAAGAGCCAGTATCGCGCACCGTGATTACCCGTGTCTTGTCTCCTGTAGACCATTCGTAGCGAGCAAAGCCATTCGGAGCTAGCAGCTGTCGAGCATCTACGTCGCACAGCGTTGCCGGGCCGTTTGGAATAATTGCGATAACCGAATCCTTACACTGCGTGAAGTATGAGATGAATGGATGTGAGCGAGTTGTGTCCCTGTAGAGCTTCGCTGAATCTTGATACGCGCCCGGTGTAGTTCCCATGCGGAATCCCTGCGAAACTGTTGCAATGGCAACGTATGCGCTTCTGTCGCATGCGATATCAACGGCATCATCATAGCCGAAGTCTGTGTTTGGCGGAGGCACGACTGGATTAGCACGGTCGATCACAGGCAACGTAGCCTGTGAAGGGGCTCCATAGTATGAGCCATAGATGAGCTTCTTGCCAGTTGAATCGATCTTGGCGATAAAGCCGTCTTTGAGGATGTAATCAGTTGCTGTGTAGGGGGCAGACTGATGCGCATTCGGAGTTACAGGAATGTTTGACGATGACCAGGTTGTGCCCGCCAACCAGATGTTGTTGTTCTTATCAACGGCAACACCGTAGAGATAGTCAGTGGAGTCGCCGCCGTAATACGTCGAGAACTCAACTGCGCCTGCAGTGGAATGTTTGCGGATGTACCCGTCTATTGGGCCGGATAAGTTGGATTTGTACGCGCCAGTCGTTGTTGGGAAATCACTACCAAGCGTATAGCCAGCTATGACCACTGCATTCTTACCATCGACTGCCATGTCGCATGTTTGGTCCTGTCCAGAGCTGCCGTACTGAGTTGCCCAGAGACGGGTAGGAGTTGCGCCAAACTTGACAACCACGTTATCGTCATCACCCCTGCGAGTAGATCCGTCGGTGACAGGGAAATTGGTTGATTGCGTAAGGCCGTTGAAGATGATGTTCCCATCAGAGTCAATCACAACCTTCCCACCGTAATCCATCCCGCCTCCGCCATAAAAGATGTGGTAATTCCTCACCCATCGATTCTGAGCATTGAGCTTGAATGTTGCCATGAAGATGTCGTACGACGATGAAAAGTTGGTGGTGTCTTTCTTAAACCCACCATCACCATTCATGAACCCAAGCAAGGGGCTGTTTGTAGATCCAACGATCGCAATCTTATCCTTTGTTACGGCAATACCCGTTACGCGGTCGTTCTCGCGGTCGTCTACAATCCAGCTGTCGCTCCACTTCCCATCGGGCTGAAGTTTGAGCACAAATCCGGCGATCCACGCAATCGAATCTTTGTCTGCCCACCGCTGAAGATCGTCATTGCTACCGATCAAGAACGAATCGGGGAGGGTACGTGACTTTGTCTCTCCTGCCGCCCAGATATTCCCATTCGGGTCTGTCGTTACGTCATGAAGGATGTCTTCAAGAGATCCACCGTAGTACGTGTGCCACTGGAACGTGCCGAATTCGTTAAACTTTGTGATGAAGCAGTCCATTCGCCCCTTGAGACGGCGCTGCAACACGCCAGGCACGTTCGGCATATCTGTGGCATATGTGGTGCCTGCAAGGATGGCATTCCCTGTGGAGTCAAACGCGGTGCGCAGCGATGTAGGTGAGATACCATTGGCATTGTTGTAGATGCTCTGCGAACCACCGATGTAGGTAGCCCACAAACGCTGCGGGTCTATCACGAGTGTCTTGGCTTTGTCGTACGAGCCAATCGAGAAACGAACAGTCTGACCCGACACATCAAACGTTGCAGAGATGGTCTCAGCGTAGTCGCCCTTCGCGTTCTTTGTAAACACTACAGGGGCCTGCTCTCCAAGTGTTCCCAACGGCGTGGAGATCTCGATTCCCCCCGATGTTGTGCTGCGTGGAGCATCGCCGCCACGGTAGGTCATCGCAATAAGAGATGGATCTCCGCCAGGGTGCACTACAAAGTCGTACTTGACCCCCGCTGTCGTGAGGTACATACGAAGATCGATGTTCGGATAGACTTCCCGGTAGGTGATCGACTGATACCGCTCGGCCTCGATGCCGCGGATTCCCGTGTTATCGTTGATATACCGCACCAAACCAGGAAGGAGCTGGCCAAACTCTGCACGCGCAGATGAATTGCTACCAACCAAATCAAGGTCTACTCGATACACATCCATCTCATAATCGGGCTCGTGCCTAGTGTGGCGCTCGGACGCATACATCCGTGACTGGGCCATGTGAAGCCCCTTGCTGTGGACGTAGGCCAATGTTCCGTTGACCCTGACTACAGCGTCGATCGGTCTGTCTGCATGCGCGCCATCGTAGCGAGCCTGTCCGACGTTTCGCTCAAAATAGATGAGGGAGGGGGCTCCCTTGGCAGACGCACGTGGTGTAGACCCCGCGTAACTGACGTTGGTTGCTGCAATAACAGAGCACACGAGAGCAACGGATGTTATGAGTCTAGAGAGGATCATCTCGATCTCCATCGAATGAGGAATATAGAACCCTAGAATACGACACAACAACCGGATTGGCAAGGGACTACCCGCGGTATTGCGTATCATTGAATCCACATTTAATACACGTCTCGATTATGCACACGCTAGAAACGCTTGCCACACCCCATGGAAGGTCTCTTCTGCGGGATATCTACAGAGATTTACGTTTCGAAAAGCACGTTGGAGCAATCTCCACGCTCGGAGTGCTTTGGCGTATCTGTACACTTGAGCGCGATCTGTTTCGAACCGTAAATCGCGATGTGACAGTTCTGCATCCGCTTGGCATACTGCGAGGCACGGGTCTTTGGATGCAGGAAATCGTAAATAGGTATTTCTACTCAGCTATAAATGCATTCGTCTACATCGGAGCTGCATTCCTGCTTGTAGCTATCGGTCTCAATCGAACTGGAATCATCAACACACCCAGCGTTGTGGTGGCCGCCATCGTTGTAGAAGCATCGTTGCTGGTGTTGTTGTTTGCCGTCATGTTCTTTTCACCCCCGGATGACGATCTCGCGATTGACGGAGGTGCCGATGGGGAAGTGTCACAGGAACTTCTCCGGGAGCTTGGGGAGATCGGACGTGATTACGCAGCCATGGCCGTGCAATTGGAGGCTATTGCTGGCACCCTGCAGGATGTCGTAGACCGACAAAACGACATGACCGAAAGCATGCGGATAAGCGTTCAGGCTGCCGTGGAAGCTGTAGCACCTAATCCCAACCTGATGAAGTCTATGTCGGAGACTACCGCAGCACTCTCAGCTTTCACAACAAGTATCGACGCTCTGCGCGAGCGTTTGCAAGCAGTTGAGCGGCAGGAAGTTGAACGACTCGTCCGCAATGAGCTGGAAAAACTCCTTTCTAGAAATATCGTCGAACGAGATGGCCAAGGCAGGTAAGCGCCGTAAGAGCGTCGAGATATACTTTGTCCTCTATCTGGTAGCACTCGTATTGCTGATGCCGGATAGAAAGGATCAACTACTTGATGGCAGTGAAGTATCTGCGAGTCAGCTTCGTATCGAGTTGTTTCCGGAAAAAGTCCGCCTAGAATGTTCCATCGAGCGCGACTCGTCGGGACCCGTGACGATCATGTCGGCCGACACCGTTAACGTCATCAGATATTCTCCTGCACTGTCGCGCTTACGCGTGCTTGTAACGATCGAAGATGTTGAGAACGGGCAGACTCTTACGATCGATGACTCAAGTCCGGAGAGCTCTCGGTTTGCATCTATCCGCGTTATTCCGGAACGCAGTCTGATAAGATTTTCATGGAGCCCCCTGCTGGCATCCATGTCGTCAAAGACGTTCCGTGTTACTCTTCAGGCAAACGGTGTGCCCCTTCAGGAAAAAGATCGTCTGCAATCGGCTTCCGGCAGCACACAGTTTGTGCTCACGACAATAGTAAACAACCAGAATCCGCCGCAGGTTATCATGATGGGGGGCAGAACAGACACACTGTTGCTGCAGGACACATCGAAGCGGCAGTTTACAGAACAGCTCAGTAGCGAATTCTGGATCGAGCCTGCGCGAACAACGATCCTTTCGGCTGCAGGGAAGGAATGGGTAAATCGGATCAGCATCGGTGGGGCAGATCCCGCTCGTGATCTTCAGTCACTCCCCACGGCGCGCGTCATTAGCGGTCCGCCGATTGACGTTGTGCGATATGTTGATCAACGGACACTTGTCGTGAAAGGCAAGGCGCCTGTCAATGGTACATCGGTGATTGAGGTTGCCGCTGTGCGAACGGACGGCAAACAGGCACGACAGACCTTTGCAGTGCAGACCGTCGTAACTGCTACTCCGAGAGTTCCAGAGATTGCATATCCTGGAGTCGAGATCATTATTGACCCGCTCCTTCCATCGGTTGAGTCGGCGCGAGCATACCTTCGTGATGGTTCACGAGAAGTTGTCTCAGCATCCTCGGGCAGCATTCGGTACAGGCCTGCATCGTCGGACACAGGTAAGATGTTGATGTTCGAGCGTCTCATTGACGGTCAGGTAGACTTCTCATCGGCTATTGCCGTGCGGTCGTTCCCGGCACCAGTTGTTCGCGAGATACGCCGGGGCTCAGACGCAAACTCGAAGACAATTGTTGTTCAGTTCTTCTCGGCTGATAGGTCAGTGAATAGACCCGTTTTGAAGATCATAGACGGTAATGCCACTGGCGTGCGAAAGCTTGCCGGATATCTGCGCCCGGCAGATAATCAAAAGCCAACGGTTTCCTGGATAGAGGTGTTTGAAGTTACCCGTAAAGATCAAAGCAAGCCGTTTACCTTCCGAGTACAGGCAATCGATGAGCGCGGCCGCGCCAGCGCGGTTGCTGCAGAAGACTAGTTGCCGAGACGAGCTCTGTAGAGCTTCACATTTGCCAGATGCTCTGCATACGTTCTGGTAAATCTGTGTCTGCCTGAACCATCGCCTCGAGCCACAAAGAACAGGTGGTCGTGCACCTCTGGTTTCATTGCAGCCAGCAGGGCCTGTTTGCCGGGATTACAGATCGGACCAGGTGGCAGACCTGCGTGCTGATAGGTATTGTACAAGTTTGAAGCATCTCGAAGATCTGCCTTCGTTATCTGCAGGTCTCGTTGATACTGGAGTGTAGGGTCTGCCTCGAGGCGCATACCACGCTGCAGGCGGTTGTGGTAAACGCCGGCGATTGTTGCAAGTTCCTCATTGCTCGACGACTCACGCTGAACGATTGATGCAAGCGTTACAATGCTGTCGCGCGACACGTTCGCTGGAGGTTGAATTGATACCCATGTGCGACGAGACTCATCTGCCATGAGGGATCCAACATCATCCCACGGCTCGCTTCTGATTACGAAATAGGTTGCTGGCATCAAAAAACCATCCATCGATGGCGAAGAGACACCGTACTTCTTGAGTACGTTTGGATGTTGACACCATTCGACGAACATCGTGGAATCAATCTGCGCACGGTGCTTTAGACGCGATGCAATCTGAAACATCGTAAAGCCTTCGGGAATCGTGATCTTTACAAGGGGCTCACGCTTCCCAAACACGAACATGCTGATGATCCCGTACTGTGATGTCTGCTCGGTAATGTGATACAGACCGGGCGTTAGTGAGCGTCCAGTTAATCGTAACCCCGCCTTGATCGCATATTCAACGAACACCGGATCACTGACTGCCTCTTGGTAATGAGCCTCTTCCAGTGTAAGTCTGTACTGACCCCGCTCAACCAGAATTTGTATCGAGCGTTCTGCGCGCCGATTCAAAAGCGAAAAAATGATCAGCAGCGGAAGAAGCAGTCCGGCAAGAATCAGATACTGCTTACGCCTCATATCGCGGCAACCTGCTGCTCGTTTGAACTCGTAACCGTTCGCACGAAGATCTCGTGCAATGTTGGTTCAACAACGTTAAACTGTGTAATTGTTGCGCGTTCAAGAGCGTGACGTATCACTGTGTTGACAGTAATGCCAGCGTCAAGTGATAACTCGATCCAGTCAGCCCCTTGCGCATAGACGTTTGTACCAGAAATCAGGGTCAGGTCTGCTGCCGGCCCGGCTGTCCGCAGCCGAATCCGGTTTGTCGCATGTGCAGCACGCACAGAGGCTAGAGATCCATCAAGCACCACCTTGCCTCGGTTGATCAAGGCGATGTCGTCACAGAGTCTCTCTACTTGATCCATTTGGTGGGTCGAGAGCATGATTGTGGTGCCGTTGGCCTGTAGTTCCTTGATCACGGAAATCAGGAGGTCGGCATTCACCGGGTCGAGTCCGCTAAACGGCTCATCAAGAATCAACAGAGAGGGGGCATGCAGAACTGTTGAAATGAACTGAACCTTCTGCTGCATGCCTTTGGAGAGCTCCTGTACTTTCTTCGATTCCCATCCCTGTGCATCGAGGCGATGAAGCCACTGATGGGCCCTCCGCTCTGCTTCAGAGGTAGTTAGCCCCTTGAGCGTTGCAAAGTAGACGATCTGCTCGAGCACGGTAAGCTTCTTATACAAACCCCGTTCTTCGGGTAGATAGCCAATTCGTTGATTCCGATCGGCTTCTGCGATACCTTCGAGCTGAATGCTGCCTTGATCCGGCTCGATGATCTGTGTGATCATCCGAATCAAGGTGGTTTTGCCGGCTCCATTCGGACCCAGCAGTCCGAAGATGGTGCCGGGCCTGAGAGTTATACTGACATTATCATTGGCTAAATGCGAGCCAAATCTCTTTGTGACATGTTCAACCTGTAGCATAGCTACGAAGCTACGGCAATTCGTAAGTTTGTGGCACTTTTTAGAAAGCCGCTATGTTAGGGCGGTACATTTGGCATTCACATTTCGGAAGAGCAATGAGAGCTTTTAGCGAGATCTGGGACTCGAACCTGTTTCAGAAGTGGCTCATGGCCGTAACGGGTCTGCTGCTGGTAGGGTTTCTGATCGGACACCTCTCCGGGAACCTCCTTGTGTTCATGGGGCCGTCCCACATTAACGAGTATGCGCATGGTCTGCGTACGATGCTTCACGGCACAGCGATATGGATTGTGCGGTTTGGTCTGCTGGCCAGTTTCGCACTGCACGTTACGTCTGCCATCAAACTTTCACGCCGTAATCGCGCTGCACGCCCGCAGTCGTACAACACCGTAGAGCACAGGGCTTCTTCGATGGCATCGAGGTCTATGCTGTATTCTGGCTTGTTGCTTCTCACATATGCACTGTATCACCTGGCACACTTTACTTGGGGAGTTGTGCATAGTGAGTTTTATGCCAAAACATGCACGCCAACAGCCGAGTGCAGTGGAGCTGAGTGCATCCCGGATGTGTATAGTATGATCGTTGCAAGCTTTCAGCAGCCCCTTATCAGTGTTGCCTATGTCCTGGCAATGATCATGGTCGGACTGCACTTGAACCACGCAATTGCGAGTGCTGTTCAGACATTAGGTGTTCAAAACCGCAGAGTAGTTCCGGTGATACGTGCGGTAGGCCCGCTGCTTGGAATACTTGTTGCATTGGGCTTCTCATCAGTACCACTGGCAATTCTTGCTGGAATTGTGAAATAAG
The DNA here is from genome assembly GCA_044238605.1 of Patescibacteria group bacterium. GTDB lineage: Bacteria > Bacteroidota > Ignavibacteria > Kapaibacteriales > Kapaibacteriaceae > UBA10438. The sequence goes on from JBIICY010000003.1 coordinate 115,999, forward strand.
GAAGGGTCAAACACTACCATGGATCTGAAGAATCATATTCCAAGCGGACCCATCGACCAGAAGTGGGATAAGCATCGAGCAGAGTTGAAGCTGGTCAATCCAGCCAACAAGAGAAAGTTTAAAGTGATCGTTGTAGGGACTGGCCTCGCTGGTTCGTCGTCTGCTGCAACACTTGCCGAGTTAGGATACAACGTTGAGGCGTTTACCTATCACGACTCAGCACGCAGAGCGCACTCGATCGCTGCTCAAGGCGGTATCAATGCTGCCAAGAATTATCAGAACGATGGCGACTCTGTATGGCGCCTCTTCTATGATACTGTCAAGGGCGGAGACTTCCGTGCCCGCGAAGGCAATGTGCACCGACTTGCTGAGGTTTCGGTAAACATCATTGACCAGTGCGTTGCCCAAGGTGTGCCATTTGCTCGCGAATACGGCGGCTATCTCAGCAACCGATCTTTCGGTGGTGCACAGGTCTCGAGAACGTTTTACGCTCGTGGACAAACCGGTCAGCAGCTTCTGCTTGGTGCTTATCAAGCGCTCATGCGTCAAGTTGGACTCGGCAAGGTAAAGCTGCACAACAAGCAGGAAATGCTGGACCTTATCGTGGTAGACGGACGTGCCCGCGGTATCGTAACGCGCAACATGGTTACAGGCAAGGTGGAAAGCCATATGGCTGACGCAGTGATCCTGGCCACTGGCGGTTACGGTAACGTGTTTTACTTGAGCACTAATGCCAAAGCATGCAATGTGACGGCAACGTACCGCGCACACAAGCGTGGTGCTTTCTTTGCTAATCCGTGCTACACACAGATCCATCCAACGTGTATCCCTCAAAGCGGCGACTATCAGTCGAAGCTCACGCTGATGTCGGAGTCGCTCCGTAACGACGGACGCATCTGGGTGCCGAAGAACAAGGGAGATAAGCGCTCGCCAGATCAGATACCGGAATCAGAGCGGGATTACTACCTCGAGCGGAAGTACCCATCATTTGGGAACCTCTCGCCCCGTGACATCGCCTCGCGTGCAGCGAAAGAAGCATGTGATGATGGACGCGGCGTTGGTCCGGGTGGTCTCGGCGTGTATCTCGACTTCTCAGATGCTATCAACCGCCTTGGTGAAAAGGTTATTGCAGATCGCTATGGCAACCTGTTTGAGATGTACGAGCGTATCACAGGCGAGAATCCGTACAAGGTTCCAATGCGTATCTATCCAGCGGTCCACTACACAATGGGCGGCTTGTGGGTAGACTACAACCTGATGTCGAACGTGCCCGGACTCTTTGTTCTTGGCGAAGCGAATTTCTCTGACCACGGCGCAAACCGTCTCGGGGCTTCGGCGCTGATGCAGGGTCTTGCCGATGGTTACTTCGTGATTCCTTACACGATCGGTGGATACTTTGCGCAGGGCGGTTTTTCTCCTGTACCGCAAGATTCGCCTGTTGTACAGGCAACCGTACGCGAGGCAGAAGAAAAAATCCAGAAGCTCCTCTCTATTAATGGGAAGCGTTCTCCAACATCGTTCCACCGTGAGCTTGGTAAGATCATGTGGGACAAGTGCGGTATGGCCAGAAATGAAAAGGGGCTTACCGAAGCACTGAAACGTATCCCTGAATTGCGTGAAGAATTCTGGCAGAACGTGTTCATTCCTGGCAGTGGTGCCGAGCTTAATCAATCACTCGAGCTTGGTTTGCGCGTAGCGGACTTCCTTGAGTTTGCAGAGCTGATGTGTTACGATGCATTGCACCGCAATGAGTCGTGTGGCGGACACTTCCGCGAAGAGTATCAGACAGAGGACGGCGAAGCGAAGCGCAATGATGAAGAGTTCGCCTATGTTGGTGCGTGGGAGTACACTGGTGTTGGGTCGAAGCCGACCCTGCACAAGGAACAACTTGAATTTGAAAATGTGCAACTGGCTACACGGAGTTACAAGTAATGAATCTTCGACTGCACATCTGGCGACAGTCTGGTCCGCAGGATACAGGCATGCTTAAGACATACGACGTTGCAAACGTCAGCGAACACATGAGCTTTCTTGAAATGCTCGATGTTCTAAATGAAGACCTTCTTGCTAAGGGCGAAGTGCCAGTGGCCTTCGACCACGATTGTCGTGAAGGTATATGCGGTACATGCGGTATGGTCATCAATGGACGTCCTCACGGGCCCGTTGCTCGCACGACGGCGTGTCAGCTGCATATGCGCACGTTCAAAGACGGCGACGAGATCTATATCGAGCCGTGGCGCGCACGGGCGTTCCCTGTGCTGCGCGACCTTGTTGTTGATCGCGGTGCATTTGACCGCATCATCCAAAAGGGCGGTTTTGTTAGCGTTAACACTGGAAATGCGCAGGACGGCAACACGCTTCCGATACCCAAGACAGACGCGGATATTGCCATGGATGCAGCTGCATGTATTGGATGCGGTGCCTGCGTTGCAGCATGTCCGAATGCGTCGGCTATGCTCTTTACGGCAGCCAAGATTGGACACCTTGGGTCTGTCCCACAAGGGCAGGCAGAGCGTTCGGCTCGTGCAATGAACATGGTGCTCCAAATGGATGCAGAGGGTTTTGGTGCTTGCACAAATCACTACGAATGCGAAGCGGCATGTCCTAAGGGTATCAGCGCAGACTTTATTGCGAAAATGAATCGCGACTTTGTGAGTTCTGCATTCGGCGGAAGGGATTAATCCCTATAATCTTGATTCTTAACGTCAGCGGGGCCTGCAGATTTATTCTGCAGGCCCCGCGTTTTTTTGTTCCGGTTGTATCGTCACGATACAGCAAGTACATACTCGCGCACAGCTTGCTCAAGACCAACAAACATTGCTCGAGCAACAAGGGCGTGGCCGATGGAAACCTCCTCAATCTCTGGAATGAGGGCAATCGGACCAATGTTTCGAAGGTCAAGACCGTGCCCAGCGGTAACGACTAGGCCAGCCTGAGATGCTACCTGCGCCGCACCGCGTATGCGTTCGAGTTGAAGGTCTCGAGCTGCCTGACTTCGCGCATTAGCGTACGTTCCTGTGTGCAGCTCGATGATGTCAACACCGCAGGCCGCAGCCGCTTCAATCTGTGATGATTCGGGCTCAATAAACAGGCTTACCTCGATACCACGTTCATGGAAGCGCTGGGTAAGCTCGGAATACTGCGTTTCGTGACCAGCAACAGATAAGCCCCCTTCTGTTGTTAGTTCTTCTCGTTTTTCAGGGACAATCGTAACAAGTTCCGGTACAACATCCAGCGCTATGGTTATGATTTCGGGTGTTGCCGCCATCTCGAGATCGAGTTTTGTGGTAACCACATCACGAAGAACACGAACGTCTCGGTCGTTAACATGACGCCTATCTTCACGAAGATGGCATACTATCCCAGACGCTCCTGCCAACTCTGCAATAACTGCAGCATGGACAGGGTCCGGTTCTATTCCTCCCCGGGCTTCGCGAAGGGTCGCAAAGTGATCTATATTGACTGCCAATCGCACTGTAGAACTTTCGAAAAATAGTCCTCAAAAATGCAACTTTTCATGCCGAATTTAGTCTACGTTTTGAAGAAGTAGTTCCTCTTCAGAAAAAAAACTCTCACCACTTACAAATAATCACAAGAGCGTTACATGTCCTTTACACGTACACTTTGCTGCGCTGTGCTTGTTACGATATCAGCACTGCTCCCTGGTTCTCTGTTTGCCGCTCCCAATGTGCGTGCCGAGCTCAAGGGCTTTATTAGAAACGTTGGGCAGTGGCCTGCCGAAGTTTTGTATGCTGCCAGAACCCACAGTGGAATTGTCTGGATTACGCGTACGGGTGTGGTACATGACCAATTCACCTCTGAATACGCTTCCGGTGTTCGCACAGGCAACGTTGTACGGGAGATCTTTCTCGAAGCTAATCCATCTGCACGCCGCAATGAGGGCCACACGATAACACACATCGCCTTTATTAAGGGGCGCGCAGCATCGCAGCACGTTGTTGCTCCCGTTGTTGATGCGGTGTCCCTTCAGGATGTTGTTCCTGGTGTAGACATTCGATACAGCGTTGAACCATCAGGTGTTGCGCGTACAATAACCTACACTGAGGCATACGTTCCAGGAAGTTTTACTGTTGAAGTTGTCTCATCGGAGCAGCAACCGCGTGGCGAGGCCTTTGCAGTAACTCCGGTAACTTCTGTGGTCTATGGGACATTTGTTGGTGGGACAGAGGCGGATAATATCGTAGGGGTGGAGTATCTCACAAACGGGCAGATCATTATCGCCGGTAATTCCCCCGAAATCGAGTTTCCAAATGCTACTGGAGGTTATCAGACGACGATTAAGGGTACCTCGGACGGTTTTGTCGCACGGCTCGACAGAAAGCTTGAAAAGTTTCTGTCCTACACATTTTACGGTGGGTCTGGATCGGACCGCATCACTGCGCTTACAGCCGATAATGTGAATAATATCTATGTAACAGGAGAGACTGTATCTACTGATCTACCGATCACGTCGGGGGCTTCTGGACAGCTGGCAAAGGGTGGTATCGATGCGTTCATCGCAAAGTTTGATTCGACGCTGACAAAGCTCATCGTTAGCGGCTACCACGGTGGCAACAAAGATGACTGGGCAACGGCAATTGCTGCCGATCAGAACGGCTTGATCTTCGTCTGTGGTCATACATCATCAACCTCCGGCCTGCCAGTAACATTCCCAGTGACAATCTCTCGACGAGACTGGCGCGGACGGACAACAACAGAGCCGGGTGGTGGTGCTAATCAGGGGTTGATTGACGGATTTGTTTGCTTCTTCTCTGCGAACGGGTCGATACAGCAATCGCGCTATTTCGGACGTGAGGGCAATGAGTACTTCCGAGCCATGTGCCTTGATAGATCAAATGGTGTGTACATCACAGGATCTACTACTTCACCAAACTTTGAAACTGCACCAACTTCCGGGTTCTTTGCTTCCGGACGTTTGCCGTATGACAGAACGTTCAACGGTGGCAACACCGATGCCTTTGTTGTAAAGTTGAACAACGAGCTTGCACTTGCAAAATCTGACGACGGTACCTACTCGACGTTCTTTGGTGGAGATGGGGAAGATGAGGGCCGCGGAATCTACGTTGACGATCTTGGTCGAGCGCACTTTGTGGGCGTTACAACCTCGAAAAACCTCGAGACTATCGGAACGCTTGTTACGCAGAGAATTGGTGATCAGGATATCTATTATGGTGTGCTACCCGACGACGGACGCACGCTTACTGGGGCCACCTACTTTGGTGGTACCGGGAAAGACGATGTGCTTGGCATGACCTATGATCCACTTGCGAATACGGCGGTACTTTTTGGATCTACCCAGTCAAACGATTTTCCTGTCATGGGTGAAGGTTCGAGCGGCAACCGTTCAGGAACAACCGACGGCTTCGTGGCCTTGCTCAATACGTCAACAAACAAGTACACAACGCTCATAGGTGGTGATGAAGAGGATAGTGTTCGCGTTGCGATTGTAGATCAAGTCGGCGATCTTTACATCGCTGGTACAACCACCTCACAAGACTTTCCTACGAATCCGACGGGCGCACAAACCAAGGCTGATAAGGGAGTCTCTGGCTTTGTAAGCAAGTATGCATTCGGTACTCTCGAACTTACTGCACCTGCCGGTGGCGAAACCTGGTGCACAGGTGCAAACCGGCCAATCTCATGGGCCGCACTTGGTGTTCCCGATACCATGAAGTTTAGTGTTGAGATTTCTCAAGTTGGATCGAATAAGTGGACAGAGATTTCGAAGTCTGCAACTGGTAGAAGTTTGAATTGGAAGGTTGCCGCTCTGCCAACTGGCCAATACGTTATCCGCGTAACCACCAGCAGAGGCCACGAAAGCAGACTCCTAACACCGTTCACAATTTCAAACCCACCGTCGATCACAGCGCAACCCAAGGATGCATCTGCGTGCGAAGGCGGCCGAGTAAGGCTATCTGTAACGGCAGACGGTGCAGGATTGAAGTATCAGTGGAGAAGAGCAGGAACAAACATTCCAGGTGCAACCGCCGACACGCTGATCATTCCAGCGTTGGATGCATCTGCTCTCGGTAGGTATGATGTTGTCATCACAGGCACCTGTGCGCCGAACATAACATCAGCACAGGCTAATGTTGCCTTTGGCACACCTACCGTGATCACACAGCAGCCAACAGCAGTTACTGTTGATCTCGACAAGCCATTTACGCTTACAGTAGCAGCAACTGGATCAACGCTCTCATTCCAATGGAAGAAAGACGGCTCTGACATACCAGGAGCAACCTCTTCGACATATACCGTTGCGAAATCTGCAAAGACAGACAATGGTCTCTATGTGTGCGATGTAACAGGTGGTTGCGGAACGGTGTCTTCAACTCCCGTAAGTGTGGTTGTTCAGGACCCTTCATCTGTGGATGATGAGACAGATCCAAACACGTACGTACTGGTAACTGGTGCAATGCCAGTTCAGGATGTGCTCTCGTTGCGCATAGCAAGTTTGTACGGCGGAGTAACAACCCTTGAAGTACTTGACGTACAAGGACGTAGTATCCTCGTACAAAATCTTGGCCAACTCAGCGCTGGCGTCACCGATGTGCAAGTACCTGTCTCAGCCTGTGCTCCCGGTGCGTACAACGTTCGTGCTGTTGTCGGTACCTCAATATTGAGAACAAGCTTTGTAGTTAAGTAAAACTGCTCGTTCGGTAGACTGGACGTAACTTTTTCACTCGATTAGGGTCGTATCCTGATCGAGTGATTTTTTTTGACCAGTTCACACGCAAAGTACCAATGACATTTCCCCTACGCTTTGTTGTCCTCCTGCTGTGTGCAGCAGCGGCAATGAATGGAAGTGCTATAGCGCAGCTTAACAATGCCACAATGAGTGGTTTTATTCAAAATGCAGGCCAATGGCCAGAGCATGTGCTTTTTGTTGCCCAACAGCATAACGCACGTGTGTGGATTACAAGATCGGGTGTTGTCGTAGACGAGTACACAATCGACGATCAGACCGGGACACGAACAGGCATCGTAACACGGGAGCACTTCCAGTTCTCGACCAGTAACGCTGCGGTTTCATCGGCTCCATCTGCAGATGTACAGTCGGTAAATTTCTTTCGGGGCAATGACAAGGCACTGTGGGTAACAGCGCCTGTTGTTCATTCTGTGATAGTGCAGATCGAGTCTGGCGTACAGCACATGTATTCGCGTGCATCCGACGGACGTGTTCAACGAACGGTTGTCGCATCGCCCGACCGCAGGGACGCGTTCATGATGAAGATTTCGGGAGCAGTGTCAAAGAATCAACCTTCAGAAGTTTCTCCAGTTACGTCTACAGTCTACGGTTCATACACCGGTGGCGCAGGGAAGTCCGTGATTACAGGCGTCGAGTATCTGTCAAACGGCGATGTGATCGTCTGCGGCACGGCCATTGAAATGGCATTCCCGAACTCGACAGGGGGCTATGCATCGTTGATAAAAGGAACATCGGACGGTTTTGTAGTACGATTTGACTCAAAACTTCAACGTGCCCGTTCGTTCACATTCATTGGTGGCTCTGGAGATGACCGAATCAGAGCAATTTGCAGGGACCCGCAAAATGCAATCTATGTAGCTGGTGAGACCACCTCTAACGATTTCCCAACGACATCTGGTGTCTCAGGTAAGCTCTTCAAAGCAGGTGTAGATGGATTTCTCGCAAAGTTTGATTCAACTCTACAAAAACTTGTCATTGGATTGTATCACGGCGGCAACAAGGATGATTTTCCTCGTGCCGTATCTGCTGGTGAAAACGGACTGATTTATCTCGCCGGTTATACGAATTCGACTACCAATTTTCCCGTCACGTTTCCTGCTACGATTACCATTACGATTCCAGGCAGACGCGGCCAGCCCCCTACATACCGTACAGAGCCCGGCGGGGGAACCAACATGGGACAGATCGATGGTTTTATAGCTTCGTTTTCTGCAAATGGCGCGGTGCAACAGTCAAGATTCTTCGGCCGTGAGAATAACGAGTACATCACTTCAATGGCGGTTGACAGGTCAAATAGCGTGTACCTAACTGGATCGACGACATCAGCCAACTTTGAAACTGCACCTACGGCAGATCGATTTGACTCTGGCCGTCTTCCATTTGACAATAGCTTCAACGGCGGATCTACTGATGCTTTCGTCATTAAGCTCAACAACGAGCTCGCTCTCGCAAAGTCCGACGATGGCACATATTCAGCGTTCTTTGGAGGAAACAAGGAAGACGAAGGTCGTTCTATCTGTGTGGATGATCTAGGGCGAGCATACATTGTTGGTGTTACCACATCAACTAATCTTAATGCCGTTGGTACGCTCAATACGCAGCAAATCGGCAAGCAGGATGTGTTCCTTGCTGTAGTAAGTGATGATGGTCGTGAACTTGTTGGAAGCACATACTATGGTGGAACTGGAGACGAAGAACCATTTACGGCAAAGATCGTCGAGGGGTCTAGCTCGGTTGTTATCGCTGGAACAACGAATTCCGAGGATTTCCCATTTGCCGGAGAAGGTTTGGTAACTGAACGCAGTGGAAACACCGATGGGTTTCTTGCAGTGATAAACTTATCTACAAATCAGTATGCTACGCTTGTTTCCGGAAACCAGGATGATACCGTAAAGGCTGTTTCTGTAGGCCCGTACGGTAGTCCATACTATGTTGCGTCTACTACATCAACGAATCTGCGCGTGCAAGATTCATCGTACAACCGCGCGAATACAGGGGGCTTAAGCGGTTATGTAGCAAAGCATGCGTTTGGTGTGCTTGAGCTTACTGCTCCAACAGGGGGCGAGACGTATTGTGTCGGAATCAGCAAGCCGATTTCATGGTCTGCCTTGGGAATGCCAGACACGACGAAGTTTCGCATAGAGTATGCAGCTGCCGGCTCTAACGATTGGCAGGATGTGGCAAAGAATGTTGCTGGACGCAGTTATTCGTGGAAGGTACCAACGCTGCCCACTGGCGATTATGTGCTCCGAATTACAACGATCTACGGTCATGTAAGCCGGTTGCTTACGCCATTTTCGATTTCCAGCCCTCCAGCAATTGATATGCAACCAAAGAATGTAAGCGCCTGCCCTGGCAAACCTGTGACGATGTCACTTGTGGCCAAGGGAGCAGGGTTGAAGTACCAATGGCGCAAGGCTGGTGTAAACATCCCGAATGCAACCGACGCCAGCTACACCATTCCTTCTCTCGACGCAGGTGCACTCGGAAAGTATGACTGTCTCGTTTCAGGCACATGTTCGCCAAGCGTAACCTCGCAAGCAATCACTGTCGCAACTGCAACGCCAACAGAAATCACAAAACAGCCACAGGCCAACACAGTAGTGGATGCTGGCGCATCATTTAGTCTGTCCGTCACGGCAGGGGGCTCTGATCTTGAACACAAGTGGTTGAAGAACGGCGTCGCAATAGAGAACGCAACTGCTGCCCAGTACGTTGTTGCTGCCGCTACGAAAAGCGATGAAGGACAATACACATGTGAAGTAACTGGTGGTTGTGGTAAGATCACAAGCACACCTGCAACTGTCGTTGTGCAAGGTGGAACATCTGTTGATGAAGAGGGTATGGTTCCAGCGAACTTTGCAGACATCGTCGGTCCTCAGCCTACGCAGGATGTTCTTATGGTCAAGGTAGACCTGGCAAGTTCGCAGGAACTGTCGATGCTCATTTTTGCAATGGACGGTCGCGTGATAGTACAGCAGGTTTTGGGGCAGCTAGCAGCTGGCTCTCACGTTCTAGCAGTCTCAACGTCGGCCTGCTCCCAAGGTTCCTATAATCTGCAGTTTAGAGCTGGAAAAGCTGTTTCACAGCATCAGGTCCACATCATCAGGTAGTTTTGGCAAATAGGTTTACAACTGGCGCTCTTTTGATGCTGTGCATTGAAAGGGCGCTGGTTATTTTGCGCGGGTTGTTTAATCACATGGTCCTGGCAAATGTTTATCTATCTGCACCACTTACGATCACACCTCTTGAACCTAACTGTGCTGCTCGCCACCACAGTATCAATCTGCGCTGGCAATGAAACGGGACGTCGTCCCAATGTTGTCGGATTCATCAAGAATTCTGGTCAATGGCCATCGAGTGTGCTGTATTGCGCGCGTCTAAGTAATGCAGACGTATGGATAACGACATCTGGCACTGTGACTGATGAATATTCAGTCGCGGAAACTCACCGAACCGGCAGAGTTGTAAGCGAGATGCTTGTTCAGGGGGCCTGCAACGCGGCTAAAGAGTACCGCCAGTACGGCACTCCAAGCGTAACATTCATGAAAGGAATTGATGCTGCTACGACCTATGTAGTGGACAGCGTTGAGTTTTCAGATGTTGTTCCTGGGGTTACAATCAGATATTCAACGAATGCTGACGCCGAAGTAGTACGAACGATCAATGCACGGAACGCGGAATCCCTCGCACAGCTTCGGTTAAAAGTTCTGGGTTCTGTTGGGCCAACACGATTCGAGGTTACACCACCCACGTCAACAGTCTATGGCGCCTTTGTTGGAGGGCCACAAGCCGACGTCATGTCTGCCATTGAGATACTGCCCAACAACGAGATCATCGTAGCCGGCAACACAACAGAACTTTCATTTCCAACAACACTGGGCGCCTACAGCAAGACTGTAAAGGGATCCATCGATGCTTTCCTGTTGCGATGTGATACCAAACTCCAACGCGTACTGTCGTACACCTACTTCGGTGGATCTTCTGATGAGCGCGTCAGGGCAATGACTGTTGATGCCGCCAACAACGTCTACATTTGCGGCGAGACTACGTCGAACGATATGCCTACAACCAACAGCGCTACGAATAGAACGTACAAAATTGGTATCGATGCCTTTGTTGCAAAGTTTGATTCAACGCTAACCAAGCTCCTTACAGGATTCTACCATGGCGGCAATCGAGATGACATTGCTCGTGGCATAGCTGTGGACGATAACGGTATCATTGTTGTAGCCGGATCAACCACATCGACGGTTAATCTTCCCAATACGATGCCTGCAACTGCAGCCCTGACGTGGACGTTTTATCCAATGATGGGGAATCCCGAACCCATCTCCGTGCCGATAACGAGTGGACGCACAAATGCAGGGTTAACAGATGGTTTTGTTGCTACATTTAGTGGAAGCGGAATCATGCAACAGTCACGGTATTTCGGTAAAGAGGGTACAGACTTCTTTACATCTGTGGCATTCGATAAGTCCAGTAACGTGTATCTGACGGGGTCGACCACGTCAACAAACTTCGAAACAGTTCCTGTTGCAAATGCAAAATGGAGTGGCAGGCTGCCGTATGACCGTACCTATAACGGTGGGGCATCGGATGCATTTGTTGTTCGATTCAATTCAAACTTGACCTACTCCCAAACAGACGGCGAGACGTTCAGCACGTTTCTCGGTGGAAACAGAGATGATGAAGCACGTTCCATCCAAGTTGATGCTCTTGGCCGTATCTACATCACGGGTGTAACCACATCTACCAATCTTCCAGCCATTGGAACACTTGCAACAAACAATGTTGGAAAGCGCGATGCATTCTACGCTCAGTTTGGTGCGGATGGCGGAGACATTACCGGCTGTACATACTTCGGAGGCGCAGGTGATGATGAACTGATTGGCGCAAGACTGATTCCGAATTCGTCCAATATTGCGCTCTACGGCACAACAGAATCAGCAGACTTCCCAATTGAAGGGCAGGGGGCTCGCTCGGAGCGAGTCGGTGCAACCGATGGCTTCCTATCTGTAATCAGCCTTGGTTCGTTGAGTTATTCGACACTTGTCGTTGGAAGTCAGGCAGATACGGTGGTTGGAGTAGTTTCAGATCGATTGAGTGACCTATTCTTTGCCGCCAATACTACGTCTTCAGATTTGCGTACCCACGATAGCAGCTTTGCACGAACGTCTGCCGGACATACCGGATATGTTGCCAAACTCGCATATGGTGTGCTCGAAATCAACTCTCCTGCTGGAGGTGAAACTATATGCGTTGGCGGGTCACGCTCGATCTCATGGTCGGCTCTAGGCATGGCCGATACCACCAAGTTTAAAATCGAGTACTCACTCGCTGGCAGCAATGGATGGAAGGAAATCATCAAGAGTGTTGGCGGACGCAGCTATTCGTGGAAGGTGCCTTCGTTACCGAACGGACAGTATGTGATTCGTATCTCTACGATTCATGGACATGTCAGCGAGCTCCTCACGCCGTTCTCGGTGTCCAATCCCCCGTCTATTGTAACTCAGCCTAAGAACGTAAGCGCCTGTCTTGGGCAGCCAGTTACCTTGTCTGTCGAAGCCTCCGGATCTGGACTCAAGTACCAGTGGCGCAAAGCTGGAGTAACTATTCCAAATGCTACCGAACAAACATATACGATCGCAGTGCTGGATGCGGCCGCTCTTGCCAAGTATGAGTGTGTCGTTACTGGTACATGTGCTCCAAGTGTCACATCACAATCTGCTACAGTTAGTGCAGCATCGCCAACCGAAATCACAAAGCAGCCTCAGGCCAATCTGACGGTTGATCTCGGTACGCCCATATCGCTTACAGTAACAGCATCAGGCACGAACTTGACATACCAGTGGCTGCGTAACAACGAGCCAATACAGGGAGCCACGGCACCTGCGTACACAGTTGCTTCGGCAGCAAAGACCGATGAAGGAGTCTATACCTGTGAAGTTGCCGGAGGATGTGGGAAGGTTGTAAGCAGCGCCTCTACGGTAATCGTTTCCGGTGGTACGTACGTCGATGACTCTGGATCAGAACATAGTTCTGCTGGAATTGTAGGTCCACAGCCAGCGAGCGAAATGCTGTACGTACGAGTGTGGCTCAATGCAACACATGATGTCTCTGCACGTATGTTGGATCTTCGGTCTACCTCCGTATCAAGTCAAGATCTTGGAACACTTCCATCAGGACCGCATACATTTTCGATGCCTATACGTTCCTGTGCTCCCGGTTGCTACATCGTCGAAGTCAAGATTGGACCAGAGGTGTTGCGATATCCGGTTATCGTGCAGTAACCCGCAGCGGCGGTCACCACACAGTGGGGAACCATTGAGCCCCTTGCCTGCGTTCTGAATATCGGACTAAATAAGTCTTATATTTGCAGGCTATGGCACAAGAACAAAACATCCTCGACGAGGTTGTCCAGAGTGAATACAAGTATGGATTCACGACAGACATCGAACAGGAATTACTTCCTAAGGGGCTGGATGAATCGGTTATCCGCTTCATCTCGGCCAAAAAGAACGAACCGGAATGGATGCTTGAATGGCGATTAAAGGCCTTTGAGCAGTGGCAGCGCATGACGGAACCTGCGTGGCCTAATGTTTCGTATCCACGCGTGGACTTTCAGGACATCATTTACTGGGCAGCTCCTAAAAAGAAGGAGGGCCCTGCATCGCTTGATGAGGTAGACCCTGAACTCCTTGCGACGTTCGAAAAACTCGGTATTCCACTCGAAGAGCAGAAAGTACTTGCCGGCGTTGCCGTAGACGTGGTGCTTGATAGCGTTAGCGTTAAGACAACGTTTCAGGACAAGCTGGCAGAGCTTGGGATTATTTTCTGTCCAATCAGCGAAGCTGTTGCGAGCCATCCCAATCTGGTTAAGCAATACATCGGGTCGGTTGTCCCAACCAACGACAACTTTTACTCAGCGCTTAACTCAGCCGTGTTTAGCGACGGTTCGTTTGTGTACATCCCAAAGGGTGTGCGCTGTCCGATCGAGCTCAGCACGTACTTCCGCATCAACGCGCGCAATACAGGACAGTTCGAGCGAACGCTCATCATTGCAGATGAGGGCAGTTACGTGAGCTACCTCGAAGGATGTACGGCCCCTCAGCGCGACGAAAACCAGCTCCATGCAGCCGTTGTTGAACTCGTTGCTCATAAGGATGCAGAGATCAAGTATTCCACTGTTCAAAACTGGTATCCTGGTGATTCCAAGGGCAACGGTGGTATCTACAACTTCGTTACAAAACGGGGTGTATGCGAAGGGGCTAACAGCAAAATCTCGTGGACGCAGGTCGAAACGGGGTCAGCCATTACATGGAAGTATCCAAGCGTAGTGCTTAAGGGCGATAACTCAATCGGCGAGTTCTACTCAGTAGCCGTTACGAACAATCATCAGCAGGCCGATACTGGTACGAAGATGATACATATCGGCAAGAACACACGAAGCCGGATCGTGTCCAAGGGTATCTCGGCAGGGGTGTCGCAAAACTCCTATCGTGGCCTTGTCAAGATTCTCAAGGTTGCCCAAGGTGCCCGTAACTATTCGCAGTGCGACTCACTCCTGATCGGCGATGCGTGTGGCGCACACACCTTCCCATACCTCGAAGTGGCCAACGAAACAGCTACTGTAGAGCACGAGGCTACAACGTCAAAGATCGGTGAGGATATGCTGTTCTACTGCAATCAGCGAGGCATCGATACCGAAGCAGCCGTGGCTCTGATCGTTAACGGATATGCACGCGAAGTGCTCAATCAGCTTCCTATGGAGTTCGCCGTAGAAGCTCAAAAACTACTTGCAATTTCTCTTGAAGGAAGCGTTGGATGACCCCGCTATTAGAAATCAAAAATCTTCATGCATCTATCGAAGACCGTGAGATTCTCAAGGGCATCGATCTTACCGTGAACGCCGGCGAAGTGCACGCCATCATGGGGCCGAATGGCTCTGGAAAGTCTACGTTGGCCTCGGTGTTGGCCGGTAAGGAAGACTACACAGTTACAGAAGGAACAGTTCTGCTAGAGGGCAAGGATCTTCTTGAGCAGTCGCCTGAAGACCGTTCCCGCGAAGGTCTTTTCCTCGCGTTTCAATATCCTGTTGAGATCCCAGGTGTTTCAACGGCTAACTTTTTGAAGTCAGCCGTAAACGAACACCGCAAGTACAGAGGCGAAGATCCCCTGGACCCAGGAGCGTTCCTTGCGCTGATGCGCGAGAAAATGAATCTCGTAGAGATGGATCCTTCATTCCTGCAACGTTCGTTGAATGAAGGGTTTTCAGGGGGCGAAAAGAAGCGCAACGAGATCTTCCAAATGGCCATGCTTGAGCCCAAGGTTGCAGTACTTGACGAAACGGATTCAGGCCTTGATATCGATGCTCTGCGGATCGTTGCCGGTGGTGTTAATGCATTGCGCACACCAACCAATGCCACAATCGTGATCACGCATTATCAGCGACTGTTAGACTACATCATTCCGGATGTTGTGCATGTTCTCTGGAACGGCAAGATTGTGCGCTCGGGTGATAAGTCCTTGGCTCTCGAACTAGAAAAACGCGGCTACGACTGGATCAAGAACGAATCTTCGGTGGAGGCTTGATGTCAATGCTCCCATTGACAACCTCCATTCATGAGGCGTATTCATCAATCGCGTCCAAGCTCAACGGATCAGCGTCGAAGCCGTTTCACGTTCAGCGTGAGCAGGCCTTTGAAGAGTTCTCGCGCGTTGGAATTCCAACTGTTCGAAGCGAGGAGTTTAAGTACACGAATGTAATGCCCCTTGCCTCTTTGTCATGGCATCATGCACAGCCTGCATGGTCTGATGAAGGAATAGCTCCAGCCGACACTTCGCTTCCTGGTATGGAGCATGCGATCAGAATTGATGTGCACAACGGAAGTATTCGGGTGAACTCTACCGGATCGCTGCCAGAAGGACTTCGTATATGTCCGCTTACGGAAGTTGATGCAGCCGATCCGAATGCGGCAGTGATCAGTGGCAACCCATTCGGTGCAGTATCACTTGCGCTGGCAAGTGAGGGCATCTGCATTGATATTGCTGATAATGCCGTCATATCTGTTCCAGTGCATGTTTGTGTGCAGTCAGACGCAAGCAACGGCGACCTGCTTTCTACAACACGCATTCTTGTGCGTGTCGGACGCTGTGCTCAGGTAGATATCGTGGAGAGCCACCATAGTTCCGGAAATGCCAAGGTGTTGGATTTATCGCTGTGCAGTGTGCATGTGGCAGAATCGGCAAACGCGTCCTACGTGAAGATCATCGATGATGGAACACGCCTTGCGCACATCGGACAAGTGTCGGCAATCGTAGAACGTACCGGCAACTTTGCATCCCATAGTGTGAATCTTGCTGCAGGATTTGTGCGTAATGATGCACAGATCCGTCTTGCAGGGCAGGGCAGTCAAGGATTTCTTTACGGTGTTAGTGTTCTCAATACCAACGAGTATGTAGACAACCACACAGTTGTTGATCATATGGTGCCACACTGCCACAGCGAAGAGCTGTATAAAGGCGTGTACGATGATTCCTCCACGGGGGTATTCAACGGAAAGATCTTTGTACGTCCGCAGGCACAAAAGACCACAGCCTATCAATCGAGCCACTCTCTCTTGTTGAGTAACAAGGCCCAAGTCAACGCAAAACCCCAGCTTGAGATATGGGCTGACGACGTCAAGTGTTCTCATGGTGCAACGACGGGTCAGCTCAACGAAGATGCACTCTATTATCTTCAGGCTAGAGGCATTGAACGGGCCAAGGCAGTATCAATGCTTACCTATGCCTTTGCTGCTGAGGTAGTTGATAAGCTGCCCCATGAAGAATTGCGATCCTATATTCTGCAGCGATTGGCCGAAAAATTGGGAGCGCAGGATCTGTGATCGAATCTCTCCGATCGCAATTCCCGTTGCTGCAGCGCCACGTGCATGGTGGACGTCAGTTAGTCTATCTTGACAACGCGGCAACAACGCAAAAGCCGCAGGTGGTTATTGATGCCATACGCGCCTTCTATGAGACGTCGAATGCAAATGCGCATCGCGGCGGACATGCCCTCGGCGCGGAAGCCACCGGGCTCTATGAAGGGGCTCGCGCCACAGTTGCTGCATTTCTCAATGCGCAGCCGGAATCCATCGTGTTTACCCGTGGTGCTACCGAGTCGATAAATCTTCTTGCCGTCTCGATCGAACGCACATATGGACAGCTGCTGAACGGCAGAACGATTGTGATTTCTGAAATGGAGCATCATGCCAACATCGTTCCATGGCAGGTGTTGTGTCAGCGAACGGGTGCAGCGCTCCGTGTGATTCGTGTCCATGATGATGGTACACTTGATTATGACCATGCCCGAGAGCTGATCGACAGCTCATGTGCTGTGGTGTCTGTTATGCATATGTCCAATGTACTGGGAACAGTAAACAACATCTCCGAACTCTGCAGCTGGGCCAGATCCGTAGGTGCGATCTCGATCGTGGATGGTTCTCAGTTTGTTGTGCACAGTGATGTAGATGTTCAGGCAGTGGGATGTGATGCGTATGTGTTTAGCGGACATAAACTCTACGCTCCATTCGGGATTGGGGTACTCTATGGCCGCTATGAATTCCTGTCGGCCCTAGAACCCTACCAAACCGGTGGAGCAATGATCGACACAGTGCGTTTTGACGGTACAACGTATGCAGAGCCCCCTGGAAGATTTGAGGCAGGCACGCCCAATATCGAGGGTGCTGTAGGCCTTGGTACCGCGATAACGTGGATTCGATCACAGAGCAGAGTTCTGATACATGATCATGAGCGAATAATGGCGGAGAAGATCATCAGTGCCGTTTCGTGTGAGAAACAGGCCAGGATTCTTGCCCCAGATCATGCCGTAAATGGGATTGTTTCAATGGTCTTTGACGGACTTCACGCACAAGACGTAGGAGTACTCCTCGACGAACAGGGCGTGGCTGTGCGCACTGGACACCATTGCGCGATGCCGTTAATGAACCGTTTTGGTGTGAGCTCAACCTTGCGTGTCTCCGTGGCTGCCTACACAACTGATGACGATGTTGATCGTTTTGCATCTGCATTTGCTAAGGCTTGTAGGATGCTGGGGTAATCATGAACACGATTGCAGAGACCATACAGGAACTGGCACAACGAATGCAGGGCTTCCCGGACTGGGAAGATCGTTACGCATACATCATCGCAATGGGGAAAGATCTCGCGCCCTACCCGGAAGAATTCCGAAGCGAACAATTCAAGGTCAAGGGATGCCAGTCACAGGTGTGGCTTCATCCTGCGTTGGTAGATGGAGCGATTGTGTTCGATGCAGATTCCGACGCAGTTATTGTGAAGGGGCTTGCAGCCATGCTCATGAAAGTATACAGTGGTCGCACGCCAGCAGAAATCAATGCACATAAAGATGACGTCGCCGTTGCCCTTGATCTGCAGCAGCACCTATCACCAAATCGTGCTAACGGTCTTGCAAGTATGATGAAGCAAATTCGTCTCTATGCGCTGGCCTATTCAATGATCAAACAATAATGGAACAGACTCAAACCACCACCGAACCGATGCAGGAATCACTGCGTGATCGAGCGATCCTGGCAATACGTACAGTGTTTGATCCCGAGATCCCAGTAGATATCTATGAGCTAGGCCTTATCTACGAAGTACGCGTAGTTGAGGGCTCCAATGTTCATGTTGTGATGACGCTGACGACGCCCAATTGTCCATCAGCGCAGTCACTCCCGGCTGAAGTTGAACGAGTAGTTGCCGCGGTGGACGGGGTAACAAACGTTACCGTCGAGATTACATTCGACCCGCCGTGGGACAAGACCATGATGTCGGAGTCGGCACTTTTTTCCATCGGACTATTCTAAGGCAGTATTTACAGTGTTCTACGCACTACCAATTCAGCGTGTATGGAATGAAACCGAAGATTCGGTAGCGATCGCATTTGACGTTCCTGAAGAACTTCGTGAAGTATTTCACTACAAGCACGGCCAGTACATTACCCTTAAGACGGATATCGACGGTTCGAACGAGCGCAGAGCCTACTCATTGTGCTCGAGTCCATACGTTGATGAGCCCCTTACGATCGCTGTAAAAAGAGTTGCAGATGGCCGAATGTCTACGTGGCTAAACCAGCATGTCAGGCAGGGGGCGGTACTTGATGTGATGGCTCCTATGGGAGGATTTACGATCGCTCTTGATCCAGCGAACGAACGTCAAATCGTCTGTATCGCAGGCGGAAGCGGAATCACCCCGATTTTATCGATCATCAAATCAGTTCTGCATGTTGAGCAGAACAGCATGGTAACTCTTATCTACGCCAACGTTAACGCATCAAGCGTGATGTTTGCTGGTGAGCTTGGGCGGCTTGAGGCCACATACGGGGACAGAATACGTATCGTGCATGCATGGGAACATGATGATACAGGTGCTGCGCACATCTCCGGAAGGCTGTCCGAGGAGACCCTTCGTACACTACTTCAGACCCATGTTACGCAGTTTGCTGGCGTTGAAGCATTTTTGTGCGGTCCAGAAGGACTCATGAACGCTGCACGCTCTGCATTCATAGGGGCTGGGCTACCGATTGAGCGCATACATCAAGAATATTTTTCGATTTCCACACCTTCAGAAACACGATCAGTCATGTCTGAATCCTCACAAGAACTCGTACCGCGAAGAGTAAAGATCCGCTTATACGGGCAGGATCACGAATTCGACGTACAGCCTGATGAGACGTTCCTCTCTGCTGCCCAACGGGCTAATCTTGATCCACCGTATGCATGCCAGATTGGTGCCTGCTGCACATGCAGAGCCAAGTTGGTGTCGGGATCTGCGATCATGGACGAGCGCGAGGCACTCTCTGATGATGAGATCGACGACGGGTACATCTTGACATGTCAGGCGCACCCAACATCTGACGGGTGTTTTGCCGACTACGATCAATAACACGAGCGCATCCGAATGCTGAAGCTTTCGAAACGAGTAGAATATGCCCTTCTTGCTGTGCAGGAAATGGCGTTGCGTCCAACGGAGAAGATCTCGGCCGCCGAGATCGCTGAGCGCTACACCATATCGCAGTCGCTCGTGGCTAAAGTTTTGCAGCAGCTCGGACGAGACGGAGTTACGCGTTCGTACGCTGGCGTTACTGGCGGATACATGCTAGGTAAGCCAGCAGAGGCTATCACGATTGCAGAGATCATTCGGATAATTGAAGGGGCTCCTCCTGCGATTGTTGACTGTCAGGGCAGTGATGATCATGAGTGCTCAGCACATTCGACCTGCACAATACGCGAGCCCCTTACCATACTTCAAGAGCGAATACAGGCAACATTTTCATCAATGACCGTTGCCGAGCTCGCATCACCGAGAACGTTTGTACAATTGGAGGTATCATGAGTGTAGCAATGATTGGACAAGATGTTGTATCGATTCCAACCAGTGTAACTGGGACGGATGAGAATGACAATATCATCATCACCAGCAAGGCGATCAGCGAAGTCAAGAAGATCAAGTCATCGAATAACATTGCCGATGACTACGGTCTGCGTCTTGGCGTTAAAGGCGGAGGATGTTCGGGCATGTCCTATACACTTGGTTTCGATGCGGCTTCCCGCGAAACAGACCTCGTGTTGGATGCCGAAGGCGTCCGCATTTTCATCGATTCAAAGAGTATGTTCTATCTCATGGGGATGACGCTTGATTTTAGCGACGGACTCATGGGTAAAGGGTTTACGTTCAACAATCCGAATGCCACAAAGACATGCGGCTGCGGCAGCAGCTTCGGCGTGTAATCTTAGAACACAACCACTACCACTGACAACGTATAAAGGATCAAACATGTCGTACGAATGGAAGTTCAACGCACGTCCGTACACGGACGATGAAGCAAAGGATCTTCTCAAGGACGTTGTTTCACCGGAAACAACCGACTGGCATTACAACACCCATCACAAGGGTTATGTAACGTTCTTAAACAAGATCGAGGCAGCCCTTCCAAATGCTGACCGCGGAGCTGCAAACGGCAACTGGAGCGACTTTGGTGAGCTTAAGCGCAGGTTTACTTGGAACCATGGCGGTACCGTTCTTCATGACGTCTATTGGGATGTGATGGGCGGAGACGGTGATCCATCAAAGGGTCCTGAAGTTCTCGCTGCCATCGAGAAGGAGTTCGGATCGTTCGATGCCTGGAAGGCAGACTTTAAGGCAACGGCAACAGCTGCTAAGCTTTCTGGATGGGGCGTGCTGTGCCTCGACACCATGTATTCTGGACGCCTGCTCAACGTGCTGGTTGATGAGCATCACTACGGCGCTATCTGGGGCGGCATCCCATTGATCTCATGCGACGTATTCGAACATGCTTATTATCACAAGGACGGTCCGGGCCGCGTGAAGTACATTGATGCATTCCTGAATAATCTTCACTGGGGACGTATCAACGAACGGTATAAGAAGTACAGCGCGTGACTCTTGGTCTGTTCCCGTTGAATCTTGTATTGTTTCCGCAATCAAGAATCGCCTTGCACATTTTCGAGCCCCGTTACAAAGCACTCATCAACGAGTGCTTTGAGCGGGGTCTTGAGTTTGGCATCAATCTTATTGAAGAAGGCCATATGCACAGCGTTGGCTGTGCAGCTAAAGTGGTAGAGGTTACCACAACCTACGATGACGGGCGAATGGATATCATCGTAGAGGGCGTTTACCGATATAGCCTTATCGAACTCGAACCCTCGGACACGCCGTATGCCATGGGCACAGTTATGCTCCATGCGGATGAGCTGGCAGAACATACAGATTCTGAGCTGCTAGCTAGTGTATCGTCTAGCTATAATCTTGTGGTTAGCATGGTGTTTGGATCTCAAGCACCGACGTTCAGCCTTGAAGAATTCTCAACTACGCCATCGTTCGATATGGCGCCGAAGTGTGGGCTGTCGAACGAACAAAAACAAGATCTGATCTCACTGCAGTCCGAAAACCAACGGTTGGCTATGCTACAGAAGCATCTTGACCAGCTATTACCGGCAATGCGCAGAGCAGATCATGTGAAGCAATTTGTTCAGCGCGACGGATACATTCGCGCAATGCCTAGTTAAGGGGCCGGCGGTTGGACAGGGCGATTAGCCTTCTGCATTGCTAAGTCTGGACCTGCGCTAGCAATCTCAGCAAGGACGTCGCACGAACGTGATATCATGTCTGCAACCAATTCCACTTCTGCAGCAGGGAAGTCTGCCAGCACGTAGTCTACCAGTTCGCCCGGACCGAACTTCCGGTCGATCCCGCACCGGAGTCTCCAAAAACTCGGTGTTGCAAGTTCCTCCATCACAGATCCTATGCCGTTATGTCCGCCGGAGGAGCCCCCTGCCTTCAGGTGAATTCGACCGGTAGGGAAGTTGTACTCATCGGTGATTACAACAATACTGCTTGGTGACAGGCCGCACTCATTCATGCGCTTGCGGATGACCTGGCCTGATAGATTCATGAACGTAAGGGGCTTGATAAACTCCACCACGCGGCCGCGAATGCGCGCCTGCGCCGCCTCGTACAGATCGCCGTGCCGAGTCCAGGCAAGGCCGAGTTTGGCCACATACGCGTCGACAACCATAAACCCAATATTGTGTCGAGTATTCGCATACCGTGCACCCGGATTGCCGAGTCCAGCGATCAGATACGAAGGACGTTGAGAAGACATATCGCAAAACTACCCAAGAGGCCCCTTCGGAGGCGTCTCATTTGCTATATTGCGGGGAAATTTTGCCGATATAGTGACACTACACACGGAACAATTGGTATATGGGCGTGTCAGCGCTACTTGCAACCTTGTTCGTACCTCTAGCGGGTGCGATTGCCGTCATGTTCATTCACCGGGATCAGGCCGTTGCCGCTAAGCGCACTGCGCTGGCGTTTTCGCTTGTAACGTTCCTAGCCTCGTTGTTTTTGCTGCCGGAGTTCCAGTCGGGCAACACAGACATGCAGTTCGTGATCAATCAGTCGTGGATCTCATCCATCGATGCGGGGTTCCGTATCGGAGTCGACGGAATATCGCTGCCTCTGGTGCTTCTTACTGCGCTGATCATGCCGATCGCGATGCTCGCATCATTTGATTCGATTTCGAAGAACGTTAAAGCCTATTACGCACTCATGCTCCTTCTGCAGTTTGGCATGACGGGCGTGTTTGTTGCCTGGGACACCTTCCTGTTCTACGTGTTCTGGGAATTGATCCTTATCCCAATGTACTTCATCATTGGTATCTGGGGTGGTAAGGACAGGATCTATGCAGCGGTAAAATTCTTCCTGTATACGCTGGTAGGATCCTTGCTCATGCTTCTTGCTATCATTTGGTTGGGACTACAGGCAAAGTGGGCAGGTGTAGGCTTTACTGCAGACCTTTTGAAGCTTCAGCAGGTTGGTCCAACAATCGGTATGGATGTTCAGCAATGGCTGTTCTGGGCATTTGCGATCTCCTTCCTTATCAAGGTTCCGCTCTTCCCTCTGCACACATGGCTTCCTGATGCTCACGTACAGGCGCCTACAGCAGGCTCTGTTATCCTGGCCGGTGTGCTCCTCAAGCTTGGTACGTATGGTCTGATTCGCTTTAATCTGGGGCTCTTCCCACAGGCATCGATGCACTTTGCCGGGCTCATTAGCACACTTGCTGTGGTTGGTATCGTCTACGGCGCGCTGGTAGCGATGGTGCAGACGGATATCAAGAAGCTTGTTGCTTATTCATCAGTTAGTCACCTTGGCTTTGTTGTGCTCGGCATCTTTTCGATGACGATCGAAGGTGTTCAAGGGGCTGTTCTCCAGATGATCAATCACGGCATCTCGACGCCAATGTTGTTCTTGTGCGTTGGTGTTCTTTACGAACGTCGACACACACGCGAGATCAGCGAGTACGGTGGAATCACGAAAGTGATGCCTCGATTCGCCGTGATGTTTGCAATTGCAATGTTCGCATCTGTAGGCCTTCCTGGATTGAACGGATTTGTTGGAGAGTTTCTCACCCTCCTCGGAGCATTCAATAGCCACGTCCTCGGAACTAAGGTATACGCCATCGTAAGCGCCAGCGGCGTGATCTTCGCAGCGGTCTACCTCCTGTGGATGTTCCAGCGTGTGATGTTTGGCACCAACAACAATCCTGAAAATCATCATCTGCGTGATTTGAACATCAAGGAGTACTGGCAGCTGGTACCCCTTGCCGTGCTTGCCATTTGGCTGGGCGTACAGCCACGTCCACTGATGATGCTCTCTGAAGAGAGCGTACGGGCAATCGTAAACGTCTTCGCGCAACACTGATTCTAGGCACCAAGGTATTCAGCATGAATATGGAACTTCTCGGCTCCCTCCCGCTCGTTGTGATCTGGCTTGCACTCGGTGCCGTCGGTATCGCCATTCAGGCATTCGTCCGTAACAATACGCGTCTTGTATTCGGATACTACATCTTCACTCTTGCCCTCACTGGAGTGCTCTCGCTTCTGCATGCAGGGCATAAAGCCACGGCATTCTCAGGCATGGTGAATGTAGGGGGCTTTGCGAACTACTTCGACGTGCTATTCTGCGGTGCAGGTATCATGTCGATGCTTGCTGCTCGTCCATACTTGCAGCGAGAAGACAGTGAGATTGATGAGTATTACACCTTGCTTGTCTCGGCAGTAGCAGGCATGATGCTCATCGCGCACTCCGCGAATCTTATTGCACTCTTCGTTGGCGTAGAGCTTATGTCGATCTCCTTCTACGTAATGACGGGATTCCTTCGCACGAATATCCGCAGCATTGAAGGTGCATTGAAGTACTTCCTGTTAGGTGCATTTGCTTCTGGCTTCCTGGTGTATGGCATGTCCCTGATCTATGGTTCTACGGGATCATTGTACTACAGTGAGATTGCTACGGCTATCAGCACCGGACATGTTCACTTTCCTGTGCTTCTTGCAATTGGTGCAGTGCTTATGTCTGTTGCTCTTGGGTTCAAGGTTGCCGCATTCCCATTCCACCAGTGGGCACCAGACGTATACGAGGGTGCACCTTCAGTGGTAACAGCATTTATGAGCACTGCGGGTAAAGCCGCTGCGTTCAGTGCATTTGTTGCCGTGTTCAGTGCGCTTATGCAGCCTGGCTCATCACTTACGCCGCAGCTTCAGCAGATCTTTGCTGTGATGTCGGCCGCTACGATGTTAATCGGCAACATCACTGCATTAGCTCAAACGAACGTAAAGCGTATGCTTGCCTATTCATCCGTGGCGCATGCGGGCTACTTGCTGATGGGTATTGTAGCTAACTCAGATGCAGGGCATCAGGCCATCTACTTCTACGTTACATCGTATGTCTTCATGCAGCTCGGTGCGTTCGTTGTGGTAGGACTTCTCGAGCGCGGCAATGAAGAGCACCTGCAGATCAGTGATTACGCTGGTCTAGCAAAGCGCGAGCCGGTTCTGGCATTCGTGATGTCGGTCTTTATGTTCTCATTGGCAGGCATCCCACCAATGGCAGGATTCTTCGGCAAGTATCTCCTGTTCGCATCCGTCATCGAAACGCATCTTTGGCTCACCTTCGTAGCTGTGCTTTCGTCACTTGTAAGCGCATACTTCTACCTGGGCTTGATCGTGAAAATGTATTTCGCAGAGCCGGAAGGAAACCATCAGCCAGTTCGCTCGGGTATTGCCGGGATCACACTCGCTATCACGACCGCAGCAAGTATTGCGTTGGGCCTGTTTACAACGCAGCTCCTTTCGATCTTCGGTACGTGGTAGAATTGCCCTTGGGGCGATTTTCCATGACTGTACAACACCTCATCATCGGATGTATTGTTCTGCTCGCGGGGAACCTGCGCGCAGCTGCACAGATCGAGGTGTATAGTGATCCTGCGAACAAGCTCGACACGACGCTCTCATTCGGCGCAACGCGTCCGTTTACGTCAGTGTCACGAACTGTCACCGTCCGTAACGCATCACCAGCAGACGTCCGCATCCGGCCTTCCATTACAGATTTGAACGGGATGTTCACATCTGTCATCGGTGAGTTTGCCGGAGCATTTAGCACAGAGATCATTCCGGCAGGGCAGACAAAGGTCTATACAGTACTGTACAAGGCAGACTTCGTTTCCTTTCCAGTTGATTCTCTAGCTCAGGTACGCTTTGTTATCGACGTAGACGATCCTCAAACCCAGCGAGCATTGCTCAAGCATGTGTTCGTCTTTAGCGGCGTTAAGACAAACAGACTTGTAGCAACTGATGAGCGTGTGGTGAGTTTTGACTCTGTCTTTATAAACCCAGCATGCAAAACCTCCGGAACAGTGACGTTCTATGGCGTTACTAACGGGAATGTGTCGGTTCTCGAACAGCGAGTTCGTAGGATGACGCCATTTGTTGGAACAGATGAGATCAACGTGCAGCGCTACCCTGCTGTTGAGTTCGCAGGTGTAAACAGCATTTCGTGGAACTGTACCTATGAGCCAGTCAATCTAGGTCGCGATGCAGTTGAGTTTGCGGTGCGCTACATCAATCCAGCAGACGCCTCTGATACAGCGGCAGCTGTGTTCATTGAAGGTTACGGTGTGGCGCAGCGTTGTGAGCCGCTGGGCATACGTACCTCCGACGGCAAGGATCTTGTAGGTGCGATACGCGCAGATACCCTCAATGTGGGTATCCTACCTATCTCCGTTGATTCACTCCGGTTTGCTGTGGCATTCAGAAATACGGGTAACATATCACTGGGAATAGACTCAATTGCGTTTTCCAGCGAGGCTTCTGATGCAGATGAATGGGTAGTGCGCAGATTGCCGAAGTTGTGGCTGTCCGCAAACGCCGTTGATACAATTCATCTCGTGTTCAGACCAGGTCCATCGACGAGCATATCAACAGCTCGGCTTCGGTTCTATACAAACCTTGGCCGCAGGAGTATCTCCTGCGTACCTGATGCAACGATCATCCAGGAATTTGTTGTTACAGCCGGAAAACAACAGCCAGTTGAAGCTAATGAGTCTGAGCTGCGTTTTGGAGTAGTGGTTAGGTCTGCTGACTGCGAATCTGTTGTATCAAAGACTATCATTCTGCGGAATAACAGCAGCACTTCTTGCATGATAGATTCTGCAACCGTTGAGCCGGCGAATTCGGGAATGCGGGTTCTGCGGTCTACGAATGTTGTAATCGCACCATCAGGTACTGCTATTCTTGATTGTGAGTTAAGAGCATTGCGTAGCGGACAACAGAATGGCACCATCACGTTCTGGATTGATGGGGCTCGAAGAAGTCTGCGGGTGCCATTCAGTGCAGACGTTGTAGACCCCGATACGTTGCTCTTAAGTGTGGCAGGGGATGTTCGAGCGCGCCCAGGATCAGTCATTGATGTTGCAGTGCGATCAACCCCATCCATGATGAAAAGCGTCAAAAGGGTTGTATGTAGTCTGGCCGTCAACACATCACTTCTCGGATTTGTGCGTGTTATCGAGTCTGGTACCGCTTCAGAAGGAGCCCTTGTCCGGATTCAGGAACGTCAAGGCGGCTACATCGTGAGCATTGAACAGGATGCCGGGCTAGAGCTGCGCGACACACTGGTTGTCTTACAATTCAAAGCATATCTCGGCGATAGTGCAAGCACTGCAATCGAAGTTCATCCTGCCTCGACAATGGGAACAGTTGCCTGCCCGGCTGCATTTCCGTTGCAACGCATGCACGGACGCTTCGCATTAGACTCGTTGTGTGGACTTTCCTACAAGACTCTTACTGAGGCTGTAGGCTTAAGGGGCTCTGTGTTCCCAAGCCCAGCCAACGACCATGCAACGCTTGTTGTTGGGTCAGCAACGTCGGCAACGGCTTTCATTGAAATCATTGATGCGTTTGGCCGCACATGGGCAAGACTTGAATCAGCTCTGGGAACGGGGCTTACCACAATACCAATCCCCTTGAGCCCCTTGCCCTCAGGTCAATACAACATCGTTGTGCAGAGTGGTGGATTTCTAGTGCGTGTGCCAATGGTGGTATCACAATGAGAAGAGCCGCATGTATCCTTATGATGTATTGTATAGTGCAGTCGCTCCATGCGCAGAAGCTACCTTGGGCTCCAACGCTACAGTATCCGTACACAGCACCGACAGCATTCATCGGATTCGATGCCACTCTGGGATACAGCGCACACGACGCATCGCTGCCGTATCTGGAGTCAATCTACAACCTGCCTTGCTGCACGTATGAACAAGGTTCTGGTATGCCATTCTCGGTGGGGCTTAGCTATGAAACGTGGCTGCTGCCTGCAACAGCTGTTACTGCTTCACTGGGTATTCGACACGAGGCCTCGAGTTTTAGCACTGCACCGATAGCCATCCCGCGTAACGGCCTGCCTGACGTCCGTACACAGTATCAGCTCCGATCTCAGAGTTCGTGGCTACGTATCGGTGTTGGCGGAAAAACACGATTGGGTGCCACGCCAATGAGCATTGGAATTGCGCTCTATGGCGATGTCCTGTTGTCCAACGATATGCAGCATAAGGAAGTTGTGCTCGGGCCTAGCGACTATTTCTTTGTAACCGATCCGCCCTCCAAGGAGTACCTTCTGCCAGCCTCCACATTTTCCGATGTGTCGGGCTTCTCCCTGCGTCCAGTTGTGCGTGTTTCCTACGACATACCATTGGCTTTTGGGTATTACGTGGCCCCATCACTGATCCTTGAGACTAATGTGTTAAGCCTATCGAACCAGCACCAATGGAGCACGTTTGGTGTTGCCGTTGGGATTACCATAAACAAGGGGCTCTGAGTAGCCCGCCGCCATACTATATTTGTACGTTGTTCGTCAAAAACGCAAGTCAAAAAAACAATCTTTCAGGAGTTCATGTTCATGGTACAACGACTGTTTGCTATGCTTGCCATGGTTTTAGTTACCATGTCAACTGCAATTGCCCAGCCAAAGCTCGAAATTGTTGGTGGGGAAACATACGACTGGGGAAAGACACGCGCCCCGAAAGAAGGCCATCTAGAAGCAGAAATCAAGATGAAGAACGTAGGCAATAAGGCCCTGCGTCTCACAGAGGTGCGTCCTGGTTGCGGCTGCACGAAAACAGATCCGGACAAGTTCGATCTTAAGCCCGGTGAAGTAAGCACGATGAAGGTGAAGCTCAACATTAGCCCATCGCAAGCTGGCTCGATCACAAAGAACATCACTGTATCATGGGCAGACCTTGCTGGAAATGATGCATACAAGGCATATAAGTCAACATCGAACACGCCCCTTCCAGAAGGTGCAGACACAACAATCCGCTCGCAGTACATTTGGCTAAAGGCCGATATTCAGCGTGCGTTGATGTTTCAGCCATCGATGTATTTCTCCTTCCAAGATCTCAAGATAGGTCAAGAGCAGTCCGCAAAGGTCGAGATCACGAACAACTCTGATGAGATGGTTGTACTTTCTGACTGGACAACTGACGGAGGTTTGGTGATCAATCAAACATCGCGCGTTTCACTGAAGCCAAAAGAGCGCATTGAGATCATCGCCAAGGTGGTACCAATGGCAAAGGGCAACTATGCAGGCGGTGTTCGTTTCAAGACCTCGCACAGCGACCATGCAGATGGAGACCTGCGCGCGTACGGATTTGTACAAGAGCCGCAGAGTCCGGTCTTCCAAGGAACAGCAGTTCCTGCCAAGTAAGCGGCTACCCGCACATTACAAGTAAACCAGAAAAGGGCAGCTTCGGCTGCCCTTTGTCGTTATTCAACGGCGATGACGTTTGTGCAGAGCTCACGTTCTCGTGTGTCGTTGGTAGCGACTATCACGATAGCCCCCTGAGAAGAAGCGCGCTCAACTTCACGCGCCAGAATGAGACGTCCCTGCTCATCAAGGGTGGTTGAGGGCTCATCGAGGATAAGTAGTTGGGGATCATGAGACAACGCTAGCGCAAGTGCAACGCGCTGACGCATACCGCTAGAAAACGTGCGCACCCGGGAGGTAGCTCTGCTAAGAAGTCCAACCCTGTCCAGCAGGTCGTCGCAGATCTCGGAACCAAGATGTTTACCATGCAGTGCCCCATGCATTCGCAATAGCTCAAGGGGCGTAAACTCATCGTACAGCGCCAAGTATGGTGCCACAAAACCACAGTAATGGGGTATCAATTCTCGATCAATGCTTTTGCCGTTGATCGTTAACGTAACTGAACCGCTCGTTGGCCGGAGCAATCCAGCAAGGATCTTTGCTAAGGTAGACTTGCCGCTTCCGTTCGATCCGATGATGGCCGTAATGCTGCCTGCATAAAGCTCACACGAAATGTCGCGAAGTACCTGGCGATTGCCGTACCCTTTGGAAACTTGATGTGCACGCAGCGAGTTCATCGCTCCACAACGAGCTTATGGAGAATCGTCTCTGCATTATCCGTTGCAACAGTAACGATGTAGATGCCGGGCTCCAGCTTGCGCGAGAACTGGTATTGCGCCACAAGTCTGTTGTTATGAATATCGAGACGGGCAGAAAGCTCACTTGTGAGCGGACGCAGAGAGAGATCGCAAACTTGAATCCGAACGCTTGACCCTGCAGGAGCCCCGGATACAGGTACATGCAATATCTCATGTGACGACATCGCGAAGGGCTGAGGGTAGGGGGCTTCTGTTGCAAGTAGCTGGGTGCCGCTACTGTATCTGCACAGCACCTCAGAAGGTGAATGCCGAATGCCCCATGATGAGTTCGGAATGGTCTCGTCATTTGGAAGCGGATTCGGTGTATACAGCATCGTAGTCTGAAGCGATGAGTCTGGGCGAAAGAGGATCGATGGTGAAGATGTCCATGAGATCACTTGTTCCATGCTCACAGGTTCTCCAGAGCGCGATGGAACTGTTGCGCGCAGTGCACGAATCTCGAATGGACGCACTGAAGCTGTGATCGTTTCTGCAACCTGATCAACGGCTACATCAGATGCATACTTGATTTCAGGCAGTAGGGATGCTCCCGGTATATACGTATTGATCCCACCGCGCTTCCCAGTTTGGTAGAGACTTGTGAGGGATTCGCAGAATAGGTCGGTGATTGATGTGCCCGATGCTGCGCAGGCAGATATCAGGGCATTGAATGGTTCAGTTCCCTGAGCCACTCCATCCCATGTTGAGCGCATAATGTCTGTGCTGCCAGAGGTAAGCACATTCCCGAACCATCCCCAACAGTATCCGTTAAGCGCGTTGACCTTTGAAAACGGCCAGAGTTCGGGCCTCGTCAACAGGTACGAAGTCCAAATGGCCCAGTCACGAACTTCCGGGAATGCCCTCATTTCCATCCAAGTAGAGGTGAGTTCATAGATCATTCGATGCTGAACATTGAACCCGTAGGAGCCGTTTTGAATTACGTGGTGCAGCTCATGGGCGCAGGTTACTCTCAGAGCATCGATGCCAAAAGTTGAGTACGACTGCTTTCCGGACCATGTAGTATCGGTTGGACTGAAGTTGTTGTCCATTTCCATCCATGTCGTGTAGCGCTCTGCTGGTGTTAGTGAGAGCAACCGGTCGAGATTCGTAATCCCGTAATACCCTTCACGTCCAAGATCGCGCAGGTACACATCAATTGCGCGGCTGCCCCCTGTTGTATCATCATCGGGTGGTGCAGCATATCCAAGGGTGTCTACTTCGAGTTTCCATGAGCGATCTAGTGCGCGCAGGCAGTCATCAACATAGTCAGGTGTGCCATTGTCGTCGGAGTCGGCAGAATCTACGGCATCACTGCCCTTGAGGGTAAAATGCACTCTGAAACGTCCATCGGCGGATTCAGCATGCAGGGGAAGGGGTGGCCTTGTTCCCTGGATCTCTACGTCGTTGCCTCGGCGAATCCTGTTCTCGGTTGCGCGCCCGCCAAACCCGCAGCGATCAACGGGAACATTGTCGTCTCCGGTCAAAGGCTGTAGGAATAACAAAAACGCGAACAAGTACAGCCCCGTTCGCGCCAGTAAAATGCGGTGTGTCTCGATCACGATGTTGATTACCGGAACATTTCCTTGATCATGCCCCACGTGCGCTTGATGCCACTAACATTATGCACCACGCCTACTGTATTGGAGTATGAGGCATTCTTGTCCTGAGTAACAACTTTGAGGCGGTAGGTGAAGTAGTTTGCAGTAATGCTCTTGTCAGCATCACCCTTACCAAATGCTTCTTCGTCTTTAAAGCTGTACGACTGATTACTGCCCTTTGCCGATACGGTTGCTACATATCGAAACTGCTTGTCGGCACCGGCACGCTCTATTTCGTATTGAGCAACATCTGCCTCTGTGGACGACTTCCATTCGACAACAATAGAGTTGCCGTTAGACTTCGCCTGGAAGTACTGCAGAGTTACCTGCACGGCCTGCGCGCTTGCGAACAATGCAAGGACTGCGACGAGGACTGTGAGCGTTCGTTTCATACGTCCCAAATATACTAAGCCAACCCAATTTCCGTACTATTGCGTCATGGCTCAGCACGTCTTTTTTATCCAGATCGCCACTTGCCTGCTTTGGATGTTTTCCCAATTTCCGTACTATTGCGTCATGGCTCAGCACGTCTTTTTTATCCAGATCGCCACTTGCCTGCTTTGGGTGTTTTCGAGCAGTAGTGTCGCAGCTTTGCCGGTTTTAGGTGATCCCGATACACTGCGAGGACGTGTGCGTTCGAGCACCAATGAGAATTCTCCAATTCAGGGTGCGTCAGTTCAGTGGAAAGGCTCAAAGTCCGGTGTGTTTACGGATAAACAGGGCCGATTTGTCCTCGTTCGTCCAAACGGTTCAGATTCTCTTGTCTGTAAGTCGGTAGGGCACAAGACCGTAACGTTGGCAGTGCCGGATACCACCGTGATTGACATCGCACTGTTACCGGAGTCACTATCTGAAGTCACCGTTGATGCAGAGTCTGGACCAACCATCACGAAGTCTGTGATAAAGACCGAGACCATTTCGAAGAAGGACCTTACAAAAGCTGCCTGCTGCTCACTTGCTGAGTCATTCGAAAAAAATCCCTCGGTTGAAGTTTCATTCTCTGATGCCGTAAGTGGTGCCAAGCAAATCCAGCTGCTTGGTCTTCGAGGAGTCTACACCCAGTTTTTGATTGAAGCAGTCCCTGCTGTGCGATCCATCGAGATGCCATTCGGACTCGATCACATCCCTGGCCCTTTCATGGAATCAATCAGCATATCCAAGGGGGCATCATCGGTCACTACAGGGTATGAGGCGATGACGGGGCAGATCAACATTTGCATGCACAACCCACGCACAGCGCCTGCGTTGTATGTAAACGCCTATGCCAACACCATGGAACGCTATGATGTGAATCTGTACGGGGCTCAGCAACTAACGGATGAGCTCTCAACGATGACGATGGCGCACGTGCGGAAGATGGACATGGGGCAGGATAACAACGGCGACGGATTTGCCGATATCCCGACATTTCGTCAAGCAAATCTTGTGCATCGGTGGTTGTACAATGATGACGAAGTAGAATGGCAGGTCTTTGTGCGAGGAATTCTCGATTCCTATGCGTCAGGCCAGGGGGTGGTACACACAAGTTCTGTTCATCATCCGGGAGACAGTGTCAGATCGTATGATATCTCGACCGACATTCAGCGTCTTGAAACCTTCGTAAAGGTAGGATTGCTCGATCCGTTCGATGATCTGGAAGAAGGTAGCGGTCTGTCCCTTGTTGCTGCGGGGTCGGTTCATGAGCAGAATTCAGCGTTCGGTATGCGGTCAACCAATGGACAACAACAGACATTCCAACTGCGAGGAATAGCCGCTTTGCCGTTTACAACGGAGTTTAAAGTAGTTACAGGTTTCTCATACCTCTACGACAATGTTCGGGAAGCTTTCACAATCGACGGTGCTTCGGTGTACGGGTCTAGGTACGATCGTATCGAGCATGTGCCCGGAATGTATGCAGAGGCAACCTACGAGCCGTCAAAAGACCTTACCATTCTCGGCGGCATCCGTAATGACTGGCACAATTTGTATGGGGCGCGACTTGTTCCACGGGCCCATGTGAAGTGGAACATGAATCAGTTTGCCGTTCTTCGAGCTTCCGCTGGAAGGGGCTGGCGTGCGCCAGCAGTGATCAATGAAAATCTCTCGTCGTTTATCAACTCTCGTCGGGTGTACTTCGATTCAACGTTCCGTCCTGAAGATTCGTGGAACGCCGGAGTATCGGTGTCAACATACTTCAGCATCGCTGAGCGTCCCGTGACTGTAGATGCCGAAGTGTATCATACCACCTTCACAAATCAGCTCATCGTAGACTACGACAGGTCTGTTCGCGATGTCTGGGTTACGAATCTCGACGGAACAAGCTATGCAACGAATGTGCTCCTTCAGGCGATGGTTTCGCCTATGGCGGCTCTTGATGTTGTTGGTGCAATCCGCTGGGTAGACGTGCAGGCCCCTTACAATGGCCTCATGCAGCAGCGCCCTATGATGAGCAGACTACGATTCCTTGGTACGGTTTCGTTCGCACCGAAAGACTGGCAGTTTGATGCAACTGTTTCATGGAACGGTGCAGGACGTCTGCCTACAACAGAGGGTAACATTCAGCGATACAGACTCGATGCAGAGTTCCCATCATACTGGCGGGTGAACGGACAAATCACACGGAAGTTTGGTCAGCTTGAATTCTACGTCGGCATCGAAAACGCAACCAACTTTATTCAATCCAATCCAATCCTCGGCACCGACAGCCCCTTTGGCTCCTACTTTGATGCATCGCTTACGTGGGGTCCGATGGACCCGCAAATGGTGTATACAGGTGTACGGTATACGTTCGACTAGTCCCCAGCAATTGGGTTCGTCATTACAGGGGGCTTGGGCATGTCTCCCTCGAGCGGACGCACCTCTACATCTTCGATGAGGATGTCCGGTGTAACGATCGATGCCTGTACGTATGCAGCCCCTCCGCTGATGAAGGATGGAATCACACTTGGTGCAAGAACGTTGTGCACAGTCTTCTGTTTGGACACAGCGAGAATATCCTTGAAGATCGATGGTGCTAGACCTGCTGCTTCTACACCGCGTATCAGTTCTTCGCGTCCGTCAGGATATACGCGGTACGCACGGAGAAGACCGAGCTTGCCTTCACCTTGAGAAATCGGCAGATCTGATCCGGTCTGACGAAACACCCCTGTGAACAGCAGATTCTGGTCCATCGCAAGGCGTGCGATGATGCCGTACGGCAGCTGACGGCTTTGAACAAGTTTCAATAGCATCTTCTTGAGTTCAGCACCCGTCTTTGTCTTCTTGGCATCTGTGGACGTCAATGACACTACACTGAACATTGCTCCACCACCACGATAGTGTCCGTTGCTGGAATCAATGCGCTTTGTTGGTACTCGCGACGAAAGCAACGTCTGCAGGTATCCCTTGGTTACTACATCGACGTTCTGTGCCGGGATTCCCTCATCATCCACCTTATAGTGTCCGGTAAGCACTGTTCCCATGTATGAGGGCATTAGCGGTTCTGCTGTAACAGAGAGAAACTCTGGCAACACACGTGCACCGATCTTGTTCTGGAACGCCATAGACCGTTCGTTCGTTGAAAAGCCCCCTTCTGAAAGGGGCTGGCGCTGCGCTACAAGATTTGGGGCAAAGAACTGTCCAATCAACGTTCCTGCGGCTTGTCCTTCAAACAACACTGGTCCTGAGTAGGCTTCTATCGTTGGTGCATCAACAAGTGTTGTTAGAACATCAGCAACCACAGTTGCAGCCCTGGTCAAGGAATCGTCGTTCGGGAACTCTTCTGGAGTTCGTGCATAGACGGCATACGTCTGTGCCAGCGGCATCCCATCGGTTGCCTGCGTTGTTGCTATGATCTCGAGTCCTGCACTGCATTCAATCTTATGACTTCGCGCACCGCTGGAGTTGATATAGTAGGTCTCCTTCGGGATCACTTCGATGCCTACTCGGGAAGCCTGAATCCCGGGATATGAACGGAACACAGCGCTGATATTCTTCGCGCGCTCCGCCAGCTGAGATGGCTTAGGACGATAGAGATCTCGGCTAAGATCATTCACTGAATACTGCTGAGCAATGCGGTAATCCCACGTTGTGTCTTTGCGCGTGCGGTTCTTCAGTGTAGACTCTTTCTTTGAGTAGATCTCTACTGCCTGCTTGTAGCATGCATCTGTTGCAAGCCATACCTCACGTCGCAAGACTTCTGGACGCAATTCAAATGGGATAAGGCGGTTCTTGTAACCTTCTTCATCATCGCTCGATCCAAAGAATCCGAGACTTACATCAAAGAAATTCGTGTTGTCGAACTTCGGCGTACCGATATGCATTCTCACGGACAGCACAGCACGCGTGCCAGTGTCGATGTCCTCGATAGCTCCCTGCATCGCATGGACGGTAACACTTCGGCGTATCTGCAGTGTGTACTCGATCTGATAGGGGGCTGGTAAGTTGCCAATACGCAGCTCCTTGATAGAGCGCTGCATCTCGAGCTGCAAGGTGCTGAAGATTTCCTGTTCGCTCATGGGCTGTGCCGAAGCGCCAGCCGAGATCAGAGCAAGTGCACAAAGGAAGCGTATCATGGCTGGCCTCCTGCCGATACGGTTGGATCAGAAAGCAGTGGTGGTTTAGCCTGCGACTTCTGCTTCTTCTGAACTTCGATCGTAGATACAAGAAGACTTGGCGAGCTGGCACTTACAGGCACTCCGCCTGATTCTGCCCCGCACACGCCGTTGAAGATGCCGATATCATCAGCCGCTGCAACGATGTTGTTGAAAGTGGTTAACGGGGTGCCGATAAGGTCAACACCGCGTACGAGCTCATCGGGACGTCCATCGGCAAAGATCTTGTAGACAACCAACGGCTGAACATTAAATGCGTTTGGAACCGTACGCCCAGTAAATGTAAAGCCCCCTTGAATGTCTTCGAAAAGCAATCCGAATTCCTTGTTCTGCTTTGTGCACTCTTTGCGTAGCATTGATCGAAGAGTGTCGTACGGAACAGTTCTGCTCGTTTGTACGATCAGGTTGGACTGGCGAGAAACTGTTTTGAGTCCTGCCTGACGTCTGCCGTGTCCGTTTGAAGTCGGGAAGTTCTCAATCGGTGCGCGATTTGTAAGGAAGCTCCTAAACATGCCGCTATCTACAGCAACGACGCGATTGCCCGGCATGCCTTCATCGTCGTACTTGTAGGCTCCAACGATGTCCTTGCCGGCAAGTTGCTTTAATGTTGGATCAAAGACCACACTGATAAACTCTGGTAGGATCTTCTTATTCAAAAAGGGCTTGAATGTCTGACTTGAGTTTACATCCTTTTGGCGGTGGCCTTCTACACGGTGACCAAAGATCTCGTGGAAAAACACTCCTGCACTCCGGCCAGAGAGAATTGCTGGACCCGTGTATGTTTCCATCAGGGGAGCTGTGCGAAGTCTCGTGCAGAGATCTAACAGGCGCGCTACATCGGCTTCGAGCTCTTTCATCGATGGCAGGCGCTCTGTGGAGTATGCGGAGTAGCTTTCATACAATGGCAAACTCATTCCGTCATCGGCCTTGCTCTTGACGATAACAAACATCTTTACGATAGGCTCGGATGTCTGAATTCGAGATCCGTCTGTATTGACGAAGTACTTAACAAGATTCTCCGCCTGAAATGTCACACGTCCTGTAAGAATGTGCTTCTTGCCCGCACACATCCCGCTCAACGCACGAGCGCGATCGCGCCAGAGCGTGGTGTCAAAGCGCAGTGGCTGGATGTTTTCGATGTAACGGTGGGCAGATTCCTGTGAAAGATCTGCTGAGGAATCTTCTTCCTTGACCTTTACCTGAAGATTCGTGACAACCTTTCCAAAGCGCTCCGCTGCAGACTTATAGGCTTTGTCGGTGGCAGACCAGATAACACTCTGGAGCGCACGGACGTCGTTGGTGAGAGGCATTTCCACGCCTCGCGTGCCCCTTCCCATTTCAAATGCTACACCGCGAATGCTGCGGGTATTGTCGAGTTTGTGAGAGCCCACGCGCAGGTCTACGTCAAGAATGCGCCGCGTTGAACTTACGTCTGCATCCAGCGCTCCCATCGATGCAGAGATAAGCGTGGATGAGACTTCTGTAACGGAGTAGGAAACAAAATACGGAGCTGGAGATGCACTGCGCAGCTGGCTCATCGTGCGTTGAAGCTCTGACTCCATGGCGCGCAGAACCGATGACGGCTCTTCGGCGTAGGCATGCACCTGGCAACAGCACAGAGCTATAGCAGCAAGAACCTTAGGAGTTCTTGTGAAGAATGGTCTTGCTAACGACGTCCAAGTTTTCGTCAAGTTCATAGGTGATTGGCTCGCCAGTAGCGATCTCTGTTTTCAAGATCTCATCAGGCGAAAGGTGTTCAACAAACATGATGAGAGAGCGAAGTGAATTGCCATGCGCTACCACAAGCACGTTTTTACCTTGCTTAAGAAGCGGCACGATGTTCGCCTGAAAATACGGCTCTACGCGAGCCTGCGTGTCCTTGAGTGATTCGCCGTTCGGTGGCGGAACATCATAAGACCTGCGCCAGATATGTACCTGTTCATCTCCGTACTTCTGAGCTGTCTCAGACTTATTCAGGCCTTGCAGCTCACCATAGTGCCTCTCGTTAAGGGCTTCATCGCGGTATGTTGGAAGATCGTTGTACCCGGCGGCTGCACAAGCTATCTCAGCCGTGCGCATCGCACGCTTGAGTACGGATGTGAACAGCACATCAGCAGGGATACCCGCAAGCAAGTGGCCAG
This sequence comes from Patescibacteria group bacterium, assembly GCA_044238605.1. Lineage (GTDB taxonomy): Bacteria > Bacteroidota > Ignavibacteria > Kapaibacteriales > Kapaibacteriaceae > UBA10438. Next base: position 154,405 of record JBIICY010000003.1, read on the forward strand.
CTTTGAGAGCCTCCGCTTCACCATCGGCTGTGAGATCTACATCTACCCAGCCAGTGAAGCGGTTTTCAAGATTCCATTGTGATTGACCGTGACGAAGGAGCGTAAGTCTGCTCATGACTATTGCTTTGGAGAGCAGAGTTCCATGAGAACCCCGCCTGTTGATGATGGGTGGAGAAATGCGATTAGCATATCATGCGCACCATTATGGGGCGTTTCATGGATGAGTTGTATTTCTTTCGACTTCAGGCCATCAAGATCACCATTTATATCTGATGACCTGAATGCCACATGGTGGATGCCCTCGCCGCGTTTAGCTATGAACTTGCCGATTGGTGTGTCCTCTGCCAGCGGGGCTGTTAGCTCAATGCGTACGCCGTTCAGGAGGAATGATGCTATCGAGGCGCCGAACTCTTCAACAGTCTCCTCATGGAAGCTTTCAACGTTAAAGATCTTTCTGTAGAGCGCTTTGCCGGCTTCAAGATCTGCAACGGCTATTCCGATGTGATCGATGGCATGGATCATATTGAGTCCCTTTTCGAAAGGATTTCTGATGCACGTTCAAGATCTGCGATTGTATTGATCCCGTGGAGCTCTTCCCATGAAGGGGCGAGCCATGCAGACACCGTTCGGCCACGAGATTGCAGTATGCCGATGATGTCGGTGAGGTAGTATTCACCCTGGGAATTCTCGTTCGAGAGGCCTTCCAGAGCAGAGAACAAGTCTTGGCTATGCACGATGTATATGCCAGAGTTGATCTCTGCTACCATGCGTTCTTCGTCGCTCGCATCCTTATGCTCGACAATTCGCTGCAGAGTCCCGTCGGTTCCACGGATAATCCGACCATATCCTGTGGGGTCTGGCACTGCGGCTGTGAGCACAGAAACCACCGAGCCCGTGCTTTTGTGGTGCTCTGCAAACAACGTTAGTGTTTCTTGTGTAAGCAGTGGCACGTCTCCGCTGAGTATCAGGACGTCGCAGTTAGCATCAGCTAACACGCTCATGGTTTGCTGCACGGCATGGCCAGTGCCCAATTGCTGTTCCTGAACTACGCACACAGCAGATGGCATTATAGAGGCAACGAACTCCATAACGGACTCTCGTTGATGTCCAACGATTACCACAACATGTGAAGGGTGCAGAGTCTCTGCCTGCTCGAGAACGTACCCAAGCAGGGGGCGCCCCTTGAGCGGATTAAGAACCTTCGCCAGGTTCGGGTTGCCCATGCGCTTGCCCTGTCCGGCGGCAAGTATAGCAACGGCTAGTGAATTCGACATGGAATACCGTCAGTTATTGCGGGGCATCTTGGTGTATGCCTCAACGCTTTTGTCTACCGAAATAGGGTTGTTCTCTTCGTTAACAAGCACAACGGTTGGCTGCCAGGACTGTGCTTCTTCGTCCGGAACGGATGTGTAGCTGATGATGATGACTTCGTCGCCAACTTGGCCTTTTCGGGCGGCTGCGCCGTTCAAGCAGATGTCCCTGCTTCCGGCAGCACCGGGAATGACGTACGTTTCAAAGCGTTCGCCGTTGTTGATGTTGACAACTGAGACCTTTTCGTACGAAACGAGGTCTGCAAGCTTCATAAGTTCCACATCGATCGTCAGGCTACCCTCGTAATAGAGATCTGCCTGCGTGATGCGAGCTCTGTGAAGTTTTGACTTAAACATGATACGATTCATGGCTGCCTCCGGCGCAAAGTTACCGCTTTTTCGCTGGTTATGACGCACGAGACAGCTAGTTCGTATTTTGCGGCCATGAAACTACGACTCTCACAAATAGCCCATGCCCGTAGCGGAGACAAGGGTGATGCAGCCAACTGTGGCGTGATCGCCTACAAGCAGGAATGGTATCCCGTGCTGCAGCAATACCTAACGAAGGAACGGGTGCAGGAGTACTTCCGTGGACTTTGTCTGGGCGAGGTTGAACGATATGAGCTGCCGAATTTATGGGCGGTGAACTTCGTACTGAACAACACGCTTGGTGGCGGAGGTACTGTTTCTCTCAAACTCGATGCTCAGGGCAAGACCGTCGCATCAGCTATGCTTATGATGGAGATGGAGATTCCGGACGGACTCATTACCCTTGATTGACGACTACGGACGTCCAAGGGGTGTGGCGCCACCGCATGAGGACTCGAGGGATGATAAAATCGGCCTCATCCACGCTTTGACTGTTTCGCCAGACCACTTCTTGTCCCACGTCTGGGTTACATCACTTCCGTCGAGACGGGTCGAAACAGAATAGACATCGACATAGAGCGAGTCTCCGGTATGCTGGATTCTCCATGTGCGAACTAGCGCGGTGTAGCGGTACTCTAACTCTTCTAAGGAGTCCTGCGCAACGATAACACCTTCGTTGTCGTTGCGTTCAACAACCGTAAAGCCGTGCTGATCAAAGATCGATGCAGCATTGTTCAGATACTGCGGAGTGGGACGTCTGCAGGGGATGGCGATGGTTCGCTTCCGGTCCATAAAGTGAATGGCATCGCATCCAATGAGCATTACTGCTGCAACGAGAACAACGGAACTGACCAAGGCCGGACGCATGCTTGACTCCACGTGCGAGAAAGAAAATGCAAATTAGCAACACAGGAACAACAATAGCGACGCAGAATGATCATGAAGGTTACCGAACAACAGCAGCAGTGGCTTGATAGGGCGCGAGAACTCGACGCATCAGATTCGCTCGCTGCATTTCGCGAAAGGTTTTACTTCCCAAAGCACGCAGAGGGTCAGGCACTCTATTTCTGCGGCAATTCTCTTGGATTGCAGCCAAAAACAGCCGAGAAGTACATCAAAGAAGAATTGGACGATTGGCGTGATTTCGGCGTCGAGGGCCATTTTCTTTCGCGTAGACCTTGGTTCTCCTACCACCAGTGGTTTGCTGAGCCCCTTGCCATGATTGTTGGCGCACGTCCGCACGAAGTTGTTCCAATGAATACGCTTACGGTAAATCTTCACCTGATGATGGCATCGTTCTACATGCCAACTCCAGATCGGTATAAGATCCTCATCGTAAGCAAGGAGTTCCCGTCTGATCGCTATGCCGTAGAGACGCATCTGCGCTTTCGTGGATACGATCCAGACGATGCCATGGTAGAAGTAGGTCCGTCGAGCGGGGAGTTTGCCTCACCTGAGGACATCGTTGCATGTATTCGATCCCATGCGTCGTCTCTGGCATTGGTGGTCGTTAGCGGGGTGCATTTTTACAACGGCTCGCGCGCGGACATAGAGACAATCACACGCGTTGCACATGAGGTTGGAGCTGTAGCTGGATTTGATCTTGCGCATGCTGTAGGGAACGTAGAGCTTAAGCTGCATGATTGGGACGTTGATTTTGCAGTCTGGTGCTCGTACAAGTATCTCAATTCCGGGCCTGGCTCGGTAGGGGGCGTATTCGTGCATGAACGGTACGCAAACTCAGCAACGCTCAACAGGCTTGCTGGTTGGTGGGGCAATGAAGAATCCACACGATTCGACTTGGCTCAAAAGTTTCGTCCGACCTACGGCACTGCTGGCTGGCAGCTCTCGAATGCTCAAGTGCTGCCTCTTGCTGCTATGCGTGCTTCCCTGGAGATCTTTATGGAAGCAGGCATGGATAGGATCTTTCGCAAGCGTGATGCACTAACAGGATTCCTTGAACAGGTGCTTCACGATGTGATTGATAAACACGACTGGATCAGCATCATTACTCCAGCAGAGCAGACAATGCGTGGCGCTCAACTGAGTGTTCGGTTCGACCGCAATGGCAAAGAGATTTACAATGATCTCATGGTCTTGGGCTGTATCGTAGACTGGAGATCGCCAGACGTGGTGAGGGTTTCTCCTGCGCCACTCTATAACTCCTTTGCAGATGTTGCCGAGTTTGGCCATCATTTTTCTGACGTATTGGAAAAGTATTCATGAGTTCTTCACCGAATGACATATCACAATACGTAGCCGGACGCAGGGCCGTTTTTGAAGCGCTCGCATCTGGCTCGACCATAGAAAAAATCCTTATTGCCTATGGAGCAGAGGGCGGCCCCATTGTTGCTATCAGATCGGAGGCGCAGAGCCGTGGAGTTGCATGCTCAACGATGGACCGGCGTAAATTCAACGATCTAGAACGGTCGCTTGGTCTAGCGCAGAACGACAGTCAGGGCGTGATCGCTTTGCGGGCATCAAAGCCGGCACTTACGCTCGACGAGATCCTCGAATCTGCGCTTGCATCCTCAGGCGAACCGCTGCTTCTGGTACTCGACGGAATCACCGATCCACACAACCTCGGTGCGATAGCCCGCAGTGCAGACGGTGCCGGCGTTTTTGGATGCATCCTGCCCAGCAAGTACAGTGCGCCGATTACACCGGTTGCCATCAAAGCATCTGCAGGTGCGCTGGAAACCCTCCCGATTGCCAAGGTTGCACGTGTTTCTGAAACACTGAAGTACTGCAAGCAGAAGGGTTGGAATATCGTAGGTACGGCAGTGCCTGCTACTGCGCGGTATACAGATGCTGTGTACAAAGGCCCAACGATCATCGTGATTGGCAATGAAGGTGAAGGTCTTCATCCAAGTGTACAGGCACAATGTGATGTGCTCGTGGAGATACCTATGTGCGGAGCAGTTTCGTCATTGAATGCATCGGTTGCCGCAGGGATCATCATGTACCAGGCCTGCGCGCAACGGCTATCTTTGCAACACTCATAAACTCCCCGACTATCAAGGAATACTGTAGATGTCAACTGTGCAACGCAACGAGCAGGAGCTCATTAAGATCGAGAAGCTCCATGAACTTCGTTCGTTAGGGATCAATCCGTATCCAGTTTCGTACGATCGAACGCACCATGCAACAGAGATCTTGGAGACATACACCGATGAGCAACCAGAAGCGCTAAACTCTGTGCGCGTCGCTGGCCGGATCATGGCGATACGTAAGATGGGTAAGGCCTCGTTCTGTCATATCCAGGACGTAACCGGCCGCATACAGATCTATCTGAAAAAAGACGATCTCGGCGAAGCCTATGATCTTCTAAGGCTCTATGACATTGGCGATATCGTTGGTGTAGAGGGCTTTGTGTTCCGTACGCGCATGGGCGAGATCAGCGTGCACGCACGCGAGTTTACCATGCTCACAAAGAGCGTTACTGTTATCCCAGTTGGCAAAGAAGAAGTTAATGAGGACGGCACTGTAACACGCTATGATGCTATTGCAGACAAAGAGCAGCGCTATCGTAAGCGGTATCTCGACCTCATTGCCAATCCCGATATCAAAGAGACCTTTATTAAGCGGTCGCTGATCATCCGCACGATGCGCAACTTCTTTGACGAACGCGGATGGATCGAAGTTGAAACACCGATTCTGCAGCCTATCTACGGCGGGGCAACTGCCCGCCCCTTTGTTACACACCACAACGCGCTTGATGTTGCCTTGTACCTCCGTATTGCCGATGAGTTGTACCTGAAGCGACTCATTGTAGGGGGCTTTGAAGGCGTGTATGAGATCTCGAAGAACTTCCGCAACGAGGGGATGGATAAGACCCATAACCCTGAGTTCACAGCACTCGAGATCTATGTTGCCTACAAAGATTACATCTGGATGATGGAGATGGTTGAAGATCTCTTCAACACAATCGTGATTACCGCTTGTGGTGGCGAAACGATCAACTTTCAGGGAACAGAGATCTCGTTTGCGAAGCCATTTGCAAAAAAGAAGATGTTCGACCTCTTCGAAGAACACACAGGGCTAAACTTGCGTGGTCAGTCGCGTGAACAGTTGCTTGCATCTGCCAAGTCGATCCACGTTGATGTCGATCCGGCAGCAAGTGCGATGAAGGTCCTCGACGAGATCTTTAGCGTCAAGGTTCAACCGCACCTTATCCAACCAACGTTTGTTATCGACTATCCGGTTGAGATGTCGCCCCTTGCAAAAGCACACCCAACAGAAGAAGGCCTCGTAGAGCGCTTCGAGTTGTTCATTATGGGTAAGGAAGTTGCCAACGCCTTTAGCGAGCTGAATGATCCGCTTGATCAGCGTGCTCGTCTAGAAGAGCAGGCCACGATCCGTGCAGCCGGAGACGATGAAGCAATGGTAGTAGACGAAGACTTCCTGCATGCCATCGAGGTTGGACTTCCGCCAACTGCCGGACTCGGCGTTGGAATAGACCGTCTTGTGATGCTGCTTACGAACAACGACTCCATTCGCGACGTCTTGTTCTTTCCGCAGATGCGTCCAGAACGAACGCACCACGAAGGGGAGTAATCGTGGGGTACCAACGGTTTGATCCGTCGGCTTCAAGTGCGCTTCTACCGCGCTGGACGCCCCCTACTGCAAAGGAAATCAGCATTCATGTGCTGCTCGTGCTCGCGACGTTTGCAACCTGCATGATGGCTGGAGCGCAGTGGGTTGGAGTAAATCCATTTGAGATTAGGAACTGGCAGGCAGGGTTTTCGTATGCCGTGCTCACAATGACGTTTCTTTTGTCGCATGAGTACGGACATTACCTCGCGGCGCTGCGCCACAAGCTGCCATCGTCGTTGCCGTATGTGATTCCTGTGCCACCAACAGTTATGCCGTTTGGTACGTTTGGAGCAGTGATACGCACGCGCACTCCGATGATGACGAAGAACCAACTTTTTGATATCGGTGTGTCGGGTCCGATTGCAGGATTTGTGGTATGCCTTATCATCCTTACGATTGGTTTTATCACGCTCCCCGGCGTAGAGTACCTTTATGCAATTCATCCCGAGATCCTTGTCAATGGATTCACTGACAAGGGGCTCACATTTGGCGACACGCTGCTGTTCTCGATGTTTCGTTCGATGTTCGAAGGACATGTGTTCGTTCCGCCAATGAACGAGATCTATCACTATCCGTTTCTCTGCGTGGGATGGTTCGGGATGTTCGTTACGGCGCTCAATCTCTTGCCCTTTGGTCAGCTTGATGGCGGACATGTACTGTACGCACTGATCGGCAAAAAACAGCATGTTATAGGGCGCGTACTCTGGTGGACAATGTTCTCATTGGCTGTTCTCTGGCTCCTTGGTTTGATTCATGATCTTTTTACAGTGGGCTTTAACCCTGCGGCCTTTTCACCCTGGGTGCTGTGGCTCCGCAGTACTGTCGATCCAACTCTAGGAAGCATTATCGCCAAAGCCCCTTGGCTATTCTCTCTTGGCGAAGTGTGGACGTTCTGGCTGATCATGGTGCGGCTTGTGATCAAGATCGAGCACCCAGTTATCGCTGATGAGTCTCCGTTGTCTAAAGGGAGAGTGGCCATTGGTTGGATCGCCATGCTAATCCTTATTCTGAGCATCGCTCCGAAGTCCATTTATCAAGTGCCATGACAACACGTCAACATACGGCCGTAGCGGTAATCCTGCTGATCATTGTTGGATACCTTATTCGTATGTCGGCCGTCGAAGTTCAGCCGTCGCCAGAAGGATTTATCGCCCAGGCGGGGGCGGTGATCAATGAAACGGGGCTTACGGCAGATCTTGCTCCAACCTCGCCGGGAGGGCTTACCACGGGATTGATGCCGCCTGGTGTGCCAACAATGATTGCTGCTGGTATGCGTGCTGCAGGCGAAAATCAGCTGGCAATCCGCTGGTTTTCCGTTCTCAGTATCGCGGTTGGACTCTTGCTGATGTACGTTATCGCAAGCAGGTTTCTATCGCATCAGGGCTCTCTGCAGGCAGTGGCAATCGCAGGATTAAGTATGCCATGGGTGCTCTACGGACGCCAGGCAAGCCTCTCTGTTGCCGGAATACCACTGGTGCTCGGCGGCCTGTGGATGCTTCTGAACATCACACGTTCTACACGCTCAGCTCCTCGTTACAGCTTTGCGTCCGGTTACGCCCTGGTGTGCTTTGCCGCTGGCTGGACATCGATCGAGGCCTGCGTTACGCTGGTGGCACTCTCACTTGGATTCCTGCTGCTAACCCGCAATGGTGTGGTGATGCTTGCCTCAGTTGTGGGGCTTCTGTCCACAGTGCCGTGGTTGGCAATGATGTTCGGCAGCTATGGAGATCAGGTCCTCCTGGCATCGTCGATCAGCATCCCTGTTTCGGAGCCTACGCTGATTTCGACCGGTCCGCTTGATGCATTGATCCTACTCATCGTTAGCAGTCCTGTGCTTGTTGTGTCGATCTTCTGGTGTGCATGTCTTGTGCTTCGAAAAGCACTCATGCCACAAGAACACGAAATCGAGGTGCGAAGCATAGGCCTGTGGTTCGTTGCGTCGCTGCTAGTTATCGCGCTGCAGCCACAGCGAGGCTTCTTTTCGTTTGTGCTGATGATTCCAGCTGCTTCGATGTTGAGCGTGTATGCTCTTGAGCAGTTCCGCAGACGTGCCTCGCCTGGTGTGTTTCTGGGTGCTCTTGCAACTGTGGGCGTCTCATCATCCGTCGTGCTGATGATGCAGCTGCTACAGTCAGGTTCTGGTTTTAAGCTCTTGTACCTCGTACTCTTGTGTGTGCACGTGGTTGTTGTTGCTGTGCAGGTCTTACGCCCTGGGCGACTGAAGAGCCCCCTCCAGATGGCTGCTGGACTGTATTCGCCGCTGTATTATGGTGCTGTGTCAATCAGTGGTCTCATTGCATTCGTCAGCATCGTGTTTGGCAGCCCATATGTTGTTCAAGGGGCGCGCAAGATCGCATACGAACTGCACGAGCAGCAGGTGAGCGACGGCTCCTTTACCTATGTCTTTCACAAGCATCACTCTACAGATGGGATGAATGCCCAGCTTGATTGGTATCTGCAGGGCTGGATGACGGGACAGAAACCTGGTTTTTCGCATCAGAGTATGCCACAGCCAGAGAATCAGTTCGATCCGCGGTCGCTACTGTTCATTATGGGTGTCGATCGTATCGTGTATTACCACCCTGGAAGTGATAGGCGTAACCTTGAACTGATGAGAACGCTCCTAGAAAGCATGTACGACGAGCAGGTCTCAACGAGGGACTACACACTCTTTCTGTCGAAACAGCGCTAGGCGTCTTTGCCGGCGTACTGAATTTCGTACAGCCGAGCATACACGCCGCTGCGTGCAAGAAGCTCTGCGTGGGTGCCTTGCTCAACTATTCTGCCCTGATCGAAGACCAAGATGCGGTCTGCATTGATGATCGTTGACAAGCGATGAGCCACAATTATGGCCGTTCTCCCCTCGAGCGCCCGATCGATTGCAGTTTGTACCTGGCGCTCCGACTCGGTGTCCAGCGCAGACGTTGCTTCGTCAAACAACAGGATCTGCGGCTCACGGAAGAGTGCCCGGGCGATCGCCAAACGCTGGCGCTGTCCACCGGATATGCGCATCCCGCGGTCTCCGATCACTGTGTCGTATCCATCTGGCAATTGTTGGATAAAGCCATCTGCATGGGCGATGCGACACACGTTAATGATCTGATCACGATCAGCTGCGTCTTCTCCAAGGCTGATGTTGTTAGCAACGGTATCATGGAAGAGTAGTGCTTCCTGTGAAACCACACCAAAGAGCCTGCGGTACTTGTCGAGATCAACTGTTCGAACATCCTGTTCGTAAATCTTGATCGCTCCGGATTGCGGATCGTAGAACCGCAGAAGCAGGTCGAGCATGGTAGACTTCCCGCTGCCGGAAGCGCCGACAAAGGCGATCTTCTCTCCGGTGTTCACCGTAAACGAGACGTCCTTGAGAACAACGTTATCTGCATAGGCGAAACTCACGTTTGAAACAGACAGTACGGATTCGCCAGAAGTGAGGTCGCTGCTGCCCGACTGTATCGTTGGCATCGTGTCGAGTGCCTGAGCAACATTTGCTCCGGCTGCAATTCCACGCTGCATACCAGCAATAGTGTTCGCAATCACGCTGATGGGCTGCATCAGTCCAAAGAGCAGAAAGAGAAACGTCATCAGATTCGATGCTGTGATCACTCCCGCCGCTGAATCTTGACTGCCAATGTAAAAGACCGTTACGAGAGCTAGTATGCCAAAGGTGTCGTTTACAACCGGGATCAGCCCCATAACGCGCGTGTTACGAATTGCCCGTTGGAGGTATGATGCTGTCTGATCGATGAACCGTCGCACAATAAACGACTCGATGTTCATCGCTTTGACTACTCGAATACCTAACACCGTTTCCTGCAGTGTGGATGTGTAGTCTGCCTGTGCAGCCTGTAGCCGCGAACCATAGCTTCGGAGCAATCGTGTAACCGTGCGCATCAGGAACAGCCCAAGGCCGGCAACTACAACGGAGATTACGGTAAGCTTTGCGCTGATCACGAATAACAGTCCAACGTAGATCACAACTGTTGAGGCCTCTCTCCAGAGTGTTGTGATCGAGTTGATGGTGGCATGATTGAGAATGCCGATATCATTCGTAAGAAGTGATATGATCTCGCCAGCCTTGCGTTTGCCAAAGAAGTCTAGAGACTGGGTAGTGAGATGGTGAAAGAGGGTATCACGAATCCTCTTCATGATGCCTTCTTCAAGTCGTGTAGTAAGAACAGATCCCACGTACTTCGTAATGCCGCGCACAACAAACAAGAGCAGGAGCACGAACGAAATGTTGCGCAGTGCGCTGCTTTGATCAGCCCCTTGAATGAGCGAGGTCATCAGATTCTCAAATGCTGCCTTTAACCCGCCTACGGCCGGCAAGGGCTTGGCTGCAGCTGCTGGTGGTGCGCCCCCGAACAACGTTCGAAAGATCGGCTCGACTACTGCGAGAATCAGTGCATTTGACACTGAGAAGAGAAGATTGGCAATCGTTGATAGAACAACCAGCTTCCATGCAGGACGCACAAAGGGAAGCATCTTCGATGCTAACTGGCGTACGGTATATGCTGCAGGGTTATGCACGTTACGGCTGGTGTTGACGCACGATGGTGATCAGTGTTGCAGAGATAGTTGATATTCGCGTGCGTATGCTTGGATCGAACGCGCCAGGCCTTGCGCAATTGCTGCCTGCCCCTTGGATGATGCAAGATACTCAGCATCGCTCGTGTTTGAGAGAAACCCAGTCTCGACGAGAACGTTGGGCATGGATGCTCCCACGAGGACAAAGAACCCGGCCTGACTTACGCCTCTGTCTGCCAGGGGGCTACCCGAGGTAACCTCTCGCTGGATCTTGACAGCAAACGACTCACTGAGCTTTACGAAGCTGCGCTGTGCCATTGTGGCCACGATGATCTGATCCTCGGTCATGCCATCGTATCGGCGCTTTGTAGCTTCAAAGCTTACAGATGCGTTTTCTCGGCGAGCAACCCTTGCGGCATCATCATTTCTTCCTGGACGCAGGATGTACGTCTCACACCCATGCGCAGGATGGGGTTTCGTGGGCATACTGTTGCAATGAATGCTGATAAAGAGCTTTCCACCTGCCTGATTGGCAATCTCAGTGCGGCGAAACAGCTCGATAAAGACATCTGTTTCTCGCGTCATCACAACCTTGGTGTTCGGTAGGGTCTTGGCAAGGATGTCTCGAAGTTTACGACCAATGGCAAGAACCACGTTCTTTTCGTATGCACCGTTGACGCCCTCTGCGCCGGCGTCCTGCCCGCCATGTCCAGGATCAATCACGATAACGTCCAGAGACCACGGACCTTTCTTTGAGGGACTCGCCGCTGCAACCGGTTGTTCTGCAGGAGGCAACTTCTTTTTTGATGTCAACGAGAAGATGATCTCTGTGGCACTCACGCGCTTAGTGCTTAACGAATCATACGTTGAAACAAGAGTTACATAGCAGTCCGAAGCTCTCTGCTCTACGCTCAACGCCATTTTTGAACTCATCGATGCAATGTCAAGCGCACGCTCGGAAACCGAAGTACGAGCAAAGCGAAGAGTCCAGCCGCGAGCATTGCGTTCTATGGATTTGGGTGCGTCAAGAGGGGATGAGCTCTTCATGCTCAGTGCCGATTCTTGCGGTTTGTGCGTGATGGTTACGACGTCAACAACCGTCTCTAAACTGCTCAGGGGCAGCAATCCAAGAACAAGAATTGATGCAGCGAGCAACGGCAGTGTAGATCGGAGCAGTTGTGAACCGACGAAATTCAACGTAGAGTCCAGTACAGGGTTAACTTTGCGGTTCAAACATACCACGACAATGCATGCGTAAGTCCATAGTTGGTCAAGAAATTGAGCTCACAATCGACGCCTTAGGCTTCGAGGGTATATCTGTTGGCCGGATAGACGGTCATGTGCACTTCGTCAAAGGGGCACTGCCAGGTGAGCGTGTCCGGGCGCGGATCATTGGCAAAAAGAAGAAGCACATCATCGCCGAAACGGTAGAAGTGCTCGAATCATCTGAGCAGCGTGTGCCAGCCCCCTGCAGCCACTTCGGCATATGTGGCGGCTGTTCTTGGCAGCATCTAGCATATCCGCATCAGGCAGAGTGGAAACGTCAGCACGTAGTTGACTCATTTGAGCGCTTAGCTCGCATTCCCGTTGGCAGAATCAACGAGACATTGGCCTCACCTGCATCCTTCGGGTATCGGAACAAGATGGAGTTTTCCTTCGGTGGTTCTGCGTGGCTTACACGAGAGGAGATAGACACTGGGCAGCAGTTTGTACGCGACTTCGCACTTGGCCTTCATGTTCCCGGGCGTTTTGATAAGGTGCGTAACATCACATCATGCATGCTGCAGTCCGAAGCAGCCGCACGCGTGTTGGAGCACACCCACAGGTGCAGAACAGAGAATCCGGTTTCTGCCTATCACCAGCGCGATCATCATGGATTTTTGCGTCACCTCGTCATTCGCACGAGTGCTTCCGGCGGACAGGTGATGACGGTACTTATCACAACAACTCCGGAGACAGAGCAGGAGAAGGATTTTGTTGAGATGTGGTTGGCCGTACATGGTCAGTTACCGGATGGATCTACTGTGATCCATGCCATCAATGACACGTGGTCCCCGGTGGCATTTGGCACGATTACGTCTACCCTCGGTCCGGGATACCTTGAAGAAGTATCCGATGGTATCCACTATCGAATCAGCCCCTTTTCATTCTTCCAGACCAATACAATCCAGCTCCCGAACCTCGTTAGCAAGGCCATGGAAGGGGCTGGCATTACCTCCGAATGTGTTGTGTGGGATCTATACTGCGGTACCGGCACGCTTACCCTTCCAGCAGCAAAGCGCGCCAAACATGTAGTTGGAGCAGAGCTCGTTGAAAGTTCGATCGCAGATGCCAAATCAAATGCCGTTCGTAACGGAATTGATAATGTCGAGTTCCATGTTGTGGATCTTCATCATGCTTCGGCACTGCAGAGGCTAGGACAATTCATGACGCCTGATGTGATCATGGTAGACCCACCGCGCAACGGGATGCACGAGCAGGTTGTTCGACACTTACTCGCTGTGGCTGCGCCGCGCATCATGTATGTGAGCTGTAATCCGGCAACGCTCGCACGCGACTGTGCGATGCTTCACGAGCTCTATGATGTTGTAGAAGTAACGCCGGTAGATATGTTCCCGCAGACCTATCATGTTGAGGCAGTTGTCGTTCTGCAAAAGCGGCAGTAACGGTAACGGCAGCGCCTGCTACTTGCTGGAAGCAATGAAAATCGGTATTGCCGATACTCCACGCTCGGTAACCATGCGAACAACGTAGATGCCGGCAGCCACTTCTGGCAGCTCGACCGGAATGACGTAGAGGCCAGCATCGATGTATGGGTCTGAGTAGAGCATCGAAACCTTCGCGCCACGTAGGTCCACGAGGTCAATTGTTACGCTGGCTGGATCGTTCAATCTGAACGTGAGGTCACGGCTACCAGCAGATTGCAGAGTGCCTCCCGAGAGCGATACGATCTCATCGTCTGCTGTTGGAATAATGTTATCACCAACATTATAGCCAAGAACTCTAGCCGTGCGCTGCAGGCCAAGTATACCAGTTCTGACGGTGTTGTATGTGTTGCCAACAGAGAGTGCAAAGCACACTTCAACTGTTGAGTCGGGCTTGAGGACGATTGGCCCCGCGCCTATTACAGAGGAGACGTCGGTAATTCGCGACTTCGGACGACGAACACCGCCAGTCATCACAAACCACTTCTCCGAGCGCAGGAAGTCGTCGTAGATGCTCGGGCAGTCGCTGGCCCCTTCGTTGTCCATAGCGAACGCACTCAAGGTTAGTGGCGAGATCATAGCAAGGCCCACCTGAGGAAGCGAGTCGTTGAGAACACTGCGCACGCTTAGGATTTTATCGTCTGCGTTCCACTCGCACAAATCATTGATGCTGCCGTCGCTGATGTCGAAGTCAAAAAACTCAGCAACATGGAGATTGGTAAACGCGGTGTCTGTAGTGTTGGTAATGCGAAGGGCGATCAGCAGCGAATTGCGAGTTGAATCTCCGTTCATGGCAATCACGTTGCTGCGCACCTGGATACCCAGTGGGGAAGAATCATCGGCATCTGAAAACAACGAGCGTACTCGCAGTCCTGATGGTATACTGTCTGAACGGACGAAGGCGTTCTCGATCGTACGAAATGAACGCTCTTTGGCAGAGGTCTCAAACCCCCGGGCAACATTCGGAAGCTTTGCAGGTTCTGTTCCCACAAGCAGAGCCCCTTCAAAAAGGATGTTCCGCTTCTGAAGATAGCGCAGTCCAACACCTTGAACATTGGCTGAATAGTCGTTAAAACCAATGTTTCCAGAAGAGTTCACGGTCACGGTGATATCATTGCCGTTAATTGTGCGGTACGTTGGGTTGACCACTGTCTGAAGCGACGATGTGGTGATCTGAATTGCCCCATTGTACACGTGAGCAAGGATTCTCAGCTGTCCATCGTTGGGCACATTTGAAGGAAGCACCACTCGCGCAGCGAGCTCAAATGTTCTTGATTCCCCCTCATCAAGTTTCCCGATGCGTAGGGCCGAATCCAACAAGTCTACGTTGATCTCACTATTGCCGTTGGAAAACTTCACGTGGCATGAGTCGAGAGCACCAAGAATGTTCCTGATTGTAAGTCCAACAACGAGCGTGTCACTCGCTTCGAACACAGAGTCTTTGTCTACATCTGTATAAACGTATGACGTTACCTCAGCCCACTTTAGCTTTGAACTGCTCAGAGCGCGTGCTGCAGAGATCCTGCCGCTGCCAATGAGACCAATCTCGTTTGGATTGATGGAGTCGATAGACACGCAGGCGGCCTTGAGTGTTGCGTGCACCTGTGCTGGAGAGTACTCGGGGTGTACGAGCCGAACCATTGCTGCAACTGCCGCGGCAACCGGCGACGCCATCGAGGTGCCGTCATATGGCTCGTAGCTGTCTGTGGGAACCGTCGACAGAATTGACACACCAGGAGCACAGACGTCCACACTTTGGTGTACGTTGGAAAAGGCTGCAATACGATCTGAAAAATCCGTTGCTGCTACAGATAGCACCTCATCGTATGCGGCAGGGTAGTATGCCAGGTCCTGTCCATCGTTGCCTGCTGCAGCTACAATCATAGAGCCGAGAGCGGCGGCCTGTTTCACCACCTTGATATCAGCGAATGAGCTGGATGGACTTCCGAAGGAGCAGTTGATAACAGATGCTCCCATGCTGGCAGCGTAAAGAATCGCGTCGGCTGATCGTGAGATAGACGTTGAAAACTGATCATCGCCGCCGATCTTCAGAGGCATCAGACGGATGTTTTTGCCAACTCCGGCAATGCCGATCGCGTTATTGTGGACAGCGGCTACTATGCCCCCTACGTGTGTTCCGTGAGGATTACCCGGTAAAGGGGAGTTGTCTTCATTTTGTCCTGTGGATCCAACAAAGTCCCAGCCGTACCAATCATCCACGAAGCCATTTCGATCATCATCGATCTTATTGAATCTGCGGTCAACACCTTGATCGTCCAGCCCAGTCTCACCGGGATTGTTCCAGATCTGTCCCCGCAGATCCTGGTGCGTGGTATCGATGCCGGTATCAGCGATGCCAACGATGATCGGACTGCCTTGAGGCAGACTGTCCCATGCATCTATGGCCTTGATGAGACTGATGTAATACTGTTGCGGAAGCAGCGGATCGTTCGTGCCGCCGAGAAGACGCAACACAGGAAGGGGCTCGCAATATTCAACGTCCTTGAACTGCGCAATCTTTCGTGCTGCTATCTGTGGGGGTATTGACGAGACGTACCGAACAAGTGCGATGTGGGCGATTGCTTCATCCGGGCGCGCCTTGCGCATACCATCGCGCTTGGAACTGGCCATCTCGATTGCTTGAAGCGTCGCGTTTGAAACGTAGCCTGTGGCGGTATGTTCGCCTATGATTCTCGTTAGCTCTGGAAGTGTGCCTGATCGATTCGCTGCGATCCATTGGGTTGCAGCGGCAGATCCAGGACGGAGGTGCACAAGGACGGCATGTTGATCTACTTCCGCGTTTGCCTGTCCGCATGTGCACAACAAAACCAGTGCAGCAGTGAACAGTCGGAGTGTCATCGAGATTTCCAGGATATTCGTTTGCGCATGAGTCGTTGCGTGCCGAGACGCACTTCTGCAATATACTCGCCTTCTGCTGCCGCTCTGCCGTCCTGCGTAGTTCCGTTCCAGGTTACTGTATAAACACCTGGAGCCTGGATGCCACTAAAGATCGTGGAAATGATCATGGCCTGGGACGAGTATATCACGATTTCAACATATACCTGCTCGTCCACCACGTACCGAATGTCAGGGCTCACATCTTCACCGAGGCCGAACACCTTTGCAATGTCCGAGAGATTGATCTGTAGGTTGCCTGTACCCATTGGCCGTAGTAGCACACCTGGCACGTACATCGCATTGGCGATCGTCAATTGATACTGTGCAATCTCCTGGGGCCGCGGTGCGAGCACGGATGCAGGGATATTCATTGTCTCGCTGATTTGATCCCAGATCGTGGCAGGGCGCTTGGTTGCGCTCAGAAGTCGGAGCATTGCCGATGCCTCGCGCAGGGCAATGGCAAAGCGGGTAGATGCACTAAGTTGGAGCTTCATTGCATCGCGGTAGGCGCTATCCTGCTCCTGAGATGAAGGAAGGCGCACTTGGCCAGGAATGCCAGTGCGCCCTTCAGTTTCATTTGTATCAGCGAGAATAAACTCGCCAGGCGACATCACGCGAGGCTGCACGACGACGCTGGGGGAGTTCTGAGCGTACAACGATACCGACGCTGCAAGAAGAAGCAGTGCGAGTACAGTTCTCACTTTTGAAGCATTGACTTATGTGCGTCTTTTAAAAGGTCGCCGAGAGTAACGCCAGGATCCGACGGTACCTGCTGGTGGGAGCGATGAGAGTCGCGGGTGTCGTGACGTTCGCGAGAACCTTCACGATGTCCGGAATTCTCTTCCTGCTGTCCACCGATCGATCCGTCATCGCCCTTCATGGCAAGAATTAGAGATGCATTCTCGCCATTGAGGTCTACAACAACACAGTTGATCGTATCGCCAACGTTGAGCTGAACCTTCGCTCCACGTCCACCGCCTGCATTCAGCATCTTGGAACGTGGCATAAACCCATCATACGTATCGTTCACGCGAACAACTGCCCCCTGTGTGCTTGACTGCTGAACAACGCCTGCAGTTTCAGAGCCAACGGGAAGTGTTGCCGTAAGCGTGAGCCATGGGTTTTCAAGTGTCTGCTTGTAGCCTAGAGAAAGTTGGTGCTTTTCCGTGTTAGTAGACAACACCTCGAGTTCGAGCTCCTGTCCGACCGAAACAACTTCTGACGGATGCTTTACGCGACGAGTCCAGCTGAGTTCGCTGATTCGAAGAAGGCCCTCGATCTTCGGCGCCACTTGCACATATGCACCAAAATCAGTGATGCGGCGCACGATGCCCTTTACGCGTTTGCCAGTTGGGAATGCTTCGGCTACGCCTACCCACGGATCTGCTTCGTGTTCTTTGTGTGAGAGGGCAAGCTTGCGCTTTTCACGGTCGATCTCAGCGATCGTTACCTTGATCTTGTCGCCCTTCTTTACAACGCTGGCTGGATTATCAATGCGGGACTTCGATAGACGTGAAACGTGGACGAGTCCTTCAATTCCACCGATGTTTACAAATGCGCCAAATGCCGTGATCGAAGACACAACGCCTTCATGTACGGCACCTACTTCGAGTTTGCCCCAGTATTCATCGAGGAGGATGTCGCGACGAGTCACAACGGCTGACTTGTAGCCCGTATCGTCCGACTGCAACTCGTGAACCTTTACCGTCACCGTTTTACCGAGAAGCTCATTGAGATCATCTTCTGGAGCATTCTTGCGCAGGCCTACATGCGATGCAGGCAGGAAAATGCGCAGACCTTCGAACTCTCCGCGAAGACCGCCCTTGACCCGTTCGAGAACGACAACATCGAACGACCCTTGCGAAGCGTTGATGGACTCGAGCTTTGCGTAAGCTTCGTCTCGGCGCTTGCGCTCTTCCTCTTTGCGCTTGCGCTCTTCTTCACGCTTTGCGGCCTGCTCTGCCTTCTCTTCTTCGGACAGCGCGGGAGCTGCCTCGCTTACGGCAGATTCCGATGCAGGTTCCGCAGCGACGTCTGCTGTCGGTTGCTCTGCCGCTGGAGATGGTTCTTCAACAATAGTTGGAGATGGCTCTTCAACTATAGCTGGAGATGACTCTTCAACTATAGCTGGAGATGACTCTTCAACGACAGCTGGTGATACTTGCTCGACTTCAGGAGTCGTAGCATCGGCTGCAGGTTCGGATGGGATGTTGTTGACATCCTCGATGTGCTGTTCAGACATAGTTCTGTGAACAAAAACAATACTGTGGGAAATACCGACGCGCCAACGTACCGCGCCGTCGCTAACCACGAAGATACGTGAATTTTTGGCCTCTCGGCAGGGGGGCTTGCTAACGCCGTATAGGATTTTCTTAACACAACAGCTTGCGTATTTCCATGTTTGCACCTAGTTTTGCAGGCTATTTTCTAAACCCTGCCGCCAACTCAACCCGAAATTGGCGGATGCGAAAGCAACCATAGGAGATCTACATGGGCGTACGTCGTTTGTATGAATCGACATACATCCTCAATGCCATCCTTGAAGATGGAGACATTGAGGCAATCATCGCTCGCACCACATCGTTCCTCGAAGAGAACGGTACAACAATGGTGGAGTTGAACAAGATGGGCCGCCGTCGCTTGGCGTATCCGATCAACAAGAAGTACAATGGCTACTACGTGTACATGGCATTTGAAGCGCCATCCGAGACGCTTCCGTTGCTTGAAAAGTTCTTCTTCCTCGAAGAGCACGTGATGCGTCACTTGTCTCTCCAGCTTGATCCGAAGCTCCGTGAATTCCGCAAGACGCGCGCCGAAGCACAGGCTGCACGTGCAGCGGCTATGGCCGAAGCTGCGAAAACAGGCGGCGATATCTAATCCCAATCACGTCAAACGAAAGTAACAGTCATGAAAATCATTCTTCGACAAGACGTAGAGAACCTTGGCAATATCGGCGAGATCGTCGTTGTCAAGCCTGGGTACGCGCGTAACTATCTCATCCCGAATCAGCTTGCCTACGTAGCGACAGACGGAGCAATCCGTGCACTCGAGACAGAAAAGAAGCAGTACGAAGTCCGCAAGGCAAAGGCACGTCAGCAGGCAGAAGTCATTGCTGCTCAGCTTGCAGAACTCCAAATCACTGTTTCAATGCAGGTTGGTGAAGAGGGCAGGATCTTTGGTTCGGTTACGGCTCCAATGGTTGCTCAAGAGCTTGAGCTTCGCGGATTCTCGATCGACAAGCGCAACATTATGATCGAAGAGCCGATCAAGACCTTGGGAATCTTCGAGGTTAAGGTTAAGCTCCATTCAGATCTTGTTGCACCTCTCAAGGTATGGGTTATCGGACAAGAGTAAGTCCGTAGCTCGCTGAAAAGCGCACTTCAAGGCCCGTCCGAACTATCGGACGGGCTTTTTCGTTTACGGTCCCATGAAACATGTCGTTATAACTGGAGGCAGCGGATTCCTTGGTCGTGCGATCGCACAGGAACTGCTACGCCGAGAATACCGGGTAACCCTCATATCACGGGGTGCGCCGTCTGTGAAGGGGTGCGCCGTGGTTGGCTGGAGCGGACTTCAGGAAGCGGTTGACCATGCCGATGCCGTGATCAACCTTGCCGGTGCAAGTGTAGGCGGGCCGCGGTGGACGGCGCGCGTGCGCCACGACATCCTTGCTAGCAGAATAGATGCAACGAAGCAGGTTGTTGATGCCATTGCCCAAAGTCCGCACGCCCCTTGCCTCATCTCAGCATCTGCCGTAGGCTTCTATGGCAATACGATGGTTCCATCTAGCGAGGCAATGGGTGCAGGAGCCACGTTCCTTGCCGTAGTAACGAATGCCTGGGAGCAGGAGGCAATGAAGGCCCGTGCGTGCACCCGTGTGGTATGTATGAGGATTGGAGTTGTGCTTGATGCGCGCCAGGGCGCTTTGCCAAAGATGGTGCAGCCCCTAAAGATGTTCGTAGGGGGCGTACTTGGGTCTGGCAGACAGTGGCTTCCGTGGGTGCACGTGCATGATGTTGTGCAGGCATTTGTCTGGGCGCTTGAGAAGCAGGATCTTGAAGGTCCCGTGAATGTTGTGGCGCCCGAAGCCGTTATGATGCAGAAGTTTACAGACGAGCTTGGTGCAGTGCTGCATAGGCCCACATGGCTGGCGGTACCGGGATTTGTTCTTCGCTTGATGCTTGGACGTCAGGCAGACGTCGTGCTGCACGGGCAGCATGTTCTGCCCAACAGACTGCTTGGTTCCGGCTTCACGTTTAAGTTTCCGTCTCTTCGAAAAGCACTAGAAGACCTGCTATCCGTTCGCTGAATTTTGGCTAATTTGCGCGCCTGAATTCCAAACGCAATTTCGAAAAAGCACAACATCCAACTAGGACGATATACATGAGTATCGAAGTAGTCATGCCCAAGATGGGCGAGTCCATTCAAGAAGGTAAAATCCTGCGCTGGGTAAAGAACGTAGGAGATAAAGTTGAGCGTGACGAAGTGATCCTCGAAATTTCAACAGACAAGGTTGATACAGAGGTTCCATCCCCAGCTTCTGGGGTGATCACGCAGATTTTGTTTCAAGAAGGCGACACCGTTGAAGTAGGCAAGGTGATCTGCATCCTTGGTGATGCAGCAGGCGCATCAGCTCCGGCTCCAGCGCCTGTGGCAGCAGCCCCTGCGCCAGCTCCAGTATCTGCGCCCGCGCCAGCACCGGCTCCGGCACCAGCACCAGCTCCAGCAGCATCGGGTGGTGGTGGAGTAGAAGTTGTTATGCCGAAGATGGGCGAGTCCATCCAAGAAGGTAAGGTGCTTCGTTGGGTCAAGAAGGTTGGCGATGCGGTAGAGCGCGACGAGGTACTTCTTGAAATCTCAACGGACAAAGTCGATACCGAAGTACCGTCGCCATCATCGGGTACGCTAGTTGAGATCCTTGCTCAGGAAGGCGACATTGTCGAGGTAGGTAAGGTTATTGCTCGTCTTTCTGGTGGTGCAGGAGCAGCGGTAGCTGCACCAGCTCCAGTAGCAGCATCAGCCCCAGCCCCTGCAGCACAAGCAGTTGCCGCAGCTCCAGTCTCGGTAGCATCCGTCTCCGTTGCAGGAGCGGCAACGTCTAGCATCCCACGTCAGTCCGGTTCACGGTTCTACTCGCCCCTTGTGCGCAGCATCGCCGCTGCAGAGGGAATCAGCGTTCAAGAGCTCGACAGCATTCAGGGCACGGGCGTAGAAGGACGTGTCACGAAGAACGACATCATGGGGTATCTCGCTAACCGCTCAGCAGGCGGTGCGCGTCAGGCTGCTGCGGCACCAGCGGCAGCGCCAGCACCAGCATCTGCTCCTGCAGTTGCTGTAAACGCATTCCCGTCTTCAGGTGTAGCGGTCACGGGCGACATCGAAGTAATTCCAATGGACCGCGTGCGGCAGCTCATCGCTGAGCACATGGTACGTTCAAAGCACACGTCGCCGCATGTTACGAGCGTTGCAGAAGCTGACGTAACAGGAATTGTCAAACTCCGCGACAAGCAGAAGGATGCATTCCTCAAGCGCGAAGGGTTCAAGCTTACGTTCAACCCATTCTTTGGTTATGCGGTATGCGAAGGCGTAAAGGCCTATCCGCGAATCAATGTAAGCGTAGATGGTAAAAACATTCTGCAGCATCGTCGCACAAATCTTGGTATGGCAACAGCACTGCCTGATGGCAACCTGATTGTGCCAGTCATCAAGGGTGCTGAATCATTGAACGTAACAGGTGTCGCACGAGCTATGAACGACCTTGCCAACAAGGCACGGACGAAGAAGCTATCACCTGATGACATTGCAGGTGGCACGATTACGGTAACAAACGTTGGTTCATTCGGCTCGCTCTTCGGCACGCCGGTGATCAATCAGCCTCAGACAGCTATCATCGGCATTGGCGCGATCCAAAAGCGTCCGGTGGTTCGTGAACTTGAAGGCGAAGACGTCATCGTGATCCGCAGCATGGTCTATCTATCGATCACCTACGATCATCGCGTAATCGACGGCGCGCTTGCTACACAAGCTCTGGCTGCTATGGTGCGTTCACTCGAAAGCATCAACGAGAATACTGTCTCGTTGTAATCCTGATAACATTGAACACGGCGACGTTAGGCATCTGTCTAACGTCGCCGTGTGTGTTTCTATCCGATTCTGTGCTACTCTCTCTCGATGATCAATGTAACGGGTCCATCATTAACGAGATGAACGTCCATCATAGCACCAAAAACACCAGTTGCGATCGTTGTTTGTGGATGGTCTGCTGTCTGAGCTCGCAGTGATTCAACCAATTCATCATACAGCGGCTGGGCGTATTCTGGACGTGCGGCGTTGATAAACGACGGTCGGGTTCCTTTTGTGAGTTCACCATACAAGGTGAACTGCGAAACCACAAGTATCCCGCCTCCAACGTCAAGTACAGATCTGTTCATCTTGCCGTCGTCATCAGGGAATACACGTAGTGCGAGAAGCTTTTGAGCAATCCATGCACAGGTTTGATGCGAGTCCGTGTGGGTGATTCCTAAGAGTACCAACAGCCCCTTCTCGATAGATCCAACAGTTCGATGCTCAACCTCTACTCGGGCGTTGTGTACCCGTTGTACCAATGCAATCATGTAGTTCGATATCCGTGAGTGCTTGCGTAGCTTTGAAATCAGATTGAACGAATATCCGAAGGAAAATCTCATGAAACATGCTTTGCTACTCGTGCTACTTGCGTTGGCATCTATCGCCTATGCCTCGGAACAGCCAAAGCCTGCATCAGCAAAGAAGGGACGTCAGTACGGGGCTGGTGTTCCCGCATCCGCAGCGCCTGTAGCGCTTGCTGATGCACTTAAGCAGCAAATGTTTTCCAAGACAATAACAATTGTTGGTAAGGTTAAAGAAGTATGCTCGGTAAAAGGCTGCTGGATGATCTTGAACGACGGCGGAACGAAGGTACGGGTCACGTTTAAGGATTATGGATTCTTTATGCCGCGAAACCTTGTGGGCAAGAAGATTGTCGCAACTGGAGTGTTGTCGGTGGAAACAGTTTCTCAAGCTGATGCAAGGCATTACGCTGAGGATGCCGGCAAGTCGAAGAAAGAAATCGAAAAGATCATTGGGGATCAGCAAGAGTTCAACTTCGAGTCCACCGGCGTTCGAGTATTGTAAAAACAGTAACAGAGGTTGATCATGCAGTTTACAATTGAGCATGCCCCGTTATATGCTACGCTTCGTGTAGACATGGAGCGTGGAGAGCGTTTTCGTGCCGAACCCGGTGCGATGCTTTCAATGAGCCCGAGTATCGAGCTTGAAACTACGACGGCGGGCAAGGGGCTTATGGGCACCATTAAAGCGGCCGTTGGTGGCGAGTCGATCTTTGCCTCGATCTATTCGGCAGTTCATGCACCCGGCGAGTTGTTTCTGGCCCCCGCTCATCCTGGCGATATCGTGCGCATTGATCTTCAGCAGCAAACGATTCTGGCATATGGCGGTTCCTACTTGGCGGGGAGTCCCGAGCTAACGATGAGCGCTCGAGGATCACTCAAGGCTATGGTTTCAGGGCATGATCTGTTCCTGACGGTTCTTACGGGTACCGGACCAGTGTTTCTCAGTAGCTTCGGAGCAATCTATACACGTACTCTGGGCGTAGGTGAATCCTATGTTGTTGATACTGGGCATATCGTTGGATTTACCGACGGCATGCATTATTCGATCAAAACAGCCTCTCGGGGTCTATTCTCAACCATGACCAGTGGTGAGGGGCTCGTGTGCCTGTTTACCGGTCCTGGTACGATCTGGATGCAGACGCGCAATGTTAGAGGATTTGCTAAGTCGTTGATCCCGTATTTACCCGCCAGTGGCAGCTGATAGACTGGTAATGTGGGTTTGATTTGAAACCACACCAATACGGTATCTTTGCTCCATGACAGAAGAAGTAGCTGCTCTCGTTGGGAAGGAATTCCCATGCCTTGATAAGGGCTTTGTTCGACTCATCGACGTCATGGGAGATGATAATGCAAT
The DNA here is from genome assembly GCA_044238605.1 of Patescibacteria group bacterium. GTDB lineage: Bacteria > Bacteroidota > Ignavibacteria > Kapaibacteriales > Kapaibacteriaceae > UBA10438. The sequence continues at coordinate 178,814 of JBIICY010000003.1, forward strand.
CGTCCAGGCGGCGCGGGTTTCGTATGGCTCAGGAACAAAAAAGGTCCATGAAGACCGCGGCCTGATTCGCTACTTGATGCGCCATCTTCATACGACGCCGTTTGAGATGGTGGAATTCAAGTTCCATATGAAGCTGCCAATCTTCGTAGCACGTCAGTGGATACGTCACCGCACGGCTAACGTCAATGAGTACTCAGGACGGTACTCAGAGATGAAGGATGAGTTCTACGTGCCTGCTCCCGAGCAGATCCGTGCGCAAAGTGCGATCAATAAGCAGGGACGTGCCGACGAATCATTTGCTCCAGAGGAGTCAGACCGTGTGCGCTCTATGATGCGCACGACGCAGGAGCACCTGTACTCGGAGTACCAGGAGCTGCTTGATACAAGCCTTGCACGCGAAATCGCTCGAATCAATCTTCCGGTTTCCAACTACACGGAATGGTACTGGAAAATCGATCTGCACAACCTGTTCCACTTCCTGCGACTGCGTATCGACTCTCATGCTCAGTACGAGATACGCGTCTATGGCGAGGCTATGGCCCAGATTGTGAAAGCTGCCGTGCCGCTGGCATATGAGGCCTTTGAGGATTATATCCTAAACTCACAGAAGTTCTCCCATCAGGAACTCGGCGTGATCAAGTCATTGTTGTCTTCGATGCCATCGGAAGATGAGCTCGTGGCTCGCGGTCTTAGTGGACGTGAAGCACGGGAGTTTATCGACAAGCTATCTCGTCAGTAACCATGAACATGTGGCTCGGATATATCCGCACGATCATTGCCCCAATGGCAATGGCTGTAGCTCTTGCGAGCTGCACAGGAGATGTTGAGCCCACTGCGCCGTTGTATCCGGAGATTCCGTCGCACCTAGCCCGAGTGCCTGTACCAGCGGATAATCCCCTCACACCCGCTAAAGTTGAGTTGGGACGTCAGCTCTTTTACGACACCCGACTCTCGGGAGACGGAACAGTTGCATGCGCTTCATGTCACAGTCCACAGCTTGCATTTTCCGATGCGCCGAATCAAGTTAGCAGAGGAGTAAATGGGGCTCGCGGACAGCGCAACAGTCCAACTATCGTTAACGCTGCTTACCGTACGTCGTTCTTCTGGGACGGCAGAGCATCGACGCTTGAACAACAAGCTATGGCTGCGTTCTTGAGTTCGGTCGAGATGGATGCAGACACTGTTGCTGTTGCCACAGTGATAAGATCTGCTGCCTATGCTCGGCCGTGGCAGAGTGCATTCGGCGACACTGCCGTTACCATGCATCGCGTTATGCAGGCAATTGCCAGCTTCGAGCGCACGATCGTAAGTGCTAATAGTCGTTATGATCAGTATGTGCTCGGCAACACGTCGGCGCTGACGTCACAAGAGCGCGAGGGCATGAATCTGTTTTTCAGTAACAGAACGATGTGTGGTTCGTGTCATGGTGGACAGGACTTTACCAATGATCAGTTTCAGAACATTGGGTTGTTTAGTCACTACTTCGACCGTGGTCGGTACAACGTGACAAAGGACCCGAAGGACGAAGGACTGTTCAAGACACCAACATTGCGAAACATTGCCCTCACGCCGCCCTATATGGCCAGCGGCGATGCTGAGAAAGGGCCGATGAATACACTCGAGCAAGTCGTTGATCACTACAATGACGGTGGCCTGCCGTTTCCGAACAGAGACAAGCGCGTGAAGAAACTTAATCTCACAGATGCTGAAAAAGCTGCGCTCGTAGCGTTTATGAAATCGTTAACAGATTCATCGGCATTACGAAATCCTCAATGGCAAAAACCGTAGTGTTACGGCTCCATCGCCCCAGTTACGCAAAAGAAATATTGTCGTAACGATTACCTGACAGCCACACATGAGATTTGCGGGAGTTCTTCCTTCTGCAATCGTTCTGTGTGGGGCAATGATAAACTCTAAGAGAATCCTCTTCATCTGTGGGTCGATTAATCAGACCACGATGATGATGAAGATCGCTGAATACCTGCCAATGTATGAGTGCTGGTTTACTCCACACTATACCGACGGCCTTCTGAGTGTGCTTGAGCGAAACGGTCTTCTTGAATGGACCATCGTTGGGAAAGGCCATCAACAACGTTCAGCTGATCTGCTGCGAGAGCACAATCTCAATATCGACTTCGCTGGACGCCAGCATTGCTACGATCTGATTGTAACCTGCAGCGACCTGTTTCTTCCTCGCAACATTCGAAACAAGCGCATCGTACTTGTGCAGGAAGGCATGACGGACCCCGAGACCATCATGTATCACGTTGTGAAGTCGCTCCGACTGCCACGCTACTTGGCATCAACGTCAACATTTGGTCTGTCCCATGCCTATGAGCGGATGTGTGTTGCTTCTGAAGGGTATAAAGAGTTGTTCGTTCGGAAAGGGGCTAATCCTGAGAAGATCGTTGTAACTGGAATCCCAAACTTCGATGACTGTAGCTCACTGGTGGCGGCTCCACCGCACACGTCGGGTTTTGTACTTGTTGCAACGAGCGATGCTAGGGAGACATTTAAGTACGAGAATCGACGCAAAACGATTGAACATGCAGTGCGTTTAGCAGCGGGACGTAAACTCGTCTTCAAGCTTCATCCAAATGAGAATGTTGCACGAGCGGTCCGTGAAATCGAGCAGTATGCTCCCGGCGCAACCGTCTACCACAACTGCAGTATCGACCCACTGATCGCACACTGTGATGTGTTGATCACGAAGTACAGCTCCTGTGTCTATGTAGGCATTGCCCTAGGTAAGGAAGTGCATAGCGACTTCCCACTGGACGAGCTGCGCAGACTGTGCCCGATACAGAATGGAGGAACATCAGCCAGAGCAATTGCGGATGAATGTGATGACTTACTCCGCAGGCCGTCTTGTAATGTCTACTCTCTTGCTGATGTGGCTCTATCGCGGAGGGCATCATGAATATGCCGCACGTTGTTGTAGTGTGCCAAGCACGCATGGGCTCCACGCGCCTTCCGGGAAAAGTGATGCTCCCTCTTGCCGGAGCCCCCTTACTGCAACGATTCGTTGAGCGAGTATCGCGTGCGAAGTATGCACATGCCGTTGTGGTTGCTACAACAATGCGCACAGAGGACGGCGCTATCGTAAAGATGTGTGATGCTCACGGCTGGAACTGGTATCGCGGGCATACAACTGATCTGCTTGATAGAACCTATCACGCCGCAGTGACGCATGATGCAGACATCGTTGTGAAGGTTCCGTCGGATTGTCCGCTCATCGACCCCGACATCATCGATCTTGTGGTTGAGCGCTTCCTAGAGCGATATCCGAACGTTGAATACACCAGCAATCTCCACCCGGCAACGTGGCCCGATGGCAATGACGTGGAGGTGATGTCGATTAACGCACTGCGAAAAGCCTTCGTTACTGCAAAAGCACCCCACGAGCGCGAGCATACCACACCATGGTTGTGGGATGGCAACAATAGCGTGCAGTGCAGCAATGTGATCAATCCGAATGGAAAAGACCTGAGCATGAGTCATCGCTGGACAATTGATTATCACGATGATTACAAACTTATCCGTTCTGTCTACGATGCGCTGTATCCTGAGAACCCAGAGTTCTCCTTCGCAGACATCGTTGATCACATCGAGCAGCATCCGGAGGTGGCAATGACAAACGCTCATCTCTGCGGAGTAAACTGGTACCGGCATCATCTTGATGTGCTGCAGACTATCCATCCATCGGAAACACGTTTCTGGACAGGCGAAACATCTTCATCATCGGAGGCGGCATGAATGTAGTTGATACACAAACACTCGAGCGAACAGCGCGCAACGTGCGCGAGCATATCCTTCGGATGTCTACAAATGGTGGTGCATTTACAGGGGCTTCGCTATCCTGTGCCGACATCCTTGTGTATCTCTATTCACAATACCTAAGGATTGGCCCAGATTCTCTAGATGATGAGTATCGCGACATCCTGCTGCTTTCAAAGGGCCATGATGTGCCAGCACTTTATGGTGTTTTTGCAGAACTCGGCTACATCGATCCGGCTAGGTTGCAGCATCACTTATCAACCAACGATTCGATCTACTGGCATCCAAATCGTGATATCCCTGGTGTCGAATTTCACTCGGGCTCCCTTGGACATTTGCTGAGTGTTGGCATCGGCATGGCAATCGACGCCCGGATGAAAGGACTGCCAACGCGCGTAGTAGTGATTGTTGGTGACGGTGAACTAAATGAAGGGTCGATGTGGGAAGGGGCACTTACTGCCGCCGCTCTTAAGGTTGATAACCTGATTATGGTGGTAGACCGTAACGGGTTCCAAGCCAACATGAGAACCGAAGAGCTGATACCGTTGGAGCCCCTTGAAGACAAGTTCCGTTCGTTCGGCTGGTTTGTGCATCAGGCCGATGGACATGACTTTGATGACCTCGATCAGACGTTCAAGGCCCTGCTGACCGATCAGGACAGACCCAATGTTGTGATCGCCATAACACAGCGAGGAAAGGGAGTTCCATCCATTTCTGATAGGGCAGACAGATGGTTCTGCGACTTTTCGCTTCATGAAGTATTGGAGCTCATCGACGAACTCAATGGCAAGTCAACGGCCGAACTTACATCCGAAACTCTGGTGGTACGATGAATCCATACGAAGAACTCCTTCTGCGTCACTGTCAGAATTCTGGCGAACTCATGGTTCTCACTGCCGAGAATAGAGGGCATCTTCGAACGGTACCGCCGTTCCTCGGCGATCGATTTATTGATGTCGGCATTGCCGAACAAACGATGATAGGAATGGCCGCAGGTATGGCAATGCGTGGCAGGACAGTTGTTACACATGCTCTGGCGGCCTTCATTACAATGCGTTCGTATGAGTTCATTCGCGATGATGTTGGTATCCCAAACGCATCAGTGATCATGGTTGGTATGGTGCCTGGAGTCCTTAGTGACGGCAACGGGCCTACACACCAAGCCATTGAGGATGTGGCTATCATGAGAGGCATCCCAAATATCGGTGTGTTCTGTCCATGCGATATCGACGAATTCGTTGAAGGGATGGACTATCTCATCACCGATGGCAGGCCCTACTACGTTCGCTACATAGGTATGCCTGCAAGCTTTGTGCATACCGAGCCGTTCATCCCCGGGGTTGCAGAGGTACTTCACACATCCGATGCAGCAGAATCAGATGTAACCATCCTTACATACGGGTATATGTGCAGAATTGCACACGCAGTCATCCCGTTGCTAGAGGCAAAGGACATCCGTGTACGGCTTGTCAACATGCGAACGCTGAAACCAGTTGATGAGCGACGCATTATCGAAGAGCTGCAGCAATCACAGGTGGTCGTGACATTAGAAGATCACCTTAGCACCGGTGGACTCTTCTCCATCGTTGCAGAAGTGCTCCTTCGAAATCATCCAGAACACCATGCCCGTGTACTTCCGATTGCATTGTCATCCTGGTTTAAGCCTGGTAGACTTCAGGAGGTTCTGGCCCATGAGGGCCTGGATCCGATAGCTATCGCAGCACGAATCGAGACATATATCACCACACATGTACAGGAGCATGGCGCCCATGAATAAGCATACATTTCCACCGATTCGTCGCTCTCAAGAACTGCTGCAACGCGCAGAGGGCATTATACCAGCATACACACAGACCCTTGCCAAAGGTCCGCAGCAATATGTTCAAGGTGTTGCGCCATCCTACGCACAGCGGGGTAAAGGGGCGTACTTGTGGGATGTAGACGATAATCGGTATCTCGATTACACGATGGGCGTGGGCCCTGTCATACTCGGCTATTCGCATCCAGTGATCAACCGCGCAATTGAGGAGCAATTGCATGACGGGATTACCTTCTCGCTCATGCATCCGCTCGAGGTTGAGGTGGCAGAACTTCTCAGAGAGATGATCCCCTCAATCGAGTGTGTGCGATACTCAAAAACTGGTTGCGATGTAACGTCAGCAGCCGTGCGGCTTGCACGCGCGCACACAGGACGCAACACGATACTCTGCTGCGGATACCACGGATGGCATGATTGGTACATCGCAGTTACGGACCGTTCTGCCGGTATTCCAGAGGCAGTAAAGAACCTTACATACACGTTTACGTATAACAACATCCAGAGCGTGATTGATGCCGTAGATGATGATACAGCCGCAATCATCCTTGAACCGGTTGTGTTCGAAGAACCTCAAGACGGTTTTCTCGAAGACCTACGTGAACTATGCAATGAACGCGGCATAGTCTTGATCTTCGATGAGATGTGGACGGGCTTTCGCATTGCAGGAGGGGGCGCACAGGAATACTACGATGTCGAAGCTGACCTGGTGTGCTATTCAAAGGCGATCGCTAATGGAATGCCCCTGTCTGTCCTTGCAGGTAAGGCCGACATCATGCGTCACCTTGAACACGACGTATTCTTCTTTACCACTTTTGGTGGAGAAGCGCTTTCGCTTGCGGCCGCAAAGGCAACAATGAAGATCATTCGCGATGAGAGTATCCCGATTCGCATTCATGCTATAGGCGGAGCGTTAAAGGACGGAATCAACGACGCAAAGGAACAGTTCGGCTGTGATTTTATGTCATGCCAAGGCCTCGGCATGCGCACCATTATCAACTTCAACTCTTCCTACGGAGACCCGCTGTTGATGAAATCATATCTCCAGCAGGAGCTCCTCATACGTGGCGTTCTTTGGTCGGGAACACATAACATCTCTGCGGCGCATACGCAGCATGACATCGATCATACGATAGGCGCGTATCGTGAAATCCTTCCCAGTCTGAAGGAACACGTTGATTCGGGAACACTTGCGGCTGCACTGCATGGTAAGCCCGTAGAACCCGTGTTTCGCAAAACATCGAATTTTAACATGAAGCCCAGACACAATGATGGAGTGCTTCAGAAATGATGGACTTCTCATTGACTAATCGTGTTGCTGTTGTAACCGGAGCAGCCGGACTTCTTGGCCGAAAGCACTGCGCCGCCTTGGCACAGGCAGGTGCCATTGTGTATGCCTGCGATAATCAGGCTGCACAGGTACGGAAGTTAACCGAGCACCTAGGCCCGCAGCATGCGGGCGCATATGTAGATGTGACCGATCCAGAGAGTATTACGGAATTGCGGGATTTGATCATGAATGAGCATGGTCGAATCGATATCCTCGTGAACAACGCAGCTATGAATGATGCTGTTGAAAGCCCCATTTCATCTGCTGAGCAGTCTGCCTTTGAACAGTATCCGGTGCAGCTCTTTCGACGAGTCATGGAAGTAAACGTTACTGGCACATTTCTGATGTGTCAGATCATTGGTTCCATTATGGCCCAGCAGGGCCAGGGATCAATCATTAACATCGGTTCTACGTATGGCGTGGTTGCGCCCGACCAGCGGCTCTATCAAGATTCAAACGGTGCTCAACTGATGTACAAGAGTTCTGCATACCCAGCGAGCAAGGGGGCAGTGGTTATGCTAACGAAGTTTCTCGCCACGTATTGGGGTACTGCAGGCGTGCGGGCAAATGTGCTCTCGCCCGGTGGTGTACAAAACGGACAATCGGAGTTGTTTCAGCAGAAGTATGCGCAGTGCACACCGATGGGAAGAATGGCACATCCTAGTGACTATGAAGGAGCACTGGTATTTCTTGCCAGCGATGCAAGTGCGTACATGACAGGACAAAATCTGATCGTAGATGGCGGCTGGACGGCTTGGTAACGAAGAAATCAACAACACATTGAGGAGACGAAACATGCAGCGCATTCGAAACATTGGTTCGACGACGATTGGGGATGGACATCCGGTATACGTTATCGCGGAGATCGGTATCAACCATAATGGGTCACTTGACAATGCACTTGCGATGATCGACGGCGCAGCGCAGGCCGGGGCAGACTGCGTAAAGTTTCAAAAGCGGACGCCCGAGCTATGCGTGCCTAAAGATCAGTGGCATCTGGAGCGGGATACTCCGTGGGGCCGAATGACGTATATCGATTACCGTCATAAGGTTGAGTTCGATGCCGATGATTACACAGTGATCGATGAATACTGCAAACGTCGCGGCATTGATTGGACAGTATCGTGCTGGGATGTCGAGGCTGTGGCATTTATGGAAGAGAATTTTAACGTACCGTTCTACAAGGCTGCAAGTGCATCACTTACAGATCTTGATCTGCTCAATGCCATGATCGCTACAGGAAGACCATTGATCATATCAACTGGCATGTCTACGATGGAAGAAATCGAGGCCGCCGTCGATGAGATAGGTACGGAGAACCTGATGATCGCCCACGCAACATCGACCTATCCGTGTAAGCCGGAAGAGCTGAATCTGCGAATGATCGAAACATTGAAGGCCTGCTATCCAGGCGTGCCAGTTGGATACTCCGGCCATGAGGTTGGCCTCACCACAACAACGGCAGCGGTTGCCCTCGGAGCATCGTTTGTTGAACGTCATATCACTCTTGACCGTGCCATGTGGGGTACAGATCAGGCGGCAAGTGTTGAGCTCGCTGGTCTGGCACGTCTGATCAGAGACATTCGCGATGTAGAAGCTTCGCTCGGAGACGGAGTCAAGAGAGTCTATGAAAGCGAACTGGGGCCGCGTGCAAAGCTTCGCAAGGTGATCTCGACTAAAGTTGGAGCATAGCTCCGTGGACGCAATTGATTCCATACGTCTATGGTCAGTGGTCACTATCGCCTGCAGTGCTTTTGTGCTGATCGTCTTGGAACGGTTCTTCCCATATCAGCCACAGAGATTTGCCCGTAAGGGAATTGGCACAGATCTGATCATGTACGCACTAGTGCAGAGTTACGTCATGGGCTTGCTGATTTCATATCTGATCAGCATGATCGACGACCATACAACCTTGGATCGATGGCATGCTGTTCGAGACTTACCATTGACGGTACAGTTTGCCGTGTTCTTCATAACACACGACTTCTACATCTACTGGTTCCACCGATGGCAACATTCAAATCCTGTTCTGTGGAGACTTCACGAAGCTCATCATTCAACCGTTGACGTTGACTGGCTAAGCGGCAGCCGCTCGCATTCTCTTGAGATTCTCGTGAATCAAACCATAGAGTTCGCGCCAATCCTGCTCCTTGCCTCTCCCGAAATTGCCGTCGTAAAGGGGGCTTTGGATGCCGTCTGGGGCATGTACATCCATTCGAACATCGATGTGCGAACAGGTTGGCTGCAGTACATCATTAACGGACCTGAGATGCATCGTTGGCATCATGCTCGGGACGGGGCTGCCCACAACAAGAACTTCTCAACCAAGCTCGCTATATGGGATTGGATGTTCGGTACAGCATTTCGTCCAACCGATTCTAAGCCAGGTGCTTACGGCATCGGCATTGAGTATCCGCAAAACTATTTCAAGCAGCATGTCTATGCATTCAGACGTTCAGATCGAAATCAATAACGAGTTGGGTCCGGAGTTTGCCGATCCAGAGCTCCAGCCCCTTACTCATGTTGAAAAAATGAGTGTCGATACGATCATCGTATCCGATATACACCTTGGGTCGGAAGTCTCCCGTGCCAAACCGCTTGTGCAGCTGCTGCGCACACATGAGTATCGCCGACTGATACTGAACGGTGATGTGTTCGATGGCCTAAACTTCAAAAGGTTGTCGAAAGATGACTGGAAGTTTCTATCGTTTCTTCGAAAGCTCTCAAACCCGCGCACGGCCATAGACGTTGTTTGGGTTGTTGGAAATCACGACGGAGGGGTAGCCGAGATTCTGTCGCATCTTTTGGGCGTACCGGTCTTTGAGGAATACACATGGGACATGAACGGCAAGAAATTTCTTGCCATTCATGGCCATCAGTTCGACAAATGGGTCACCACTCATCCGGTAATAACATCAATCGCTACAAGTTTTTACTATTTCTTTCAAAAGGTCGATCCAAAGCACAAAGCGTCGCGATTCGTAAAGAGAACCAGCAAGAAATTTCTTCGCATGAGTGCTAAAGTTGCCGCCGAAGCATCTCGGCATGGCCGCACGGTGCATGATGCCTCGGTGGTTTTCGCAGGGCACACGCATCACGCAATGGATATTATGCAGGATGGTGTTCGCTATGTAAACAGCGGTTCCTGGACCGACAAACCATCGCACTACGTCGTTGTTACACACGAAGCAGACATCGTAGTTCACGAAGCGTAGCACGAAGCAATTTCGCACCCTCATTCCTATGCATGGCAACCATGATGATCTGGAAGCACTCTATGTCTTAGAGAATCTGGGAAAATCATACAGGATGGGAGAGGTAGACGTAATCGCGTTAACGAACATCAACATCACGATACGCAGGGGAGAGCTTGTTGTGATCCTCGGTGCATCGGGCAGTGGTAAGTCTACACTCATGAACATCATTGGTGGGCTCGATACGCCTACGACGGGCACTATTCGCTTCCGGTCCGATGACCTTACAGCAGCCTCAGATCATCTCCGCACCGCATATCGAAGGCGATCGATTGGCTTTGTGTTCCAGTTCTATAATCTGATACCATCTCTCACGGCCCGTGAGAATGTTCAGTTAGTAACAGATCTAACAGAAGACCCGCTTGACGTTGAAGAAGTGTTGGGGCTTGTGGGGCTTGCCGATAGAATGGACCACTTCCCATCTCAGCTTTCAGGGGGCGAACAGCAACGTGTTGCAATTGCCCGTGCAATCGCAAAGCGGCCAGACGTACTACTCTGCGACGAACCTACCGGTGCACTGGACCTTGCAACGGGAATCGTAGTGCTCGATGTGATCGAACAGATACACCAGAGATTCGACACAACAGTTGTGCTCATCACGCACAATGCATCGATAGCGAAGATGGCCGATCGGGTTATTCAGATGCGCAGCGGTGCGATTGCCGATATCTTCTCAGTAGAGAAACGAACTGCACCGAAGGACCTCGTGTGGTGATCCCTGCGCTCATGCGCAAGGCGCTGCGAGACCTGCGGCTTCTGCGGGGTCAGCTTCTGGCAATCATTCTTCTTGTGGCAGCTGGGAGCGCAACGTTTATCATGATGCGAAGCATGCAACATCAAGGCTTATGCTGCAGAATATCGACCGACGTCTGCTTCCTTCGCTCCTAGTTCTGGGGATGATCGCACTTGTGACATCAATCATCATTTTGTCACGGTACATCGATGATGCCATGGATCACATGATGTATGTTGAGTATGATAGATCCAAACTCGCAAGCGCAACCGTTACCTTCAACAGAGCCGTGCCTTATGCCGCGGCGCGCGAGTTAGAATCGGTTGATGGTGTAGCGCGCTCGGAGCCCTTTCGATCTATCGGCATTGATATTCTAGCATCGAATGAAACCTATCGAACAACGCTATCGAGCAGAAAACCTGATTCGCGGCTGATCAGGATTGTCGATGGAGATGGGAATCTGCAGCGTGTTCCGAAGGCCGGCATGATGATGACAGAGTATCTGGCCCGGCGACTTAGACTTGACGTCGGCGATACGGTCAGAATGGTATTGCTGGAGGCTCGGCGTGATACAGTAAGCATGATTCTTGCCAGCACGCCCCGAGAGGCTCTGGGCGCACAGTGTTATGCGAGTATCGAAGCACTTTCAGAATTGTGCCATGAAGAGCCCCTTGCCAATGGTGCATTCATCGAAAGTGCTCCAGTATCTACTGCTCGTATCCAATCCAGACTGAAAGATCGTCCTGCAGTTATAGGGGTTCTCTTTCGCGACGTAGCCATCGCAAGCTTCACCGAAGTGTACGGGGGGAACGTACTCGTTGTTGCACTCTATCTGCTCTTGCTTGCGTGTCTAGTTGCCATAGGTGTGCTATACAACAACGCTAGAATTGTGATTGCAGAACGTTCCGCAGAGCTCGCATCGATGCGAATTCAGGGATTTACTGTCGGAGAGGTTGCGCGCATCATTCTCGGTGAACAATGTCTGATAACGCTCGTGGGGATTCCACTTGGAGTAGGGCTGGGCATTGTACTGTGTTACGCCATTTCGTCTTCGGTTCAGGCAGACTTCCTTCGCATTCCATTTGCCGTATCGCGTATGACCATTCTCGTGTCAGCATCTGTGATCATAGTCGTATCGGCTTTCGTTGCCCTGAGGATCTACATCATGCTGCAGCGGCTAGATCTTGTTGCTGTACTCAAGGAACGAATATGAGATCTTCGAAAGCAACAAGGTATGCCGCATGGGGCTTACTAACGCTCATTACTGCAGGAATTGTGTATCTGCTCGCGCGACCTGCAGCAATTGAAGTTGAAACCGTCTTGGCAGACGTTGGTCTCATTGAGAGTTCGATAACCTGTGATGGCAGAGTTCGACTACGCCACAGAGTTCTCATCTCAATGCCAGTAGCTGGTGTCTATACTCCAGCTGCGTTTGAACCGGGTGATATGGTGCGTGTGTCTCACATCGTAGGTACGTACAGGGCAGTGAGCTTGGATGAGCGAACAGAGAACGAACTAGTCAAGAGGGTATTGGCGGCGGGTAAGGTTGTTGAAGCAGCAAAGACAGTTCGCGATGGGCTCCGACCCCAAGTAGAACAGTTGAATGTAGATGCTGGCAGGCAGCTGCGTCTGTTTCAGATCGGCGCTGTCGCACAATCTTCGTGGGAACAGGCCTCATTGAGATATGATCAAGCAGTATCCGAGCTTCGCGCCGCAGAACTTCGCGCGGAGCAGTTAGAGCATGAACAGCAGGCACTCATTACGATGATCAACAGTACCTTGTCTAGAGGAACTCACATTCGTACTCCACTGGAGGGAATCGTGTTGCGCAAGTTTGTAGATCAGGAGCGAATTCTACCGATCGGACAACCACTCTATGAGATAGGCACGTTTGACTCGATTGAAATTGTGGCCGACGTGCTGAGTGCAGATGCCGCCCTGATGCGTGTAGGGATGATGGCACTCATAGAGGCTGGTCAGGCAGGGAAGATCACGGCATCTGTTCGGCGTATTGAACCAGCCGCCTACACGAAAATCTCTGCTCTTGGTATTGAGGAACAGCGCGTCAACCTTGTACTTATTCCTCATCAAACGGTCCCGTTGGGTGACGCATACAGGGTCGCCATAAAAATCACATTATGGAGAGCAGATCGTGTCCTGCGGGTCCCTTCAAACTCCATCGTTGTGAAGGGGGCAGATACCTCTGTGTATGTAACTGAGGGGGATAGAGTTGTCCTGCAACGGGTGAAGCTAGGACTCAAATCCAGAGATTTTGTTGAAGTAATCTATGGAATGAAAAAAGGGACGACGTTGGTTGTTAACCCACCGTCGTCCCTGTATTCAGGTTCGAGAATCTCAAAAGAATAGTGACCTTGCGTTAGCCGCCGTAGGTCTTTGCACCCGTCATTCCGTGGCAGTGCTTGAACTTTTTGCCTGAGCCACATGGGCACTGCTCATTGCGTCCAACTTCACGTCCCGTATTGCGTACAGTCTGTGTTACCGACCGCGATTCACCACCACCAGCATTCGGATCCGCGCCCATCGATGTAGTCGAGGCACTCGGATGTGAGAACTGGAGCTGGCGCGACGAACTTACTGATGTCTGCAGTGAGGGAAGTCCGGTTGCAGAAGCAGTTCTAGTAGGCGCTGGTGTTGGAGCGGGCGCAGGTGCCGGTTCTGCCGGGCGCTGTGCAGCTCGTTCCACCACTTGCGGGAAGTACTTGAAGGCAAATGAGACAGTTGCTTCGTTAATCTGCGTGAGCAATTCGAGGAATACACGGTATGCTTCCTGCTTGTATTCAAGAATTGGATCTTTCTGACCATATGCCCGCAGGTAGATGCCCTCTTTGAGGTCGTCCATTACTCGCAGATGCTCACGCCATTCATCGTCAATCGCCCGAAGTGCCGCTACGCGCTCAAGCTGTGCCATGAACTCTGGTCCGAGCATCTGTTCCTTGCGGTCATAGAATTCTGTAGCCGCAGCAATGGCGCGTTCGAGAACAGACTCTTTGCTAAGGGTCGAAAACTCCTGTTCGCTGATTCCGGGCTCGCACAACATTTTCACGCGGAACTCATTGGCAAAACCATCATAATCCTGCTCGGCATGATGTTCATTGTACCAGCTTTCAGAAAGTTCTGAAACGTATTCAAGCACTTCGCTGCGCAGGCGCTCTCCCATGAGGGCATGTCTGCGACGGTCGTAGATAACTTCACGCTGCTGATTCATCACGTTGTCGTATTCAAGAAGGCGCTTACGGATTCCGAAGTTATTGCCTTCTACCTTCTTCTGTGCGTTTTCTACAGCCTTGGTTACGAGCGAACTCTGGATTGGCTCTCCATCCGGCACCTTCATTCTCTGCATAGCAGAGGCTATACGTTCTCCGCCGAACAGGCGCATGAGATCGTCTTCAAGCGAAATGAAGAACTGCGACGAACCCGGGTCTCCCTGACGGCCAGCGCGGCCTCGGAGCTGCCTGTCAATTCGGCGTGCCTCGTGCCGTTCTGTACCGATAATCGCCAAACCACCACTCGTCTTCACATCAGCGTCAAGTTTGATGTCTGTTCCACGGCCTGCCATGTTGGTGGCGATCATAACCGCCCCCTTCTTACCAGCATTAGCAACGATTTCTGCTTCGCGCTGGTGCTGTTTTGCGTTCAGCACGTTATGGTTTACGTTGGCACGCTTAAGCATTTTTGAAAGGAGCTCGGAGACTTCAACACTTGTGGTTCCAACAAGAACGGCGCGTCCTGCTTCAAGCTCTGCTTTCACCGCATCGACAACGGCGTTGTACTTCTCGCGTTTCGTGCGATAGATAAAATCGTCAAGATCTTTACGTTGTATCGGACGATTCGTCGGAATAACAACAACATCAAGTTCATAGATCTGCCAGAACTCACCAGCTTCGGTTTCCGCTGTTCCCGTCATACCAGCAAGCTTATGGTAGAGACGGAAGTAATTCTGCAGCGTAACCGTTGCAAACGTTTGTGTATCCTGCTCAACAAACACACCTTCCTTAGCTTCAATCGCCTGATGAAGTCCGTCGGAATACCTACGTCCCTCCAGAATACGACCCGTAAACTCATCAACGATCTTGATCTTACCATCCTGCACCACATACTCATCGTCACGCACATATAGCGTGTAGGCACGCAACAGTTGGTTAATGATGTGAATACGATCAGAGCGATCGGAGAACACGCGCATGTACTCGTCTCTACGGAGAGCCTTATCCTCTGCAGCGATCGAAGCGTCTCCCTCGAGCGCACTCATCTGCGCGGCGATATCAGGAATCACGAACATTTCTGCGTCTTCCTGCGAGGATGCTAGCAGGGAGCGCCCCTTTTCAGAGATATCAATCTGGTGATTCTTCTCGTCGACAGTGAAGTAGAGCTCATCGTCGATCTCGTGCATGCGCTGGCCCTGATCGCGCAGGTAATCCAGTTCCGAATCACGGAGAAGCTTCATGATGTCTGGCTCCTGAAGCATCTTCAGAAGTCTGCTTTGTTTTGGCATGCCTCGGTTGGCTCGGAGAAGATTAACCCCAGCCTGTGTGCGGTCATCCTTAAACCCTGTTGCCAGGAGCTTATCTGCTTCGGCAACGATTCCGTTGACGAGTTTTGCCTGCGCGTCTACAAGACGCTGAACGCGCGGACGCATATCAATGAACGCTGCTTCGGTGGAGCCGGCTGTAACCGGACCTGAAATGATAAGGGGCGTACGGGCTTCGTCAATCAGAACAGAGTCTACCTCGTCAACCACAGCAAACCAGTGGCCCCGCTGCACCATATCCGAAGCATCGGTTACCATGTTGTCCCGCAGATAGTCAAAGCCAAACTCGTTGTTGGTTCCCCAAGTAATGTCTGCCCCATACTGGGCTTTGCGCTCATCGGGGCGCATGTCTGACTGAATACAGCCAGTCACAATCCCGAGGAAATCAAAGATTGGACGCATCCACTCTCTGTCTCGTCGGGCCAGGTAATCGTTCACTGTAACGAGGTGTACCCCGCGTCCAGCGAGTGCATTGAGATACAGTGGAAGTGTCGAAACAAGAGTTTTACCTTCACCAGTGCTCATCTCGGCGATCTTACCTTGGTGCAGCACAATTCCACCGATCAGCTGAACATCATAAGGGACCATGTCCCATACATGTTCGTTGCCGACAACGTTGTAACGATGGCCAACCAACCTGCGGCATGCTTCCTTGACAACAGCAAACACCTCTGGAAGAATATCGTCTAGGGTAGCCTGAATCGTTTCAAACTGCTCAC
Source organism: Patescibacteria group bacterium (assembly GCA_044238605.1). Taxonomy (GTDB): domain Bacteria; phylum Bacteroidota; class Ignavibacteria; order Kapaibacteriales; family Kapaibacteriaceae; genus UBA10438. The sequence continues at coordinate 194,992 of JBIICY010000003.1, forward strand.
GCTCATTTGCAGTGATACGGGCATAGAGATCAGATCGCTCAGCATGTTCAATGCTGGAGTCTGTGCGAAGTCGTTCACGAATGGCCTCAACCTCTGCCCGAAGCGACTCAACGGAGGCTTCGACCCGATCCTTGAATTCTTGTGTCTTTCCACGAAGTTGTTCGTCGGTAAGGGAAGACAGCCCCGAAAAGATCGAATTGATCTCATCGATGATGGGCTTCATGAGCTTGACGTCTTTTTCGTGTTTAGAACCGCCGAGCAGAGACTGTAAAAACTTGAGCATGGAGTCATTAAAAGTTGTGAAGAGGCATAGACGCCAAAATTACTGGTTAATTTTGTGGCAACACTCGTGGAAATCATCAAATGACCGAGAATATCAGCTCGACCGATCCAGAATCTGGTCTCCTTGTTTACAGTCCTGAGAATGTGATTGCCCAGGCACGCGCCGCGAAGGAGCATCTTGGATACAAGATCCTTACGTTCTTTGTCGACGATGAAGGCAATCTTGCCAAGGCTCAAACATCGACGACAGCCACGTTCTACCTGTCTCCCTCTGGCGGAACACTGCGTGATACAGAGCTGAACATTGTGCTCTATAGCGCCAAGTACGATCTCTACAAGGGATTGGGGAAAATCACGTGATCTATCTCGACAATAGCGCAACAACTGCGCTAGATCCGGAGGTTCTCGACGCAATGATGCCGTGGCTGCAGCATGGTTACGGCAATGCGTCCAGTATTTATAAACTCGGCCGGGAATCACGGGTTGCAATCGAGCGTGCGCGATCGGAATTTGCGCAGCTTATTGGAGCGCACCCTGCTGAGTTGATCTTCACGAGTGGGGGCACCGAATCGAACAATGCAATTCTGAAGAGCTCCGCGATTGACTCTCGGTTGGTAACGTCTGTTTACTGTGCGTCAACCGAGCACCACGCAGTCCTGCATCCAGCAGACTCTCTCCGACAACAGGGGATCCACGTAGAGCATCTGCCCGTTAATTCAGAGGGTTGTGTAGCAGTGGAATCGCTACGATCGAAGTCGTTCGAAGGCGCCCTTGTAAGCGTGATGCATGCAAACAATGAGACAGGGGTGATTCAGCCACTTCACCTAGTTCGCGAGAGTGTTGGTCCTGCATTACTGCACACAGATGCTGTGCAGACGCTCGGAAAGATCCCGATTGATGTCTCTGAGCTGCCAGTGGACTTCATGAGCTTTTCTGCTCACAAGATCCATGGCCCTAAAGGCATTGGTGCGATGTTCATTCGCAAGGGAATCGATTTTAAGGCCCACCAGCAGGGGGGAGGTCAAGAGCGTAACCGCAGGGCAGGAACAGAACCAGTTGCACTGATCATAGGGATGGTAACGGCAGTGCGGCTGGCGGTTCGCAACATGCAGGCTCGCAGCGAGCATATGCGTGCGTGCATTGATCATGCCCGCGGCATGATTGGTGCGAACATTCCTGACATCCGATTCAACACGCCCCTTGCAGGTTCTTTGCCTAACATTCTAAATGTCTCTTTTCTCGATGCAGATCGGCTTGATGGCGAGTCGATCCTTCAGGCGATGGACATGGCAGGCGTTGCTGTTTCGAATGGAAGCGCTTGTGTGTCTGGAAGCCTGCAGCCATCGCACGTGCTCAAAGCCATGGGGCTACCCGACGCCGAGGCCCGCGCAGCAGTCCGGATTTCCGCCTCAAAGGACACAACGTTCGAGGAAATCGAAACAGCCTCTGCACTATTATCGGACATTATCCGTAATATGCGTGTGTAAACACGCATCTATCATTTTCAACACGGAGGCTATCAATGAAAACTATGGTTGCAACGGCATTGACTTTCGCAACGGCGATATCAATGTATGCTACTGGAATTCCTGGTGTTCAAGGCGGGTCAAAGAAGTTCAATCTGAACAACAGCGTCGGAAAGAACAACATCGAATTCGTCTCTGATGCACCAGCCGAGACAATTAATGGAACGTCAGATGGGGTAACAGGATCATTTGCACTGGATGCAGCGAATCTTGAGGCCACTACTGGAACCATCGAAGTTGCAGTATCGAGCATGAAGACCGCAAACTCGAAGCGCGATGAGCATATGTACGACGCAATGTGGCTCGATGCCGCCAAGTATCCAAGCATCACGTTTACTGTGAAGTCTCTGAAGGACGTTAAGGTTTCAACCAAGGATGGACGTAATGTGGTTACAGCAAAGGCCGTGGGCTCATTTCTGTGCCACGGAGTTACTGTAAACTCAAGTGCCGACATCGTAATCACGTACCTTCCTGAATCAGCAGAAACGAAGAAGCGCGCATCCGGCAATCTTGCCATGATTGAGGCAACGTTTAACGTGAAGTTGGCAGACCACGGCATCAAAGGTAAGGCCGGTGTTGTGGGGAAGAGTGTTGGTGAAACAATTGCTGTCAAGGCAAAGCTATTCTCTAACTCGTAACGGCTGCGTTAGCTAGGAATTTTCGTGAGGGGGCATGCGTTATCACGCGTGCCCCCTTCGTATTTTCCGCCATTGATGAAAAGGAGCCCAAACATGACAATCTCTCTTCCACGATTAGTTCTCATCGCACTCTGTGTGCAGCTTTTGCTTGTATCGCAGGTGATAGCAGGCTCTGACGGAAAGACAGGAAGCACCACGGTGGGGTGCGGCGGCTGTCATGGCGGGCAGTCAGCGCAGACGTCCGTAGTTGTTGAAGGTCCTAGGACCGTTCTAACAGGGCAGACCAAGGATTTCGCTGTTGTTGTATCTCATGCAAATAACCAGTTTGCCGGCTTTAATGCTGCCATCAAGAATGGTAACGCAAACGCCGGTACACTGCAGGCTGTTGCCAACTGTAAGGTACAAGGTGGAGAAGTAACACACGCGAACAGCACTCAGTTTGCCAATGGCGCTGCTCGATTTGAGTTTAGCTGGACTGCTCCTACCGTCGCGGGGACGTACACGCTAACAGCTGCTGGTAACGCAGTAAATAACGATGGACGTGCTACTGATGCAGATGACTGGAAAGTAGCTGGTGCAGTGCAGATCACTGTGATCGGTGGTGCCATCACGGCTCCAACGACAGCTTCTACCTTCTGCACCGGCCAGCCCATGAATATCACATGGACTCAGCAGGGACTTGGCCAGATACGTCTTGAATTGTCGAAAGACAATTTCCAGAGCTCAACACTGGTGGCAACAGTGCAGGCTAATACTCTAGCCTTTACCTATGCAATCCCACCCACATTTGAACAAGGTACCTACGCACTTCGCATGGTTGATGTAACATCAGGCGAAGTGGTCAGTACTATCCAGTCTATCGTGATCAATGCCGGTCCATCCATCAACCTGCAACCAGAGCCTACGTTTGTGTGCAGCGGCAAGCCCCTTAATCTCTCTGTTTCGGCAACGGGAACAGCTCTGCAGTATCGCTGGAGAAGGAACGGTGTAGATATAGCCGGAGGAACAAAGTCAATACTCACAATCAACACGGTTACAACGAATGAAGCTGGGAAATACGACTGTGTAGTCTTTGGATGCAACACAAGCGTAACGTCAAATGCAGTAGACGTTACAGTTGGTGTCAAACCCGAAATCACATCGCAGCCCAAGGCTGCCACAGTGTGCGAAGGAGGAGGAGTAACGTTTACTGTTGCTGCTACTGGAACAGACATCACCTACACGTGGAAGAAAAACAATGGCATCATCTCTGGCGGAACGGAGCCTACGCTAACAATTGATGCGGCAACTCTTCTTGATGAGGGCGATTATACATGTCTCATTGAAGGAACATGCGGGCCTTCGGCAACGACTGTTGTAGCGAAGCTCTCTGTAACGGAGAAGCCCAAAGTGCGAACAGAACCAGTAGACAGATCTCTCAAGGAAGGCGATACCCTTTCACTTGCTGTTGTTGCCTCCGGTGAACTTCTAACATATCAATGGTTCAAGGATGGCACAGCGATTCCGAACGCAACTTCGTCGATCTATAGGGTTGTCAAAGTAGCTAAGGCAGACAGTGGACTCTACTCGTGCGAAGTGCGTAACTCCTGCGACACTGTTACCACAAGGCGCTCAACCGTGCGCATCACGTCGGTTGCTGGTCCAGGCCGCTTTGTGTTGTCTACTCCAACCCTTGATCTTGGTCAAGTTGCTGCTTGTGGCACAGTTGATACTCTTGTATCTGGGCTCCTCGTAAATGACGGCGGAGCGCCTGTAACTATTACTTCATTATCCGCTGAGCCAATCGCGAACATCGAAGTACTAGGACTAACGGCACCATTCGTACTAGACGTCAATGAGCGCCGTGATGTGCGGATTGTTGTAACTCCGAAGAAGCTTGGAGCAATTGAAGCATCGGTTACATTCTTTGCTTCCAGTGGCAATCAAACCTTCCGTATCGGCGGTGATGCAGTTTCAGGAGTGAGCATGATGCAGGACACTCTCGTGTTCCCAGCAGGATCTGCAAATGTCAAAAAATGTAACCCAACAATGCCGCTACCATGCGCGTCTGCTGCTATTACCCGCATCCGCATTACTGGGGAAGGTGCAGCGACATGGAAGCAAAGTGGGGACGTCACTCTGCCAATTCAACTCACATCTGGACAGCAGACGGAACTTTGCTTTGAGTCGATTACAGAGGCTGGGGCAGACGCAACGGTTACTGTGACAACGGACGTTGGGGATGCATCGTTCGTGCTTTCGCGCCGCACCATTAGCAATGTTGACGATGTTGAATCCAACGATGGACTGCAGGTGTTTCCAAATCCAATGAGCGATGATCTTATTGTTCGTGGCTCTGCCGACGAGGAACTTACGTGTCAGATCATGACTGTCTCCGGGTCTGTTGTCTCGAATACACGCGGAGTTGGCGAGGTTGTGTGGTCGCGTCGTGATGCAAGGGGCGACATGGTCCCAAGTGGTCTCTACCTGCTCGTTGTTGAGCGCAAAGCTGGACGAACAGTGCACAAGGTCATCGTTCGATAAGCCAGTATTCGAATCCCATACCAAAAATGAAAAGCGCCGCAGTAGAATCTATTGCGGCGCTTCTTTTTGGAACTATGTGTTGCTTTTACGGGAAGATGCCCAGTGACAGATATGACTGTGCGATCTTGTCTACCGAACTTACAAATGCTGCGGTACGCATATCCTTGACCTTTGGATTACCATAGTAGTGCTCCATGATCGTGTGATATGATGAGATCATCGTGTCTTCCAGACCTGAGTTCACAAGATCTTCTTCGTCGGCTCCGCGAGCGATCACTGAACGTTCTGCAGCACTTAATGACTTTCCAGTAAGCTGCTCAACCGTTGATATGATGCGGGAATTTGAACCCTCATCAAATCGCTTGTCCATGCGACCAAAGCGAACGTGGGAGAGATTCTTGAGCCACTCAAAGTACGACACGACAACGCCGCCTGCATTAACGTACATATCAGGCATCACAAGAATGCCCTTCTTAAGGAGAATTGGCTCTGCCTCAGAAGTGATAGGACCATTTGCACCTTCCGCAATGATCTTGGCCTTGATCTTTGATGCGTTACCCTTGTGGATTTGTGATTCGAGTGCAGCAGGCACGAGAATATCGCAGTCGTGTTCTAGAACACTATTGCCGTCCTTTATCGTCTTGCCGCCTGCAAATCCTGTGATTGAGCCCTTCTTGTTGCGGTGTGCGTTGAGAGCTTCAACATCAATCCCCTTCGGATTGACTACAGCGCCGTCCCATTCAATGATGCCAACGACAGTAGCGCCGGCTTCCATGAGAAACTTCGCTGCGTGATATCCAACGTTTCCGAAGCCTTGCACGATGACCTTTTTGTCGGAAAGACCAGTGGTCATCTTCAGCTTCTTCATGAGCTTTGGATCATTGACTGCCTCGCGGACCGAGAAGTAGAGACCACGACCAGTGGCAGCGGTGCGACCGCGAACGCCACCCTGACCTACAGGCTTGCCTGTAACACAGCCAAGAGCGTTGATGTCGTCCTTTGCCATTGCCTGATACGTGTCAGCGATCCACGCCATCTCGCGAGGACCAGTGCCGTAATCAGGTGCAGGTACGTCTACCGACGGACCAATGAAGTTCTTCTTGATCAGTTCAACTGTGTATCGACGGGTGATACGCTCGAGTTCCTCAACAGTGTACTGCTTCGGATCAATGCGAATGCCGCCTTTACCACCACCGAAAGGTACGTCTACAACGGCGCACTTATAGGTCATGAGCGCTGCCAGTGCCTGTACTTCCTCCTGGTCTACTGACAAGGCATAGCGGATACCACCCTTGGTAGGAAGCTTGTGGTGGCTGTGTTCAGCACGCCAAGCTTGAATTACCTGGATACCACCCTTGATACGGACAGGGAACTGCATGTAGTAAACTGAATTACATGCCCGGATCTGATCGAGTAGCCCCTTAGGGTGCTCCATGATTGCCGCTGCCTTGTCAAAGTACGCGTTAACGGACTCTAAAAATGGGTTGTGTCCGTGGAAGAGTGCGGCTGAAGCGCTGCTCTTTTTTGCTGATGAAGCCATATGTCGGCTGTGTAGGTGAAACAAAAGTTTGTTAGAGATTACCACGAAGGCCTTGTTCGCGTTCAATCGACTCGAACAACGCCTTAAAGTTTCCTTTACCGAATGATTTTGCGCCGCGCCGTTGAATGATCTCGAAGAACATTGTTGGTCGATCTTCCACCGGCTTGGTAAATATCTGAAGGAGATATCCTTCATCGTCGCGATCTACCAAGATATTCAGACTGCGCAGAACATTAATGTCTTCTTCAATCGAACCTACCCTGTCGAGTAGATCCGTGTAGTACGTATCCGGTACATTGAGAAACTGCACACCCCTGCGGCGTAGTTCCGAAACAGTGTGAAGGATGTCATTTGTTGCAACAGCGATGTGTTGAACGCCCGGACCATTATAGAATTCAATGAATTCTTCGATTTGGCTCTTCTTCTTTCCTGATGCGGGTTCGTTGATTGGGAACTTGATGTAGCCGCTGCCATTTGAAACAACCTTCGACATCAGTGACGAGTACTCAGTCGAGATGTCATTGTCGTCGAAGGTTAGCAGCAGCTTAAAGCCCATGACGTCTTCATAGAACTTGACCCATGTGTTCATTTGGCCAAGCTCGACGTTGCCGACGCAGTGATCAACGTGCAGCAACCCTATCGGCTCCGTCACGAATCCGTCGTTAGCAGGCTGATAACCGGGCATGAATGCCCCGTGATAATTCTTCCGTTCAACGAATGTGTGGATGGTCTCGCCGTACGTCCTTATCGACGCTACAACAATCTCCCCATGCTCGTCTGTAAGCACAGTAGGCTCTTGCACACCAACTGCGCCACGCTGCGTAGTTGCTTCCCAAGCGGCCGCGGTATCGTCTACCCAAAGCGCCAGCACCTTTACACCATCTCCGTGCTTGGCAATGTGTTCTGTGATGGCACTGTCTAGATGAAGCGGGGTAGTTAAAACAAGGCGAATTTTTCCCTGCTGAAGAACGTACGAGGCACGATCACGAAGCCCAGTCTCGGGTCCGGCATAGGCAAGCAGCTGAAATCCAAAAGCAGCACGGTAGAAATATGAAGACTGCTTGGCATTACCGCAGTAGATCTCGATGTAATCCGTGCCATTGATTGGCAAGAAGTCATCAGCTACGGCAACGCTTGGTGCAACAAGTGTTTCGGAGCTCATGTCATAGATCCTTTGTATTCGATGTTGATAATGTTGCCAGGCTAGGGGCAACCAATTCGTACAAAACTACGAAGCACATCTCTATCTTCGCGGTCACCAGTGCTTGAAAGTTGCTCTTCGTTGGAACCGACCAAACCACATCTCGTCATTGTTTTTACCGGCGGAACGATTGCGTCTACACTCGATAAGGAGTGGGGCGGAGTTATCCCTAGTATGTCGGGGGGTGAAATCCTCCTGCGAATTCCGGAGATACAGCAGCAAGCTCGTATCACAGTGCATGAGTATGGCTCGTTCCCTGGACCGCACATCACGCCGGAGCATATGCTCGAGTTGTCGCGGATCGTTCAGGCGTATGTGAACGATCCTTCAACTGACGGAGTGATCATAACGCACGGCACAGACACGCTTGAAGAAACCGCATATTTTCTGGACTCTACGCTGGACACAGCCAAGCCGGTTGTGGTTGTCGGTGCAATGCGCAACAGCAGCGAGCCGGACTGGGACGGTCCCCGGAATCTACGCGATGCCGTTACGGCCGCCTCATCCAAGCTAATACGAGGCTTGGGGGTAGTTGTGTGTCTTGGTGGGATCATCACAGCTGCATCCGAAACATCGAAAACGAATACTGAAGACTTATCTACGTTCGCCAGCTTCGATTTTGGGCCGCTAGGCAGGGTTACGAATGGTGTGGTGTTCGTGTATAGAAACCCGCAACATCGTCAGGTGTTCCGCGTCGATCAATTGCCCACGTTTGTGCCGCTGCTCAAACTCTACGCCGGAATGGACGGACAGCTGATCTCAATGTGTCGTGAGCAGGGGGCGAACGGGTTTGTTATCGAAGCATTTGGCGTTGGCAACGTTACTCCAAGCGTTTTTTACGCAATCAAAGAAGTACTAGCCGCAGGTGTGCCGGTTGTCCTGGTTTCGCGGTGTCCTGTTGGCAGGGTAGAGCACATGTATGCGTACGAAGGGGCTGGCCGTCACCTTTACGAGGCAGGAGTGGTCTTTGCTGATTATCTCAATGGACAAAAGGCCAGAATCAAGCTGCTATGTGCTCTAGGAGCAGGTATGATGCCTAGTCAGCTGAGAGAGATTTTTGAATGGACAGACGCCCAGGCAACTTCATGAGAACAACGCAAGCTCACATAGATCTCACTGCGCTGCAGTGGAACCTTGAAGCTGTTCAACGACGAACAGACGGAGCGCGATTGCTCGGCATGGTCAAAGCCAATGCTTATGGTCATGGTATCATACAAATTGCACAGGCACTGAGTGATCTTGGTGTGCACATGCTCGGCACGGCCTATCTTGGTGAAGCACGTGAACTTCGCAGTTGCGGCATTCAAACCGAGATAATCATTCTTACGCCTACAGAGGCGAACGAGGCAGAAGAAGTAGCCAGACATCAGTTCCACGTTGTGGCCTGTGATATTGATCAGATGCAGCTGATTTCAGATGCTGCATGTGCGCAGGGTGCTACAGTGCCTGTCCATCTGTACATCGACACAGGGATGATGCGGGAAGGATTCAGGTCTACAGAGGCTGTTGCTGCAGCAGAGCATCTTTCGAAGATGCCTGGGTTAAGGCTCGTGGGAGTCTGTACGCATTTTGCAACGGCAGATGATCCAACAAGCCCCTTTCTGCACCAGCAACTCACGGCGTTTGAATCTGCCATAGATCAACTAACAGTTGCAGGGTTCACCTTCGAGTACGTTCATGCGGCGAACTCAGGGGCATTATGGATGAGCCGATCTACACATTTTACGATGGTTCGCACGGGGCTTTCATTGTATGGGTACGCCATCGGTGCTGAAACAGACGTGGCGCTCAGGCCCGTTCTCTCCCTGCGATCTACGATTATCTCGAAACGAAAGGCCTGGCCAGGGGAGTCGATCAGCTATGGCCAGCGCTACATCGTTACCGAAGAGTGCACGATCGTTACTGTACCCATTGGCTACGGTGATGGTTACCTTCGCGGCTTAACCGGCCATGCAGAGTGCATCATCAATGGCAGGAAGTACCCTGTTGTTGGATCGATCTGTATGGATGAGCTGATGGTTAATATTGGAGCAGAAGATTATCCAGTTGGACAGGAAGTTGTATTGCTCGGCGCTCAATCGGCTTCGAACGGTGAGTTCGCAGCCATTGATGCTATCGAGCTTGCAGAAAAGGCTGGTACGATTCCATATGAAATCCTCACGGCTATCTCAGCCCGAGTGCCGAGGGTGTATCATGGAGGTACGGCAAGGCCCACTGACACCATAACAACAGAGTCACCGAATGTATAGCGTACGCCTTGAGAATTTTGAGGGTCCACTCGATCTCCTGCTGTTCTTTATCAAAAGAGATGAGCTGGATATCTATGATATCCCGATCGCTTCCATTACTCAGGAGTTCCTGGAGTATGTAAAAGTTCTGGAGATGCTGGATCTTGAACTCGCAGGGGAGTTCATCGTCATGGCCGCAATGCTGGTGCAGATCAAGGCTCAGATGCTACTGCCGCGAGAAGAGAAGCAGGGTATTGAACCTGGTATGATTGACGACGACGACCCTCGTGCAGAGCTGGTGCGCAGGCTTTTGGAATACAAACGCTACAGAGAAGCGTCAGATTCGCTCACGATATCTGCGGAAAATCAGAAGTATGTTCTTTACAGACAGGTTTTTGAGGCTGAAGAGATTCATGCATCAGAAAGTGGTTCGTACAGGAACGCAACTCTCTTTGACCTGTTAAAAGCGCTGAAACGGGCAATTGAAAAAGCTCCGGAGAAGTCAGAACCGCATGTTGTTACGCGGTTTCCAATTACAGTTGAGGAAAAGTCGGAGGAGATCCTCCACATCCTCAAAACAAAGACTGCAGCCCGGTTCTTCGAACTGGTTTCGGGACTTGCCAAGATGCACATTGTGGTAACGTTCCTGGCACTTCTTGAACTTGCTAAGCTTCAGCGCATTCGCGTGCAGCAGGACCTCCGGTTTGACGATATTGTTATCGTTGAGCGCAAAGAGGATGAGCCATCACCAGAACCATCAAATGATGAAGAGTCTGCATCAGACTCGGAGACACAATCATGACAGATCTAGAACAAGAAAAGTTTGAACAAGACGTAGCTACCCGCGAGCTACCTTACTTTTTTACTCTCGACCGCAGCGAACAGATACGTGCTCTCGAAGCACTGATTTTTGCTAGCGAAGAACCGCTGTCTAATCGGTCGCTACATCGGTTGCTCGTGTTAGAAGATCCTACGCAACAGGATCCCGGACAGCAGCAGCTACCGCTTGATGGGGAAGCACCAGCTGTGCTCGAGGTTGTGTTGCCAACGTTTGATGTACCGAAGGGCTTTTTTGAAGAGCTTGTTGACGAGATAAATGATGATCTCGAGCGCTCCTCGCGTCCGTATAGGGTTGTCAAGATCGCAGGGGGCTTTCAGTTCGCCACCACGCCGCAACACGGCAACCTCGTTCAGAGACTTCTCAAGGCAAAGAACCGCAAGCGTCTTACGCAGGCTGCGATGGAGACGATTGCTATCATTGCCTATCGACAGCCTATCACAAAGGGCGAGGTTGACGCTATCCGCGGCGTCAATGCTGGTGAGGTAGTGAACTCACTGGTTGAGAAACAACTCGTTGCCATGGTTGGCAGAGCTGAAACTCCGGGTAAGCCCCTTCTCTACGGAACCACGGAGGAATTCCTTCGTGTGTTTGGACTGAATTCGCTCTCGGATTTGCCGAAACTGCGCGAGATCGATGACCTTCTCAAGACCACGACAACGATGATTGATATGGATGAGACGATCTCAATTCAGACAGATCACCGTACACTCCGCAAACAGCTTGCACTTCTTTTGGATGGGGACCAAGCGCCTACAAGCGAGGAGTCTGTGACCGAGGCCACGTCAGGTGCGTATTGGGAACAGGCCTCCGATACTACTGTGGAGGCTGGTGACGCCACGGACGACGAAGAGTCCAACGATCAACCTCAGTCGGATTCGATTACGAGCCCATCGTAAGCAAACATCACACCTTCGGGTAGTAGCTTGCTATCTCGCTCATGCAGGATTTGATGCGCGATGTGGGTGAGGTACGTACGCTTCGGACGAAGCATCTCTACTACTGCGAGCGACTCATCAATCATAAAATGAGTAGGGTGGGGTTCCCACCGTAAGCCGTCGATGATCAGGACATCCAGATCTTGAAGCAAATCGATCGATGTCTCTGGTATGTGGTTCGTATCTGTACAGTATGCAACGGATCCGAAACGATATCCATTGACACGCAATTGTCTGCCGTGACGCAACGGTATTGGTACAATCGGGAGATCTTCGACATGGAACGGGGCTGCATCGATCTCTTTGATGTCAACACTAGGTACCGAGGCGCCTGTAGATTCTACTAGTCCGAATGCGTACGGAAACGTGCTCCGAAGAACTGTCGCCGTTTCGTTCATAGCATAGATTTCAACTGCCTTTCCGCTTCGAAAGGCATATGGTCGAAGATCATCGAATCCGCCAATATGGTCGAAATGATGATGCGTGTAGACTACGGCGTCAATGTCGAGAACATTGTTAAACAACATCTGCTGACGGAAGTCGGCAGATGTGTCTACGACTACCGTTGCGGCATCGGAGCGCACCAACAATGATGTTCGTAGTCGCTTATCTTTGGGATCCATGCTGGTACAGGTAGCACACTCACACGCTACTGTCGGAACGCCCGTTGACGTTCCGCTGCCAAGCACGGTAAACTGCATCATACGTGGCGTTCAGCGTGATAGGAGCTGCGTACCAGAGGACCCGACTCTACGATGTTGAATCCCATCTTGAGGCCTTCGACTTCGTAGTGTTTAAACTCGTCCGGATGCACGAATCGATCTACAGGCAAATGGTTCTTTGTTGGCTGAAGGTACTGGCCTAGAGTGAGAACATCTACTTGCACCTTGATCAGCTCATTCATGACATCCAAGATCTCAGACGGTGTTTCTCCAAGCCCGAGCATGATGCCAGTTTTTGTTCTCATTCCTTGCCGCTTAGATTCTGCAAGGACGTCTAATGTCCAGTGGAAACGGCCCTGCGGACGAACATGTTTGTACAGTCTTGGTACAGTCTCGGTATTATGATTCAGAATGTCTGGCTTTGCATCGATGATTCGTTGAAGATTGGCCATGTTCCCTTTAAAATCGGGAACAAGAACTTCGATCGTTGTTTCTGGCGATAGCTCACGAGATAGCACAATCGTCTCAGCCCAGATCGTAGAGCCGCCATCCTTTAACTCGTCTCTATTCACAGATGTAATAACAGCATGCTTAAGATTCATTGAGGCAATCGCTTCAGCTACCCGCCGAGGTTCATCGTAATCAACAGGGAGGGGGCGGCCAGTCTTTACGGCGCAGAAGCCGCAGGATCTCGTGCACGTATCGCCGTGAATCATGAAGGTGGCAGTGCCAGCATTCCAACATTCCGTGATATTGGGGCAGCGTGCTTCTTCACACACGGTATGGAGTGCCTTTGATCGCATCATCGATTTAATGCGGGCATAATCCTCACCGCCGGGGGCACGTACCTTGAGCCATTCCGGACGTCTAGCTTGTTGCTCTTGTGGAGTTATTACGGGCAGGTCGAGTATCATACTGTTGCTGGGAGGTAATGTTCTATTGTAGTGCAGGAGTAATCCGCTTGACGATAGGTCGAATTGCCTCCAGATATGTTGTAGGCATCTTATAGAGGTCTTTGGCCTGATTGGTCTGATCTGCGAGCATGGACTCCATGTCGTAGACGTAACAGTTGATCAGCACTCGTTCGCCCCGTAACTGAAAGTTCCCCTGAACAGCCTTTTTCACGCCAAGACTACGAACGGCCTTCCACATATCCGATTCATACTGTGGATTTGAGGGATCCAGATTGAGTGCTGCAATAGCCAGCTCAACACTGTCAGGTGGTACGATGTAGTAGGCGGCGGAACTGGGATCCTGCGCCAGCAGAGCACTGCGGAGTGAATCAGCAAACTGAAGACACCAAACATTGTATTTGATGTCGTGGTCCATGTTCCTAAATGGTAGCACAGCGATGCGTGATTGTGCCGAAGCTGCCGCTGCTCCAACAACAAACGTGAGCAGGAACAGGAGAATAAGTCGTTTCATGAGCGCCCTCCAAGTGTGTCAATGCATACGCCACGAGGTCCCGAATGGTTCCGTCGTGGATGCAAAACTACTGCGCGACTGCGTGATTGTGATCGGAGATGCCTGTAAGCCGAATTCTGTCTTCTCGCAGAGCGAGGAGGCAGTTATTTATCTGGGATCAGCGTCGCCGCTAACCTCAAGCAACCTACCCGAACGAGGTTACCCTGGGGTAAAACGCACGAACAGCGCGTTAACACATGTGTTCCTCGTTCTGCTTGGTCTTGCTCCGTGCGGGGTTTGCCGATCCGGTTAGTTGCCCAACCGATGGTAGGCTCTTACCCTGCCATTTCACCCTTACCCCGGACTCTGCGAGCAGAGCCCGAGGCGGTATCTTTCTGTTGCACTTTCCGTTGGCTCGAAACGGATTACTCCGCCCCTTACCACCTTCCTGTTAGGAAGCGCACTGTTCTATGGAGTTCGGACTTTCCTCCCTGAAACGATGTTCAAGGCAACTGCCCGGCATCCCCGAAAACAATACACGCTGATCGTTGATGTTCTGCGTTACTTGTATTCTTCCATTACTGCATCGATCTCTGCTTCTACATCGTCGGTAAACAGAATGCGGCCGCAGTTTTCGCATGTGTACATTTTGTCGCGCTGATACTTCATTTCCATGATCCGCTGCGATGGAATTGCCGAGTAGCAGCCACTGCACGAATTACGACGAATCGCAACTGCCGCGTTGGAATGGAACTGTCTGATGCGCTCGTACTCCAGCTCGAGAGTATCATCAAGTTTTGTGATGAGCTTTAGTCGAACATCGATGTACTGTCTCATTTCATCGTTATGATCGCCGCTCAGGTGTGCAAGCTCCTGTTCCTTGTCAGTCAGCTTCGACTGTGCTTCAGCCAGCAGTGTCTCCTGTTGTGTAAGAGTCTGACGCAGGTTCTCCTCACGAACACCAGCTGTACGCAAGCGTTCCTCAAGTGTGGCACGTTCATGCTTGAGATGCTCGATCTCTTTCGTAATCGCATCAAACTCGCGATTGTTCTTTACCTGAAACTGCTGCTTTGCAAGGCGTTGTTCCTTGTCCTGGCTTTCCTGCATTGTGACATGTGCTGTGCCACGCAGGTGATCTAGATCTGTTATTGACTGTTGCGTGGTCTCTACGTCAGTCAGGCGTTCCTTTACGAGTGCCTCAAGTTTTTTCACTTCCTGTGGGAGGTCGCCAAGTTCGTCGTGCAGTTCATCAAGTTGCGAGTCTACGGCTGCAAGTTGAGCCAAAAGCTGAATTTGTTGTTCCATGGAAGTCCCTTCGTAGTAAAACCGGTTAGTTTCTCAATTGTTCGTTGGGGTATAGTACTCAACTGGTGATGTTCGAACGCTGCTCGAAAAAATCGTGCATGCATCACGCAGTGAGTGGAAAGATTCTCGAAGTCCATCCGGAACAAACTGCTCCATCTCGTAATGTCCGGGATCGATTAATCCGATTGTATCTGTTGCGGCGTGAAAGTCGTGATACTTCACATCAGCTGTGATGAACACATCTGCTCTGCATTGAACTGCAAGCCGGTAGAACGACATCCCACTGCCGGCAACTATTGCCACACGCGATACCCTGTTCGTTGCTGGTCTGGAAAATCGCACAGGTGCACCTGTAACAGTGGCAATCTGTTCGATCAATTCGTGGAACTCCATGCTGCACGAGGTCACAAGACCAATCCCAAATGCCTCGGGGTGAACTGCATCTGGGGTATTGGTGACTGCCTGTAGTGGATGCTCAATTGTGAGTCCAAGTTTCTGTGCTAGGATCGCGTTTGTGCCTTGCGGAAATGCATCAAATGATGTGTGCACTGATATGACGGAAATGTCTGCCCGTACAAGTCGGGCAACCAAGCGCGCAACTCTGTCTTGTCCGGCAATAGCGGTCAGTGGAGCATAAATCAGAGGATGAAACGTTACAATGGTATTACATCCTAGGTTCAGAGCTTCGTCAACTACCGCATCGGTAATCTCCATGCAGGTAAGTACCTTCGACACAATTCCGCTGGAGGAGGCCACTTGTATACCAATGGGGTCTCCCGGCATTGCTGTTGCCGGCGGAAGGATCTGCTGGATGCGATGGAGAAAATCGGAAAGGGTCATTAACGGCTAAACTACAGAAATTGAAAGGATTAGCAATGTTATCCACATCGACATCATGTGTAGATTTGTACTGAAAAATGTCTCGCATCCCCAAATACATCCGCAGAATCGGCTTTTTGCTCCTGGTACTTTGCCTGCAGAGCCCCTTTGCACTTGACCTCAAATCGCAGGTGGCTGGCCGCGGGCCCACGATTCAGGATTCAACGATCGTCTTTACGCCAGTTGTTCCGCTGATCGGAGAGGAGTCCCGGACTGTGCTAGCGAGCCAGGGGGCCGGTGTAAACCTCTTGTTCTCGGGTAGCGGATGGTCGGTGGGCGGTTATTACCTAGCAGACCTGGGGTCGTCGTTATCGATCTGCATCGACGCGTTCTTTGCCACACGCCGCAATGCCGATGAGTTGGAAGACGCCCTGTTCAACAACATCCCCGTTGTGAGACAGAAAGTTAACAGGGTGTTTAACGTGCCCTTGAGCCTGTCGCTACGCTACCGTCTGTTTGAGGAGTCGCTTCAGGAATCATTTAGGCCCTATCTCACCGCGGGTGCAACGGCCACGGCTGTTCTGGTTACTCCATACCTGCGCTTCGACGAGTCAACCTATGAGTACCGGTATTATGAGTTCTTCCAGTCGTTTTCCCATGCATCAACGACATACCGTCCAGGCGGGTTTATAGGAATTGGGTCGAATTTTGGAAGTCTTGAAAAGGGGAGTGCGTTTGGAATCAGCGTTCGCTACTTTTTCATTCCGTACGGTGAGCCAGGGATTGAGAGTCTGCAAAAACTTCCGATGACCAACTTCGACGGATTGTTTATCACGCTCTCAATTGGTTCGAATTGGTAGCCTGACACAATGTTCACTCTAGAGCCGATCGGCATAGTCCGCACACCTTATACGCGTTTTTACGACACTCCGCGTCAGCCAGCAGTGGACCAGCTCGTGGACGACTCCGTGGTTGAGCTTCTTCCGGGCAGGAATTATGAACAGGCGGTTCACGACCTAGAGGGGTGCGACAGGATCTGGCTTGTTGTGTTTTTCCACCTTGCTGGAACATGGAAACCGAAGGTCCTGCCTCCGCGCGGTCGCACCAAGCGTGGTGTGTTCGCAACCCGCTCGCCCCATAGGCCAAATCCGATTGGACTGACTTGCTGTGAGCTTCTGGAGGTACGTGGACGAACCCTGCGAGTTCGTGGGACAGATCTGATCGACCAGACGCCCGTTCTGGATATCAAACCATACCTTGCCTACGCTGATGCGTTCCCGGAGGCTCGTGTGTCGTGGATAGACGACCTCTCAACTGGAGTGTTTGATGTTCCAGTGGATGCACTAGCCGACCTACCAACGGATGTATGCGAGCATGTCGTTCGAATCCTGCGGACAGATCCGTTCCCTCATCCGTATCGGCGGATCGAGCAGAAGGCCAACGGAGTCTACCTGATCTCCGTACGAGAATTCAGAATCGAGTATCGCATTGACAATTCGTGCATCCGCATTCTTGGATCACACGTAGTTTTGTAAAAATGACAGACATCCGCTCTCTGCTCAATAGCAGAATTCTCATGCTGGACGGTGCCATGGGCACTATGATACAGCGACTCCAACTAACCGAAGAGGATTACCGCGGCAAGCGTTTTGCCGATCATGAACAATCTCTTCGAGGTAATAACGATCTACTGGTGCTTACGCAGCCAGATGCGATCAGAGACATCCATCTGTCGTATCTGCTGGCTGGCGCAGATATCGTTGAAACAAACACGTTTTCAAGCACTCCGATAGGTCAGGCCGAATATGGGCTTTCTGCCCTTGCTCGTGAGATCAGTCGGGAAGGGGCTCGCTTAGCACGCGAGGCTACAGCTGAGATGATGCGCCGTGATCCATCGAGGCCCCGCTTTGTTGCAGGGTCCATAGGTCCAACGACAAAGATGCTGTCGATGTCGCCTGATGTAAATAATCCGGGCTACAGAGCTGTCACGTTCAACGACATGAAACTGTCGTTTCGCGAACAGATGCTGGGCTTGTTTGAGGGCGGGGCAGATCTATTGCTGATCGAAACAATAACCGACACACTGAACGCAAAGGCAGCGATCAAAGCCTATGCAGAGCTATGTGACGAGCTGCATATTGATGTGCCAGTGATGATCAGCGGAACCATCACCGATATGTCTGGCAGAACCCTCTCTGGTCAGACTCCGGCGGCGTTCTGGACGTCGATCTGTCATACACGAAATCTCTTGTCGGTAGGCTTGAACTGCGCGCTCGGATCGAGCATGATGCGTCCGTTTATTGAGGAGATTTCTGGTGTCTCTTCGGCCTACGTGTCGTTGTATCCGAATGCAGGTCTTCCAAATGCAATGGGTGGATATGACGAGACTGCCGGCTACATGGCTGAGCAGGCAAAAGAATATGCCGAGGCTGGTTTCGTAAACATCTTAGGAGGGTGTTGCGGAACAACTCCGGAGCATATTGCCGCTATTGCTGATGCTGTGCGTGGTATCGCACCCCGCACAATTCCTGCGCCGCGTCCGTACTTGCGGCTAAGTGGTTTGGAAATGCTGGAAGTACGTCCTGAAACCAACTTTGTGAATGTCGGTGAGCGTACCAACGTTACCGGATCACGTGCGTTTGCAAAGCTGATCCAGCAGGGGGCTAACGAAAAAGCACTTGATGTTGCGCGCCAGCAGGTAGAGAACGGTGCCCAGATAATCGACATTAACATGGACGAGGGATTGCTGGATTCCGAGGCCGTGATGAAGGAATTCCTAAACCTCATTGCCGCAGAACCCGACATTTCGCGTGTTCCGATTATGATCGATTCGTCGAAGTGGTCCGTCCTGGAAGCAGGTCTGCAGTGTATTCAGGGCAAAGGAATTGTTAATTCGATCTCGTTGAAGGACGGCGAATCGGAGTTTATCAAGCGAGCCGTCAGCTGCCGCGATTACGGCGCTGCCGTCATTGTGATGGCGTTCGATGAATCAGGACAGGCAGACACACTGCAGCGCCGTATCGATGTCTGCAAGCGTGCCTATGACATACTGGTTCATCAGGTAGGGTTTCCTGCCAGTGATATCATATTCGATCCGAACATTCTTACAGTTGGCACTGGTATTGAGGAGCACAACGGATACGCGGTAGATTTTATCAACGCAACGGCGTGGATCAAAAACAACTTGCCTCAGGCGCGCGTCAGCGGTGGGGTGAGCAACATTTCGTTCTCATTCCGAGGGAACGAGCCCGTTCGGCGTGCGATGCATACTGCTTTTCTGTACCATGCAATTAAGGCTGGCATGGATATGGGCATCGTGAATGCGGGGCAGATTGATGTCTATGATCAAATCGACCCTCAGCTGCTTGAACACGTGGAAGACGTGCTGCTGAACCGCAGACCAGATGCAACAGACAGGCTTCTTGTGCTAGCCGAGCAATTCAAAGTACAGGAAGCAAGTACCGAAAAGATTGAGGAGTGGAGAAATGGAGATGTTGCATCTCGACTAAAGCACGCGCTTATCAAGGGTATAACCGAGTTTATTGATCAGGATGTGGAAGAAGCCCGTCAACAGTACCCATCGCCCCTTTCGATTATTGAAGGTCCGCTGATGTCGGGCATGAGTATCGTCGGCGATCTGTTTGGTGAAGGCAAGATGTTCCTTCCGCAGGTTGTTAAGAGTGCACGTGTGATGAAGAAGGCCGTTGCCGTGCTGACGCCCTACATGGAAGAGGAGAAACGCCTGAGTGGTAAGCAGACAAGCGATGCGGGTGTAGTTCTCATGGCTACGGTAAAGGGAGACGTGCACGATATCGGTAAGAACATTGTTGGAGTTGTGCTCGGGTGCAACAATTACCGCGTGATTGACCTGGGTGTGATGGTGCCCGCCGATACAATTGTTGATGCCGCAATTCGCGAGAACGTAGATGTGATCGGGCTTTCAGGCCTTATAACGCCTTCCCTCGACGAAATGGTCCACGTTGCCAAGGAGCTTGCGCGACGGGGCGTTGCAAAGCCATTGCTCATAGGCGGCGCTACAACATCGCGCATCCACACCGCAGTGAAGATCGCTCCAAACGTTGACTTCCCGGTGATCCATGTGCTCGATGCATCGAAAGCAGTGCCTGTGGTTGGATCGCTTCTGCACAGTGAGGGGGCTGAATCATTTACCAGTGATGTTTCCCGAGAGTATGCAACGCTGCGCGACGACTATGCCCGCCGCTCTGCGTCAAAATCATATCGTACGCTCGCAGAATCTCGGTCAAATTCCTTCGTGCTAGAGCATACACCACTTGTCATGCCGGCAAATCCCGACGTACAGGTTCAGCAGAACATCCCACTTGAAATTGTAAGAACGTACATCGATTGGACACCGTTCTTTCTGTCCTGGGAGTTACGAGGAAGATATCCAGAGATCTTTGACGACCATGTCGTTGGAGCAGAGGCAAAGAAACTATTCGATGATGCCAATGCCCTGCTCGACGACATCGTTGCCCATTCTTCGATTCGCGTGCATGCAGTGAGCGGAGTTTTTCCGGCACTGCGGGACGGCGATGACGTCTGTATTGGTGCCTCGGAACGACTGCATTTCTTGCGACAACAAACGGTGAAAGCTCCGGGGCTGCCTAACTACTCACTTGCAGATTTTATTCGCGCTCAGGACGAGGTGCCGCAAGGACAAACAGATCATATCGGTGCATTTGTCGTAACGGCAGGTGATGGAGTGGATGAACTGTGCGCGACGTATGAACAGCAGCACGACGATTATTCATCGATCATGGTAAAGGCAATTGCCGATAGGCTTGCAGAGGCAGCGGCAGAGTGGTTGCATCAGTATGTACGAACAACGCAATGGGGATATGATCAGAACGAACAACTCACGAATCAAGAGTTGATCGCGGAGGGATATAGTGGCATACGTCCTGCTCCAGGATATCCTGCATGTCCGGATCACACAGAGAAAGTAACATTGTTTAGGCTTCTCAATGCGCAAGAGAACATTGGTGTTTCGCTCACGGAATCCATGGCGATGAGTCCAGCGTCGAGCGTTAGTGGTTGGTATTTCGCGCATCCGCAATCAACATACTTTGCCATTACGTCTATACAGGAAGATCAACTGCGGGACTATGCTCAGCGGAAGGGGTGGACCCTTCAGGAAGCTGAACGTTGGCTGGCCCCACTGCTGTAATCATTGGTAACTGCTGTGAATTCAAAGAAAACGCTGGCCATACTTGGCTCGGGAACAGGCTCGAATGCCGATGCACTCTGTGCATATGCGAACAATGATGAATGCAGCTATACGCCAGCGTTGATTATAACAACATCAGCAGAGGCAGGCATATGTTCTGTGGCTGCTAAGCACAATGTGCCCCTTGCAGTTATCCCTCGCGGTGCA
Organism: Patescibacteria group bacterium; assembly: GCA_044238605.1. Classification (GTDB taxonomy): domain Bacteria; phylum Bacteroidota; class Ignavibacteria; order Kapaibacteriales; family Kapaibacteriaceae; genus UBA10438. The sequence continues at coordinate 216,291 of JBIICY010000003.1, forward strand.
GATATAGAAGCCGAGCTCTCACGTTTGCTGTCGGAATTCTCCATCGATGCCCTTGCATTGGCGGGCTTCATGAGACTTTTGCCGCATGCTACCATTGCACAGCTTAATGGCAACGTGTTCAACGTGCATCCTGCATTGCTGCCGTCATTCGGCGGCAAGGGCATGTATGGATTGCATGTGCACACCGCAGTACTTGAGTCAGGAGTTCCTGTTACCGGTGCTACGATCCACCTCGTCAGCGATCAGTATGATGAAGGAGCAGTTCTGGCAAGATCTGAAGTAGAAATCCCCGCTGGAATTGATGCTGTGAGGCTACAGCAGATCGTAAAACGTCTAGAGCACGACCTATACCCGAAGGCAATATCCGTATATCTACGCAAGAGGTAACTTTTCATGGCTGAGCCCGTTGATGGGTGATGTGGATACTTTCACGGCTATTTCTACCTATGTGTAGAGATTTTGTTTGACTATTTCGATCGAAATCACAATCTTGGATGATCATCCCTCGGGATAGGTGTGTATACGCCTTAACAACAACGAAAATGATGGTTTATAAAAGCACATACTTGTTCACTGTTTTAATGAGGTTTGCATGAGCCGCAGACTGCTACTTCTTGTACTCATGACAGGGTTGATGAGCGCTACGCTTGCAACTGCTGGAGACGGGAAAGATGGCGAAGACGTGTTGCGCAAAAGTGGACCGCGTACGCCGGTGGCGTCGTACCCGCTCCCATTCACAATTACAGCTGCGAATGCGCGCACAAATCCAGCTATCTCGACCGGCTATTATTTCGTCGATTCCGACGATGAAGCCCCAGATTTCTGGAGGCCTGATCCGTCGCAATTCGTCGACACACTGACGGAGCCAGGCACATGGCGCCGTATTGTTTCTGGCCCGCGTCAGCTTCCAAACTCGTATTGGTCTGATCCAACTCAGAACCTTTACGGAGGATGGGCGTTCTTCCGCAATCCGGGTAACGTGAACGACTCCACAAATGATGCGTTTGCAGGACCTATCTCGATCGGGTTCCCGTTCTACTTCAACGGGGTACGTCAGGACTCGTTCTACGTATCTACGAACGGTATCATCGGCTTGTCAAACCGCCGTTACTTCTACGAATACGATCAGTTTGGATACCCAACTGTTCGTGCACGTCTGGAAGTAACACCAGGCAATTTCTCAGCCTACGATCCATCTTCTGACGACGTACGTGCCCGCACTGGTGACGGCATGACGGATGCAACGGCAGATAATCATGGATTCCTGAACGTAGCATGCGGTGGTAACACAGCTACTGCTACGGGCGGCTTGCGCAGTGGCGCAAACCGTACGCTGGACGAGGCATCAATTAGTGGTCTCTGGGGAACAGCACGGCCGCAGCTTATTGCTGCTGCTTGGGACGATCTTCAGGTTTCTGTGTACAACACAGCAGACAACGCCGTTGACGATTTCTCTCGTGTGTATTACAAGCGTTCACCATCGAACGACAAACTTGTAATCTACTACGTTAACCTTACGCCTGTTGGTGCGAAGACAGCTACAGTTGGTGGTGTTACACACAACGTAACATTCAATCCAAACAACCGTCCAAGCAGCGGTGGCGAACACTATCGCTTCTCGTTGCAGGTTACGCTCAACCGTTCAGACAGTTCCGTCGTTGTTCAGTATGAGCGTTTCTCAGGTATTGCCCCTCGCAGTGCCCTGTCTCCGCACCCTGCAACAGTTTGGATGCGTTGTAACTCAACGGTTGGTGTAACTGGTGCGGCCCGTCGACTGAACTGGAGTGGTTTCCCAACGTCAACCATGCCAGCAAACACGATGCTTGATTATAATACGATCAAGTACACGCAGTACACTGAGTATCTCCACAACGTAGATGTCGGTGGAACTGTTCGTGCCGTTAGCTCACGTAACGACGACAACACGGTACCAAAGGACTTCTTGGCAATCAAGTTCAAGCAGTACAAGAACATCATGCGCGTTATCAACGTGTCATATCGTGTACGCCAGCTGAACAACAATGCAAACCTTGCGTTTTCGGTTGTTGTGCCAACAGCACAAGCAAACAATTATGAATTGCTTGCAGGCGAAGAACGCCTTGGTGCTATGCAGCCAGTAGCCATCGTGCAGAGCCTTACAAACGACATTCAAGGCCCTCAGGGCGTGAACTACGTGCGTCAGGGCGTGAACTTCAAGGTTCGCTTCCTTATCCGCAACGAGGCCACAGGCAAGATCGTGTATAACACGTCGAAGTCTGTAACTGATGCAGCTCTCCGTGATACGCTCCTTTCTGGCATCTACCGCTGCGATATCAACGGTAACAACCAAGCATATCAGCCAGCTGGAACATTCGTGCTTCCGTACGAATTCATCAAGGTTGTGTTCCCTCCATTCGAGCCGAACCCGTTCATTGATGACCAGATTGGTCGTCTTCTCACAACAGTTATCGCAGAACCAAAGGACTCTCTGAACCAGCCTCTTGGCGATCAGTGGCCATTTGATGACACGACAAGCATCCGCATCTTCTCGATGCGCCGCCTTGCATCTTTCAATGACGACGTAACAGAATACCACCTCGTAGGTGGCGCTGCTATGCCTTCAGTATTGAAGTGGGTAAATATCGAAACAGACGTAGTTGACGGTGATGAAGTAACAAACAACCCACCACCTCCGCGCGGTGAGTTTGCTGCTGCTAACTCAGACATTTATCGTCTCAAGTCACCAGTCATCCGTTTGAACCGTGTTAACCTCGGTAACGTAGACATTCCTGCAGTAGGAACATACGGTGGTGACGAACTCCGTTCATTCCCGATCAACCTCACACGCAAGAAGCGTGCGGTTCTCTCGATCTCATATCAGCGTACTGGTAAGCTCACTTCGATTAGCCGCGGTTTCTCTGATAACCGTCTTATCGGACCTGAGCATCGTGTAAACATGATGGCAGTAAACGGTTTCACACCTGGCTATCGTAATCCAGACGAAGTATGGGTTGAATTCGCACGTCCTAGCAATGATCAGCTGAATGGTATTACAAACATTCAAAACTGGGTGCTCGATCCACAGGCACGTGGTACACTGTATCTCCAGCCATTCCGAGTATGGGGTGGTGGTGGATATGCACGTGGTTATGATCTTGCAGACTACAACCTCCAGCAAACAGCTTCACTCAACCCGCCACTTGGTGGTTTCCGCGAAGATCTGTACGACGACGGTAAGGATAACGAGTACTACAAGGTTACAATCCCAATTCCTGACACAGTTATCAACTGGGTTAACGAAGGTGCACGTAACTTCCGCTTCCGTCTTCGTGCGCGTTGTTTGAATAACTCAACACCGCCACTTCCAGCAGACGATGAAGACAACTTCTATGTTGACAACGTTAAGATTCTGTATCCTGACGAAGTAACTGATGTTGAGTTCTCGAATATTCAGCTTATCTGGCCTTACACGATGGCTCCTGCTTCACAGGCAACTCGTGTTCCAGTTCGCGTGAAGATTTCTAACAACACAAACATCGCAGCCCCTGCGTTCTCCGTTCGTGTACAGATCAAGCCTGATGGTAATGAAGCTCAGCAGATCTACTGCCGTACGATTACTGTTCCAACGCTTGCTGGTAACCGTGAAGTTCTTCTTCCTTTCCCAGATGCTAACTTCCGTACAACAACTCCTGGCCAGTACAAGGTAACAGGTCGCATCTTCTTCCCAGGTAATGACCTTGATACATTGAACGACTCTACGTTCTCAATGTTCCGTATGACGTTCGGTCCAGCGTTCGCTTATGAAACGAACCCGAACAATTCAACGAACGATGTTCCTAAGCTTCAGTTCTCAGGAATAACAGGTAAGGGTCTTAACCACCGTGGCGGCAACGGTGGTGGCGCTGGCGCATCATGGGGTCAGCTTGCTGGTGCAGGCGCACAATACTCATCAGGTAGCTCATGGGGTCAAATTCCAGCAGGTGTTACAGCAGATGACTCATATGGTGCAGACGCTGGTAACGCATCTGGCCAGATCGCAATGCGTTTCACATTGTTCTCACAAGATACAGTTGCTGGTTACCAGGCTTACTGGGCAGAACTGAACCAGGATGTTCTGAACATCTCGTTCTCATTGTATCGTGATCAAGGCGGTTTGCCTGGTGATGAGCGTATTGCAAACTCGACGATTCTTCGTCGTCGTGGTGAAGACGAAACAGGCGCTTTCAACGAGCCACAGTTTGGTAAGTATGTAACCTATCTCCTGAGCCAGCCAGTTATTATACCTCCTGGCGAATACTGGGCATCTGTAGCTCAAATGGGTACAGAAGGTTACGAACTCGGCGCTTCTGAATCACGTATGGGTATGGTTACAACCCTTTACTCGGACATCCCAGTATATGGTATCGGTAACCGTACGCTTCTTATCGACAAGAACTTCCGTATCCGTAACCGTTCAGGAGCTCTCTTGAACGATAACCGCTTCGCATTTGAGTTGACACGTTTCTCAGGTGACTGGGCTCCGTTCACTCCAACGATTGGTAATCCTGGATATCCACACCTCAATGCTTTGGGTTCAAGCCTTGGCTACCCAACATTTACTCGTGGTTCATGGATTCCATTGCTACGTCCGTACTTCGGCAACCGTTCATTCTCTAGCCCGCCAATCTTTGTTGAGTGTGGTGTTCCAGTTGAACTTTCATACTTCGATGCAAAGGCACGTGCAACTGGTATCGATGTATTCTGGGAAACAGCACAAGAGAAGAACAATGCAGGCTTCAATGTTGAGCGCCGTGCAACGAAGGAAATCACAAACCTCACAACTGGAAAGACGATGCTTTCATGCGTAGACCGCACAAGCAGCGTAGAAAACCCATGGGTTGCAGTAGGTTTTGTTAACGGTGTTGGAAATTCGTCGAAGACAACGAACTACAAGTATTTCGATAACAACGTTTCAGTTGGAACGAAGTATGAGTATCGTCTGCGTCAGGTAGATGTGTCAGGTGCGCAATCATTCTCAAATGTTGTCAACGTTGAGTTTGGCAACGCAGCAGATGTTGCTCTTGATAACAACTTCCCGAATCCAACAAATGGCAAGACAACATTCACATTCACTGTACCATTCAGCTCACGCGTTAAGCTCGAGGTCTACGATCTCATGGGCAATGTTGTAAAGACTGTTTACGACAACATGGTTGCTGGTCAGTCAAATGCATATGCAGTTGAGTGGGATGGTCGTCACAATGATGGTACTGATGTTGCATCAGGATCATATATGTACAAGCTAACGGTAGGTGAGACAGTTCTTTCAAAGACACTCACAGTCGTTCGTTAAGACATAGTTGCCTCGATTATATAGAGCCCCTGGCGCGCTTGCGTCAGGGGCTCTTTCTTTATTGCTAATCCGTAAGTTGCAGCCATCATGACTGATCAACGACTAGAAGCGCTAATGCGCTCAGCTTTGTTATCGCAGGCAAATGTTCTGCACCAGATCGCAGCAGATTCGCTGTCGTGTATGGCTACGTCGGCCCTCCATATCTCTACCAGTGAACGAGTGTTGATCACAGGAGTAGGGAAGTCGGCGTTTATAGCTCAGAAGATGTCCGCATCATTGATAAGCATTGGCATAGAGTCCAGATTCCTGCACCCAACAGATGCTCTGCATGGCGACATAGGCATTGTACGTGACAATACGGTGCTGATCGTATTTAGCAAAAGCGGGCAAACTGAGGAACTGCGCAAGCTGCTTGAAATCCAACAGCTACATTCGGTATCGAGAATAATTGTTACTGCCAGCAGAAATGCAGCGATTGTGCGCGACGGAGACTTATCGATAGTTATGCCAGATATCACGGAGTATGACACTGATAATCTACTACCCACTGCAAGCACAACGACCTCCATGGCTATTGCAGACTTGTTAGTAGCATCTGTTGCATCGTTGCTGGAATCCGCTTCGTCTGTTTTGCAGATTACACATCCTAAAGGTACAATTGGCAAACTCGTTACTACTACTGTTGGTGAGATTCTGCCTAGTCTTCCTGCTCTGCCAGTAGTGGTTTCACCGTGCAGTCTAAAGGATGCTCTGACTGTGCTCCATGAGCATGCCCGTGGTATTGTCTGTGGCGTTAACAGCTCGCATAGAATTACGGGTATTCTAACAGATGGAGATGTTCGAAGACTAGTGCAAACGGGACAGGACTTATCATGCCTTGAGTTTGATGCTGTCGCGACACAGCATCCAATAACGGTTCCTGTAACAGCTACGCTTCACGAAGCACTGCGTTTGATGGAAGACAGAACGGGAAAGATTTCGGTTCTACCAATTGTAGATAGCAGTGACGTTTTGCAAGGTGTTATACACTTGCATGACGTTGTTGCCTATACCGTTGACGGCTAACGTTGTTGTCAGCGAGGTGCCTTGCCGGTGTCAGGACGTGCATTGCCGGTGTCAGGACGTGCATTGCCATTGGCAGTAGGCCGCACCGGAGCGTTAGAAGCGATGATCTCTTTCCTCGTGATCGTGAGCTCGCGCAGCACTTCATTCGGCTTTGCAAACTGACGAAACGGTTCGCCATTTCGTGAAAACCGAATCGCACCGGCATTGAAGATGTTATTGATCACGAACCGGTCCATTGCTCCCCAAGTGTATTCATTATTCGGTAGCAACAGTACCTTCTCGTTTCGTTTATTGTCAATCGTAATTGTGAATTCACTTGTATCCATCGTAATTGCTAGTAGCCGCAACGAGTCTTGCGCACCTATCTCAACCACAGCAGTCCCGTCAATGTTGCCATTCTCGCCAGACGAATTCTTAACAATGACGTAAATGGCAACGGCAAGTCCCAGCAGCACGGCAGCAATAACAGCATAGCGTTTGACTGGCGACTGCTTCCTGCGAAACATTGCTGCGTAGACACCTTGGACACTGCTCTTCGACTGCTCAATCAAGTTGGAAACGGTGTCAGAGGTTCGCTCGATATTCTCGGATGCGCTGTAGGCCGCCGATGGTGGACCGTCTTGATAGTAACGAGAGGTCGAAGCTCCCGAATCCTGAGCATCCAATACCTGTTGAATCAACCTTTGGATTTCATTGGGAGATATGTGCAGTGCGCCCGCTAAGGTTTTGATGAATGAGCGAACGTAAACGGCTGGAAGCACGTTATACATACCGCGTTCCAAAGCAACGATGTACGGCTCTCGTACCTTAGTAAGGTTCGCAAGCTCAGAGGTGGATAAACCACGGGCCACTCTCTCTTTGCGCAGTCGCTCGGCAAGTGGGTCCATTCGGTGCTCGGAAAACGGTGGAAATACGATACCGCAAATATGTCCTAAATGCGGTATAGTAAAAAGTAAAAATGTAGACATTCGGAGATGCCGGTGAACTGGTCAATGTTTCCATACGGGGCTTACGTAGCCTTCGCATTTGCGTGTATCATGTTTGGCGGACTAGCCTATCGTCAGATCATTGATACGCTTGAGCTGCGCGCTGAACAAACAGGCGAGGATTTGGACTTTTGCATCAGTGCGCCTGGAGTTCTGCTTCTAGCTGCAGGCGGCCTGCTCCTTATCCCAGTAAGCTGGCTGTGCTATGGAACCGAAAGTCCTACGATATGGAAATATGCGCTGCCACTGGTTGGCTTGGTCCAGCTTTTCCAGCTCTCGCTCCGGCTCTACTTCCAGCGCCTACGGCTACGCACACGGGCGATAGTTATCCGGTACGTCCTGCGCGCCAGTTCAGCGATTGTGCGCTTCGAGGAGATCGAGCGAATTGTGACGCAGAGGAATATGCTCTGGAGCACAATAACAATCTATCACACGAACAATAAGGCAACTTCCTTTCGTATTTTTCCCCTGTCGGAACCAATGATTCTTCAGAGAATCCAGGCACTCTCAGGTGTTGCAGCGTTGGTTCGCGACGAGCACACACCATCATCCTGATACGAACACCATGAAATCTTCTATTCGAATCGCCTCCGGACAGGGTTTTTGGGGCGATCTGCAGCGAGCCCCTTTCGAACAAGTAACTCGCGGGCAGATTGACTACCTGATGATGGACTACTTGGCAGAAGTCACGATGTCCATTCTGCAAAAGCAGAAAATGCGCAATCCCGATTTGGGCTACGCTCGAGATCTTGTCGATGTCTGCGAGGAGATCCTTCCGCACATCGTCGAGAAGGGAATAACGCTCATTACCAACGGGGGTGGCGTAAATCCACTTGCCGCTAGAGACAAGATCTTTGAGGTGGCAAGGGGCTTGGGGATACGCGGACTAAAGATTGGCGTTGTGATTGGTGACGACATTCTGTCTCAAATCGATGGACTCATCGAACAAGGGCACGAGATGAAGCACATGGAAACCGGTGCTCCGATCTCATCAGTAAAGCACAAACTTCTCAGCGCTAATGTCTATACCGGCGCCTGGCCAATCGTAGAAGCCCTGCGCTCTGGAGCGCAGATCATCATCACTGGGCGTACAACGGATACGGGGCTAACATTGGCACCAATGATCCATGAGTTTGGTTGGAAGGAAGATGACTGGGACAGGCTGGCTGCTGGTACAGTTGCAGGGCACATCAATGAATGCGGTGCGCAAGCCAGCGGTGGAAATTTCCTCGGCGACTGGCGCTCTGTGCCGAACATGGACGACATTGGCTTTCCGATCATTGAGGCCTTCCCTGACGGTAGCTTTGTTGTAACAAAGCATGAGGGAACGGGTGGCATGGTCTCCCGTGAGACCGTAAGCGAACAGCTGATGTACGAAATTGGCGATCCAACATCGTATATCACCCCAGACTGTATCGCTGATTTTTCAACGATTCAGCTTGATGACCTAGGTAACGACCGAGTTCGTGTGCACGGTATCAAGGGGCGCCCCAACACGCCGACGCTCAAAGTCAGCGCATCCTATCTTGACGGTTATGTAGCGTTTGGATCATTGACATACTCTGCACCAGATGCATACGAAAAAGCACGTGCTGCCGACGTAGTTCTGCGCAAACGGTTAGATCGGCTTGGTCTTACGTTTGATGAAGTGCGGACCGAGTATGTCGGTATGAATGCATGTTACGGACCAATTGCGGCAGCGATCGAACCAAACGAGGTGATGATGCGCATCGGTGTTCGTGGCAAGGATAAAAAAACGATTGAGCGTTTTGCCAAAGAGATTGCGCCACTCATCCTAACTGGTCCGCCAAGTGTTACAGGCTTTTCGGGCGGTCGTCCAAAAGCAACAGATGTTGTAGCATACTTCCCAGCCTTACTTGACAGAAAGGTTGTGGATATGCGAGTGATCGTCGATGAGATCTAGTCTACTGGCAGTTGCTATGGCTGTTGCGGCTCTAAGCTGCAGAGGCCAGGAGACAACCGACAGCGTGTATCTTACACGAGATGAGTTTCGTTTTGCAGACGATCCTCGGTACACGCTCTCCGGCGGCACACCCCGACGTCACACCCAGGTGCAGCCAGTGTCGGCCATTGCACTAGGGACAGCATACACTGGCTTGTTTGTGTTCCTGAACTACCAAATGAGTAATTCCTGGTGGCAGCGTAACGTGGACTTTCGCGTGATTGAAGACGGGGATTATGCGCGCTACGCCGATAAGGTCGGACATATGTATACAGGATACGTATCGAGCACCGTCTGTGGTGATCTTCTGATGGAATGTGGATTTGATTATACCACATCTACGTGGCTTGGAGCTGCAATGGGACTCGGCTACATGACGTATGTGGAATACCAAGACGGACATGGTGCCAATTGGGGATTCTCGCCCTCGGATGCACTAGCAAATACAGCGGGTGCCGCCATATATGTTGCGCGAAACCTCTCCCCATTTGCGCAGAACTTTATGCCGCGATGGTCATACATGCCAGTGCAGGTTGTTGGTGAACAACCAACGAACGGACGTGATGTAACTGTGCTGGATGATTACAACGCAACCACATTTTGGATTGCCTGTAATGTTCATAATCTGCTGCCGGAGAACTTGCAGAAGTACTGGCCTGACTGGATGATGATCTCTGCAGGATATGGAATTAGCAATTATGAGGTCTACCCAGCAAATCCCGATGGGTCGTTGTCTCCTTCGCCCCTTCCCATTAAGAGGCGGTTCTTACTTGGAATCGATTATAATTGGGTGAAGATCCTCCCTGAAGCAACATCTATGGGCTTCTTGAATTATCTTCGACAAGGATTGAACTACGTACGCCTGCCCGGACCAACACTCGAGTTTGGCGATGACGGTGTTCGATTTGGCTTATTCTATCCCTTTGCTATCGTGGTGCCCTTCTGAAAATCAGCATCATTGTTCCCACCTATCAAGAGGAAAAGCTCTTAGAGAACACGCTTCAAGTGTTTAGCCGCGAATGGCGAATGCTGCATGATGCCGAGCTTATCGTAAGCGATGGCGGCAGCACCGACGCCACGCTGGATATAGCCAGGAAGCATGCAGATGTTGTTGTGCTCCACGAAGAGCCCAGACGACAGACCATTGCCGAAGGCCGCAATCAGGGGGCTTGTAATGCCAAGGGCGATGTGCTTGTATTCATCAACGGCGATACGGTTCCCAAGAACCTTGATGTGTTCACAGCTTGCCTAGCCGCGTTTGCCATCCGTACTGGACGCTATGCGAGAGCTTCGGCCTTGGCATGCCCAGTAAGTTTTGCCGATTCGGAGCAGCAGTTCCGAGATCGTGTCTTTCATGTTGTCTACAACTCGTACGTCCGCCTTCTCTCCTTGCTCAGAGTGGGCGCTGGCAGGGGAGAATGCCAGGTGGTGCGTCGAGAGATGTTTGAGCGCGTAGGCGGATACCGCAAGGAGCTCGTTGCTGGGGAGGACTTTGACCTGTTTGCGCGAATTGGGCTGCGCGGGCGAGTTCTGTTTGCGCATGAGCTGCACGTTATTGAGTCGCCAAGAAGGTTCCGCAAGTTTGGGTATCTTCGCGTGCTCGGATCATGGACTGTTAACGCTCTCAGCGTCATGTTCACGGGCCGTTCATCGTCTGATGAATGGGAGCCTGTTCGGTAATTATCCTCTCGAAAAACAACAATGGATTACAAACTTGCTGGTGTAGATATCAAGGCTGGTGAAGAACTTGTCGATGATATCAAGCCGTTTGTGAAAGCTACCCGCACGTCTGGTGTGCTCAGTGAAATTGGTCTCTTCGGCGGTTTCTTTGACGCGCGGTTTCCAGATCATGAACACCCAGTGCTTGTTGCAAGTACCGATGGTGTGGGAACAAAGCTCAAGGTTGCCGTGATGGCTGGGGTTCATGATACTGTTGGACAGTGTCTTGTGAATCACTGTGTGAATGATATTCTGGCCTGCGGCGCTCGGCCGCTGTTCTTTCTGGATTACTTCGCTACTGGACGCCTAGAGCGTGGAGTTGCGCGCGACGTGATCAAGGGTATCGCCCAGGCATGTGGAGAAAACGGTGCCGCTCTGCTAGGCGGTGAAACAGCTGAGATGCCGTCGATCTATGCTGATGGCGATTATGACGTTGCCGGTACGATCGTAGGTGTGGTAGATAAGCCCCGTATCATCAACGGATCTCAAATCCGCAAGGGGGATGTGCTGATCGGTCTTCCTTCGAACGGACTGCACACGAATGGCTATTCGCTTGCTAGAGCAGCTCTGTTTCCTACGTATTCCGTCGACCAGTTTGTTGAAGCATTGGGATCAACTGTTGGACAGGCACTTCTGAAGGTTCATAAATCGTACCTGCATGCAATGTCACCTGTGCTTGATGCAGGTTTGGCCGCTGGTCTTTCGCATATCACTGGTGGTGGAATCGTTGGCAACACCTCTCGGATTCTCGCAGAGGGACTTGGTCTTGAGATTGCATGGGGCTCGTGGGATGTGCCACCGATCTTTGACCTGATCAAGTCAGCTGGGTCGATCAGTGATTCTGAAATGCAGCATGTGTTCAATCTCGGAGTTGGAATGATCGTTGTGGCTCATGAGGAAGATGCAGATTCGGTGATGTCGATGCTCGCAGAACATAACCCATTCCATGTAGGGGCTGTTGTTGCCTCATAGCAGATAATGTCCACGCCGATATCAATGATGCAGCAAGCCGAGCGTATCCTGCGTGATACGTTCGGCTTTCCTGCATTTCGTCCCGGCCAGCATGATATTGTATCTGCTGTGCTAAGTGGACGCAACGTACTCGGTGTGTTGCCTACAGGCGGCGGTAAGTCGCTATGCTATCAAGTACCGGCATTGGTGTTTCCAAAGTTAACGTTGGTTGTATCGCCGCTGATTGCACTCATGCAGGACCAAACAGAGCGTCTTCGGTCTCTTGGTGTCGAGGCATATTCCCTGCACAGCGGTATGGGGCATGGCGAAGTAAACGACATCATCTATCGTGCATCCGTTGGGAAGGTGAAGCTGCTCTATGTTGCGCCTGAACGGTTGGAATCACGAACATTTCGAAGTCAGCTGCAGACGGTTCCTCTAAGTCTGCTGGCAGTTGATGAAGCCCACTGCATAAGTGAGTGGGGGCATGATTTTCGTCCAAGTTACCGTAACATCCTCTCGTTATTCGATTCACGGCAGAGAGTACCTGTTGTTGCTGTAACCGCTACAGCAACGCCGGACGTGCGCACTGATGTGATCTCCGCATTGCAGCTGACAGCGCCGGTAGAGATTGTGCGCGGTTTTGCTAGGCCGAATCTTGCCCTGAAGGTTGAACAGACGGCGGCAAAGGTAGAGCACGTTACCCGAGCCGCCCGGGAACTGCAGCATGGGTCGATGATCGTGTACTGCGCTTCGCGCAGGCGCGTAGACACAATGGTAGAAGAGTTGAACAAGCGTGGGGTGCGTGCCGTTGGATATCATGGCGGCATGACGCATCATCAGCGATCCGCAACGCAGGATGCCTTTCTGAATGACAATGTTCGCGTGCTTGCAGCTACAAATGCGTTCGGTATGGGTGTAGATAAGTCAGATGTTCGGCAGGTGATTCACACAGACCTAACGCTGACGCTCGAAGCGTATTATCAGGAGGCAGGCAGGGCCGGGCGTGATGGTGATCCGGCGACCTGCACGCTACTGTATCAGTCGGAAGACAAGCGTCTGATGGACTTCTACATCAAGACCACGTATCCGGAACAAGAAGAGATCGCGGCTGTGTACGAATACTTGTGCTCGCGCGCAGGATTGCAGACCGGCGAATCAACGCAAACACCAATCATGGCCGACAGCGCGAGCATAGCCTCTGCACTGCATACAACGGAGGCCAGCGTCCGAGGAGTCATGGCCTTGCTTGAACGAAGCGGCGTTCTGTTATCAACTACTGCCCACGGCAATGCTCGAATGACCTTGCGCACATCGCGAGAACGCATAGCGCAGTTTGCCGAGCAGGCGCCCCCTGAGTTTCGTTTAGCCGTACAGCTTATCAGTAGACACCTTAACGGCAGGATGCCGGGAGAAGAAACAGATTTCCCTGTGGTAGAGCTTTTGCGGCGGTCAGACGTTACGTCTGCTGAGCTGTCCAGGGCTCTTTCAGCACTCCAGCTTGGCGCCCTGATTCGGTACAACCCGCCTAATTCCGGCGGAGGCATTCTTCTGCTTGGACCCCGCGTAAGGACCAGCGCGCTTGAGATTGATTTCAAAGCACTGCAGCAACGCCGAGATCGTGCCAATCAGAAGCTTTCTGTGATGATCGGATATGCCGAATCACGTCAGTGCAAGCGTAATGTGATCTTATCCTACTTTGGCGATCAGAGCTCCTCTGGTACGTGCGGAACTTGTTCGAGCTGCACATCAACGCCAAGCACACAGAAGCAACTTTCGCAGAGACTAGCCGAGAATGTCAACGCTGTTATCATCGCAGCTTGGCAGACAAGGGGCAGGTTTGGACGTCACGTTATCGTTGATATCGTTCGTGCAGTACATTCTCCGAAGATCAAGGAATATAGACTTGACAGAAGCGCGGCGTTTGGACTGCTGCAGAGCAGAACAAAGGCCGAGTTGCTCGAGGCCATCGATGTTGGGCTCGATGCCGGGTGGCTCGTAAAGACTGCAGATCTTTATCCTACGATTGGTGTTACAAGCGATGGGAAGGAACATGCGGGTCCGCTGCCAAAACAACTGACTCTTCAGCGAAATGCCGCGGAGACATCTGTTCAGAACCATGATGCAGCCTCCAGCGTGTATGCAATGCTTGTAGCTATGCGCGAGCGCATTGCCTCGCAGCGCGGCGTGCCGGAAAACTCATTGTGCTCAAATGAAGAATTAGCCTTGCTTGCGCGTGACATGCCATCGTCGTTGCAGGAATTCGTCCCAGGCCGCCATGGAAGCTCGATGTTTCTTACCCAGCATGCGCAGGAGATCTTATCGTGCATACGGGAATCCAGACAACAAGATGCTGAGAGCCGCGTCGTTTCATCGGCGCCAGGTTTAGAACGCGTTATCTCCTCCATTCACGAAACCACAACGCTTGATCGACTCTCTCGAGACCTCCAGATGTCTAAACCCTCGATCGTAGAACTCCTCCAGCGCGGTATAGAGTCTGGAATGAATATCTCCCGAGGAGCACTTGTGGACGAGAGTCTTTTTGTTTCTGTGCTCGAGTATGTTCGATATCACCGATACGCTAAACTTCGAGATGTTAGGCAGCACATTGGTGGCGAGCCATCGATACCAGAACTTCGCCTAGCGTTGGCATTTGCCAGACGTGATCTCTACACAGAGGTGGAGTCTGCATGAAACTTGTGCGCAACATCATACTTCTGGCTGGACTTATCTCCACGGTGTTGCCGACCGTTGGAATGTCGCGGGAAGTGCTCGTGCTGCTTTCGGGCAGACAGATTCCTAACGAGCTGCGATCCTACTCCGTTCGGCGAGCGCTGCCTCTGTTAAACAATGCAAAGCTTGCCGAGAATGCGCAGAATTCTCCAGAAGTGAAGGAGCTCCTCAATAGACTGGGCCGATACATCCGTGTTACCGTTGAAGCCCTAGAACTTGACTCCCTGCGAACCATCCCTGGAGTAGTAGCGGCGTGGGAGCTACAGTCGTTCAAGCTAGATGCTGCGGTGTTCGAAGAATCGCCGATCAGCAATGATTCACTATCGTCTGAGCAATACGCACTCGAGCTCATTGGTGCCCGTGCGGCATGGCAGCATGCAACGGGGCAGGGAATTGTGGTAGGAATCATTGATACCGGCATTGATTGGAATCATGAAGATCTTCTTGATGCCTTAGCGGTTTCTCCGAAAGAAGATTTGAACTCTAACGGCAGATTCGATGCCTGGCCGCACGATGAAGAACGCTTTGGAATCACCGGCGATCTTAATGGCGAGGATGAAGACGACAATGGAGTGATCGACGATGTCATCGGGACTGATTTTGTAGATCAGGAGTTTCGAAATCTCGGAGATGACTCGCGCTATGATGCAGTGCCGTTTGATGAACACGGTCATGGCACACTCGTTGCCGGCGTTATCGCTGCTACACGCGACAACGGTAAGGGTATCGCAGGATTAGCCTGTAATGCACGCGTGAGGGCCATACGTGCATTCGATGCTACAGGCGCTGCCGAAGAGGATGATATTGCATCTGCAATCGTCTATTCGGCACTCAATGGTGTGCACGTGATTAACATGAGTTTTGGAGATGGTGTTAATTCGCCATTGATGCAGGACGCCATTCGATATGCGCAAGCGCGTGGATGTGTGCTTGTTGCATCGGCTGGCAATAGCGGTGTGACATCAACGCAGTTTCCTGCCAGTTATTCCGGTGTTATTGTTGTCGCGGCAACGAACAAAAACGATCAACGAGCACCATTTTCTTCGACAGGTCCGTTGGTTTCTCTATCGGCGCCCGGGCAGGGCATCCTCACAACCTCTGTGAATTCGCGATACCGGTCTGTGAATGGCACATCATTCTCAGCCCCCTACGTGGCAGCAACAGTTGCGATGATGCTTGAGAAGTTTCCTGGAATCACAGCTGAGGAGATACGTGGAACGCTCATGGCCTCGTCAAAGGACCTAGGACAGATTGGATGGGACCCACTGTTCGGTTCTGGGAGGCTCCGGGCAGATGCTGCGCTAACGGTAATGGGGCGCAGCCGCATATCGATCACGCGTCCATCGATTGAGGACGAGTTCGATGTGAGCAAAACACGAGGCATTCAGATCTTCGGCTCGAACCACATCGTTAACTTCCAACGGAGTGAAATTGCATTTGGCAGGGGAGTTGATCCACTGCAGTGGGAGACTATTGCAACAAGCAGCAATTCTGTAATCGATGGATATATCGGTGAGATTCCTACAGCATCATTCGAAAACGGACTCTATACACTTCGAGTGCGTTCCTTTGGTTCCGACGGCAGACATCATGACTGTCATGTGCGAGTTCGGATAGTTGATGCTGATTCATGTAGCATTAGGTCCATAGAGCAGGTCTCAGCCTGGCTCACTGATAGAAGGACCCATGTGCTAACTGTTACCACTTCTCGTCCAACGATGTGTGCGATAACCGAGAGTGGGTCTGCAAATCAAGACGTGTTTTCGATACCGAAAAAGTATGCAACTACGCACAGCATCGTCCTGCCAGACAGCACTGGATTCTCCGCAGCTACGCGCAGTGTAGACATTACATGCAGTCCGATGCTGGGAAGAACCGCAGACTCAACCATCGAGCTTCAGTCATCTCGTGGTGCAGCCGCGCCTACAACGGGCTGGGATATGCTAGCAACAGCCCCCTGGGCAGGATACGTTCTCGACGACGTTCGAGATCTTTATCGTGACGGCAGTAAGTGCTTTGCAATGAACGATCTCTCCGATGGTGGGTTTGGAAGAACACTAATCGTACAATACGACAACGGCAGCTGGGCAGTCCGCGATTCGTTGAATGACGTCTACATCCCACGCGCTATCACGGATGTAAATGGTAACGGACGTTATGAACTGCTGTGTCACGTCGTTGGCAGAACTGTGCTGTTTGAACAGCAGTCTCCATCGCAGAGCATATTCTCCAGCATCCTTTTCGCAGATTCAACAACCGTGGTCAACGCTGCCGGAGCTGCTGATATTGATGGCGACGGACGAGAAGAGATCTTAGCACTTGCAGATAATGCGTGCTACGTCTATACCTGCAAGGGAAACACCTTCTCACTGCTGGGCATTGCTAAAAATTCGTCAAGTCCACCCCCTACTAGTGGTACAAACCGTGTCGATGAGATCAGCATTGGCGCCGGAGACTTTAACGGCAATGGTAGAATGGAGATCGCTTTCTCTGATACCGATGGCGACCTCCTCGTTCATGAGTGGAACGGTTCATCATTTGAAGAAAAGTTCGTCTTTCAAGGCCCTGGTGCAGGGGGCTCGGGATTTGTTGCCGCTGGAGATGTCAACGCAGATGGCCGCCCAGATATTCTTCTTGGTGTGCCCGATAGAATCGAGGCAGATGAGCAGGGTGAATATGGACGTCAGGCATGGACGTATCGTCTGTTCTCACATACGAGCGATTCAGGGTATGTAGTTGCATGGCAGGACCATGTCGCCGGTGTGCGGTACGGAATTGGGTACCGAAATGGTGTTGCACTTGCGAACATCGACAGTGTACCCGGTGATGAGATCATCGTGAGTGCATTCCCGCGTCTCTATCTCTTTGGCCGCGCTGCAGACGGAAACATCGTCCCCAAGGCCTACTTCAACGATGTAGCTACACCGCGCGTACTGACGTACGATTGGAACAATGACGGCCTGCGAGAATTGGGCTTTGGCTCAACGGTCCCTGAGATTGGAGCGATGACGGGCTTTACGTTCGTGCAGCAGAGTGCGAGTAACGTAATGCCGGCACCAAGCTCGCTTAGGGCATATCACGATCGCACAGATACAACCCTCGGCAGCGTGAGGCTGTCATGGTATCCAGTAGATAGTGCTTCTGCCTATCGTGTGATTCGGCGCGTTGCTTCAAAAGATTCTGTGCTAGGAGAGGTTCAAGCCACTACGTATCGCTATCAGATGAGAGGGCTGACTGATTCGCTCGTATCGTTTGTGGTGCAGGCACTTCCGAGCGGACAAACCCCACGCGCCGGAAGATCCTCAAATCGTGTCGTGATAGATGCTCGCCCCGTGATCTATGGTATACAGCTAGAACGTTCTGTTGTGACGCGGCGTGAACTACGCAGCGGACTGGTCCTGCAGCTCGCGTGCGCTGGCGAGATAGATGCAAAGGGGATTGCTCTGCCACGACAAGTTCTTCGTGATGAGGTAGACAGCTCCTTTCAGGTGCATGCCAGATATGCAAGAACGCCTGGTGGACGTGTCGTGCAGTTTGTGTTCCCCGAGGTAGAGTTTTCTGGCGATTCGTTAACGCTGTATGTAGACCTGCCGGTGAGTCGATGTCTGCTTGTGGCTCGATCGTTTACGATACGAGTTGTAGATGTGCCCCCTACACCAGAACCAAGGACTGCGATAACTCTTTCGGGTGTTGAAGTTGCGTCGCCAACTGCACTTCACTTGAGGTACTCACATCAGGTTGATGAATCAGCTCTACAAGTATCTGCCTATACGCTGCGTCCGGAAGGATCTGTCATTGGGGTTCGTCGTATAGACTCAGCAACGGTCGCTTTGGAGTTAGATCCCATATACCCACTCCGTGCCAAGGGTGTGACGTATGCTGTTACTGCCCGTGATGTGAGATACGACACAACGCATGTCATAGCCAAGGGGGCGGGCAGTACAATCGCATTCAGCGTGTTAGGTGCTACAGAGGCGGATACATATACCTACCCTCAGCCACTCAAGCTGCAGGTTCACGATGTGTTGGTGTTCGCAGGACTTCCAGCAATTGCTGATGTAGAAGTATTCGACAGCAAGATGAATCCTGTGGCAACACTGCGCAGCACAGATGGCAATGGTGGGCTGCGATGGGACCTGCGAGGTCAGGACGACCGCACCATTGGGCCAGGCATCTATTTCTACGTGATCACCAGTCAGAATGCCGACGGCTCGGCGATGACGTGGCCGATGAAGAAGATCCTTATTCAGCGGTAAGCATTCGTCGAAGACCGCCAACATCTCCATTACTAAGAATCGCGATTACGTCACCCGACTGCACACGAGTCTCTAGATAATCGGCAACAAGGCGACCCCATAGATTATCTGCAGCATGCTGAGGATCGATAGAAAGCGCACTAATCCCGGCAGCGCGCAGGTCAGACATAAGACGCTCAGTATCAAGTCGTTCCTCTGGAGCATATCGTTCAGGACGATTTACCGGACCCAGGCATACGCTAGCTGCACCCGTAAAACAGGTGGCCAGTTCTGACTGAAAAAAGTTACGCGTGGTCGTATTCGAGCGTGGCTCGAAAACAACGTGTATTCGGGATCCAGAGTATTTCTGATACAGTGCAGTGATGGTAAGTGCAATAGCCGTTGGATGATGCGCAAAATCATCAATCACGATGGCGCTGTTCCACGTGCATAGTTCCTCGAGACGACGCTTAGGCGGAATGAAAAGGGGCATTGCCGCCTGCTGCTCCTGAGCAGTTAATCCTGCATGATGCGTCGATGCCACAGCCATCGTTGCATTTCGTACGTTGTGAATCCCGGGCATTGGAAGCTCGAAGCGCCCATACTCGGTGCCGTTGTAGTTAACTGTCCACTCCGTGTGCCCACCACGTTCCACAACGTCTTGGATGCGCCATGTGGCATCAGTGGAAAGTCCAACAGACTCTACACGGCATGGTGCCTGAGCAGTCGCAGCACGAGCGTTGACATCATCAGCATTTACAAGGGCTACCCCGTTTTGGGGAACAATGCGGATCATCTGGCGAAATGACTGGATGATAGCTTCTACAGATGAGAAAATGTCTGCGTGGTCGAATTCAAGATTGTTTACAATGGCAATCGTCGGACGGTAGTGTACAAACTTGCTGCGCTTGTCAAAAAAGGCTGTGTCGTATTCGTCACCTTCAGACACAAACACTCCGGCATGTGTGTTGTGAACGTTTTCTGGAACTGGCCTGCAGCCTACATCAAAATTCTGCGGTACGCCCCCTATGAGATACCCTGGCTGAAAGCCTGCATGCTCCAGCAGCCACGCAGTAATGCTAGATGTTGTTGTTTTGCCATGAGTGCCGGCACAGACGATTGATGTGTTGCGGTCTATAAAGAGCTTGCCAACAAGTTCGGCCATCGAAGTATACGGCCAGCGTTCTTCGAGGATGTATTCAAGTTCTTCATTGCCGCGGCTGATGGCATTTCCGATAACCGTAAGGTCGGGGCGCAGTGATGTCAGTCGAGAGCTGCTATATCCCTCGTAACGCTCAATTCCTGCCTTTGCCAGTACACTGTTCATTGGCTCGTATACCGGACCATCGCTGCCTGTCACAGTATGACCCTGCATTCGGCATGCCACGGCTACAGAGCCCATCGCAGTGCCGCCGACACCGATGAAATGTATGTGCATGGTTCAAATGCCTTACGTGAAATGTGGTATCTTGTGACTTCCTACAAAGATAGAACGAGACACATATGCGCATTCTGCCACACTTCTGCATCGTTGTTCTGCTCCTTGCCGCCACTACCAGCTATGGTCAGTTCTGGCAAGTCACTTCGGGTCCTGCAGCCGCCGCGACATGTCTTGCAACAAATGGCAAGGGGCAGGTGTTTGCCGGTACAGACTACAGTAAGGTGTATCGCACAACTGATCGTGGCGAAACATGGGACTTCTCCGACAGTGGCATCGATGATGGAATAAACTTTGTTACCATCAGCGGAATCAAGGTTGGCGCTAATGATGTACTGTTCGCTTCTGTGAACGGTGTGGGTGTTGTACGCTCTGCCGATGACGGACGCACTTGGAAGAAGCTCGATCTTGGATTTGCCGTGTCGCCATCAAGCCGAGTATGTGTAAACACAAAAGTGTTGGCATCAGGCGTCACTAGCGTCTTTGTCGGATACGACAACGGTCCGGCAGACCTGCGAATGAGCTTCTCAGCCAACAACGGCGATTCATTTGTTGCAGTACCTCGTTCAAATATTCCAGGGGCTACTTCTGCGCTGTTTGAAGTATTCCAGTCTCCGAATTCCGATAAACTGTTTGTGCTTGTTGCATACAACAAGGGACTGTATCGATCCTCGAACAAGGGCACTTCCTGGACGCGTATTGATTCGGACCCTACCTCAGGTGAAAGCGATGATAACTTTAGAGTGATGACCTATGATGAGAAGGGGCATCTGTATGTTGGACGCAACGCTCTTCCTGGCTCAGCGCAAAGCAAAAACGCAATCGTTATGAAGTCTACCAATGATGGCGAATCTTGGAGTTACCTCAAGACAGGGTGGGACAATACTGACGTTACGAATAACCGTGTGTCGGGAATTGCCATTGGTAAGTCTGGAGAAATGTGGGCTACTACCGAGAAGATTTCCGGTCCGTTTCACAGCACGAATTACGGAGCCAGTTGGACCCTCGTACGTGAAGGACTTGAATCGGTAGATGGATCTGCTAACGGAGTTGTTGTTACAAAAGACAACCATGTCTTTGTTGCGCCTAAGGGCACCTTTGTCCACCGTCATTTGGACCCAAGTTCTAATGTCGAAGAGATCCAGGATGTCGTGAGTATCGATGCACGTCCTAATCCTGTGCTCGACCACACAACGCTTATGCTCAACGGCATTGCAAACAGTACTGTTTCAGTGCAAGTCTATTCGTTGTCAGGTGTTTCTGTGCTCCCATCTCTCGAGCTTGCCGGAGTTGTGGGTGCCTCCGTCAACATTACCCTGAATACAGAAGCTCTGGTTCCCGGTACATACACCATCGTAGCACATACTGGTGGCCGCACGGTAACGAAGATGTTCGTCAAGGCCAACTAACGAAAGACCAGTCGTTACTACTTCCGTTGCGGGTCGGTGACCTTTGTTACCCACCATGCGCCGTCGCGCCGAATTGTGCTGAAGTTCATCTTTCTGACATAGTCCAACGTGATAACGACCTCGTGTGTCTCGGGGTTGATTGTGTCGACCTGAGTATCGGAGATCGGCTGTCCTGCCATTACAGATTTCCAGCGGGTAAGGTCATCTGAAAGCTCGTACTTCTCAACTGCAAGGAGGGGGCGTCCGCTCGATGAAACCATTAACTCCGTAGCAGCCGTAGTATTGCCGGAGTCTAGCTCAGCTTTGAAAAGGTGCACAACACCGGGAGAAGTACGCTGGCTGCGTTCGATGACCATGCGAGGCTTTACCGGTGTTCCAACCACGAACAGTTCACAACCAGTAAGCATTGCTGCCCCGAGTAGCACCCTCATCAATGCATTGCTCACATGTTTCATTGTGCAATCCATGGAAAGGTGTTCGCTAGTGCTTCAACGATGCCAGGCGTTATGCGTTGAACTGGGTGCTCCATGCCGAACGTATGAGTGGTATTCTGAATAATGCGGAGTGCATCTATTGCAGAGCTGGAATGGGCTACTTCCTCGATCTCGCGAAGAGGAACGGTAAGGTCGTGCTGTGCATGAACGAACCGAAGTCTGCCGTCTAATGCTTTTGATGCCGTAACGAGATCCAGCCGTGCGCTGTTGTTTTCGATATCCTCGAGGTATGACGAATGCATGTTCAACGTCTGTAGGGTTCGCTGATTCTGCATCTCAAACGTGCCAGCAGCTTTCCATGCTTCAGCCTGTCGGGGCGTCCAGCGATTCCATGTGCCAACAGAATTCCACACGGCTACCTTTCGTAGCACTGCTGGATGAGATGCTAAAAGTTCTTTGCCTGCAATCATGGCAATGCCGCCTCCACGGGAATGGCCAAGCAGACTTACTGTGCCGTCCCAGACCGATCGCAGACCATCGAAGATACTCTCGGAGGTGAGTGCTGCCAGCACATCTGCTGCATCGTCGCATTCTCGCGAGATCGTGTTCCGTGCGAAATCCTCAGTTGACTGCACGAGCCACGATGTGTTGCGCATTCCGTTGAGCGAAAAACATATGCGCAAGACTGCCATTCCATGTGATGCTGCATACTGAGCAACCCACGGTAAGAAGCTGTAGTTGCGGAAGCCCTTGAATCCATGTAGCACAACGAGCAGCGGAACTGCATTTGATTGTCCTGCAGGCGGCACGGTCAGCGTTGCGTTAATCACATCACCGTGCCGATTGGTGAGTGCAACTTCCTGTTCAGCGATTATCATTCATGAGCTCCTGGCTCGAGCAGATCTGGTCTGCGCTGAACTGTTTTTGCCAGTGCCTGGTCGTGTCTCCATTGACGGATCTTGGCATGATTCCCAGAGAGCAGAACATCGGGCACGTGCATGTCACGAAACACGGCAGGCTTCGTGTACTGCGGAGCATCCAGAAGACCATTCATAAATGAATCTTCCAGTACGCTCTCAGCATCACCCACAACACCTGGTACGAGGCGTACGATTGCATCCGTTACTACGCCGGCTGCAATCTCGCCTCCTGTGAGGACGTAATCTCCAACAGAAATCTCTCTCGTCACAAGTACATCTCGAATGCGTTGGTCAATGCCTTTGTAGTGTCCGCACAGCAGAATGATATTCTGTTGCAGTGACAGCGAATTGCAGAGCTGTTGATCAAGCACTTCGCCGTCCGGACTAAGGTAGATAACCTCATCGTAGGAACGATCACGTAATAATCCCTCAATGCAGGCAAAGACGGGTTCGCATTGAATCACCATGCCTGCGCCGCCGCCATAGGGCGTATCGTCGATATGTCGGAAAGTGTCTGTTGCGTAGTCATGCAGATTGTGCAAATGGATCTCAACAAGCCCCTTGTCCTGAGCACGCTTCAGTATCGAGGTAGAGATAACAGACTCTAGAACCTGCGGGACGACGCATACGATGTCGATGCGGATGGCAAGATTAGACATCGGGCTCGAGGTCCTCGTGTGTATCAACGCGCTCCAGGCCATCAAGCAGCCGTACTGTTATCTGCTTGGTGTTGACATCGACCTTCAGGATGACCTCATCGATAACCGGAAGCGGAATCGTGTTCTTTAAAGGAGTGGTCATCACCCAAACGTCGTTTGCAGGAAGGATCCATACGTCCGTGATGGTTCCAAGCAGGTTGCCGGACTCATCGATAACGCTCGAGCCCTCGATGTCACCAATACGGAATCGATCGATCGACAAAGCGCCGATATCGCTTGAGTTTGCAAACACTGCATTGTCTAACAATTGCGATGCTGCTTCTGAAGAGTTTATCTCCTTCACTTTCAGTAGCGTTCTGTGCTCCGTCTGAACAAACGACTCAACACAAAACGGTTTTGTAAAGTCTCGGGAAAACCCAATTGAAACAACAGTGCCTACAGCCAAACCAGAAGGAAGTGGAATCGCATCTGAGAGCACAAACGTACCGTCCAGACCATGAACTCTTCCAAGCACACCGATGTACTCCGATTGCGTGGAAGCCATGTGGGTTCTCGCTTATCCTAGGTACGTGCGCAATGCTTTAGAACGTGACGCATGTCGGAGCCGGCGAATGGCCTTTTCCTTGATCTGACGCACACGTTCGCGTGTGAGGTTGAACTTCTCGCCGATCTCCTCAAGCGTAAGCGCCTGCTGATCATCCAAGCCAAAGTACAGACGAATAACTTCTGCTTCGCGCTCGCTGAGTGTATTGAGAACCTGTTGCACCTCTACGCGCAAGGACTCACGCATGAGCTCGCTGTCGGGAGGGGGCTGCTGGTCGTTTGGAAGAATATCAAGAAGACGGTTGTCTTCGCCCTGAACAAACGGAGCGTCTACAGACAAGTGCCTTCCAGAGATCTTGATCGTTTCGGAGATCTCGGCAATCGACATCTCAAGCTGCTCAGCAAGCTCAGCCGCGGTTGGCTCGCGCTCGTACTGCTGTTCCAGCTCGGAAAACTTCTTGCCGATTTTGTTGAGTGCGCCAACTCGGTTCAGAGGAAGTCGAACGATACGCGATTGCTCAGCGAGTGCCTGAAGAATTGACTGGCGGATCCACCATACGGCATAGGAGATGAACTTGAAGCCGCGCGTCTCATCAAATCGCTTTGCCGCCTTGATGAGTCCAAGGTTGCCTTCATTGATGAGATCGCCTAGAGAGAGGCCCTGATTTTGGTATTGCTTTGCAACGGAAACCACGAATCGCAGGTTAGCCTTCACGAGCCGCTCAAGAGCAATTGCGCCCTCGAAGCTGCCACGCTTGATAGCTTGGGCGAGCACAATTTCGTCATCGCCGGTGAGCAGGTCAACGCGACCAATCTCTTGGAGATACTTGTCAAGTGACTGGCTCTCGCGGTTCGTATACTGTTTCGTAATCCTCATGGACAGGGACCTATTATGGGACGTTTTCGGGGAAAGACTGCAAAGTTACTGATCTGACGGCAATTTTGGTGCTAACAGTGCGCCATATTTTGGGCTGCGCAGCACATTGTGTGCCGTTCGCACGGATGGTATGTCGAGCAGGACGCTGCGATATTGTGCACTCCCTGTAGAAAATCGCAACTGAATTTCGCGTGCGAGCATTTCTCGAAGCTTGGCAGCGTGCTTTCTGAGCTGGAGAAGGTATTCACGCTCTACCTGCTGCTGTAGAGTCTGCATGGCAGATCGAGCTGTTGGGCTCGATGAGACCTTGTCTAGTCCGCTCTGTAAGGCCTCGAGAGTGCGAAACAGCGGGTCGCGTTTCGAAGAGGGTGCAGATGTAAGGTACTTAATGAAGTCGTCAACCATTGTCTTACGATCTGCCAGATCACTCGGTAGCGATCTGTATGGAGCGGCATACCGTGTGGCGAACGATGAAATGGCACCCGATTGCTCAAGATTGTACAGCATTGTTGGAAGAACTGAATCAGTAACTACTGAATCAGGGTCAATGCCATGACGCGCCGAAACCCGACGTCCGCGTAAGGTTGTAAACTGTTGTGTCGCGGTTGAGTCCCCGTTACGCTTATCCACTCGCTGAATGCAACGTCCGGAAGGGGTGTAGTATCGCGCTGTGGTAAGCTTAAGCGCAGAGGATCCAGCCGAAAGGGGCAGCATGGACTGTACAAAGCCCTTGCCGTAGGATCGCTTGCCAATGATGACACCCCGATCGAGATCTTGGATAGCGCCAGCAACAACTTCACTGGCGCTCGCGCTGTGCTCGTTGATGATAACTGCAAGCGGTAGATCGGCAAACTGTGGCGGTGTGGTAGAAGCATACAGACGTGATTCTTCGTACGCTCTGCCACGGGTGGAGACGATTGCGCTTCCTTGCGGGACGAAGAGTTCTGAAACATCTATCGCAGCCTCAAGCAGTCCTCCTGGGTTGTCACGAAGGTCCAGAACAAGTCCTGAGAGCTGCCCGCTGCGTTGAAGAGAAGTAATCGCTTCAAGAAGTTCGTCTCGGGTAGTGCTCGTAAAACGCGTAAGCTTTACATACCCAACAGACGAGCTCAGTAATTCGGACACATAGATTGATTCGAGCGGTAGTGCGCGGCGCTCAAGAACAACGTTGATTGTGTCGGCTCGACCTTCTCGAAAAAGACCCATGGTAACCCTTGTTCCGGCCGCACCGCGTGTGTGCGACCGTAAGCGATCTTGGTCAAGTGAATCAGCGCTTGCGGTGTCCACTCGAACAATTCGATCGCCTATACGGACACCTGCTTCGCGCGCGGAGCCACCCTCACGAAGGTCTGATATGATGAGTGCACTGTCCACCTGGTCCACAACGATGCCAACGCCAACATAGCTCCCCGTGGTCATGTTCTGAATATCCTCATTCTCGTCGCCAATCAGATACTCAGAGTACGGATCGAGATGCTCGAGCATTGCATCAATGCCTACGTCAACAAGATCAACAGGGTCAACGTGGTCTACGTAGCGGACCTGAACTTCTCTGAATACCTCACCGAAGGCTTCGATGGCCTTTGCAATGCGCACGTAGGCATCGTCGGCTGTGTTCTTGCCCGCCAATGGAATGATAGACAGGCACGATAGTGCTGCGAGAATGTGACGGGGTTTCATGCAGTGATTCGACGTTGAATCTCTCCAACTAATGCATCAACCTGAATACGGTCTTGCTGCATGGTGTCGCGATCTCGAAGTGTTACGGTAGAATCGGTTAGGGTCTGTCCGTCAATAGTAATGCAGAACGGCGTTCCCACTTCGTCCTGCCTGCGGTATCTGCGCCCAATTGCTCCACTTGTGTCGTAATCTACTCGGAAGTGACGCTGCAGATTGTTGATCACACTCTCTGCTGCTTCTGGCATGCCGTCTTTGTTCACAAGTGGAAGAACTGCGGCGGTAACTGGCGCGATCGACGGTTTGAGCTTGAGCAGCGAACGTGTCTCGGTGCCACCGTTTTCAGTTGGTAGTTCCTCCTCGCGGTATGCATCGCACAGTAGGGCCAAAAATGTACGCGTTGCACCAACAGCAGTTTCGATAACGTACGGCGTAAATCGGTCTTTCGTAGCCGTGTCGACATACTCAAGCTTCTTGCCTGAAAACTCCTGATGGCGTCCTAAGTCAAAGTCTGTTCTTGAGTGGATGCCTTCTATCTCGCCCCATCCAAATGGGAAGAGGTATTCGATATCTTCGGCTGCCGCAGCATAGTGGGCAAGTTTCTCATGGGGCTTGCGATGCAATTTTTCAGGATCGATGCCGAGTGATTGGGTAAACCAGTTCCAGCGCGCATTACGCCAATACTCGAACCACTCATTCTCTGTTCCCGGTTTGACAAAAAACTGCATTTCCATCTGCTCAAACTCACGTGTACGGAACAGAAAGTTCTTCGTGTTGATCTCATTCCGAAAACTCTTTCCGATTTGCGCTATGCCGAACGGTGGCTTCATGCGGGCAGACTCCATCACGTTCTTGAAGTTCACAAAGATGCCTTGCGCTGTTTCTGGACGCAGGTACACAACATTTGCAGCGTCGGCAACAGGGCCCACATGCGTTTCGAACATCAGGTTGAAATTCCTCACCTCTGTCCAGTCCGTTGTACCGGAGATAGGGTCGGGGATATTGTTAGACATGATGATCGTGTGAAGATCTTCATTCGTTGCAGCATTGTTCAGTGCCTGTTCTACAACATCGGCTTGGTCGGTCTTGCCTTTGTTGCGAAGTCGCGTGATGAATTCCTCAATCAGGTTGTCTGCACGGTGACGCGACTTTGACGTCTTGTTGTCGATCATTGGGTCCGAGAACTGTCCAACGTGACCCGATGCTTCCCACACGCGCGGGTGCATCAGGATAGACGAGTCGATTCCTACAATGTCCGACCTGTACGTCATGGCCTTCCACCAAGAGTCTTTGATGTTGCGCAGAAGCTCAACTCCGAGCGGTCCAAAATCCCAGCAGCCGTTCAAACCGCCGTAGATCTCGGAAGATTGGTATACAAAGCCCTTGCGCTTCGACAGAGAAAGGATTGCATCGAGTGTTGTTTGTGAGGCCATGGGATATTCTAGTATTGCAACGAGTGAATCGACGGCAAAATACGAAGTCGGCTCTCTTGCGTAGTTTACAGGTTCTGATACGTCATTATCCACGAGTGAGTGCGTCGTGAACAACTTCCCGTCAGCAGCGCGTTGTATTGCATTTCTGGCCGTTATATGCGGTCTCTGGGCGATCAATGTCTCAGCCCAAATGCCGTCTGCCAAGAACAAGATTTCCTTTTCCCCGATCACTGCCGTTTCAGGCAGGGCTGGAGACACTGTTGAGATTGTTGTGCAGGCCAAGATCGCAAAGCATTGGCATAGCTATGGACTTACCCCGGCTGTTGGGCCCGATGGTCTTGGACCCGAGGCAACAGTGATATCCGTAGGACCAAAGTCAATCGTAAAGTTGGCTGGGAAGCCGCGGTTTACCAAAGGGGCGCATACAGCCTTTGATAAGACGTGGGAAACAAACGTAGAAGAGCTCTCTGGACTTATCGAAGCGCGCGTTCCCGTAAGGCTGTCGCCAACGCTGCAAAAGGGCGACCACAAGGCGACGGTGAACTTCCTGATGCAGCTTTGCGACACATCTGCATGCCTGCCCTCGGAAGATATGTCGCAGAATGTAGTAATCACGATTACCGAGGTTGCTCGTCAGGGGGCTGCCGATGCAGATACTGCCGAGACAGAAGTTGTCGCTGGCACCAAGACCAGTGGGGAGTCAGCAACGACTCAAACCCCAATGGACACGCAGCAGGAGATCGAAGTCGAGAAGAGCAAGGGGCTTCTGAGCTTCTTCCTGTATGCGATGGGTATCGGTTTTCTGGCCCTGCTTACGCCGTGTGTCTTTCCAATGATTCCGATCACAGTGTCGTTTTTTACCAAGCGGCATGAGAAGACCAAAGGGTCTGGGCTTCGCGATAGCGTGCTTTTTGGTGTGGGTATCATTTCCACGTTCACTGCAGTTGGAATTATCGCCTCGGCGATTTTCGGTGGAACAGCCGTGCAAGACCTTGCGGCCAATCCGTGGTTGAATCTTGGTATCGGGCTTCTGTTCCTCACTCTGGCATTCAATCTCTTTGGCTCGTTTGAGATTCAGATCCCTGTCTCGATCATGAATGCCCTGAATAAGAAGTCTCAGGGCGATGGTGTGTTTTCAGTGCTCCTTATGGGGCTCACGTTCTCTCTAACGTCATTTACATGCACAGTTCCATTTGTTGGAACACTGCTGCTGAGCGCATCTGGCGGAGACTATCTATATCCGGCCATCGGCACACTCGGATTTGCGACGGCGTTTGCAATTCCATTTGTCGTGCTTTCAATGTTCCCGTCACTACTGGTTCGCCTGCCACGAGCCGGAGGATGGATGAACAACCTGAAGGTTGTGATGGGGTTCCTCGAGATAGCAGCTGCCATAAAGTTCTTTTCAACGGCGGAGTTCATTTTTGGACTCGGCCTGCTGCCTCGCGAAGTGTTTCTGGCCGTATGGGCCGGTGTGTGTTTCCTGATTATGCTGTATGTGCTTGGTACATTCCAGCTTACGCTTGATACTCCGGTAGAACGTATCGGCGGTCTTCGTGCGTTGTTCGCCGTGGTCTTTGCAACACTTGGTTTGTGGTTTGCCGCCGGCATGCTTGGTAAGCCCCTTGCCGCCGACCTCGAAGCGCTGCTTCCGCCAGAGAATTATCACGAGCTCCTGGCTCAGATGAATGGAGAGACCGCCGCGATGCCCGCGGCCAAACCAGGTCAAGAAAGACCCCAAGATGCTCATGGCGGTCTTGTGTGGTTGAACAATCTTGAGGAAGCTAAAAAGGTAGCTGCCCGGGAAGGTAAGCCGATCTTCATTGACTTTACGGGCTTTGCCTGTGTGAATTGCCGGCTCATGGAAAAGGATGTGTTCCCAAGGCCCGAGGTAATCGAGCAGTTCAAAAAGTTCGTTCTCGTGCAGTTGTATACGGACAGAAAGACAGAGCCGTACATCACGAACCAGAACATTCTCAAAACATACGGTACGGTAGCGAACCCGCTCTATGTGATGCTCAAATCTGATGGTTCATATATCGCACAGACCGGTTTTCAGACGCAGTTTAGATCAAATCCAGGTCTGTTCGTAGCATTCCTGCAACAGGCATTGTAAGCACATGGCTGCGATCACCCGTGTTAATGCCGACAGGTTTGAGGAGTTCTTTGGGCTTGTATGTGCGCTCGCAGACTACGAGCATCTCGAGCGGCCGTCGCAGGAGGCAAAACAGCGACTCCTGAAGGATATCGCAGGTGATGCTCCAAGGATCGAAGCCTACCTAGTTGACGATGCCAATGGCAGTGCAGTTGGATATGCGATCATTCTCGAGACGTACTCCTCGTTTCTCGCATTGCCAACGCTCTATCTCGAGGACATCTTCGTCCTTGAGCAGTTCCGCGGCAAGGGCTTCGGTAAGGCATTGTTCACCTTCATTATGCAACAGGCACACGATCGCGGTTGCGGGCGCATCGACTGGCAAGTGTTGGATTGGAACACACCCGCGCGGGATTTCTACAACAGGCAGGGGGCTTCCTGCTTGAACGAGTGGCTACTTTATCGAATCACGCTGGAGTGATCTGCACGAGCATGTTGTCGATAAGTCTCGTGTTGCCAAGCTTTGCAGCGATGCACAACGCTATCTCATTCGGCATCCGTCCCGACTCCGTGCGAAGCGTCTCTGCATCAACAGCCGCAGCATAATCGATCTGCAGCCGCGGAACAGTTGACAGAGTCTCCCTCATGAGACGCTCTGCCGCTTCACAGGATACATGGCCAGAGAGTATTGCACTCCTAGCGCTGTCCAGCGCTTTGTAAATGACCACTGCATCGCGCCGATCGTCGGCATTGAGATAGACATTTCTCGAGCTCTTTGCCAGACCGTCGGCCTCCCGAATCGTTGGCATAACCGTAACGCGTGTGCTGTGAACTGCTGGATCGGAAGATGTTTGCACAAGTTGTTTGATTACGAGCGTCTGCTGGAGGTCTTTTTGTCCGAAGAATGCCTCATCGGGAAGCATCGCCTGGAACAGGCGGGCCACAACTGTTGCAACTCCATCGAAGTGCGTTGGGCGGAATGCCCCCTCCAGCACTTCTGTTACACCACTGAGGTGAATGGTTGACCGAATGCCGTCTGGATACATTTCCTGAACATCAGGTAGAAACAGGTGTGTTGCTCCAGCCCCCTGCAGAACTGCAAGGTCGCGTTCGAGATCCCGGGGATAGCGCTCGAAATCTTCCGAGGGTCCGAACTGTGTTGGGTTTACGAAGATCGATGCAACAACGAATCTGTGCTTCTGGGCCGCGGCGCGGATCAGGGAGGCATGGCCTTCATGAAGGTACCCCATCGTTGGCACGCAGCCAATGGTATCGCCGGCCTCCCGTGCGCGAGCAATGTGGGCATGCATTTCTGCGATGGTGCTGCAGATTATGATCGGTTGATGTTCAGCATTCATTCGGCGAAGATATCAACACGGCGATGTTGACTCAACTGAACTCCATAGATTCGCAGATGCGAATTCCTATCGACAGATGCACAAATCCTCGGCTCGATGCCGAAGCCGTTGCGAATCTTAAGCTTTCGAACGTACCGAGCGACCACGTCTATATCGCTGAGTATGCCCATAATGAGTGGCGGAAAGAGCGCATTGGACCGTATCGGGCGCTTCAGCTCACACCACTTACGCTAGGCCTTCACTACGCCCAGCAGGTGTTTGAGGGCATGAAGGCCTACATCATGAACGACGGCAGAATTGGAGTGTTTCGCACTGATCGCCATGCGCAGCGATTTAATGTATCGCTACGCCGTATGGCTATGCCTGAGGTGCCGCCCGAGATGTTCGCCAATGCAATCCATACTCTTGTAGATCTGGATCGCCAGTGGGTTCCACCTGGACCAGACTCGGCCTACTATATCCGTCCGTTCGTTATCGCTACCGAAGAGCGCATCGGCCTGAAGCCTTCTGAAGAATTCATGTTCCTTGTAGGGGGCGGTCCATTCCGTCCAGTATACCCCAAGCCCCTTCGCGTGCGGGTAGAACGCACATACACCCGCGCTTCAAAGGGCGGAACTGGGTATGCCAAGTGCGGTGGCAACTACGCCGCTGCGATGTTGCCGACAATTTTGGCCAATGAAGCCGGTTATGATCAAGTTCTCTGGACCGATGCAGAGCATCATGAGCATATCGAAGAATCGGGTACAATGAACGTGATGTTCATCATCAATGATGTGCTCACTACAGCTCCGCTCGGCGATACAATCCTTGACGGCGTTACGCGGGATTCGATTTTGACGCTGGCCCGTGAACGTGGAATTGCTGTCGATGAACGTGCCGTATCTGTAACGGAGTTCAAGGATCGTCTTGCAGACGGATCTCTGACGGAGGCGTTTGGTGTAGGAACAGCAGCATCTGTCTCGCCGATTGCAACGGTGGGTATTGATGGGGTTGACTACGACCTGGAAATCCACCCAGATGCAACGATGTTCACATTCAAGAAGCAGCTCCTAGACATTCGAACGGGTGCGGTGCCGGACACGCGCAACTGGATGACGATCATCGACGGCTACGCTAAGTAACTCTCGAAGCCTTCTGCGATGCTCTCGGAAGGAACACCTACCATACTGCCGCTTCAGTATCTCAAGGGCGTAGGCCCTCGACGGGCTGAAGCACTTGCCAGCGAGGGTCTGGTGTCGTACCACGACGTTGTGATGTACGTTCCGCGAGCCTATGTAGACCGCCGCACCATGAGCAGTATCGCTCAGCTGCGCGACCTCCTTCGTGGATCGTCTGAAATCCAGACAGCCGATGCCTCTGCGCAGTTTGCGATGCAAAAGCAAGTTTCTCTTGTTGCTAGGGTTGCCCGTGCGGAAAAGAAGACAGTTGGCAAGGGGCGAACAATGCTCCAGGTTGATCTTGTAGACGATTCCCGCGCTCTGCTCCAGTTGGTGTTTTGGAATCAGATTTCATACTACTCCAAATTGCTGCAGCCTGATCATACGTTCGTTGTCCACGGATTGCCACAGTTTGAGGCCCGTTGGAATACGCTGTCCATGCACCATCCCGAGCTCGAGCTCGTTGATGAGGAGGAGATCGAGCAGTTCGGAACTGGTGCTATACTGCCGAGATACCGCATCACGCAGGGTATGGCTAACGTTGGCATCACGATGCGCCTTATGCGGTCTATCGTTGACCAGTGTCTCGAGAAGGCAACGAGCGAGCTGGTAGACCCTCTTCCGGCGGCACTTGTTGCTGAACGCAGTCTTATGCCAAAGGCAGAGGCACTGCGGTCGTTGCACCATCCTGAGAACCACGGCATTATCCAGCGTGCTCAGCGTAGGATGAAGTATGAAGAACTGTTTCTCTTTGAGCTTCTGCTTGCTGCCAGACGCAGGTCTCGGAAACGTCCAGAGCGTGGTATCCCGATGCAGTCCCAGAGCCAGCGAGCGCGGGCACTTGTTGATCGTCTGCCGTTTGATCTTACGGCGGCACAAAAGCGCGTTATTCGGGAGATCGTGGCCGATATGACGTCGGGCACGCCAATGAACCGACTGTTACAGGGCGATGTAGGCTCCGGCAAAACCGTGGTGGCTCTGCTGTGTATGCTCAATGCAGTTGATAATGGTTTTCAGACACTCATCATGGCGCCTACGGAAATCCTTGCTGAGCAACATTTCCATGGTATTCAACGAATGTTGGGTGTCGATCATGGGATGAATGTTGTACAGCTTGTTGGATCGCAGAGAAAGAAGGCGCGTGCTTCAGTGCTGGAGCAGATAGCGTCTGGCAATGCGCAGATCGTTGTTGGAACACATGCAATGTTTGAATCGGATGTTGTGTACAACAAGCTTGGTTTGATTGTTATCGATGAACAACACCGGTTTGGAGTAGCCCAGAGGGCAGAGCTGAAGCGGCTTGGCCAGAATTCACATGGAGAGATGCCTCGCACGCCCCATATCCTTGTGATGTCTGCTACACCAATACCACGAACACTATCGATGACGCTCTATGGAGATCTCGATTCGTCGGTGATTGACCAGTTGCCTGCGCAACGAAAACCGATAAAAACGCACGTTGTCTTTGAGTCGAAAATGCAGGATGTCTTCGGATTTGTTAGGTCGGAGGTTGCGCTTGGACGTCAGGCATACATCGTGTACCCGCTGGTGGAGCGCAGTGAAAAGATCGATGCCAAAAGTGCAGTTGAGCATTATGAAGATCTCTGTAGTACAGTTTTTCATGACCTCCGCGTTGGACTTCTCCATGGTCAGATGGGTTGGAACGAAAAAGAAGATGTGATGAGAGCCTTTCTCAACCGTGACTTCGATATTCTCGTGTCAACCACTGTGATCGAAGTTGGCATTGATGTCCCCAATGCAACAGTAATGCTTATCGAGAACGCAGAGCGGTTTGGGCTATCTCAACTGCATCAGCTGCGGGGTCGCGTTGGACGAGGTGGCGAGCAGTCATATTGCTTCCTTGCAACCAAAGATCACTTTAAGTATCAGATGAACAGAGCGGCAAATGCCGAAGACATGGCGAAAGCGCCAATACGCCTGAAAACGATGGAAGAAACAACAGACGGTTTTCGAATAGCCGAAGTTGACCTGCGTCTGCGCGGTCCGGGAGACGTAATGGGCACTCGGCAGAGCGGTGTGCCTGACTTTCGTTTTGCAGATCTCGTAACAGACGGCGAGCTTATCGCACAAACACGAGCTGATGCGTTTGGGGTACTCGACTCGGACCCGCAGCTCCGACAAGATGGACATCGACTACTGCGTCAGGAATTACTTCGCATGTTCGATGAATCAAGCATGAGCTCGGTAGCGTAGTTTTGCTTCTATGGTCTCCATGCCCACGATCAATGTTAACGAAATGTTCTACTCCATTCAGGGAGAAGGGACTCGAGCAGGACTTCCCTGCGTCTTTGTTCGACTGCAGGGATGCAAGCTGCGATGCGTATGGTGCGACACACCGTATGCGCTTGATCACCGTGTTATGGGGCTTGCGCTTACGTTGCAGGACATCGTGAGCTATGCCCAAGAAAAGCAATGTAGGTTCATCGAATTCACGGGCGGAGAGCCCCTTGAACATGAGCATGTCTTTGAGATGCTCAAGAGTTTGTGCGATCTGGGATTCACTGTGGCGGTTGAGACAGGGGGGCATGTTGCAGTCGACGCGGTAGATGACAGGGTGATAACGATCATGGATGTGAAGTGTCCGGACTCAAAAATGTCTACGTTGAACAAGCTTGAGAATCTCGAACAGCTCGCCCACACGGATGAAGTAAAGTTTGTGATCGCTTCGAGAACAGATTACGAATACGCACGCAGTATCATTCGCTCGTATGACCTTGAGAATCGCGTTGGTGCTGTGCTGATGTCGTGTGTCTTTGACGCACTACAGTTTGTAGATCTCGTGAACTGGATCCTGGAAGATCATTTGACCGTGCGATTCCAGTTGCAGATGCACAAGTTTGTGTGGTCGCCAGACACGAAGGGGGTATGATGGAGTCGATGCTGTTGCAGGCACTTGTGCTTTCGGCAATTTCACACTGCACTGATTCGTTGCATACGCAGCCTTCCTTGCTTGCAGCATGGCAGTCGCGAACTGCACGGTACGGGACGTGTTTTGATCCCATACGCCGCCAATGGCTCATCACCCAGGACAGCGATCAGGGACCAGCGGTGTACCGTGCCGCAGCACTAACGGAGCAACCGGTTCCTATGCGTGTAACGCATGCAGCCACAACACACGGCCTAGGATATGTTACGTGTTCCAGAAATGGCGATGCCTACGGGGTGAGTTATGTGATGGGCGAACGGCAGCCGTTAGCCACCATTGTGCGGTTGTTTATCTCAGATGAGTCGATCACGGTGGGCGAGCCTGTTGGTGTTCTGCAGGGCCAGTGGTACAGCTCATCACCGACGATCTCGCCGGATGGATCACGAATGGTCTACGCAACGGATCGCACTGGTGGAAGAGGGGGAACAGATCTCTGGTTTATTGAACGACAGGTAGACGGCACATGGAGTGCTCCTCAGTTTTGCGGAGATGCCATCAACTCTCCAGCACAGGAGCGAACTCCTCAGTTTTTATCGAACGATACATTGCTGTTTAGTTCTGACGGATTCGGAGGACAAGGTGGCATGGACGTGTACATGTCTGTTTTCCGCGATGGAACGTGGCAGGATCCCGTGCCCCTTGATAATGTGAATACATCAGCAGATGAAACAGACGCTTCGATTACAGAAGATGGATCGTTCATCTTTGCCCGGAAGGGTGCGGACCGTAATGTTCAGATTCAGTACTTCGTGCTACCGAGATCATCAGCTGACCCTTCTGTTGAGTAGCTAAGCTTACACCCTCATCCACAATGAAAAACGGGCTGTCTGCGCGATGCAAACAGCCCGTACGTGTTTTTGGTAGTAATCGAATGTTACTTGATAACGTACTTGGTAGTTACCTGACGGATTCCAGGGACCGCCTGAACCGGAGAACCCATAAGCTGACCAAGAAGACCAAGATTCACGATAGCTGCAGGCTGCTCACGCTTTACAACGCCGATCTTGTCTGCAAGCCAGTAGTATACCTTGAGGTTAACATCGACAGGAAGCGAAGTAGGGCCAGCCATTGCGTAGAGGCGCGCATTGAGGTCGATTTGCACCTTCTTTGTCGCAACAGTTGTGCCGTTGATCGTGATGTTTTCACTGCCAAGTGACTGGCCGGTAAAGTTTAGCTTTGCGGAGAGTTTGTAGCCTCCAATTGGAAGATCGATTGGAGCGATAGAGTCTGTAAGAGCCGTCCATGTTGTTGCACTCTGATCGCTGATCTTGGCCCACTTTGCTCCGAGGTCTAGAGGAATGCCGCCGATGTCATACGTGAGAGGAATCGATGTGTACAGCGATGTCCCATCCTGGTAGTAATACGTCGTATCAAAGTCTGCTCCACCCACATAGGAGTAGAACGGTGTTGAAGACTTTCCGTTGAACGTCAATACAGCGCCAGCAACTGTGCTGTCAGACGGGGCTGGGATCTCTGTAACAGCCTTCGTTGCTGTGTCGATCGCGAGTTCTGTATTCTGGTGGATCATATAACTGCCAGAAGCAGCTACATACGATTCGTTGGTTGGCTCCGGTGTTGCCGGATCGCTGCATGCGCTCAGTAGCGCGACTGAAAGAATAGCAAGGCCTGCTATACGCTTCATGATTCTTCGCTCCTGCACGAACAGGACGTCCGTGCCTTCGTGAATGAAAGGATGTGGTGGTGATTCAGGACGGAGCGGAGGGCGAGGGACTCGAACCCCCACAGGATCTCTCCCGGCTGTTTTCAAGACAGCTGCAATACCATTATGCGAGCCCTCCGTCGCGAGAGCGAGTACGAATTTACGCGTTTCGCTGAAATTTCATAACATCAATTCGAAGAAAATCACACACAGACTTCGAGAGAAGCTGTTCTTTTACTTCTAACCCGAGTTGCGGGTGTTCTTCGATGAACCGGCCGTGGTCGAGGTCACCAAGTGGAAACGGATAGTCAGTTCCGTAGGCAACCTTGTCTGCTCCCATTACGTCCACCAGATACCGCAGAGCGTGTTCATCGTGCGTGATTCCGTCGACCCAGAACTTGCCTATGTATGTTCGTGGGTCCTGCACCGTGTTCACATTGCACAGATCGGGCCGCGCATGATATCCATGCGAAAGTCTTCCGAGTGTGAACGGTAGAGAGCCCCCTGCATGAGAGAACATCACGCGAAGGTTGGGGAACCTATCGAACACCCCTCCAAAGATCATCGATGAAGCTGCTAGTGTTGTTTCGGCTGGCATGCCAACGAGCCACTGCTGAAAGTACCGCTGCGTCCTATCGGAGCCCATCATTTCCCATGGATGAACGAAAATCGAAGCGCCCAGCTTCTCTGCTTCTGCCCAGAACGGATCAAGTGATCTGTCGTCAAGATTCATCCCGTTGATGTTCGACCCGATCTCAACGCCAGGCATGCCGAGCTCGGTAACAACTCTTCGCAATTCCTGGCATGCAAGCTGTACGTCCTGCATGGGCAGAGTGCCGAGTCCGATGAATCGTGTCGGGTGGTCCCGAACGACGCTGGCAAGATG
Source organism: Patescibacteria group bacterium (assembly GCA_044238605.1). Lineage (GTDB taxonomy): Bacteria > Bacteroidota > Ignavibacteria > Kapaibacteriales > Kapaibacteriaceae > UBA10438. The sequence continues at coordinate 254,747 of JBIICY010000003.1, forward strand.
GTCATTCAACATTTCTGACCATTCCAGCGTGTGCTCTGGCCGGGCCCAATACGAAAACAGAACGGGCACAGTGCAGAGAACCATGACGTCTACGTTATGCTTGTTCATATCGGCCAGGATTGCCTCTGGATTCCAGCAGTTCTCTTCGATCTCACGAAAGAACACGCCATCATCGCGCATCATTCGCGCCTTGCCGGGCAGATGATGTTCGAGCGTGATAAATCCGCCGTATCCAAACTTGTCCTTCAACGAAGGCCATGTCTCGGGCAGAATGTGTGCGTGACAGTCTATCTTCATTGCTGCTCAGTATTAGGAAAGCTTGACAGGGGGCTGCATCACTGCGCCGCATGTGCCGCATGTACGATGTGATTCGCTGCCGTAATACCGCTCGAACACAATGGGAAGGTCTGTTACGATGTTGGTAAGAGGGAGAAACTCTTCATAAAGTTTTGTGCCGCATGCTTCGCAAAACCACATGAATGCGTCAAGTTCAGACTCCTTGCGCTTGCGCTCGATTACTATACCAACGGTGTTGGCACCGCGCTGTGGGGAGTGCGGAATTCGCGGTGGGAGAAGAAACATTTCGCCCTGTTGGATGTGGATGTCCTTCGGCTGGCCTTCGTCTATGATCTTGACGGTAATGTTGCCCTCAATCTGAAAGAACAGCTCTTCGCCCTCGTTGTAGTGATAATCCTTCCGAGAATTGGGTCCACCAACGATCATCACGATGAACTCGGTGTCCTGATAAATTGTCGCATTCCCAACAGGGGGCTTGAGTAAATGCCGATTCTCCTCGATCCACGCTTTCAGATTGAATGGTGGTATAACGGCCATTTTCATGTCCTTTCGGTAGTAGTTTCGCAGAAAGAACAAAGCTACAAACTCACGAGAACTCCTCATGGATCTGAATCTTTCTGGTAAGCGCGCACTTGTTTGCGGAGCATCACGCGGCATTGGCAAGGCCAGCGCATTCGAGCTTGCCTCTCACGGTGCATCCGTCACTGTGCTTGCCAGAAGCCTCGAACAGTTGGAAGACGTGCGTAAGCAGCTTCCCGTTATCCATGATGCACAACAGCACCGGGCAATAGCAGTGGACAGTACAGATGATGTGGCACTGATTATGGCTGTGAATAACGCTGTGGAAAACGATGGGTCGATCAATATACTGGTCAACAATACGGCCGGACCAGCAGCTGGTACGCTTGTGGATAGCAGTGTGGATAGTCTGCTAGAAGCCTTTGCAGCGCATATACTTACATCTCAACGCTTAATCAAAATTCTTGCACCTGGCATGACGCAGGAAGCATACGGCAGAGTTATCAACATCGTCTCGACATCGGTAAAGCAACCGATAGAAGGCCTGGGCGTAAGTAACACCATTCGTGGCGCCATGGCCAGCTGGTCGAAGACGTTGGCAACAGAGCTGGCACCCCGGGGCATTACCGTCAACAACGTACTCCCAGGCGCAACAGAGACAGAACGGCTAACTGCAATTATTGAGAAGCAAGCATCAGTCAAACAGGTTTCTGTCGATGATGCTCGCTCAAAGATGCTGGCAGAGATTCCAATGGGACGCTTTGCGCAGCCCTCGGAGATTGCCAATGCCGTGGCATTCCTGGCCTCGCCTGCTGCGGCATATATCACCGGCACGAGCATTCTGGTCGACGGCGGTCGAACGCGGGCCCTAAGCTGATTACGGTAGGGGGCATGGTTGTCCACATTGTGTGGATATTCTATGTCAATCGCCCTTTTGGTGCTGTAGATTTCCACTTGCGTATTGCAGATCAATCCTCTACATTTGCCGGAGTTGTAACTCCTTGATAATACCCATTGATAACTCAGTTTTGAAATGGCTTTGCAAGGACTTGTAATCGAGGTTGTACGTATGTTTTGCACACATGTTAGTAACGTGTGCACTAAGTGAATGAGGAACAGTGGCACGCACCCGTAAAAGCTCACAGCATATCGTTGTAGAGAGAAAGCGTTCATCTGGGCTAGTAATAGCTCTATTGTGCGTTGTCTTTCTTGCGTTTATGTCTGCGCAGTGGCACGAGCGGCAGAAAATCACGAACATCGCGGTGTCTGGTGCATCTGGGCTTAGTAGAATCGCCGTGCAACGTGCTGTAGACTCACTCCGATTTCGCAGTATAAAATCACTGTCTCTTGCATCAATACGGGCAAGTGTTGAAACCATTCCGTACGTAAACAGTGCAGACGTATACTTCTCAGGTGTTCGGGAGATTACCGTGCGCGTAGATGAGAGGCTTCCGGTTGCTCACGTTTTGCGGGAAGACGGAACGCTACGATACGTTGATCAGCATGGGGTGATCTTGCCTCAGGTTCACGAGCGGACGGCACACAATGTGCCTATTCTCCGTTCGCAGGATGGAAGCCGGCTCACAGCGTCCGATGTTGTGAAGATCTCTTCGATTCTCGTGAATGCTTCGCGAGTATTGGACCCGCGACTCTATCAGTCGATTTCAGAAGTAACGATAAACAAGTCCACATCTGCTGTTGCATTTGTGACCGACGAAACACGATGGGACCTTGGAGTGCTGAACGCAGACAGGATTCAATCTGCGCTTTCCGACATGAACGTCTTCTGGCGTCAGGCTTCAACAACGATCAACATGGCAACAGTGCGCGAGGTTGACCTTCGCTGGCATCATCAAATTGTTCTGCGATACTACAGTCAAGCAAGAAATCCAGGGGGCTCGGCATGAGTACTCAAGAGATTCACGTCGGGTTGGATATCGGCACCACAAAAGTCTGCGTGGTGGTAACGGCATTTGACCCAGCTCGTAAGACCGTTGAAGTGATTGGCACTGGAATGGCCGACTGCGACGGATTGAAGCGAGGAGTGGTCAGTAACATCAACAAGACGGCCGAATCGATCAAGGTGGCAATAGATCGTGCCGAACAGCAAAGCGGATATAAGCTCGCTCGAGTTGTTATCGGTGTAAGCGGGGAGCACGTCTCAACGTTCTACACTCGGGGTATCGTCACGACACGTACTTCCGAGATATCCGAAGATGATGTAAAGCGGCTGCGCGAGGAGCTGCATCAGGTGCATGTGACTCCTGACAGGCGAATTCTCCATGTGATTGCACAGGACTATATCATCGATGGCCAAGACGGCATCAGCGATCCACTCGGAATGAGTGGACGTAGGCTCGAAGCTAACGCACTTGTCGTTACAGCCTCGTCTTCAGCGGTTGAAAATGTTCACAAGTGTGCCGAGCGAGCTGGACTCCATGTTGACGCTGTTGTTCTGCAGTCCATGGCTAGCTCGCTTGCAGTTCTTGATGAAGCGGAAAAAGAAGTTGGAGTTGCTGTTGTTGATATTGGTGGCGGCACAACCGATATGGCAATCTTCAAAGACAATGTGCTGCGATATGTTAGTGTGATCGGAATTGCTGGCCAGCGTGTCACAGATGATATTGTAACTGTTCTTGGAATTCGAAACGCAGACGCTGAGTCGATTAAAGTGCAGTATGGTCATGCAATCTCAGAAAGCATCCTACGCGATGAACACTTCCAAGTTCCAGGCGTAGGTGGACGTACACCAACCGACCTCTCAAAGTCAATCCTGTGTCAAGTAATTGAACCACGGATGGAAGAGATCTACGACTTTGTTCTTGCCCGCATACACGAGAGCGGATTGTCGCATCAGTTAGCAGCAGGAATTGTTATCACGGGCGGAAGCTCGGATCTCTATGGCGCGGAAATGCTTGCACAGCGTACCTTCAGATTACCTGTAAACAAGGGCTTGCCGAGAGGTTTCAGCAATGACGGATTTGCACGCGAGGTAACAACTCCTGCACATGCTACGGCTATTGGACTTGCACTTTATAGTATCGATCACGAACAAGAATTTGCAAAGAGTTCTGTGGTGCAGCCCAGCGCTTCACAGCAGCAGGTATCAGTTACAACAACACCGCAATCAACCTCCTCAACCGTGCAGCAGATTCATGTGGAAAAAAGGGGTCTGCTCAATCGCGTAAAAGACTGGTTTGAGAACTTCTAATTCACGTAGTTTGAAGCAAATGACTGTATTCCGGGGGGAATAATGGCAATCGAATTGGATACATCTTCGCTGATGTCCGATGCACGCATACGCGTTGTCGGAGTGGGCGGTGGCGGCGGAAATGCCGTCAAAACAATGATTTCACGTGGCCTTGATGGTGTTGAGTTTGTAGCAGCCAACACTGATCGTCAGGCCCTCATGAACAATCCTGCAGGTATCAAGCTTCAGCTTGGCAAGGATGTTACGCGTGGTCTTGGAGCTGGTGCAGACCCAAAGAAGGGGCGTGCAGCAGTTGAAGAGAGCATCGACGACGTACATGACGCGCTTGCTGGCAGCGACATGATTTTCGTCACTGCAGGTATGGGTGGCGGCACGGGCACGGGAGCCGCACCAGTTATTGCTCGCGTTGGGCGCGAAATGGGCGCACTCGTTGTTGGCATCGTGACGAAGCCGTTCGGCTATGAGTCAAAGCGTCGGATGCAGGTTGCCGAGAACGGTATCAAGGAACTGCGCGAAAACGTTGATGCACTGATCGTGATTCCAAACGAACGCATCCTAAGTGTTGTCGATAAGAACGTGACCTTTGCCGACGCGCTTGCAATGGTAGACACAGTGCTCTACAATGCAACGAAGGGCATTGCCGACATCATTTCAGGTGTTGGGTACGTGAACGTTGACTTTGCCGACGTTCGCACGGTGATGAGCGGCATGGGCGATGCGTTGATGGGCATCGGTATCGCTAGTGGCGAGCACCGTGCTATCGAGGCTGCACAGAATGCCCTCAACTCTCCAATACTTGAAGGCATGTCTATTTACGGTGCACAGGGTCTTCTTGTGAACATCACCGGTGGACACAGCCTAACAATGTTCGAAGTTAGCGAAGCAGTTTCTGCAATCGAAAAAGCAGCCGGTGATGAAGTCAACCTCATCCATGGTGTTGTTGTTGACGAGCGCATGGAAGATGAACTCGCTATCACTGTCGTTGCAACCGGTTTCCGTCGTCAGGAAGAAAAGAAAGTACACGTAGCCATGCCTACGTCTATGCCAACCTCGATGCCAACGATCGAGATCGTGCGCACACAACCTGAGCAGGAAGTTTCCATAGAGAGTGTGCGGCCATCTATCCCCTTACCTGCGGTAACTCCAACAGGCAGCGACGACATCGACATGAACGATCTCAATGTCCCGGCCTATATCAGACGTCAGCGTGAGCAGGAACAGCGCTCGGGCAGTAGTGTCGGAATGCCGCGAAACGAGCCACCAGTGCAACCGAGTGTTCCGGTATCTTCTAGCAGTGAGCAGTCGTCATTCAATGCTCCGCTCAAAAAAGCAGCATCGGGCAGTCAGCCGGCATTTCTCCGCAAGATCATGGATTGATCTGCGTTCCAGATCGTAGAAAAGAATTCTATCAGCGGCGTGGATTACGAAAGTAGTCTGCGCCGTTTTGCTTGCAGGAGTAGTAGTGCGCCAGCGGCAAGAAACACGGCAAGCGATACCAAGGCGTACCGATAACTCTGTGTGAGAGACACTACTAAGCCAAACAGGAGCGGCCCTATCCACGATGTGCCTTTGTCGCTGATTTCGTAGAGTGCGAAATACTCTGCTTCTGTACCACTGGGTATCAGGGTTGAAAAGTATGATCTACTAAGTGCCTGTATACCTCCGAGAACAAGCGCTATCAGCACTGCAAGACCGTAAAAACTCATGTCTGATGCCGGAAGAAACAGAGCCGCGCCAAGCGCAATGGCCCAACCAATCATCGATATTAAAATTGCAGGCAGCGTTCCGAGGCGGGCGGCTATTCTGTTGAACATCAGAGCGCCTATCAAGGCTACGAACTGCACCAGCAGTATGCCAAGGATCAGCACACTATCACTAACGTGCATTTCCATCTTCCCGTAGATACTGGCCATCGATATAGCGGTCTGTACGGTTTCGTTGTAGAGCAGGTAGGCGATCAGGAATCGGAATGCGCTTTTGTGCTCGCGCAGACCCAGCAGAGAAGTCCATGCTTGGCGCAAAATGCCCACACGGTGCTGTCGTAATGGGGCTGGAGGGTCTTTCAACAGCGACACAGAGACGATAGAAAATGTAAGCCACCACATGCCGGTGCTTGCAAGGATAATGTTAACGCTCTCTGGCCACCACGAGTACATGAGCAGATGAATCAGCAGAAGCAGGCCGCCACCGAGATATCCAAGAGCCCAGCCGCGCGAGGAAACCCGGTCGCGTTCCTCCGGTGCTGCGAGGTCGTTGAGAAAGGAGTTCGATGCAACAATGCTCGAGCCAAATGCAACATTGGCAACGATGAACAGGATTGATCCAAGCAAGATCGGATGCGCCTGCTGCAGGTCAAGACCAATCATAGCAATTGTAGCGACGGAACCTATCGCAGCAGTTGTAATCAAGACAAGACGTTTACGGTGTGTTGCATCGATATAGCTTCCAAGCAGCGGCATGATTGCCACCTGAAGCAGTACGGACGCGGAGACGCAGAATGAATAAATGGCACCAGGGTGAATCTCAATTCCCGCAAACGTGGGTTGTGCAGAGCCCTTGAGCGCATTCATCGCCAGCATTGTAATGTAGGGTCCGAAAAACACGGTGATTACCGACGTACTGAAGCCGCTGTTGGCAAAATCGTACATGTACCATCCGAATCGCTGACGTTGTATGCTGGACATGCCGCGCTCTACTCCGGTTAAGTTCGTTCTGTATGTCGTTACACCTAAATTGCAACACTTCTTAACCACTCCAAACTGATTATGCAGACTCTCGGACCCAAAAAGAACTTCCTGGCTATTGAAGAAGAATTCTCCTCACTTGAAACATCGCAGATAGCCATCGTATCAGCCCCATACGAGCACACCGTAAGCTATGGCGGTGGTGCAAAGCGCGGACCCAAGGGCATCATAGAGGCAAGCGCCTATGTGGAGTTCTATGATGATGAGACCAATAGGGAGCTCTGTTTCGATACGGGAATAGCGACATTGAAGCCGATCGCTTTCGGTAAGAAGGTAGATAGATCAGCGTTGGATCTCATCGAAGAGCAGGTGGATGCACTTCTCGAGATGGAGAAGTTCGTTGTAACACTCGGTGGTGAACACACCATTTCGACCGCACCGATAGCATCCCATTACAGAGCGCATCCCGGCATGAGCATCCTTCACTTTGACGCACACTCGGATCTTCGTCAGGAGTACCAGGGATCCATCTGGTCGCATGCGTCCTTTATGGCGCGAGTAGCCGAGTTCTTCCCTACAAAGCGCATCACACAGGTTGGAATCAGGGCACAATGCAAGGAAGAAGCAGACTTCATCCGTGAGAAGAAGATCAATACATTCTATGCATCGGCAATTCGCAGGGGGCTTCACGGACAGCATTGGCAGAAGACTGTTGTTGATAAGCTTGCAAAAGATGTCTACATCACGTTTGATGTTGATGCATTTGACCCTGCTATAATGCCTTCAACAGGCACTCCTGAGCCCGACGGGCTGATGTATAGTGAGACAGTTGACGTGATTCGCCAGATCGTTGCAAGTGGACGAAGAATCGTTGGACTTGATGTGGTAGAGCTAGCGCCAGTGCGGAATGTATCGCATCCCGATCTGACGACTGCCCGTTTGATCTATAAGATCCTTAACCTCGCATTCTCGCCCTCCACGATTCCAGGTAAGAAAGGAAAGGCATGAACCTCCAAGCCGAAGTAGAACGTCTGTTTGCTGTTCCTGTAGAAGAACTCAAGTATGACCCAGCACTCGAAGACGTATGTCAAGAATTCACGCATGCACTGAATACCGGAGCTATTCGCGCGGCAAGTCCAATTGTAGACGGACGTTGGGCGGTTCATCTGTGGGTTAAGCAGGGGATTCTGCTTCTCTTTCGCAAGGGCAAGATGATTGACATGTCCACAGATGACAACTTTACGTTCTTTGACAAAGACACGATACCGACGAAAACTCTCAGGATAGAGGATGGAGTACGTGTCGTGCCGGGAGGATCATCGATCAGAACTGGTGCATTTCTTTCGTCCGGAGTGATCTGCATGCCCCCTATGTACATCAACATTGGAGCGTGGATCGGCGAGGGCACAATGGTTGATTCACATGCGCTTGTAGGTACTTGTGCCCAGATTGGTGCGCGCGTTCATATCAGCGCAGCAGCTCAAATCGGTGGTGTCCTTGAGCCAGCGGGTGCCCGGCCTGTAATCATCGAAGATGATGTTATGGTAGGGGGCAATTGCGGCGTGTACGAGGGCGTTCTCGTGCGTAAGCGCGCAGTCTTGGGAAGCGGGGTTGTCCTCAATGCATCTACGCCAGTATACGACCTCGTCAACGAAACAGTGCTGCGCAGTTCAGCCGAATCACCATTGGAGATTCCAGAGGGGGCAGTAGTGGTGGCTGGTTCAAGATCTGTGCAGACACCATGGGGGGAGAGCAATGGCCTTTCGATTAGTACGCCACTTATCGTGAAGTACCGTGACGAAAAGACCGACGCCCGAACAGCGCTGGAAAGTGCGCTGCGGTAAACAGCGAACAGCGAGCAGCGAACAGCAAGCAGCGAACAGCGAGCAGCAAGCAGCGAACAGCGAGCAGCGAACAGCAAGCAGCGAGCAGCAAGCACATTGTTGCACTCGCGAAAGCGGGTGCAGGCAACATTACGCCACGTGTTTACGACAGTGTTGGATCGCCCTTGTCGCGGTTGAGTTTCACGGCTTGACGGATCATCGATTCAAACAGGTCTGACTTGATTTCCTTTGCAGACTTGATAGCGATGTGACGCATCTTGGTGAGGTCACCCGTGAGCAGGCCATCTTTATCGTCGAGCTCTGTACCGCGCCAGAAGCCGAAGTGTACGGATTCTGCATAGGCTTTGATAAAGCAGACGGGCCCGTTCGATAAGAACACCGGCTGTGACCACATGATTGTTTCTTCGATGTCTGGTGCTGCCTGCTTGATCATCGATCGCAGCGTGGTTAACACGTCGCGCTGCCATCCACGATGCTGTGACACGTACGCTTCTACAGTGGCTGCAACGACGGGAACGTACGCTGGTGCGTCTTCTTTGGCCTTTGGAGCATCGTCATAGTCGCCTCTAGTAGGTCTGCGATTGAGCACAGAGCCACGGGGCTGACGTTCTTTCTTTGGCTGCTCCTGCTGTCTCTTAGCTGGCTGTTGATTTTGTTTCTGACGCTGTTGTGGCTGCGCTGGAGGCGTTTTTTGCGCCGGCTGACCATCTGCTACATCTTCAGCGGATGTAGGCTCCTGAGAGGCTTCTGAGCCCCCTTCAGGTGTGTCGTCTGCACCACGGCCGCGCCGATTCCGGCGTCTGTTTCTACCACGACGTTCACCGTCGGGCTTTGACTGCTGTTCAGCATCCGAGTCACCAGCGGGAGTGTTGTCTGGCTCCCGCTGGGGTTGTTCGGCTTGAGATGTTTCCTGTCCGGCGTGCCGAGCATCTCCTGGACCGCGGCCTCTACGGCGTCTGCGCCTATTGCGCCCTTCACCGTTGTGTTGGCCTGGTTCGGCGGTTGAAGAAGAGTGTTGTTCGGTGTGTTCCTCAGACGATGTCATGATTGCAGTATGAATGTCGAAATGATTCGTCAAATATACGGAGGTTGTTACCCTTCGAACGGATGATCGCGTACGGTTGGTATACGCATCTTGATCAACTTCTCGATATCGCGCAGTGGATTGCGGTCTTCAGGAGTCGCGATTGTGAGCGCAACACCGTTGCGTCCTGCACGGCCAGTTCTGCCGATACGGTGCACGTATGTTTCTGGACTCTCTGGAACGTCGTAATTCACCACAAACGGAAGTTCGGCGATATCGATCCCGCGAGCGGCGATGTCCGTTGCTACAAGTACGCGGGTTTTGCCCGACTTGAAATCCTGAAGTGCACGCTGACGTGCCATTTGGGATTTATCACCGTGAATTGCTGCCACGCGCAGGCCGGCAGTCATCAGGTCCTTTGCAACACGGTCTGCTCCACGCTTTGTGCGAGTAAAGACAAGCACGCTACCGTCGAGATCTTCCTTCACGAGATGCGTCAGAAGTGCACGTTTGCGGTCGCGCTCTACGTAGTACAGTCGTTGATCGACCATTTCTGTAGTCGTGTTCTCTGGCGTAACGGCGATGTGCACCGGATCTGTCAGGATAGAATTGGCCAGTGAGCGGATTTCCTTCGGGAGCGTCGCAGAGAAAAACAGTGTGTGACGGTCCGTTGGGATAAGCTTTACTACTTGCTTGATGGACGGCAGGAATCCCATGTCCAGCATACGGTCGGCCTCGTCCAGCACGAATGTGTGGATGCTGTTTAGGCTAAGTGCTCTGTGATCGATCACGTCCAGAAGTCGGCCTGGTGTGGCGATAACGATGTCTACTCCGCGGCGAATGCGCTCGATCTGCGGGCGGATACTTACGCCCCCTAACAGAACTACTGTGCGTGCCTTTATGCCGTTGCCGTAGGCACGGAAGCTTTCGTCGATCTGAATCGCGAGCTCACGTGTTGGCGCAAGGATGAGTACACGAGGTCCGCCCCGACGTGGGCCCTCTTCGTGGAGTCGGTTGAGGATTGGGAGCGCGAAGGCCGCCGTTTTACCTGTGCCCGTTTGAGCACAGCCAAAGACGTCGCGTCCGGATAAGACCACCGGAATGGCCTGTTCTTGAATTGGTGTTGGGTTTGTATAGCCCGCTTGCTGTACTGCCTTTTGAAGGGGCGCGCACAGCGCTAAATCAGCAAAGGTCATTGACCTCTCCTCTAGTGTGGATATGTGTGAATCGGCTACCAACTCTCATGCTGGCCTTGCCAGCAACTGTGCAACCGTGATTCACCGCGACAACTAGGAGAGAACGGGGCAGAGAGAAGAACAACCGCGATGCATGAGCATCGTTTTGTCATGTTGTATGACGCACAAATCTACGAAATTGTGTCGAGCCAACGCACTTATTCACATGTAATCCACAACGACACTGCCATGGCGACTCAAATTGTTGATGTAGAATGGAAGCAAGATCTCACGTTTGATGCCCACCAGCAAGGTAGAACACTGAAGCTGATGTCTGCACCACACGAGGATCCCGAAGAACAAGCGGTAAGCCCTAAACTTCTTTTGCTGACTGGCTTGGCTGGATGCACGGCGATGGATGTGGCATCGATCTTACCCAAAATGCGGGTACCGTTTTCAGCACTGCGGGTTCTTGTCGAGGGTGAGCTCTCAGACGAACATCCAAAGACCTACGTGAAGATTCATATGGTCTATGAGATATGCTGTGATTCCAATCACGCAGATGCCGTTGAACGTGCGATTACCCTGTCGAAGTCAACATACTGCGGTGTCTACGCGATGCTCAGCAAAGCGTCTGACGTTAGCCACGAAGTGCGGATCGTAGCATAGTATCGATCTGATCGAACGGTGCGTATCCATGGGCAAGCATGTGCACATTGTCCTCGATTTCGAGCAACACAGTAGGGAAGCCCCCGATACCAAGTGAGCTCACGTATTCAAACTCATCGGCAACCGCATCGTGGATCTCAGATGAGTTCATCGTGTGTACAAACTGATCCGGATCCAGCTCGGCCTCTATGGCGAGCTTGCGATAGGTCGATTCGCTGTTCATGTCCATGCCGTCGGCATAGAGTGCACTCTGCAGTCTATGGCTGAATGCGATCATGTTCTTTGGACGGAAAGCACGCATTGCCTCAAGCGCTCTGGCAGGGGGCTCGCTATCTAGCACGATATCCTGCCTCGTAAGAAGCCCATGTAAGAACCCATCGCCGAAGGTAACACCTGTTGTCTCTTCAACGCGCAGGCGTGCTTCACGAATGAAGTCTGCCATTTCTGAGAGTGCTCGTGTGTTGTCTCCTGTGATCATGCCTCCAGAGTACACAACCACGTCAAGATGTTCCGACCATTCGTCAGCTATACGCATGATGGTTGGACCAAAACCGTAGCACCATCCGCAGAGTGTGTCTTGAAAGTAATGCAGCGTTGGACGATCAGCAGGAACGTTGCTCATGCTGTTTGCAGGCGTATGCGTAGCTCGCGGTCGAGCTCGTCGAGAAACTCTTGCGTGTAGAGGTAGTGCTCGCCGTGTTGAACCTTGTTGCCATGTATGCACACAGCGAGGTCCTTTGTCATCTTACCTTGCTCAACAATGTCAATGCAGACGCGCTCTAGGGTGTGACAGAAGTTGATGAGTTCCTCGTTGCCGTCAAGTTTGCCGCGAAACTCCAGGCCTCGTGTCCATGCAAAGATCGACGCAATAGGGTTGGTTGACGTTGGCTTGCCCGCTTGGTGGTCGCGATAGTGGCGGGTAACTGTTCCATGGGCTGCTTCAGCTTCCATGGTCTTGCCATCAGGAGTAACGAGCACGGATGTCATAAGACCGAGAGAACCAAAGCCTTGCGCAACAGTATCTGACTGAACATCTCCATCGTAGTTCTTACATGCCCATACGAAGTTGCCATTCCACTTCAGGGCAGACGCTACCATGTCGTCGATTAGCCTGTGCTCATACGTGATACCGGCGGCTTCGAATCTTGAAGCGAACTCGGTTTCGTAGATCTCTTGGAAAATGTCCTTGAACCTACCATCATACTTTTTCAGGATGGTATTCTTTGTGCTAAGATAGAGCGGCCATTGCTTGCTCAATGCCTGATTCATACAAGCGCGAGCAAAGCCAATAATAGACTCATCTGTGTTGTACATGGCAAGTGCAACACCATCGCCCTTGAAATTGTACACCTCGAAACTCTGCGGCTCCGAGCCGTCATCTGGCGTAAATGTTACGGTGAGCTTGCCTTTTCCTTTTGTAACAAAGTCTGTAGCTCGGTACTGGTCACCAAAGGCATGACGTCCGATGCAAATTGGTGCTGTCCAGTTAGGAACGAGCCGCGGAACATTCGCACACACAATCGGCTCGCGGAATACCGTTCCGTCGAGAATATTCCTGATCGTGCCGTTTGGAGACTTCCACATCTGCTTCAGTCCAAATTCCTTCACTCGGGCCTCGTCTGGTGTGATCGTTGCGCATTTGATACCAACGTTGTATGTCCTGATGGCTTCGGCTGCGTCGATCGTAACTTGATCGTTCGTTGCATCCCGGTGCTCCATACCAAGATCGAAGTACTTGATGTCGAGATCCAGATAGGGAAGTATCAGCTTGTCTTTGATAAACTTCCAGATAATGCGTGTCATTTCATCTCCGTCGAGTTCTACGACGGGGTTTTTGACGGTGATCTTGTTCATAGTCGAGTTTGGACTGCGTTGTTGGAATGGTCAATGAGGCACTTGATCACAGAGCAACTGCGATACCGGCCGTAAGGAGCGAAATATAGTACCTGTTGCACTTTTAGCACAGTAAACAAAACTATCCAGCAACGATTAAGCTACCTGCGCCGCTATGTGGATAACTGCGGCTACTTGTCCACATTTATAAACTATCTCAAACAAAAACGGGACATCGAATCGAATTCAATGTCCCGTATTGATGTCTCGGTTACCTGTTTGTTTAGAGCGCGAATCCCACTCCAAACGTCAACATGTTTACGTAGTAGGAGTCTATGTAAAATGTTGCTGGTGGATTCCCATAGTTGCCGCGCCAAGTTTGCGCGTTAAACAATGGCTGAAGTGGAAGTGCATACCTGCCGAAAAGATCTATGCCGGCTGATCCTTGTTTTTTCTCTAGAACTCTGATACGAAGCGAGCCCGTAGCATTGAACACCACATCGTTCTGACCGCGGATGTATCCATTGCGGTCCAGGCGCACCCGTGTACCTGTCTCGAACACCAGATTAGTAGGTTCCTCGAGCGTTTCTGTCTGATTGTACGATCCTGATGCAAAGAACATGCCGTCGAGACCAACCCCAAGATGCACACCCTGAAGAACTGGGTATTCGAGTCGGGCACCAAACGTAAGCGCCGACCATGCCACATCGAGTGTATGGCGAAACAGCGCATCACCAGACACAACGCCACCTGTAAATGCCTTTTCAGTTGAATACGATTCGAACGAGACGGGCATGTGCCTGTAGGCAACATGCGGCGTAATCGTAAGGCCATCACTTGAAAGGGGCGTCGTGTATCCGATCTCTGCTCCAAACCCTAAACCAGTACTGTTTGTAAATCCTGTACAACAGTTTTCGATAGGGGGCAGTGAGTTAAACGATGCATTATGATATGCTTGTGTACCAAGCACTGAGATGGTTATCTCGTCATGCGTGTGCTTCGCCCCATGATCATGAACATGCTCATGATCATGACTGTGGATGCGGTTATGGTCATGACTGTGGTCGTGATCTGCTGATCTACCATGATCTGCACCGTGATGGTAATGATGATCATGCACATGTGTGCTATCGATACCCTGTCCAGAAGCAACGCTCACAGACATTATGTATGCTGTTGCTACAGCAAGTGAGAAGCTTTTTATCATGGCAGCTTCACCATTGTTGTTCGTACAACATCGTTGTCTGTGTAGAGCGCCACGGTGTATGAACCGGCAGGTATTACCTGTAGTTCTACTGTGGTAAGGGGCCATGTAGATCCTGCTTCGACACCCTGTGATGAGTACACGACATTGCCGTGAATGTCGGTAACAACCAGTGTACCGGTCTGCGGACGTTCAGAATATGTACGAACGGCAAACGAAGCTCCGGTTACTGGGTTCGGAGCAATGAGGATGGACATTACCGCTGGGTTCTTCAACAGGCGTGTGTTCCCGTAGGTGTTGCAGAGTCCGCGGAGTGTAACAGCGCCTGCAAGCGACTGGATGAACTGACGCTGCACGTCTTTCCAACGGAAAGACTCAATACGGACATCAGTCGTAGAGTCGTTACCCAGGCGCCCCATGAACAGCAGCTTCGTAATGATGCCACCATTAGATGCAGCACTGCCAGAAACAGTAATTGTATACCGTTCGCCATCGTCAACAATGGTATCATAGCGCAGAGGCTCGAGAACCGTCCTGTTGAAGCTCACCTTTAGCTCCCAGTCACGCGAAACAACGCCTGACTGAAACAATGAGCAGGAAGCTCCAAACGCAACGTCCAGCGCAAAGGTGTCACCAATCTGCTGTACCACGCTATCAATGCGTATCAGCGTTGATTCATAGAACTTCTGAACAGCGTTGCCGTGACTGATAATGCCGGAGCTGATATACGGCGTGTTGCCGGTAATGCCAACGATCGGCTGCCCAACAGCCCCCTGCGCGCTGAATCCGCTCTGCTGCAGTGTATTGGTTGCGCCACTTGTGATAGCACCACCAACAGCCAACTGCGCGTGCATATGCGTTGTGAGCAGCCACATACAACCAATCCATACAAGGATGTGTTTCATGATGTATTCCTTCAGTGTTGATTGTTGGTGGATTATGTTGTAGCCATCAATACCCAACGCTGAAGATTGCCACTGTATATCAATGTGATTGATTGATTGATACCGATCGTTTTGTTCGCCACGCCAAGGAGGAGACGGTTTTCTGCAGCTGATGCGAGGTCTTCTTCCTGGAACGAGATGTTCTTGGATGATGTGTTCAGGATGATGATTACTCGACCGTTAACACCATTGTCGATACCGTTGATATCCGCACCTGCTGTTGCATTCGTCATGCGGAAGAATGCATGACTGCTGATGTTAATGTCGTTTATTGCTGCCGCTCCTGCACGTAGAGCATCAATGTCAATGTTATTGCCTTCCGAGAGGATCAACTGTTGGATGTTTGCAGTTGGATTTGCAGGCACCCACTTGTTTTGTGCAGCATCGTAGACCAGAGCGTCGCCATTGTTTGGTGTGCCAAACGGATCCAATACGCCGATTCCACCAATCAATGAGGTTGTCGCCGATACGGTTGCAGGTTTCCAAGTATTTGCACCAGCATCCCATGTGAGAACCTGGTTGTTCGTTGGTGCTGCAGCAGAAACTGCACGGCCTTGCAGGCCATCTACTGTTGGGTTCGGATACGTACCATTGAGGTCACCACCAGCAGCTCCGCCTGGCGTTACCCCTGTGATCGTTACGTTCTGGGCCTGTGTGATGCGCCCCTTGGAGTCAACCGTGAACTGGCCAACCTGAGTTGCTGTGCCGTAGGTGCCGGCAACAACTGCTGTGTTAGCGAGCTTGTCAGACGTAACTGCACCATCCGCAAGTTTTGCGGCTGTGACAGAGCCATCTTGAATCTTTGCCGTTGATACAGCACCATCAGCGAGCTTTGGACCAGTGACTGCACCGTCCTGGATCTTCGTTGTTGACACAGCATTATCTGCAAGCTTTGCATTCGAGACACTGCCGTCCACGATTTTCTGAGTAGTGACCGCATTGTCAGCAAGATCAACAGTGGCTACTGTTCCATCGAGGATCATCGCTGAGTTAACAGCTCCTGTAGCGATTGTAGGGTTAGGGTAGGTGCCTGTGAGCGATCCACCAGCTGTGCCACCTGGAGCCACACCGGCAATGGTGATGTTTGCGGCCTGTGTAACGCGGCCCTTAGAGTCTACTGTGAACTGTCCAACCTGCGTCGCTGAACTATACTGACCAACAACTACGGCAGTGTTCTCGAGCTTGTCGCCGGACACAGAGCCAGGTGCAAGCTTGTTTGCAGTAACTGCACCGTCTGCAAGCTTTGCAGTTGTAACATTTGCATCTGCAATCTTCGATGTAGTAATAGCATTGTCGGCAAGATCGACTGTTGCAACCGTTCCGTCAAGGATCATTCCTGACGTTACGGCGCTTTGGGCGATCGATGGGTTAGGGTAGGTCCCTGTAAGTGACCCGCCTGCTGCGCCACCTGGAGCCACGCCAGCGATCGTGATGTTTGTAGCTTGTGTCACGCGGCCCTTTGAGTCAACTGTAAACTGACCAACCTGTGTTGCAGACCCGTATTGTCCGAGCACAACACCTGTGTTGTCGAGTTTATCGGAAGTAACCGAGCCCGCAGCAAGCTTCGCAGCTGTTACTGAACCGTCGGCCAACTTGTTCGTTGTAACGGCACCGTCAGCAAGCTTTGCTGCGCTAACAGCGCCATCTGCGAGTTTCGCACCGGTGACATTGCCGTCGGCGATCTTTGTTGTTGTTACGGCGTTGTCTGCAAGCTTCGCACCAGTAACATTGCCATCAGCGATCTTCGAAGTTGTAACCGCATTGTCGGCAAGGTCAACCGTTGCAACCGTTCCATCAAGAATCATCGATGATGTTACAGCATCGGTAGCAATTGTTGGGTTAGGGTATGTTCCAGTCAGCGAACCGCCAGCCGGGCCACCTGGAGCAACACCAGCAATAGTGATGTTCTGGGCTGCAGTAATACGTCCCTTTGAGTCAACTGTAAACTGACCAACCTGTGTAGCTGTTCCATATGTTCCTGCACCAACAGCAGTGTTGGCGAGCTTATCTGCAGTAACTGCGCCGTCGGCAAGCTTTGAAGCTGTAACAGCACCGTCGGCAAGTTTTGAAGAGGTAACTGCACCATCTGCTAGCTTCGCTGTGCTCACCGCACCGTCAGCAAGCTTCGCGCCTGTGACGTTGCCGTCCTGAATCTTTGAAGTAGTAACTGCACCGTCAGCCAGTTTTGCACCAGTTACATTACCATCTGCGATTTTCGTTGTTGTAACAGCATTGTCGGCAAGGTCTGCTGAGCCCACTGTGCCATCTTCAATCATCAGGGTGTTAACTGCACTTGGTGCGATCGTTGGATTAGGATATGTGCCTGTGAGGGAACCGCCAGCTGGACCGCCAGGTGTAACACCTGTAATTGTGACATTCTGAGCGGCCGTAACACGACCCTTTGAATCAACTGTGAATTGGCCAACTTGCGTGGAGCTACCGTATGTGCCGGCACCTACTGCCGTGTTTGCAAGCTTGTCCGATGTTACTGCGCCGTCTGCCAGCTTCGTCGATGTCACCGCACCGTCGGCAAGTTTCGCGGCCGTAACAGAACCATCAGCAAGTTTTTGTGTCGTGATAGCATTATCTGCAAGCTTCGGAGCGGTAACAGATCCGTCCTGGATCTTTATCGTTGAAACGGCATTATCTGCCAGCTTTTGATTGGTCACATTGCCGTCGGCAATCTTTGTTGTTGTTACAGCGTTATCAATGATCAGTTCATTGGTAACCGTGTTCGGAGCAATATCAACGGTTGTGATCGTACCATTAAGGATCTTGGCTGATGTAATAGCATCTGGCGCAATGAGAGGGTTAGGATATGTGCCGGTGAGATCTCCACCAGCTGCTCCGACAGGGGGCATTCCTGCTATTGCTACGTTTTGAGCGGAGACGATGCGCCCCTTTGCATCAACTGTGAACTGTCCAACCTGTGTAGGCGATCCATACGTGCCAACGCCTACACCGCTATTCTCGAGTTTGTTTGCTGTTACAGCGCCATCGGCCAGTTTTTGTGCTGTGACCGCGAAGTCTGCCAGTTTCGGTGTTGAGATTGCACCATCTGCAATGTCGATAGCCTGGATGGTTCCGTCGAGGATCTTCGTTGACGTTACCTTACCCATACCAATGGTTGGGTTCGGGAAGGAGCCTTCCAGATCGCCGCCAGCGATGAGGCCACCTGGTGCAATCGTTACATCTACTTCACGGATGTTCGTGATACGGCCTGCCTGATCAACCGTGAACTGCGGCACCTTTGATGATGCACCATAGGTGGCAGGGAAGATCGATGTCATTTGAGACATCTTGGTGCTCGTTACTGCTCCGTCAGCAACCTTGTTCGTTGTTACGGCGCCATCAGCCAGATCTTGTGTCCTAACTTCTCCGTCCCTGATTTTTGGACTCGTTACAGCGTCATCGGCAAGATCAACGGTGTTTACGTCGCCGTCTCTGATAGCTGCACTTGTCACAGCATCGTTGGCGATTTTCGGTGCCGTGATTGCGCCGTTAGCGATGGTGTTTGTTTCAACAGCACCTGGTGCAAGTTTTGAACCTGTAATTGAACCATCCGGGATCTTACTTGCTGTGATGGCCCCGTCGCGAATGGTTGGGTTTGGATAGGTTCCTGCTAGATCGCCGCCAGCTGCGCCGCTCGGGCTAACGCCGGAGATTGGTATTTGTGTTGCGGTAATCACGCGTCCCTGAGGGTCGATCGTAATCACGGCCGACTCGGTTGCCGAACCAAATGGTCCAAGCACGCCTGTGTGCAGTTCTTCAAGTTCGTCTGCGCCAATAGTATTTGGCTTAATCACCAGATTCATGCTATCAAGACTACCGCTAACGGCAACGTCTGAACCAGAAACCGATGTGATGCGACCTCTGATGCTCACTTTCACCGAATCTGCCACGTCATCGGCAAAGCCCGACATGTTCGACCATTCAGCGTTAAGGGCATATGGCACGGCTGTGAGGAACGTTCGTGGAGTCATTTCCACCCGGCCATTGACGGATAGCCCCAACCATAAATGCTGGTTGAAGCTGATGTTCAATGGAGCCATGTTCCCAAGAACAACGCTGAACATCCCCGACCGCGTTTGAACAGTATGACGTTCCGACCAGATGGGTGTTCCACCCATGTTAACACTATACAGGGCAAAATCTACCGAGTATGAGCTGTCACATGCAGGTATGCCCGTCGAGTCATAGATCACGCCCTGATACGAAATCTGGCGTGGAATGCCACTCTGTGCATATGCAGTAACTCCCAGTGCTATCAGCATAAAGACTAACGTGGTCAGTCTCTTGCCTAAGTAGTACATCTGTGAACTCATGCCAATAACTCCATGAAAAGTAAAGTTTGTATGCGGTGTAATGGTTATTGTGGATAAAATACGGCGTTTTATAAAATAATCGCTCACTTTTGGTTGTTTATTCACAAAGGCACATCATGTTGTTCACATGACATGGTGCCGACTGATATGGCTGTTAACTATACTGTTTTGCAATGAGATAAACTCACCCCAGTAGAACTGGACCGATTCTGCTGCCCATGGTTATCCACATGCTTACGCACCATGCATGTGCGCTAGGGTACTGGGTGAGATTCAACGAGGCAAAGGGGAACGTCCCAGTGCGTGGATACGTGCACAATGGGGGACATTGATAAGGAGTTGCGGCCTCGAGAGGATTCGAACCTCCGACCCACGCTTTAGGAAAGCGTCGCTCTGTCCAGCTGAGCTACGAGGCCAGTTCAATTACTGAATTACTGAATTACTGAATTACTGAATAATCCTATGGTTCCTTTCGGCAATTCCCGCAATTCTAGTAATTCATGTAATTCGTGTAATTCATGTAATTCCCGTAATTCCCGTAATTCCCATAATTCCAATATCTCCTAATGTACCGAATCACTCCCCAAGAGCAGTCTTCGGTTGCTGGAGCTTGCATAAACTGATCCATCCAGCATGTAAGCGGCGATGATTGCTTTAACCTCGGGTATACCAACGTGGCGTTCGGTGCCGAGCATAACAACTCGTTCGAGGATCTGCTCTACGTCATCCGAGCCAAGAAACCCAAGGTCTGAGTATGACATCAGCATGCCCCAGGCATCGATGCTGAGCACGTTCTGTTCGATTCCGTGGAGGATTCTGAACCCGTCCGGTATCTGATCATCGGAATCAACGCCGCGTTCGATGATCCAGGACAATGCGGCTGCGATTTCGGAGTCTGAATAGCCCCGTTCTAGCAGTTCCTGGGTGTCGATTGATGAAAGGGGCGTTCCTGATTTGCGCTCGCTGATCATGTCAGCGATAATGTCCATGACTCGTTCAACGGAGTAAGTGTTGTTCATAAGCTGGTTGAACTGACGATGTACTTGTTTTCAAGCTTGTGCATGTTTTCTCTGTCGGCCGGCTCGGCATCATCGTACCCCAGCAAATGCAGGGCTCCGTGAACGGCGAGCCGACATAACTCATTGACGACCGTGACTTCGTATTCGTTTGCCTGACGTCTTGCCGTCTCCAAGGAGACGTAGATTTCACCATACAATGGCTGATCTTCAAGAGGGAAGGTGATAACATCCGTTGCGTAGTCGTGCTGCAGATACTGCTTATTCAGCGTCCGAATTCTCCGATCGGTAAGCAACACGATGTCCACATTCGCATGTTTGACCTTGTGCGCCTTCAGTGCTTTTTCCACACTGGCGATCATTTCTTTCCGGCCCCGGTATCGTGCTCCAGAGGCATTGGTAACTGTTACGTTAAGCGACATTGCGAAAAACTACGAAAGATCAGACTGACTGCGAGCTTCTTTTACTCTCCACAATCCCCACCAGGGTGTCCCCGGTGAGAGATGATGCTCAGTGTGATATCCAAAAAAATAGCAGGAGAGCATTGCCAATGTGTGATTCAACTTCATCGATCTGGCATTGTGGGGCATCTCGTGAGTATGGGGCTTGCGGTGCGGCAGGTAGGTTCCTATCGTAAATAACTGAAATGCACCCAGGAAGGCAGGAATGATCCAGAATACCCAGAGCTTCGGCTCAGGAATGTTGAGCACGAGCTTCAGCACATTGAACGTTGCACCCATGATCACAAACTGACCGATCGTGGCGTAGCGCCACATGAATGATGCAAACCACACGATGTAGGTGTTCGATGGATGATAATCCGGATCATCGGCATCATCTCCGGGATGTGCGTGATGCTTGTGGTGATTTACAGACAACCTTTTGTAGCTCAGTCCGGCAAAGAGAAACGATGCAATGCTGCCGATAATGGTGTTCACCCGCCGTGACGGTGAAACAACACCGTGAATGGCATCGTGAGCGGTAATAAAGAGCCCCGTTGACAAATACCCCTGAATGAGAGCATGAACGATACCGCCGATTAGCGTGAGTTCAACAAACCCAAGTGTCCAGACGAGATGCCCGAACCAGAGGACGATGATTATGACAGCGAACAGAAGACCCATACAACAAATTTCAGCTGAAAGAGCCGATACGCAATATGTCGGTTGTAGTTTCGTACCACAACTGCCTATGAGATCACTTCGTTCCATCTTCGTTCTGCTGCTGACTACGGCTTTATCACTGCCAGCACAGAAGCTCATGATCCCCATGGACCTTGAGCAGTCGAATCATTTAAAGGCCTATGGTATCGTCTACTGGATCCTGACGAAGGATCAGCCGGTAGACTGGCTGTTGAATTATCGAGGGGGCTCGTTTGTAACGGACTATTCAGAGCAGATCGCTTCTGAGTGCCGAATTCGAGGAGTAGTGTTTGAGACACTCGATGGGGCGTCGGTTGCAGGGATCTACTCGGAAGTGCAGTCCGAAAAAACGAACATGGATGTTGTTCGACTCGAAAAGGCACCCAAGATCGCTGTCTATGCACCCCCAGGCTTTCGTCCGTGGGACGATGCTGTAACACTTGTCATGGAATATGCGGAAGTAAAGTACGAGAAGCTCTGGGACGAAGAAGTCATGAAGGGCAAGCTGTCGGAATACGATTGGCTTCACCTGCATCATGAGGACTTTACCGGACAGTATGGGAAGTTCTATGCAAGCTCTGCCGGCGAATCCTGGTACATCCAGCAGGTAGCTCTCCTTGAGAATACCGCGCGCAAACTTGGATTCCGGAAAGTAAGCGAGCTCAAGAAAGCAGTCGTAGAGAAGATCCGAGAGTTTGTAGCAAACGGCGGTTTCATGTTTGCAATGTGTAGCGCAACAGACACCTATGATATCGCACTAGCTTCCGGTGGTATCGACATTTGCGATGTGATCTACGACGGTGACGGGGCAGACATGAATGCGAACAGCAAGCTCGACTATGGCAGGACGTTCGCATTTCAGGATTTTCAGCTGATCATGAATCCGCTGCAGTATGAGTATTCAACGATTGATGTTGATGCCAATACGATTCTTCAGACAGAATCAAGCGACTACTTTACGCTGTTCGATTTCTCTGCGAAGTACGATCCTGTGCCAACAATGCTTACGCAGTGTCACGTAAATGTGGTAAAGGGGTTTCTCGGGCAGACAACAGCCTTCCACAAGAACATTGTGAAAAAGTCTGTTACCGTGCTTGCCGAACGAGAAGGTACCGACCAAGTGCGATACATTCATGGGAACGTGGGGCGGGGGACGTTTACATGGTACGGCGGACACGATCCCGAAGACTACCGTCATGCCGTAGGTGATCCTCCAACAGACCTCAAGCTCCATCCAACGTCACCAGGATACCGTCTTATCCTGAATAACATCCTGTTTCCTGCCGCAAAAAAAAAGAAGCAGAAAACCTAGACGAAATCAAAGCAGGGTACTGACAAAGCTATTCGTCGCCAGTGTTTACCATGGCTCCAAGCACAATCGATGCACCTGTACCTACGATGCTCTCGCTTGCTAACCAGTCGTGGCCCGATAGTATCTCTATGCGTCCTTGTTGGGGCGCGCCAACACGAACTTCTCTGCGAACCAGCCTGCTCTTTGTTCCGGTAAAGACGTAATACCTGCCATCGAAACGCACCACAGCTGATTCTGGTATTACCCATCCTTGATGCGGAGCAGTCTCAATCACTGCTTGAACGGTAGTGCCCGGAATGAGCGATGGATCTGGCACATTCAGATGTGCATGTACCGCAACCGTTCGATCCTGACGTACTTCTCGTCCAACAAGATGCACATGTCCAATCCGCTCTCGCGACGGATCATCGGTGAGCCTCACACGCACCGGCAGATCGGCTGTAACACCTGTTAGATCGCGCTCAAACACAGAAAGCTCGATGTGCATGTGATCTGTGTCTGCCAGCTGCATCATTGGAGTATTCGGAGCAACGTACATCCCATTGTTAACGATTACATCGGTAACGTATCCGGTAATTGGTGATGGCACGCTTATGACCCGCGAGAGGTTTGATTCGCTCAGCGTTGACGCCTTGATGTGCAAGAGCGCCAGCTTCTCCGAGAGCGCTTTGCGCTGGATGCGTAGAGACGCAGTTTCCGAGAGTGCACGTTCGAGATTTTTCCGAGCATTGATCGAATCGCGCGCGAGGAGCTGTTGACGTTTCAGCTCTGCCTCTGCAACATCAAGTCGGGACACGGTAGTAAGGTAGTCCTGCTGTAACGTGATAAAATCTTGATGCTCCAGCGTGAGGAGCACTTGCCCCTTACGTACTCTAGTGCCCGGCAGCACCTTTGTTGACACAACGATACCGCCCAGTGGTGCTGTAATCGAATAGGCGAACTCAGGTGGCACATGCACCATTCCATACACGCTTAGACCCTGCGCGATTGTTTCCTGCTGCGCCCGAGTGAATTGGAGATTGGCGCGCGACTGCTGCTGAGCAGTTAACATCAGTGTGTCGCCTGATACCTTGGCGTTGGCTGATTGGTCTGGTGGCGCATCCTGCTGTGATGCGCATGATGCGAGCATTGAAAGTGAAAGCGAAAGCGAAAGCGAAAGCGAAAGCGTCTGCCTGATGATCTTGTGCAGTAGTGAGGTTCTCATTGTTGTGTTCCTGATAGGAGTTCAAACTGAAAGAGAAGCGACACCAGCCGATGGCGTGCTTCGATGTCCATGAGGTTTACATTTAGATGACGCTGCATTGCCGACTGAAACTCCAGCCATGATGCCTCGCCCGCCTCATATGATTGCTGACTCTGCTGCACGAGAAGTCCGGATTCCGTAAGTGCTCGTGTTGCATAGAAGTTCACAGATGTTCGAGCTACCTCGATTGCACTGCGCAATTGAAGCTGCTCTACCGAAAGCGTTGTTCGGCCATACTGCAACTGCTGCTCTGCAATCTGTTTGCCAAGCCGCGACTGCTCGACGCGCGCCGATGTTGAGAAGAACCAGAGCGGTAGGGATAGGCCTAGGGTGAAACCAGTAAATCGATCTCGCGAGGTGGCAAACGCTTGTGGTGTTCCGCCCATTGCAGTGCCGATGAGTGTTTGTGTGAAGTATCCAACCGACATATCCGGCAGATACTGCGATGTACTCATACGATAGTGCTGATCAGCTGTGCGCACCTGCTGCTCGAGGATCTTTAGCCGTGGGCTTTCGCGAATGTCAAACGTTGTGGCGTCCGGAGATGGCTTTGGAATGATGGAGTCGATTGTTGTACGTGGTTCTGCAGTACCGCACAGTAACCCAAGACGTAGTTCTGCTGATGCTAGCTCAGAGGCCACTTGCAGCAAGCGCAACTCGGCATCCGATGTCTCCGTCTCCGCATTAACTCGTTCAAGCTTTGTGCCCTCGCCTGCCTGCTCTCGCGTTCTTGCAACTTGCAGAGCACGTTTGGCATTGCTGGAATACACCTGCAGAACGCGAAGACGCTCTTTCAGCGCGCAGACATCAAGGTATGCACGTTTGACATCGTGGAGTA
The DNA here is from genome assembly GCA_044238605.1 of Patescibacteria group bacterium. Taxonomy (GTDB): domain Bacteria; phylum Bacteroidota; class Ignavibacteria; order Kapaibacteriales; family Kapaibacteriaceae; genus UBA10438. The sequence continues at coordinate 280,027 of JBIICY010000003.1, forward strand.
CTTGCGTCTGAATTGCCCCTTGCCGCAGCAGCAACTCGTTGTGCGTTTCGTCTGCCAGACTCGAGGCAGACGTAAGCTTCGTTGGAAACGGTAGCGTCTGAGAGATCGTCAAGTTGTTGTCGTTGCTGAGCGCGTTGTACTGTCCGCCCATGTACGTAACAGACAATGCCGGTAACTCAAAAGCTGCCGCTGACGCTTCCGCTGCCTGCTCAGATTCCAAGCGGGCAATTGTAACAAGTGCATTACGCGAGCGAGCCAGCGACATTGCGGAATCAAGTGATAGGGGGCTTGCAGGCTGTTGCGCTGTTGCGGTTGTTGTAGCAACGAGCATGAACAATAGTGTTGCGATGGCTTGTTGAGACTTAACAGACATCTTGCGATCACGCCGACGTTCGAGGATGGTGTAAAGCAGTGGCACGATGACGAGCGTGAGTAGCGTAGACGTAACGAGGCCTCCGATCACGACTGTTGCTAGCGGACGCTGCACCTCTGCGCCGTCTCCTGCGGATAATGCCATTGGTAAAAAGCCAAGAGAAGCAACGAGCGCCGTCATGGTCACTGGACGCAGACGTTGCTCTGTTCCACGCAGCACAACACGCACGATGTTCGAGTCTGTTTTGCGAAGACTTCGAAACGCACCCATCAGAACAATGCCATTGAGCACAGCAACACCAAACAATGCAATGAACCCTACGCCTGCAGAGATGCTGAATGGCATGCCACGCAGATACAAGGCTGCAACTCCTCCAATGGCTGATAGGGGCACCGCAGAAAAAATGAGTAGCGCGTGTGTGACGTTTGTGAACGTGAAGTAGAGAAGAAACAAGATCATCGTAAGTGCTACCGGTACAGCGATGCTCAATCGTTGCTTTGCAGCGGCTAGATTCTCGAACTGGCCACCGTACGTGGTATAATATCCTGTGGGGAGCTGCATCGATGCGGCGATCCGTTGCTCCAGTTCCTGAACGATGCTTTCTACATCGCGGCCACGTACGTTGAATCCAACAGTGATGCGGCGATGCGCGTCTTCGCGCTGGATTTGATTTGGTCCGAGAACGACATCAACAGATGCAACCTGCAGTATTGGGATCTGACGTCCATCACGCGCAGGCACCAGGAGCGACGAAACATCATCTTGATTATGTCGGAAGAGACTATCTAATCGAATCACAATGTCAAACCGACGTTCTGCCTCATAGATCTGTCCAGCACCAACACCAGCAAAGGCAGCTCGTACGGTTGCATTGACGTCTTGCACATCAACACCAAGGCGTGCACAGGCCTCACGATCCATCTTGATCGTTACCTGCGGCAGACCATTGACAGGTTCTACGTAGACATCCTCAGCCCCTTTCACCTTGCTTGCTATCGCACCGATTTTGTGGGCTATTGCTTCGAGCGAATCCATGTCCTCTCCAAACACTTTCACAACAACGTCCTGTCGTGCACCTGTCATTAGTTCGTTGAAGCGCATCTGAATCGGCTGCTGGAATGAGAATGTTACACCGGGAATCTCGGCCAATGCTGCCTGCATCTTGGCGGCAAGCTCTTCGCGAGAATGTGCAGACGTCCACTTCTGCTTGTCTTTGAGTACTACGATCAAGTCACCTGATTCCATGGGCATCGGGTCGAGTGGGATTTCCGATGTACCGATCTTTCCGATAACGCGAATCACCTCTGGGAATGTGGACTTCAGGATACCCGCTGCTTGTTGTGCACTTGAGATCGACGCCGAGAGGTTCTGTCCGGTCATGAGTCTCATCTCGATCGCAAAGTCGCCTTCATCCAATTGCGGCAGAAACTCGCCCCCCATGTTCATGAATACCACGATAGACACTGCGAAGAACGAGAATGTGGTTATCAGGGCCAGTCGCATGTTTCGCATTGCAAACCTTCTTGCAGGTCTATAGGCACGGGCAATCACGGACATGATTGAATCGGCAAATGTCCAGGTCTTGATGCCCTGCTTCAGAAGCAGAGCCGACATCATCGGAACGTAGGTAGTGCTCAGAATAAACGCACCAGCAACAGCAAAGATCACCGTCTGCGCCATTGGCTTAAACATCTTACCTTCGATACCAACGAGCGAGAGAATAGGGATGTAGACGATCATGATGATCAATTCACCAAATGCCGCCGAGCGTCGTATGCCTATAGATGCCTCGAGAACGGTTTGCTGGGAATCGTCATGTCTCTTGCGCCCGGGCATATGCAGCGCATGAAGAACGCTTTCCACGATGATCACCGCACCGTCAACGATCAGACCAAAGTCTAGCGCGCCGAGTGACATAAGATTACCGCTCACGCCGAACACGCGCATCATACTCACAGCAAAGAGCATGGCAAGGGGAATAACGCTTGCCACGATAAAGCCAGCTCGCAGATTGCCAAGCATCAGAACAAGAACGAAGATCACGATAAGTGCACCTTCTATCAGGTTCGTTGATACCGTTGAAATTGCCTTCGAGACAAGCTTCGTGCGGTCCAGGAATGGTTCTACGATAACGCCTTCTGGAAGTGTCTTCTGGATCTCGTCGATCGTTGACTTTACCGTCGCAATAACCTGACTTGAGTTTGCACCCTTTAACATCAATACGATTCCGCCCACAGCCTCGCTGGTGCTGCCTCGCGTCATGGCACCATAGCGAATGGCATGTCCTTCGCGTACTTCTGCAACATCTCTTATGCGCAAGGGTGTAGACTCGGATGAAGAGCGCACAACGATGTTGGCTACGTCTTCAGGGGAGTGCACGATGCCGTCTGTACGGATGTACTGCACATCTGACCTACGTTCAATGTATGCGCCGCCACCGTTGGCATTGTTTCTGTCTACTGCCGTGATGATTTCATCAACAGAGATTCCGGCAGAGCGCATGCGTACGGGATCTAAAGCTATCTCCAGTTGCTTGAGGTAGCCGCCGAAGCTTGAGATATCTGCAATTCCCTGCGTTCCCAGCAGGCGCTGCCGCACGATCCAGTCCTGAATCGTTCGAAGCTCGGTGAGCGAGTATCTGCTTTCGTACCCTGGTTTTGCGCGCAGCGTGTACTGGTAGATCTCGCCCAAGCCCGTTGTTACCGGGGCAAGAATCGGTGTGCCGGCCCCTTGCGGAATCTCGCGCTGAACTTCAATCAACCGTTGATCTACCTGGGCCCTAGCCCAGTAGACATCAACATCGTCGTCAAAGACAATTGTAACAACCGACAATCCGAAGCGAGACATCGAGCGCATTTCAGAGATACCCGGAATCGATGCCATGGTTAACTCTACCGGCATCGTGATAAGGCGCTCTACCTCCTGCGGCGCTAGTGCCGGAGACAGGGTAACAACCTGAACCTGATTATTTGTGATATCCGGGACAGCATCGATCGGTAGCTGCTGGAGTGAATACAGGCCCCAAACAACAAGGGCCGCAATTCCGATCGCAACAACAGCTTTGTTACGAACGGAGAAGGTTATGATCTTCTCGAACATGGTTTCCTCGTGACATATACTCTATGTGGCTGCGTCCTAGGTGAGACGCCGAGTCAGAGAACTATGAGTATCGAGGGGGCTGAAACACGTCTGTAGGTGAACCCGAATCTGGAAACTCCTGCTGACGAGGAGCCTGCTGCTGATAGTCCTGAGGAGACTCTATGCACTGCAGACGCAGAGCCTGCATGCTCGGAACATATGACTGAGCAGCGGGGATACTGCCAAAGAGGGGCAGGGCCTCGTGTTCCGGATCTGTGTCTGGAGTTGACTGCAGGAAGTGGTCGAGTAGAAACTCGATGAATGTGAGCTCCGGCTGACCATGTTCTGTCCGGTGGTGGTCGTAGTGTGCAATAAGATTCGGGAGTTGTCGTAACTCCTGAGACTGAAAGCTGCCCATGAGAGATCCTGTGATCAATATGGGCAGAATGAATGTTGCAGCAATACGCCTCATTGAGCTGCAATATTACGGGAAATCAAGAGCTCCAAGTGTGGATAACTTTACCCAATATTTCCCATTATGAACGGCAATTCATTGGGTTTCTGGCGTGAATACCCGAGTTTTGTCGTAATGGAAGCCCAGATCAGATCCGTTTTCGCACATGGGTTGCGGTCTCTGGCTCTTCAGCGGTCTTTGACAATTGGATTTGCAATCTGCAGTTTTTTGTTTAGTTCGTGTGTCGGTCATCGGCCGGCACCAGTAGAGAGTACGTCAGTTTTCAGTTACAACGAACCTGATGGTCTTCTCAGCTTAGATCCAGCACAAGCATCTTACCGTAGCGCGTTGTGGACGTCATCGCACCTATACAACGGGCTCGTAGAGCTTGATTCGAACCTTACCATAGCCCCGTGCATTGCATCGGAATGGTCGGTCGATAATGCTGGTTTGGAATGGACCTTCCGTCTTCGGACGGATGTTTGGTTCCACACGGATTCATGTTTTGGACCACAGCGTACGCGCAGAGTTGTTGCACAGGACGTTAAGTACAGTCTTGAGCGCATTCTGGATGCACGCACAAAGTCTACCGGTCTCTGGGCATTCCGCACTACGATCCTTGGCGGTGATGAATTTCACCAGGCAACGCGTCGTGGACTGTGGCCGTCGCTTCAGGGAATACGCGTGATCAATGATTCTGTTCTCACTATTCGTCTCACAAAACCTTTTGCTCCGTTTCTGGCAGTTCTCACAATGCCATATGGCTCGATTATTCCGAGGGAAGCGATCGAACTGTATGGTGCCGATTATGGACGACATCCCGTTGGTACGGGCCCGTTTATGTTCGGTACTTGGATACCAGATAGAGAGTTGACGTTGAGGCGAAACCCGCGCTACTTCAAATTCGACGCCCACGGGCGCCGTCTGCCGTACCTGTCAACGGTGCGTGTAGGATTTGTGCGGGACCCAAAGAGCGAGTTCTTCGAGTTCACCAAAGGTGAATTCGACCTCATCAGCTCTATAGACGAGTCATTTATCCCGAGTGTCTTTGAATCAGATGGGCGCCTGAAAGCCCCCTACGATCGGTTTCGCGTGTTGCGCACATCAGCCAACACTGTGGAATACTACGGCATCCTCATGGACACCACCCTTCCGGCAGGGCAGTTATCGCCCCTAGCTCGTTCGAAGGCATTACGTCAGGCGTTGAACTACGCCATCGATCGGCATCGCATCGTTGCATATCTCCTCAATGGCAGAGCCGTCCCAGCATATCACGGGGTACTTCCCCCAACAATGCCGGGATTTAACGACTCCGTTCGTGGGTACAGATATGATCCAGCGCTGGCTCGCCGATTACTTGCACAAGCAGGATATCCAAACGGCAAGGGGCTTCCTCCGCTTCTGCTACAGCTTGGTAATAGTGCCCGTACGGCCGCTATTGCCGAAGCGGTTCAAGAGCAGTGGGAAGAGATTGGAATCAAGGTTGAACTCCGTCAGGTTGATTTTCCGCAGCACCTGTCCATGGTTCGAGCTGGTGAGCTCGCATTGTGGCGGACAAGTTGGATTGGGGATTATCCCGATCCGGAAAATTTCCTGGCTCTGTTCATCACACCGACCATCGCCCCGAAGGGTCCGAATACAACGCGTATATCGCGTCCGGACCTTGATTCACTCTATGAAGCCATTTTGGACCCGACGCGATCAGATCGTGAGCGTCGGGATATCGCATCTGCTATGGAACGTATCGTGATAGAGGAAGCGCCATGGGTGTTTCTGTATTATCACGTTGTTCTTCGGGTTGTGCACCCGCAGGTTAAGGGGCTAACCCTTGACGGGTCGGACCGTCTTGTTCTTGAACGAGTTTACAAGACGTCCATCAACTAATTGTTTACACAACATCACAAGGAGGCACAGTTATGACACAACTGCCAGGCATGTCTCTCCTATGTGTCTTGATCGCAGCAGTCTTCGCGTTCTCTTCAGTTGTGCCAACGGAAGTGTCGTCTGCACCAGTGGCGGCGGCAATCAAGAAGGCAACAAAAAAGAAGAGCAAGCGCAGTCGCAAGCGCTCTCGTAGAACTGCCTGTACACCGGCATCTCGTGCCGCTGGTAAAAAGCAGGCCTACGCCCTCCTCAGCACCCAGAGTCCTGAACTATGTCGCCTTACAGGTGTTCAATACGCCTCGAACCGCGACACGATCATCAACACCGCGGATATACTCGCATCCGACGGAGAACTTGCTCTTGATCAGCAAGGGGCAGACCAGCCCTATGAAGAAGGCGAAATCATCGCCGAGCTTGAGCAGGAAGATGATGTTACACCAGACTTGGAAGCGTTCCGCTCACTATGGCTTTCCATGGTTAGCGAACGGGAGAAGGAAGACGCAGCAACGCCAGGTGGAATACCGAAGCAGAAACTTGCAGACCTTGTTATGGATTGGCTTGGCACACGCTATCACTTTGGTGGTAGCGCACGCACAGGGATCGACTGTTCAGCATTCACACAGATGCTGTTCTCATCGGCCTTCAGCATTCAGCTGCCTCGCACGTCTGTTTCACAGTCCGCAATTGGGCAATCGGTATCTCGCAGATCAGATCTGCAGTTTGGAGATCTGGTGTTCTTCCGAACACGTTCCCGCAGAGGTATTTCGCATGTCGGGATGTATCTCGGAGACAATCTGTTCGCACATTCGTCATCACGATATGGCGTAACGATTTCCTCACTCGAGTCTACGTACTACAGCAAGCGTCTTGTTGCAGCACGCAGATTGGGTGGAGAAGAGATCACCCGCACAGCTTCTTCTGTACCGACAGCTCCGGCTAATTAAGGTACAGAACCGCAAATCCAAGAGTCAAAAAAGAACACCCCGTTACAGCATGTTGTAGCGGGGTGTTACTGTTTTCGGCATAGTATCTGAAGAATGATTAAGACTCGCGTCCGCGTCTGCCCGACCTCTTCGGCTTCTTGATCTCACGTTCCACAAGCTCCACGGTTTGTTCGATGCCTGACTGATCCTTTGACAATCGTAGGTCGATTTCTCGACGGTCGATGTTGGCTTTGACGATACGTACGCGCAGCTGCGTACCGTAGCGCACAACACGCCGAGAGTTACGTCCGATAATGCGCATGCGGCGGTCGTCAAAGATGTAGTAGTCGTCGTCGAAATCTCGAAGATGCAGCAAACCCTCGATCATCAGATCGTGAAGGGTAATGAATACGCCAAACTGCGTTACGCCCGTGACGTAGCCTATGTGGTCCGATCCAACATGCTCGTGGGCTAGGATGGTCTGAGCCAGCTTTGTCGAGGCGCGCTCGGCCTCAACGGACTGCCGCTCCGTCAGCGAGCAATGGTCACTTGCATACGATGCCAGATCCCGCAGCTTAGACATCCTGCGTTGTTCAGGAAGCCCCTTACTGTATTCCTTGAGGAATCTGTGTACAACAAGGTCGGGATAGCGGCGAATAGGTGATGTAAAGTGCGAGTAGTCCGCAAATCCTAGCCCGTAGTGTCCGATGTTGTACTCGGCATAGACAGCCTTGGCCATGGACCTCAGCAGCAGCGTGTTAACTACGGGCTTGTCCGGACGGTTTGCAGCCTGCTCAAGAACGGCATTGATCTGCAATGGAGAGAGCTGACCGCTCGGCACATCAAACCCGAGCGCACGGATCACATTGGTTGCATCGGCGATTTTATCGGCACTTGGTTTGTCGTGTACACGATACACGAACGGAGGAACATCCTGCAGATTCCAGTCTTTCTTAAGCGCATGCAGATGCTCTGCCACAGTTCTGTTGGCTGCCAGCATGCACTCCTCTACGAGCGAGGTTGCATGTGTGCGTGTCTTGACAACCGCACGTGAAGGCATCTTTTCTGCATCAAGAATGAACTTGATCTCCTGTGTCTCAAAATCGATACCGCCGGCTTTCATGCGGCGCGTAAAGAGTTTGCGTGCCAGCGCGTGCAGTTCATTGATCAGATCTGCGTGGTCTCCGTCGGCCCCTTCGATGATAGACTGTGCTTCGTCGTAGGTATACCGTCTGCAACTCTGAATAAGAGTCTCCTCGATGCGGTATGATCTTCTGATGCCAGTGGGCGAGAACTCCATAAACACTGAGTAGGCGCAACGGGGCTGATTGGGCACCAACGAGCAGATATCATTGCTGAGTCTCTCAGGCAGCATCGGGACAACACAGTCCACCAGGTAGGTGCTGTTGCCACGTTGTAGTGCTTCCTTATCAAGCGCCGACCCCTCCTGCACGTAATGCGAGACATCTGCGATGTGCACGCCGAGCTCTATGTTGCCATTGTCGAGATGCGTTAGCGAGAGTGCATCATCGAAGTCGCGTGCGTCTTCGGGGTCGATCGTAACAATGCGCAGATCCCGAATATCGCGCCGATTCTCCAGCGTTGACGGATCTGGATGGGCATAGCCCAGTGCTTCTGCTTCTACCTCAGGTGGAAATGTTTTTGGCAGACGAAACTCCTTGAGGATCGCTGCGAATTCGACGGCCGCCTTGCCTGATCTGCCGATCACTTCTGCAATGGTTACTTCGGGAGACGACTGTGCATTGCGCCAACGGTGGAAGCGCGCGCTAACCTTGTCTCCGGGTTTAGCCCCGTTCAGATGCTGCTCGGCAACGAGGAAGTCTATGTGGTACTTTACGTCGTCGGGAATGACATAGAAGAAGGTTCCATCGTGTTCTATCGTACCTGTGATTACGTGGGCGGCGCGCTGGACAATGTCAAGCACCTCGCCCCGTGGCTTCTTTCCCGTTGCTATGGCGTGCATTTGCACCACAACGGTGTCGCCGGATAAGGCCGTGTTCATGTCATGACGTCGAATAGCAATCACCGGAACCGACTCATCCCGCGTTGTAACAACTGCGTTATTGTGATGATACGACAGCACGCCATGTATATCGGAACTTGTCCGATGAGGCAGCGTATACCTCCTGCGGCTCATCCGCTGCACGATACCTTCGTCTACCATCAGCTCGAGCAGATCACGCATGTATTCGTATTCATCACTGCCGGCTTTGATGCGCATTTTCTTTGAAAGATCCAGCATCTGAAGGGGGCTCACAGAGGTGCCAAGTGCTTCAAGAATCTCTTGACGAAAGTTCTGCAGTTCGGTTAATCGCTTCATAGCGCAATATGCGCCTTTGTTCAACGTTGATTGTCGTGAAAGTTTCTCGTAGAATCGCGGCATGACAACGAACAACGTATCGATCATCGTAGGTCTGTGCTGCGTGCTCATCGCAAGCGCACAGGATGCTAGCGAGTGGTTTGGTAAGGGATTAAATGCATTTCATGACGGCAGGTATGGTGAAGCAGTCGTGAATTTTACGCGTGCAATCGAGCAGGATAGCGGTGCCTCACCGGTATGGTATAACAGGGGTACGGCTTATATGCGCATGCGGATGTTTGAGAAGGCATACTTCGACCTTACCCGGTGCCTGCAGCTGAGACCGTCGCAGGTAACAATCAGTGCTCGGATGCAGCGGGCAGTTGTTGGTGCAGAACTTGGGCTGCGCGAAGATGCCCTGAGGGACATTTCAACTGTTATCGAAATCGATAGCACGTTTCCAAAGGCACGACTGCTGCGCGGACGTATCTATCTCAGCAGCGGCGATACCGCGCGCGCATGCAGAGACCTTGCTGGAGCATTGCAACTCGGTGACAGTTCAGCTGTAAAGTATCTTCAGGCGGTATGCAAGTGAAGATTCAGTTTCTTCTGCTGTTTTGGTTAAGCTTAGTCTTCACCGCAGACGTGGCACTGGGTCAATCGGCTCCTTTGATCAACACCGACAAGGCTGCTTCAGAGTTCATCAGCGATAATGCCAGACCCTCCTTCCTGATCAAGCGCATAACAATCGTGGGCAGGGTAGATACCATGAAGGCCGTTGTGAAAACATCAACCGTAAGGTCGATTAAAGGCGACTATGCTCGCTATAAGCCTGTGGTAGATTCTATCTGGTGGACGTCAAAAGATTCTCTCCATCACGATGTATCTGTGCTGTTGCACCTCGAGGGACAAGGTATACCTCTCCCAGCAAACTATGTGCGAGGATCCGTGCGGCTTACCGTGAGCGCGGCGTATCGGCATGGAGATGACTGGATTGCTACGTCCTCAGAAGCATTCACCGTTCCTGTTGCAAACGTCGAGATTCCACGTCCCATTGTATCACAGTCCAAGATGGAAGTAGTCCTCGGTAAAGAGACACCACGTTCTCTGCCATTTGAGATACGAGGCATCCGCGTCTTAACTACAGGCAAGGACACGGTAGATCATCTTCCAGAGGTACGAAACTTTACACTCAGCGATGTTGCGGTTGAGTACGCAGACGAATCTCTTGTAACATCAGACCCCTCACTGGATTCGCTCCGTTCTGTGGAACTCACAGCTTCTGTCTCGGCCAGCGGAGAGATTGTTATCAGCGGAAACATCAAGCACCCGCAGCCTAAGGCCGGGAAGAAGATCCCAAAGCTCGAGTCAGCAACATTCTCCATCAACGTTCGTGCACGACTCAATCACCGTGGAGGTAAGGGGCTTGCACGCACCCGCACGATCGATGTTTCGCTGTTTGAGAAGCAGTAACACTTACTGCTGATATCCGCCACCAAGCGCCTTGTAGAGCTTGATGTACGCGCGGTACTGATTTGCCCGAGCAGAGATGTACGAGCGCTGTGCATCCAGTAACGAACGCTGTGCGTCCAGAACCTGCAAGTAGGGTGTAGCGCCGTAACGATAGCGCAGCTGCGATAGTCGCAGTACTTCGGTTACAGCTACAAGTCCTTCTTGTGAAGCCTTAACCTGCACGTGTCCGTTCGTAACGATCGTGATAGCATCGTTGACATCTTTGACCGCATTGAGTACTGCGGTCTTGTATGCGAATTGAGCTTGCATGGATTGTGCCTCTGCTCCATCAACGCGAGCAGCGTTTCGTCCGGCATTAAAGACAGGTTGCACAAGATTGCCGGCAAACTGGTAGGCAAATGACGCCGGATCGAAAAGTGTGCCGGCCTGCAAACTCTGCAGTCCAGCATCGCCCGTGAGCGAAACACGTGGAAACTGTTGTGCCACGGCTACACCGACTTCTGCAGTAGCCGCTTCGAGCTCGTACTCAGCGAGCTGTATATCGGGCCTACGCTCGAGCAGCGAGCCAGGAAGCCCCGTAGGGAGGGTGTCTGGCACGATAAGTTCCTCGATTGAACCTCCACGCTGTACCGGAGTGCCCGGCATACGCGCGAGCAGCACATTGAGAGTGTTCTCTGTCTGCTCAATCGCAGCGATCGTCGTGGCGATAGTGCCCTCGATACGATGGAGTTCTGCCTCTGCCTGACGGTAATCAAGTTCTGATGTCTTGCCAGCATCGAACAGCGTCTTGGCAAGCTTTAGATACTCCTGACGATTAGCAAGATTGGAATCAAGCTTCTTCTTGATCTCGTCAAATTCGAGAAGTGTAATGTACGTCTCTGCTACAGAGCCCACGAGTGTGAGAACAGCAGCACGGTTTCCTGCATAGCTGCCAGACAATCGTGCACGCTGTGCTTCGGTTCCTCTGGCGATTCTTCCAAAAACGTCGATCTCCCAATTGAGCATAGCAGACAAGCCGAACACTCCCTGGAGCGAACTCAGCGCTTCAGCACTTTGATTTGGAAACCGATTCTTTGAAAGCTTGGATTCGCTACCACTGGCAGCAAGATCTAGCTGTGGGTACCACTGAGATGACTGGATAGTAACACCAGCCTTGGCCTGTTCAATGCGGGCTAGGGTGCCTTGCACGTCGTAGTTCTGCCTGAGTGCAAGAGCGATGTAGTTGTTGAGCACTGAATCGCCATGGACCTCAAAGTATCGTTGATCTGCTAGCGAACGGTCGTTTGCAGCTACTCCGCGGTATGTCGCGGGCATCGCCAGATCTGGTCTGCGATAATCGGGCCCAAGTTTGCATGACGTTAGCACTCCTGCTGCAATGATCAAGGACATTGCGATGCTATAGCAAGTACGACTACGCATGTTTTTGCCCCTTTCCGCGAGACTCAATAAAGGCGAAAAGTGCAGGAGCAAGTGTTACGCCGATGATGGTTGCAACCAACATCCCAAAGAACACTGCCGTGCCAACAGACTTGCGCGCACCTGCGCCAGAACCACTGGCCGTCATGAGTGGAACAACGCCAAGGATAAACGCAAACGCCGTCATCAGAATAGGACGGAATCGGAGCTTTGCACTCTCAAGAGCGGCTTCATGTGGCGTAAGCCCAGCTTCCTCTTGTCGCATTTTGGCAAACTCAACAATGAGGATTGCATTCTTTGCAGCAAGGCCGATCAGAAGAATAAGGCCGATCTGTACGAAGACATCATTGGCAAGCCCCATTACCCAGATACCGAAAAACGCACCGAATGCTGCCACAGGTGTTCCTAGCAGAACGCTCCAGGGAAGCTTCCATGAATTGTACTGCGCCGCAAGAAGCAGAAACACAAATAGCACGGCCATGCCAAAGGTTGGTAGGGGGCTTGGTGCACGCTTCTGTTCGTAGGAGAGTCCGGCATACTCAATGGCCATGCCGGTCGGCAGCGATGCGGCAGCAACCTCCTCTAATGCACTCATGGCTTCTCCAGTGGTATATCCCTTACCAACCTGCGAAGAGATCTCCACAGAACGGTAGAGATTATAGCGGTAGGTGATCTCTGAACCATTGGTCTGCGTAACATTTACAAGCGTAGAGAGCGGAATCATGCTGCCCGTTGTGGCGCTTCGAACAAAGAACGATCCGATGTCAGACGGACGCTGGCGGAACTGGCTCTCGGACTGAAAGAACACTCGATAGAGTCTGCCGAACTTGTTAAAATCGTTTACATAGGCGCCGCCTAGCATCGACTGCAGCACCTGGAACACTTGGTCTACTGGTACTCCCAGTTTGCGAGCCTTTTCGCGGTCGAGTTCTATTTTCATCTGCGGAACGGTTGCATCGAACTGCGTAAAGAACGATCCAAGCTCCGGACGCTTAGCGCAGGCATCAGCAAAGCGCGCAGTCTCGGCTGCCAGCTCCGACACACTACGAGTGCCTGATTTGTCCTGCAGGTAGAATTTTACACCGCTGGCATTGCCGAAGCCGGGAATTGGCGGCATCGAGAACGAAAAGACGATTGCCTCTGGAATACTGCGAAATGCGGCATTGAGCTGCTCAACGATCTTGGTGTCAATAAGCTCCTTGCGTTCTTCCCAGTCCTTTAGACGCACGAACATCGACGCAACATTTGATGTTGACGCATCAGCAATAAACGAGACGCCAACAACCGAGATGTAGGATTCTACACCTTCCTGCTTTGCAAGAATCTGTTCCACCTTACGGACAACGGCATCTGTCCGCGGCTGCGAGGCAGCATTTGGCAATGCAATGTTGACCATGATGATGCCCTGGTCTTCTGGCGGCACGAATCCCGATGGCAGGCTCGATACAGTAATCCCTGTAAGAAGTGCGAACACAACAACGCCAACTATTGACAACACAGACTTGCGGACAAGGCGCGTTACAACGGACATGTAGCCATTCGTGAACCGTCCAAACACGTTATTGAATGCTCGATAGAATGGGGCAAGCGGACTTGGCTTCTCAGGGTTTGGTTGCTTCAGCAGTAGCACGCAAAGCGCAGGGCTTAGCGTGAGGGCGCTAAAGGCAGAAAAAAGCGTAGATACAGCAACCGTGATGGCAAACTGAAGGTACATGCTGCCGGTAATGCCACCCATAAATCCAACGGGCACGAAGACCGCCGCAAAGATGAGTGCGATTGCAACAACGGGTCCAGCAACCTCCTTCATCGCCATAAGCGTGGCTTCTTTGGGAGAGTGTCCATGCTCCATATGGTGCATGACTGCCTCTACTACAACGATCGCATCATCGACCACGATGCCGATGGCAAGAACCAGGCCGAACAGTGAGAGCGTATTGATCGAGAACCCAAGCATCGGGAACAAGATGAACGTGCCGATCAGCGATACAGGTACCGTGAGAAGCGGAATCAGCGTAGCACGCCAGTTCTGCAGAAAGATGAACACAACAAGAATCACTAGGGCAACAGCTTCCAGAAGCGTCTGGATGATCTCATCGATCGATGCCTGCACTGCAGGCGTTGTATCGAAGCCAACCTGAACCTTGATGTCGTTGGGGAAGGATGACCGCATTGATTCAAGCTTGGCGTAGATCCCCTTTGCCGATTCAAGCTGATTGGCTCCGGGCATCAGATAGACAATCAGGGCCGTTGCCGGCTTGCCATCAAAGCGGGAACTCATGCCATAGTATTCGCTGCCGAGTTCAGCCCGGGCAACATCCTTCACACGAACAACACGTCCGTCTGCGGTTTCCCGCACAATCACATTCTCGAACTCTGCTGGCGTGGAGAGTTTTCCTGGGGCAAGCACGGAATACGTGAGTTCTTGTCCTTTCGACGTAGGCACATCGCCAAGCTTGCCGGCAGGTGCCTGGATATTCTGCTCGCGGAGCGCACTGATAACGTCCGTTGGTGTTAAGCCAAGGCGCGCCATCTTATCCGGCTGCGCCCACAGGCGCATGGCATATTCAGCACCAATAAGATCTACGTTGGATACACCGGGAACGCGCAGCAGCTGATCGCGGACGTTGATCATTGCGAAGTTGTTCAGGAAAATCCCGTCGTACTTTCCGCTCTCGGAGTACACCGAGATTACCATCAGGATTGATGGATTGATCTTGCTAACGGTAAGACCTTGCGTATTGACCTCTTGTGGCAGCCGAGATGTGGCCCGCGAGGCCCGGCTCTGCACAAGCATGTTGGCGATGTTGATATCATTGCCTGGCTCGAAGGCAATGTCGAGCTTCATGTTGCCATCGCTGGTATTCTTCGACAACATCGAGAGCTGATTGTCGAGTCCGTTGATCTTCTGCTCCAGCGGTGTAGCTACAGACTGCTCAACAACTTCGGAACTCGCGCCAGGGTAGGATCCCTGCACGCGAATGATAGGGGGCGCAAGCGCCGGAAACTTCTCGATTGGCAGGCGCAACAGGGAAACTGAACCTACCAAAAGGATAACGATGGAGATGACGATCGCAACAATTGGTCTTCGGACGAAGAAGGCTGAGAACATGATAGGCCCCCTTACTTCGACGAAAGGAGAGAGTCTATTGAGATCGCACTCGGCTTGGTTGTTACTGAAACACCATCGCGGATCATCTGGAGTCCGTCGATAATGATCTGTTCGCCTGCAACCAATCCCGATTCAACAACGATAACGCTACCGATGCGCTGGCCGAGCTCGACATTCCGATAGGACACCTTGTTGTTTTTCACGACCGCTACGCGCGCTTGGCCCTGGAGCTCGGTAATGGCGCGTGCAGGGATTACAATAGCCCCTTGACGCAGTTCTTTGGTAACCTTGATTCGTCCGAATTGTCCTGGACGCAGGAACTCTCCAGGGTTGGCAAACTCTGCATCGATACGAAGCGTGCCAGTAGCCGGGTCCACTGCATTGTCTGCAACAACAAGCTTGCCTCGGTGCGGCCATACGGACCCATCAGCAAGTGTAAGCTGCACAGGCATAGTGTTTGCCATTTTGTTCTGTGCAGAGCGTTTATAGGCCAAGTACTCCTGCTCCGAAAGATTAAAGGTAACTCGAATTGGATCGATCTTAGAGACCCTTGCCAGCAGGGTATTGTCGCCTCTCCCGACCAGGTTGCCCGTTCCTACAACTGCAATGCTGGCAACACCGCTAATAGGCGACTTTACATCACAATAGCTGAGGTCGAGTTGTGCTTTCTCGAGCGCCGCCTGCATCGCACTTACCGTTGAAGCGGTTGCTTGCTCAAGTGCAACTGCTGCGTCGTATTCCTGACGTGAAATTGCGTTTTCCTGCACAAGGGGCTTGTAGCGCGCTAAATCCTGACGTGCACGCGCATTCGTTGCCTGTGCCTCGGCCAAACGGGCACGTGCCTGGTTAACAAATGACCTGTAAGTAGACGGGTCGATTTTGAACATCGACTGTCCAGCAAGCACATCTTGTCCCTCTTTGTACAAAATTGCTTCAAGGTATCCTTCTACACGTGCACGGATGTCCACGTTGAACGACCCCTTCGTTTGCCCAACCCACTCCATGGAAATGGGAACTTCGCGAGCTTCTACCGTGAATACTGTAACAGCGAACTTGGCTGCCGATGTGTTTTCCTCCCTGCTACAGCCCAAAGAAAGCACAAGGCATGCAGTTACTGCTGCAAAAAGGTAATTGGCTTTAGAAAACATTGTATACACTCCGTATTTTCCGGGTGCAAAGATGCCGATTCCGAGCCAATAATTCGTCTGTACGGAACCGATATGGTGCCGTTTAATGGGGATACAACAGTGGACATGAGCCTCCTGGTGGCATCATTCGTTGGGATTTTTATCCTCATGATTTCGGTTACCTTGATTCTCCGTCGGCGAGCAATGTTGTCGAAAGAGTCTGCGCCAACGATCTCCGGCCTGCTCATGAACGTCATTTGTCCAGCGCTATCCTTTTCTTCTATTGCACGTTCACGCATCGATGTTTCGGAGCTTCTGGCCGGAGGCCTCATCGTTACGTCGGAGTTGCTCATTGGTGTTTTGGCGTACTCACTTGGCCGTTGGGTTCTCAAGCTCGAGCGGGCGGCTCTCGGGTCATTTGTATTGGCAACAATGTTTGGTAGCGGCGCGCTGATAGGCAACGCACTAATCAAGGTGATCTTTCACGATAATCCGACGATGGTATCGATGTCAACGATCATCAGTTCATTGGGGATCGGTGTCCCGATCAATACGATTGGCATTCTGATCGCATTGCATTTTGGATCAGCTTCTTCGGAACGCTCGCCCCTTGCCAGCATGCGACGATTCTTTGTTGAACCCTGCATGCTTGCAATCTATGCGGGGATACTGTGGCTTGTATTGGGCATTCCTCAGGATGGTCTTCTTGTAGAAACGATCTTTGGAGCATGCGTCATGATCGGAGCAGCGCTTCCTTTCTGTTCAGCAATGCTTGTTGGTCTGACGTTAGAGATCTTTCACATCGGTAAGAGTGCTAAGATCCTTGTGGCTTGCGTTGCTCTGGCACTCGTTGTGGAGCCGTTTATCTTGAAGGGTCTGCTCGGCCTTTATTCAATAGACCCAACAGTTGGTCTGATAGCTATGCTACTAACAGCCATGCCTTCTTCACCCCTTTGTGTTGTCCTTGCTGTCCGCTACGGTTGTGACGCCGAACTGAGTAGTAAGCTCGTTGCAACAACACTGATTGTTAGCGCACTCACACTGCCCCTGATAGCACTAGTTTGAATAGTCTCATTCTAGGCTGCAGCACGCTCAGCATGCTGCAGTCGGGCAAGCCTCATGGACTTCGTTCTAAACCTTGGGATAAAGGCTCCGAGGATGTATGTGCGGATGAGGTACCACCATATGCTGCGCTCGAGTAGAGACGGGTCGATGGTGTGTTCGATAGCAGCGTGATTCTTTGGAGCAAGACTCCAGTGTGTACCAGCCTTATCGTGATGTACGGTGTGGAATCCGTTGTTGAAGAGCATCAAGTTCAGGATGCCCGTGAAGTTGCGCGAGTGATTCACCGGCGATTCTTCGTCGGCATGAACATGCTGCACAAAGTTGAACACCAACACTGCAAACAGACCAACCTGCTGTGGAATGATCACATACAGCAGAGCTTTGCGCCAATCAATAAGCAGTGCGGCGCCGATCCATACTCCGAGAGCTACGTATTGCATGGCGCAGAGCCAGAACTTTCGGCGATCGGTTGTAAACAGCTCCTTGAGATAGTCGCGAATTGGCTTCTGCTGGTGATAGGAACTTACCATAGGGTAGATCAACAGCATCAGCAGATGGTTCTGCTCTGTGAGGCGATACGTGATGGTGTAATCGCCCTCTTTATTATTGAGAGCATGATGATTCTTGTTATGTGTCGGTATCCATCCAAATGCCGGGAAACCATAAAACACCGTTAGCCAGTAATCAGTGAAGTGGTTCAGCGTGCTCTTGCGAAAGATCGGCAGATGGTTGTGGTTATGAGCGATAACCGTAACGGCAATTGACAGGAAAAGGTACACCGGGTACAACCACCAATTCAGCGAAGGTTGCATCCATTGGAAAAAGAAGAGTGCGGTCGTAACGACCATATAACCGACAGTGCGGCGATCAGCTTTGTAGCGAAGCATACCTCTTTGGCCCCTTGTAAAAATTGACGAGCCGTAAGATACGGCAATTCACTATGTTCGGCCGGCACATAACGTAACCTTTTTACGGAGTTTTCGATGTCAATCAAGGCCTTTCTTGCGACAGCAACAGCTGCGCTCACGATCATGTTCAGCAATCCAGCTAACGTACACTGCGATTCCGGTGTTGGTATGCAGTTCGGTGAGCCAGGGACGATTGGTCTTTCCCTTCGTTTTCACAATACGGCCATCGGCGCAGCCTGGAGTTTTAGCGATAATGGCTATCTGCACGTAAACATCGACCAATGGGCTATGCGCGAAGAGCTTGCTAAACCTATCGACTGGTTCGCTGGATACGGTGTGGATGCCGGCATCGGCGACGACTTCCGCATTGCCGCCCGAATCCCTATTGGTTTGATCTGGGAGCCAAACAAGGATTTTGAAGTCTTTGCTCAAGTAGCTCCGGGACTAAAAGTGCTGCCGGCAGTTGACTTTTATTTTGGCGCGGCCGTTGGAGCACGATACCGGTTCTAACCTATGCTTCAACATGAGTTTTTTGAGTTTTTCAAGGGGCTTAGCCAGAACAACTCGAAGGCATGGTTCGATGAACATCGTGCCCAGTACGAGCGGTTCGTTAAGAAGCCCTTTGCAATGCTCGTGCAGGATCTTATCGATCGTGTTCGAGAGGTAGACCCCTTTGTGCTGCCAATGGCAAAGGATGCGATCTTCCGCATTAATCGGGACATCCGATTTGCAAAGGATAAGACGCCATACAAAACCTCGACGGGCGCCTTTCTGAACCGTCATGGGAAAAAGGCCCTCGGCATGCCGGGCCTTTACTTCGAGGTCTCCCACGATCGAGCGGGTATTGCAGGGGGCACGTACCGTCCAGACCCTGAGCAGCTTGAGCGCCTCCGGGACTTGCTCATGCACGAAGGCACGGCTTTTCGCGCAGCGATAGGGAAACCGTCGTTCATTGACGCCTTTGGTCAGGTACTTGGGGAAAAGGCGAAGATCATTCCCAAGGAATTCAAAACAGCGGCGGAACGCGAGCCCCTTATCTACAGTAAACAGTTGTACTGGTGGAAGGAACTCGACGTAGAGGTGTTTCAGCAGAGCACCTGCATTGATGTGCTGTTCGAGCATTACATGGCTCAAAGAGATGCGCAGGTACTCATCGAGTCCGCCTTGTATGATCAAGAGTAACATATAGCAACATTTGTTGTACCAGACACAACACACGCACAGCATGCTACAACCAATTGACTTTGAAATGCTCTCCGAGGAGCACCGGAATAAGCTTCAGCAGTACTACGAGGCGTTTGAATACAAGGAGCATGAGTATGTATTCAGAGCTGGTGAGCCGTCCATCAAGGGATACATTGTATGGGAAGGCGAGGTTCGATTCGAGGTAGCCACAGATGAGCTTGATTCAGAACGTGTGCTGGAGATCGTCCCAGCTGGGGTGGTGTTCGGGGAAAGCGGCCTACTTGGTTCTGTCAAGCAAGTGGTCAACGCAATCGCAAACACCGATGTGCGTGGCCAGAGTTTATCGCTCGACGCATTAGAGCGCATGCGTACTGAGGATCCCGAGTTACTCACTCTTGTGTATCAGGCACTTGGTGCATCTGTGATGTCAAAGCTAAAGGTTGCTGTATCGAATCTTGCAGAGCAGCGAATAGCCTTATATGGACACAATGCACAGGTAGACGAAATGGTAAGCCGCGCGCGTTCTGCTCAACTGCAGTTCGTTGGCTGGTCTGAGAAACGCATTGATGATCTCCTATACGCACTGTGCGAACCCATCATTGCTAATGCTGTGCAGCTTGCCGAAGAGGCGGTAGCTGAGACACACATGGGCAACGTACGGGATAAAACATCGAAGCACATCAACGGCGTGCTAGGAGTTTATCAGCACATCGTTGGAAAGCCCGGCTCCGGCGCTCTGAGCCCAACTCCAAAGAACGGCGTTACCGAAGTAGCCGACGCAATGGGTGTGATCTTTGGTCTGGTGCCGGCAACAAATCCCATATCAACGGCCTGCTTCAAATCACTTATTGCCGTCAAATCGCGCAACGCCATTATTCTTAGTCCCAACCGCATCGGCAGCAAGGTGGTGATCAAGGCGGTAGACATGCTCCGTGAAGTTCTCCGCGCACATGGCGCACCTGAAGATCTTATCCAGGTTGTTCGGGAACGCCAGAGCCGGCAGACCACCTCTATGTTTATGCACAACAAGGGCGTAGATCTTGTGCTGGCAACAGGTGGCTCATCGATGGTACGCGCGGCATACAGTTCGGGTACACCGGCAATTGGTGTTGGACCTGGGAATGCCCCTTGTCTGATAGCGTCGGATGCCGACATCAACCATGCAGCAACATCTGTTGTACGCAGCAAGTCGTTTGACAATGGCGTTATCTGTGGCGCAGAACATAATCTTGTCTGTGTGCGAAGCGCTTATAGCACCTTTGTTGAGGCTCTTGAGCGGAACGGGGCTGCTGTTCTTTCTCCTGAAGAAACGCAGCGGTTCATGGAAAAAGGTGTTTCGACGGGCGTTCTTGGAAGAAGAATTGTTGGACAAGACCCAGCTGCTATCGCCGAATATGTGGGCATTACTCGCCCATATCCGATCAATCTGATCGTTGTTCCAACATTTGAGATCAGCGAGCATAATCCAATGGCCAGAGAAAAGACCGCTCCTGTAGTGAGTCTGTTCGAAGCACGCGATAATGAGCATGCGCTTGAGATAAGCGAACAGCTGTTGGCAATCGATGGCACTGGTCATACGGCGATGATTCACACGAAGAATCGACAATTAGCGAACATCTTCGGACGCCGCATGCGTGCAAGCCGAATCCTTGTGAATTCTCCCGGCACGCAGGGAATCATGGGTGCATGTACCGGACTTGTTCCGTCGTTCACTCTCGGCTGCGGCACATACGGCGGTACGTCTACAACGGATAATGTTTCGTACGGACACCTTGTTAACGTTAAGCGCATCGCATGGTATCTGCCGCGCAAGAAAACTGCAGACATCATCGTCCGCATGCAGTCATCTGCAGGATACATCCTACGGGGAGTGCGTCTTATCGGAGCCTGGCGCAGATTTGTTGGTGGTGTAAAATGACGTCTACAGGAACGACTCCGCTTCGTGTAGTTGCTCTCGGGGGTGGCTACGTAACGATCCACTTGTTGAAGTCCCTGCGTCCAGCGATACAGAAGGGGCTTGTGCACCTTACGGTGATCGATAAGAACAACTACCACGTATTCCACGGCCTTGTAGCCGAGATGCTCACAGGAAAGATTCAGCCCGGCAATATCACGTCGCCGTCGCGCATGGTGTTTCAGGGCGCAGACTTTCACAACGGCGAGGTTGTGCGGGTAGACTTTGAGCAACGGATCGTAACAACGAGCAGGTATTTGGACGGACACCAGCACACGATACCGTACGACCATCTTGTTGTCGGTCTTGGTTCGCGCGATAACCTCTCTCGGTACACGGGCGTAGCACAGAATACCTTCCGGTTAAAATCGTACTGGGACGTGTTTGAACTCAAGAACCACCTAACCGGCATCCTTGACCTAGCGGAGATCGAAACAGACCCGGTAGAGCGCAAGAGGCTTCTCACCTTTGTTATCGCAGGTGGAAACTTTGCTGGAGTGGAGGTTGCAACAGAACTGGATGAATACCTGCAGTATCTCACGAAGCACTACTATACGCGTCTGAGGTATGACGAGATGCGGATAGTGCTTATCGGTGGAGATACAACGCTACTCCCCGAGCTTGCGAAACGTCAGCCCCGTCTCGTGAACTACGCCTCGAAGTTCATCGCTACGAAGACACGGATCGAGGTGCTCCTTAAAACCTACATCTCTGCAGCCACGCCGTTGAGTGCAACCACGAGCGGTGGAGATGAGATCCCTACTCGAACCATCATCTCCTGTACTGGCAACGCTCAGGCGAAGATCTTTGATGATTGGCAGTTTGAGCGAGACCCACTTGGTAGGCTTGTTACCGATGAACTGCTGCGCGTAAAGGGGCACGAGAATGTCTGGGCTGGGGGCGACTGTTCTGCAGTGCCTCATCCTAAAGGTGGGACGTGTCCGGCACTGGCACTCTATGCCATCAAGGCGGGTGAACATATCGGCAAGAACATTGCTAAACATGTTGAGAACAAGCCCCTTGCATCATACAAGTTTTCAGGTCTTGGTGATGCATGTTCTCTCGGACGCCGCAATGCTGTAGGACACCTCTATGGCGTGGGCTTTACGGGCATTATTGCCTTTGTTACATGGCGCATCTTCATGCTGAAGTACCTTCCGGTATGGAATCGAAGGATCCGCACCATGTTTAATTGGATGGTATGGCCAATCATCGGACGCGACATTTCCAGTATCCGTCCAAGTTCAACTACCACCGTGCGGGAGCTCCTCTTCGAACCAGGACAAACGATTGTTCACGAAGGTGAACACGGCAACGGAATGTTCCTGATACGAGAGGGCCAGGCAGACGTTTACAAGGACGGCGGGCACACAGCGATTCTAGAGCCGGGGAATTACTTTGGCGAGCTTGCAGCGTTAAACGATACGCCGCGCACACGGACGGTCGTTGCACGATCGCAGATCAAGGTGCTGGAGATCAAACGAGACGTGGCGCAACTCCTGCGGCGTCAGTTCGATTCAACCTACAAGGGCTGATCATGCATCAGATGGCTAGGCGCCGCTTTACAAGCTGCGTCAGCACAACGTACGTCACCACCACGCCAACAAGGTAAAGCCAGTATGCAGCAGGGAGTGGCACAAAGCCAAATGCTCCTGCAAGCGGTGTTGCTACAATGATCATTCCTGCCATTAGCGTTAATGCCGTGGTGAGCGTGAGCACTGCACTTGCACGGCTCTCGAGCCATGGGATCTTCCGCGTGCGTAGCACATGGATGATCAATGTTTGAGAAAACAGTGACTCAACGAACCAGCCTGTACGAAACAGGTCTTGATGTGAGCCGCCGTGAAATGCAAACAGCAGCACGGCAAAGGTGATGTAGTCGAAGAGGGAGCTAAGCGGTCCAAACACGATGATATCTCGCATGATGTTCGGCATGCTCCATGCCCGCGGTTCACGCAGCCATTCTTCGTCCACATTATCCGTTGGAATGGCCGTTTGCGAGACGTCGTACAAAAAGTTGTTCAGTAGGATCTGGATTGGCAGCATCGGCAAAAAGGGAAGCAGTAGGCTTGCACCAACTACGCTGAGCATGTTGCCAATGTTGGAGCTTGCGGCCATGCGCAGGTACTTGACCACATTCCCAAAGACGCGGCGTCCACCAAGAATGCCAGAGTGGATCACCGACAGATCCTGCTTCAGCAGCACGATGTCCGAGGCCTCACGCGCAACGTCCACAGCCGTATCTACACTTATGCCTACGTCGCTGGCACGAAGTGCTGGTGCATCGTTGATTCCATCGCCGAGGTATCCAACAACATTGCCGTGCGAGCGCAGCACAGTGATGATGCGCTCCTTGTTCGTAGGAGAGAGCTTGGCGCATACCTGTGTTGACGCTAGCTGGATGGCTAGTTCGTCGTCGGAAAGGGCATCGATCTGCGTGCCTGTAAGCACTGACGTTACATCGATACCTACCTCCTGGCATACGTACCGTGTAACCAGCTCGTTGTCACCGGTGAGGATCTTGACCGTAACGTGTGAATCAGCGAGCGAGCGCAATGCCTGCGCGGCAGAACTCTTTGGGGGATCGAGAAATGCAAGGAATCCAACAAGCTGCATGTGCTGCTCATCAGAAACATCGATTGTTGTGCGTCCACTCAATTGTTTGATTGCCACGGCAACAACACGAAAGCCCTCGGTATTCATCGACCGTGCAATGGTAACTGCGTGAGGAGAAACATTCGTGCATGAAACGAGCACCTCCTCGACGGCCCCCTTGCAGATCATCAGTGGGGCATCGTATGCGCGTTGCAGCAGCACACTGAGACGTCGACGTGAAAAATCGAACGGATTTTCATCGAGCTTTACCCACTCGTCTGCCAGCACATCTGCCGCCGCATCATGCTCGAGGATTGCCTCATCCATGATGTTCTTGAGTCCGGACTGATACCTGCTGTTCAAGATCCCCAGATGCAGCACATGTTCCGAGGAGTTGCCATCGGTGTCAACATGACGCAGCAAAATGATGCGTCCCTGCGTAAGCGTGCCCGTCTTATCCGTGCAGAGAACGTTCATCGCGCCAAGGTTTTGGATCGCATCCATACGTTTTACAATCACATTGTCTGCTGCAAGTGCAATAGCCCCTTTGGCAAGATTTACCGTAACGATCATCGGCAGCATTTCGGGCGTAACGCCTACGGCAACGGCCGTGGCGAAGAAGAACGCATCAATCCAATCACCGTGTGTAAGGCCATTGATCAGGAACACCAACGGGGCTAGCACAGCGATGATTGTGATCATCAGCCATGTAAACTTCTTTACACCAAGATCAAAGGCTGTGGCAGGGGGCTCGCGCTGTAGTGATGAAGTTATCGAACCAAGGAAGGTCTGTGTGCCTGTGCCGGCAACCAGTGCAGACCCGTAGCCCGTGTGCACTGTGGACCCCTGGAAGCACAATGCAGGGTTGTCAAGGGGCTGGTCGGATGTAGACGTTCTGCTGTGTGATTTCTCAACTGGAAACGACTCTCCCGTCAGCGCCTGCTGGCTTACCGTGAGATCATCGGAGGAGATCAGGATCACGTCGGCCGGAATCACATCGCCTGCTGACAACTGCACCAGATCTCCCCGCACAAGCTCGCGCACGGGAACGTCGCACGGGAGTCCGTCGCGCATAACCGTTGCCGTAAACTGCACCATCGCGGAAAGCTTGGCCGCAGCGGCGGTAGAACGGTCCTCCTGCACATACCGCAGCACAATGCCGATAAGCAGCATCGCCGCAATCATGATCGATGAGCGCACATCACCCGTCACAAACGTAATCGTACCAAGCACCATGAGAAGCAGCACCAGGGGATTGCTTACCACCTCTTTTAAGCGCCACAGCCATTCGGCCCCACCTTTACTCACAACCTCGTTAGGTCCCTCCTGCAGTAGCCTGCTCTCGGCCTCGGCGCTGGTAAGCCCCGTTTCGCGCGTAGCTAACTGTGTGAAGAGCTCTGTCCGATCAAGTATAGTGAGGTGTTGTATGGGGAGAGGAGGGGGCATGGGAAGGAGAGAGAGGTGATGGTTACTGGTTACGGATTACGGATTACGAATTACGGATTACGGATTACCAATTACGGAATTACGGAATGACGGAATTACGGGTTTACAACGACGCACTTGGGAGAGCGGGCAGAGTGTAATTGCGCAACAAAGGCTTTATATTGCGCAATAGATTAAACGCGCAACATAAATATGCCAAAACGTTTACCAGAAGATGAGATCAAGGACCTGTTGTCCGTTATAGCGGGCAAGGCTGGGGGCGCATCTATTGAGCAGATCATGGCAGGTGTATCGGCACATTTGCCGAGGCGTACCGTGCAGCATCGGTTATCGCGTCTTGTGGAACAGCATCGGTTAGTACGTCATGGTAGGGGGCCAGCAACGCGATACATGCTTCCTACGCCGGCCATGGGTACTGTGCCCGATACTGTGGTGCCCCTTTCACCGGAAGCACTGGAGATACAGCGTTACATACGCAGGCCTATTCAGGTTCGGATGCCAGTAGGGTACATGGCTGACATGCTCGAGGCGTACACGCCAAATGAGACATTTTACCTGCCACTATCTACGCGCAGTGAACTGCATGAATACGGCAGATCCGTCGAGGGGCAAACGCCTGCGGGGACGTATGTTAAAACAATTTACAATCGGCTTTTGATTGATCTCTCCTGGAATTCGAGTCGTCTGGAGGGTAACACATTCTCGCTACTTGAAACGGAGCGTCTGTTAGAACTTGGTCACGGTGGCACGGCTGAACATGCGCGGGACGCGCAGATGATCCTCAATCACAAGGCGGCCATCGACATGCTGATAGAGCAGCAGGAGGATGTAGGCTTTAACCGGTATACCATACTCAACCTGCACGGACTCTTATCCTACAACCTCATGGCAGATGTCAACGCCAGTGCCCGCCTCCGAACGCGTCCGGTAGGAGTTAGCGGCACCGTGTTTCACCCGTTGGAGGTTCCGCAGCGAATCGAAGAGTGTTTCGACATCATGCTTGCGACTGCATCGGCGATCATTGATCCATTCGAGCAGGCATTTTTCATCATGGTCCAGCTACCGTATTTACAGCCCTTTGAGGACGTCAACAAACGTGTCTCACGTCTTGCCGCAAACATCCCGTTCATACGCGAGAACCTGAGTCCGCTTTCCTTCGTGGACGTACCGCTAGGAGACTACATCGAAGGCCTGCTAGGCATCTACGAACTCAACCGCATCGAACTCCTGCGCGACGTTTTTGTCTGGGCCTACAAACGCTCGTCGTTGCGGTATTCTGCAATGCGCCGTTCACTTGGAGAACCCGACATCTTTCGTCTGCGCTACCGCAGTATCATATCCGAAACCATTGCCGCCATAGTACGCAACCGCATGAACCGCGAGACAGCTGTTACCTTTATTCGCAACCAGGCAACAGAACACATGCCCCCTGAATCCAGACAGAAATTCATCGAGGTCGTTGACATAGAAATCATGAGCCTCCACGAAGGCACCATCGCCATCTATCGTCTGCGTTTGCACGAGTATCATGCTTGGCGCGAACGATGGCAGTAGGAGATTCAACTATTTTCCCTATATTTGTGCTCCCTATCGCGGGGTGGAGCAATTGGTAGCTCGTCGGGCTCATAACCCGAAGGTTGTAGGTTCAAGTCCTGCCCCCGCTACAATTCAAAACTCGTAAGGCCCTTGTAAATACAGTGTTTACAGGGGCCTTACTCTTTTTGGCTTACGTTTTGGCTTACGGTTTTTTGAAGTATCCCCCGCGTGTTTCGGTAAATCACATCTATCTTGCTCGCATTGAATATGGACTTTCGAGCCTTCACAAAGAATTAAACTGAGTTTCTCCAGAGCATGGCTGGAGCCAATCCACGATATTGGGAGTACCAGTGTCGCGTGGTAATACTCGACGCTCACAGCGAGGGTACTGTTGACACAGTGCTTGATAGCCTTCAGGCCAAAAAAGCCGAATTGCAGCGCGGCCTAATGGGCCTACCACCAGAGAGGAACCTACGACAGTACTATTCCGACAGTCCACCACACATGGTATGGTGCGACACCCAAAATCCCGAGAAGGGCCTCAGAAATCTTCAGTTTGCCGGAAGCGACCCGCTAGCTTGGTTAACAGCAGCGTATCAGAATGCTCATGAACTAATAACGATCTCTGAAGCGCTCATTTTAGAATGCCTAAAGGCAAAGAGCCTAACGTCAAATCAAGAGCTCTTTGAATTGGACCCACCGCACCGAAACGACGATCCGCGGGTTCCTATTCTAAAAGACTATATAGATTATTTCCAGGGCATGACAGTAGAAGAAGTCTTACGAGTCTTCGATGCTCGCAAGGGTGTTCTTTCGATGTCTGGGGCAACCAAGTGGAAAAACTGCCTGATTTTAGAAGCGATTCGCCGCGGCTTAGATATCAAGCCTCGCACACTTCGAAACATATTCATCAAGCATAAAAACACCGCTTTAGAATCTTGGCTGACAGCCTCTAACGTTGAGTTGAATCGCTGTGGTTCCCATGTTAACTCCGCGAGATCGAAGGGTATCAAAGACCTTGATACGCTTGAGTTATTGACCAACAAGTTGATTAACGATCTGAGTAAAATCCTTAGTCCATAAAAACAATTGAATAGTATATAAAATGCCTTCTCAAACCGCGAAATTCCCCTCGTTTTATATACTAGTTAGATCGATTTGTAGACCAACAAACTGACACAGTCCCAAGACTTTTGTGGTTAGTTATTAACCACATTTTAGGAACTGGTATGTCAACAACAGACGACCTTCGTGCATTCAGGGACATCATACGAGATATCCTACTTAAAGAGCTGTTACCTCATGTGCTAAGTGCACTAAAAGCTAATGAACGCCAGAAAGAAGTGCTTCTTTCACGGAGCGATGCGGCGAAGCTTCTGGGTGTCTCGATCCAAACCGTCGCTAAGCTGATTCGACTGAAGCAGCTTCCGAGCGTTAAGGTACAGCGGAGAACGATGATTCGACAGTCTGACCTCGCGGTGCTCGTAACTGCCAGAGATAAGCAAAATCGGAGTGCATCATGAGCATGAAGAAACTGCGATATGGCCGCAAAACTGTGTGCCCGTGTAGTCGACGAAAGAGATGCTATCAGCCGATCATTGGCGACTCTGATACACCACCTGGCGGTGGCAAGTGTTGGAGCACTGCTTGTGGACAGCACTTCTTTCCCCCACCGCGTCCAGCCAGAAATGTTTCGTCTGAAACCCATACAACTGAGGTGCGTCGTGAACATGTATACTGCCAAGCAAGCGGTGCTCCGCACATGCGATTTACCGTAATCAAGCGCTTGATCGGCAAAAAGAAAGTCTTTGTTGAGCACTGGGATGGCAGCCAATGGCAAAAGGGTGCTGACGGTATTGATCGCATACTCTACAAATTGCCACAGGTTCTTGAACGTGTCTCTCAGGGTGGTATAATCTGCATCTGCGAGGGAGAAAAAGATTGTGACAGGGCTGAGTCTATTGGAATAACTGCCACGTGCAATCCTTTTGGCGCAACGAATTGGAAGGATGAAATGTCGCAAGTGCTGGTTGGGGCGCGAGTAGTAATTATCCCTGATTTAGATGAGCTAGGACGTAAGCATGCAGAACAGGTTGAACACTCACTGCACGATGCCGGAGTAACTGCCGTTGGCATTCTTGACCTACGCACATTAATGCCAGATCTTCCAGAGAAAGGTGATCTTAGTGACTACCTCGATCGTAGTGGTGATCTGAAAGCTCTGCGTTTAGCAATCGAGACATCTTGTACGGTGGTCGACGAAGTAGAAGAGCCAACACCGCGACTACCAACCATTAACTGGTCGGCTCTGCCTGAACCACTAGCGCAGATAACTGGGCCCGTTGAGAACGAGCTCCATCGCCTAGCACTCCTCACTGCCTGTATAACGACAATCGGTGCAGTCACGCCGACGGTCACAACATTGTACAACGATAAAGAGTATTCTCCTTCGCTATACTTCTTCCTTTGCGGTCCTCCTGGATCGGGCAAGAGTTGTATTGAACCAGCACTCCATCTAGTCAAACTGGTTGACGGCGAGATTCATCAGGAATCGAGAAAATAGCTTAATGAGTTTCGACGCAAGCAAGCCGCTCATGCCAGATTAAAAGGAGAGTCTGTAGAGCCACCTCCCGAGAAGCCGGAACGGAAGATGCTTATTGTTCCTGCTGATTCAACCGCACCAGTCTTAGTGCGCGCAATCTGCAACAACCGATCGGTACTACTGTTTGACACTGAGGCAGATAGCTTGCAAAACGCGTTACGGACTGAAACAGGTGACGCGAGTCCGGCCCTGCGAAAAGCATGGCACGGTGAACGGGTCGATCAGGCACGAGTTGGTGACGACCTACTCGTCAGCACAGACCGACCTTGCTTATCCATGGTGTTGTCTGGTACCCCAGATCAGATTCTCGTCTTGATCAAACATGTTGCTTCTGGACTCACCAGTCGATTCCGCTTTATCATGTTGCCACAGCAGAGAACGTTCACAAACCCATTCAGGACAGGCCCGCACGAAGTTCAGCTGATAGCCAAAAAGTATCAAGAGTCAATCCTCGAGTTATGGACATATTTAGTGTCGGACAATCACGATAAGGGCTTTAGAGTCAGCCTGACAACTGCTCAGCAAGAACAACTTGTACGTCACTACAAAACCCTGTACGAGGACGAGATTGAGGATGCCGACGCAGGAACGACTCTACGTTCAGGCATCGTGGTGGTCCGCATCGCCACTGTTCTGACCACCCTGCGTCATTGGTTCATGTACCAAACTCTTGCGACCGAAATGACTGTCTCTGAGGAGGATTTTGAAACGGCACTTGCATTGGGTGAGTTTCTAAGGCAAGATACTGACCGACTTGTTCAGAGCTTGAAGCAGCAATCAGTAATGCCAACATTTCGACCCGTTACGAACAATAAGCGTACGTGGCTGAATGCACTGCCGAAGGAGTTCTCAACGATTGAGGCAATTACGATAGGCGAGCGTCATGGCATTCGCAGATCTACTGTCCACAGCATGCTGAAAAACGACAAGTACTTTCAAAAAATCCGGCACGGACTCTACAGTAAGAATGATACTGCTTCAACACAGGGTCCATGAGGTATAAGTGTATGGACTATTGGACAATTGGACTTTCAGTCATCACTTAGGATAGTTCAATAGTCCAAAAGTCCAGCCCCATGTTCGCCATCATGCACTCGAAAATGCTCTATATAGGTGTTCTGAAGGGGCTCCAAGACAGTTTTCAGGGTAGGGTAGATGGTGACCACTGGATCACAATGACCACAAATGCCAGATTTCAACGTTTCCCATCAGAAAGTACCATCAGCAACCACGTAAACACGGTAGAGTACACCTAGATACGCACAAACAGAGTTAGCAGTGCTGTGGAGTATGATTTTGGTGCCAGTGATAACCAACAATACAGATTTCAATACCAACAAGGGAATAATTATGTCCAGTCAGTACACAACGAACGCCATTAACGACGAAGAATTGACCTTGCGAAGCGGCAACGAAATGAAACGAGTGTTGAAAGTAGCCGGATTCAGCCAACGAGAGATAGCCGACCACATCAACTACTCACGAAGCTATGTAAACGCAGTATGTAACGGCACCTCCGAGCTCACTCTTCGAGTTATTGAGGGAGTAAAGGAGTGCCTAGGCACTACACTTTACGCACTTGCAATCAAACGCGTACGACTCCAAGAAGCCCTCAAGCGCCAGGAAGATGAGGAGAGAAAACGACTTGAGGCAATTGCTCATGCAGAGGAGGAAGAACAAGCCAGAAATCACGATGCGGAGCGGCGTCGGGCTGCCATTGAGAAACTCCAGAAAGACTTAGAGTTAGAAGGTGATTTGTAAGATAAAAAGTAAAATCAGTCCGGTGTAAGCATCGATCAGTCACCGTGATTGTTTTAGCACCAAACCGAACCAACATCAACCTGCACCCGTAACATTCCGCACAAGGACCTCTGCAACATATAACTAAGCTGCACAGTGCGAGAGTCCTAATTAGCTTAGATCACTAGGAAGATTCTCCACAGCATCGATACCAATCGATTGCATGAACCACTTCATACTAGTAGCTGTTGGAATGAGCGCAAAATGTATCGTGCTTTGGGAATCTTCTGCTAGTTGCAAGGCAAATGAGATGCTGCCAGCAGGATATCCAACAACAATCCAAAGCCCCCAAATAGCAAAAAAGGCTGTAAAGGTGTCACCCTCAACCATGTTGAAGGCTGGCGAAACGAATGAGTGATCAGTGTCAGATGAATCCCTAACCGTAGCAAATGTGACAATGACGGATTACTGATCCGACGTCAGTACCCTCCCCAGGATCTCGTAAGAAATGATCTCTCCATTTGAAAACTTGTTGCCGATAGATTTTAGATCGTTAGTGTACTTTACTAGTTGGGCCTCCGTAGGTGCACAATATCGATGCTTGAAGAGGAACTCTACAAAAACACCAAATCGGTGATGATTTCTTAGGTCCTTACGGCGCCGGACATAGCGGAGCATGTTCATGAGAGTTTGTTCGTAGAGCTCATCTTGGTGCTGCGCTCGTGCATCGATGAGCTGCCATACACTGCTGGCAATGTACACCTGACGGGAAGTTGCGGAATCTCTCAGTTGTGCCTTAAAGCGTTGATACCGTTGTGTGGGCCTGCCTCTTCTGCGGGGGCCATGTAAACGCATTTGCCGATACGAGTGGCAATATGCTTCGATCATGCCGATCCATGCATCGAGTGCGGTGTCGCGTTCGTAGAGGCGGGGATATTGGCGTATCTCTTCTGCCAGAACGAGCGCTTGATCTACGTTGCCTGTGAGCATGTGGCCACGCATCGCCACATTAATGCACGTTAGCCAATTCGCAGATCCAGGCTTGTATTCATCATGAGCGGCCACTGCATGCTTGATGGCGTTGCTAAGGTGACCAAGTTCGAGACATGTCACAGCTGTATACAGGTTTATCTCTACACGAGGCAGAGGTGATGCGGCAAGCTCAGTAAGCATTTTCTCGTATTGTCCGGTTGCCTGTAGTGCCGTAATGCTGATGCGGGCCAAAGACACCGCGAACCAATGCTCATTATGTTGGGCCAAGGCCCTTGCACATGCCTTATGAAGTACATGCCATTGAGTTCGGTTGGCATGGTTGCGCAGACTCGAACCGCGAGCAGATGCATAAAGGATGTCGTGCCGGACACGCAGGTCGGATTCCACCTGTATTGCGATGAGGAGGTTGTTCTGCTTTCGAGAATACTCCTCAGTCTTCGATCGCGAGCCGAATTGAGAATTGTACAGAATGAGATATCGCAGGGCAGCAACGCAGAGTCCCTGCCATTCTGCGGGTATCATTTCTCTCTGCTTAAGGCCCTTTTTTAGATGAGACAATGCTCCCACAATGAGTCCATTCTGGGCTAGGAAAAGTCCAGTTACTAGCGACCGAACAGCCTTAACATGAGTATGGTACGATTCATCATCCGAATACAGCGAGGGATCGGTCAATAGTAGAAGATTTTCGAGCCTATGAACAGTACGTTCAACTAGGTTGGAAAATAGCTTGTCCTGGCTGCCTTTACCAGACCTCTGGCCATACAGTTCCGCCATTGCTTTTTTTGATGTCATCGTCGGATCCATCGCAAGCTTGTAGAGTGCATAGCTCTTTGTTGTCTTACTCTCAGCGGACTCGTTGAATACTTCGATGGTCTTAAAGCGCCGCTGTGCGATAGTTCGCGCCAATGCTTGCAGATACATGAACAGCTTCATACTTATTCCATATTAGTAGTGAGGAATGTAAGGGCATAGATGCATCAGCCCTAAAATATGGTTGCTCCAATTTTGATTCATCATTCTTTATCCATGAATCAAGGAGCCCACGATGGAATTTCTACTCGCAATACTCGTATGGCTGGGAGTATTAACTCCAGGACAGCAGATTACCACCACGCAGTACGACTCGTTTGTACAGTCGAACTCAACGGCTATTCAGCAAATTGCCGCCGACACGCTGCTTAGTCAGCAAGCAGTAACAGCGTACAACAATGGTACGCAGCTCATTGTTATTGATCCACTTAGTCGTTAAACAATCTACTGCAAAGGAAGGATCATGAAGAACGCACTAAAACTCATTGCTGTATTTGTTGTTAGTCTTCTAGGACTGAGCATATCAGCTACAGCTCAAACTGGATGCCCTGGACAGGATCCGTATAATTGTGCTGGCTGCACTAATGACTCAACCTACCGATTCCGCGTGTGCATTGGTCCTGTAACAGATACTATTGATGTAACGATGTGTACGCAGTTTGCTACGACACAGCTTGTTTCAAATCCTTGTACAAACTGTACAAGGCCACTTGACGCTATTACTTGGGTTCGTAGAGTCTGTGTTCCACCTTCACTGGCTCTCGTCAGTATCGACACGATCTATCGTGCTATAATTGCTAGAACGTCGTTGTGTTGCGGAACCCCATTCATACCGGCTGCTTTTCCTAAGTGCGACTCAATTACTGGAACTTGCAATCCAATCCAAGGAGTTTATTGCCATATCGTGGCACTCCCTAAATGCATTGTGCGCATTGGCAATTGCTGGCAGCCTTGCACGCAACAATGTAGGGATTTCTGTTACGTAGAACGTCGTTACTGCAGAGCGACCTCAGGCGCTTGTACGCCGTGTTCTAGTGTTGTGTGTAGTACGCCTGATCCGTGTTCACAAGGATGCACTATCGTCGATTGCAACCTTCTCCTTAATCCACTGGGTTGTTGTCCTTAAGTCGTTATTTACCATGAAGTTCTCGCACCTATTTTTCATCAGTCTGTGTGTCTGCACAATAACGTTTATCAACAGAGCAGCATCTCAGGATAGTAGTTTTTCGCTTATTTATCAACGGACAGGGCTTGGTTCATTTACGGAGTTGTTTTCCCGTAAGACGATTCGGTCAGATTCGCAAGATGGATATCTCGTTGTTGCTTCGCACGAGCCTCGAGTAATGCTGCGCAGCTACGATCAAGGGAACACATTTGAATACGCATGCAGTCCAACTGACTACGCACTTGTCGACGATTCACCTGCTCTGATTCTTTGGAGGAATGACCGTGCGTCAATATTAGGCTCGTCACAGGCGGGAACAACAGGTATAACGACACTTACGAGCAGTGACCCCAACTCCAACTTCGAAGTCTCATCAAGCCGAATTGGAATAGACACAGACCCTCCGCTTCGCACGCTTGACTCAGGCATTGCCGTGGTTGGGCCGCTCTACACTACCGACTACGGGGCTACATGGAAGAACATCAGTGGGGCTATCCATGCTAACACCGAGAAGGTGTTTTCATCACGATATGGATTTATCGGCAAAGGTGTTTCGGGAGACTGGTACTCAGTTGATACGTTAACAAACAATCAAACCATCATTGCGCAAATCCCCAAAACGTATAGTACCATCCGCGCGACCCAGAACGGCACACTTATCGGATTTACTGACTCCCTCATTGCGTGGATGGGACCAGATCAAAAAAAGTTTACAGAGCAACGCCTCTTTCAACTTCCAAACACATCAGATCCTTCGCCCGTGTTGTTACTGGGTGAAGTGTCTTGGCGAGGCGATCAGTTCTTCTGCCTTGCACGTGCTACCGCTAGATGGTACCTGTTCGCAGTCTCTGCTGATTCGGTTCACATTCAGCACATGCAGATGTCATCAGTAAATTCTCGATTCAGTATGTGTCCGATTGATGAGCTTGGCTGCTTGATTGCAGAGATGGATCAAAATGGGATGACCATACAGCATAGACTCTTCGATCAACATGGCAGACTTGTTAGCACACCCGAAACTCAACGACATACAAACAATGCTACAACATTCAACTATACCTGGTCAGACAGCGCCATGTACATTCTGGAGGATGCTGGTGCAGATCCGAATCCCTGTCACTTGTATCGCATAAGCCACAGTGAGCCTAACAAGGTTGAACATGTTGGCAAGAGTTTTACCGGAGATGCGGCAAGTGCATATCAACCAATGAGCATATGCCTCCTCGACACCATGAATGGGGCGCTCGTGGGCAGAGATCGTCGCGGAGCAGTTCTGGAGTATACCACAGACGGTGAAATGCGTGGCTTCCTCATTAAAGGATCCTTCACTCTGCCGGAACAGAAAACAGCACTGCTGAACTATGAGCATAGCGTGCCTACGTTGATCACAACGGATACGATGTTTGCGCTTGGTACCTCTGATGTAAACATTGGTACAGGCAAGGGACGTTTGACAGGTTGGATCTGGAACGAGAAAAACCCCGTAACAATGCTTCAGCGTGCTGCTGACAGAACCTTTTACTTCGGGCGTCGCGATATCATTCATGCCTCGTATGAAGGGATGCCGCTGGACACAATCGAGGTACAGCTGCCAGGCATGAATCGAGACAGTATCGGTGTGCTGAGCGACATTGCCGAGATTAATAAACAGAGCCTCGTTGTTGCATTGCGTGGTCACAATATGCGCACCTACGATGGCGAGCTCTTGTCGAGCGTGAGTGGCGGACTTGCCTACACCACGGACCGCGGAGCTACGTGGCAAGTCGGCAATGTACCATCGAGTGATCAGGCATATTACACTGTTAAAAAGCTGAGCAGTGGCGCTTTGTTGGCGGTGTCTGTTGATGCAGACATCCTCGTGGACAGTGCCACGCAGAACTCTACTATCCGCTGTTACTCGGGTCACCTCCTACGCTCAACCGACAGCGGCAAGACGTGGACATCACAGTCAACATTCTCTCTGCGCAACCAATCACTCAGCCGTTGCTCGTATCGCATATGGCAGGGAACGAAGCGCATCTACATTGCAACACCCGAAGCCGTCATGATCTCTTCCGACGATGGCATTACATGGACATCAGAAAACGACTTCCCTCTCAACTGCATCATAAACGGAGTAGCAGAGCATAAGGGTCAGCTGTACGTCGCAACAACATTTGGGATCTATCGCGAGAACGACCCTACATCTGTAGCAGAGCAGGAAACACGAGAGAACCCCACCATCCAAGCAACAGCCACGCGAAGTGGTCAGGCATGGCGCATCACGGTAACGGGCCTTCCAACATCGCGCATAACAGGTATTGACGTATACGACATCCAAGGACGCCAACACGCCAGCGAGCAGCTGCAGTCGCACGAGCATACCGCGAGTTTCTCAAGCCCCTTGCCGAGTCAAGGCATCTATGGAATTATCGTACATGGAGAGGGTGGACGTAAATGGACGACAGCGGTGGGGGTGGTGGAGTAATTACGACAGAATCAGCAGCGCAGGCTTTCATGCTGTATCTCGCGACCATCACAACAAGAGAATTGTAAGCCACAAATAGTTCAAGACTATCGATAGAAAATCTTGAATTATAGACTTCTGAGTTACAAACCAACAACTTACCAAGAGGTAACAAGATGCACAAAACAAACAAGTATAAATACCCAACGCCAACATCTTGTAAGCTGCAAGACCGAGCAGTCCTATGCACGGCTGATCGAGTCATTGCATTGTACAACCAAGAAACAAACGGCGATGCGAAGAAAATATCAAAGAAGGTAAAAATCTGGTTTGCGACGCAAGCCAAGGCAAATGGCTGGGCAGGTGCGCATTTTCTACCAGAGGTACAGTCGGGACATGGGGCTGGGTGCATCTTGTTCGTGCCACCTACAGTTCTCAATGTAAAGGTCACCGTTAAGCAAACTACGCTTGTGCTCCAAGCATACGAAGGTGACGAGTAGGTAGAAGAAGGACAAATAGGTTGAGGATCCTTGCACTGCTGCTTGCTTTTAGCAACTGACGTGCTCAGTATGTCGTCTCAGTCCTAGATTTTGCCTCGTATTTCAACTGTTTCTAGATGTTTATACTTCGTAGCGACGTGGAGCAGGTACGAGAACGACAGGCGAGTAACACGAAGGTTGTGGGCCGCGTCTAAACTTCGCCCCCATTTGGTTGTCAGGGTTGATGTCTCCAAATTCGACAAGAAGGGAGACGACAATGAATGAGAAGTACGGCAAACGCTATGATGAGGCGTTTAAACGTGAGGCCGTGTCAATGGTTGTCGATGGCAAGATGCCATACACGCGTGTGGCGGGTCAACTTGGCATAGGTGAAGAAACACTTCGGCGCTGGACCGTGGCGTTTCACGGGCAATCAAGCGATGAACCGGAACAGAGCGACAAGCAGCGAATACGGGCCCTTGAGCGAGAGAATGCGCAGCTCAAAATGGAGCGCGACATACTAAAGGAGGCAGTGGGTATCTTCAGTCAACGCCCGAAATGAGATACCGCTTCATAGACGAGAATCGGGCACGATGGGATCTGTCGGCGATGTGCCGTGTCTTAGGTGTAAGCCGTCAGGACTATTACGTATGGCGCAAGCGAGGCCCATCGGAACGTGTAGAACGGCAGATGCGTCTGCTTGGGCTTATTCGCACGGTCTACAAGGCTAACAGGCATGCCTACGGTAGTCCTCGTATCACGCGCGAGCTCAGGAAGATGGGTGAATGCGTGAGCTATAAGACTGTTGAGCATCTGATGCGTCGCATAGGTCTGCGTGCTGTTGGTAGCCGGCGCTTCCGGCCAACTACTGATTCATCGCAAACAACATCACCGGCGCCAAATCTACTTGCTCAGCGGTTTCAGGTTGCAGAACTCGACAAGGTCTGGGTGAGTGACTTTACGGAGCTACCGTGTAGACGTGGTAAAGCCTATGCTACTGCGATCATGGATCTTTGTTCTCGACGTATCCTTGGAATCACCGTTTCGACGACCATGCAGACGCAGATTCTGCTGGACACATTCAGGCAAGCCTGCAGAGCGCGCAGAAAACGATTGCCTGGCCAGACAATGTTTCACTCAGACCAAGGAAGTCAATTCAAAGCAGAGGTATTTCGAACAGAGCTTCAACGGCAAGGCTTCCAGCAAAGCATGAGCCGCAAGGGCAACTGCTAAAATGCTATGACAATGCTCCGATGGAATCATTCTGGGCGCGCATGAAAACAAAGATCGGAATCCCATTTCTCTTTGACGACGTCTATGATGCGAAGGCTGAGATCTACAACTACGTGCACATCTACTACAACCGGCAACGCATGCACTCTGCTATCGGATACATGTCGCTAGTTAGATTCGAGGAACAGATCCTTTCTAAACAACGAGACAATCTATCCAGTCAACTTCAACCGAGGAAGATCAGTCTCATACCCGCTACTGAGACGCGCAATAGACACGACGATAAAAGCCCATATGCATCAAAGGCACATGGGCTTACCGTTTTTATGGGGTCAGAATCTGACCCATTTTACTTCAAGACGTGCCCATTGATACAAACAAATGCAGAATGATCGGACACTGACGCAATAGTTGGGAGACTGCCTGCCGATGAGCTAGGATGCTGTTTACCTAGAAAACATTCCCCTCCCATAAAGCATAGCTCCAACGTGCTCCACGAAGTCCAATTCTTAAGTACTCCTTTCGCTCGGCAGAAATGCTCAAGTTGGAAACTCCGGATTCGAATGAGGAGATTAGCGAAGATACAGCGGCCTGAGAAGGATTCGAAGCAGCCAATGTGCTCAGGCTGTCGCACAGGTCCGACCAGTAGGCGACTTCAACTGCGTTCGTAGAACCATATGTCGACGAAAGATATGACTTAATTGCACTCATGGATTCTATGGATGTGTACGTTGACGAGACGGAATAGAAACTGGAGTAGGGAAAATAATAAGACACGCTATCGTAGCCGCGGTTGCTTAGGAACGCAACACTTAACGTATAGAATTGGGTGTGATCAATCGTCCCGTCGTTATTCAGCACAGCGTTCGATGTGAGGTATTTAACAAGTTCATTATGCAAGTAACCTACTGAATCAGATGTATTTGGCATTGAGTTGTATGGCGAGTTAGTTGTCCACGTCGAAGGAGTACTGGGGCCAACCAATAATGGCCGGAGTCCACGTGCTGTACCCCAGGAAGCTGTTCCACCTCCAATAATTGCGCCAACAACACCACCAAACAGAGCTCCCTTTGGACCGAGAGTTGCGCCTATAAGTCCGCCAGCCTTGGAACCTGCCCACATGCCGGAACCATCAGCAACAATAGTGGTCGATACATCCATGAAGTCATCGAATGACCATGAAACTATGCGAGCACCTTTACCGTGCGCTCCGTTCTTGTTCAGAGGCTCACATGGAGACTCGATATCGGCGCAACTGGAAACAACCAGACTGACGCACAGGGATAAGAAAAGCATGTTCTTGGCACATGAATTTTGCATTTTAAACGACTTCCTAAAGTGTAAAAAAACAGTTAACTGCTTGGTGTCTGAATGGCCTTGACTAATGACTGAAGCATAACCTGTGGCAGCCCGAATTGGGACAACGTGATGGAATGCACCCCGTCGGTTATCATAATGGAACCCCAAAATGATACTGGTCGATACTCCCAGATAGTAATCGCGCTCAGTGAAAACACAGTGTTTTTTCTAAACAAACGTGAAACCTCTAACACGCCATCATGAATTCTCCAAACCGGTGGATTGCCTTTTACGAGGTATTGAAACTCACCTAAGGCTCCCACTATAAATAGCCCTAGACCTAACGAAAGAAAAAGGGAAAGCATGATCTCATCTGAAGCACGAATTCCCGTTATTGAGATACCGATCAAGATCAGATATAGCAGTGCGTGGGCTGTTCTGCACTGTAACGAGACGCGATGTTCATTCATAAATACTGCTCCAATGTTTACAGGTCATCTTGTAACGTTTTCGTTGAATCAAAGAAACAGCTACATAGTGGATTGAAAACTGTGTGCAATGTGCAGTTGTTGAATCCTACCGAAGCTTGCTGTCGAACGGTAACATCGGCATCTTGCCGAATCGTTTGAGTACGACTGTACCGCTGAGTTGCACGCTGCCGTCTTTTCTGCTGTCCAGATGTTGATGCACCGAGCCAAAATGATTACTGCGAGTAGATTTGTCATATTGAGCTCATTGATCAATGAGGATTGAATCAAAATTCAAATATGGAGCAACTGTTACTTGGTCGTGATACATCTATGCATGTCAAATCCTCATCGCTAATAAGGCATAAATATTGTTGTGTGGTCTATATGATGTTGGACCATTAGTAAGTCGAAGTTTCAACCTCTAGGAGGTCCAATGAGAAAGAGTCATTTCAGCGATGAGCAGATCGTCAAGATCGTGCGCCAAACCCCACGCCGAGGGCGTATCTGAGACAGCGAAGAAATACAAAGTCTCGGAGAATTCGATTTACATCTGGCGCAAGAAGTTCGGCACAATGGAGCCGAACCAGGTATTTGAGCTCAAGCGCATCATGCAGGAGAATGCGCGCCTAAAGAAGCTCGTGGCCGAGCGCGAGCACTTCTGACATACAAGTATCGCATGCCTGATCGTGACCAACCGCTGCTTCAAGCAATCACCGATGTGATCGCTGCACATCCCACGTGGGGCATACGCTTGATTCATGGCTGGTTGTGCTGGCAAGGCCTGGCGGTATCGTTTTCGAGACTACGGCGCGTGTATCGGCAGTCAGGCTATGCAGCACAGTGGCGAAGGCGTCGCAAGAAGATCCGCCGCCAGCAGAGAGTCAATCCCGTGGCAGTGCGGCCACATGATGTCTGGTGCATGGACTTT